>NZ_BCTF01000023.1 GCF_001571145.1 Hydrogenophaga flava NBRC 102514
GGGCCATGGGGGCGGTGGGCGGGATAAGCGGGTATTCTCTGCGCCTTCCCATCCAGACTCCGCCGCGATGATTGCTGTGCCGCCCTTGCGTTCTGAACTCTCCGCCCGCCGCTGGCGCCTGCTGGGCGCGCTGCTGCTGTCGGTGCCCCTGATGGGTGGCTGTGCGGTGATCGCGGTGGCCGATGTCGCGGCTTCGGCGGTGGTCGGCGTGGCCGGCCTCGCGGTCGATGCCGCTGTGGGCACGGCCCGCATCGGCGGAAAGATCATCGGCGCCGGGGCCGACGCCGTGCTGGACGACGAAGAGGAAGCCGCCGAGGACTGAGCGCCGCTCAGCTCTGGGGAATGCCCGAGCGCGCGACCGCCGCGCGGTAGCGGGTCACCTCCCGGTCCATCAGGCCCCTGAGCGCGGCGGGCGCCAGCCAGGCCCCGTCCATGGACTGCTGCGCCAGCTTCTGGCGGAAGTCCGCATCGACCGCGATCGCGGCCAGCACCTTTTCCAGCCGGCTGGCCACCGCCGGATCCAGGCCGGCCGGGGCGGCCATCGCATACCAGGCGTCGAACAGCGCATAGCCCAGGCCCAGTTCGCCCAGCGAGGGCACCTGCGGCATCAGCGGCGTGCGCTGCTCGCTGATCACCGCCAGCGCGCGCAGCTTGCCCTGGTCGATCTGGCCCTTGGCCGAGGCCAGGGTGTCCACCCCCATCTGCACGTCGCCGCGCAGGATGCCGACCAGCGCGTCGGCGCTGCCCTTGTAGGGCACGGCTGTCATCCGAGCGCTGCGCGTGTAAGCGAGCATCTCGCCGACCAGGTGCGGGCCGGTGCCGGCGCCGAAGGTGGCGTAGTTCAACTCACCAGGCTTGTCCTTCGCGGCCGCCAGCAGCTGGGGCAGGTCGGCGTAGGGGCCGTTCGCGGCCGTCACCACCACCAGTGGCGCGCGCGCTACCAGGCCCAGCAGCTGCAGCTGCTTGAACGGGTCGTAGCCGAGGTTGCGGCGCACGGCCGGGTTGACGGTGAACGTGGTCGAGCCCGAGAACAGCAGGGTGTGGCCGTCGGCCGCCGCGCCAGCCACGGCCGCGGCGCCGATGGCGGTGCCCGCGCCAGGCCGGTTGTCCACCACCACGCTCTGGCCCAGGGCCTGGCCCAGCCGCTCGGCCAGCAGGCGGGCGACGATGTCGGTGCCGCCGCCAGCCGGGAAGGGCACGATGAGCTTGATGGGCCGCGAAGGCCAGACCTGCGCGAACGCCAAAGGGAAAGCGAGGCCGCTGGCGGCAGTGGCGGCGGCCAGCAGGGCAGTGCGGCGGGTGGGGTGCGACATGGCGGGCTCCGTGGGGTGGTTTTGAAGAAGAAAGCGGATCAGGGGCGCGCGAACCAGGGCACGTCGGGTTCGCCCAGGGCCCAGTACAAGTCGCCCATCAGGTGCAGGCCTTCGCGCGCGACGCTGGCGAGCATGTGCTCGTCGGGCGCGTGCTGGGCGCAGGCGGGGTGCGAGTGCGGCACCCAGAGCGTGGGCAGGCCCAGGGTGTGGGCGAACAGGTGGTTGGGCAGGGTGCCGGCCAGGTTGGGCAGCACGGCCACCGGCTGGCCGGCGCTGCGCGAGAGCGTCTGGCGCGCCCAGCCCACCCAGGGGTTGTCCAGCGGCAGCCGCGTGGCGGGGGCAGACGCGTCGATGCGGACCTCGACCTCGGCAAAGCCGGCGGCGTCCAGGTGACGGCGCAGGATGGCGGCCAGGTCTTCCCAAGGGGTGCCGACCACGAAGCGCAGCTGGCCGGCCAGCGTGGCCGCGGCCGGGATGGCGTTGACCGGGCGCTGCGGCGCACCAGCGCCGAAGGCCAGGATCTCCAGCGTGTTCCAGGCCACCAGGCGCTCGATGGCGCTCAGGCCCGGCTCGCCCCAGCCGGGCGTGGGCACCGGGTCGTCGGGCGCGCCGCCGACCGGCACACCGTCCAGCGCTTCGCGGATGTCGGCCGACACGCCGTGTGGGCGCAGCTCGGGCACGCGGATGCGGCCCTGCGCGTCGACCAGGCTGGCCCAGGCGTGGGCCAGCACCGTGGCCGGGTTGGACAGCACGCCGCCCCAGTTGCCCGAGTGGGCGCCGCGCTCGCGCGCCTGCAGGCTGAGCGTGAAGTTGACCGCGCCGCGCGAGCCGAGGAACAGGGTGGGCCGGTCGGCCGCGACGCGCGGGCCGTCGCAGGCCAGGAACAGGTCGGCCTGAAGCAGTTCCCGTTGCTGCTCGCAGAACGCGGCCAGGCCGGGCGAGCCGGCTTCTTCGCCGGTCTCCATCAGCACCGTCACGTTGTAGCCCAGCCGCCCGCCGCGCGCGCGCAGCGTGTGCAGCAGGGCGGAGAGGTTGACCGTGTGCTGGCCCTTGTTGTCGGCGGTGCCACGGCCGTACCAGCGGCCGTTCTCATCGCTCAGCCGCCAGGGCGAACGACCGGCGGACCAGCGACCTTCCTGCCCGCTGACCACGTCGCCGTGGCCGTAGGTGAGCACCGTGGGCAGGGCCGGGTCTTCGACGCGCCGCGCCACCAGCAGCGGGCCGCCGCGCGGGTCGGGGTTGGTGAAGGTGGTGCACTCGAAACCGGCCGGCCGCAGGCTGGCCGCGATCTCGGCCTCCAGGTACTCGCCCAGCGCCAGCGGCGGGGTGCCGCCGGCGTCGCTCTCGGTGGCCAGGGCCACGCGGCGGCTGAGTTCGGCCAGGAAGCGGCCCGAATCCAGGTGCTGGTCCAGCGAGCGGTGAAGCGAATCAAGGGTGGTGGTTGTCATGCAAAAAAGTGTATTGACGAGCCTTTGCTTTCACAATGACAGAATTCAGATCGCAGCTTTCACCCAAAGGCAACGCAGCGCGTCGGCACCTTCATGAACAGTCCTTTTCTCTCCACCATGGCCCGCCACTTCCTGGCAGTGGCCGAGGCGCGGTCCATCACCGACGCCAGCCTGGCACTGCACGTGGCGCCCTCGGCCGTGAGCCGGCAGGTGGCGCTGATGGAGGCGGCCATGGGCTGTGCGCTGTTCCAGCGGCAGGCGCGCGGCATGGCGCTGACCGAGGCGGGCGAGCGCCTGCTGGCCTGGCTGACGGCGGTGCAGCGCGAATCGGAAGAGGTGCAGCGCCAGGTGCAGGGCCTGGGGCCGGCGGCGGCGCAGCGCCTGCACCTGGCCTGCACCGAGGGTTTCACCACCGCCTTCATGCCGCAGCTCATGGGGCGCTTTCGCAACCAGTGGCCGGGGGCGCGGCAGTTCCTGCGCGTGGGCGATGCGCAGCAGGTGGACCAGTGGCTGCAGCGCGGCGAAGTGGCGGTGGGGTTGCGTTTCGCGACCCGGCCGGTCGAAGGGCTGCGCGTGGTGGCGAGCGCACCGTCGCCCATCGTGGCAGTGTGCGCCGCAGGCCACCCGCTGGCCCGTCGTTCGACGCTGTCGGTGGCCGACCTGGTGGCGCAGCCGCTGGCGCTGCCCGAAGGCAGCAGCACCGTGCGCCAGGTGCTCGACGGCGCCTGCGCTCTTGCAGGCACGCGCTACGAGGTGGCCTGCACCGGCAACCTGCCGTCGCTGATATCGCTGGTGGAGCAGGGCTCTCTGGTGATGCTGGGCAGCCGCATGAGCGTCATGCACGCGCTCGAACGCGGCTCGCTCGTGGCCTTGCCGGTGGCGGCGCCAGCGTTCGAGCAGCGGCGGGTGCAGTTGCTGGTGGGGGACGGGCGCGCACCCGGTGGGGTGGCGCAGGCGTTTCTGGACCTGGCGGCCGAGGCTTTGGCCGGGATCGGTGGGGCTGAGGCTGGGAAGGTCAGGCCCGCCGGAACACCAGGTCCCAGACGCCGTGGCCGAGTTTGAGGCCGCGGTTCTCGAACTTGGTCAGCGGGCGGTAGTCGGGCTTGGGCACGTAGCCGTCACTGCCCGCCACCGCGGTGTTCTGCAGCAGCGGTTCGGCGCTCAGCACGGCCAGCATCTGCTCGGCGTAGGGCTGCCAGTCGGTGGCCAAGTGCAGGTAGCCGCCGGGTCTGAGGTGGCGCGCCAGGCGGTTTACGAACGGCCCCTGGATCAGGCGGCGCTTGTGGTGGCGGCTCTTGTGCCAGGGGTCGGGGAAGAAGATGTGCACGCCGTCCAGGCTCTGCTCGGGCAGCATGTGGTCCAGCACCTCGACCGCGTCATGGCGGAAGATGCGGATGTTCTCGATGCCCTGTTCTCCGCAGAGCTTGAGCAGGGCGCCAACGCCGGGCTCGTGCACCTCGCAGCACAGGAAGTTGTCCTGCGGCCGCACCTGGGCGATCTGCGCCGTGGCGCCGCCCATGCCGAAACCGATTTCCATGATCAGCGGCGCAGGCCGGCCAAAGGCTGCCACCGGGTCCAGCGGGGTGGATGCGTCGTAGTTCAGCAGGAAACGCGGACCGAACTGCTCATAGGCGCGCTGCTGGCCCGGGCCCACGCGGCCCGTGCGCAGCACGTAGCTCTTGACCACGCGCATGAAGGGCTTGGACGGGATGCCCGGCTGGGCGTCATCAGGGGAGTGGGGAGTGGAATCGTCGGACATGTGAGGCTGCCGCAGGCCTTGGATCGCCCGGGGCCAGTGATTGTAGGTGCGGGGCTGTACTGAAAAAGCATGTGCCCTACCACCGCATTCGATAGGCGGTCCCATCAAGCGTGCGAAAGTTGCTTCACAAGATGTGGGCCATGGGTAGCATTTGCGGCATCTTCGTTGGGATTTCATGACACACCACATTCCTTCCATCCGCCGCGGCCTGACCCGCCGCGCTTTTGCCGGCGGCATCGCCGGCGCCGCCACCCTCGCGGTGCCCGCGCTGCGGGCCCAGTCGTCCAACCGCATCGTGCTGGGCCAGTCGGCCGCCTTCACCGGCGCAGCCGCCCAGCTGGGCATCCAGTTCCACGCGGGCGCCAAGCTGTTTTTTGACCAGTACAACGCCCAGGGCTCAGGCCGGGCCCGGATCGAGATCGAGCAGATGGACGACGGTTACGAGCCGGACCGCTGCGCCGAGAACACCCGGAAGCTGCTGGACAAGGAGGTGTTCGCGCTGTTCGGCTACATCGGCACGCCCACCAGTGTGGCGGCGCTGCCGCTGGCGACCAAGGCCGAGATGCCGTTCATCGCCCCGTTCACCGGCGCGATGTCGCTGCGTCAGCCGCTCAACCGCATGGCCTTTCACCTGCGCGCCTCGTACAACGACGAGACCGAGCTGATCGTCAAGAACCTGGTCAACCTCGGGCTGACCCGGGTCGCGGTGTTCCACCAGAACGATGCCTACGGCAAGGCGGGTCTGGACGGCACCTTGCTGGCGCTGGCCAGCCGCGGGCTCAAGCCAGTGGCTACCGGAACGGTCGAGCGCAACAGCGTGGACGTGGCGGCGGCGGTGGCCACCATCAACGCCGCCAATCCGCAGGCCGTGGTGCAGATCAGTGCCTACAAGTCCTGCGCCGCGTACATCCGCGCCGCGCGCAAGGCTGGCTTCGGTGGCAGCTTCTACAACGTGTCTTTCGTGGGCACGCAGGCGCTGGCCGACGAGCTGGGCAAGGATGGGGCCGGGGTTGTGGTGTCGCAGGTGGTGCCCAATCCGTTCAGTACCGCCAAGCCCATCACCCGCGAGTTCCGTGACGCCATCGCCGAGGGCGGCAACAAGGTGCAGGCCAACTTCTCCAGCCTGGAGGGCTTCCTGGCGGCGCGTCTGGTGACCGAGGGCCTGCGGCGCGCGGGCGGCCGTCCGGGTCGCGACGGCCTGATCAGCGGACTGGAGGCGATTGGCGACACCTCGTTCGAGGGCTATGCGGTTTCCCTCAGTCCGAAAGACCACGTGGCATCGTCGTTTGTCGAGCTCTCGATGCTGACCGGGGACGGCAAGGTCCGGACCTGATCCCGCGTCAGCCGCCAGCTGGGCTGCGCCAGGGCCAGGCGCGGGTCCAGCGGGCCAGCGCCTCGTGCAGCGCGCCGGCCGCAGCTGGCAGGCCCAGCACCGCGGCCGCCGCCTGAAGCGCCGCGAGCGGATCGCCCAGATCCAGCGCCTGCGCCCCGTTCTGTTTGCTCAGCTTCTCTCCGTGCGCGTCCCGCACCAGTGGGGTGTGCAGGTACGACGGTGTGGGCAGGCCAAGGGCTCTCTGCAGGAGGATCTGGCGCGGCGTGTTGTCGGTCAGGTCTTCGCCGCGCACCACTTGGGTGATGCCCTGTGCGGCATCGTCGACCACGACCGCCAGCTGGTAGGCCCAGAGGCCATCGGCGCGGCGCAGCACGAAGTCGCCCACCTCGGCGGCCACATCCTGCTGCTGGGGGCCCAGGCGCCGGTCCTGCCAGTGCATCTCACCGAGGTCGACCTGCAGCCGCCAGGCGCGAGCCGCCTTGCCCTGCAGACCGCCGCGCTCGGGCCGGCAGGTGCCGGGGTAGACCGCTGTATGGTGGCGTTCGCGGTGCCGCCCGGCGGCTTGCAGGGCGGTTTCGATGTCCTTGCGCGAGCAGGCGCAGGGGTAGGCATCGGCCTGCGCGATCAACCGGTCCAGCGCCGCCTGGTAGTGGGCGCCGCGCGTGGATTGCCAGCACACAGGTTCGTCGGACACCAGGCCGCAGGTGGCCAGCTGCTCAAGGATGATCTGGTCGGCTCCGGGCACGCAGCGCGGCGTGTCCACGTCTTCGATGCGCACCAGCCACACCCCGCCGTGCGCCCGCGCATCCAGCCAGCTGGCCAGCGCCGCGACCAGGGAACCCGCGTGCAGCGGGCCGGTGGGAGACGGGGCGAAACGTCCGCGGTAGCCGGCTGCCACGGGAGATGTCAGATCACCGCGAGCGCAAGTTCCAGCCCGGACACGAAGGCGTCTTCGACCCGGTGGCCCAGACACCAGTCGCCGCACAGGCCGATGCCCAGCGCCGGATCGAACAGGTGCGACCGGCCCAGCGGGGTCTGGGTCTGCGCGTAGCGCCAGCGGTGAACGACGGCGTGGGGCGGTGTGGCGCGGATGCCCGTGATCTCGGCAAAGCCCTTGAGCAGCTTGGCCTTGACGCGTTCGGCATCGTCTTCCAGGTGCTTGTAGGACCAGGCCGGGCTGGCCTGGACGGTCCAGCGCTCGATGCGCTCGCGCCCGGGTTTGCTGTTCTCTCGGGCGAGCCAGCTGATACGGTGGTGGGTGCTGCGCGCGGCGTTCCACTGCGGACCCAGGTGGGCCAGGCCAGGCTGCATCGCGTTGGGATAGGCCACCATCAGCGTCCAGCAGGGCGCCACCTGCACCTCGGTGAGCGCACGGCGCAGGTCAGGGGCCAGGCCGGAGGACTGCAGCAGGTCGTGCGCCTGCATGTGCGGCACGGCCAGCAGCACGCGGTCGAAACCACCGATCACCATCTGGCCACCATCGGCGTCTTCGGCCCGCAGCTGCCATTGTTCAGGGCGCAGCGCATCGCGCTCGATGTGGTGCACGCGGGTGCCGGTGAAGGTGCGGGCTGGCAGGTGACCGTGCAGCTCGGGCTGGGCCAGGGGCTGGGCCCAGTGGTGCACCAGGCCGCTCATGCCCGGCACGGCGACAAAGTGGGGTTCGGTGGGCGGCGGCGCGCTGGCCAGCACATGGCCAAAGGCGTCGAGCACGCGCACCGTGCTCACGCTCCAGGGGCGCACCTGGGCCTGCGCGGTCAGCAGCGCGCGGGCAAAGCGGCTGTCCCGCACCGTGAAGTACTGGGCGCCGTGGTCGAAGCCGCCGAACTCGGTGCGACGGGTCGACATGCGGCCGCCGAAGCCGCGGCTCTTTTCGAACACCGAGACGCGGTGGCCAGCCTGCAGCAGCGTTCGCGCACATGCCACGCCGGCCATGCCCGCGCCGATCACTGCAAAGTGCAGCGGCTCGGTCACCTTGGAGGCCTGGGTGGAGGTCTTGCGTTTGCTGGGAGCCTTCTTGTTGTTCATGGTGTGGCGCATTGGGTTGGGATGAGAGCACTGTAGCAGTGCGGATGCGGTTGCAGGCTTGCGGCGCCTCAACCCACGTGGTGGTTTTCCAGCAGGGCGGTGCGGGTCGTCGGGTGCTGCAACTGGTCAAGCCACCAGCGCAGGGCCTGGCCGGTGTCGGCTGCGGAGCGCGGGCGGCGCCAGGCGTAGGCCAGGCGGATCGTGTGGTTGGGCCGTTGCGCCATGGTCTTGACCACCAGCAGCCCGGCGGTGATGTAGGGCTGTGCCAGCGGCTGGGGCAGGAAGCCGCCGCCCATGCCGCGCAGTTGCGCCTCCAGCTTGTGCCGCATGGTCGGCACCGTGAGCACCTCCTGGCCGGGCAGCAGGTTGTGGGTCTGGCCAGCGCCGCGCACGGTGCTGTCGGCCACGGCCACCGCGCGGTGGTGGCGCAGGTCGTCGTCGCACAGCGGGTGCTCCACGGCGGCCAGTGGGTGGTGCGGCGCCACGGCGTAGACGAACCGCAGTGGCCCCAGCGGCGCGGTCTGGATCTCGGGCAGCGAGATGTCGGCGAACACCCCCAGCGCCAGATCGGCTTGGCCGCTTTGCAGTGCCTCCATGGTGCCCGAGAGCGTTTCCGCGCGCAGCTTCAGCCGCGTGGGCGCACCGGTGGCGTAGAAGGCCTCGCACAGTTCGAACTGCGTGGCGTGGGAAATGATGGCGTCGGCGGCGATGGTGAGTTGCGGTTCCCACCCGGTGGCGACCCGCTTGACGCGCTGGGCCACCGCATCGAGCTCGTCCAGCAGGTACTGGCCCGACCGCAGCAGCTCGGCCCCGGCGGGGGTCAGCTGGGCGCGGCGCGCACTGCGGTCGAACAGCAGCACGTCCAGCGCGTCCTCGATCTGCCGCACCCGATAGGTCAGGGCGCTGGGCACCATGCCCAGCTCTCGGGCCGCCGCGGCCATGCTGCCCAGCCGCGCGACCGCCTCAAGCAGGCCCAGGTTTTCCGGAGACAGGGCAGAACGGGGGGTGGTGGAGGCCATGAAGTCACCATCAGGAAAGGGGCTATGCCGGCATTTTCATTCAACTGGATTGAATGGTGCCATCAATTTCCTGCGGCCCGCAGGGCGGGTACGGCGCCCACAATGACTTCCACGCCGGCCCTTTGCCGGCGCCAGCAGGAGACCCACATGATGAAGATCCGCCGCTCCCAGGACCGTGGTTATGCCGACCACGGCTGGCTCAAGAGCCACCACTCCTTTTCTTTCGCGGGCTACCACGACCCGGCCTGGATGGGCTGGGGCAACCTGCGCGTGATCAACGAAGACCGCATCGCACCGGGCATGGGTTTCGGCACCCACGGTCACCGCGACATGGAAATCATCAGCTACGTGCTGCAGGGCAACCTGGCCCACAAGGACAGCATGGGCAACGTCAAGGGCATCCCGCCGGGCGAGGTGCAGCGCATGAGCGCCGGCACCGGCGTGATGCACAGCGAGTTCAACCATGCGCCGAACAGCGAGACGCACTTCCTGCAGATCTGGATCGAGCCCTCCCTGCGCGGCATCGAGCCGGGCTACGAACAGAAGGCCTTCGATGAAGCGGAGAAGAGCGGCCGGCTGCGCCTGGTGGCGTCGCCCGATGGCGCGCAGGGTTCGGTCACCATCCACGCCGACGCCTCGCTGCACGCCGGGCTGTTCGACGGCGAGCAGCGCGCCGAGCTGGCCATCGACCCGTCGCGCAAGGCCTATGTGCACCTCGTCCGTGGCGCGCTCGATGTCAATGGCCAGCGCCTGCAGGGTGGTGACGCCGCGCTGCTGGCCCAGGAGGAGCGCATCGTGCTCGAACATGGCGACGACGCCGAGGTGCTGGTGTTCGATCTGTCACAGTGAGCAGGGGCTGGCCCTCCGTCTGTTTTCACCATCCCGCGCCCCGGCGCATTCACTCAGGAGTCACAAATGGCAAAAGTTGTCGTGGTCTATCACTCGGGTTACGGTCACACCCAGCGCATGGCGCAGTCGGTGGCCCAGGGCGCTGACGCGGAGCTGCTGGCGATCGACGCCGAAGGCAACCTGCCCGAGGGCGGCTGGGAAACACTGGACGCTGCCGACGCGATCATCTTCGGCTCGCCGACCTACATGGGCTCGGTGAGCTGGCAGTTCAAGAAGTTCGCCGACGCTTCCAGCAAGGCCTGGTTCGCCCAGAAGTGGAAGGACAAGGTGGCCGCAGGCTTCACCAACAGCGCCGGCATGAACGGCGACAAGCTGCAGACGCTCAACACCCTGTTCACCCTGGCCATGCAGCACGGGATGATCTGGGTCAGCCAGGGCCTGATGCCCAGCAACACCAAGGGCGCACAGCGCAACGACGTGAACTACCTGGTGAGCTACAGCGGCGCCATCGCCCAGTCGCCGTCCGATGCCGGCGCCGCCGACATGCTGCCGGGCGATCTGGAGACGGCCCGCCTGTTTGGTGAGCGGGTGGCGTCTGTGGCCGCGAAATTCAAAGGCTGACCACGGGTCTGCACCTGTGTCCGTGGCCGGGATGGGCCTTACCATCCCCGCCATGAAAATCTTCTCGATCCTCCCCTGGGCAGACTGGCTGGCGCTGGTCTGCTTTTTTTCCTTGTGGGTGGGGTACGCCTGGTTCGCCAAGGTGCTCGGGCAGCGCCGGTCCTCGCTGCTGATCACCACCAACCGCTACCGGGGCTACTGGATGAAGCAGGCGGCGATGCGCGACCCGCGCATGCTCGACGGCCTGATCACGCAGACCCTCTCCAACACGCCTGCGTTCTTCTCGTCCACGTCCATTCTGGTCATCGGTGGTCTGTTCGCACTGCTGGGCACCACCGACAAGGCGACCGAGCTGATGAGCGAGATCCCGTTCGCGCAGGCGACGCCGCTGATCGTCTTCGAGTTCAAGATCCTCGTGCTGGTGAGCATCTTCGTCTACGCCTTCTTCCGTTTTTCCTGGTGCATGCGGCAGTACACCTTCGTGGCGCTGGTGATCGGAGCCATGCCGCCGCCGTCTGACTTCAAGTCTGGCAAGTTCGATGCCCTGGAGTACGCCGACCGTGCAGCGGCTATGGTCGGTGCTGCTGCCGAAACCTTCAACGACGGCCTGCGCGCCTACTACTTCTCGTTCGCGGCGCTGGCCTGGTTCATCTCACCGCTGGCCATGGTGCTGGGCACCGGGGCCGTGGTGGCCATCCTCTACAGCCGCGAGTTCCACTCCGAAGTGCTCAAAGTCCTCAGGGACTGAGGGGGCGCGGGGTCGTGTCCCGGATGTGGGCCAGGGACGCTGCCGAGAACAGCAACCCCAGCACGGCACCACCCAGCACGTCGAGCGCCACGTGCTGCAGGGTGGCCATGGTCGACCAGGCGATGGCCACGCAATGCAGCGCGGACAGCCACAGCACCCACACCGGTGTCCGGAGCTGGCGCAGGATGCGGTGCAGCCAGCAGGCGCTGAAGACCGCTGAGGCCACATGCAGCGACGGGCAGGCGTTGCCCGCGGCGTCCACGCCCTTGATCAGGGCCAGACCCGGGTACAGCGTCCAGTCGACGTCGAACACTGGCGTCTGCGTGGGCCAGGCCCAGAAGATGGCCAGGCCGCTCAGGCACAGCGCGGCGACCCAGACACCGAACCAGATCAGGGCCCGGAGGTTGCCGATCAGGGCCGGTGCAAGCGACACGTAGACCCAGAGCGAGAGGTACACCGGAAACGCCGAGGGGGTGAACTGCACCCAGTGGTCCAGCCAGATCTCGGGCATGACCGTGGGGTTGGCTTGCGGGTTCTCCAGCAGCGCGAAGTAGGCGCGGAAGAAGAGGAACATGAAGGCGCTGGTGCCGATCGCCTTGAGCCAGGTCTGAAAGCAGATGCGTTGCCACACCCGCGACCACCAGCCCTCGGCGGCCGGTGGCAGGGTCTCCATCGAGGGGATCATGTCAGGGCGAGGGGACCGGGTCCCCGGAAGTGCGGGCTGTACAATCGAAGGCTTCCAAAAATGAGACGTTCGGCGGTCTGCGCCGGGTTTCGTGCTGGCCCTGCGGCCCTTCTGGGTACCGCGTCCGGCGCCGGTGTCAGGCCACTGGCCAGCCATGAAATGTATGTCATGCAATCGACCGAACTGATCCGTCAATTCCTTCACGAGCGACTGGGTGCCGATCCGCAACTGGTCGTCCATGAGGCGCGCCTGGCGGACATCGGTGTGGACTCGCTGATGCTGGCCGAATTGATGTTCGAGGCGGAGGACCGCCTGGGCATCTCGATCGATTCCAATGTGCCGCCCCCCAAGACGGTGGGCGACATGGTGACCCTGATCGATTCGCTGCAGGCTGCCAAGACCGGCCGACCATGACCCGCCGCCGAGTCGCCATCACGGGCCTTGGCATGGTCAGCCCGTACGGAGACGGCGTCGATGCCTTCTTCGCCCACCTGCTCGCAGGCCGTTCGGCCGTGCGCCTGCTGCGGACCGAGGACAAGCCCCGTCCTCTGAACATGCCCTTTGTCACCTGCAGCGACTTCGACGCGGGCGCCGCCCTGGGCAAGCCCCTGGCCGGCATGATGGAACGGTTTGCCCACCTCGGCGTGGCCTCCGCCTTCGACGCCTGGCGGGATGCCGGTCTGGAGCGCCAGGCCGCCGATCCGGCCGAGCGCGAGAACTGGGCCTGCATCTGGGGCACCGCCCTCGGCGGGATCCTGGCCTTCGAGAAGGGCTACCGCGATCTGTGGCAGAACGGGCGTGAGCGACTGTCGCCCCTGTCGGTGGTCATGGGCATGAACAACGCCGTCAACGCCCATCTGTCGATCCAGCTCGGTCTGGGCGGTGTCAGCACAAGTCACACGGCCGCCTGTGCGTCCTCCACCGTGGCGATCGGCGAGGCCTTCCGCCGCGTGCGCGACGGCGAGGCGTCCGTGGCGATCACCGGAGGTTCCGACGCCACGCAGGCCTATGGCGTCGCCAAGGCCTGGGAGGCCATGCGCCTGGTGGCGCCGGCCACAGAGGACACCGCCTACAGGGCCTGCAGGCCCTTCTCGGCCGATCGCGCCGGCCTTGTGCTGGGCGAGGGTGGCACCGCCATGGTGCTGGAGGACTGGGACCATGCGGTGGCCCGGGGCGCCCGCATCCACGCCGAGATCGTCGGTTACGGCTCCAGCTGCGACCGCAGCCACCTGGTGCGCCCAGAGGCCGATGGCCAGGCGCGGGCCCTGCGCGCTGCGCTGGCCGACGGCGGGCTCGGCGTGGAAGAGGTCGGTTATGTCAACGCCCATGGCACCGCGACGGTCGAGGGCGATCCGGTTGAAATCACGGCCCTGCGCCAGGTGTTCGGCGACCGGGCCCCGCGCCTGGCGGTCAGTGCCACCAAGTCCATGCACGGCCACCTGATGGGCGCTGCTGGCGCCATCGAGGCCCTGGCCACCGTGCTGGCGCTGCGCGAAGGAGCGATTCCCCCGACGGCCCACCTCCAGGGGCGGCTGGATCCCGCCTGTGGAGGGGTGGACCACGTGTTCGAAGGGCGCGAAGGCGTGCCGCTCAGGGCTGCGCTGTCCAACTCCTTTGCCTTCGGCGGCAGCAACGCCGTGCTGGCGCTCCGCGCCGCACCCGCCCCCTGATTCACCGAGACCGATCATGTCCCAAGCCCCACAGATTCCCCTGAACGACCTCATGGCCGAGGTCGCCGCCTTGATCGTCGAGGCGCTCAACCTCGACGTGAAGCCCGAAGACATCCAGCCCGACGATCCGCTCTACGGCGAAGGCCTGGGGCTGGACTCCATCGACATGCTGGAGATCTCGCTGGTTATTTCCAAGCAGTACGGCTTCCAGCTCAAGTCGGACAACGAGAACAACGTCAAGATCTTCGCCTCGCTGCGCTCCCTCTCGGAACACATCGCGAGCCAGCGCACCAAGTGAAGCCGATCACCGGTCACGGGCTGGACGATGTCCTGGCCTGGCGTCCTTCCGGGCCGGTCCGGGTGCGCGAGTTCCTGGCGGATGCCCAGGCCGTGGCGGCGCTGCTGCCCGCCGGCACCGGTGTGCTGAACCTTTGCGAAGACCGCTACCACTTCGCGGTGCTGTTCGCGGCCTGCCTGCTGACTGGCAAGGTCAGCCTGCAGCCGTCATCCCATTCGGCCGAGACGCTGCAGCGCCTGGCGCAGGACCATCCCGGCTGTTTCGCCGTGGTCGACGGGCCGTTCGACGTGGCGGGGCTTCCGAGCCTGCCTTTTCCGGATCTCGCTGCCTTGACCCGGGTGTCGGTGGACCGTGTCCCCGAGATCGACGAGGGCCGTGTGGTCGCGATCCTGTTCACCTCCGGGTCCACCGGCCTGCCGCAGCCGCACGCCAAGACCTGGGGCCGTCTGGTGCAGAACGGCCGCGCCGAAGCGGTGGCGCTCGGGCTGGACCGCACGCCGCACGTGCTGGTCGGCACGGTGCCGGTGCAGCACAGCTATGGCTTTGAGTCGACCTTCCTGCTGGCGCTGCACGGTGGGTGCAGCTTCTGGAGCGGCAAGCCGTTCTTTCCGCAGGACGTGGTCGACGCGCTGGCCGCCGTACCGCAGCCGCGCATGCTGGTGACCACGCCATACCACCTGGGTACCTTGCTGACCTCCGATCTGGACTGGCCGGCCCTGGACATCTGCCTGTCGGCGACCGCGCCCCTGGGCACCGAACTGGCGGCCCGGGTCGAAGCGCACAGCGGCGCGCCCGTGCACGAGATCTACGGATCGACCGAATCGGGCCAGCTGGCCACCCGCCGCACCACCGACGGCGCCGTCTGGCAGTTGCTGCCCGGCGTGCGCCTGGTGCAGGACGCCGACACCACCAGCGCCTGCGAGGGCCATGTGGAAGGCGTCGTGCCGCTGTCGGACATCATCGAGTTGCAGGACGGAGGGCGCTTCCTGCTGCATGGACGCCACGCCGATCTGGTCAACATCGCGGGCAAGCGCAGCTCGCTGGCCTACCTCAACCACCAGCTGTGCGCCATCGAGGGGGTGCAGGAGGGGGCCTTCTTCCTGCCCGACGAGGCGGACCAGTCCGCCGATGGCATCACCCGGCTCACCGCCTTTGTCGTCGCGCCTGGTGTGTCGTCGCGGACCTTGCAGTCGGCGCTGCGCCAGCGCATTGACCGCGTGTTCCTGCCGCGACCCCTGGTGTTCGTCGACGCCCTGCCGCGCAACAGCACCGGCAAGCTCATGCGCTCGACGCTGCAGGAGCTGTACCGCCGGCATGTGGGGTCGGGGGGGCACCATGACCCCGATTGAGCAGACCTGGCGGGTGCCTGCCGACCACCCGGCGTTCGCGGGGCATTTCCCCGGCCATCCCATCGTGCCGGGGGTTGTGCTGCTCGACCGTGTGGCGCAGATGGCCCAGCAGCTGCGGGGCGGTCCGCTGTCGGGCTGGCAGGTCACGCAGGTGAAGTTCCTCAGCCCCTGCGGCCCGGACGATGAGCTGGTTTTTGCGCTGCGCGAGGGTGCGCGGGGCGGTCTTGCCTTTTCGGTGCACTGTGGCGACCGCGAGGTGGCGTCCGGCGGTTTGTTGCCACCTGCACCATGAGCCTCCCCGACCCCACGGACAGCGCCCAGCCCGAGTGGATGCGGCGCCAGGAGCGCAGCAACCTGGCGATCTTGCGCCTGATGGTCTGGATCTCGCTGACCTTCGGTCGGGGCATCGGCCGCGTCGTGCTGCATGGCGTGGCGGCGTACTTCGTGCTTTTCGCGCCCGCCGCCCGCCGTGCCAGCCGGGCCTACCTGCGCCGGGTGCTGGGCCGCTGGGCGCTCTGGCGCGACGGCTTCCGGCACGTGTTCAGCTTCGCCAGCACCATCCACGACCGCATCTACCTGCTCAACGACCGCTTCGATGTGTTCGACATCCAGGTCCACGGTGGCGAGGCGCTGATCGAGTCGGTGCGCAGCCAGCCCGGGGCGCTGCTGGTCGGCGCCCACCTGGGCAGTTTCGAGGTGCTGCGCGCCATGGGGCGGGGCAAGGAGGGGCTCAAGGTCGCGATGATGATGTACGAGCAGAACGCCCGAAAAATCAACGCCACGCTGGCCGCGATCAACCCCAAGGCGATGCAAGATATCATTTCCCTGGGGCAGATGGAGTCGATGCTGGAGGCGCGCGACAAGCTCGATCAGGGGTATCTGGTGGGCATGCTGGCCGACCGTTCGCTGGGCGATGACGCCACGCACGAGGTCGAGTTCCTGGGTTCCCCCGCTGCCTTCCCGCTGGGGCCCTGGCGCATGGCGGCGATGCTCCGCCGGCCGGTGTTCCTGATGGCCGGCCTCTATCTGGGCGGCAACCGCTACGAGCTGCACTTCGTCGAACTGGCCGACTTTTCCAAGGTCGAACGCAGCGGCCGCGACGCCGCGATCCGCGAGGCCGTGCAGCGCTACGCCGACAGCCTGGCCGATCTGTGCCACAAGGCCCCCTACAACTGGTTCAACTTCTTCGATTTCTGGCAGAAAAAATGATGCGACGTTTTGTGCTGGCCCTGCTGGGCCTGGGTCTATGGACCAGTGCCCAGGCCGCTTTCGACATCGACCAGCTGATGACCGATCTGGCCACGCAGAAGGGCGGGCGCGCGCGTTTCGTCGAGACGCGCCACGTGGCGCTGCTGGACAAGCCGGTGCGTGCCAGCGGCGAGATGGTGTTCAGCCCGCCGGACCGGCTGGAAAAACGCACCCTGCTGCCCAAACCCGAGACCATGGTGCTGGACAAGGACACGCTCAGCCTGGAGCGCGACAAGCGCAAGTTCACCATCCACCTGGCCAACCGCCCGGAGGCCCAGGCCTTCGTCGAGAGCATTCGCAGCACGCTGTCGGGCAACCGCAAGGCGCTGGAGCAGGACTACGCGCTCGCGCTGGAGGGTGAGAGCCAGCGCTGGGTGCTGACCCTGGTGCCCAGGGACGAGACCATCCTGGCGCTGCTCAAGCGCATCACGGTCAGCGGCAGCAGGAACCAGGTGCGGCACATCGAGTACCTGCAGGCCGACGGCGACCGCTCGGAAATCAGCATCGACCCGATCGAGGCGCCGTGAAGTCCGCGGCGATCCGGGTTTTTCTGGTCTGGCTGGCGTTCATGCTGGCAGGCCTGGCCGTGGTGTGGAACAGCCGGTTCACGGCCGACATGTCGTTCTTCCTGCCCTCCAACCCCAGCGCCGAGCAGCGCGCCCTGGTGGAGCAGTTGCAGGACGGGTCGGTTTCGCGCCTGCTGATGGTGTCGGTCGAGGGCGGCGACGACAAGCAGCGGGCGGCGGTGTCGCGGGCGCTGCGCCAGGCGCTGGCGGCCGACCCGGACTTCCTCTCGGTCCAGAACGGCGAGGCCGGTGGGCTGGAGGGCGAACGGGACCGCCTGCTGGCGCACCGTTACGCGCTGAGTCCCTCGGTGGCGCCCGAGCGCTTCTCCGAAGACGGCCTGCGGGCCGCGGTGGGCGACACCATCGACCTGCTTTCCTCGCCCGCAGGCATGCTGCTCAAGCCCTACCTGGCGCGCGACCCGACCGGCGAGGTGCTGTCCATCCTGGGCCAGCTCAACCCCGGCGCCCAGCCCCAGATGCGCGCGGGCGTCTGGGCCTCGCGCGACGGCGCGCGCGCCATGCTGCTGCTGCAGACGCGGGTGCTCGGTTCGGACACCGATGGCCAGGCGCTGGCCATCGACAAGGTGCATGCCGCCTTCGAGCAGGCGCGCGCGTCGACCGGTCACACCGCACTGACCATGGCGCTGTCCGGCCCAGGCCAGTTCGCGGTGCAGGCGCGCGAGACCATCAAGAGCGAGGCCAAGCGCCTCTCGCTGATGAGTTCGATCGCGATCTGGCTGGTGCTGTTCTGGGTCTACCGCTCGTTCAAGCTGTTGGCCCTGGGCCTGATCCCGGTGCTCAGCGGCACGCTGGCCGGCATCGCCATGGTCAGCCTGGTGCACGGCACGGTGTTCGGGGTCACGGTGGGCTTCGGCTCGGCGCTGATCGGCGAGGCGGTGGACTACGCCATCTACTACTTCGTTCAGGCTGGCCACCAGGGTGTGGACCAGTGGCGCCGGGTGTTCTGGCCGACCATCCGGCTGGGCGTGATGACGACCGCCATCGGCTTCGGCGCGCTGCTGTTTTCCGGCTTCCCGGGGCTGGCCCAGCTGGGTCTGTACGCGCTCTCGGGCGTCGTCACGGCGGCGCTGGTCACGCGCTTCGTGCTGCCCTCGCTGACCGGGCCCGGCCTGCGCGTGCCGGCGCACGAGGTCTGGGTGCGGCGCTGGATGTCGCTGCTGGGCCAGGCACACCGCCTGCGCTGGGCGATGGTGGGGCTGGCGGTGGCCGTGGCGGCCTACCTCTGGCTCCAGCGCGACGCCCTCTGGAGCGCCAACCTGTCGGCGCTGTCCTCGGTCACCGCGGACGAGGCGAACGCCGACGCGCGCATGCGCGCCGACCTCGCGGCGCCCGACGCGCGCTACCTGGTGACGGTCAGCGCCGACAGCCAGGAAGCGGCCCTGCAGGCGGCCGAGAAGGCCGGGCAGCGGCTGGACGCGCTGGTGGAGCAGGGCGTCATCGGCGGCTACGACTCGCCCGCCCGGTTCCTGCCCAGCGCGCAGCTGCAGCAACAGCGCCTGGCCAGCCTGCCGCCCGCCGAGGTGCTGCGCGAGCGCCTGCAGCGGGCGCTGGTGGACGCCCCGCTGTCCGCGGCGCGGCTCGAACCCTTCATCAGCGACACCGAGGCGGCGCGCGCCGCCGGGCCGATGACCCGTGCCGATCTCGACGGCAGCGCTCTGGCCCTGGCGGTGGATTCCCTGCTGATCCACGGCAAGGACGGGCACTGGACCGTGATGCTGCCGCTGCGCCCGGCGCCCGGCGTCCCCGATGCCGCCATCCCGGCCCAGCCGGTGGAGCAGGCGCTCGCGGGCAGCGGCGCTCTGTTCGTCGACCTCAAGACCGAGTTCGAGGGCCTGTATTCCACCTATGTCGACGAGGCGGTCGAGTTGTCCCTGATGGGTGTGCTGGCCATCTCGCTGCTGCTCGCGGTCTCGCTGCGCTCGGTGCTGCGGCTGGCCCGGGTGCTGTTCACGCTGGCGCTCGCCGTGGGCCTGGTGATGGTGATGCTGAACCTCGCCGGCGTCAGGCTGCACCTGCTGCACCTGGTGGGCCTGCTGCTTATCTTTGCGGTCGGTTCCAACTATGCGCTGTTCCTCGACCACCCCGTGGACGGCGAACCGCTGGACCCGGCCACCCTGCTGTCGATGGGGGTGGCGGTCCTGACCACGGTGATCGGCTTCGGCACGCTCGCCAGTTCGAGCGTGCCGGTGCTGCAGGCGGTGGGCATCACCGTCGGTCCCGGCGCGCTGCTGGCGCTGGTGCTTTCCGCTGTGCTGGTGTACCAGACCCCTGTGGCCCCGTCGCAAGGGCACGCGCCGTGAACCCGACCGAGCGCCTGCTCCAGGGGTCCGACACCCTTCTGCTGATGCTGCCCGGGGCGCTGATGACGCCGCAGCACATGGTGCAGGCCGGCCTGTTCGACGAGCTGGCCAAGCGCCGGCTGGCGCTGGACCTGGTGGCGCCCGACCTGCACGCCGAAGGCGCCGACAACCGGATCGCGCTGCGGCGGCTCGAGGACGAGTGGCTGGCCCCCGCGCGCAAAACCTACCGGCGCGTATGGCTGGGCGGCATCTCGCGTGGCGGGCAGCTGGCGCTGTCCTGCTGGGCAGGGCAGGTGGGTGCGGTGAACGGCCTGTGCCTGCTCGCGCCCTATGCGGGCGGGCGCCTCACCACCAACGCCATCGTGCGTGCCGGTGGCCTGGCGAACTGGGTGGCGACCGACGAGCAGATGAGCGACCCGGACGTGCGCCTGTGGCACTGGCTGCAATCACCCCCGCCGGCCGTGCCGATGTTCATGGGCTATGGCGACCGGGACCGGTTCGCCGACGGCATGTCGCTGCTCGCGCAGCACCTGCCACTGCCGCGCTGCGAGCTGCTGCCGGGCGGCCACGACTGGTCGGCCTGGCTGCCACTGTGGCAGCGCTTTCTGGACGCCGGCCACTTCGACGCCCAGGCATGAGCAGACGCTGGTCGCCTTCCCCTTTTCTCAAGGCGTCTGCCGCGCTGCACGCTGGCGCGGCGGTGGGCGCGGTGGTCGACCCTTCGTCCTGGCCCTGGGTGCTGGGCGCGGTGGCGGCCAACCACGCGGTGATCACCACCGCCGGCCTGCTGCCGCGGACTACCTTGCTCGGGCCGAACCTCACCCAGCTGCCCGGCCCCGCCCAGGCGCGCGGCGAGGTCGCGCTGACCATCGACGACGGGCCCGACCCAAAAGTCACGCCGCAGGTGCTGGACCTGCTGGATGCCGCGGGGGCCAAGGCCACCTTTTTCTGCATCGGCTGGCGCGCCCGTTTGCACCCGGCGCTGTGCCGCGAGATCGTGGCGCGCGGCCACCGGGTGGAGAACCACGGCGATTCGCACTCCAACGCGTTCTCGCTGTTCGGCCCGGGCCGCATGCGCGCCGACATCGCCGCCGCCCAGGCCACGCTGGCCGACATCACCGGCCAGGCGCCGCTGTTCTTTCGCCCCACCGCGGGGCTGCGCAACCCGTTTCTGGACCCGGTCCTTGCGGCGCTGGACCTGCGGCTGGCGGCCTGGACGCGGCGCCCCTACGACACGCGGGACGGCCGGCCGGAGCGGGTGCTGGAGCGGCTGACCCGCGGCCTGGGTGCGGGCGACATCCTCCTGATGCACGACGGGCACGCCGCGCTCACGCCCGACGGCCTGCCTGTCATCCTCTCGACCCTGCCGGTACTCCTGCAGACCCTGAGGGCACAGCGGCTGCGGCCGGTGACCCTGCAACAATCCCTGCAATGAGCCAGACCTTCTTTCCTCTGCTGCTGGATGAGGCCACCAAGGGCTTCCGTTCCGGGGGGCCGTTCGCCCGCCACTACGCCCGCGGCAAACTGGGCACCGACCCGATCTTTCGCGAGATGCTGCGGCGCGGGCTGCTGCCGGCGGGTGGCCGCCTGCTGGACCTGGGCTGCGGCCAGGGCAGCCTCTTTGCGTGGCTGCTGGCCGCCCGCAAGCTCTACGAAGCGGGGCAGTGGCAGGCCGACTGGCCGGCGCCGCCCCGGTTCCGCAGCATGCGGGGCGTCGAACTGATGCAGAACGACGTCGACCGCGCAGCCCACACCTTCGGCCGCGACCACCCGGTGGTGCGGGTGGAGCAGGGCGACATGAACGCGGTCGATTTCGGCGAGGCCGACGTGGTGACCATCCTCGATGCGCTGCACTACTTCGACCACGCCCAGCAGACCCAGGTGCTCCAGCGCATCCACGCCGCGCTGCCAGACGGCGGCCTGTTCCTGACCCGCATCGGCGACGCCAGCGCCGGCCTGCCGTTCCACATCTCCAACTGGGTCGACCACGTGGTCACCTTCGCCCGCGGCCACCGGCTGCCGCAGCTGTACTGCCGCTCGCTGGCCGACTGGACCACGCTGCTGACGGATGTCGGGTTCGCCGTGCAGTCGGCCCCGATGAGCGAAGGCAAGCCCTTTGCCAATGTCATGCTGGTTTGCCGCAAGCACGGCTGACGGCGGTTTTCCTACACTGCGCCCCATGACCCCGCTCGCGCTTTCCGCCTACACCCTCACCACCTGCCTCGGCCGCGGGATCGACGCCACCCGCGAGGCCCTGCGCGCCGAACGTTCGGCGCTGGCGCCATGCACCTTCGAGACGGTGCAACTCGACACCTGGATCGGCGAGGTCGCCGGCGTCGACGACCAGCGCCTGCCCGACGCACTGTCGCGCTACGACTGCCGCAACAACCGCCTGACCCTGATGGGCCTGGAGACTGACGGCTTCGGCGACCGCGTGCGCGAGGCCACTGCGCGCTACGGCGCCGACCGCGTGGGCGTGTTCCTGGGCACCAGCACCGCCGGCATCCTGCAGACCGAGCTGGCCTACCGCCGCCGCGACCCTGCCACCGGCGCGCTGCCCGACGACTTCCACTACCGCACCACGCACAACGCGTTTTCGCTGGCCGAGTTCACGCGCGACCACTTCGGCCTCACCGGCATGGCGATGGCGATCTCCACCGCCTGCTCGTCCAGCGCCAAGGTGTTCGCCGCCGCCGCGCGCCAGCTGGCGCTGGGCACCATCGACGCGGCCATCGTCGGCGGGGTCGACACGCTGTGCCTGACCACGCTCTACGGCTTCGCCTCGCTGCAGCTCACGTCGAAGAACCCCTGCCGGCCCTACGACGCGTCGCGCGACGGCATCTCCATCGGCGAGGGCGCTGCCTTCGCGCTGCTGGAGCGCAGCGCATCGCCCGCTTCGGGCACGGTGATGCTGCTGGGTGTGGGCGAATCGAGCGATGCGTACCACATGTCTTCGCCGCACCCCGAGGGCCTGGGCGCGCGGCTGGCGATGGAGGCCGCGCTGCGCTCGTCCGGCCTTGTGACCACCGACATCGACTACATCAACCTGCACGGCACCGCCACGCCGGCCAACGACGCCGCCGAGGGCAAGGCCGTGGCCGCGCTGTTCGGCGACACCGTGCCGGGCAATTCCACCAAGGGCTACATGGGCCACGCCCTGGGTGCTGCTGGCGCCATCGAGGCCCTGGTCTGCGCCATGGCACTGACCGATGGCCGCCTGCCCGGCAGCCCGGGCACCGGCGCGCTCGACCCGTCGATCCCGATCCGCTACCAGTTGCAGGGCGAGGACCGGCCGCTGCGCCACGCGCTGAGCAACTCGTTCGGTTTCGGTGGCAGCAACTGCTCGCTCATTCTGGGAGTCGCGCCATGAGCACGGCCGTGAAACCGCTGCAAGCCTTCGTCACCGGCATCGGCCTGATCGCCCCCGGGCTGCCCGACTGGGCCAGCGCCGCCGCCGTGCTGCGCGGCGAACAAGCCCACACGCCGGCCCCGACCGTGCTGCCCGTGCCCGAGCTGCTGCCGCCGGCCGAGCGGCGCCGCGCCAGCCGCGTCATCAAGCTCTCGCTGGGCGCGGGCCTGGAAGCGGTGAAGCAGGCGGGCGCCGACGCGTCGACGCTGGCGACGGTGTTCTCCGCCTCGGGTGCCGACGGTCACAACTGCCACGCGCTGTGCGAGCAGCTGGCCGGAGAAGACCGCCAGATTTCGCCGACGCGCTTCCACAACTCGGTGCACAACGCGGCCGCTGGCTACTGGGGCATCGCGACTCGCGCGATGGCGCCGTGCCAGGTGATCGGCGCCTACGACGCCAGCTTCGGCGCCGGCCTGCTGGACGCACTGGCGCAGGTGGCGGTGGATGGCCAGCCGGTGCTGCTGATCGCCTACGACAGCGAGTACCCCGAGCCGCTGCGCGCCAAGCGAGACACGCCCGACTGCGGCGCGGTGGCGCTGCTGCTCTCGCCGCAGGCTGATGGCGCACTGGGCGCGCTCACCGTGGCGTCGACCACCGAGGCCGCCGAGCCGATGCCCGGGGCCTCGCTGGAGGCGCTGCGCACGTCGATCCCCGCGATGCGCGCGCTGCCCCTGCTGCGCCGCGTGGCGGCCGGGCAGGGCGGCGAGGTGGTCCTGGACTACCTCGCGCCCATGCAGCTGCGGGTGGGGTGGCGGCCGTGCTGAGCGCGCCGCTGGACCACGGTTGGATCGCGGCCCACATCCCGCACCAGGGCAGCATGTGCCTGCTGGACCGCATGCTCGAGTGGAGCGAGCAGCGCATCGTCTGCGAGGCGGTCAGCCACACCGACCCGGCGAATCCGCTGCGCGACGCGGGCCGCCTGGGCGCGGCCATCGGCGTCGAATACGCGGCGCAGGCCATGGCGGTGCACGGCGCGCTGCTGGCACCGAGCGACGCGGCCCCCACCCAGGGCTACCTCACCAGCGTGCGCGGCCTGAGCCTGCACACCGACCGCCTCGACGACGTGGGCGGCCCGCTCACCATCACGGCCGAGCGCCTGTCGGGCGATGCGCGCCTGATCCTCTACCAGTTCACCCTCCACTGCGGCGAACGCTGCCTGCTCGAAGGCCGTGCGTCCGTGGTGCTCGACGCCCAGTCCCTATGAACACAGACAGCAAACGCCGCCGCGCCCTCGTCACCGGTGGCAGCGGCGGCATCGGCGCCGCGATCTGCGAACGCCTCGCAGCAGACGGCCACCACGTCATCGTGCACGCCAACCGCGGCCTTGAAAAAGCCCAGGCCCTGGTGGAAAAGATCAACGCGGCCGGTGGCAGCGCCGAGGCCGTGGCCTTCGACATCACCGACCGCGCCGCCACCGCCGCGGCGCTGGAGGCGCTGGTCGAGGTCGCGCCGATCCAGATCCTGGTCAACAACGCCGGCATCCACGACGACGCCGTCTTCCCCGGCATGACCGGCGAGCAGTGGGACCGGGTGCTGGACGTGTCCCTCAACGGCTTCTTCAACGTCACCCAGCCGCTGACCATGCCGATGATGCGCACCCGCTGGGGCCGCATCGTCAGCGTGTCCTCGGTGGCGGCCGTGGCGGGCAACCGCGGGCAGGTCAACTACTCGGCCGCCAAGGGCGCGCTGCACGCGGCCAGCAAGTCGCTGGCGCTGGAGCTGGCCAGCCGCGGCGTGACGGTCAACGTGGTCGCACCCGGCCTGATCGCCACCGGCATGATCGAAGGCGCGTTCGACGCCGACGCCGTCAAGCGCATGGTGCCGATGCAGCGCGTTGGCCAGCCGGCCGAGGTGGCGCACCTGGTGGCCTTCCTGGCCTCGGACCAGGCCGGATACATCTCGGGACAAGTCATCTCCATCAACGGCGCAATGATCTGACCGCTTCCAAGGAGCCCCAGCCATGAAAAACCGTCTCTTGAGCGCCTGCATGATGGCCGGGGTGTTTTCCGTGAACGCCCTGCTGGGCACCGCTCCCGCGCACGCCCAGGAAGCCGATCCGGTGCAGAGCGCCGCCCGTGCCTGCATGCGGGCCTGGGGCAGCCAGCACCCGTTCACCGACACACCGCCGCTGCGCACCGTGTCCGGTGCGGTGCGGGTGCTGGGGCGCGGCTCCTCGGTGGCAGACCGCGAGGTCACCGATTTCCCGGTGCTGGTGGTGGTGGAGCCGGGTGTGAACGTGCTGGGCGAGAGCGAGATGGAGCTGCTCAACCCCAACGGCTGGTACTGCCTGCGCGCGGCGGTCAACGTGGGCGGCGGGCTGCGCATCAAGCTGCACTGCGACGCCCACATCTCGTCGGCCACCTCGGGCACCTCGGTGTTCGGCGACAACGCCGGGCGTGGCGTGTCGGTGATGGGGGCGATCAGCGTCGAGCGCGTGGGCTGCGCGCGCTGAGGGGCTAAGGGGCTGAGCGGCGGGCGCCCGTGCCCGCTCAGCCTGCCGCCTGCGCACCCGCCAGTCCTGGCTGGCCGAGCCAGCCGGGCTTGCGCAGGCCGAACAGCAGCTCGTACATCACCGGCACCAGACCCAGGGTCACCAGCGTGCCCAGCAGCAGGCCGCCCATGATGGTGACGGCCATGCCCGACCACAGCGGGCCGCCGAACAGCAGCAGCGGCACCAGGCCGGCCACGCAGGTGAGCTTGGTCATCACGATGGGGCGCAGGCGCTGCACGGCGGCGCCGATCACCGCTTCCCGGCGCGACTTTCCCGCCGCCAGCTCGGCCTCGATGCGTTCGAGCAGCAGCACCGCGTTGTTGACGATGATGCCGGCCAGCGACAGCAGGCCGAAGTTGGCCATGAAGCCCAGCGGCTCGCCTGCGATCTTCAGCGCGGGCGCCACGCCGATCAGGGCGAACGGAATGATGCTGAGGATCAGCGCCAGCTTGCGGAACGAGCCGAACTGCCAGACGAAGAGGATCAGCATCGCCACCGCCGCGTGCGGCAGGTACTCGCTGAGCGCCTCATTGGCTTCGGCGGCTTCTTCGATCTCGGCCCCGAGTTCGATGCGGTAGCCCGGCGGCAGCGCCAGCGCGGCCACGGTCGGCGCGAGCTGGTCCACCACCTGCTGCGCGGTCTGGGTTTCGCTGCGGCCCTGCACGGTGAGCGTGCGCGCGAGGTCGCGGCGGCGGACGACGGAGGGTTCCGAGCCCATCGACACCGTGGCGATGGCCGACAGGGGCACCGGCGCGGCGCCGGTGGCCGGGTAGATCAGGCTGTTGGCCACGTCCTCGGGTTGATGGCGCTCGGCGGCGGTGCCGCGCACCACCAGCGGCACCAGCGTGTCGCCGTCGCGCAGGGCCGACACCGCCACGCCGCTGAAGCGCGCGCCCAGCGAGGTGGCAACATCTTCGCTGGTGATGCCCAGGCGGCGCGCCTTGCGCTGGTCGATCTGCACGTCCAGCCGGGGCACACGCTGGTCCCAGTCGTCGCGCACGCCCACGACGCCGGGTACACCCCGCAGCGCGGTCTGAAGCTGAGCGCCCAGGCGGCGCAGCTCGCCCTCGTCGGGGCCCGAGATGCGGTAGGCCACGGTGCCCGAGTCGCTGGAGCCCAGCGAGAAGCGTTTGACGTCCGCGCGCAGCCCGGGGTGGTGCTGGGCCAGCCAGTCGCGGGTGCGCTCGATCATCGGGTCCAGCGCGTCCTTGTCCTGGACGCCCACGGTGAAGTAGCCGATGTGCGAGGCCGGCAGGGGCGGGTTGAGCCCGAGGATGATGCGTGGCCCGCCGTCGGCCACGTAGCCGATGCTGGTCGTCACCTCGGGGTTGGCTTCCTTGTCGCTCAGCCAGCGGCTGACGGCCTGCACGGTGGACAGCGTGGCGCGCGAGTCGCTGCCGGGCTGCAGTTCCAGGGTGATCTGGTACTGCGGCCGGTCCGACGGCGGCAGGAAGCCCGCGGGCACGCTGGCCAGCATCGCCATCGCGCCGGTGAACAGCAGTGCCATGGCCCCCAGGAAGACCGCCTTGTGGTCGAGCACCGTGGCAATCACCCGGCGGTAGGCGCGGTAGAACTTGGTTTCGGGGGGCGCGTCGGCCTGCGCGGCGTGGTGCGAGGGCTTGAGGAAGTGGTAACACAGCAGTGGCGTCACCGTCAGGCAGAACAGCCAGGAGCCCAGCAGCGACAGCGCGAGCACGATCACCAGCGGGCGCAGGTACTCGTTGATCGACGTGTTGCCGAAGAAGAAGGGCGAGAACGCAAAGATGATCACCAGCGAGGAGGTGAGCAGCGGGATGGCCAGTGTCTGGCCGGCGCGGATGCAGGCCTCGCGCCGCTCCTCGCCGGCGGCCAGCCGGCGCTCGATGTCTTCGGCAATCACGATGCCGTTGTCCACCAGCAGGCCCAGCGCGATGATGATGGCAGCCATCGACACGTTGTGCAGCTCGATGGAGAGCAGCTGCATGGCGATCAGCGTGCCCAGGATGGTCAGCGGCACGATGCTGCCCACCACCAGGCCGGCGCGCCAGCCCAGGAACAGCACGACGACCGCCATCACGATGACGATGGTCTCGCCCATTACGCGGTTCATCTTGCCCATCTCCTGGTCCACGACGTCGGCCTGGAAGGTGACGTAGTCGAGCGCGAAGCCGGCCGGCAGCTGCTGCTGCAGTTCGGCCACACGGGCCTTCAGGGATTCGCCAAAGGCCTGGATGTTCTGCCCCGCGCGCATGGACACGCCCAGCACCACGGCGGGTTCGCCCCGGTAGACGGCGGCCGAATCCGGCGGATCGGCGGGCAGCACCTGGATGCGCGCGATGTCGCCCAGGCGCACGGTGGCATCGGCGCTGCCGCTGCGCTGCGGCACGCTGAGCACGAACTGGCGCAGCGCGTCCAGCGAAACGATTTCACCGGAGGCCACCAGGGCGCTGTTGAGCCCGCCCAGCACCACCTGGCCGCCCGAGAGCACCACGTTCTGCTGCTGCAGCTGCTGCAGCACGGCGGGGGCGCCCAGGCCCAGACCCGCCAGGCGCGCGCGGTCGAACTCGATGTAGACGCGTTCGTCCTGCAGGCCGTGGAAGCTCACGCTCTGCACGCCCGGCAGGGTGTAGAGCTGGTCGCGCAGGCGCTTGAGCGGCTCGCGCATCTCGCTCATGGAGAAACCCGGTGCGGTGACGGCGATGGAGGCCACGGCTACCCGTCCGAAATCGTCGTTCACCTGTGCCGGCAGCGTGCCGTCGGGGAACAGGGGCGAGACCTCGGCCAGCTTGGCGCGCACCTTCTGCCAGATCGGCTGCAGATCGGCGTGGTGCTCGTGCACGGTGACCTGGGTGATGAGCAGGCCGGTGCGCACCGTGCTGACCACGTGCTTGACCTCGGGCAGCTCGCGCAGCCGCTCCTCCAGCGGGCGCGCGATCAGCTGCTCCATGCGCTCCACCGGCAGGCCGGGGTTGGCGACGAAGACCATCGCGTCGCGGATGGTGGTGGAGGGTTCTTCCTGCGACGGGAACTTCAGGAACGCGAACATACCGGCCAGCAGCACCAGGGCGGCGACGAAGAAGGTCAGTCGGCTGGCGCCGAGTGCGGACTCGGTGAGCTTCATGGCTGGGCTCCGTGCAGCAGGGTGGTCGGCGTGTGGGGCACGGCGGCCTGGCCGTCGGTGAGGAAGGCGGTGCCCGCGACGACCACCTGCTCACCCGCCTGCAGGCCCGAGGTGACGGGGATGCGGCCGCCGGGCAGCACCTGGCTGCCAATCTGCACCGCGCGCCGCACCAGCGTGCCCTGGGCCGCGTCGAACACGAAGACGCTGGCCGCGCCGGGCGCGGTGGCCGGCAGCAGGGCCGGGGCGGGCACGGTCACGCCGGCGGTCTGCGGCTGCGGCAGCTCCACCGACACCACCGAGCCGCTGCGCAGGCCGGGCGCGGCGCCGTCCAGGCGGAACACCGCCTGCACCAGGGAGCCGTTGTCGCTGTGCGTGGACAGCCGTTCCAGCCTCAGCGGCCGGGTGCCGGCATCCCCAGCGGTGTTGCCGAGCCGGGCGGTCGCGGTCTGCCCGGGTTGCAGGTGCGCGGCGGTCGCCTCGGGCAGCATGCTGACCACCTCCAGCGCCTGTCCGGCCTCGATCTGCAGCACCGTCTGGCCGGCGCCCACGTCGCTGTGGGGCTGGGTGGTGCGGGCGACGATCTCGCCGTCGAAGGGTGCCTTGATGTCCGCCAGCGCCAGGTCGCGGCGCGCCATGGCCAGCGCGGCGTCGGCGGCCTGCAGCTGGCTGAGTGCCACGCGGTGCTGCGTCTGCACCGCTTCCAGCGCGGTGGCCGAGATGATCTGGTCCCTGGCCAGGGCCTCGTGCTGCTGCAGCTGGGTCGTGCGCTCGGCCAGCGCGGCGGCCGCGGCCGTGCGGTCGGCCTGTGCCTTGTCCAGCCGCCACTGCGCGGGCGCTGCGTCCAGCCGGGCCAGCACCTGGCCGGCCCGCACGCGGTCGCCCACGTCCACCAGGATGGCGGCGATGCGCCCCGGCTGTTCAAAGCCCAGTTCGGCGCGCTGGCGCGCGCGCAGGGTGCCGACGAAGGTCTGTGTGGCGTCGGCTGCGGCGGTGGTCAGCCGTTCCAGCTTGACAGGGCGGGGCGCGGTGGCGGCGGGCGGGGGTGCTTCGGTGCAGCCGGCGAGCAGCGCGGCCAGCAGGGCGGCGGTGGCGATGGTCTTGCGACGGGGCGATGGCATGGGAGGGTGTCCGGTTCAGGGGGAATGGGAAAACAGGGAAGTCAGTCGAAGCGCTGGGCGAGCTGTTGCATCGCCTGGCGCATGGCGGCGTGTTGCTGGGGGCTGAACTGGTGCAGGTTCAGCAACTCCAGCAGCAAGAGACCGTCCAGGGCGGCGGCCACCACCAGCGCCAGGCCCGCCTCGGGCCCGGTGTCGCTCAGCTCGCCGTAGGTGCGGTCGAAGAGTTGCTGCACCGGGCCCAGCAGGTGCGGGTAGCTGGTGGCCGCGGCCAGCAGGTTGGCCTGCAAGCGTTTTTCGCTGGCAGGCATGTCGAAGGTGTCGTCCACCAGGGCCATCAGCCGCGCGCTGATGGTGGCGCCGCGCTGCGCGGCCTTGGTCCGGCTGCGCTGGTCGAGCTCCTGGCTCATGCGCTCGACGAGGGCACCGAGCAGGTCGTCCTTGGTCTTGAAGTGGTAGATCAGGCCGGCCTTGGTGACCCCGGCGGCGGCGGCCACACCTTCCAGCGTCAGCTCCTGAACACTGTGGGTGGCGATCAGTTCGGCGGCGGCGTCCAGCAGCTTCTCGCGTGAGCTGCTGCGTCCGGGTGGGTTGGGCATGGAAGGCTCCTGAAGTACTGAAGTGGTTGAAACTATACTGCACGTATAGTAAAGTTACGAGCGCCGTCTGTCAACAAGGAGATCGTTCATGAGCTGTTTTTCCCCGGCCCGTCTGGCCCTGGCCACTGCCGCATTGGTGGCGCTGGCGGGCTGCGCCGCACCCGTGACCACACCCGCCGCGGCCTGGCAGGCGCCCGCCGCCTGGAGCGCGGACGCCCCCCTGGCCGCCCCCACCGCCCAGGCGGCCGTGCCAGCCACCGGGGCCTGGTGGGCATCCGCCGGCAGCGCCGAACTCAACGCACTGGTGGAGGCGGCGCTGCGCTCCAACCGCGACCTGCACATCGCCGCAGCCCGCGTGCTGCAGGCGCGCGCCGGTGTCGATGCGGCCGATGCACAGCAGATGCCGCAACTGGGCCTGGCGGCCAGCGCGCAGCGGGGGCGCGATGCCAGCGCCAGCCCCAAGGCCAGCGTGTCGTCGGCTGGCCTGCGCGCGGGCTGGGAACCCGACCTGTTCGGCGCGCAGGGTCTGGCCAGCCGGGCGGCGACGCTGGATGCGCAGGGCGCCGAGCTGGCGCAGCGGGCGATGCGGGTCGCCATCGCGGCCGACGTGAGCACGGCCTGGTTCGAGATCCAGGCGCTGCGCCGCCGCGAGGCCGTGGCGCGCGACGCGCTGGCCACACTGGAGCACCAGATCGAGGTGGCCCGGCGGCGTTTCGGCGTGGGCCAGTCGAGCGCGCTGGACGTGGACCGCCTGCTGGCCGAGCGGGGGCAGGAGCGCGCCGCGCTCGTGCAGCTGCAGGGTGCCCAGCGCGCGCGCCTGCGCCAGCTGGCGGTGCTCACCGGCGCCGCGCAGCCCGACCCCGCGCTGGCCTTCGCCGACGCCGGCGCCTCCGGCATCGCCGCACCTGCGGGGCTGCTGCCGGCGGAGCTGCTGGAGCGCCGCCCCGACGTGCAGCTGCAGGCCCGGGCGCTGGAGGCCGCTGCGGCTCGGTTGGGCGTGGCCCGGCGCGACCTCTACCCGCGCATCCAGCTGGACTGGGCGGGCCGAAAGGAGCGCCTGAGCGTGGGCGGGGCGAGCGCATCGCCCACGCTGGTGGTCGGCTACGGGGTGTCGCTGGCGCTGCCGGTCTTCGACGGTGGCCGCATCCGCGCCAACATCGCCGTGCACGAGGCGCGCACCCAGGAGGCCATGGCCAGCTACGAGAAAGCCATGATCGGCGCGCTGGCCGATGCCGAGACCGCGCTGGTCCAGCTGGCCGCGGCCGAGACCACCGTGGCCGAGCTGGAGCAGACCCAGCGCGCGGCGGCCGATGCGGCGGCGCGCAGCCAGCGGCTGTACGAGGCCGGCCTGGTGGGCCTGGACACCGTGCTGGACGTGCGGCGCAGCCAGCTGCGCGCGCAGGACGCCCTGCTGCAGGCGCGCGGCGCCCAGTGGGTGGCGGGTGTGTCGGTGCGCCGGGCGTTCGCCGGCCAGGTGTGAACCGTTCGATGGGCGCCGCGGCTCACGGCGCGCCGCGGCGCTCGCCGGGCAGCGCGCCCGACCAGCGCTTGAACGCGCGCCGGAAGCTGCGCGCGTCGGCAAAGCCGCAGGCCAGGGCCACCTCGGCCACCGGCAGGCCCGCGTGCTGCAGCAGGTCGCGCGCGCGCTCGTGCCGGATGTCGTCCAGCAGGGTCTGGTAGGACAGCCCCTGTTCGGTCAGGCGGCGGCGCAGCGTGCGTTCGCTCATGTTCAGCTCCTGCGCCACGGCGTGCAGGGGCTGGGGCTGGTCCAGGTGGGCGCGCAGACGGCTGGCGATGGACTGGACCAGGTCGCTGCGGCGCTCCGGTCGCTTGAGAAAGCCGTCGAGCTGGGCGCGCAGGGGCCGGCAGGTGATCTCGTCGTAGCCGGGCAGGGGGGCGGCCAGCCACTGCGTGTCGCTGACCAGCCGGTTTGCCCCGGCGCCGAAGTGCACGGGGCAGCGGAAGAACTGCGTGTAGGCGCGGGCGTGGGCCGGCCGCGGGTAGGCCAGTTCGACGCGCCGCGGGCTGTAGCCCGGGCCGACCAGGCCGCGCACCACGGCCACGGCGCTGGAGAAGGCCTCTTCCACCAGAAAGGGTTCGATGGCGACATCGAACTGCTTGGGCCGGACCTCCAGCACCATCTCGTCCCGCTGGATGGACGTGCTGTGCTCCACCAGGGCGCCCACGTCGCCCTGGTGTGCCAGGCCGTATTCGATGGCCTCGCCCAGGGTTTCGCAGGTCAGCATGGCCAGTCCCGGCAGCCCCCAGGACACCGGGGTCTGCCGCGCCCCGGCGGACAGGCCGAGCGCCGGGTCCTGCAGGGCCTGGTAGCTGCGCACGATGAGCAGCCGCAGCTGCCGGTACGACAGCCGCATGCCGAGGTCGAACAGGTCGCGGTAGCCAAAGCCCAGCCCCCGGCAGACCCGTCCGGGCGGCAGCCCGCGCTCTCGCAGCAGGCCCAGCAGGGAGCGCGCGGTGTTGGGCACCAGCGTGGCGTCGGTGAGGTGGCGGGTGTCACCGCCGGGTGCAGGGCGTGGTGGGGTCATGGGTTCCGGAGGAGGCCGTAGCGTGACCAGAGTGTGACCGATGTGTGGCCGCAATGGTTCCCTGTCTGGCCGGATGGGTCCCCAGTCGAAGGCGGGGCCGCCTCTAGATTCACGCCAGCTGTTTCGCACCAGCCCCGGCACCCGACACCCCATCCAGCCACGAAGGAGACACCATGACCCCCACCACCGAACCCGGCGTCGTCGACTGCGGCGAGGCCACCTGCATCATCGGCGCCGGCCCCGGCGGCCTGAGCGCGGCCCGGGCGCTCAAGGCCCAGGGGCTGCCCTATGAACAGTTCGAGCGCCACAGCGACGTGGGCGGCCTCTGGGACATGGACAACCCGGGCTCGCCGATCTACGAGTCGGCGCACTTCATCTCCTCGCGCGACCTGTCGGGGTTCATGGGTTTTCCCATGCCCAAACACTTCCCGGACTATCCCTCGCACCGCCAGATCCTGGCCTATGTGCGCAGCTTTGCCGACGCCTACGGCCTGCGCGGCGCGATCCGCCTGGGCACCGGTGTGAGCCAGGTGCGCAAGGACGCCGCCGGCCACTGGGTGGTCGAACTGAGCGATGGCACGCGCCGGCGCTACAAGGCCGTGGTGTGCGCCACCGGCTGCAACTGGGATCCGAACCTGCCGACCTTTGAAGGCCAGTTCAGCGGCGAACTGCGCCACTCGGTCACCTACCGCTCGGGCGACGAGTTCCGCGGCAAGCGGGTGCTGGTGGTGGGGGCGGGCAACTCGGGGGCCGACATCGCCTGCGACGCCGCCACCCACGCGGACCAGGCCTTCATCAGCGTGCGGCGCGGCTACCACTTCATCCCCAAGCACATCTTCGGCATGCCGGCCGACGAGTTCGGCGAGTCGGGGCCGCACCTGCCGCTGTGGCTGGCGCGGCCGGTCTTCACCGGGCTGCTGCGCCTGATCACCGGCGACCTCACGCGCTTCGGTCTGCCCCGGCCGGACCACCGGCTGTTCGAAAGCCACCCGCTGATGAACTCGCAGCTGTTGCACCACCTGCAGCACGGCAACATCGCGGTCAAGCCCGACATCTCGCACCTGGACGGCCGCGTCGTGGTGTTCAAGGACGGCTCGCGCGAAGAAGTCGACCTCGTGCTGTGCGCCACCGGTTACCGCTGGAGCTGCCGCTACGCGGCCGAGTACTTCGAGTGGCGGGGCGGACGCCCCCAGCTCTACCTGTCGATGTTCAGCCGCGACCACCGCAACCTGTTCGGCATCGGCTACCTGGAGAACAACTCCAGCGCCTACAAGCTGTTCGACACCCAGGCCTTCATGATTGCGTCCTACCTGCGAGCCCAGCGCGACCGCGACGCCAGCGCGGCCCGCTTCGAGCAGCTGATACAGCACGACCAGCCCGACCTCTCGGGCGGTATCCGCTTCGTCGACTCGCCGCGCCACGCGGTGTACATCGACGCGCATTCCTTCAAGACCTACCTGCGCAAGCTGCGCGCCCGCATGGGCTGGAACGAGCTGAGCGAGGCCTTCTACGACCGCGTCAGGGTCGCGCCCGCGGCCCCGGCACCGGGCCCGCAGGCACCGGTGCGGGAGGTGGTGTCCCATGGCTGAACCCTTGAACTGTTCCGGCTGGGTGGCGCTGATCACGGGCGGCGCGGGCGGTCTGGGCCGGGCCATCGCCGCGCGGCTGATCGAACGCGGCGTGCGCTGCCTGCTGGTGGACGTGAACGCGGCTGGCCTGGACCAGGCCGTGCGCGCGCTCGGGCCCCTGGCCACGGCGCATGTGGCCGACCTGACCGACGCCGAGGCGGTGCAGCGGCTGGTGGACCATGTGCGCGACGGCATCGGGCGGCTCGACCTTCTGGTCAACAACGCCGCAGTGGCGGACACGCAGCCGTTCGAGCAGCGCAGCCTGGCGTCCATCCAGGGCGAGTTCGGCATCAACCTGCTGGCGCCGGTGCTGCTGACGCACAGCCTGCTGCCGCAGCTGCGCCAGGCGGCGGACGGCCGGGTGATCTCCATCGTCTCGCTCGGTGGCATCTTCCCGCTGCCCGAGACCAGCGTCTATTCGGCCACCAAGTTCGGCCTGCGCGGCGCCATGCTCTGCCTGGGCCTGGACGGACCGCGTCTGGGCGTGAAATTCGGAATCATCAACCCCTCGGCGACCGAGACGCCCATGCTGGTGCGCGAGGCCATCGACGGTGGCAACAAGCTGCAGTTCATCGACCCGCCGCAGCAGCCCGACGAGGTGGCGCTGCAGGTGCTGCGCATGCTGGACCAGCCTTGCCTGGAGCGCTATGTGCGGCCCAGCGAGTCGTGGACGGTGCGGCTGGCCATGCTGGTGCCCAACCTGCTCGGGCGCCTGATTCCGCTGTTCCGGCGCCAGGGCGATGCGGGGCACCGCCGCTACCTGGCCTCGCTGGAACAGCGCGGCATGATCCGCCAGCAGGACGGCGTCTGGCAGCTCGTGCCGCCGCCGCGGCCCTGAGGGCAGGGCAGTGGTCTCAGCGGCGGGCCGCCGCCTGGCCGGTGGCCTTGCGCGGTGGCGCGGCGTCCGGCCGGATGCGGGTGAGGTGGCTGGCGATCATGCCGGCCACGGTGCGGGCCACGGCCTTCACGTCCAGCGGCTCGTCGAAGATCATTTCGACGGTGGCGTAGACCAGTTCCACCACGATGCGGCTGACCATCTGCAGCTCGGCCGGATTCGCATCGGGAAACGCCTGCACGAGCAACTCGGTCTGTTCCTTCGTGACGGCGGCGTGCGAGGCCAGCCGCACCTGCTGCAGCGCGGGCACCGCGCGCAGGGCCCGCATGATCCACACGCCGCCCACGGTCTGCACCGTGGCTTCGTAGGTGTCGAGGATCAGCCCCTCCATCGCGTGCTCCAGCGCTTCCAGTCCCCCGGCGAACACCTCCAGCGTCATGTGGCGGTCGACACGTGCGTTCTGCGCCTGCATCAGGCGCTGGCCCAGCTCCGACAGCAGCGCGTACTTGTTGGGGAAATAGCGGTAGAGGGCCGGGGGCGTGAGCCCGGCGCGCTCACACACCAGGTTGGTCGACAAGCGCTCGATGCCCACATCGGCCAGCGTCTGCGCGGTCACTTCCAGGATGCGTTCGTAGGTCTCGGTGGCGCGCTGCTGCGCCGGCTGCTTCTTGGCGACCAGCGAGGGCTGTGGCTTCTTGCGGCTCGTTGTCATGGCTCGGGTGGCGATGGGCATCAGGGATTCTCCCAGTAATCTTTTTTGGCAAAAACGATAGTCATCACTATATACTAGTCATAACTATCTGATTGGTCTTTGATACCGCTCAAGAAAGGGGCTTCTGATGACGCTGCACTTCCGCCTGCTGGCCCTTGTCTGCTGTGTGCTGAGCCTGCCCGCCCTGGCCGATGGGCCGGACGAGGCCAAGGGCTTGTGGATGACACCGGAGGGCGATGCGGTGATCCAGTTCGCGCCCTGCGCCGAGCCGGCCGGCGCCCTGTGCGGAATCATCGTCTGGGACAAGGACGCCGGCACGGCCGCCGACACCTGCGGGGTGCGCATCGCGCAGCTCGCGCGCTACGAGAAGGACGCCTGGCGCGACGGCTGGGTCTACGACCCGCGCGACGACCGGAAATACAAGGGCGCCGTGCGCGCCAGGGGCAGCGAGCTGCGCATCCGCGCCTTCGTGGGCGTGGAAGTCCTGGGCCAGACCGAACAGCTCAAGCGCGTGGACCGGCTGCCCGACGCGCCCCAGTGCAAACGCTGATCAGGCGCTGATCGCCATACCCCGCCGTTCCCCCCCCGCCGTTTTCCCCGCCCCTCCCACCACCGAAGCAAGGAGTTCTCCATGATCCCGTTCCGTCCTCTGTCCCTGGCCGTGGCCGCCACGCTGGCCGGCGCCGCCCTGCCATCGTTCGGCCAGGAAATGGCCAGCTACGCCACCACCACCGAGGTCAAGCTCACCTCCGATGTGCGCAGCCGCGGTGTCTCTGATTCCTTCAACCGGCCCGGTGCCAAGCTCGGTGTGCAGATTGCGCACGAGAGCGGCCTGGTGGGCCTGGCCGAGTTCGCCACGGTGAGCAAGAAGCAGTTTCTCGGCGGCGAAGGTCTGGGCGTCACGCTGGCTGGCGGCTACCGCTTTGGCGATCCAGAGGGCTGGCACTTCGGCGTGGGCCTTGCCACCGAGCTGTTCCCTGGCGCGCAGTTCGAAGCGCCGCACGGCTTCGACATGGCCACGGGTTCGCCCACGGACTGGCGCCGCACCAAGTACGACAGCGCGTTCGCGCTGGCCGAGGTCGGCTACGGCGCGCTGGAGGCGCGCCTCATGAATGTGATCTCCAAGAACTACCGCGGCGCCAACACCGGCGGCGTGTGCGGCACCATGCTCTCGACCATGGCCGACCCGATGCCGGGGCTGGCCTGCTATGCGCGTGGCGACCAGAACTCGCGCGGCAGCTGGCTGTTCGACCTGGGCTACAAGTTCGAACTGAACCCCACCACCACGCTCAACCTGCACGGTGGCTACCAGAAAATCGCCAACTTCAAGGAAGCGAACTTTGCCGACTACGCGGTGGGTGTGACCCACAAGCGCTGGGGCTACAGCTGGAGCGCCGAGTGGGTGACCACCCGCACCCGCGTGCGCGAGCTGTACCTGGCGTTCGATGGCGACAAGGTGCGCGCCACCGACAACGATCGCCTCGTTCTTTCGGTCTCCCGCAGCTTCTGACATGACACAGGCGCCGAATCACCGGTCCGCCCCCACCGACGAGCGCCTCGTGCTCGCGGTGGACCTGGGCACCTCGGGCTGCAAGTGCGCCCTGGTGTCGCTGGACGGCACGGTGCACGCCTGGGCGTTCCGGGCGGTGCCGCTGCATGTGCAGGGCGCCCGGGCCGAGCAGGAGCCGCAGGACTGGTGGACGGCCTTGCTCGGCAGCGCGGGCGAGATCCTCGCCGGCGACGCCGGACTGCGCCGCCGTGTGGTGGCGGTGTGCTGCTCCGCGCAGACCGAGGGCACGGTGTGTGTGGACCGCAGCGGCCAGGCCATCGGGCGCGCGCTCACCTGGCTCGACGCCCGGGGCGCGGCCGCCATGGCGCGCCGGGTGCGCGGGCGCGGCCCCAGCATCGAAGGCTACGGTCCGCTCAAGCTCTGGCGCTGGCTGCGGCTGACCGGCGGTGCGCCTTCGCTGTCGGGACGCGACTCGGCCGGTCACATGGCCTACGTCCACGACGAGGAGCCCGAGCGCTACGAGCGCACCCACAAGTTTCTCAACGTGCCGGACTACCTGAACCTGCGCCTGTCCGGCCGCTTCTGTGCCACGCAGGATTCGACGGTCACCTCCTGGGTCACCGACAACCGGGACGCGCACCACATCCGTTACGACGCCGGCCTGATCCGCCTGCTGGGCATCGACGCGGCCAAGCTGCCCGAGATCGTGCGTTCGACCGACGTGCTCGGCCCCCTGCTGCCCGACGTGGCGCAGGCCCTGGGCCTGAGCGAGAAAACCTTGGTGGTGGCCGGCGCGGTGGACAACTCCGCCGTCGCGGTGGGTGCCGCCGTGGGCGACTTCGAAACCCACCTGTACCTGGGCACCTCGTCCTGGCTGGGCGCGCATGTGCCCTTCATGAAGACCGACGTGCGCCACAAGATCGCCGCCGTGCCCAGCGCGGTGGACGGGCGCTACCTCGCGATGGCGCTGCAGTCCACGGCAGGGGCCAACCTCTCGTTCCTGCGCGACCGCATCCTCTACCACCCGGACGAACTGGCCAGCGACGAAGAACACCCCGCGGTCTACGAGGCGCTCAACCGCATCGCCGCGCGCGTGCCACCCGGCGCGCGCGGGCTGATCTACACGCCCTGGCTGCTGGGCGAGCGCACACCGGTGGACGACCCGTGCCTGCGCGCCGGCTTGCTGAACATGTCGCTGGAACACACCCGCGAGGACATCTTCCGAGCCTTCCTGGAAGGCGTGGCGCTGAACACCCGCTGGATGCTGGAGCCCTTTGCCCGCCTGCTCGGGCGCAACCCCGGCACCATCACCGCGGTGGGCGGCGGCGCGCAGTCGGATGTGTGGTGCCAGATCATGGCCGACGTGACCGGCCAGCCCATCCGGCAGATCGAGAACCCGATCCAGACCAACGCCATCGGCGCCACCTTCATCGCCGGGGTGGGCATGGGCGCGCTGTCCTTTGCCGACCTGGCGCACCTGCGGCGCACGCGCGCCGTCTACGAACCCGCCAGCGCACTGCGCCGCCTGCACGACGACCAGTTCGAGACCTTCAAGGAGGTGCGCACCCGGCTGGCGCCGCTGTACCACCGACTCAACCAGCACCAGGGAGCCACCGCATGAACTCGCTGCCCTTCCGCCGCACCATCGTCGAGATGTGCGTCCAGCTCTCCCACCAGGGCCACTTCTCCGGCACGGGCGGGAACATCGCGCTGCGCATCGACGCCGAGCACATCGCCGTCACGCCCTCGGCGACCGACTATCTGACGATGACTGCCGACGACGTGTGTGTGCTGCGCCTGGCCGACCTGCGGCAGGTCGAAGGAAACAAGTCACCGACGGTGGAGAGCGGCCTGCACGCACAGGTGCTGCGCGCCCGGCCCGACGTGAACGCCAGCGTGCACACGCACCAACCCGTGGCCAGCGCCTGCGCCCTGCTGGGACAGCCGCTGCAGGTGCCACCCGGCCCCCTGCGGCGGCTGCTGGGCGAGCACATTCCCGTGGCGGGTTACGCCCCCTCGGGCAGTGGCTGGCTGTCGTCCAAGCTGGCCCGCCAGCTGCGCCCCGACACCAACGCCTACCTGATGCTCAACCACGGCGTGCTGTGCTGCGGCGCCACGACCAGCGCCGCCCTGCAGGCGGTGGACGACCTTGAAACCCTGTGCACCTCCCTGCTGCTGCAACGCATCGCGGCGCGCAGCGAACGTGAACCCTTCATGCAGGCGGCCCTGCGGCGCGTCGCCGACGCGCTCGCCGCCTGATCCCTCCCTGTACCCGGCCCACCCACCATGAGCAACCTGTCCTCCGTTCACACCGCCGCCGCGGCCACCACCGCGCCCCGTCCTGCCACTTCCGCCATTTCGGCCTGGCCCGATGTGGACAGCCTCTACCGCCGCTTTGCCGAGCTGGTGAAGCAGCCCATGCGGCCCATCCGCGCCGACAAGATGCCGCAGGTGATGCGCTACTTCGACGAGCGCTGCCAGGGGTCGAAACGCCTGTCCGAACGCGCCAAGACCGTGATCCCGGGCGGCGTGCAGCACAACCTGGCCTTCAACCACCCGTTCCCGCTCGCCATCACCCAGGCCGACGGCGCCCACATGACCGACGTGGACGGCAACCGCTACATCGACTTCCTGCAGGCAGGTGGCCCCACGCTGCTGGGCTCCAACCACCCGGCGGTGCGCGCAAAGGTGAACGAGGTGCTCGATTCGTGCGGCCCCGTCACCGGGCTGCTGCACGAGTACGAGGTCAAGCTGGCCGAACTGGTGTGCCAGAGCATGCCCGGCGTGGACATGGTGCGCCTGCTGGGCTCGGGCACCGAGGCCGTGATGGGCGCGGTGCGCCTGGCGCGCGCCTACACCGGCAAGAAACGCATCATCAAGGTGGGCGGCGCCTACCACGGCTGGAGCGACCAGCTGGTCTACGGCATGCGCCTGCCCAAGACCGGCCGCATGGAGGCGGTGGGCATTCCGACTGGCGCCACTGGCAACACGCAGGAGTGCAACCCCAACGACCTGGACGCGCTGCGCAGCCAGCTGCGCTGGAACCGCCTGCGCGGCGGCACGGCGGCCGTGCTGCTGGAGCCCCTGGGCCCCGAGAGCGGCACCCGCCCGGTGCACCCCGACTACAACCGCCAGGTGCGGGCACTGTGCGACGAGTTCGGCGCGCTGCTGATCTTCGACGAGGTGGTCACGGGTTTCCGCATCGGCATGGGCGGCGCTCAGGCCTACTTCGGCGTCACGCCCGACCTCACCGTGCTGGGCAAGTGCCTCACCGGCGGCTACCCCATGGCGGGTGCCATCGGCGGCCGCAAGGACATCATGATGATGCTGGTGGGCGGCATCGGCACCACCGCCAAACGCGCCTTCGTGGGCGGCACGCTGTCGGCCAACCCGCTGTCCTGCGTGGCGGGCTACCACGCGCTGCTGGAGGCGCAGCGCACCGACGCCGCCGGTGTGGCCGGGCGCGCGGGTGACCGGCTGCGCCAGGGGCTGGAGGGCATCATCAACCGCCTGGGCCTGCCCTACGTGACCTACAACATGGGTTCCATCGTGCACCTGCAGACCTCGGGCGTGCTGCTGCTGGACACCAGCAGCCTGTGGAAGCTGTTCAAGGTGAAGGACGAGGCCAAGCGCCGCAAGCACATGATGGAAGAGATGGGCGCGGCCTACACGGCCCACGGCCTCATCACCCTGGCCGGCAGCCGCATCTACACCAGCCTGGCCGACACCGACGACGTGGTCGACGATGCGCTGAACCGCTTCGAAGACGTCTTCAAACTGGTCTGACGCCATGAGCACCGAACAAGACCTGCGCGCGCAATGGCCCGGGCTGCGCGACCGGCTGCAGGCCAAGGGCCTGCTGGAGGGCGAGGGCGCCAGCCTGTCGCTGCGCATTCCCGGCACCGAGGCCATGTGGTTCGGCCTCGCCCGCGACAGCGCCCCGCAGCGCGTGGTCTGGCGCGCGGCACCGCGCGAGGCCGAGGCGCACGCCGCCACCTACGCCGCGCGGGGCGACGTGGGCGCCATCGCCGAAGGTGGCGGCCGCTTCGGGCGCTGCCTGGCCGACTTCGGTGGCGCGATGCCCCAGGTGTTCGACGAGCAGGCCCGCCACCTGGGCCCGATGGGACCGCCCAGCGCGGGCGCGGGGGATGTGCCGGTGGCGCTGCGGACCGGCGGCAACGCGCTGCTGCTGCGGGGCCGGCCGGTCTGCCTGGGCACCACCGCGCTGCGCCTGGCGCTGAACGCCGAGCTGTTCGAAAAATGCGCCAAGGCCTATGTGCTGGCCGTGGCCGGCAACGGGCGCGTGCGCCCGCTGCCCTGGATCGTCCGCCTGGTGGCCAACCGGCGCCTGGCGAAAGACCGCCAGCGCGCGGCGGTGCGGTTCGTGCAAGGGCATCTGCCCGAAGAGAGCAACGGTTACTGACCCACCCTGGAGGGGCCTGCCATGTCAACCCAAACCGATCCGAGCGTTTCCCCCGTGCAGCTGGCCGGCGCGCTGGCCATCGGCACCATTGCCGTGCTCATGGTGGGCGTGCAGCCCATCCTGCTCGGTGCCCTGGTCGAGGCTGGCCACGTCAGCCTGGAGGGCGTGGGCATCGTGGCCATGGCCGAGATCATCATGCTGGGGCTGGGCGTGGTGCTCGGCGACACCCTGCTGCCCGGCTTGCGGCTGCGGCAGATCACCATCCTCGCGGCGCTGTGCACGGCGGCGCTGGACCTGCTCACCCTGCAGGCGGTGGGCGATGGCGGCATGGCGGCCGTGCGGGCCGGCGCCGGTCTGGCCGAGGGGGTGCTGATCTGGGGCACCACCGGCGTGATCGTGCGCACCGCCCAGCCGGCGCGCATCGGCGGTGTCTTCTTCGTGCTGCAGACCATTGCCCAGGCCCTGCTGGGGCTGGCGCTGGCCAACGCCATCATTCCGCGCTGGGGCTGGCCGGGTGGCTTCGTGGCGCTGGGCCTGCTGGCGCTGCTGCCCTGCCTGCTGGCGTTCGTGCAGCCCGCGCGCCTGTCGCCCCTGGCCCCGCCCGCGGTCTCGGGTTTCCGGTGGTCGGCCCGCACGCTGCAGCCTCTGGCCGTGGTGTTCCTGCAGCTGGCGGCGCTGGGCTCGTTCTGGGCCTACATCGAGCCTCTGGGCCAGGCGGTGGGGCTGAACGCACAGGCCGCGCAGACCCTGGTGGCCGCGGTGCTGGTGATGCAGGTGGTGGGCGGTAGCGTGGCGGCGCTGGCGGTGCGCCGGCTGCCGCTGGTGCCCACGCTGGTGTTCTGTTCGATGGTGCTGGCCGCGGTCACCGCCACCGTGTACCAGCTGCCCGCAGGTGGCGTGCGCAGCTTCTCCATCGCCTGTGCGGCGTTCGGCTTTGTGTGGCTGTTCATGCTGCCGTTCCACATCGGCCTGGCGTTCCGCGCCGACCCCAGCGGACGACTGGCCGGCCTGGTGCCGGCGGCGCAGCTGCTGGGCAGCGCGCTGGGGCCGCTCACGGGCTCGTTCATGGTCGAGGGGAACGACGCCAGCGCCGTGCCGCTGCTGAGCGTGGCCTTCGCTGTGGCGGCGGCGGTGCTGGTGTTGCTGGGCCGGGTGCCCCAGGGCGCGCAACCGCACAGGGTGCTGTCGTGAACACCGCCCATCTGGTCACGGGCGCCAGCGGCTACGTCGCGGCGCACCTCACGCGCCTGCTGCTGGAGGCTGGGCACCGCGTGAACGCGACGGTGCGCAGCCTGGGCCAGACGGCCAAGCTGCGCCCGCTGCAAGCTCTGCAGCAGCAGTTCCCGGGCCGGCTGACGCTGTTCGAGGCGGACCTGCTCAAGCCCGGTTCCTTCGACGCCGCCATGGCCGGCTGTGCGGTGGTGCACCATGTGGCCTCGCCCTTCCTGCTGCCCGAGAAGATCACCGACGGGCGCCGGCAGATGCTGGAGCCGGCGCTGCAGGGCACGCGCCACGTGCTGGGCAGCGTCGAGCGCACCCCCAGCGTGCAGCGTGTGGTTATGACCTCGACCGTCGGCGCGATCTTCGGCGACTACATCGACGTGCGGCAGATGAAGGACGGCGTGCTCAGTGAGGTCTACTTCAACACCAGCAGCACGCTGGAGAACAACCCCTACCACCTGTCCAAGGTGGAGGCCGAGAAGGAGGCCTGGCGCCTGCACGGGCTGCAGCAGCGCTGGAGCCTGGTGACGATCAACCCCGGCCTGATCCTCGGCCCCTCGCTCACGCCGGAGTCGGCGTCCGGCAGCCTCTACCTGCTCGACGAGATGCTGCGCGGCGTGCTGTTCTACGGCATGCCCGACCTGAGCCTGACCACGGTGGACGTGCGCGAGGTGGCGCTGGCCCACCTGCGCGCGGCCGAGCGGCAGGAAGCGCACGGGCGCTACATCCTGGCCGAGAAGGAAATGATCTCCTTCGTCGAGATCTCGAAGATCCTGCGCAGCGTGCACCCCCGGCCCTGGCTGCTGCCGCGCCACACCATCCCCGACTGGGTGGTGCGCCTCATCGGCCCCGCGTTCGGCCTCACGCCGGACTACATCCGCAAGCACCTGGGCATCCGGTTCCCGGTCGACAACCGGCGGAGCATCGACGAGCTGGGCATCACCTACCGCCCGATCCGGGACACCCTGACCGAGCATGCGATCGAGTGGCTGCGCCAGCGCCGGGGCGCGCCGGCCCCCGTGCACACCCCGCCCACACCATGAAGAACCCGGTCATGCACATTGATGTCGACGCCGATCCGGCGCGAATTCAGACCCTGTTCGCGCAGCAGGCGCCCACCGCGCTGGCGCTGCGCGGATCAACCGCCCGCCAGCGCCTGGCCAAGCTGCGGCGTCTGAGCGACGGGCTGATGGACCGCCGCCAGGCGCTCTACAAAGCCTTCGCCGCCGACCTGCGCAAGCCCGCCGCCGAGGTGGACCTGACCGAGCTGCTGCCGGTGGTGGACGAGGTGCGCCATGCGGTGGCGCATCTGGCCAAGTGGATGCGGCCCCGGCGGGTGTGGCCCACGCTCGCCACGCTGGGCACGCGCGCCCAGGTGCTCTGTCAGCCGCGCGGGCGCTGCCTGATCATTGGCCCCTGGAACTACCCGGTGAACACCTTGCTCGGGCCCCTGGTGTCGGCCATCGCGGCGGGCAACGCGGTGATCCTCAAACCCTCGGAGTTCACGCCGCACGTCAACGCGGTGGTGGCCGAGCTGGTGGCGGCGCTGTTCGACCCCGCCGAGGTGGCGGTGGTGCAGGGCGGCGTGGCCACGGCGCAGCAGTTGCTGGCGCTTCCGTTCGACCATGTGTTTTTCACTGGTTCGCCCTCGGTGGGCACGCGGGTGATGGAGGCCGCGGCCCGGCACCTCACGTCCGTGACGCTGGAACTGGGCGGCAAGTCGCCGGTGATCGTGGACCAGTCGGCCGACCTGCGGCAAGCCGCCGAGCTGATCCTGTGGGGCAAGTTCACCAACGCCGGCCAGACCTGCGTCGCGCCCGACCACGTGTTCGTGCAGCGCAGCGTCAAGGACCGCTTCGTCCGGCTGTGCCAGGAGCTGATCGCCAAGCGCTATGGCCCGACGGCAGACGAGGTGGAGGCCAGCCCGGACCTCGCGCGCATCATCACGCCGCAGCACGCCCGGCGGCTGGGCGAGCTGATCGACGATGCGCTGGCGCGGGGCGCGACCCTTCTGGCCGGCGGTCGCCACGACAGCGCCGCGCGCTATGTGGCCCCCACGCTGCTGACCGACGTGCCGGCCGAGGCGCGCATCGGGTCCGAGGAAATCTTCGGCCCGGTGCTGCCCATCGAAGCCTTCGACGTGATCGACCAGGTGATCCAGCGCATCAACGCGCAGCCCAAGCCGCTGGCGCTGTACCTGTTCAGCCACAGCCGGTCGACGCAGGCCCGGGTCACGGCCCAGACCAGCTCGGGCGGCCTCTGCCTCAACCACTGCGTGCAGCAGTACGTGCATGGCGGTCTGCCCTTCGGCGGTGTGAACCAGTCGGGCATCGGCAGCGCGCACGGCCACTACGGTTTCAAGGCGTTCTCGCACGAACGCGCCTGTCTCGCTTCCGGTCCCCTGATGCCGCTGAGCCTGTTCTTTCCACCCTACACCCGGCGCACATCCTGGCTCAGCGGGTCGCTGTTGAAGATGTTGCGCTGAACCTCACGAGGAGCCAAAGCATGAAGATCCACGCATGGGCTGTCGGCATCGCCATCGCTTCGACGATGGCCAGCACACTGGCCCAGGACAAGGGCGATGATTTTGTGGGCTACTGGATCACGGCGCAGGGCGACGGGATTGTGGAGCTCAAGCGCTGTTCGCTGTTCAAGGATGCGCCCCCGACAGCGCTTTGCGGCGAGATCGTTTGGGACCGGGAGGTCGAAAACCCCAACCGAAGCGTCGCCCTGGACTGCAACAGAAAGGTGTTTCAGGCCACCAAGTTCAACGCCGGCGTGTGGACAGAAGGCTGGGCCTTCGACACACGCACCCGCAAGTTTCACAGCATCAAGCTGCGACTGAAGGACGGCAATTTGCACGCACGCGCCTATGTGGGCAGCGAGATCAACGGCGCGACAGAGGTGTTCACCCGGGTCGACACCGTGCCCCGTGGCTGCGAGCAGCGCGCCCCGGACCCGACCTCGGTCAAGGGCGCGGGCAAGTAGGCCTCAGCGGTGCGCCGACATCCGCGGCGCGACCACCGGCACCGTCAGCATGGTGCTGGCCACCGCCATCAGCAGCAGGGCGGTGAAGGTCTCGCTGGTGATGACCTGCTTGTCCAGCAGGATGTTGGCGAAGATGATCATGATCAGCGCCTTGGTCTGCAGCAGCCAGCCGATGACGCTGGCCTCGCCCGGGGCCCAGCCCAGCACGCGGCCGGCGATGCGCACGCCGATCAGCTTGCCCGCCACCGACACGAACAGCAGCAGCGCCGCCGCGGCGAACACCTCGGCACCGCCGACGGCCCAGTTGGTGCGCAGGCCGGTGGAGAGAAAGAACACCGGCATCATCACCAGCAGCACGTGGTGGCGCAGCTGGTCGAGCTTGTCCTGGTCGAACCAGTGCGCGTCCATGATCGCGCCGGCCAGGAAGGCGCCCACCATGTAGTGCAGGCCGGCCCAGTCGGCACCGAAGCCGCAGGCCGCGAGCCAGATCAGCGACACGTACCAGCGGTCGCGTTCCTGCAGCCAGGCCATCAGGCGCCGGAAGCCCCAGCCCAGCACCACAAAGGCGATCAGGAAGACGACCTGCTTGCCGATGCGGCTCCAGTCCATCAGGATCAGCGCCAGCACGCCCCAGATCGCGATGTCGTCCAGGCTGGCGTAGCGCAGGATGCGCTGGCCCAGCGGGTGGCGCAGGATCTCCAGCTTCTCCATCAGCAGGATCAGGATCGGCAGCGCGGTCACCGCGCAGGCCATGCCGATGCCCAGCACGAACTGCCAGTGCTGCGCCAGCGGCCCCATCCAGCCCGGGAACTGCAGCAACACCAGCGCGGCGCCGCAGCCCAGCAGCAGCGGCGATCCCAGCGCCAGGCCGGCGGTGATGCCGCTCTCGCGCCGGTGCTTCCAGGCCTGGGCCAGGTCCAGCTCGACGCCCGCGATCATCACGAACAGCATCACGGCCCACCAGGCGATGCCGTTGAGCGACTGCACCACCGCGGGCGTGAACACGAACTGGTAGTACTCGGGCGACCACTTGCCCAGCACCCCGGGCCCCAGCAGGATGCCCATGATGATCTGCACCACCACCAGCGGCGCGAAGTAGTCGGTGTTGAAGACTCTCCAGACCAGCCAGGGCAGGCTGAAGATGATCAGCATCGCGATCAGGAAGATCTCGGTGGTGTTCACGCCGGCCGCACCCCGGTGTACTCGCGGAAGATGCCCAGCGACACCGAGCAGCCCACGTCGGCAAAGCCAGCGCGCCGCAGGGCGTCCATGATGGTTTCGGGGTCCAGCGCCGCCTCGATGGTGTCGCCGTAGTAGGCCCAGAGCTTCTGCACGTCGGCGTGCCGGCCGGTGAGTCGCGCCATCAGCGGCACCAGCACCGAGATGTGGAAGCGCAGCAGGCCGCGCAGCAGGCGGCCGCGCGGGCGGCTGATTTCCATGATGCAGACCTTGCCGCCCGGCCTGAGCACGCGCAGGTACTCGGACAGCACCTTGTTCAGGTCGTCCACGTGGCGCAGGGCGTAGCCCATGGACACGAAGTCGGCCTGCGCATCGGGCAGCGGGATGGCCTCGCCGAAGGCCTCGATGGTCTCCACCGACACCTTCTTGCGCAGCTCGGCCAGCATGCCGGGCGAGGGGTCGACAGCGATCACCCGGCCCGTCGGGCCGACCAGCTCGACCCCGGCCACAGTGACCAGGCCGGTGCCGGCCGCCACGTCCACCAGCGTCATGCCGGCGGACAGGCCGTTGCGCTTGAGCACGTCGCGCCGGTACCAGGCGCCGCTGCCCAGCGCGGTCAGGCTTTCGGCGCTGTCGTAGCCGCCGGCCGCCTGGTTGAACATGGTCTGGGTGAGCGCGCGGCGCTCGCCCTCGCTCTTGAAATAGGGGCGCAGGCGCGGGTCGTCCTTGAGCGCGCCTTTGCCCTGGCCGGGGTTGTTCATTTCAGTGATCCGATCCAAAAAGACGCCGCCAGACCAGCAGGGGCAGGCGCAGCACGAAGCCGATGAAGAGGCGGGTGTGCATCCAGGTCAGCAGGGTGTTGTCGCGCAGGTATTTGAAGTGGGAGACGCCGCCTTCTTCGGCGCTGAGGTAGCGCACCGGGGCGTCGATGTTGACCGGCCGCACGCCGGCCCAGCACAGCCGTACCACGGCCTCGGGGTCGAAGTCGAAGCGGCGCATGAAGCGGTTGCCGCGCATGATCTTCGCCAGTGGCGCGATGGGGTAGACGCGGAAGCCGTAGAGCGAATCGCCCACGCCCATCCACAGCGTTTCCAGGTTGGCCCAGCCGTTGGAGACCTTGCGGCCGTTGACGCGCAGGGCCGGCGCCTCAGGGCCGAACACCGGTTTGCCCAGCACCATCGTGCGCGCGTCGCGCTGCGAGGCGGCCATGAAGGTCGGAATGAGGTCGGCCGGGTGCTGGCCGTCGGAGTCCATGGTCAGTGCGTGGGTGAAGCCCTCGCGCGCGGCCTGTTCGATGCCGGCGAGCACGGCCGAACCCTTGCCCTGGTTCTGCGGCAGCACGATGACACGCAGACCAGGGTCGCGGGCCGCTTCGGCCTGCAGCAGCCGGTCGGTGCCGTCGGTGCTGCCGTCGACGACGACCCACACGGGTGTCCATTGCGCGCGTGCCTGGCGCACGGTGTCGATGACACCCGGGCCGGGGTTGTAGCTGGGGATCAGCACCAGGTGGGTGCTCGAAGCAGAAGCGGTCATGCGGTTGGGGCGGTGGGCACGCGGACCTCGCGGCGGAAATAGGCCTCCAGCTCGGTGGTGAAGGCGGTGTGATCGGTGGGGGCGTCGAAGCGGCGGCCCAGTCGGGCCTTCACGGTCAGCGGCAGCACCGGCGGGCGCAGCAGCGGCCAGGCCTTGCCCAGGTAGGCGGTGGAAAAGTCCAGCAGCACGGTCTGCACCGGGGCACCGGCGCGGCGGGCGATCATGCCCACGGTGGGTCCCAGCGGGTCGACCGGAAAGTGCACGGTGCGGCTGCCTTCGGGGAACAGCACCAGGTGGGTGCCCTGCTGCAGCGCCTCGCAGCTGCCCGTGATGATCCGCAGGATGCCGTCGTTGCGCACGTAGCGGGCCAATCGGGCCGCCGAGCCGAACAGCGGGTTGTCCATCAGGCTGGCCTTCATCACGCAGATCGCGTCGGGCAGCTGCGAGACCAGGATCACCGCATCGAGCAGCGAGGGGTGGTTGGCGGCGATGACCAGCCCGCGCTCATGGCGCAGGCCTTCGATCTCGGTCAGGTCGAAGCGGCAGGCGCACAGGCGTTCCAGCAGGCCCAGGTAGAAGCGGAAACCCGCCGCGATCACGCGCCGGCCCAGCCGCTGGCCCACGGGCCGCGGCAGCAGCGGGTGCAGCAGCATGGCAAAGGGAAGCCAGGTCAGGCAGAGCAGCGCCAGGGCACCCAGGCCGGCGTGCATGGCCAGGTGCTCGTACAAAGTCCACAGCGGACCACGTGGCCGCAGCGTGTCATTCATCGACCGGTACGCGCTCGCTCGATTCGCCCAGCACCCAGGACACCGCCACGCCGCCGGCCACGTAGTGCCGCGTGCGCACCAGCGGGCTGGCCTCGAAGGCCGCGCCGCGCAGGCTGTCGTAGCGCAGGAAGGCGCCCACCCACTGGTTGCCGAAGCGCCTGGAGACGCCCACCAGGTACTGCATGCCGGCGAACCCGGCGCCGGCCCGGTAGGCCGCGCGGTCGGCGGTGGCGTAGGCGGCATCGACGCCGTAGAAATACTGGTGCTGCTTGCGGTCGCCGAACAGCGGACCGGCCTGCAGGCCGACGTTCCAGCCCGGCAGACCGGACAGGTCGCTGAGGTCCAGGTTGAGCTTGGGGTGCAGCACCCAGCCCAGGCTCTTCGGGTTGCGTTCCAGCGTGTAGGCCGCGCGCAGCGGCAGCAGCAGCTTGAGCTGGCGCGCCTTGCCCTCGGTCTGCCACAGGGTCAGGTTCAGCTGGGGACCAACCTCGAAGTTCGCGCGCAGGTCGGGCATGCCGGCGCGCGCCCGGATGTCCTCGCTCGATGCCGGCGGCGAGAGCGCGGCCGAGACCGTCAGCTCGGCGCGGTCGGAGTCGAACAGCTCGGCACGCACGCCGTCGCGGTCGGCCTTGAGGAACTCGCCGCGGTAGACGAAGTAGGGCGTGGGCAGCACGAAGGCCTGGCGCTGGTCCGAGCCGCGGTAGGCGGGAAAGCTCACCGCCGCCACACCGGCGCCGGCTTCCCACAGCGGCTTGTCTTCCGCGCCCAGGGCCGGGGCGGTGGCGCCGAGGCCCAGCAGCAGGCTGGCCATGCCGGGGGCGGAAGCGAGACGGTGCAGGGTCTTCATGCGTTGTACATGGCGGGGTCGTCCACCTTGCGGATGTTGAAGCGGCGCCGCTGCCAGGCCATGAAGGCGCGCCGGGGCTGGGTGATGTTGGCGATGTAGTACATCGCCTTGAACACGAGGATCGAGCGCCAGATCGGGGTCTTGCCGAACACGTCGCCTGCCAGCACCGACAGGATGGCTTCCTTGACGCGGAACACGTTTTTCGGACCCATCAGGAAGTCGCGCATGATCGGATTGGTGACGCGGTAGATGAACCAGGAGAACTCCTTGGGCCCATGGCGCATCACCCGGTCGAAACGCTTGAGCGCGGCGCTGGCTTGCTGCGGCTGGCGCAGGCAGGTGTCGATGGTGTCGGCGCCCACCACCGCGCTGTGCATGGCGAGCCAGACACCCGAGGAGAACACCGGGTCGATGAAGGCATAGGCGTCGCCGAGCATGAGGTAGCTCTGGCCGTGGTTGCGTTCGGAAACGTAAGAGAAGTTGCCGGTGGCTTCCACCGGGCTCACCTGCGTGGCCGTGGCCAGGCGCTCGGCCAGCGGCGGGCAGGTGGCGATGTTGTCCATCAGGAACTCCTGCAGGCTGCGCGAGCCCTTGGACTTCATGTGGTACGGCCAGGTGACCATGCCGATGCTGGTGGTGCCGTTGGTCAGCGGGATGAACCAGAACCAGCCGTGCGCGAACCAGAAGATGCGGATGTTGCCTTCTTCCTCGCCTTCACCGCGGCTGGCGCCGTGGAGGTGGGCGTAGAGGGCCGAGCTGTTGTGGCGCGGGTTGCGGTGCTTGATGCGGAAGCGGTTGGCCAGGAAGGTGTCGCGCCCCGAGGCGTCGACCACGAAGCGCGCGTGCCAGCGCACCGCCTGGTCATCCGCGTCCATGGCATTGACATAGGCGCCGCCGCCGTCCAGGAATTCGACCCCGGTGACCTTGACACCCTCCAGCGCCAGGGCGCCCTTGTTGCGCGCGTGGCGGAACAGGATGTGGTCGAAGTCGGCGCGCCGCACCTGGTAGGCGGCGGGCATGGACTTGTCCCAGGCGTCGGCGAAATAGAAGGTCTGGGCGCGGCCATGCTCCATGGAGACGAACTCCGCACCCGGCTTGTGCATGCCGATGGCCTTGATCTCGTCGGCGATGCCCATCTGCTCGAACAGCGGCATGTTGGCGGGCAGCAGCGATTCACCGATGTGAAAGCGCGGGTGGTGGGCCTTTTCGAGCAGCACCACCTGGTGGCCTTTTTCGGCGAGCAGGCTGGCCACCGTGGAGCCGGCCGGGCCGCCGCCGATGACCAGCACATCGCAGGAAGGGGCGCTGACGCTGCCCGGGGCCGGTGTGTTCATGGCGTGGGATTCGGAATGCAATGCGGAGGCCGCCGGGCGGGTGCCGGCGGAAGCCCCGCATCATAGTCCGTCCCCCTCAGCAGACCGGCTCGGGCAGGCGGCCTGGCAGCAGGGCGCGGGCCGGGTCGCTGGCGGTCGGGTCGGGCGTCACGAGCCGGCCCAGCGCGCCGGTGTCGAGCCCAGGGTGGTCGGCCAGTGCCCGACCGAGGATCTGCCCGGCCAGCGTATGCAGCTGGGCGTTGGACGTGCGGATGCGGGCCACGAAGCCGGCGGCGTCCAGCGTGTCGTTGAGGCTGCGGTTGAGTTCGGCGAACCAGGGCAGGGCGGCCTGGTCCAGCATCACCGCGGGGTTGCGCTTCTCGCTGACCACCGACCAGGCGCGCAGGAAGTCCTGCACCGCACGGTTGAGCGCCTGGCACCGGGCCAGCTCGGTGCGCAGCGCGGCCAGCGACGACAGGTCGGCCAGCCGGTCTTGGAACACGAACTGCGCCAGCACGCCCCAGTAGTAGGTGTAGTCCCAGATCACCTTGACCGGCAGCACCTCGGGGTCGCCGAAGATCGGGTACTGGTCCTGGTAGAGCGCCAGCGTGCTCTCGTAGAACGAGTGCAGCAGCTGGTCGAACACCTGCACCCGCGCGCCCAGGCGCTCGCCGCGCCGGTCCATGCTGACCAGCTCGGTGATGTAGGTGTTGCTGATGGCGATGAAGTCGCTGCCCGGCGAATAGAAGGGGTCGAGGAACAGCCCGGCCTCGCCGGTCAGCGCCCAGCGATCGGCCGAATAGACCTGCTTGCAGCCGTAGGAGAAGCGCTTGAAGAAGGCGAAGTCCTGCAGCAGGTGGCGCTTGTTGTCCAGCTCGTCGAACAGCAGCGGCTGGTAGGTCTGGAACCAGTCCATGGCCTTGTCGAAGGTGTCCATGGTGTCCAGCGGGTGGATGGCGGGGTCGGCCACGATGCCGACCGAGTGCGAGCCCGAGGACAGCGGAATCAGCCAGACCCAGTAGCCCGCACCGACCAGGTGGTTGGTCGAGAGCCAGCGCGCCGGCGGGTCGCAGCGCCCGCGCCACTCGGCGTTGTCGGTCCAGCGGTCGATCTCGATGCGGTCCTTGATGCGGAACCAGATCGCGTGGGCGGCGTGGTTGTTCGGTTCTGCCAGGCCGAGCTTGCGCTTGATCAGGCCGGCGCGGCCGCAGGCGTCGACCACCCAGCGGCTGTCCACCTCGTGTTGCGATGTGCCCAGCGAGTAGCCCACCCGGTGCAGGGCGGCCGGGTCGGCGGATGACTCGGCCAGGTGGATCTGCCGCACCATGGAGCCCTCGATCACCTCGATGCCGCGGCGGCGGGCCTCTTCGACCAGGAAGTTCTCGAAGATGCCACGGTCGATCTGGTAGCTGGGCACCGAGAGGTGGCGGCTGGCGCCGATCTCGGTCACCTGGTCCAGGTCGCGCCGGCCTTCGGAGAAGAAGAAGCGGAAACCGAACTTGCGCAGGTGGCGTTCGCGCAGGTGCTCGCCCAGCCCCAGCACCTTGTCGAAGTAGTGCGCACCGACCTCGACCGTCGATTCCCCCACCTTGTGGGCGGCTTCGGGCGCGGGGCCTGCGCGGCGCTCCAGCACCAGGATGTCCAGGTCGGGCTCTCTCTGTCGCAGTTGCAGTGCCAGCGTCAGGCCGGCCAGTCCACCACCGAGGATGACGACGTCGCGGGGAGGGTGTTGCGGATTCATGGCGGCAGTATCGCCGCATTGTTGCGCCGTGCGGCCTCAGGAAACGGGAAACCGCAGGGCTCAGGGGGCGATGCGCAGGTCCAGCGACTGGTGGGCCGACAGCGGCCAGACCAGCTGCGCCGGCTGCTCCGCAGCGAGGCACTCGAACAGGGGCAGGGCGGGCGCCATGGCGTTCTGGCCCAGCGCCTGCGCGGCGGGGCTGCGGGCGGCTGGCAGCTGGGCGGCGCCGGGGAGCAGTTGCCAGTCCAGCCGCGCAGTGCGGGCCGGCCCGGCTTGCGGCGCCAGCACCAGCGCCACGGCCAGGGCGCCCTGGCTGCAGGTGGTGTGGGTCAGGGCGCCGACCGCTGCGGTGTCGTAGGCCACGTACAGCACCGGCCGCTGCTCCGCCTCGCACTGCACCAGCGCTTCCAGCAGGCCATGGGCGAAGCTGTGCGCGGCGCCGCTGACCGAGGTGTTGCCTTGGCTGTTGCGGGTGAGCATGCTCCAGAACCCGGCGGGTGCGTTGTGGATCGAGTGCAGGAACCGGGTGGGCGACACCAGCGTGGGCGTGTGCACCAGGGTGCGGCACAGCTCGTCGATCACCGGCAGGTCGCCGTGGGCCGAGGCGAACACCGAGAGCAGCTGATCGGGATCGTGGCCGCAGGCCGCCACCGCTTCGTGCGCTGCGGCCAGGGACAGCGCCACCGTCTGGGGGGCGCGGCGCCGCTCGGCCGGTGGCAGCTGGCTGGGCGGTGGAATCGGCAGCGGCGGCTCCACCGGGGATGCTTCGCCCCGCAGCGCGGAACGCGCCGCCGCCCAGCCGGGCAGGGTGGGCGACCAGAGCGCGAGGCCGTCGATGTGGGCGCTGAACCGGCTCATGAATCCGCTCCATCGTAGCGACCGAACACCAGCACGCAGTTGCTGCCGCCAAAGGCAAAGGCGTGGCTGGCCACCGCGCGCACCCGCTGTTCCCGCGGCGCCAGCAGCAGCCGGCCCTGGAGGCCAGCCTCGGGTGCGCGGGTGTTCACGGTGCCGGGCAGCAGACCGTGTTCCAGCGCCAGCAGGCTGAAGACCGCGCCCAGGGCGCCGGCCGCGCCCAGGGTGTGGCCGGTCATGCCCTTGGTGGAGCTGACCGGCGTGTCGGGGGAGAAGCGCCGCCCGATCAGCCGCGCCTCAACCTCGTCGTTCTTGGGCGTGGCAGTGCCGTGCAGGTGCAGGTAGCCGATGTCGCCGGTGTCCAGCCCGGCGCGGGCCAGCGCCTGGTCCAGCGCGGCCTCCGCGCCCGCACCGTCGGGGTCGGGGGCGGACAGATGGTGGGCGTCGCTGGACTCGCCGTGGCCCAGCAGCTGCAGGCCGCCGCTGCCGAGTTCGCCCCGTTCGAGCAATGCGAAAGCCGCGGCCTCGCCGATGCTGATGCCCCGGCGTGCCTCGTCGAAGGGCCGGCAGGGTTCGGGCGAGACCAGCTGCAGCGCGTGAAAGCCGAACAGCACGCTGCCGCACAGGCTGTCGACCCCGCCGACCACCGCTGCGTCGGCCAGACCCAGGCGGATCAGGCGCTCGGCGGCGGCAAAGGCCTTGGCGCTGGACGAGCAGGCGGTGGACACCGTGAGCGCCGGTCCCTGCAGGCCCAGCGCCTCCTGCGTGAAACCGGTGAGCGAATGCAAGGTGTGCAACGCGGGGTTGTCTGGTTGGGGCGGGAACACGCCGGTGGCGTCGAGCGCCTGGTAGGCGTCCTCGGTGGCACCGATGCTGGCGGTGGAAGAGCCGAGCACCAGGGCCACCCGGCCGGCGCCGTGGCGCTGCACCGCGGCGCCGACTTCATCCGCAAAGCTGTCCGCCAGCAAACCCCGCCAGGCCAGCCGGTTGTTGCGGCAGTCCCAGTGCGCCCAGCGCGCCGGCAAGGGCTGGCCCAGCCCGTCGACGCGGCCGACCCAGGTGCTCAGGGGCTCGGCCATCGGTTCGGCGCCAAAGTCGTGGGGTCCGAGCGGGCGCAGGCCGCTGCGGCCCTGCGCGATGGCGTCCCGCATCGCCGCCCGGCCGTCGCCCAGGGCCGACACGGCGGTGAAGGCTCGGACGCGAAGCGGAGGAATGGGCACGGTGATCGGTCGGTGGATGGGGTGGTGGCCGGCATTGTAGGGAGCCGACCCGGGGCCGCGGACACACCACCCCCCGGTAAAATCACAGGTCCGTTTCTATGGCGCCTGCTGGCGCGCACCCCCCACCCCATGCCCCCTTCGACGACCGAACTGCCTCCGCCGGCGGCCTCTTCCGTGTGGCCCTGGGTCAAAGGCGTGGCAGCGGCCCTGGTGGCGGTGGCCTGGGCCGTCGCCTCGCATGTGGCGGCCGGGCAGAGCGAGCCGTCTGGCTGGGGGGCGGCGCTGGCGCTGGCGCCTGTGTGCACGGCCCTGGCGCTCGGCCTGTGGAGCCTGTCTGCGCGCTGGCTGGGCCTGACGGGACTGGCCCTGATGGCGGCGCTGCTGGTCGGCGCCTGGCCCTGGCTCACCGCGCGCGTGCCGCTGCTGTTCTTCCTGGACCAGACCGGCGTCTATATATTGATGGCGGTGGTGTTCGGCCGCACCCTGCGGGGGCCGGGCGAGTCGCTGGTGACCCAGATGGCGCGGCTGGTCCACGGCGGCGTGCTGTCGGCCCGGCAACTGGTCTACACCCGCGGGGTCACGGTCGCCTGGAGCCTGTTCTTCCTGGTCATGGCCCTGGTGTCGGTGGCGCTGTTCCTGTGGGCGCCCACGCCTGTCTGGTCGACCTTTGCCTACCTGCTGGGTGGCCCTCTGATCGGCCTGATGTTCCTGGGCGAGTTCCTCTGGCGCCGCCACGCGCTGGCCGGCGAGGACAACGCCACCATCGCCGACGCCATCCGCGCCTGGAAGGCGCACAACGCCGACAAGACGCCCTGATTTTTTTCCGCCCGCCACCCGCGGGCCGTTTGCACCGATGTTCATCCACCTGCGCCTGCACACCGAGTTTTCCGTCGTCGACGGCACCAACCGCATCGACGACACCGTGGCCGCGGCGCAGGCCGACGGCCAGCCCGCGCTGGCGATCACCGACCTCAACAATCTGTTCGGCGCGGTCAAGTTCTACAAGGCCGCCCGTGGGGCTGGCGTCAAGCCGCTGCTGGGGGCCGAGGTGTCGCTGGCCGGTTTCACCGACGAGACGCCGGGTGCCATGCCCGGCGCCCACCAGCCGCCGGCGCCGCGCGTGATCCTGCTGGTGCAGGACAAGCAGGGCTACCTCAACCTCAGCGAGCTGCTCGCCCGCGCCTGGACGCGCAGCGACGGCCGGGCCGGTGCGGTGGTGCAGCGCGAATGGCTGGAGGAACTCAACGCCGGCCTGCTGATGCTCTCCGGCGCCCAGGCCGGCCCCGTGGGGCAGGCGCTGGTGCAGGGCGATGCCTCGCGCGCCGCCGACCTGGCACTGCAGCTGGCCAGCCTGTTCCCGCACCGCTTCTACGTCGAGTTGCAGCGCGCCGGCCGCGCCGACGACGAGCGCCACGTGGTGGCTGCGGTGCAGCTGGCCGCGCGCCTGCACCTGCCGGTGGTGGCCACGCACCCGGTGCAGTTCCTGGCCGAAGACGACTACGAGGCGCACGAGGCGCGGGTCTGCATTGCCGAGGGCGAGATCCTGGCCAACAACCGCCGCGTGCGCCGCTTCACCCGCGAGCAGTACTTCAAGTCGTCGGCGCAGATGGCCGAGCTGTTCGCCGACATCCCGTCAGCCGTCGCCAACACGCTGGAAATCGCCAAGCGCTGCAACCTGACCCTGGTGCTGGGCAAGCCGCAGCTGCCGAACTTCCCGATCCCGCCCGTGGACGGCCGGATCATGTCGGTGGAGGAGTACTTCCGCCACGTGTCCTACGAGGGACTGGAAGGGCGCCTGAAGCACCTCTTCCCCAACGAGGCCAAGCGCGAGGAGCAGCGCCCGCGCTACGTCGAGCGGCTGGAGTTCGAGCTCAACACCATCCTGAAGATGGGGTTCCCGGGCTACTTCCTGATCGTGTCGGACTTCATCAAGTGGGCCAAGGAAAACGGCTGCCCGGTGGGCCCGGGCCGGGGCTCGGGCGCCGGTTCGCTGGTGGCATACGCGCTGCTCATCACAGACCTCGACCCGCTGCAGTACAACCTGCTGTTCGAGCGCTTCCTGAACCCGGAGCGGGTGTCCATGCCCGACTTCGACATCGACTTCTGCCAGTCCAACCGCGACCGGGTGATCGACTATGTGAAGGACCGCTACGGCAAGGACGCGGTGAGCCAGATCGCGACCTTCGGCACCATGGCCGCGCGCGCGGCCATCCGCGACGTGGGCCGGGTGCTCGACTTCTCCTACGGTTTCTGCGACGGCATCTCCAAGCTCATCCCCAACAAGCCGGGCATGAGCGTGACGCTGCAGTACCCGCCGGTGCCCAAGAAAGAGGGCGACAAGAACAACTACGCCATCGAGATGGAGCCCATCCTGGCGGAGCGCATCGAGAAGGAAGAGGACGTCAAGACCCTGATCGAGCTGGCGCAGAAGCTCGAAGGCATGACGCGCAACATCGGCATGCACGCCGGGGGCGTGCTGATCGCGCCGGGCAAGCTCACCGATTTCTGCCCGCTCTACCAGCAGCCGGGCAGCGAGTCGGCGGTGAGCCAGTACGACAAGGACGATGTGGAGGCCATCGGCCTGGTGAAGTTCGACTTTCTGGGGCTGGCCACGCTGACCATCCTGGAGATCGCGCGCGAGTTCATCATGAAGCGCCACAAGGGCCAGGAGAACTTCCGCTTCGAGGATGTGCCGCTGGACGACAGGGCGGTCTATGCGCTGTTCTCCAAGGGCCAGACCGAGGCGGTGTTCCAGTTTGAAAGCCGCGGCATGCAGGGCATGCTGCGCGACGCCAAGCCTTCGCGGCTGGAAGACCTGATCGCCCTGAACGCGCTGTACCGCCCGGGCCCGATGGACCTGATCCCCAGCTTCGTGGCGCGCAAGCACGGGCGCGAAGCGGTGGACTACCCGCACCCGGCGGTGGCCGAGATGCTCAGCGAGACCTACGGGATCATGGTCTACCAGGAGCAGGTGATGCAGACCGCCCAGATCCTGGGCGGCTACTCGCTCGGCGGCGCCGACCTGCTGCGCCGGGCCATGGGCAAGAAAAAGGCCGAGGAAATGGCCGAGCACCGCGAGAAGTTCCGCGCCGGCGCCCTGGCCACCCACGGCATTCCGCAGGACAAGGCCGACGAGGTCTTCGACCTGATGGAGAAGTTCGCCGGCTACGGCTTCAACAAGTCGCACGCCGCCGCCTACTCGCTGCTGGCCTACCACACGGCCTGGCTGAAGGTGCACTACACCGCCGAGTTCTTCTGCGCCAACATGACGGTGGAAATGGACGACACCGACAAGCTCAAGGTGTTGTGGGAGGACGCGCGCAAGATGGGCATGGCCTTCGAGCCGCCCGATGTGAACCGCGGCGGCTACCGTTTCGAGCCGGTGACCGACAAGCTCATCCGCTACGGCCTGGGGGCCGTCAAGGGCACGGGCCAGCAGGCCATCGAAGCCATCGTCGCGGCGCGCGAAGGGCGCGGCGAGGGTCCGAACGGCGACGAAAAAGGCCCCTTCACCAGCCTGTTCAACTTCTGCCTGCGGGTGGACCGCCAGCGCATCAACAAGCGCACGGTGGAAGCGCTGATCAAGGCGGGGGCCTTCGACGCGCTCAACCTCAACCGGGCCGAGCTGCTGGCCTCGCTGGACGTGGCCTTCGAGTACGCGGCGGCCACGCAGGCCAACGCCCACCAGGGCGGGCTGTTCGACATGCTGGGTGGCGACGACCACGGCTCCAGCACGCAGGAGCCGGCCTACGAGACCACCACGCCCTGGGGCGTCAAGGAGCGCCTGACGCACGAGAAGACCGCCATCGGCTTCTACTTCTCGGGCCACCTGTTCGACGAGGTCGAGCGCGAGGTGCGGCGCTTTGCGCGCACGCCGCTGACCGACGTGAAGGAAAGCCGCGATCCCGTCATCCTGGCCGGCATCGTGTCGGACTTCCGGGTCATCAATGGCCAGCGCGGCAAGCTGGCCTTCTTCAAGCTCGACGACAAGACTGGCGTGCTCGAAGTCAGCGCCGACGAGAACCTGATCAACCAGTACCGCAACCTGCTCAAGGACGACGAGCTGCTGGTGGTGCAGGCGCTGGTGCAGCCCGACCGTTTCTCGGGCGGGCTGCGGCTGAAGATCCAGCAGATCTGGGACCTGGCGGCCGCCCGCTGCCGCTTCGGCAAGTACCTGCGGGTGGCGGTCAACGGCCACGCGCCGGCCATTGCCCAGCTGGTGCGGGACTTCCCGCCCCGGCGCGAAGAAACCGAGCAGGGCGAACTGGTCCGGGGGCTGGGGGTGCGGCTGATGGTGGAGCGCTCCGGTGCGCGCTGCGAGCTGCAGCTGGACGACCGGGCGCTGTTCTTCCCGACCGATGCGGCCCTGGCCAGCTGGATGGCGCAGGCCCACGAGCGGCGCGCCGAAATCGTGTTCGACTGACGGCTCACCGCGCTCTTACAGAAAAAACCCCCCTGGGTTGTCAATCCTGTCACGCCCGGGTGTGCCTGGGCGGTCAAGTCGGCGCATGCTGCGCCGATGATTTCGACAACCATGAAACTGCAATATAAGGCCTGGGCGCTGGTCTTTGCCATCGTCGGGCTCGCCGCCGGCTCGGCCATGCTGGGCGCCCGATACATCGTCGGAGAATCGTTCGCCCAGCTCGAAACCGACCGTGCCCAGCGCGAAGGCGAGCGGGCGCGGCGGGTGCTCGACCAGCAGGTGCAGTCCCTCAGCGCCACCAACCGCGACTACGCCCAGTGGGTGGACGCGGTCGACTTCCTGCAGGGGCGCAAACCCGAGTTCATGGACGACAACTTCGACGTCGGCAACCTGGGGTACCTGCGCATTTCCGAAGTGGCGGTGTTTGATGCCAAGGGCGCGCTGGTCACCAGCGTGACCGTGGACGACCAGGGGCGCAAGGCGGCGGTGCCGGCCGCGCGCATCGAACCTCTCAGGCCCCTGGCCCGGGAGGTGCTGGCGTCATCCGAGCCTCTTTCCTCTTTCCAGACCCTTCGCGTCGCCGACGGTCAGCTGGACATGGTGGCCGTGGCCTCGGTGCAACGGCCCGGCGTCAGCGGGGCGCCGGCGGTCGGCGCCATCGTCATGGTTCGCCGCTTCGACCAGGCCGAACTGGCGCGTTTCTCGGAAGTGCTGATGACGCCGCTGTCGCTGTCGTTCGACGCGCCCAGCCACCGCGGACAGGACCTGCACCTCGAACCGGTCGATGACCAGCGTGCCGACCTGCACGCGGTGCTGAAGGACCACAAGGGCCAGCCGGTCGCGGAACTGGTGCTGGGGCTTGACCGTTCGCTCGCGGAGCAGGCTCGGGTGCTGACCTGGCAGGGCATCGGTCTGGCGGCGCTCGCCGGGCTGTTCGCCAGCGTCGTGCTGGCGTTTCTGCTGGACCGCCTGGTGCTGCGCCGCCTGCAGAAGCTGCACCACGATGTGAATCGCATCACGGTGGACGGACCCACCGCGGGTCACGAGGTCCGGGTGGCCGGTGATGACGAACTCACCCAGCTGGCCGAGGGCGTCAACGGACTGCTGAGCCGGGTCCGCTCCGATGCCCAGGCGCAGCGCGAGGCGCATGTGCAGCAGGAAGCCTTGCAGGTGCAGCTCATGCAGTCGCAGAAGACCGAGGCGCTGGGTCGCCTGACCGGCGGCATCGCGCACGACTTCAACAACTCGCTGGCCGCGATCACCGGCTGGATCCGCCTGGCCAGCGAAGACCTGGACAGCACCCACCCGAGCCACGAGGCCCTGCAGCAGGCGCTCAAGTCGACGCGCTACGCGGACGGGCTGATGCGCCAGCTGCTGGCCTTCGGCCGGCAGTCCGCGCCCCGGCTGCGCCGTCTGCACTGGGCGGCGCTGATCGAGGAGACGCGCGTGATGGTCTCCGCCGGCCTGACCCGCGACTGCGAGCTGGTGGTGCACTACGAGGTCGACGACGACGAGGTCGATGCCGACCCCACGCAGCTGCAGCAGGTGCTGGTGAACCTGCTGATCAACGCGGCCGACGCCATGAAAGGGCAGGGGCGCATCGATCTCACGCTGGGCTCGGCGGAGCTTCCCCCCGGGCGCGGCCACGAGCTGCCCGCCGGGGCCACCGACCTCCCCGACGGGCGCTACCTGGTGCTGCGGGTGCGCGACCACGGGCCGGGCATACCGCAAGAGCACGTGGACCGGGTGTTCGACCCTTTCTTCACCACCAAGGCCAAGGGACGGGGCACCGGACTGGGCCTCTCGGTGGCGCAGGGCATCATGGCCCGGCACCATGGATCGCTGGGCCTGGTCAACGGCCCGGATGGTGCGTGCTTCGTGTTGTGCCTGCCCGCCAGCCAGCGCGACGAGGCTGTGGCCTCCGTCACCACCCCGGGCGGGCCGGGCAAGGGGCGCCAGCTGCTGTTCGTGGACGACGACCAGTCGGTGCGCCACGCCTGGGCCGCGCTGCTGGAGCGCAAGGGCTGGCAGGTGACGCGCTCACGCGACGGCGAAGAGGCCTGGAGCCAGTTCTCGCAGACGGGCAAGCACTTCGACGTGGTGCTGACCGACCAGTCCATGCCGCGCCTGGACGGCGTGGGGCTGGCCCAGAGGATCCGGGCCACCCGCACTCCGCCGCCCGTGGTGCTGATGAGTGGTCACGTCGACGAGGTCGAGGCGGGCCTGCTCAAGACGCTGTTTGCGGCGGTGTTGCACAAGCCGGTGGATCCCACCGAGCTGGACCGGGTGCTGCAAAGTCTGCCGTTGCCCGAAGAGGCACCGGCGACCCAGTTCTGAGACCCGGGTCAGTCCGTCGGGCGGACCACGATGATGATGGGCGAGGGGACCCGGCCATCGACATTGCGCGGCAGCGAGCCGGTGCGGTCAATGGCCTTCAGCGCCGCCTCGTCCCAGGCCGGGTTGCCGCTGCTGTCGACCACGCGCCGTGACGTGATGGTGCCGTCGGACAGCGCGCGCACTTCGATCTCCGTGCGCAGCGAGCGGGGGAAATCTTCCGTGTAGCGGATGTTGGGACTGACCTTGGCCCGGACCCTGCCTGCGTAGCCCGACGACGGGCCGCTGGACTGCTGGGCCGAGCCGCGGGCTTCGGGGCCGCCGCTGGCACCCACCTGGCCCATGATCCGGCGCATTTGCTCTTCGCGCGCGGCCTTGGCGAGTTGGTCCTGCCGGCGCTCTTCAGCAGCTTTTCGCTCCTGTTCCTTTTTGGCCAGTTCCTTCTTCTTCAGGTCGTCGGCCTTTTTCTTTTCGGCCAGTTCCTTCTCTCTCTTCTCGCGCTCGGCCTTGTCCTTGGCCGCTTTTTCCTTCTTCGCCTCTTCAAGCTCGCGCCGCTTCTCTTCTTCCAGCTTCTTCTGCTTGGCCTTCTCGGTCGCGATGTCCGGCTGCTTCACCGTCGGCTGGGGTGGTGGTGGCTCGGGCTTGGGTTCCGGCTTCGGTTCGGGTTTGGGCTCCGGCCGGGGCTCCGGTTCGGGTGGCGGCGGCGGGGGAGGCTCCACCGCACGGGGTGCCGCCTCGCGCGGCAGGGCCGACCAGATCTCGGCCTCGAACGCCACCTGAGGCTCGTCCTGCTTCCAGTGCACCCCCCAGGTCAGGGCCGCCATCAGCAGCACGTGCGCGCCCAGGGCCAGCGCCAGCGGCGTTCCCCAGCGGCCGGAGCGCGGCGGCTTGAAGTCGATGGCGTCGGTGATGATCTGCATGTCCGGGCGTTCAGCGGCTGGCCTGGACCGCCAGGCCCACGCGGTCGACGCCCGCGCGCTTGAGCGTGTCCATGGTCTTGACCACGGTGTCGTACTTGATGTCCTTGTCGGCGCTGATGACCACCGGCACGGCGTCGGCCGGGGTGCCGGCCTCGGCAGCGGTGCCCTGCAGCTTGCGCACCTCGCCGGCCAGCTGCGGCAGCTTGACGCCCTGACCACCCTTGCTCGCCGTGCCCAGGCGCACCTGGATGGTTTCGTCCTTGCTGATCACCACCTGCACGAAGCTCTTGGGCTGCGCGTCGGCCTGGCCCACGCTGGGCAGGCTGATCTGGCTGGGAGAGATGAGGGGTGCGGTCACCATGAAGATGATCAGCAGAACCAGCATCACGTCGATGAACGGGACCATGTTGATCTCGTTCTTGGTGCGGCGGGTGCGGCCCCGCGATGAGACGGCGGCCATGTTCAGTGTCCCGACGGCGTGGCCTGGCTGGGCTGCTGGCCCAGGTTGCGGTGCAGGATGTTGGAGAACTCTTCCATGAAGGTCTCCATGCGGTTGGCCACGCGGTCGATGTCGGTGGCGAAGCGGTTGTAGGCGACCACCGCCGGGATCGCGGCGAACAGGCCGATGGCGGTGGCCACCAGGGCCTCGGCGATGCCGGGGGCCACCGTGGCCAGGGTCACCTGGGCCAGCGCGGCCAGGCCGGTGAAGGCGTGCATGATGCCCCAGACCGTGCCGAACAGGCCCACGTACGGTGCGACCGAGCCAACCGTACCCAGAAAGGAGAGGTTGGTTTCCAGCACGTCGATTTCGCGCTGGAAGCTGGCCCGCATGGCGCGGCGCGCGCCGTCGAGCAGCGCCCCGTTGTCGGTGATGCGGCGCTCGCGCAGCTTGTGGTACTCGCGCATGCCGCTGGCGAAGATGCGCTCCATCGGGCCGCCGTGGCGCGCGCTCTGGGCCGCGGCCGAGTACAGGTCATTCAGGTTGGTGCCCGACCAGAACTCCTTCTCGAAGTCCTCGTTGTGACGGTTCACGCGCTTGAGGGTGAACACCTTGCGGAAGATGGCTGCCCAGCTGATCACGGACACGAGGACGAGCAGCACCACCACGGCCTGCACGACCCAGCTCGCGTTGAGCATCAACTGGACGATGGAGAGATCTTGGGACATGTCGATGACGGGGTTGGAGTCGGTTCAGAGGGTCATTGGTTCCCGGGGGCGAGTGCCTGCAGCACGGCCGCCGGGATGCGCTGGGGTCGAAGCTGCACCGCGTCGACCCAGCCGATGCGGATGCTGCCTTCGCAAAGCAGGATCGGTGCCGAGCCGTCGGCGGGCTGCAGCGAGGCGGTCTGCTCGATTGTCAGTGAGGCCCGGCCCGGTTCGGTCACACGGGCGGTAACAGTCAGCAAATCGTCGAGCCGCGCCGGTCGGTGGTAGCGCAGCTGCGTGCCCGTCACCACGAACATGCCGCCCACCTGCTCGCGCAGCTTCTGCTGCTCCACACCCAGGTGGCGCAGCCACTCGGTGCGCGCACGCTCGAAGAACTTGAGGTAGTTGGCGTAGAACACGATGCCGCCGGCATCGGTGTCTTCCCAGTAGATGCGCACCGGCCATCTGAAGGTCGTGTCCACAGGGCTCATAGCGCGGCCTCCAGCCGGTGCACCGCTTCCTGCAGCTGGGGCAGGGCGTTGGCGGTGGAGAAGCGAAGGTAGCGGCCGGGGTCGGCCAGACCGAAGTCGCGCCCGGGTGTGGTGGCCAGCTGGCAGCGGCGCATCAGCTCGAACGCCAGTGCCCAGCTGCCGCCTTCTTCGGGGCGTCCGTCCGGTGCTTTCAAGCCCCAGCGGTTGCACAGTGCGGAGACGTCGGCCCAGGCGTAGAACGCGCCGTCCGGCATCACCGGGACCGGCAGGCCCAGGCGGTCCAGGGCCGGAATGAAAAAGTCGCGCCGGGCCTTGAACTCGGCGCGGCGGCGTTCGTACTCGGTCAGGCTCTCGGGCTCGAAGCAGGCCAGCGCCGCGTGTTGTGCCACCGTGCTGGCGCAGATGAACAGGTTCTGGGCCAGCCGCTCCACCGCCGGCACCAGCGCGGGCGGCAGCACCAGCCAGCCCAGGCGCCAGCCGGTCATGTTGAAGTACTTGCTGAAGCTGTTGACGCTGATCACCTCGTCACCCAGACCGTCGGGCAGACCCAGCGCGCTGTGGCCGTAGGCCTCGTCGTAGGACAGGCCCAGGTAGATCTCGTCGATCAGGGTGACGCCGCCCTTTTCACGCACGAAGCGGGCGATGCGCTCCAGCTCGGCGCGGGCGATCGAGGTGCCGGTGGGGTTGGACGGCGAGGCCAGCAGCACGCCGCGCGTGGCCTCACCCCAGGCCGAGGCCACATGGTCGGCGCTGAGCTGGAAGCGGTCTTCGGGGCCGGACGGGATCAGCACCGGCGTGCCCTCGGCCGCCTGCACGAACTGGCGGTTGCAGGGGTAGCAGGGGTCGGGCATCAGCACTTCGTCGCCGGCCTCGATCAGCGCCAGGTAGGCCAGCTGCAGTGCGGCGGACGCACCGGCCGTCACCACGATGCGGGCCGGGTCGATGTCCAGACCAAATCGGCTGGCATACCAGCCGCTGATGGCCTCGCGCAGCGCGGGCAGGCCGGTGGCCTGTGTGTACTGGCTGCGGCCATCGCGGATCGCGCGTTCGGCTGCTGCCTGCACCGGCGGCGGCGCGGTGAAGTCCGGCTCACCGATGTTGAGGTAGATCATCGGCCGGTCGCCCGGTCGGGCCTGCCGCGCCATGTCGGCCGCGGCCTTGGCCAGCTCCATCACGTAAAAAGGTTCGACGCGCCGGGCGCGGCTGGACAGGCGCAATGGGTCCGGGCGCAACGTCATTCCGCCTTGGACGACTTGCGCGCGCCGGCGGGTGCCGCAGCGGCTTCGTGCGGGCGCAGCCGGGCGCCGAGCTGGTGGAGCACCCCGTTGACGTACTTGTGGCCATCGGTGCCACCGAAGGACTTGGCCAGTTCGACACATTCGTTGATCACGACGCGCAGCGGCACATCCAGGCAGTGCTGGAGCTCGTACGCGCCGATCCACAGCACCCCGTGTTCGATCGGCGATATCTCGGCCATGGGCCGGTCCAGCAGAGGCGTCACCAGGGCGTCCAGCGCCTCGGCCTGTTCGACACAGCCATGCAGCAGCGCGTCGTAGTGGGCACTGTCGGACTTGTGGAAACCCGAGAGGTCGCGGGTGAAGCTGTCGATGTCGCTGGCGGTGTTGCGGCCGACGAGGTGCTGGTAGAGCGCCTGCAGCGCAAACTCCCGTGCCCGGGTGCGGGCCGATTTGTCGGCCGCCTTGCGCGGCTTGGTCGGGCTCTGGTCGTTCATGGGGTTCAACCGATCTGCTCCAGCACATGGGCCATCTCGACGGCCACGCGCGCCGCATCGCGGCCTTTTTCGGTCTGGCGGGCCACGGCCTGTTCCAGGTTCTCCGTGGTGAGGATGGCGTTGGCGATCGGCGTGTGGGTGTCCAGCGAGACGCGGCTGACGCCGGCGCCGGATTCGTTGGCGACCAGCTCGAAATGGTAGGTTTCGCCGCGGATGATGCAGCCCAGCGCGATCAGCGCGTCGTATTCGTCCAGCTCGGCCATGGCCTGCAGGGCGATCGGCACCTCCAGGGCGCCGGGCACCGTCACGCGGGTGATGTGCTTTTCCTGCACGCCCAGCGCGAGCAACTCGGCGTGGCACGCCTCGAACAGCGCGTTGGTGATGCCTTCGTTGAAACGGGCCTGGACGATGCCGATGGAGAGCTTCTTGCCGTCGAGCAGGCTGGAGCTGCCTTTGTCTGCGCCAAACATGGGTGTCTTTCTTGGGTGGGGGTCAGTTCTGGGAAGGCGCTGCGCCGAGCATGCGCTCGACATAGCGGGCCACGGTGTCGATTTCCAGGTTCACCGCGCTGCCGGCGCGCAGGTCGCCCAGGGTGGTGTTCTGGACGGTGTGCGGAATCAGGTTGATGCTGAACTCGCAGCCATCCGGGCGGTCTTCGATGCGGTTCACGGTCAGGCTGACGCCATTGATGGCGACCGAACCTTTGTAGGCGAGGTATTTGGCCAGGCCCGGCGGTGCGAGCACGCGCAGCTCCCAGCTCTCGCCCACGCGCTCGAAAACGGTGACCTGCCCGACGCCGTCCACATGGCCCGACACGATGTGGCCGCCCAGGCGGTCGTTCGCACGCAAGGCCTTTTCGAGATTGACCCGGTGGCCGGCTTCGGCCAGCCCGGTGGTCTTGGACAGGGATTCGGCCGACACGTCGATGGTGAAGCGGGAGGCGGCAGTGTCGATGGTCGTGACGGTCATGCAGGCGCCGTTGTGGGCGATGCTGTCGCCCAGGGCGACGTCGTCGAGGTAGCCCGGCGGCGCCTCGATCGTCAGGCGCCTGCCGTGGTCCAAAGAGCTGCCCAGGGGGTGAAGGTCGGCGATGCGGCCCACACCGGTGATGATGCCGGTAAACATCCGCGTATTTTCGCAGGGTTTGGCCCGGCGCCGCGCGCGGCGCCAAAAGGCCGGTGGTTTGCAGGCCTCAGGCGTGCAGGAAACGGTCCTTGCCCTGCACCCGCGCCAGGACGCGCAGGTCGTCACCTACCGGCTCCACCGAGGCGAATCGCAAGGGAAGGCGCTGGTCCAGCGATTGCAGCGGCCCCCAGTTGGCCAGCCCCGACCCGCCGGTGCCGAGCATCTGAGGGGCCACATACAGCAGGAACTCGTCGATCAGGCCTTCGCGGATGAAGGAGCCATTGAGCTTGTGGCCGGCTTCCAGGTGCAGCTCGTTCACCTCCCGGGTAGCCAGGTCACGCAGCATCGCCGCCAGATCGACTTTGCCACCGGGACCGGGCAGGGCGATGACGGTGGCACCCCGCTGTTCCAGCGCTGTCTGGCGGCAGGCATCGGTGGCGGCGCAGTAGATGAAGATCTGGCGCGTGAGCCCCTGTGCCGGGGCCTGGAACAGGCGGGCAGCAAGAGGGGTTTCTAGCTTGCTGTCGACGATCACCAGATGGGGCTGCCGGGGCGTCGGCGCCTGCCGCACGTCCAGCATGGGGTCGTCCTCCAGCACGGTGCCGATGCCCGTCAGTACCGCACAGGCCCGTGCGCGCCAGGCGTGACCGTCTGCACGGGCCGCTTCTCCGGTGATCCACTGGCTGGTGCCGTTGCCCAGAGCGGTCACGCCATCCAGCGACATCGCGGCCTTCATGCGCACCCAGGGCGTGCCGCGGATCATGCGGCTGAAGAAGCCGATGTTCAACTCGCGGGTGGCGAAAGCAGCTTCGCTGTCGGGTGGCATGAGTTCGACCTGGATGCCCGCAGCCCGCAGGCGCTCCAGGCCGCGTCCAGCCACCTTGGGGTTGGGATCACCCGTGGCCACCACCACCTTGACGACGCCGGCGGCCACCAGCGCATCGCAGCAGGGCGGGGTGCGACCATGGTGGGAGCAGGGCTCCAGGGTGACGTAGGCCGTCGCACCTCGGGTGGACTCACCTCTCTGCGCCGCATCGCGCAGCGCCATCACCTCGGCGTGCGGGCCACCTGCCTGCTGGGTGTGGCCCTGCCCGATTTCCCGGCCATCGGCTGCAAGGATCACGCAGCCAACTCGAGGGTTGGGGTTGGACAACGTCAGGGACTGCCGGGCCTTTTGGAGGGCGTCGGACAGAGGGCCTCGATCCAGCGGCATGCGATCAGGAGGCCTTGAAGCACTCAGCGACAGTGGTGCCAGATGCGTTGTCGCTCAGCGTCTTCACGCCTGTGTGGGTGACGGAGAGATCACCACAACGGTCATTCGCCATGCTGCCCGTGCGGGCCGCTGTCAATGTAAACGTTGAGGCCGTCACGTTCGAGAGCTGAATGTTGTACGCGGTCGTTCCTGAGCCGAGTCGCGGCGACACCTGAAGTGCGCCGGGAAGCTCAACTGCGTCGCCATCTGCGTCGAGGAACGAGTCCTGCGCACTGAAATAACGACGCATGAACTGTTCCGCCGCCATCAGCGCCCGCTGGGCATCCGCTCTACGGGACTTGGCGACCTGCTCCTGATAGGACGGATAGGCGATGGCCGCCAGGATGCCAATGATGGCCACGACGATCATCACCTCGATCAGGGTGAAACCGCTTTGGGGGCTGCGGCTCGCGGCGTGGGTATTTCTGTTGTACATGCTCTGGAACTCAGTTGCGAGGCGGGGCGCTCAGCTGGAACTGGGTGCGGCTCCAGCCAGTGGTCGGGCAGTAGACGCCAGCTCCCAGCGGGGTTTCTTCGGTACCCAGAATGATGCCTCGCATGGTCCGGCACTTGGGCGCGCCCGACTGGCTCAGCGCCGATTCGCCAGCGGCCTCGTCGGCGGCCTTTTCAAGCCGGTCGGAAACGGTTTCGGTAACCTGGGGGTCACTGGAGCTGCCCGTGTCCGTCTGCGGGTCGTCGGGCAGTGCCGTGCCATCGGGCCGCGAGCGGAAACGGCTCACGGAGATGCCGCGCGTGAAACCTCCCATGGGTGCGAAAGCCACGGCGTATCCGGCGTCCACTCGGCTGTCGGCGTTCGAGTCCCAAGCATCCAAGCGCCCATCACCGTCGACATCGAATGAACGGCTCAGCTCAGGAGAAGCGCTCTGGGCGTTCACGATGTACACATAGTTACCGGGCAGAGACGCCGCCGTGCACATTTCACCTTCTGGCGGTGGGCGCAACACCGTAGACGTGATGATGACGCTTCGACCGAAATTCTGCACATCGGCGATGGAGCGCTCACCTGCCCGCAGTGCGTCGTCCTGCTGATGGACGTTGTTCATGCGCATGAACCAGCCGCGTTGACTTTCCCAGTCGATGGTGTCGCCGGTAATGGCGTAATAGAAGAAACCGTTTCGAGACGTTGCAGATGCTGGGACAACCGAGCGTTCCTCCAGTTGGGTCTCGCTGACCGGTGTGAAAGTCTCGTTGTTGAGCATGGTTCCATCAAGGTTCTGGCGGTCCCAAATGCCATAGATCGTCTGCTGGCCCAGATCGTCCAGATGGTCTTCCTCCAGCATGATGCCTGTGCCGAACACCACAATGAAGCCACCCGCTTCATGTGCTTGCCAGGCGGGGTGGCCGTAGATCGGCCGGTTGCCTGGCACTGTGAAGAGGGGGCGATCATGTTCCACATGCCAGGTGGATGGATCTCCGGACAGATTGAATTTCCAAAGCTGGCCCATGGCGTCACCCGCATAGGCAGCGACCACCCGTGTGTTGGTGCCATAGCTGCGCAACAAAGTGACACCACTGAGACCATCTCCAGCGGGGTGCGCATCGGGCAGGGGAATGGTCCGGATGACTTCGCCGGTCACAGCATCCAGAACCACCAGCCCATTCTTTTCGCCATCGGGCTCGCCGTTGTAGTGGCCGTTGTTGATCGCCACGATCCAGCGGCCGCGCCGGGCGTTGGTCGCGTCCGACAGATCCTCGGTCTGGCCGCTGCGGGCCGCATTGGACATGTAGCCGACGGTCACATCACTGCCGTCCGCGCTGTTGATGACGTCTGGTCCGGTTTCCCACAGGAAGTCCTCCCGGTCGGGAATGCGGTTCGGTGTCACACCGGGTTTGATGGGTGAGTTGACTGCGTAGACCAGCTTCTCACCGCGACCTCCGGTGCCGACAGCCAAGTGGCGCCACGCCCGCCACTCGTTGGCTTCGGAAAGTCCATCCGAATTGGCTTTGCGGCGGTCGAAGATGTCGTTCTCGGTGATCGGGCCATCCAGCACGTACTCGAAGGTATAGGGCTCGTCCGCGAAGTGGAGCATGCGCTTGAGGCTGCGGCGCGGCATGACCGCTGCCAGTTCGTTGCCGGCCTCTGCTGAAAAGGCGTGCATCGTTCCAGCGTTGGTTGCCACGAAAAGAGATGCAGGGTAGCCGCGCTTGCGATTGGTGTAGTCCACATAGCTTCCGCGTCCATCAACACCACCGCTGCCGTCCTGGTCGTAGGCGTAGTCCCGGCTCCCGCCCATGAATACCGCAGGAGGGTTGACCATTGCAGCAATTTTTGACTCGCGCTGCCTGAAGAGCATGCCGTAGCTGTCCAGTGCCGTGTTGTCGCCTCGCAGGTAGTTGATGAAGCTGGCATCGCTGCGAATGCGTCCAGCGTCGGGGCCGGTGGCAAGGGCGCTCTGTATGTCGCTCTGCAGACCACTGAACGAGCCGTTGAAATCGACGGGCTGATTCAATCCGTGCATGGTGAAGACTCTGCGGGCCGTGTGGCTTGGCATCAGCTGATTGGCCGACCACACCGTCACACCTGTTTCACTGCCGTTGGCTGCGAGCTCCCGCGCCAGGATGTCGCCGGTGTTGTACATGGTTCGGTAAGACACCGTGTACTTGAGACGCCCGGCCAGTGTGCTGTTGTCGCCACCGCCTGTGTTGACGGATACGCCTGCGTCTCTCCCCGATGCACCAAGGATCTCGGCCAAGATGGTGTTAAAGATCGACTTGACGTCGTCGGCGGTTTTGGCGCTGAACGACCGGGCACCTCCGGTATAGCCGGCATGGATGAAGTCATCCACCCGGGTCTGAGCGCCGCTGCTCAAAAGATCTCCGGTAGGAAAGCTCGGCGGCAGAGTGGTTCCACCCAGGCCGTTCAGCTTGTACTGGGTGATGTATTCGTTGATCTGGCGGAAAGTGAGCCCGGCAGGCAGGGGGGCCGGCGCAGGCGGTGCCTCTCCACCGGAAGGTTCGATCAGGTAGCCCACAGTGTAAGTGGCCATGTTCTGCCAGAACGTTGGCTGGCCGTTGCCAGCCTGGATGTTGTTGTCCAGGCCGGTGCGCATGTCCGTGTGCCAGTAGTAGCGTGCAGTCAGGTCTGCCAAGCTGCCCGTTCCCGTGCTCGGAAAGGGGACGTACTTCGCGCGGCCAGCCGGCGTGTTGATGCCGGTGGGGGAGTAGCGGAACGTCTCTGTCGAACCGTCCGGCAGGGTCCGGGAGAACTCGGGGCCTTGCGTGTTGTCGTAGTCAGGTCCGGCAGCATCCGGGCCCCACGGGGAACCAGACGTCCAGCCGCCGTCGGAGAACAGCAGGTTGAAAGAACGGCGGCAGCTCATCTCGGGGCTGCTCGCGTCGGTGGGGTCGGTGCGCCATGGGTTTTCTGTCACGCCAGCCCCCATGCTGAAGTAGCTGGCGGCCCGCTCAACGGCGTAGTGAAGTGGGGTGCCCCCTTGAGACACCATGGTGTTGAGCCAATTGAAAACCTCGGTGTTGGCGGTCGACCCCCGACTGAGCAGCCGCACCCCTCTCGACAGCGTCACCGGAGCGCCGGCACCGGGCGGAAGCGTCAGAGGGCCGTCATACCGCTGGTTGATCGGCAGATAGCCGATTCTCAGCTGGTTGTCGAAGTTGGAAGGAATGTTGAGGGCGCCGGTGGCATCGGTGTCCGCCAGTGCGAGACCTATGGCCGTGCTGGTGGCCAGTTGCCGTGTGCTGTACCAGCGGTACCAGTTCAGGATGTTGGCGACTTCTTGTGCGTTGTTGCAGACGTTGGCAGTGCAGTCCGTGCGGGTGTTGGGGGTCGGGATGGTGTAGGTGGCGGTGTCGCCGAGCCTGACATCGACCCGCGTGCTGGCCGTGCACCCGGTTTCTTGCCCCAGTCCATTGGTGACCACGTTGGTGCAGTACGAATAACTGAAGGTGGTGGCAGGGCCTGCAGTCGGTGCTGAGGTGTACGCGATGTGCTGCGGAATCTTCAGTGTGTACTGGAGGTTGTAGCGGGATGTGAATCCCGAAGGGGCCAATGTGTTGACATGCCCTTGGGAATTGCGGGTGGCGGTACTGCCTGTTGGCGGTGCAGCGGCGTTGTCCGCATACATCGAGTGGTAGATGCGGAAATCATTGGGAGCAACGTTGCGCTGATAGAGGGTGTACCGGAAGTCCACGGAGTTCTGGTTGGAGACCCAGACCACGTTGTAGGTCAGACCCCGTTCGCCGGCCGGAACGGTGTTCGGCAGCAGCGGGTCGCGCGGGCTCACGACAGTGCCGCTGCCATCGACCCGTGGCAGGTACCTGACACGCGGGTTGTAGTAAATCGGGTTGACCTCGGCCGAACGCTGGGCGGACCAGTTCAGGACGCTCTGATCGGGCGCGTAAGCCAGTGCCACATTGGTGCGGGGCTGGGTGACCCAGTTGCCGGAAACCCTGACCCGCTGGTAGCAGGTGTAGACCACCGGTGGCCCCAGGGTGGTGTTCGCTTCCTGACCAATACCTGCGTTGAAGGTGGCGAGGTTTGCGGACGAACTCCTGGAGTAAGGAGTCGGGCAGTAACGCCTCTGGTACTCGTTGCTGTCGGTGACGTTGTAAGTCTCATGGTAGGTGAACGCCATGGACCCTGAGTTGTCCAGCGCCACCATCAGGTTGGGCTTTGCACCCGATTGGTTGGTCAGCAGTGGCCGGTTCGCTGGCTGGGCCCAGGCCTGCAGGGCGGGCAGCAACACCGCCCCAAGGGCGACCGACCAGAGCAAGCGGCGTGTGCGCCTAGTGGTGACAGGAAAGTTCATGGACACCTCACTGGAGTACTGTTTGTATAGGGTGTTGTTCGGCATCACTGGGTGCCTCCATTGGCGCTCAGCGTCGGGACGAGCGGCGTCAGGATGGATTGAAGCCAGACTTCCGAGCCCGCCGTCAAAAGTCCACTGTCATCGTCCACCTGTGCATCGTTGGACAACCCGCGTGCCGTGATCAGAAAGCGGTCATTGACCATGGCCTGGATGATGCAGGTGGGCGGGTTTCTGAGCTGGGCCCTGGACTGGACGTCGTCGCCAAACTCGGGGGTGACGGTGATGAGGTTGGCGGCACCCTCGGCCCAGTTGGCGCGGGTGTTCCAGATGCCGTCACTGATGGCTTCCTCGGTATCTGCAGAGATCACCGTACCGTCTTCGATTCGACCCACGTCCGCTGCGAACGCCGCGTTGTCTTCCACACTGGCGCGGGCGATGCGTTCGCATTGGCGCAAGGCATCTTCCGCGGACGTGCGCGCCACCTGGTTGGTGCGCATGTTGTTGGAGAACTGCTCGAAGGTCGCAGAGTTGCGGGCTGCGAGCAGGCCAGCGAACGAGATGATCACCAGCATGATCAGCGCGATCGGGAGGACAACTCCGCGTTCGGATGCACTTCTGGCGAATGAGGTATGACAGTGCATGGTGAGGTTCTCGGGCTTCAGTTGTCGTACATGTACTGCCATGGGTTGCCTCCCACCTCGTAGTCGCGAGGCAGGCCAGGTCGCATGTTGCGAAGCTGAATGGTGGTCACATAAGCGCGGCGGACGAAGCGGTCGGTAGCAGTTCGAGACACGCCGTTGCAGTCGATGTAGGTTCCAAGACCCGCGGTTGCCGTGGTGCCATCGGCGTTGGCGGACCCGATGGGGTTGTCACCGGTCGGAACCGGTCTTGCACTGCGCGCGAGCAGGCAGACGCGCAGCGCTGCTACACGCGACCAGTTGTTGATGCCGGCAGGGGTGCCAACAGGAATTGCCAGGTCTTCAAGGGCCGGGAATGCCGGACTTGCGTCTGTTTCATCCGTTGCTTCCGTCGAATTGGCATATCCCGCCACCTGGTGAGGCAGAGGGTCTCCCACGGTGGGGAATGCCGTGACGGCGTACTGCACCTGCATGTCTTCGATGTTCGGAATCAGGGCAGTTTCGTTTCCGAATCCCGCTCCGGTGCGGCCCTGGCAGTACAACGTGGGGGCGTTTTCATTGTTTTCGTCGTTTTTGATGTAGTACCGGTTGTCTGCGAGCAGCATCGGCGTTGCGGAGGACGCGCCCTCGGCCAGCGCATTCCATGCAGTGATGCCCTCATGGGCGCAGTTGCCTGGGCGCTGGACGCCAGCGTCGTTGACAGCTTGGCTGTTGAGCAGCGATGCCTCGTACCGGACGGCAAAGGCATCCGGTCGAGTGCCGCCATCGTTGCATGCAAGTGCAGAAAAGGCGGCGTCGTTGTCGTCGAATGCCGAGCCAACATCTGTTGCGTCCGCATCGCCATCACAGCCCCGAATCGCCTGCCCCGGGAAAAGCCGGTTGCCTGAAGCGTCCACGTTGGAGAACCCTGCCAGGCGGATCTGCTGTTGGAGCAGTTCAAGCGCCAGCGCTGCGTCCTCATTCATCTGGGATTCAAGCGTGCTGCCACGGGAGGTGGTGGCCGTGTTGACATAGATGATGCCGACAGCGCCCATCAGGAACAACCCGATGGTCAGCGCGACCATCAGCTCGACCAGACTCAAACCCTGCTGGCTGCGCCGGAAAGACCGCGGAAGACGTTTACTTGAGTTCATGTTCACAGCCCCACCTTGAAGTACATGCAGCTGTATTCCGCGCGTTCCTCTGTACTGAGGCTGTCCGGGCAGTTTTCCTTGGAAGCGTCGAAGATGGAGAAGTCGCCCCGATCGTCGTCCTCGTCTCCTTCCGCCGTGGCGGCTTCTTTCCACAGCAGCCACACATCAAGATCGCGGGCGTTTGCGCCAGGCCGGCTGGTCACGACCGCGTCGCCTTGTGGCAGGCGGCTGCGCACCGAGCGCAAGAACTGGTCAACGTCTGCTGCAGCGAGGGCATCGGCAACGCTGTCTGCATTGGCGGACACTGCGGGGTCCAGGTCGAGGTTGGCATCGCCCACGGCGACCGGCGTGCTTTCAAAGTTGTCACCCAGTTCAATGTCGTAGCCCTGTCGGTCATACCCGTACACGTTGACGCGAGCCCGGTCGGCCAGGTCATTGACCAGTGCCATGCCGGTCAGCCGCATTTGCGATGCCTTGTTGTAGGTGAACGTGGCACCAGAGAGACCTGCAATGCCCAGCAGCCCGACCGATACAAGCAGGATGGCCACCAGCACCTCGATCATGCTGGCACCCCGTTGTCGGAGGGGTGCAATGTAGTCGGTCGTGGGGATGTTCATGGAAACCTTGCTTGTCATGGGAGCTCGGTCACAACAGACACGCGTCCCACCCGGGAAACGGTGACCTTGTCCACCTTGGTATCGGAGTTCGCGCCGGAGGGTGTGACCGTGAGGGTGGTGGTGGCTGAGCCCATCAACCCATTCGGAAGGAACTGCATCCATTCCACCCCTCCCGAGCTGGTGATTGACGCCACACCAGACTGGGCTGACACGACCTTGAGAACGCGTTCGTCGGTGTTGATCACCTGGTTGCCCGCGTTGGCCAGCGTGCCCGCCCCGTCATCGACGAACACGATCCAGCCAGTGTTCCACTCGGTGCCGTCAGCGCAGGACTCTTGGTCGGTACTCGGGCAGACCACGATCTGACGGGAGGACTTGATGGATTCGGATCGCGCCAGCTGGAGAGTGGTGGTCAGTTCTCGTGTCGCGCTGTCCCGCCGCCACTGGCGCAACATTTCGCTGAAGCTGGGAATTGCCAGGGTGGTGAGGATGGCCAGCAGGGCGATGGTCACAATCAACTCCACCAGCGTGAATCCGTGCTGTCTGGCAGAAGGCGTCAGGGGTGAGGGCAGGTGGTTCAATTTGCAGCTCCGTACTGCAATGTATCGCCCGCTTTCGAGAGACTTCTGTGCGCCCTGACGCGCGGTCGTGTTTGGCGTGCTCAGCGGCAAAAAGCATTCATTTCTCACGCAACTGTTGCTTCGGGTTGCCGCAGCCCGCCACCAGATCGCCTGCGGCCCTGTGCCGCCCGGTTCCGTTCAGCGCATTTGGCTTCATTCGTCTGGCTGACCCGTGCTGAGCCGGACTCTCCCAATTCGATTGACGATGATTCTCTGGCTGGGGCCCATCGCGGGAACAATCTCCAGCGTGCCCATTCCGGATGCCATCATTCCCGTTGGCATGAATACGAAGCGCTGAAGCAATGCATTTCCCCGGATGCTCCGAATGCCACTGGTGCCCTGCGAAACAGCGATCAATTTGTCAGAGGAGCTGAATTGACCGTTGCCGTCAATATCCTGAAAAACGAGCCATCCCGATTTCCATTCTCTGTTGGAACTCGGAGAGCAATTGACGCCATCGGCGCTGCTGCACATCACAACGCGCCGGGACCAGCGGATCGCCTCGGATCTGGCGAGTGCGAGGTGGTCTGTAATGGCTCGGGTGGCATGGTCTCTTTGCCAGTCGGAGAGCAGCTGGCTGAGGGGAGGAATACCGAGCTGAATGAGAATGGCCAGCAGCGCCGTTGCCACCACCAGTTCCATCAAGGTGTATCCACGGAGTTGCAAATGATGCTGGCGGGATGGCAATCGCATGGTGAGTTCGAATGTGTAATGCGTTCGAACTCATTATTCCTGCGCGATGGCACCGAATCATGCCTCCGATGAGGTAAATGGGGGCGCCATGTCCCTCCAATGAAGGAGAGTCGGTTTTTGGCAGTTGGCTGCGTGTTATCGGCGGACTTCGTCCACAAGTGCGCGGAACTCGTCGATGTCTTCGAAGCTTCTGTATACGCTGGCAAAGCGGATGTAGGCCACCTTGTCGAGCTTCTTGAGTTCGCGCATGACCATTTCGCCCAGCTTGGTCGACGCGACTTCACGACTGCCCAGATTGAGCAGCTTTTCCTCAATGCGCTCAATCGCCGCGTCCACTTGTTCGGTGCTCACCGGCCGCTTGCGCAGAGCCAGGGTGAACGAGGCACGAAGTTTGGCCGGTACGTAGTCCACGCGCCGGCCATCTTTTTTCACCACCGCCGGGAAGCTGACCTCCGGCCGCTCGTAGGTGGTGAAGCGCTTTTCACAGTGGCCGCACTGCCTGCGGCGGCGGATGAAATCCGCGTCTTCGGAAACCCGGGTCTCGACGACCTGGGTTTCCAGATGGCCGCAGAAAGGGCACTTCACTTGTAGACAGGGAAACGCGCGGTCAGGGCATTGACCTTGGCGCGCACCGCTTCAATGTTCGCCGGGTCGCGCGGGTTGTCCAGCACGTCGGCGATCAGATTTGCGGTAATGCGAGCTTCCTCGTCCTTGAAGCCGCGTGTGGTCATGGCCGGGGTGCCGATGCGCACGCCGCTGGTGACCATCGGCTTTTCCGGGTCGTTGGGGATCGCGTTCTTGTTGATGGTCATGTGGGCGCTGCCCAGCACGGCCTCGGCTTCCTTGCCGGTGATGCCCTTGGCGCGCAGGTCGACCAGCATCACGTGGCTTTCGGTGCGGCCGCTCACAATGCGCAGGCCGCGCTGGGTCAGGGTCTCGGCCACGATCTGGGCGTTCTTCACCACTTGTTGCTGGTAGGCCTTGAACTCGGGCTGCAGCGCTTCCTTGAAGGCCACTGCCTTGGCTGCGATGACGTGCATCAGCGGGCCGCCTTGCAGGCCGGGGAAGATGGCGCTGTTGATGGCCTTCTCGTGCTCGGCCTTCATCAGGATGATGCCGCCGCGCGGGCCGCGCAGGCTCTTGTGTGTGGTGGAGGTCACCACGTCGGCGAACGGCACCGGGTTGGGGTAGACGCCGGCAGCGATCAGGCCCGCGTAGTGGGCCATGTCGACCATGAAGATGGCGCCGATTTCCTTGGCGATCTTCGCGAAGCGCTCGAAATCGATGCGCAGGCTGTAGGCGGAGGCGCCCGCCACGATCAGTTTGGGCTTGTGCTCACGCGCCTTGGCTTCCATGGCGTCGTAGTCGATGGCTTCGTTCTTGTCCAGGCCGTAGCTGACGACGTTGAACCACTTGCCCGACATGTTCAGCGGCATGCCGTGGGTGAGGTGGCCGCCTTCGGCCAGGCTCATGCCCATGATGGTGTCGCCGGGCTTGAGAAATGCAAGGAACACCGCCTCGTTGGCAGAGGCGCCACAGTGCGGCTGCACGTTGGCGGCGTCGGCTCCGAAGATCTGCTTCACGCGGTCGATGGCCAGCTGTTCGGCCACGTCCACATACTCACAGCCACCGTAGTAGCGCTTGCCAGGGTAGCCCTCAGCGTACTTGTTGGTCAGTTGCGTGCCCTGAGCGGCCATGACGGCCGGGGAGGCGTAGTTCTCGCTGGCAATCAGCTCGATGTGGTGTTCCTGGCGCGCGTTCTCGGCCTGGATGGCGGCGAAGAGCTCTGGGTCGGTTTGCTCAATGAGGATGTTGCGGTCGTACATGGTCGGCAGTCTCGGGACGGTCTCGGGTGGACTCTGGAGAAAGGGACCCCACGCATTCCGGTGGAACGGCAGGGACTGCCCAGGCGAACGGCTGAACGCCCTTTGGAGCGGGCGGTGCGCTTCCCAGTGGTTGTCCCGCTCGCTGGGAGCGGGGGGCCACGTCAGCGCGGACGGCAGGTTGCTGCCGCGCGCCTATCGCCAGTTGCGCACGCTGGTAGTTTATCCGAGCGCCGGGCAGAAGCAGTCGCAGGGTTTTGCCGGCTGCGGTCAGGAATTCGTGAGCGCAGCGTCGGCTGGCGGCTCAACCGGCTGGCTGGCAGGTGCTGCTTCGGGTGGGGAATCGAGCAGTCCGGTCTGGGTCGGCTCAATTGGTTCGGGCGCAGAGGGCGCAGGCGCGGCGGTGAAGATCGGGAAGGACGTCGGCATCGGTTTGCCCAGCGCGACGCTCTGGATGCGAAGGTGCTCGGCCATGACCTTGTTGATGTAGCCACTGCCGTCGGTGGTCACGGCCCCCACGTACAGCCGCAGTCCGCCTTCGACGGAACCGGCCTGCTTGATGCAGTCCTGGAGCACCTTAACGCCAACCCGAAGATTGGACAAGGGGTCGAAAGCGGCCATGGCGCCACCGTAGTCGTCGTACTTGTCGGTGTGCACGCGGGTGAGCACCTGCATCAGGCCCTGGGCGCCCACTGGGCTCTGAGCATAGGGGTTGAAGCGCGACTCGATTGCCATCACAGCCAGGATCAGGGTCGGATCAAGGCGCACCTTGGCCCCGACCGCAAAGGCTTCGGCCACCAAAGCGCCCAGCGGTTCCGGCGCCACGCGGTATTTGCGGCTGAGCCACTGGGTAACGGCGGCCTGCTGTTTGGGCAGAAGGGGGGGCTGAGCAACCGCAAGACGGTCGTCGTTGCCCTCTTCGGGCATGGCGGCGTCATCTGCCGCCACGGCTGAATCTTGGCGCTCCTGCAACCAGCTCAGCAACTGCTGCTCCACGTCCATGCGCAGATCGCTCTGCACGGCGAGCGTGATGACCAGCGCGGCGAGGCTGGCTCCCAGCACGGCCATGCCATTGCGGGTGAAGGCGACGAAGCCTCTGTACGCATCGGCAAGTGCGATGAACACAGAAGATTGGATGGTTGAGGCGTTGCCCTTGGGCTGCGCCTCTGGAATGGAAAGCGTTGTCATGTTGTCGCTCCTTGCAAGGCTGCGCCGACCACGAGGTCTGATGCAGCGGTGAGGGGGGCGCCATCGATGGCGACTTCGTGGGCACCGGTGGTGGGAGAGGTGGTGCCGACGTCGTGAGGGTTTACCCGGAACGGGAAACGGGGCGAATGGTATGTGCCTGTTAATGTGCGGTCAATGTTTTAAACGACGTTTAAAACAATATTTAGTTATTAAGGGCGCGGTTGCAGCGCCCTTGTTTGCAGATTCCTAGCGGCCAGTCCAGTGAACATGCAGGCTGCCGTCCGTCTGCCTTTCCGATACCGTTGGTCGGAAGTGCCATCTGTTCCACCTGCTTGAAGCAGGTAGGTTGCCGCCAGTCGGATGGCCTGAAGTGCCGGGGGTAACAGCGCGTCTCGGCGCTTGAAATTGAGGCGCTTACGGCGTAATCTTCAGGCGTCGGTTGTGATGACCGGCATTCAGCCGATCAGGCAGTCCAGCTGCCAGTCGGCTCCCAACGGAAGCAATCTCTTGCTTCCAGGCGTCAGGGACATTCAACTCCCTGTCTGCCAACCCCGACGGCAAGTGCAATTTGCCCGCCGTCAACCCCGGCAGGTTTTCCTGCCGGGGTTTCTTTTTTTGGGCCGGTGCATCAGGTCGGTGGCGGGTCATCCCGGGCGACAATACCGGATGTGGTCCATTGCCCGTCGGCGTGGGCGTCTCTCATTGCTGTACTTACTACTATGTCGCTGTTCTCCCTGCGCAAGAGCGCGCCCCAGTCTCCCACACCCGATCCCGCCGCGACACCGGCCAGCGGTGGCGGGGCTGCCTCGACCCCGTCGGCCCATCCTCTGGATGCATTGACGGGAGGGGCGTTCTCTGCTCCCACGAGTGGAGAGCGCGCGGCACGCGTGCGTGCTTGGTTGCAGACAGAGCCCGGCTGGGAGGCCATGAACGAGGTGTTCAAGGAGCTGTCCCAGCGGGACCGCGGGGCCGCCAAGCCTCTGAAGGAAAAGCTCGACGAACTCAAGCGCCAGAAGGCCCAGGAACATATTGGTGTGGAATGGGCCCAGAAAGCCCAAACGCTGCTTGCGCAGTCGCGGCTGAACCTGGCGGACGCGATGGCCTGGCAGCGCGATGCCGCAAGGGCAGGGGCCCCGCTGTCGCGCGAACCGCTTGCAGGGCTCAAGGCGGCGCTGGCCGAGCGGGTCAAGGCCATCGAGGACCTGCAGCACCGGGTGCAGGTCGAGCGCGAGTCCGCTGTGTTGATGGCCCAGCGCATCGAAATCCTTTCGACCAAGTCATGGAAAGAGGCACAGGCGGGCATCGATGGGCTGCGGGCCGATGTCCAGCAGTGGCAGGCGCAGGCCAGCGGACTGGCCGACGACCCCCAGTGGCCCAGCGTGGAAGTGCGTTTTCCGCCCATGCTGGAGGCGTCGCGACAGCAGCTGCAACTGGTCTGGGACGCCTTTGAAGCCGCACTGGCCCAGGCTGTGGCCGCAGATGCGGACCCGCAGGCGCCGTTGCCGGCCGTGCCGGTGTGGGCCGACGAGTTGCGGCAGGCGCGTGGCGTCGAGTCACCCACCGAAGCCGACAAGACCGACACGCAGGCGGCCGAGCGCCGCGCCCGGGCGCAGGCGGAGCTGCAGAAGGCTTTGGATACGCTGCAGCGTGAGCTGGCGCAGGGACATGGCAAGGCCACACCCAAGGCGGCGGCCGATGTGCGTGCGCTGCTCCGGTCGTCGAGCCGGCTTGTTGGTGCGGACCTCGAAGGCAAGGCGAATGCGATCCTGGCCCAGGCGGGTGAACTGGAGGATTGGCAGCGCTGGCGTGCCGATCAGCTGCGTGAGGAGTTGGTCCGCAAAGCCGAGGCGCTGATGGCAGCGCCAGAAGGACAGCGGCTGGGGGGGCGCAAGATGCAGGAAACCCTGCGAAGCCTGCGGGACCAGTGGAAGACGACGGACCAGGGCGGGCAGGCCAACCATGCCCTCTGGAAGCGCTTCGATGAGGCGTGCACCCTGGCACACAAGGAGGTCGAGGTCTGGCTGACCCAGGTGCGCCAGCAGGCGGAGGCCCACAGGTCCCAGCGGCTGGCCATCATCGAAGAGGTCAAGGCCTGGACCGCGGCCCACGCTGGCCAGAGCGACTGGAAAAACCAGATCCGTGACCTGCATGCGTTCTCCGAACGCTGGCGCGAGGCAGGGCACCTCAGTGAAAAGGCATTCGCCGAGCTCCAGCCCCTCTGGAAGGCCGCCATGCAGGCCGCTCACGTCGAACTGGAGGCTGCCCAGGAACAGAGCGTGGCGCGCCGCCGCGCCATGATCGACGAGGCAGTGGCATTGGGTGAGGCGCCTCAGCTGCGCATCGATGCCGTGAAGGCCTTGCAGCAGCGCTGGCAGGCCGAAGCACACGCGGTGCCATTGGAACGAAAGCAGGAACAGAAGCTCTGGGAGGCGTTCCGTCAGCCGATTGACACCGCGTTCCAGCGCAAGAGCTCTGAGCGGGAACGCGCCGTGGCCACGCTGAACGCACACGACCAATGCGTGCTGGATGCGGCTCGTGCGCTCGATGCCGCCAGCGCCAGCGGTGATGCCCAGCAGATCCGTGCGGCGCAGGCGGCGCTTGAACAGGCGATGCGGGGCGAAACCCCTGCTCGGGATGAGGCGGCCAACGCCGCCGCCTTGGATGAGGCGAAGCCACAAGCTGAGGCCGCCGATTCGCCCGATGCGCCGCCGAAGCCGGCACCCGCGCCGGCCCGCAAACTGGTGGCCATGCGTGGTGACGACCGGCCGGGCATGAAAAAGGCAGAGCCCGCCGGGCGCGACGAGCGCCGTGGAGCCGCTGGACGGGATAGCCGTGGGGCTCGTGACGCGGGAAGAGGCTTGCGCGATAGCTGGGCGGATGCTCGTCCGGCCCGCGAACCGCGGGGCGCACCGGCTCCCAGGCTGGGCGATGCGGCTTTCCGTGCGCAGCGCCAGGCGCTTGAACACGCTGAAGCGGCACTGCGCAAGCTGGCGGCGCAGGCGCATGGTGAGGTGCTCACGCAGTTGCTGACCGCCTGGGAGAAGCGCGATCCCTCGGCAGTGCCGGCGGCCCAGGCCCTGGGTGGTCGCGGGGTGACCGCAGCGCGCGGCGCCTGGGTGCAGTCGCTGGGGGCGGCGCCGTCTGCGACCGTCCCCGCCGAGGCCTTGCTGCGCCTGGAGATGGCGGCCGAAGTGCCCACGCCCGCTGAACAGGTGGAGGCCCGCCGACTCCTGCAGCTGCAGCTGCTGACCCGGCGCCACGAGGCAGCTCCTGCGGATACCTGGCCACAGGATGTGGGGCGCGTTCTGGCCGCACCGTTCGATGCGGGTTCCGCACGGCGTCTGCAGCAGGCGCTGAAGGTGCTGCTGCGGCGCTGATCCGTCCGGACGTCCCAGGTGCTCAGGCGTCCGGGCGGAAGAAGCCGTCGTAGAGACCAAGGAGTGCCGGAAACTCCTGGCCGAACCGGGGTCGGCTGACGAAATAGGCCTCGCAGGTCACGGCAAAAAATTCGGCAGGATTGGTGGCTGCGTAGTCATCCAGCCAGGGGCGTTCGGCGCCGAAGCGCTCTGCCATGGACACACTCTCCCGGAAGTGGTCGTAGGCCTGCGTCATCGTGCGCCGCCAGTGCTCCCGGGCCTGCGCATCGCTGCGAGTGCCCCAGAGTCCCGCGACCAGGGCGGGCGCGCCGTCCGGGTTGCCTCCGGCGTGCATGCCCCGCATGTCGATCTTGTGCACGAACTCGTGAATCACCACGTTGCTGCCAGCGCCGGCAGCATCGGGCGCCTGGCTTACCTCCTGCCAGCTCAGCATGACCGGCCCCCGGTCCATGGCCTCGCCAGCGAGCACCTCGTCGTAGTGGTGAACGACCCCGCTGGCGTCAGCGACGCGTCGGCGTGCCAGTGCCGCCCCCGGCTGCACCACGATGCCGACAAAGTCGTCGTACCAGGTCAGCGCATCCAGCGGATTCGATGCAGTGCGGCCTGAGGGAGGGCGGATGTGCAGCAGGGGCAGACAGGCCTGGGCGGCAATGGCCAGCGCCATGGGGTCGGTCACGACCAGCCCGTGGGCGCCATGAAACTCCTTTTCCATCAGGAAGTGGCCGCTGAGTTGGCGCAAGCGGGAGCGATCCGGTCCAGAGAGTTCGGCCAGAAAGGGGTGGGATTCAAGAATGGCCGACCACGGCCCGTCGGGCAGTTGGGGCTCCGTGCGCCAGCGGCGCGGAAGCCAGCGCTGTAGTGTCTGTATCACGGGCGCAGGTGCGAAAAACCGCTGTGGTCCAGCCGCAGGATGTCCAGCCGGGCGGGATCGGCGGCGGCATCCCAGTCGCTGAGCACCACGCGTTGCAGACCATTTCCCAGGTCGTGCGTCGCGGGGCGGTGGGTGTGTCCGTGGATCAGCGTTCCGGCGCCAGCGGCTCGGAGCCAGCGGCGTGCTTCTTCCGAGTCAACGTCTGCCCACAGCGCCGGGTCGTGCGCCAGGCTTTTCTTGCGCGCTTCGCTGCGTTCGCGCAGGTCGCGCGCCACGGCCTCTCGCTGTGCGAGCGTCTGGGCCAGGAAACTGTGCTGCCATTCGGCAGAGCGGACCAGGGTGCGAAAGGCAAGGTAGTCGGTGTCGTCCAGGCACAGCGCGTCGCCATGGCTGAGCAGCCAGCGCCTGCCTGCAAACTCCAGAACGGTGGGGTCGTCCAGCCCTTGCATGCCGCAGGCGGTCAGGGCAGAGGGTCCAACGAGAAAGTCCCGGTTGCCGCACATGAAGAACACCGGCGTGTCGATGCTGTGCTGGTGCAACTGCTGGGCGCAAAGGGCAGCGAAGGAGTCCGGGTTCTCCAGCGCATCGTCCCCGACCCACACTTCAAACAGGTCGCCGAGGATAAACAGCGCATCGGCCCGTTCCGACGGCGGGCGTTCCAGGTAGCGCCGCCAGGCACCCAGGGTCTGTGGCTCCCCGGGGTGCAGATGAAGGTCTGAAATGAAATCGACCGCTTGCCAGTGCGCGGGGGCGCGCAGCTCGGCAAAGCGGTCGACGGGCAGGTTCGTCATCGGTCAGGGATGCACCCTGAACCTCAGAGCGCGACGGCCTTTTCGATCACCACGTCCTGCTTGGGCACATCGTCGTGGAAGCCGCGGCGGCCGGTGGGGGTGGCTTCGATCTTCTTGACTACATCGGACCCCGACACCACCTTGCCGAACACCGCATAGCCCCAGCCCTGGGCACTCGGTGCGGTGTGGTTCAGGAAGGCGTTGTTGGCGACGTTGATGAAGAACTGCGCGCTGGCCGAGTGCGGGTCGCTGGTGCGCGCCATGGCCACGGTGTAGATCTCGTTGCGCAGGCCATTGTTGGCTTCGTTCTGGATCGGTGCGTCGGTGGCTTTTTGGTTCATGCCGGGCTCGAAGCCGCCGCCTTGCACCATGAAGCCGGGGATCACGCGGTGGAACACGGTGTTGTTGTAATGGCCCTTGTTGACGTAGGCCAGGAAGTTGGCGGTCGTCAGGGGGGCTTTTTCGGCGTCGAGTTCGAGTGTGATGACGCCGAGGCCCGCGATGTGCAGTTCGACCTGGGGGTTGGCCATGTTCAGTTCTCCAGAGTGGCTTTGAGGATGGTGACGGGAGTCTTGGGGACGTCCGTCGGGAAGGGGCCGCCGGCACCGGTGGGCGTGGTCTTGATCTTGTTGACCACATCCATGCCGGCGATCACCTTGCCGAACACGGTGTAGCCGAACAGTTGACCAGCCGCCAGCAAATTGGCGCGGGGGACATTTTCGTAGACGCGGCCTCCGTATTCGAAGCGGGGCACGGGATCCCCTGGCGGGATGGGGGTCGGGTCCAGGAATGCGTTGTCCTTGACATTGATGAAAAACTGGGCGGTTGCGGAGTGCGGGTCGTTGGTGCGCGCCATGGCGACCGTGCCCACCACGTTGCGCGGGCCACCTCGCTCCAGCGCCGCCTGGCCCTCGTGCGTCACCGGTGCGCGGGTGGGCTTTTCCCGGTAACGGGCGTCGTACCCACCACCCTGGACCATGAAGTTGTCGATCACGCGGTGGAACACCGTGCCGTCGTAGTGCTTGTCGCGGACGTACTGAAGGAAGTTCTCGACCGTCTTGGGTGCCTTGTCAGGGTAGAGCTCCAGCACGATGTCACCGGCCGAGGTGCTCAAGCGAACCTTGGGGTTCGGCGCGCCAGCGGCCCTGGCGTCCGACATGGACAGGGCGCCGAAGACGCATGCCGCCAGGGCGGCGAACGCCATGGTGCGCACCGTGGTCCGGCGGTACAGGGATATGTGATCGAGCTCAGACGGCATCAGGGAGTCCCTTCATGAAAAATCTTCCACTGGTCACGCTCAAGAGCCCAGTACTGGCGCCGGGTCACCCCCCGGCTCTGACCTTGTGGCACCTCTCCGAAGGTGACCACCATCGTGTCCTGCTGGTCCTGCCAGCGGAGCACGGAAACATCCTTGATGTCGACTGCTCTCACGCCTTTGGCGGAGTCTGGACCAGGCTCCGGTCGGCCGCCGCCAGACCCGCTCCCGGCGAGCAGCTTGCCGGAGTAGAACGCGTTCAGCCGTTCGCTCTGGCCCGTGCTCTTGGCCTCTTTCCAGGAGGCCAAGGCGGTCTCGAAGGCTCGCCGTTCGGCGTCGAGCTCCTCCGGTTGCACCCATTGGAGTTCGGGGGCGATCACCACCGGCGTGGTGCGGATCTGCACGGTGGACAGCAGGCGCTCGAGATCCGGGTTGGACAGCACCACGCAACCGTCCGACGCCTGTGGCGCCCGGACAAACTGCTCACGCGGTGTTCCATGCAGCCAGATGCCGCTGCCGGTCTTGCCTCGTTGCATGTCCAGCGGGTTCGGGTAGTTGATGGGCAGCGCTCCGACGCCATAGAGGTCGGGCAGGCTGTCGGGATGTAAGTTGCTTGTGATGTAGTAGACACCCAGAGGTGTGCGCTTGTCGCCTTCGACCTCCTTCTCGATGCCCGACAATCCAACCGAGATGTAGAAGTCACCCAGCAGCTTGAGTCTGGGAGGGGCAGCCAGCAGGCCGCTAGCACTGCCGGACGGCGTCTGGTTCTCGAACAGGTACAAGCGTGACCGGGACGCGTCGACCGCGATCGCATGCCTGCTCTGTGGGGCGAGGCTCAGGAACTGGGAAGGAATGGCTCCTTCGGGTGGTCTTTCGGTCAACGCACGCAGGCGCCGGCGCGACTCGTCCCGAAGAATTGCGAGCTGCTGCGCCGCTGCAATGGCGGTGGTGTCGGGTACGTCACCCAGCTGGCGGACAGGCCGGACCTGCAGGCTCAGCAAGTCTCCGTGCACGAGGTGCGCGAGGTGGAAATTGGGGTGATCGCGGACCAGGCGCTCGGCTTGTGACAGTGCCTCGCGGTGTTGGCCCTGGCTGATGAGACGATAGATGTCGATCAGTCTGGCCTCAGCCCGGCCCAACAACGGGGTGACTCGGGTCATGGCCTCGTCCGACAGCGGCTGCGCTTGCAGACCGGTGGGCTTGGTCACCGACTTGATGGCATCGGATGCATCGTGCATCCGGGCCACGGCCGCATCAATGATCGACTGGCCAGATCCTGCCGTGTCTGTTGAGGTCGATCTGGCGGGTAGGTAGGAGAGCAGGGGGCCCACAGGCCCTGGTGCAAAAACGCCAGGAGGGAACCTGACAGTGCGGCAAAGGCCACGGCTCCAATCAACCATCGGGGCAGGCCGGAGGCAGTGCGCAGGGAGGCGGCTGGTACGCTGGCGTGACCCCGTTGGAAAAACCGCCGACCTGCCATCAGGATCCCGTGGATTCGCGCACGATCAGCCAGCGATTTCCGCTCCTGACCAGGTCCAGTGTCTTGCGGCTTGTCACACTCAGCGAATCGGACGAATACGCCTGACGGAACTTGGCCGAGGCCCGGCCACCGTTGACCGACACGGAGAGTTCGCTGATGTCCACGTCGATGCGGTTGCGCGGCATGATGCGGGCCTTGCGGTCGGCTTCCCACTCGCTGCGGCTCTGGCCGCCAGGAGGTGTGAAGCTGCCGGCGTACGCACCCAGGTAGCCCGACATGTTCTTGCTGGACCAGGCCTTGGCCCACGCTGCCACGGCTGATTCCACGTCGCTTTCTGCGTTGCCGGTGGCAGCTGGCGCCTGGGCTGCTGCGGCAGGCGCCGACGCTGCGGGCTTGGCTGCGGCAACAGGGGGCGTCGATACTGCGGGAGCTGCTGCAGGCTTGGCGCCCTTGGCATCGGCTGCAAACAGGTTGCGGATCAGGCTCAGCTTGGGCGCGACTCCGGCATTGCCGGCATCCAGCTGCAAGGCCTTGCTGTAGGCCTGGCTGGCGAGTTTGGCGTAGACGTCGCCTAGGTTTTCGTGCGCTGTGGCGTAGCTGGGGTTGGTCCGAATCGCCATTTCGAGTGCCGCTCGTGCCTTGTCGAACTGACTCTGGCCTGCATACAGGACAGCGAGGTTGTTATAGGGCTCGGGCAGTTCGGGGAACTCTTCGGTGAGCTTCTGGAACGTGGCGATGGCGTCGGTCTGCTTGCCACTCTCGGTCTGGATGACGCCTTTGAGGAAGCGCATCTGAGGGTCCCGGGGCTTGCCAGCGAGGTACTGGTCGGCCTTGCCCATGGCTTCGGAGAACTGTCCCGCACGCAAGAGGCGGTTGACCTCTGCGTAGTCGTCGGCCTGGGCTTGAGCCAGCGGCGCGGCAAGTGCCGCTGAAACTGCGACGCACAGCGCCATCAGGCGCAGCGGAGCGAAGGGTCGCCGGGTGCCGAGACTGCGGGACTTGGCGGGCTGGGCAGAGGGAAATTGCATGGGGTTGATCATGTGACCTCAGATGGCGACAACAGCGAACCGAAAGCCGGCCTGCGCCGGTCGGCGAATACTATAGCGCTCCTGTGTGCGGGCATCGAAAATGCCGTTGGCGCAGTGGGCTGGATATACTGGCGCATTGTATCTGAGGGTCCCCCGCCAGGCCCTGCAGTCCGGTGGTCGCGCGACACCGGTGATATGCCCGCTGTTCTCGCGCTTCTTTGTCCCTGAATCCTGTCGACGCCCGGGTCGAGATGCTCCCTGCCTGCAGGTGTGCTTCGGTCGGGTTGTTCGGCAGGGCCTTCCATGTCCTTGCGAATCTTCAACACCCTCTCCCGCGGCGTCGAGCCGTTCCTGCCGCTCGATCCCGGGCATGTGCGCATGTATGTCTGCGGCATGACCGTCTACGACCTCTGTCACCTCGGTCATGCCCGGTCGATGCTGGCGTTCGATGTGGTGCAACGCTGGCTCAAGGCCAGTGGCTACCGTGTGACATATGTCCGCAACGTCACGGACATCGAGGACAAGATCATCGCCCGCGCGGTCAGGAACGGTGAAACCATCAAGCAGCTGACCGACCGCATGATCGACGCGCTGCACCAGGACGCCGATGCGCTGGGCATCGAGCGGCCGACCCATGAACCACGCGCCACCGATTACGTGCCGCAGATGCTGGACATCGTGCGCCAACTGGAAGACAAAGGGTTGGCCTACCGGGCCTCCAATGGCGATGTGAACTATGCGGTGCGCAAGTTCCCCGGTTACGGCAAGCTCTCCGGCAAGTCGCTGGACGATCTGCGCGCCGGCGAGCGTGTGGCGGTGGACGACGGCAAGCAGGACCCGCTGGACTTCGTGCTCTGGAAATCGGCCAAGGCTGAGGAGCCTGCTGAAGCCAAGTGGGACAGTGCCTATGGCGTGGGCCGCCCTGGCTGGCACATCGAATGCTCTGCCATGAGTTGTGAGATGCTGGGCGAGAGCTTCGACATCCACGGCGGTGGCGCCGATCTGCAGTTTCCGCACCATGAAAACGAGATCGCCCAGAGCGAGGGTGCGACCGGCCAGATGCTGGCGCGCTTCTGGATGCACAACGGCTTCGTGCGGGTGGACAACGAAAAGATGTCCAAGAGCCTGGGCAATTTTTTCACCATCCGCGAGGTGCTTGAGAAGTACGACGCCGAAACGGTGCGCTTCTTCGTGCTGCGCGCCCACTACCGAAGCGCCCTGAACTACAGCGATGCCCATCTGGACGACGCGCGCGCGGCCCTTAAACGCCTCTACACCGCGCTGGCTGCGGTCAAGGCCGAGGTGCCTGCAAATGTGGACTGGAACCAACCGTTTGTCGCCCGTTTCAAGGCTGCCATGGATGAGGATTTCGGCACGCCCGAGGCTGTTGCCGTGTTGTTTGATCTGGCCAGCGAAGTGAACCGCACCCGTGATGCTGCGTTGGCCGGCGTGTTGCAGGCGCTTGGGGGGGTGCTGGGTCTGCTGCAGCAGGATCCGCAAAGCTATCTGCAAGCAGGTGGCGCTGGTGATGGCCTGGACGAGGCCGCCATCGCCGATCAGATTGCGGCCCGGGCCGCCGCCAAAGCCGCCAAGAACTTCTCCGAGGCGGACCGCATCCGCCAGGCGCTGCTGGCCCAGGGCATCGTGCTCAAGGACAGCCCTGCCGGCACCACCTGGGAGCGCGCCTGATGGTGACCTCGCAGTTGCCCGATGTCGGGCCCGATGCGCCGGTGTATTGGCAGGAGGCCTGTCGGCATCTGATGAAGCGCGACCGGGTGATGAAAAAGCTCATCCCCCAGCACGCGGGCGCCAGCCTGCAGTCGCGGGGCGATGCGTTCGTCACACTGGCCCGCAGCATCGTGGGGCAGCAGATCTCGGTCAAGGCGGCGCAATCCGTGTGGGACCGCTTCGAAAAGCTGCCGCGCAAGATGACGCCTGCCTATGTGCTCAAGCTCAAGGTGGACGACATGCGGGCAGCCGGCCTGTCGGCACGCAAGGTCGAGTACCTGGTGGACCTGGCGCTTCACTTTGCCAACGATCAGGTGCACGTCGACAAGTGGGCCGAGATGGATGACGAGGCCATCATCGCCGAGCTGGTGGCCATCCGCGGCATTGGCCGCTGGACCGCTGAGATGTTCCTGATTTTTCACCTGATGCGTCCGAACGTACTGCCGCTGGACGACATTGGCCTGCAGAACGGCATCAGCCGCGCCTACTTTTCCGGTGAACCGGTCAGCCGCAGCGAGATCCGCGAAGTGGCTGCCTCGTGGGCGCCTTACTGCAGCGTCGCCACTTGGTATATTTGGCGCTCGTTGGACCCTCTGCCGGTCAGCTATTGAGCCCTTCGGGGCTTTCCTGTTTCCGGACGTCGTTCGCACAAAGACCAAAGGAGTCATACCTTGGCCAAAAGAAATTTCCTCGACTTCGAGCAGCCGATTGCCGAACTCGAAAGCAAGATCGAAGAACTCCGCTACGTGCAGACCGAATCCGCGGTCGACATTTCTGCCGAGATCGAACAGCTGTCGGGCAAGAGCCTGCAGCTCACCAAAGACATCTACAGCACCCTGACGCCCTGGCAGATCACGAAGATCGCGCGCCATCAGGACCGTCCGTACACGCTGGACTATGTGAACGAGATCTTCACGCACTTCCAGGAGCTGCACGGCGACCGGCATTTCTCGGACGACCTGTCCATCGTCGGTGGCCTGGCCCGTTTCAACGGTCAGCCCTGCATGGTGATCGGCCACCAGAAGGGGCGGGACACCAAGGAGCGTGGCCTGCGCAACTTTGGCATGACCAAGCCGGAGGGCTACCGCAAGGCGCTGCGCCTGATGAAGCTGGCCGAGAAGTTCAAGCTGCCGGTGTTTACTTTTGTCGACACGCCCGGTGCCTACCCCGGCATTGACGCCGAGGAACGCGGCCAGTCCGAGGCCATTGGCCGCAACATCTTCGAGATGGCGCAGCTTGAAGTGCCGATCATCTCCACCATCATCGGTGAGGGTGGTTCTGGGGGCGCGCTGGCCATTTCGGTGGCCGATCAGGTGCTGATGCTGCAGTATTCGGTGTACTCGGTGATCAGCCCTGAGGGTTGTGCGTCGATTCTCTGGAAGACCAGCGACCGTGCCAGCGACGCGGCCGAGGCGCTGGGCATTACGGCGCATCGCCTCAAGGCGCTGGGGCTGGTCGACAAGATCGTCAACGAGCCGGTTGGCGGTGCGCACCGCGACCCGGGCCAGATGGCCGCGTTTCTGAAGCGCGCCCTCAACGACGCCTGGCGCCAGGTGGCCGATCTCAAGGTCAAGGAGCTGCTGGAGCGCCGCCACGCGCGCCTGGACAGCTACGGCCGCTTCACCGACACCAAGGCCGACAGCGCCAAGCGCTGAGGCGCAGCGTGACGGCGTCGCCCAATCCGTGCGGGCCGGCGCTGCTGCGCTGGTGCTCACACAGGGCACCAGACGCCTCCGCCAGGCTGGCCGTCGCGTACAGCGCCGGTGCCGATTCCACGGCACTGCTGCTGGCGGCGCACGCGCTCTGGCCGGGGCACGTGGTGGCCCTTCACGTGCACCATGGCCTGCAGGCCGCGGCGGATACCTTCGAAACCACTGCAAGGGTTACCTGCGACCGTCTGGGTGTGCCATTGCATCTGGCGCATGTCCGTGCCACCCCAGCGCGAGGGCAGAGCCCGGAGGACGCTGCGCGCCTCCATCGGTACCGCGCTCTGGCGGATCTGGCCAGGTCCGCGGGTGCGGACCTGGTGCTGTTGGCCCATCACGCCGATGACCAGGCCGAAACCGTGATGCTTGCGCTCAGCCGTGGTGCAGGGCTGCCAGGGCTGGCCGCCATGCCCAATCACTTTGAGCGCCACGGCATGCGCTTCGCCCGCCCCTTGCTGGAGCTTCCTGCCAGCGCTCTGCGTGCCTGGGTCGAAAGCAGTGGCCAACCCTTTGTCGACGACCCGAGCAACGCCGACTTGCGCTTCACACGCAATCGCATCCGCAAGACCTTGTTGCCTGCCTGGGAGGCCTGCTTTCCGGGGTTCCGGCCCATGCTTGCCCGCAGTGCGCGCCATGCTGCGCAGGCCCAGCAGTTGCTGGGCGATCTCGCGCGCATTGACCTGGCTGCGGTGGGTGAGCCCCCTTCCATCACCGGTTTGCAAGCGCTCAGCCGCGAGCGTCAAGCCAATGCCTTGCGCCACTGGTTGCACGGGCAATGGGGCGTGGTTCCCGCCGCCGCCCAGATGGAGCAGGTGCTGGATCAGGTGGCTGCGTGTCGCACGCGGGGGCATCGCATCGAACTCAAGGTGGCCGACGGGACTTTGCGCCGGGACGGTGGGCATCTGGCGTTTGGCCGGCCGGCCGGGGCTGCGTCGATATAATTCCAAGGCTTTGCCGGGCGCATCCGGCAGGGCCTGGCTGGTTCCGGCGACCAGCCCAGCGCGACCAACGGCCGCGTGGTCATTCCAACGATCCTCTTCCCGATCCAACCCGATGGCTTTGATTGTTCACAAGTACGGCGGCACCTCCATGGGGTCAACCGAGCGCATCCGCAACGTGGCCCGGCGTGTCGCCAAGTGGCACAAGGCCGGTCACCAGATGGTGGTAGTGCCCAGCGCCATGAGCGGCGAAACAAACCGCCTGCTGGCACTGGCCAAGGAGCTGCAACCCGCCCAGTTGGGCAAGGCCTATGGGCGCGAGCTGGACATGCTGGCCGCCACCGGTGAGCAGGCCTCGTCCGCGCTGCTGGCCATCGCGTTGCAGGCGGAAGGCATTGACGCTGTCAGCTACGCTGGCTGGCAGGTGCCCATCAAGACCAACGATGCCTACACCAAGGCCCGCATCGAATCCATCGACGACGTCCGCGTGCGCGCCGACCTGGCTGCTGGCAAGGTGGTGATCGTCACCGGCTTCCAGGGGGTGGACCCCGACGGCAACATCACCACGCTAGGCCGCGGTGGCAGCGACACCTCGGCGGTGGCTGTGGCCGCTGCGATGAAGGCCGCCGAATGCCTGATCTACACCGACGTGGACGGCGTGTACACGACCGATCCGCGCGTGGTGCCCGAAGCCAAGCGCCTGGAGCGCGTGAGCTTTGAAGAAATGCTTGAAATGGCCAGCATGGGCTCCAAGGTGCTGCAGATCCGCTCGGTGGAGTTCGCTGGCAAGTACAAGGTGCCGCTGCGCGTGCTGTCCAGCTTCACGCCCTGGGACATCGACCTGAACGAAGAAGCCAGTTCTGGCACCCTGATCACTTTTGAGGAAGACGAAGATATGGAACGAGCCGTTGTTTCTGGCATTGCCTTCAACCGCGACGAAGCGAAGGTTTCCGTGCTGGGCGTGCCCGACAAGCCGGGCATTGCTTACCAGATCCTGGGTGCCGTGGCAGCCGCCAACGTCGAAGTCGATGTGATCATCCAGAACCTGAGCAAGGACGGCAAAACTGATTTCAGCTTTACGGTGCACCGCAACGATTTCCAGAAGACCCTGGATCTGCTGAAGGGCCAGGTGCTGCCGGCCTTGGGCGCGGCCGACGTGGTGGGCGACAACCGCATCTGCAAGGTGTCCATCGTCGGCATCGGCATGCGCAGCCACGTGGGCGTGGCCAGCCGCATGTTCAAGTGCCTGAGCGACGAAGGCATCAACATCCAGATGATCTCGACTTCCGAGATCAAGACCTCGGTGGTGATCGACGAGAAGTACATGGAACTGGCTGTGCGCGCGCTGCACCGCGAGTTCGATCTGGATCAGACGGCCGACACGATTTCGAAGTGATGCCGCGAAGGCCCAAGTCCTCCGGAAACGGAAAAGACTTGAGGCATAATACGCGGCTCTGGAGTGATGACCGAGTGGCCGAAGGTGCTCCCCTGCTAAGGGAGTATGGGGTGTAGAGCCTCATCGAGGGTTCGAATCCCTCTCACTCCGCCAGTAAGACAAGGCTCCCACGCAAGTGGGGGCCCTTTGTCTTTCTGGGCCCAGTGTTTTCGCGGGTTTGCGGGCGGTGGCTGTTTCTCTGGGGTGCTCTCGCTGCTGCTTTTCTGGCCTTTGCCGCGGGCCATTCTCTAACGCAGCTTTTTGGCAGTGAGGCTTTTGGCAAAGCTTCAGGTCAATTCAATCAGCGCGTGCCTTTTATGCATGCTGCGTTGTGATCTTCCCAGGCCCTGGCAGGTGAGGGCGACCAGAGGTTGTTGAGGTGGGGTAGGGAGGCCGGTTGGGAGCGACAGCTGTCCCTGATCTAAGGCCGTCCTATTTGTGCTTACTGGGACGAAGCGGTCGTCTGACTCATCGACCAGTATGAGCGCTTTAAGGACCGCTGGGGTCGCGGGGTCACACTTGCCTCCTGTATCCACACGCAAGCCGCCATCGACCAAACCTG
>NZ_BCTF01000024.1 GCF_001571145.1 Hydrogenophaga flava NBRC 102514
AACTCCAACTCCAACTCCACGCTGAGTCTGGAGCGAGGGAGCGCACCCAGCGCATGGCCGCGCTACAATGGCACAGCGTCTGTCGGCGCTAGCTGCTCACCAAGGCAAACCCGGTTCGCTGGGACGACGGTATTTCTCTTTCTTCCATTGCATTTTCCCGAACTTCTCGGAGTGCGGCAGTGAGCACCGATGTCCTCCGGTTCAGGAGCTGCAATGCACCTTTTCCCTATCACGAAGACCCGCGCTCAGAAGGTTGAACGCGAAGCCAAGCGTCTTCGCAAGCTGAATCCTGCTTTGAAGCACCCGCAGTCGCTAGACCAGGCTGCACAACAGCATGGCTTCCTTCACTGGAAGCACGTAACGCTTTGCCGCATCGAGGGCGAGAAAGCGTTGCAGAAAGCCCCACTGACAAAGCGCATGCAGCGGATCTTGGTACAGGCTGCGAAGCGCTACCCTGTGTCTGATGACACGTCTAACGCCTTTGCCGGTGGCCTCGTGGTAGCCGTCGACATCAAAGATGCTGAGCATCTGGTTTCATCGCCGATGTGCACCGAAATTGCCGATGGGTGGCCGATAGCTGCAGCCGACATTTGGCCTGTGATTCTGTTTGGTCGAAGGAGCGAACGTCCGAAGGAGGCAGAAGATCAGGCGGATTTAAAAGTACTCGACGACTTCACTTGCCTGCGCTTCTTTCGAGCCAACATGGTTTGCGATGAAAGTACATCGCTCGAATCCCTTGAGCAGCGGTTTGGAGTCGCGCTTCAGTGGTGCTGGATTCGCGGAAAGGCGGTGCATGCGACCAAGGTCGAGTGGGTCGGCCCCGAGCGCTCTCGCTTCGAGCGATTTCGCCATCTGATCGATGCGCCCTCAATGTCGTTCATCGAAAAGGAACCGCCTCACCTGGCGAACGACAGCGCGTTTCTGTATGAGAAGAAGACTCCACTTGGATCGCTGCGGTATCAGTCAGTGTCAAGCAGCGTGCAATTGAGGTGGAGCCGCGCTGTGCCCGTGGAGAAGAGCGTCGAGCAAAACGGGGCTTGAACCTCGACGTACCGAATAGGTTTGCACGAACCTATTCGGTACTAGGTCCATCCTATGCAGCCACAGCGAACCCTTCGTCGTTCTCGATTGCATGGCGAAGAGCTTCCTCTGCAAGCTGATTGAGGCTCTTTCCACCAGCAGCAGCAGCAATGGACGCCGCAGCATGCAGCTTCGGGTCCACGCGAACCACGAACTTCCCAGAGTACGGCTTGACAGGCTCTATGCCTGCCTTCTGGCATTCATCAAGGAAGATGTCCAGCGACTTCTGCCCCTCATCGCGCAGACCATCCACGGTAGAAGCGTAAAAGTCCGCACCACCGTTCAGGTTGACAAACTCGCCCCGAAACATCTCGATCTCTGGGTCGTAGCTAATCACGGCCTGGTGATCACCGAACTTCATGAGATTTTTGATCATGGCGAGACTCCGTTCTCTTCCAGCCACTTGCGGACTGATGCGACCGCGCCTTTATCAACGTCAGGTGATGGGTGCGGTCGGTGCATCACCTTGATCTGTCCAAAGAGATGGATCGCGACTCTTGATCCTTCCCTTTCAGTGAACTGCGCCCCTAGCTCGGTAAGCATAGAGACCAGATCTGGCCATTTCAGGCCAGCAGGGGTAGGCCGAGAGAAGATCAGTTCTAGGGTCTTCTGATGCTTGGCCTTCATGCAGCCATAGTATCAAAAAATGATATCAACGCGCAAGCGCATTGGTATCGAAGTGCTTCAAAAGGGAGTCGCCTGGACAAGCGTGAACGATCTTGGACGCGCATTTAAAGCAAAAGGCTACACCAAAGGCCTGAGCCTGGGCGTGTGAACGTGGTGGATGTGGCGGCGCGGAGTGGGTCTGCCCGCAGAACATCCACCGGGCTTCGGGCATTCAACAAGGAGCCCCATGAGCCAAACAATCATCAATCCTGAAACCTTGCTGCGCCTGCCCAAGGTGCTTCAGCGATTCCCCGTCTCGCGGTCTGACTGGTACGCCGGAGTGCGTGCAGGCAAGTACCCTGCCCCGCTCAAGCTGGGCGAGCGCTCGGTGGCCTGGCGAGCATCAGACATCGATGCCCTGATTGACGCGCTGCCACTGGCGCGCTGAGAAGGAGGACACACAACCAATGTGATGCGCCGATGCCACACGCAGGGGCACTCGTCGCGAAACTGGTAATGCTCTGGTAACGGAGCCACAAACAAAAAAGCCCGCTACCGTTTTAGTAGCGGGCTTTCCTTGTCCCACAAGGGGATTTTGGTAGGACGTGGCAGGCTCGAACTGCCGACCAACGGATTAAAAGTCCGCTGCTCTACCAACTGAGCTAACGTCCCATCAAACTCGAACGATCACCCTGGCTTGTGCAAGAGCTTCAAATAACCAATGTACTGGTGGGGCGTGAGTGACTCGAACACTCGACCTACGGATTAAGAGTCCGCTGCTCTACCAACTGAGCTAACGCCCCGCACACATGCCGTTGTTTTATCAATCGGATAGCGCGAAGCCTCAGATTATAGCGTCATTTCAGGCCGTTTCGAAAGTGCGCTCAGTTTGTTTGATGTGCTTTCCGCGAGAGCATTGAGCACGCTCCCCGCCGCACACAGCCCAAAGCTTGCAGTCACGCTGACCACCGACCCATAACCATGGCAGTTGAGCGATCCGTCGGATGGCGAAAGGTCGCACGACGCATCGGGCGGCGCCACGGCCTCGCGGCTGAACACGCAGTTCACACCCATGCGACCAGTTCGCGATGCACCATGTTCCCTGCGCAGTCTGTACCGCAACTGGGCCAGCAGCGGGTCGTGGGTGACCTCGGCCAGGTCGCCAACCTCGATGGCCTGCGGCTTGCGCTTGCCTCCGGCAGCGCCCACGGTCACAAACCTCTGCCGGTGCGACAAGGCCCACGCCGCCATGGCCGTTTTGGCGCGCACCTGGTCACAGGCATCGATGATCGCGACCGCGCCTGCATGCTCCAGCAGCTTGGCACCGAGCAACGGCCAGTTCGCCTCCGTCACGAAGTCATCGACCGACTCGACCACGCATGCGGGATTGATCAGCGCAATCCGCTCCCGCATGGCCTCGATCTTGGCCATGCCCAGGGTGTCGGTCATCGCATGGATCTGCCGGTTGACGTTGGACTCGGCCACGTGGTCCATGTCGACCAGCGTCAGGCGTCCCACACCACTGCGTGCGAGACCTTCCGCCGCCCAGGACCCCACCCCTCCAATGCCCACCACCACCACGTGCGCATCAAACACCGCTTGTGCGCCCTGAACACCGTAGAGACGGCGCATGCCACCGAAGCGCCGGTCGAAATCTGAGTTCATTCGCGTTCCAGCAGCCAGATCTGGAAACGGAAGCCCAGCACGGCTCCGATCATGATGCCGGTCACGGCAATGACACTGGTCAGGCTCAGCGTCGACAGACCCGACAGTCCCTGTCCGACGGTGCAACCCATGGCAGTCACACCGCCCACGCCCATGCAGGCGGCCCCGGCCAGGTGCAACGCCGTGTCCTGGGTGTCGCGAAAGCCCTCCCAGCGAAAGCTGCGAGACAGCAGTGCCTGAACGAACGAGCCAACGACCACACCGACCACTGTCACCACACCCAATGTCAGCACCTTGGAGGTGTCGCTGTAGTGAATGAGCCAGTCCAGCAGGTAGGCCATCGGCGCCGTGAAAGTCAGTGATTCCATGCGGCCGCTGTTGGTCGCGATGTACACAGACTCCAGCGTTTCGGGGTGCTCGGGCACAAAACCAAGGTGGCCACTGATCCACCACATCCCTGCGATCACCCCGCCCAGCCCGATCCCGGCCAGCAAACCATCCGCCGTACGGAAGTCCTTCCCCAGCAACGCCCAGACCATCAGCCCACCACCCACCAGCAGCGCGGCAATCAGACCAGACAGGCCGGGCACCAGATTGAAAAACTGCGTCAACCACATGGGCAGGCTCCCACCAGCGGCGATGTCCACAGCAACCTGATCGACCGTGTTCACGCGCAGCACGGCAAAGACTCCGCGCAGGGTGGCGAACGCAAAAAAACCCATGACGAAGAACACGACCAGCGACTTCAGGCTGCCCGCCCCGATGCGCACCAGCGTCTTGCTGCCACAGCCGGACGCCAGCACCATGCCGAAGCCGAACAGCAAACCACCCACGAGTGCCGACAGCCAGACGATGCGCCCGGAGCTGTAGATGGTCTTGCTGGTGTCGATCCAGCCCAGCCAGCCCATGCCGTAGAACCCGATCATGGCCACGCCCACCGCCATGCCCCACATCCGCATGCGGGTCCAGGACCCCATGTTGACGATGTCGCTCACCGCCCCCATGGTGCAGAACTGGGTCCGCTGGGCGATGAAGCCGAAAAGACAAGAGGCCGCGAATGCGGCCCAGAGAACAGTGGCTTGAAGAGTTTGAATGCCGGCGAGATCCATCCGGCGATTGTAGAAGCGGCCCTCCACCCCGGGCAGGGTGGAGGCTTCTTGCGGAATCAGCGCAGACGGGACAGCCGCTCGCGGCCTGCGGCAGCGGCCTCGGACTGGGGATAGGTCCGGACCAGGGTCTCCAGCGTGCGCTGGGCCGACTTGTTGCCCTTGAGTTCGACCTGGCTATTGGCCATGGCGAGCATGGCTTCAGGGGTGCGCATGTGGGTCGGGTACTGGCTCACCAGGCGCCGGTGGCTGTCAATCGACTCCTTGTAGGCACGGGTGGCGTACAAAGCATTGCCCTGCCAGTACAAGGCAGACGGGATGTAGCCACTGCCAGGAAAACGCCGCAGGAAAGCCGAGTAGGCAGAGGCGGCTCCGGCGAAATCCGACTTGCGCAGCAGTTCCATGGCCGCATCGTACTCGCGCTTTTCCTCTGGCGATGCGGAGAACTCCACGCCGTCGACCGACACCTTGCTGGGCTCGACCTGCTTCAGACGCTCGTCGACCCCTGCCTGGACATCCTTCTGCTGACGCTGCAACTCCGACACATCGCGAGCCAGCTGCTCGTTCTGGCCACGCAGACGGGCGATCTCAGCCCTGAGCTGTTCGTTCTGGTTGGACAGCTCAAGAAGGCTTCGCTGGCTGGCCGAGCCAGAATCGCGCGACTCCGCCGCCATGCGATTGAGCTTTGCATCGACTTCCAGCTTGTACGCGTCGAACTTCTGCCGAAGGTCCAGGATCGCCTTGCGCGCTTCGTCGTCATCAAACAGGGCGTGGGCCTGCAGCGGCCACAGGCAGGCGCCAACCAGCGCCATGGCCACCGCCACACGAACAGACAGGACAGCAGATGTGCGCACGGCCATGTCAGCGGTAGGTCATTTCCACACGGCGATTCTTGGCATAGGACGTCTCATCCATGCCCATCGCGGCAGGCTTTTCTTCCCCGAAGCTCACCGGCTCCATCTGGGACTCGCTCACACCCAGCAGTGCCAGCGAACGGCGAACGGCCTCTGCGCGCTTCTGACCGAGCGCCAGGTTGTACTCACGGCCACCGCGCTCGTCGGTGTGTCCTTCCAGGGCGACCTTGCGGTTCGGGTTGGCCTTGAGATAGCGGGCGTTGGCTTCGAGCGCTGCGGTGTACTCGGCACGAACCTCGAAGCTGTCGTAGTCGAAGTAGACGATGCGGGAGAGCGCAGCAGGCTGCTCCGTGTCCATGCCCGGAACCTGCACCCCGGTGACACCACGCGGATCGACGCCGGAACCTGAGCCATCCTGACCGGCCTGGCCAGTGGTGGTGTTGCGGTCTTCGACCGGCGCTTCATCCAGCTTCACGCTGGAGCCACAGGCCGCGAGCGACGCCACTAGGATCAGGGCGCCGAGCCGGGAAGCCCAATGGGAAGTTTTGCGTTGCGCAGCTGGGGTCGAGGAGTTATTCATTGACAGGTCCCTTTCTGAATCGGGTTGGTTGGTTTTAAAAAGAGGCAAGGCACCAAAGCGGCACGACGTCAGCGGGCGAACGGACCCCACTCGGGCTCTCGGATGTCGCCCTGGGCACCGGTCAGCCGCGTCTTGACGCGTCCGTCGACGGTCGACGTCATCAGTGCCTCTTGGCCTCGATCACGGGTGGCGTATACGATGAGTCGGCTATTGGGTGCAAAACTGGGGCTTTCGTCTGCGCTCGCATCGCTCAGCGCGGTCACGTTGCCGCTGGACAGCTCCATCACATGCAAGCGGAACGCTCCGCCCACGCGGGAGATGAAGGCCAGCCAGCGCCCGTCCGGGCTGGGCGCCGGAGAGATGTTGTAGTTGCCGGTGAAGGTCAGGCGTTGAGGGTTCTCGCCGCCGGCACCCATGCGGTAGATCTGGGGCGAGCCACCACGGTCGCTCACGAAGTAGATCGAGCGGCCATCAGCGCTGAACACCGGCTCGGTATCGATGCTGCCCGACTGGGTCAGCCTGCGCGGCTGGCCACCGTTGGCATCCATGGCGTACACCTGCGCATTGCCGGAGAGCGACAGCGTAGCCACAACCTGCCGGCCATCAGGCGACCAGGAGGGTGCACTGTTGGAGCCGCGGAAGTTGGCCAGCAGGCGGCGTTTGCCGGTGGCGACATCGTGCGAGTAGATGACGGGCTTGCGCGACTCGAACGACACATAGGCCAGTTGCCCACCACCGGGCGCCCAGCTCGGGGAAATGATCGGCTCAGGACTGCTCAGTGTGGCCTTCGCATTTTCGCCATCCGAGTCTGCCACCAGCAAGGTGTATCGCGGACCGTTCTTGGTCACGTACGCGATGCGAGTGGCAAACACCCCTTTTTCACCCGTGAGCTTCTCGTACACGTAATCGGCGATGCGGTGCGCCGCGTAGCGCAGATCGCCGGCGTTGACCGGGTAGCTGAGCCCTCCGAGGTCCTGTCCGCGAACCGAGTCCCAGAGCCGGAAGCGGATGTCAAAGCGACCATCGGCCAGCCTGGACACGCTGCCGGTGAGCACAGCGTCTGTGCCCTTCTCGCGCCAGGCGGCCAGATCTGGGCGGGAAGTCTCGTCCAGACGAACCGGCAGCGGCTCGAGAAACCTGAACTGTCCGCTGCGCTCGAGGTCGGCCCGGACGATCGCGATCATGTCCTGGTTGGCCAGACCGTTGTCGCGGAAGGTCACACCAGAAATCGGAATCTGGGTAACGCCGGCGCCAGAGACTTCGACGCGAAACTGCGCCAGAGCGTTTTGGAGGGGGAGGACCGCCAGCGGGAGCACGGCGGCTTGGGACAACAGATGCCGCCGCGTGGGCAGCCATTCGGGTCGATTCAAATCCAGCATGCGTCGGGTGTTGGTGTCAGCGACAGAAAGCGCAACCGTCGGATAATACCGGAAGCGCATCACGGGGCCGTGACAAGATGTGCCATATCCTTGCAGCGCGCGGGCTCTGGAGCCTGCTGTTGACCCACACGAACCACTGATCGCCGTCTTGACCTCGCCCTCCACACCTGCCGCACCGCCCACCGCCACCATCCGCGAGCGCCTGGTGAGGTTCTGGCCGTACTTCCGATCGGCGTCGGCGGGCATCGTGCTGGCGGTGATCTGCACCATCATCGGAGCACTCACCGAGCCGATGATTCCCGCACTGCTCAAGACGCTGCTGGACAGCGGCTTCTCTGAAGGAAACATCGACCTCTGGATGGTTCCGGTGGCCCTTTTGGGACTGTTCGGCATCCGCGGCCTGGCTGGCTTCCTGGCGCAGTATGCGTTGTCCTACACCGCCAGTCTGGGCCTGCTCAATCTGCGCCGCGCCATGTTTGCCAAGCTCAACGACGCGCAGCTGACGCTGTTCGCCCGTCAGAGTGCCAGCAAGCTCTCCAACACGCTGGTGTACGAGGTGCAGACGGGCTCCACCCTGCTGGTCAACGCCCTCTTGACCCTCGCCAAGGACAGCCTCACGCTGCTGGCACTGCTGGGTTATCTGATGTATCTGAACTGGAAACTCACCCTCATCGTGCTCTTCCTGTTCCCGGCGCTGGTGGTGGTGATGCGGGTGCTCTCGCGCCGCCTCTACAGCCTGACCAAGTCCAGCCAGCAGGCCACCGACGAACTGGCCTATGTGGTCGAGGAGAACGCCCTCGCCCACCGGATGGTCCGCCTGCACGGCGCACAGGAGCGCCAGTCCGAACGCTTCGAGTCGCTGAGCGTGCGCCTGCGCCGGCTGGCGCTGAAGTCGACCATCGCGCAGGCGGCCATGACACCGCTCACGCAGATGCTGGCGGCAGTGGCCCTGTCGGCGGTGATCGCCGTGGCCTTGTGGCAGAGCAGCCGCAGCGGCGTCACCGTCGGCAACTTCGTGGCCTTCGTGACGGCCATGCTGATGCTGGTGGCGCCCATCCGGCACCTGGCCGAGATCGCGGGCCCCATCACCAGGGGCCTGGCGGCGCTGGAACGCGGTCTGGAGCTGATCGAGGACACACCCGAACAGTCCAGCGGCGCCCACCAGGCCGATCGCGTCCAGGGTGCCATCGAACTGAGGGAGGTCTGGGTGCGCTACCCGTCGCGAGACGACGAGAACACCAGCGACGACGAGGTGAACCGCACCGCGCTGTGTGGCGTGTCCCTGCATGCCCAGCCGGGTGAAGTGCTGGCATTGGTGGGGCCTTCGGGCTCAGGCAAGACCACGCTCGCGAACCTGCTGCCCCGTTTTGTCGAGGTGCTGCATGGCGATGTGCTGCTCGACGGCGTGGCCCTGCCGGACTGGGACCTGCACTGCCTTCGCCGACAGTTTGCGATGGTCAGCCAGGACGTGATCATGCTCAACGACACCCTCGCCGCAAACGTGGCGCTGGGCGCTGCGGAAGGCGCCATCGACGAGGAGAAAGTGCTCGCGGCCCTCCACTCGGCCAACCTGGGCGAGCTGGTTTCGCGGCTGCCACGCGGCATCCACAGCAACGTCGGACACAACGCGGCCGAGCTGTCGGGCGGACAGCGCCAGCGGCTGGCGATTGCCAGGGCGATCTACAAGGATGCGCCGGTCCTGATCCTCGACGAAGCCACCTCCGCGCTGGACAACGAGTCCGAGCGGCTGGTGCAGGAAGCGCTGGCACGCCTCATGAAAGGCCGCACGACGCTGGTGATCGCCCACCGACTCTCGACCATCGAACACGCCGACCGTGTGGTCGTGCTGGCCAACGGCCGCATCGCGGAGCAAGGCACCCACCAGGAGCTGCTGCGCGCGGGTGGCCTGTACGCACGGCTGCACGCCCAGGGCTTCTCACCGGAGCCGGAGGCGGTGTGAACCAGGACTCAGAGCAGGACGATGTCGTACTGCTCCTGGGTCATCGAACTCTCGGCCTGCAGCGAGATGGGCTTGCCGATGAAGTCCGAAAGGCCTGCCAGGTGCTGCCCCTCTTCGTCCAGAAACAGCTCGATCACCCGGGGTGAAGCCACCACCCGGAACTCGCGCGGGCTGAAGGCCCGCGCCTCACGCAGGATTTCGCGCAGGATGTCGTAACAGACGCTGCGCGCTGTCTTCACCACACCTTTGCCATCGCAAGATGGGCACGGCTCGCTGAGCATGTGGGCCAGGGACTCGCGGGTGCGTTTGCGGGTCATCTCCACCAGGCCGAGCTGCGAGAAGCCGCCCGTCATGGTCTTCACACGATCCCTCGACAACTGTTTGCGGAACTCGGTCAGCACGGCGTCGCGGTGGTCTTCGCGCACCATGTCGATGAAGTCCACGATGACGATGCCACCCAGGTTGCGCAAGCGCAGCTGGCGGGCAATGGCCTGGGCCGCCTCCAGGTTGGTGCGGAAGACCGTGTCGTCGAAATTGCGTGCCCCGACGAACCCGCCCGTGTTCACGTCGACCGTGGTCAGCGCCTCAGTCTGGTCGATCACCAGATAACCGCCGGACTTGAGATCGACCCGACGACTGAGCGCGCGAGCGATCTCCTCGTCGATGTTGAACAGGTCAAAGATCGGCCGTTCGCCGGTGTAGAGCTGCAGCTTGCTGGCGGTGTCGGGCATGAACTCAGCCGCAAAGGCCTGCAGCAGCCCGAACTGCTCGCGGGAATCGATGCGGATCGAGTGCGTCTGCGCGCCCACCAGGTCGCGCAGCACCCGCTGCATCAGGTTGAGGTCCACATGCAGCACGGTGGCGGCGGGCTGGCGCGAAGCCGCGTCCTTGATGCGTTGCCAGGTCTTGCGCAGATAGGCGATGTCTTCGCCCAGTTCTTGGTCGCTGGCGTCCTCGGCGTTGGTGCGCAGGATGAAGCCGCCGGCCGCGCTGCCATCGGGCATGGCTGTCAGCGTCAGCAGGCGCTGGCGCAGCGACTCGCGCTGAGCCGAGGGGATCTTCTGCGACACGCCGATGTGGTTGTCCTGCGGCAGAAACACCAGCAGCCGGCCCGCGATGCTGATCTGCGCGGTCAGGCGCGCGCCCTTGGTCCCGATGGGGTCCTTCAGGACCTGAACCATCAGCGCCTGTCCCTCGAAGATCTGCCGCTCGATCGGCTGCACCGGGTCAGGGGCCAGCACGCGGTTGCCGCCGCCGTTGGGGGCATCGGAACCCGGCTGGGCGGCGGCCCGCTCGCGCGGCGCCGCGTGTTTGGCCGTGATGTTGGGCATCAGGTCGGCCACGTGCAGGAAGGCCGCACGGTCCAGGCCGATGTCGATGAAGGCCGACTGCATGCCCGGCAGCACGCGGGACACCTTTCCGAGGTAGATGTTGCCCACCAGGCCGCGCTCAAGGGTCCGTTCCAGGTGCACTTCCTGCACCGCACCCTGCTCCACCACGGCCACACGGGTTTCCTGGGGTGCCCAGTTGATCAGGATGTCCTGGCTCATCGATGCCTCGTATTTGTGTTCAGGGTTCAGCAGGCCAGCCGCACACCTGCAGCCCGCAGGAGTTGCGCCGTTTCATGCGCTGGCAAGCCCATGATGCCCGAGTAACTGCCGCTGATGTGCCGGATGTGCAGGGCCGCCGCGCCCTGTATGGCATAGGCTCCAGCCTTGCCCATGGGCTCGCCGCTGTCGACGTAGCGTCGGATGTCCGCGCCACTCCATGGGTCGAACTCGACCTGCGAGATGGACAGCGCCGCCCACTGCCGGCCCGGCCCCCGGACCGCGGGTCGCGCCACCGCCACCGCCGTCAGCACGCGATGGCGCCGGCCGGACAGATCGGACAGCATGCGCCGGGCCTCGGTGGCGTCGGCGGGCTTGCCCAGAATGCGGCGCCCGAGCGCCACGGTGGTGTCTGCGCACAGCACCGGCGCCAGCGGCCACCCCTTGCGCCGGAGCCTGTCCACGGACGCCTGCAGCTTGAGACCCGTCACCCGCTGCACGTAGGCGGCAGGCGCCTCCTCTGGTTTCACCGCCTCCAGAGCCTCGACATCCTCGTCGGCGTCGGGCAACAGCAGCTCGCAACGCACCCCCCATTGCTCCAGCAGTTGCTTGCGTCGGGGGCTCTGGGAGGCCAGGTAGATGAAGTCACTCACGGCGGATCATTCCCGGTGGTAGGGGTGGTTGGCGTTGATCGACCATGCGCGGTAGAGCTGCTCGATCAGCAGCACCCGGACCATGGCGTGGGGCAGTGTCATGTCCGACAGGCGGATGCGCTGGTGGGCCACCTCCCGAAACGCCGGTTCGAGGCCATCCGGGCCACCGATCACCAGCGCCACATCGTCGCCACCGAGCTGCCAGGCCTTGAGCTGCTGGGCCAGTGCCTTGGTGGTCAGCTGCGCTCCACGCTCGTCGAGCACCACCACGCGGCAGCCCTTGGGCAGGGCGGCCACGATGCGCTCGCGCTCGGCAGCCATGACGGTTTCCACCGTCTTGGCGCCACGCGGCTCGGTCTTCACAGTTTTGATCTCCACCCGGAGCTCGGGCGGAAATCGCTTGGCGTAGTCGTCGTAGGCGGTCTGGGCCCAGTCGGGCATGCGCTGCCCAACCGCGACGATCACCAGCTTCATGTCTTCTTCTTGGGCGCGGCTTTTTTCGCGGCGGCGGGTTTCTTTGCAGCCGGCTTGGGCTTGTTGACCACCAGCTTGGGCAGTGCGGCCTTGGGTTTGGTCGTCTTCGCTGCAGTGGTTGTCTTGCGCGGGGCCTTGGCCGCAGGGGTCTTGACGGCCGCCGTCTTGGCAGCAGCCTTCTTGGCGGGCGCCTTAGCCGGTGCGGCTGCCGCTGCCGCGGCGGCCGCCTTGGCCTGCTTGCGGGCCACGGACTTTGCGTCCACCGGCTTCACTTCCTTCTCGGCACCCTTGCGGGTGGTCTTGCTCGCCGGCTTGGCGGCCGCGCGCGCCTCGGCGGCCTTCTCCGCTGCGCTCTTGAGCCGCACCGGCTTCTGGCCCCAGATCTCTTCGAGGCGGTAGTACTGCCGGATCACCGGTTGCATCACATGGGCCACCGCCTGACCACAGTCGATGATGATCCACTCACCGTTGTCTTCGCCCTCGATGCGGGGCTTGTCGAAGCCGGCCTCCCGCACCGCGTCGCGAACGCTGGAGGCCAGCGCCTTGGTCTGCCGGTTGGAGGTGCCACTGGCGATGATCACGCGCTCGAACAGCGGCGACAGTGTTTCTGTGTTGAAGACCACGATGTCCTGGCCCTTGACGTCCTCCAGTCCGTCGACGATGGCACGCTGGAGTTTCTGAATGTCTTTTTTGGCGGTGGTTTCGCTGGTCATGAAGGCTGTCGGTAAAGGGAATGGGTGGAAATATAGCCGGCGACGGCCTCGGGCACCAGCGCGGCCAGTTCCTGGGGCGCCGCACCGGACGAAGCCATCGAGCGGAGAGTGGTGGAGCTGATGGGCGAAAGCGGCACCGGCAGCCGGAGGTGCGGCACGGGCGAGTCGTCGCTGGTATCACCAGACAACGGGGTCGCAGCAGATGGGAAACCGGGACGACCCGCCACCACCAGCTGCGCCGAATCGAGCACATCCGGCCAGCGCTTCCATGTCCTGAAGGCGGCCAGCTGGTCTTCGCCGATCACCAGGAACAACTCGGCACCCGGGTACTGGCGCGCCAGTTCATCCAGGGTGTCGATGGTGTAGGAGTCGCCCGGGCGATCAATTTCGCGGCGGTCCACGCACACGCGCCCCAGGTCGCCAAAGGCCAGCGCACACATGGCGAGCCGGTGCTCCGCCGAGCTGAGCGCGCGCGCCTTGTGCCAGGCGCGCCCGGTGGGCAGGATGTGTAGGCGGTCGAGCTGCAACACGTCCAGCGCAGACTCCACCAGCAGGCGGTGCGCACGGTGCGGCGGATCGAATGCGCCACCGAACAGGCCGACTCTCTGTACGGGCGCCGTCCGGTCATTCGACCGCGCAGAAGGCATCAAACCCAGTCCTTGCGCACCAAAAAGTCGCTGTAGAGCCGTGCCTCGTGGGAGTCGGGCGCTTCCTGTCGCTGGTAGGACCAGCTCACCAGGGGAGGCATGGACAGCAGGATGGACTCGCTGCGCCCGCCCGACTGCAAACCGAAGTGGGTGCCGCGGTCCCAGACCAGGTTGAACTCCACATAGCGGCCACGACGGTACAGCTGAAACTCCCGCTCACGTTCGCCGCAGGGAAGCGACTTGCGGCGGTCCACGATAGGCAGGTAGGCGTCCAGGAACGCATCGCCCACCGAGCGCATCATGGCGAAGCTGCCCTCGAAGCCCAGCTCCGAGAAGTCGTCGAAGAACACACCACCGATGCCACGCTGCTCGTCGCGGTGCTTCAGGTAGAAATACTCGTCGCACCACTTCTTGAAGCGGGGGTACTTGTCGACACCAAACGGGTCCAGCGCGGCCTTGCAGGTGCGGTGGAAGTGTTCGGCGTCTTCTTCAAAACCGTAGTACGGCGTCAGGTCCATGCCCCCGCCGAACCAGCACACCGGCTGTCCGCCCTTCGGCGTGGCAGCGATCATGCGAACGTTCATGTGGACGGTCGGCGCCATGGGGTTGCGCGGGTGAAACACCAGCGAGACGCCCATCGCCTCGAAGGGTGCCCCCGAGAGCTCCGGCCGGTGCTGGGTGGCCGAAGGCGGCAGGGCGGGCCCCGTCACATGCGAAAAACCGCACCCTGCCCGCTCGAACACGGCGCCGTCTTCGAGGATCTGGGTGATGCCACTGCCTTGCAGGCGCTCGCCCGCCGGCTTTTTCCAGTGGTCCACGACGAAGCTCCCGCCGTCCACCACAGCAATGGTGGACGTGATACGGTCCTGAAGATTGACGAGGTAGTCGCGGACAAGCCGTGCGGGATTGTTCATGGTCAGAGCGCCCGGTAACCGATGTCGCGGCGGCACTGCATGCCGTCAAAGCGGATGCCATCGACCACGCCGTAGGCCTTGTGCTGCGCGGCGGCCACCGTGTCGGCCAGCGCCGTCACGCACAGCACGCGGCCGCCCGACACCACCACCTCACCGTTGGCGTCGGCCGTTCCGGCGTGGAACACCATGCGGTCGGCCTCGTCGGCCGGTAGGCCACTGATGGCGTCGCCCTTGCGCGGGTTCATGGGGTAACCGGCGGCGGCCAGCACCACGCCCAGCGCCACGCGCGGATCCCATTCCAGCGTCACCTGGTCCAGTTCGGCGCGGGTGGCCGAGAGCAGCACCTGGGCCAAGTTGGAGCGCAGGCGCATCATGATCGGCTGCGTTTCCGGGTCGCCCATGCGGCAGTTGAATTCGAGCGTCTTCACACGGCCATCGGGCGTGATCATCAGGCCGGCATATAGGAAACCGGTGTAGGGAATGCCGTCGGCGGCCATGCCACGCAGCGTGGGCAGGATCACCTCGTCCGTGGCGCGCTGGTGCACCGCAGGCGTCACCACCGGCGCGGGCGAATAGGCGCCCATGCCGCCGGTGTTCGGACCCTGGTCGGCGTCCAGCAGGCGCTTGTGGTCCTGGCTGGTGGCCAGCGACAGCGCGTTGACACCATCGCACAGCACGATGAAACTGGCCTCCTCGCCTTCGAGGAACTCCTCGATGACCACGCGGGCGCCGCCTTCGTTGTGCGCCACGCCCAGCTTGTTGTCCAGCAGCATGAAGTCGATGGCCTCGTGAGCCTCGGCCAGCGACATCGCCACGACCACGCCTTTGCCTGCCGCCAGGCCGTCGGCCTTGATCACGATGGGCGCGCCCTTGGCGTCCACATAGGCGTGGGCCTGCACCGCGTCGGTGAAGGTCTGGTACTCGGCCGTGGGAATGCCATGGCGCTGCATGAAGGCCTTGCTGAAGGCCTTGGAGCTTTCCAGTTGCGCGGCCTTCTGCGTCGGACCGAAGATGGCCAGACCATGGGCACGGAACTCGTCCACCACACCGGCCGCCAGCGGCGCCTCGGGGCCGACCACCGTCAGACCAATGCCATTGGCCTGCACCCACTCGCGCAGCGCCACCTTGTCGGTAATCGGCAGATTGGTCAGTTGCGCGTCGCGCGCGGTGCCCGCATTGCCCGGTGCGACAAACACCTGCTCAACGCCCTCGGACTGCTTGAGCTTCCACGCCAGCGCGTGCTCGCGGCCACCGCCGCCAATCACCAGGACTTTCATTCGTTGATCTCGGCGTTGTGAAAGACTTCCTGCACGTCGTCCAGGTCTTCGATGATGTCCAGCAGCTTCTGCATGCGAGCGGCGTCCTCGCCGGTGAGCTCGATGGTGTTCTCGGGCCGCATGGTCACTTCGGCCACCTCGGGCTTGAGGCCTGCGGCCTCCAGCGCATTTTTCACGGCCTCGAAATCGGTGTAGGCCGTCAGCACCTCGATCGCGCCATCGTCGTCGGTGATCACGTCTTCGGCGCCGGCTTCCAGCGCCACTTCCATGACCTTGTCTTCGCTCGTGCCGGGCGCAAAGATGATCTGGCCGCAGTGCTTGAACTGGAAGGCCACCGAACCTTCGGTGCCCAGGTTGCCGCCGTGCTTGCTGAAGGCGTGGCGGATCTCAGCCACCGTGCGCACCTTGTTGTCGGTCATGGTGTCGACGATGATCGCCGCGCCACCAATGCCGTAGCCCTCGTAGCGGATTTCTTCCAGCGCCTGGCCTTCAAGGTTGCCCGAGGCCTTGTCCACGTTGTACTTGATGCGGTCGGCCGGCATGTTGGCCGCCTTAGCCTTGTCAATCGCCAGCCGCAGACGCGGATTCATGGCCGGGTCGCCGCCACCGGTGCGGGCCGCGACGGTGATCTCGCGGATCACGCGCGTCCAGATCTTTCCCCGCTTCTCATCCTGCCGGCCCTTGCGGTGTTGAATGTTGGCCCATTTGCTGTGTCCAGCCACGAGAGAGTCCTTTTTTCTGACCAGAATTTGGTGTAATAACCTTCGATTTTACGACCCACCCTCTTCTCTCTCTGCAAGGATGCCCGACATGGCCGAACCGATGCTGATCGCCCAGAACGCCAGTACACAGTGCCACCTGCTGCCCGGTCTGGCCAACCGCCACGGGCTGATCACAGGCGCCACCGGTACGGGCAAGACGGTGACGCTGCAGACCATGGCCGAGCAGTTCTCCAACATCGGCGTGCCGGTGTTCATGGCCGACGTCAAGGGCGACCTCACCGGCATCAGCCAAACCGGCAACCTGCCCGACAAGGTCCGCAAGATCCTGGCCGACCGGGGCCTCACCCCCACTCCGCCCCAGGCGTGCCCCACCACGCTGTGGGACGTGTTCGGCGAGCAGGGCCATCCGGTGCGGGCCACCGTGTCCGACATGGGGCCGCTGCTGCTCTCGCGCATGCTCGACCTCAACGAGACCCAGGCCGGCGTGCTCAACCTGGTCTTCAAGATCGCCGACGACAACGGACTGCTGCTGCTGGACATGAAGGACCTGCGTGCCATGCTGCAGCACGTGGGCGACAACGCCAAGCAGTTCACCACCGAGTACGGCAACATCAGTGCCGCCAGCATCGGCGCCATCCAGCGCGGCCTGTTGCAGATCGAACAGCAAGGCGGCGACAAGTTCTTCGGCGAGCCCATGCTCGACATCAGCGACTTCATGCAGACCGTTGGCGGCAAGGGCGTGATCAACGTGCTGACGGCCGACAAGCTGCTGAACGCGCCGCGCCTGTACGCGACCTTCCTGCTGTGGATGCTGTCCGAGTTGTTCGAGACCCTGCCCGAGATCGGTGACCCCGAAAAGCCCAAACTGGTGTTCTTCTTCGACGAGGCCCACCTGCTGTTCGACGAGGCGCCCAAGATCCTGGTCGAGCGCATTGAGCTGGTGGTGCGCCTGGTGCGCTCCAAGGGCGTGGGCGTGTACTTCGTAACGCAGAACCCGCTGGACATCCCTGATTCGGTGCTCGGGCAGCTGGGCAACCGCGTTCAGCACGCGCTGCGCGCCTTCACCCCGCGCGACCAGAAGGCCGTCAAGGCGACGGCCGAAACCATGCGCCCCAAGGCCGGGCTGGACATCGAGGCCGCCATCACCGAGTTGGCCGTTGGCGAGGCGCTGGTCAGCCTGCTCGACAGCAAAGGACGCCCGAGCGAGACCGAGCGCGTGTTCGTGCTGCCTCCGGGCAGCCAGCTTGGGCCCATCGCTCCCGAACAGCACAAGGCGCTGCTCCAGGGTTCGCTGGTCGCCGGTGTGTACGAAAAGGTGGTGGACCGCGAAAGCGCCTACGAGATGTTCCGCAAGCATGCGGGTGCTGCAGACGATGCCGACACACAACCGGCAGACGCACCCAAGACCCCGCGCATCCCCGGTGCTGCAGGCAAGAAGACCGAAGCAGAAGGCGGTGGTATCGGCGGCATGCTGAACGAAGCGCTGTTTGGCCGGACCGGCCCGCGCGGAGGCCAATACGACGGCATCGTCCAGACCATGGCCAAGACAGCCGCCCGGAGTGTGGCCAGCGGTATCGGTCGCCAGATCGTGCGCGGCGTGCTGGGCAGCCTGCTCGGCGGCAAGCGCTGAACCGGCCCCGAACACCAAGGACCTGTATGTCCCAGCGCTTTTTCGCTCATGCCTGCGTGGTGGTCGGCCTCAGTACCCTGTTGAGCGCCTGCGGAGGCGGCGATAGCGGCGACGACGCAGGGGGTGGTGGCAGCTCGGCCGAGAAGGTGGCCAGCTGTGGCCTCAACGGCGGCCCGCTGCGCATCATGCCTCTGGGCGACTCGATCACCGAGGGCGAAGCCGGCCACAACAGCTACCGCAGGGTGCTGTGGCAGCGCCTGAACGGCGCGGGGTGCTCGGTCAATCTGGTCGGCAGCAAGTCGGGCGTGTCCAAAGGCTCACGCGACAGCGGGTCGGTCAACCCACCCAACGCCGACTTTGATCTGGACCATGAAGGCTACTGGGACTATTCGGTCAACGAGCTCATTCCCCGGGTCGGCGGACTGGTGGCCCAGGCACAGCCCGATGTGGTTCTGGTTCACCTGGGCACCAACGACGTGCTCGGAGGTCAGTCGGCCGGCGGCGTTGCCCAGGAACTGGGTGGGCTGATCGACGCCATCCGCGCCGGCAAACCGGATGCACACATCCTGCTGGCCAAGATCATCCCGGCCGCCCCAGATCCCTCCGGTACCGCCGCCCTCAATCGCCAGATCGACGGCGTTGCGTCGAGCCGGTCCAGCGCCACCTCGCCGGTGGCGGTGGTCAACCAGGCCAGCGGGTACTCAACAGGTGACAACTACGATGGCGTGCATCCGAACCTCGGCGGCGAGGCCAAGCTGGGCAATCGCTGGGCTGATGCGGTGCTGGCCTGGCGCACCCAGTGACCGACTGACTCCAGCCATCAGACAAAAAGAAACCCGGCAGCGCCGGGTTTCTTTTTTCGTGACCTGGGCGACGGCTTAACCGGCGGTGGCTTCCTCGGGCTTGGCTTTGCCCTCTTTCTTGGGCAGCGGCTGGATGTCGAGCTTGACCTCCTGCGTTTCCTTGCCGTCCTCACCGACCTTGGACTCCAGGTCCACCGTCAGACGCCCACCCTCGGTCAGACGCCCGAACAGCAGTTCGTCGGCCAGTGCGCGGCGAATGGTGTCCTGGATCAGACGCTGCATCGGACGGGCACCCATCAGAGGGTCGAAACCCTTCTTGGCCAGGTGCTTGCGCAGCGTGTCGGTGAAGGTAACCTCCACTTTCTTCTCGGCCAGCTGGCCTTCCAGCTGCAGCAGGAACTTGTCCACCACGCGCATGATGATCTGCTCATCCAGCGCCTTGAAGCCGACGATGGCGTCCAGCCGGTTGCGGAACTCCGGCGTGAACAGGCGTTTGATATCGCCCATTTCGTCGCCGGCCACACGCGGGTTCGTGAAGCCGATGGTCGCCTTGTTCATGGTCTCGGCGCCCGCATTGGTCGTCATGATGATGATGACGTTGCGGAAGTCGGCCTTGCGACCGTTGTTGTCCGTCAGCGTACCGTGGTCCATCACCTGCAGCAGCACGTTGAAGATGTCTGGATGGGCTTTCTCGATCTCGTCCAACAGCAGCACGCAATGCGGCTTCTTGGTGATGGCCTCGGTCAGCAGACCGCCCTGGTCGAAACCGACATAGCCCGGAGGCGCGCCAATCAGGCGGCTGACCGCATGGCGCTCCATGTACTCCGACATGTCGAAGCGGATCAGGTCGATGCCCATGATGTAGGCCAGCTGCTTGGCGGCTTCGGTCTTGCCGACGCCGGTGGGGCCGCTGAACAGGAAAGCGCCGATCGGCTTGTCAGCCTTGCCCAGACCCGAACGCGCCATCTTGACGCTGGCGGCCAGCACTTCCAGCGCCTTGTCCTGGCCGAACACCACGCTCTTGAGGTCGCGCTCCAAGGTCTGCAGCTTGCCGCGGTCGTCGTTGGAAACGTTCGCGGGCGGAATGCGCGCGATCTTCGCCACGATTTCCTCGATCTCGGCCTTGCCGATGGTCTTCTTCCGCTTGGAAGGCGTGAGGATGCGCTGCGCCGCACCGGCCTCGTCGATCACGTCGATGGCCTTGTCCGGCAGATGGCGGTCGTTGATGTACTTGGCCGAGAGCTCTGCGGCAGCCTGAAGGGCGGCCACCGCGTACTTGACGCTGTGGTGCTCCTCGAAACGACTCTTGAGCCCCTTGAGGATGTCCACCGTCTGCTCCACCGTCGGTTCGACCACGTCCACCTTCTGGAAGCGGCGGGAGAGCGCAGCATCCTTCTCGAAGATACCGCGGTACTCGGTGAAGGTGGTCGCGCCGATGCACTTGAGCTGGCCGCTGGACAGCGCCGGCTTGAGCAGGTTCGATGCGTCCAGCGTTCCACCCGAAGCCGCACCGGCTCCGATGAGCGTGTGGATCTCGTCGATGAACAGGATGGCGTTGGGCTTGTCCTTCAGTGATTTGAGGACCGCCTTGAGGCGCTGCTCGAAATCGCCCCGGTACTTGGTGCCCGCCAGCAGTGCGCCCATATCGAGCGAGTACACCATGGCCTCGGCCAGGATGTCGGGCACATCGTTCTGGGTGATGCGCCAGGCCAGGCCTTCGGCGATCGCGGTCTTGCCCACGCCAGCCTCGCCAACCAGCAGCGGGTTGTTCTTGCGGCGGCGGCACAGGATCTGGATCGTGCGCTCGACCTCGTACTCGCGACCGATCAGCGGGTCGATCTTTCCTTCCTTGGCCGCCTGGTTGAGGTTTTGGGTGAACTGCTCCAGTGGCGACTGCTTTTCATTGCTCTTGGCCTCGGCGCCCTGCTCTTCATTGTCCGCAGCACTTTCGCCGGGCTTGGACGACTCGGGCGGATCACTCTTGCGGATGCCGTGGGCAATGAAGTTCACCACGTCCAGGCGCGTCACGCCCTGCTGGTGCAAGTAGTAGACAGCGTGCGAGTCCTTCTCGCCGAAGATGGCCACCAGCACGTTGGCGCCGGTCACCTCTTTCTTGCCATTGCCGGTGGATTGCACGTGCATGATCGCGCGCTGGATCACCCGCTGGAACCCCAGCGTGGGCTGCGTGTCCACCTCGTCGGTGCCAGCGACCTGGGGGGTGTTGTCCTTGATGAAGTTCGTCAGGGACTTGCGCAGGTCGTCGATATTGGCCGAGCAGGCACGCAATACCTCGGTTGCACTGGGGTTGTCCAGCAGCGCCAAGAGCAGGTGCTCAACCGTGATGAATTCGTGCCGTTGCTGGCGGGCCTCAACGAAGGCCATATGCAAGCTGACTTCAAGTTCCTGGGCGATCATGGACGCTTCCTTTGGGCTGGTGAGAATCTGAAACGCAAGCGTTCGGGTAGAGGTTTACAGGGAAGAGACCATCAGTTGGGGTAGACCCATCTTTATTCAACCGGTTCACTCAGGCATTGCAACGGATGACCTGCGGCACGGGACGCTGCCAGCACCTGATCGACCTTGGTGCTGGCCACGTCCCGGGTGTAGATGCCGCAGATGCCTTTGCCCTCCAAGTGGATCTTGAGCATGATCTGGGTGGCGGTTTCCCGGTCCTTGCTGAAAAATTCCTGAATCACATGCACGACGAACTCCATGGGTGTGAAGTCGTCGTTGAGCAACACGACCTGAAACATCTGAGGTGGCTTGGTGCGCTGCGTGCGCCGCTCAAGCACCACCGAGTCGTCGCTGCCGACGCCTGTCGGAGCTGCTGGAACTGGGGGTTTCTTCGGGATCTGAGTGGCCATGAAAATGATTCTAGCGGCCAGCCGCCCCGAAGATCCGGCTGTGGACATGTCCAGACAAGCCCCGGCCGGTGCGTTGCGCCCGCCGGGTGTCTGGTACATCTGCTGCTGACCCTTTCCATGGATCCATTGTCGGCCTTGCCGCCAAGAAAAAACCGCCAAGGAACGGCAATTCCTGGCGGCTTTTGTGCCCTTTCGTCGAAGGGAGAAAGACCAGACCTACATGTGGTCAATCATGACCTGTCCGAAACCGGAGCACGACACTTGGGTTGCACCGTCCATCAGCCGGGCGAAGTCGTAGGTCACCCTCTTGGACAGGATGGCCTGCTCCATGGCCGAAATGATCAGGTCGGCCGCCTCCGTCCAGCCCATGTGGCGCAACATCATTTCAGCCGACAGAATCTCGGACCCGGGGTTCACGTAGTCCTTGCCAGCGTACTTCGGCGCGGTGCCGTGGGCGGCCTCGAAGCAGGCCACCGAGTCGGACAGGTTGGCACCCGGGGCGATGCCAATGCCCCCCACCTGCGCCGCCAGGGCATCGGAGATGTAGTCGCCATTGAGGTTGAGCGTGGCGATCACCGAGTATTCGGCCGGCCGCAGCAGGATCTGCTGCAGGAAGGCGTCGGCGATCGAGTCCTTGATCACGATGTTGCGACCAGTCCTGGGATTCTTGAACTGGCACCACGGACCGCCGTCAATGGGCTGGGCACCGAACTCCTTCTGGGCCAAGGCGTAACCCCAGTCACGGAACCCCCCCTCGGTGAACTTCATGATGTTGCCCTTGTGAACCAGGGTCACGCTGGGCTTGTCGTTGTCGATGGCGTACTGGATCGCCTTGCGCACCAGCCGTTCGGTGCCTTCGATCGACACCGGCTTGATGCCGATGCCAGAGGTCTCCGGGAAGCGGATCTTGGTCACGCCCATCTCGTCCTGTAGGAACTTGATCAGCTTTTTCGCCTTGTCGCTCTGGGCGGCGTATTCGATGCCGGCGTAGATGTCTTCCGAGTTCTCGCGGAAGATCACCATGTTGGTCTTCTCGGGCTCCTTCAGCGGCGACGGCACGCCCTTGAAGTACTGCACAGGCCGCAGGCATACGTACAGGTCCAACTCCTGGCGCAGCGCCACGTTGAGCGAACGGATCCCGCCGCCCACCGGCGTGGTCAGAGGTCCTTTGATAGAGACCACATACTCTTTGAGCGCGGCCAGCGTCTCTTCCGGTAGCCAGACGTCGGGGCCATACACCTTGGTCGATTTCTCGCCTGCGAAGACCTCCATCCAGTGGATCCTGCGCTTGCCGCCGTAGGCCTTCTCCACCGCAGCATCGACCACTTTGAGCATCACCGGCGTGATGTCCAGACCGGTACCATCGCCTTCGATGTAGGGCACGATGGGCTCGTCCGGCACGTTCAGCGACATGTCCTGATTGACAGTGATCTTCTGGCCCTGGGCTGGCACCTTGATGTGCTGATACATGGAAAACGATCTCCGGTGGGATGATGGATGCGGACAACTCTGGGGCCAGGATCGGCCCAGACAGCCAGAAATTCTATTCCGCCTGACAAGACTGATCGCGCACAATGCGCGCTTGCACGACACGAGAACCTCCCCATGATTCGCCGGACCACCCTCATCGGCCTGCTGGCCCTGTTTGCTTCTTCCGCATGGTCTCAGACCGCGCCACAACTCGACCTACCCAAGGTCACACTGAAGGCCGGCATGCACCTGATCCACGCCCAGGTGGCCTCCACGCCTGAGCAGCGGGCGACGGGCCTCATGTTCCGCGCCGAGATGCCCGCCAACGAGGGCATGCTTTTCGTGTTCGAGGAGCCTGCCGGGCAGTGCTTCTGGATGAAGAACACCCTCCTGCCTCTCACCGCTGCCTTCGTGGCAGACGATGGCACCATCGTGAACCTGGCCGACATGATGCCCAAGACGCTCGACTCGCATTGCTCGGCCAAGCCGGTGCGGTACGTGCTCGAAATGCACCAGGGCTGGTTCGCCAAACGCGGCATACAGGCAGGGTCTCGGCTTGGGGGCCCTCCGTTCGACGGACGGCGTTGAGCCACAACGTGACAAAAAAGCCCGCTGGATGGCGGGCTTTTTTCATGGCGAGTGGCGTAGACCTCAGGCCACGGACTCCAGCGCAGCGTTGAGCGTCTTGCTCGGCCGCATCACGGTGGAGAGCTTGTCGAAGTCGGGCTTGTAGTAACCGCCGATGTCCACCGGCTTGCCCTGCACTTCGGTCAGCTCAGCGACGATGGCCTGCTCGTTGTCCGCCAGCTGCTTGGCCAGCGGCGCAAACTTGGCCGCCAGTTCGGCGTCCTCGGTCTGTGCAGCGAGTTCCTGCGCCCAGAACAGCGCCAGGTAGAACTGGCTGCCCCGGTTGTCGAGCTGACCCGTCTTGGGCGACGGATTCTTGTTGTTGTCCAGCAGCTTGCCGGTGGCGCTGTCCAGGGTCTTGGCCAGCAGCTTGGCCTTGCTGTTCCCCGTCTTCAGGCCCAGATCTTCCAGCGAAACAGCCAGTGCCAGGAACTCACCCAGCGAATCCCAGCGGAGGTGGTTTTCCTCCACCAGCTGCTGCACGTGCTTGGGTGCCGATCCGCCGGCACCCGTTTCGTACATGCCGCCGCCGGCCATCAGGGGCACGATGGACAGCATCTTGGCCGAGGTACCCAGTTCCATGATGGGGAACAGGTCGGTCAGGTAGTCGCGCAGGATGTTGCCCGTGGCACTGATGGTGTCCAGGCCACGGATCACGCGCTCAAGCGTATAGCGCATGGCACGAACCTGGCTCATGATCTGGATGTCCAGACCGTTGGTGTCGTGCTCGTGCAGGTACATCTTGACCTTGCGGATCAGCTGGGCCTCGTGCGGGCGGTAGGCGTCCAGCCAGAACACCACTGGCATGCCGGAGTTGCGCGCGCGGTTGACGGCCAGCTTGACCCAGTCGCGAATGGCCGCGTCCTTGACCTGGCACATGCGCCAGATGTCACCGGCTTCCACGTTCTGGCTCAGCAGCACCTCACCGGTTTCCAGGTCGGTGATGTTGGCAATACCGTCTTCGGTGATCTCGAAGGTCTTGTCGTGAGAGCCGTACTCCTCAGCCTGCTGCGCCATCAGGCCGACGTTGGGCACCGTGCCCATGGTCTTGGGGTCGAAGGCGCCGTGCCACTTGCAGAAGTTGATCATCTCCTGGTAGATGCGGGCGAAGGTCGACTCGGGCATCACGGCCTTGACGTCCTTGAGGCGGCCGTTGGCATCCCACATCTTGCCGCCATTGCGGATCATGGCCGGCATCGACGCGTCCACGATCACGTCGTTGGGCGAGTGGAAGTTGGTGATGCCCTTGGCCGAGTCCACCATGGCCAGTTCGGGGCGGTGCTCGTGGCAAGCGTGCAGGTCGCGCTTGATCTCGTCCTGCTTGGACTGCGGCAGCGTGGCGATCTTGTTGTACAGATCAACCATGCCGTTGTTGACGTTGACGCCCAGCTCTTTGAACAGCTCGCCGTGCTTTTCGAAGGCTTCCTTGTAGAAGATCTTCACGCAGTGACCGAACACGATGGGGTGCGAGACCTTCATCATCGTGGCCTTGACGTGCAGCGAGAACATCACGCCTGTCTTGCGGGCGTCTTCAATTTCTTTCTCGTAGAAAGCCAGCAGGGCCTTCTTGCTCATGAACATGCTGTCGATCACTTCGCGGTCGAGCAGGGAAACCTTCGGCTTGAGCACGATGGTCTTGCCGCTCTTGGTGATCAGCTCCATCTTCACGTCGCGCGCCTTGTCCAGCGTGATCGACTTTTCACCGTGGTAGAAGTCGCCGGCGTGCATGTGAGACACGTGCGATTGCGAGGCCTGGCTCCATTCGGCCATGCTGTGCGGGTTCTTGCGGGCGAACTCTTTGACCGCGCGCGGGGCGCGGCGGTCCGAGTTGCCCTCGCGCAGCACCGGGTTTACGGCCGAACCAGTGCACTTGGAATAGCGGGCCTTGATGGCCTGCTCTTCTTCGTTCTTCGGGTTTTCGGGGTAGTCCGGAATCGCATAGCCCTTGCCTTGCAACTCCTTGATCGCGGCCTTGAGCTGGGCGATCGAGGCGCTGATGTTGGGGAGCTTGATGATGTTGGCTTCGGGGCGCAGCGTCAGCTTGCCCAGCTCGCCCAGGTAATCCGGGACGCGCTGTTCTTCGGTCAGGTGTTCCGGGAACTGAGCCAGGATGCGGGCGACGACGGAGATGTCGCTGGTGGTCACGTTGACGCCCGCAGGGGCGGCAAAGGTGCGGATGATGGGCAGGAACGACGCCGTCGCCAGCAGGGGCGCTTCGTCGGTGAGGGTGTAAACGATGGTCGAGGACGGTTGGCTCATGGCATGGCTCCTGATGTCGTTGTTGGAAATCCGCCGCTCCCGACAAGCTCGGGGCAAGCGATCGATGGTGTGGGATTTTGCTTTCAGTCCTCTGACCTCGGCTTCAAAATTCGAAGCGTTATCTCACATAACAAAATTGAACATCAAAAATCCCAACTTTTTTCGCTGTTGCCGCGACTGCATGGGCCCGAGGCCATGAAAAAAGCCCGGAGGCACGACACCTTCGGGCTTTGTAGAACCGGATCGGTTCGTCGCCGTCAGGCGAAGTTGCTTTCAGCAAACGACCAGTTGACCAGCTTGTCCAGGAAGGTTTCAACGAACTTCGGGCGCAGGTTGCGGTAGTCGATGTAGTAGGCGTGCTCCCACACGTCAACGGTCAGCAGGGCCTTGTCGCCGGTCGTCAGGGGCGTGCCGGCGGCACCCATGTTGACGATGTCCACGGTGCCGTCGGCCTTCTTGACCAGCCAGGTCCAGCCGGAACCGAAGTTGCCCACGGCGGACTTGACGAAGGCTTCCTTGAAGGCGGCATAGCTGCCCCACTTGGCATTGATAGCAGCGGCCAGCGCACCGGAAGGCTCACCACCACCGTTGGGCTTCATGCAGTTCCAGAAGAAGGTGTGGTTCCAGATCTGGGCGGCGTTGTTGTAGATGCCACCGCTGGACTTCTTGACGATCGATTCGAGGTCCATGGACTCGAACTCGGTGCCTTTCTGCAGGTTGTTGAGGTTCACCACGTAGGCGTTGTGGTGCTTGCCGTGGTGGAACTCCAGCGTTTCCTTGGAGTAGTGCGGCGCCAAGGCGTCGATGGCGTACGGCAGTGCGGGCAGGGTGTGTTCCATGTGGGGTCCTCGTCTGTTGAGTGGGAAAAGTCCGGCGCATTGTAGGCAACACGTTGAACCGCTGCTGCCCTCAGGGGAAAAGAGGTCCGCCCATCAACGGTCTGCTGTCAGATCCACCGAACCGTCTGCCAGGGTCGCAGTGACGGATTGGCCGGGCTGCACCAGAGCGGCTTTGGTGATCGCTCGCCCATCACGGTCGGATAGAAACGCATAGCCGCGTTCAAGCACAAGCATCGGATCCAGCAGACCGAGTGCAGTCTCACAGCGTTCCAGCCGCTGCGCGTGCGCCGACAGAGCGCGCGCGACCGCCTGGGGCAACGTGGAAGACAACCGCTCCAGATGGAGCGCGTGGCGCTGCTGGCGCAACTGCACCGCCGACGTGAGCCGGTGCTGCAGGGCCGACAGCCGCTGGCTGCTGTCGTGCAGGCGACCAGAGGGGCGCCCCAGCCGCTGAGCCAGCCGGTCCAGCCGCTGCGCCCGCAGGTCCAGACCCCGCCACACCAAATCCCTGAGATCGGTTTCGAGCTGCTCCAGTTCGTCGAGCCGTTGTTGACGGGTTGGTGCGCACAGCTCTGCTGCCGCGGTAGGCGTGGGGGCCCGCAGGTCGGCCGCAAAGTCGGACAAGGTGAAATCGGTCTCGTGCCCTACGCCGCAGACCACCGGCATAGGCGCGCGCACGACCGCGCGCACCACCGATTCGTCGTTGAACGCCCAGAGGTCTTCCAGCGATCCGCCTCCACGAACCAGCAGAAGCACATCGCCTTCACCGGAGTCCCTGAAGCGATGGTAGGCCTGCTCCAGCGCCCGGCAGATCTCCTGCGGCGCCTGCGCGCCCTGCACCGACGCAGGATGCACCAGCACCGGTATGTGGGGCACCCGCCGCCGCAAGGCAGTCACCACGTCGCGCAGCGCAGCCGCTCCCATCGAGGTGACGACAGCGATGCTCCGGGGCTGCGAGGGCAGAGCCCGTTTGCGCTGGGGATCAAACAGCCCCTCAGCCTCCAGCCTCGCCTTGAGCCGGATGAACTGTTCGAACAATGCGCCCTGCCCCGCCGGCTTGAGCGATTCAACGATCAGTTGCAGGTCACCGCGCGGACCATAAACATCCAGCCGGCCCTGAGCCTGCACCAGCACCCCATCCCGGGGAGCAAACTGCAGCTGATCAGCCGCACGGCGGAACATGGCACAACGCAACTGACCCGATTCGTCCTTCAGCGAAAAGTAGCAGTGCCCGCTGGCGGCACGGGAGAAGCCCGAGATCTCGCCACGCACCGCCACCGGGTTGAAACGAACAGACAAAGCGTCCGCAATCGCTTGCATCAGCGGCCCAACCGCCCACACGCGCCGCGCAGAGCTGTCGTCCGGCGTGAAAAACGGCTCAGACACAGGCATCTCCGGGTTGAACCTGTCCACAAGGCGCGCCGTTGCTGGAATCCGAGCCATCCACCCCCGTGTCGTCTGCGATCCGCAGGAAGTGGCTTGATTTCAAAGCACTTTGGGCTGCCTGTTTTGTCATCGAACTGTTGAAATGCAGACGTTTGGCGGGATCCACCGGTGTCGGGGCGCTGTTTTGCACAAAGTTATCCACAGAATCTGTGCATGGCCCCAGGGTTGGCTGCCGATGGCCGACCCCGGTCGTTGGAGCGAAAGGCCACGCCGGGCGGGCGCAAGGCCTGAGACATAATCAAAAGATTGCACCGGAGCCCTGATTTGTTTTCCATCATACAAGCCGCTGGCTGGCCGATCTGGCCCCTCATCTTCTGTTCAGTGATCGCTCTCGCCCTCGTGATCGAGCGTTTTGTCAGCCTCAAGGCGGCCAAGGTTCTGCCCCCGAAGCTGCTCGACGAAGCCATCATGGTCTCCCGCAATGGCGTGCCCAACCCGGATGTGGTCACCCAGCTGGAGCAGAACTCGGTGTTCGGCGAGGTGCTCGCCAGCGGCTTTCGCACCCTGAACAGCAACCCCAGGGCCACCGAAGACGACCTGAGATCTTCGCTGGAGGGGGCGGGCCGTCTGGCCGGTTCGCGCCTGCAACGCTACCTGGGGGCTCTGGCCACAATCGCCTCCGCAGCCCCTCTGCTGGGTCTGCTGGGCACGGTGATCGGCATGATCGAGATTTTCGGTTCCCAGGGCGGCGACGCCGGCATGGGCACCATGCCTGGCGGCGGCAATCCCACCCAGCTGGCGCACGGCATCTCGATCGCGCTTTACAACACGGCCTTCGGCCTGATGGTCGCCATTCCAGCGCTGATTTTCTGGCGCTACTTCCGCGCCAGGGTCGACGATTACCTGCTGACCATGGAGGTCGCCACGGAGCGGTTCGTCCGCCACCTGGTGACACTGCGCAACAAGTAAGCAGCGCCCGGGAACCACCGCATGAACTTTCGTCCTGGCACCCGCGATGAGCCGGAGATCAACCTGATCCCCTTCATCGACATCCTGCTGGTCGTGCTGATCTTCCTGATGCTGACCACGACCTACAGCAAGTACACACAGTTGCAGGTCAATCTGCCTGTGGCCGATGCCGAGGCCCAGCGCAGCGCTCCGAAGGAAGTCATCGTCTCGGTCAGCAGCGATGGCCGCTATGCGATCAACCAGGCGTTGCTGGACAGCTCGTCCGTCGAGTCGCTGACCCGTGCGCTCGAAGAAGCAACGCAGGACACCCGCGACATGGTGATCATCATCAGCGCAGATGCCGCGGCCACCCACCAGTCGGTGATCAACGTGATGGACGCAGCCCGCCGCGCGGGGCTGGTGCAGATCACCTTCGCCACCCAACAGTCCGGCTCGGCCCCGTCGCGCGGCAAGTCCTGACACCCGCCACATGACACGCCCGGACACCGAGGCCCGGTGGCAAGCGATCTGGGCGCAGCGGGGTTGGAAAGCCCGCCTGTTGTGGCCGCTGTCCCAGATCTACCGGGCGCTGATCGCCTGGCGGCGGCGGCGCTATGCACAGGGTCGGCAACCGGTGGAACGCCTGCCCGTGCCGGTGATCGTGATCGGGAATGTGGTCGTCGGTGGCGCGGGCAAAACGCCGACGGTGATGGCGCTGATCGCCCATCTGCGCGTGCGGGGCTGGTCGCCGGGCGTGGTGTCCCGGGGGCACGGAAGGCTGGGCGATGGACTGCTGGAGCTCACACCGGGGACAACGGCCGCGGAGGCCGGGGACGAACCCACCTTAATTCACCGGAGCACAGGCGTGCCGGTCGTGGTCGCAAAGCGTCGCGCAGACGCCGCCCGCGCCCTGCTGGCGGCGCACCCCGAGGTGAACCTACTGTTGTGCGACGATGGGTTGCAGCATCTGGCGCTGGGACGGGACATCGCCATCGCGGTGTTCGATGACCGGGGCACCGGCAATGGATGGTTGTTGCCAGCAGGCCTGCTCAGGGAGCCCTGGCCTCCTGCCGCCAAAGATCCGTTCTCGCCGCAGTTTGTCCTGCTTCAGCGGCGAGCCGGTTCGGCACCGGTTTTGCCACCTGCCTTGCCCGCGGGCGCGACCTCGTTTGCAGCCACCCGACGTCTCGCCGGTGTCGCCCGCGGCCCCGGTGGCGATGAACGGCCTTTGTCCGGGCTGACGGGCCAAGACCTGGTGGCCGTGACTGGCATCGCTAGGCCAGAGGTCTTCTTCGAAATGCTGCGTGACCAGGGGCTGACCTTGTCCAGGTGCGTGGCCCTGCCGGACCACGCGCCACCGGACGCCTACCAGGCGGTCCTGGATTCACCCTCATCCACCGTGGTGTGCACAGAAAAGGATGCGGTCAAGCTGTTCGCCTTGGCGCAAGCATTGCCCGCCGACAAACGTCCCTCGCTGTGGACTGTGCCATTGGAGCTTCAGCTCGACCCGGCCTTTCTGGCTGCGCTGGATCAGCGGCTGGAGGGTCTGCATGCAAGCGCGCGACTATCATCGCCGCATGGACACCAAACTGCTTGATCTGCTGGTCTGCCCGGTCACCAAAGGCCCTCTAATCTTCGACCGCGAGGCCCAGGAGCTGATTTCCCGCAGCGCCCGCCTGGCTTATCCGGTGCGCGATGGCATTCCCATTCTCCTGGAGCACGAAGCCAGAACACTGAGCGACGAAGAAGCCGCCCGGCCACCGGCACCCACCACCTGACCATGGCGGCTCAGACATCGGTTTTCAGCGTGCTGATTCCAGCGCGCATGGCCTCCAGCCGCCTTCCGGACAAACCGCTGGCCGACATCGAAGGCCTGCCCATGGTCGTTCGTGTGGCCCGGCAGGCGCAGCTCAGCGGTGCCCGTCAGGTGCTGGTGGCGGCCGACGATCCTCGCATCCTGAGCGCCTGTGCGGCGCATGGCGTGACGGCGTTGCTCACACGGGCCGACCATCCCTCCGGCAGCGACCGGCTGGCCGAAGCCTGTGAACAGCTGGGGCTGGCCGACGACGAACTCGTGGTGAATGTGCAGGGGGATGAACCGCTGGTGGACCCAGCGCTCATCGCCGCGGTGGCCACGCAGCTGGCGCAACGGCCAGACTGCGTGATGAGCACTGCTGCCCACGCCATCGAGCAGGTGGAAGACTTTCTCAATCCGAACGTGGTCAAGGTGGTGCTCGACCGGAGGCAGGTGGCGCTGTATTTCAGCCGAGCGCCCATCGCCTGGTGGCGCGACGGTATGGCGGCAGGCCAGCCGTCGTGCCTGCCTTCTCCGCTCCCTTTGCGCCACATCGGCGTCTACGGATACCGGGCAGGCTTCCTGCGCCGGTTTCCGTTGCTGGAGCCGGCACCGCTGGAGTTGACGGAGTCGCTGGAGCAGCTGCGCACCCTCTGGCACGGCGAGCGCATTGCGGTGCATCTGGCGACCCACGCAGCCGCACCCGGCGTCGACACCCCCGCGGACCTGGAAAGAGTCCGGACGCTGCTCCGGAAGTCTTGAACTGCGACACTGTCTGTAAGGCAGTGTCGGGGTGGGCCATGCTATCCTCGTTCGACCCTCGATTCCGGGGCTGGCTCTGCCGCGGAGACAGGCGAGCACGAATGAAACATTGATACAAGGAAGACGATGAGACTGATCCTGTTGGGCGCTCCTGGTGCGGGCAAGGGCACACAAGCCACCTTCATCTGCCAGAAGTACGGCATCCCCCAGATCTCGACCGGCGACATGCTGCGGGCCGCCGTCAAGGCCGGCACCCCCCTGGGCATGCAGGCCAAGGCGGTGATGGACGCCGGTGGTCTGGTGAGCGACGACCTGATCATCAACCTCGTCAAGGAACGCATCGCCCAGCCCGACTGCGCCAGTGGCTTCCTGTTTGACGGCTTCCCACGCACCATCCCGCAGGCCGACGCCATGAAGGCGGCCGGCGTGAAGCTGGACTATGTGCTGGAAATCGACGTGCCGTTCGACGCCATCATCGAGCGCATGAGCGGCCGCCGCTCGCACCCTGCCTCGGGACGCACCTACCACGTGAAGTTCAATCCTCCCAAGGTGGAAGGCAAGGACGACGTCACCGGTGAACCGCTGATTCAGCGCGACGATGACAAGGAAGAGACTGTCAAGAAGCGCCTGGAGGTGTACAGCGCCCAGACCCGACCTCTGGTCGACTACTACAGCCATTGGGCCAAGACAGATCCGGCCGCTGCCCCCAAGTACCGCGCCATCAGCGGCACCGGCTCGGTGGACGAAATCACCTCCCGCGCGTTCCAGGCCCTGGCCGCCTGACCCAGCGCCCACTCCTCCTGCAAACCCGGCAACTTGCCGGGTTTCTTTTTTTCGTGGCACCTGTCTGGCGCGTCAGGGTTCCAGCAGTGAGAGCGCCAGTGCCAGCCGTGCCTTCACCGGGGACAGCCCGGCGGAGTCTGGCATGGGATTGACCGTGTCCGGAATCACACGACCTCGGGCGCAGCGAGTGGCCCTGACCACCCGCACACCACAGGCCATGGCCTCCGACAAGGCCGAGGCCAGCGACTGGTGAACCGTGCCGTTGCCAGTGGCCGCCACCACAATGCCCTGCGGACGCAGGGCCGGTTCCGCCTGCAGCAGCGCGCGAACAATGGAGCCGTCGGCATCGGCATGGCTGGTCACCAGCTGGACGCGTGGCAGCGCATCGGCCCGCAGCACCCGCGCCAGAAGCGCCTCCGAACGCTTGGCAGTCGGGCGGCTTGCCAGAGGATGGAACCACCGGACCTCGCCTTCTTCCACACACGCCACAGGGCCGGCGTCCCCCGAATCGAACGCATCCACCCGGTAGCTGTGAACCTTGGTCAAGTGCTCGGGCGCGTGCACCTCTCCCGCACAGACCACCACGCATCCATCGATCTCGGGATGACCCGCCACAGTCACCGCATCCAGCAGGTTCTGAGGTCCGTCGGGCACCAGGGCGGTGGCAGGGCGCATCGCGCAGGTGAACACCACCGGCTTGCGGGGCTGCAGCACCTTCTGGATGAAAAAGGCTGTTTCTTCCAGTGTGTCGGTGCCGTGTGTGACCACCACGCCGGCCACCTCCTCGCGTGCAAGGTGGTGAGAGAGCCGAAGCAACAGCCGCTTCCACAGACCGAAGTGCATGTCCTTGCTGTCCACCTGGTCCACCTGCTCCACCTCCAGTGGGCTGCCTTGCAGCGCTGGAACGCCCTCCAGAAGATCTTCCACACGAACCTGCCCCGCGACGTAGCCCACGTTATCACCAGACCGGGCCGCCCGCCCGGCGATCGTTCCGCCGGTCCCCAGAATCACGCAAAGGCTCCTGTTGTTGTCGTTCACTTGCCAAGTCTCCAAAACTGTTTAAAAATACAGATACTGGATATGCAAACAGCTCATCCAGCATTACCCCGCCAAACCACGAGGTTGACATGATCGAGTCGTTCCCGCCCAAGCTCACGGCCCGCCAGCAGCAAATCCTGGAGCTGATCCAGAACGCCATTGCCCGCACGGGCGCTCCGCCCACCCGCGCAGAAATTGCGACCGAGCTTGGCTTCAAGTCGGCCAATGCAGCCGAGGAGCACCTTCAGGCGCTCGCTCGCAAAGGCATGATCGAACTGGTCAGCGGTACATCCCGCGGAATCCGCCTTCGCAGCCGGGACTTGCAGGCCATCAACGATCAAAGGGCTCAGCAGCTTACACTGCCGCTGCCCGGCCTTGCGCAGCTCATGCTGCCCTTGATCGGACGGGTGGCAGCCGGCTCCCCGATCCTCGCGCAGGAGCATGTCGACCAGACCTACCACGTCGAACGCAGCCTGTTCCAGCGCACCCCCGACTACTTGCTGCGCGTGCGCGGCATGTCCATGCGCGACGTCGGCATCCTCGACGGCGACCTGCTGGCGGTCCAGTCTGGCAAGGAAGCAAAAAATGGACAGATCGTGGTGGCCAGACTCGGTGACGACGTGACTGTCAAGCGCTTCATGCGCCGCGACCACCAAATCGAGCTGCACGCGGAAAACCCCGACTACAAAACCATCGTGGTGCAACCGGGTGAACCCTTCGAAATCGAAGGCCTCGCCGTGGGCCTGATTCGCAACAGCTTCCAGATCTGACCCGCTGGGTCGGTGCCGCCCTCGCAGGTGGCGGGCGTTTTGCCAGGACAGCGCACTGTCCTTGGCAAACCCTGCGAAGGCGGCTCTTCCGAACCAATCCTGCCTGTGTCCAACCCCTTTCCGGAGTTTCACATGGGAATCCGCATCACATCCAAGACCTGGCGCGCACCGCTGCAGCTGATCGACAGCTGGCTGCCGTCCCCTCCTTGTCCGTACAAGACCCGCAAGCCGCTGCCAACGCTCATGCAGCGGTTTGTCAGGGCCGGATGGTTGGCCAACAAGCAACCAAAGCAGTCGCCGCCGGTCTCTCCCAGCGCTTCCATGGCCGAGGTGTCTCGCCCCTCAAGGCCTGCAACCATTCGCCTGAAGCACGCCAGCCAACCGGATCAAAACGCTTGCCTGGTGATTTCAGGGCGCATGGCCGATGTCTGTGCCGAACTGGACCGTCTGGCTGCGCTCGAGCACTGCACCGAACCCGCCTGACAGCGCAAAGGCTGAACAGAATGCTCATGGCGGCACAATAGTGCCCCATGAACATCGTGATATTGGACGACTATCAAGACGCCGTCCGAAAGCTGGATTGCGCAGCACGCCTTGACCCCTATCCCGCCAAAGTCTTCACCAACACGGTCAAGGGGGTCGGGCAGCTGTCCATACGGTTGCGGGATGCCGACATCGTGGTCCTGATCCGGGAAAGAACACCAATATCCCGCCAACTGGTTGACAAGCTGCCTCGCCTGAAACTCATTGCGCAGACCGGGCGTATCGGCAGCCACATTGACGTCAATGCCTGCACCGAGCGTGGCATTGCTGTGGCCGAAGGCAAAAGTTCCCCGGTGTCCACAGCTGAGCTCACATGGGCGCTGGTCATGGCGTCGATGCGGCGCATCCCCCAGTATGTGGCAAGCCTCAAGCACGGCGCCTGGCAACAGTCGGGGCTGAAGTCATCGTCCATGCCTGCCAACTTCGGCCTGGGCATGGTTCTTCACGGCAAGACACTCGGCTTGTGGAGCTATGGCCGTATCGGCAAGCTGGTTGCGGCCTATGGCAAAGCTTTTGGCATGCAGGTGCTGGTCTGGGGTGGCGAAGAGTCCTGCCAGCAGGCAGTTGCCGATGGCTTTGAGGTCGCAACCAGCCGCGAAGATCTCTTTGAACGCTCGGATGTGCTGAGCCTCCACCTTCGACTCAGTGACCGCAGCGCGGGCTGTGTCACGCTGGAGGATCTTTCTCGCATGAAGCCAACCGCATTGCTGGTCAATACTTCGAGAGCCGAACTGATCGAGGCCGAGGCCTTGCTGACCGCCTTGAACCGGGGCCGCCCTGGCATGGCGGCCATTGATGTGTTCGAATCCGAGCCGATTCTTCAGGGCCACGCACTGCTCAGGCTGGAGAACTGCATCTGCACGCCTCACATCGGCTACGTCGAACTCAGCAACTACGAGACGCTGTTCTCGGCTGCCTTTGACAACGTGGTCAATTTCATCAAGGGTACGCCCACCAACATCGTCAACCCCGGCGCCCTACAGGTGAGGCGCTGACCCAAAAGCTCTGGAGCACTTCCCCATAAAAAAAAGCCAGAGAACGTGTCTGGCTTTTTTGTTGAGCACCCTGCTCTTCACTTGGATTGTGTGTCCCTGCCGGGCGGGACGTCCTCATCATCGGGCGGCATGAAGTCCAGGACTTCAAAGTCGATCAGGTTGCCCATGTCTGCGGATTCTGAAGCAGGCATACCCGTCGATCGCGCAGGCTTGGCCGTGGGCTCCACCGGCACCACCACGTCGGGCAGGGACGCCTCGAACGCCGACGCGTCGTGCAACGCATCCAGGTCAATGTCCAGACCAAGGCGGGGAGAGGCGTGCGGTACTTCATCCATCGGTTCGGTCAACCGTTCGGATGCAGCCGCAGCAGCCGCAGTCATCTTTGGTCCCGCAGCCTTGAGCGGACGGATCGCCGTGTGCTGGAAGTCCGAAGAAGGGGTACTCGAATCGCGCTGGATCACATCCTTCGCGATGGCGTGAAGAAGCAGGAGCTCTCGGTACGCTTCGAGATCAAAAACCTCCGACTCGGGATCAGCCGCATCCTTGAAGATGGACTTCTCGATGACGTCCAGCACCTTGGGCTGAGGCCACAGGGCCTGAATCCGCCCGAACGCAGTTTCGTAAGCTTCGAGCCCCCGGTTGGAGTCGCTGTACTGGTCAAACGGCGGTGCACTCGCATTGAACTGGTGGTTGAACTCTTCGCGCAGCTTTTCGTACTCGTCGCGCCGCCCCAGCCGGTGGTAGAGCTTGAAGAGATCGAGATAGGCGAGCGCGCTGGGCTCCTGGCTTTCGTGCAAATGCGTCTTGAGGATACCGATCGCCTGGTCAAACTCGCCCAGCGACACGAAGAAATCCGACTGCTGCTGGACGTCGAACAGTTCTTCCGTGGCAACGGACCGGGACACGCCGATGTGGCTGGTTCGGAAATCGCGGCGCTCGGAAGTGGACAAGGGCATCGCTCCGCTGTCACCAGAACCTCTGCGCATCGGACCCAGTTCGTCCAGCCCCGAATCGGCATCCAGATCAAGGTCAAGATCCAATCCTTTGACCGCCACATTCCTTGCAGGCTTCTCGGCAGACACCTTGGCCGCCTTCGCAGTACCAGACGTCCACCAGTCCTTCTGAGCGGTACCCGCAACGCCGACGGGCACCTTGCGTTTCCACAGCCAGGCGAGTGCCGCCAAAGCGAGAAGCAGCAACGCCCCCAGCGCGTATGCTGCCCATGACATAAAGCGGGACTGTTCGAGTCTGGCTTCCATGTCCTGCATGGCGGCCTTGTTGCGCGCCTCCTGCTCACGCAAGCCTTTGGACTCGGCTTCAAGGACTGTCAGCTTCTGGGCGTCGCGAAGAATGTCCTCGGGGGATGCGTTCAACGCCTTCCAGAGCTGGGCAGCGGCGGCCCGCTCCTGGGGGTTCGAGACAGGCTCGCTGAGCAAAGACAGAGACAGTTTGAGAACCGGATCACGCTCGATCGCGAGACTCACATCCACAGGGTCCAACTGGAGCCGCGGGACCGTGTCCCTTGCGGGTTCCGCCGGTTTGCGCACCACGCTGGCGGGCCTGGGCCTGGAAGAAGATGAAGCGGAAGCGGCAGGCGCCGTACTGCGCGTCGGGGCCGCCGCAGCACCACTGCTGCGGGCGCCAGAACCGGCCGCAGTCCTCGGGTTCGCTGTCGAACCTGCCACAGCGTTGGGCAGCGGCCTCACCGCCTCTTGTGCACCGGAGAACGCAGGGGCTGTTTGCGGCGCCGCGGGCTCGGACACGAAGTCCGCCAGCAGCACGTACCGGCGGGAGAACGGAGAAGCGCAGCCCGCCTTCACCACCACCGAGACAACGGGTTCGTTCACTGGCACCGTGGTCTGAATCCGCACCGAAGCCTCGGCATCGGGCGCGTTGTGCTGCGTCGTGGTGCGCACGGACGAAGGACCCAGCTGGTTGTCGCCGAAGAACACATCCGCCTGCAGGCACAGCGCCGACAGATCTTCACCGGGAGCAGCGACGGCCTGCACCCGGATATCAAGAGGCCTGCCAATGACAACAGCGCCGCTGTGTCGCCCCAAAGTAGCCGCCGAACCGCCCAACGCCGTTGATAGCAAAATAGAGCCAACCAAGATCTGGCGCACGTCACAGCCCTTCCGTTCTTCGTGGCAACATTTTGTCATAGGTCGTTGCCCTCCCCTCTCAAATAATACTTTCATATGACCCCAACTTTTCAAACGGTCGGCATCGTGGGTGCCGGCGCCATGGGCCGCGGCATCGCGCAGATGGCGGCCCAGGCCGGCAGCGCAGTCATCTTGTTCGATCTGCAGCCCAATGCAGCCGAAGCTGCCCGACAGGCGCTGGCGGACACCTGGCAAAAACTGGTGGAAAAGAACAAGCTTGATGCCGCGCAGCGCACCGCCATGCTGGATCGGCTCCGCTGTGCCGAAGCCCTCGCTTCGCTGGCCCCCTGCGACCTGGTCGTGGAAGCCGTCGTCGAGCGGCTGGAAGTCAAACAGAAGCTGTTTTCCGAACTGGAGTCCATCGTTTCCGAACAATCGGTGCTGGCAACCAACACCTCCTCGTTGTCAGTGACGGCCATCGGCGCGGCGCTTCAGCGCCCTCGACAGCTTGCCGGGTTCCACTTCTTCAACCCCGTGCCGCTGATGCGCGTGGTCGAAGTGATCGCCGGTCTCAAGACCGACCCGGAGGTGTGCGAGCGGCTGACCGCCTTTGCCCGCGAATTCGGGCATACCCCCGTATCGGCGCAAGACACCCCCGGCTTTATCGTCAACCACGCAGGCCGCGGCTACAGCACGGAAGCGCTGCGGGTGGCGAGCGAGCGGGTGGCCGAGTTCGCGACCATCGACCGCATCCTCAAAGACCAGATGGGCTTCCGGCTCGGTCCTTTCGAGCTGATGGATCTGACCGCCCTGGACGTCTCGCACCCGGTCATGGAGTCGATCCACCGCCAGTACTACGACGAACCGCGCTACCGCCCCAGCGTAATCACGGCACAACGACTCGCCGGCGGCGTGGTCGGCAAGAAGGTCGGTGACGGCTTCTATGCATACAAAGACGGCATAGCGCAGGTTCCTGCCGAGCCGCCGGTGCCCGAGGTCGGTGCCCTGCCGCCGGTCTGGGTTTCGCCCAAGGCCGCGCGTCGGGCCGAGATCTACCAGTTGCTCAAGAACCTGGGCGCGAACATCGAAACAGCCCAGGCACCATCGGCCAGCGCGCTGATCGTGGTGGCACCGCTCGGACTGGACGTGACCACCCTGGCCGCGGTCGAGCGGCTCGACCCCACCCGCACCGTTGGCATCGACATGATGCTGGAGGACGCCGCCACCAAGCGCCGCGTGCTGGCCACCAACCCGGCGACGCGACCCGACATGCGCGATGCAGCGTACGCCCTGTTCGCAAAGGACGGCAAGGCGGTGAGCGTGGTCAGGGACAGTGGCGGCTTCGTGACGCAGCGCGTCGTCGCCACCATCGTCAACATCGCGGCCGACATGTGCCAGCAGGGCATCTGCACACCCAAGGACCTGGAAGTGGCGGTGACACTGGGTCTGGGATACCCCATGGGTCCGCTGGCCATGGGCGACAAGGTCGGCCCCACCAATGTGCTGGAGATCCTGTTCAACATGGGCACGGTCTACGGCGACCCGCGCTACCGCCCCTCGCCCTGGCTGCGCCGCCGCGGCGCCCTGGGCCTGAGCCTGATGCACGAAGAGGTCTGAGGATGAGCGCCAGCCTCAAAAGCCACAGCCATGGCCAGACCATGGTGCTGACCATCAGCAACCCGGAACACCGCAATGCCCTGGGGCCGGAGATCTATGCCGCGGGGGTCGAGGCGCTGAACGTGGCCGAGTCAAGCCCGGAGGTGCGTTCGGTGGTGATCACCGGCGAGGGGAGCCATTTCTGCGCGGGTGGCAACCTGCAGCGCCTGCTGTCCAACCGCCAGCAGCCGCCCGAGGTGCAGGCCCAGAGCATCGAAAGCCTGCACAACTGGATCGAAACCATCCGCGCGTTCCCCAAGCCGGTGATCGCCGCCGTGGAAGGCGCCTGTGCCGGTGCGGGCTTCTCGCTCGCGCTGGCCTGCGATTTGCTGGTGGCCGCACAGGACAGCGTCTTCGTAATGGCCTACAGCAATGTGGGCCTGTCCTCCGACGGCGGTGCCACCTGGAGTCTGGCGCGCGCCCTGCCCCGCGCCACGGCGATGCAGTTGCTGATGTGCGGCGACCGCATCGACGCCGCCCGCCTGCAGATCCTGGGCGTGGTCAACCAGGTGTGTGCCAGCGGCGAGGCGATGGCCACCGCGCTGGCGCTGGCCGAGAAGCTCAACACCCGGGCACCCAATGCCATGGCCAGCATCAAGGAGCTGGTGAACGAGGCACAGACCGCGCCGCTGCACACCCAGCTGGCCGCCGAACGCGACCACTTCGTGCGCAACCTCCATCACGCCAACGGCGGTGAAGGCATCTCGGCCTTTCTTGAGAAGCGCCGCCCCGGCTACCGCTAATTAACAAGCCTGCCGTGCTGCGGTTTTGAAAGCGGCACGGCGACACCTGCGGGACAGTCCCCCGCGCTATCCCTGATGCTTCCGGCGCGTCCCAGTGGTGACAATGGGAGCGCTCTCAGTCACTCAAAAGACATCCGATGGACGAACCCATTCTGACAATGGAAGAACGCGAGGCGATCAACAACGGTCGCTGGTTCCAGAGTCTTTCCCCCTCCCTGCGTCACGACATTCTCCGATGCGCCTACGTCAAGCGATTCAAGGACGGCGACCTGATCGTCGCCCGCGGCGAACCGCCCACCGAGTGGACGGGGGTTGCCAAGGGCGCGGTGCGTGTCAGCTCGACCTCGCTTTCGGGCAAGCTGATCACGCTGACCTATGTGGAGCCCGGTGTGTGGTTCGGGGACGTGGCATTTTTCGACGGGGACCGCCGCACGCACGACGCCTATGCGCATGGCCCGACCACGCTGTTGTGCGTGGCGCGCAACGATTTCCAGAAGATCCTCAGTGCCCATGTCGAGCTTTACGAAGCGCTGATGCGCCTCCAGGCGCGGCGCATCCGCACGTTGTTCGGCCTGGTGGAAGACCTCAACACCCTGCCGCTGCGTGCGCGCCTTGCCAAGCAGCTGCTGCACCTGGTGCGCTCCTACGGCGTGCCCTGCCTGTCGGATGGCAACGAGATGCGCATCGGCCTGCAGCTGGCACAGGAAGAACTGGCGCAACTGCTCGGCGCCTCGCGCCAGCGCGTCAACCAGGAACTCAAATCCATGGAGCGCGAAGAAGCGATCCGCATCGAGCAGGGAGGGCTGGTGGTGCGCAACCGCGACATGCTGATGCGCATCGCCGAAGCCGAGCACTGACCGTTTTCCTGCCCTCACCGACCGTGACCGAATGAACGACCTACAGAACTTCACCGGCACACGGCCGGTGGCGGCCCAGCACGCTGTCGACACCGCCGCCCTCCAGGCCTGGCTCGAACGTCATGTCGAAGGCTTCAGCGGCCCCCTGAGCATCGAGATGTTCAAGGGTGGCCAGTCCAACCCCACCTACAAACTCATCACGCCGGCGCGCGCCTACGTCATGCGCGCCAAGCCCGGTCCGGTGGCCAAGCTGCTGCCCTCTGCCCACGCCATCGAGCGCGAGTTCCGCGTGATGGGCGCGCTGCACGGCACCGGTGTGCCGGTGGCCCGCATGCACGCTCTGTGCGAGGACGAGTCGGTGATCGGCCGCGCTTTCTATGTAATGGAGTGCGTCGACGGCCGTGTGATGTGGGACCAGTCGCTGCCCGAGCTGACCAATGACCGGCGCGACGCCATCTACGACGAGATGAACCGCGTGATGGCCGCGCTGCACTCAGTGCGCCCAGCAGACATCGGTCTGGCCGACTACGGCAAGCCCGGCAACTACTTCGAACGCCAGATCGGCCGCTGGAGCAAGCAGTATGTGGCGTCGATCACGCAGCCCATCCCCGAGATGGACCAGCTCATGGAATGGCTGCCCCGGAACATTCCGGCCATGGCGCGCGACGAATCGCTGGTGTCCATCGTGCACGGCGACTACCGGCTGGACAACCTGATGTTCCACCCCACCGAGCCGCGCGTGCTCGCGATCCTCGACTGGGAGCTGTCCACGCTGGGCCACCCGCTGGCCGACTTCAGCTACCACTGCATGGCCTGGCACATCCCGCCCGGCGCCTTCCGCGGCATCGGCGGCCTGGACGTGCAGGCGCTGGGCATTCCGACCGAGGCCGAGTACATCCGCCGTTACTGCGAGCGCACCGGCTTTGTCACACCCGAACAGCTCAAGGCCGACTGGAACTTCTACCTGGCCTACAACCTGTTCCGCCTCGCCGCCATCCTGCAAGGCATCGCAAAGCGCGTCGAGATGGGCACCGCCTCCAGCGCGCAGGCGGTGTCGTCCGCCGCCGGCGCGCGCCCGCTCGCCGAAATGGCCTGGCGCTTCGCGCAGCAGGCCTGAGCACCCCTTCCCCCAACGTCCAGACCACACACAAGGACCACCCCATGCATTTCGACTACACCGACAAGGTCAAGGACATGCGCCAGCGCCTGCTGGCCTTCATGGACGAGCACATCTACCCCAACGAAGGCCGCTTCTTCGCCGAAATCGCGGCCAACCGCGCCAAAGGCAATGCCTGGATCCCGACCACTGTCATCGAGGAGCTCAAGCCCAAGGCGCGCGCCGCTGGCTTGTGGAACCTGTTCCTGCCGATGAGCAAGCGGGCCCCCGAAGGTCTGTCCAACCTGGAATACGCGCCGCTGTGCGAGATCATGGGCCGCGTGCCGTTCGCGGCCGAGGTGTTCAACTGTTCTGCGCCCGACACCGGCAACATGGAGACGCTGGAGCGCTATGCGTCCGAGGAGATCAAGGACGAATGGCTCGAACCTCTGCTGCGCGGCGAGTTCCGCTCGGCCTTCCTGATGACCGAACCCGCGGTGGCGTCATCTGATGCCACCAACATCCAGTGCGAGATCGCGCGCGACGGTGACCACTACGTGCTCAATGGCCGCAAGTGGTGGTCGTCGGGCGCCGGCGACCCGCGCTGCAAGGTCTACATCGTGATGGGCAAGACCGACCCGGAGGCGCCGCGCCATTCGCAGCAGAGCATGATCGTCGTGCCCGCCGGCACGCCAGGCGTGACCGTGGTACGGCCGCTCTCCGTGTTCGGCTACGACGACGCGCCGCATGGCCACATGGAAGTGGTACTCAAGGACGTGCGCGTGCCGGTGAGCAACCTGCTGCTCGGCGAAGGCCGCGGCTTCGAGATCGCCCAGGGCCGCCTCGGCCCGGGTCGCATCCACCACTGCATGCGCTCCATCGGCGCGGCCGAGCGTGCGCTGGAACTCATGTGCAAGCGCCTCAACAGCCGCGTCGCCTTTGGCAAGCCGATCTCGTCCCAATCCGTCTGGCACGAGCGCATCGCCGAGGCCCGCTGCAAGATTGAACAAGCGCGCCTGCTCACGCTCAAGGCCGCCTACATGATGGACACCGTCGGCAACAAGGTGGCCAAGGCCGAGATCGCGATGATCAAGGTGGTGGCGCCCAACATGGCCTGCGAGATCATCGACATGGCCATCCAGGCCCACGGTGGTGGCGGCGTCAGCGACGACTTCCCGCTGGCCTACAGCTACGCCAACCAGCGCACGCTGCGCTTGGCCGATGGTCCGGACGAGGTGCACCGCGCGGCGATTGCCAAGCTGGAACTGGCCAAACACATGGCCATCAAGAGCGACGTCGAGATGCCGGTGACGCGCGGTTGCTGATGCGCACCAACAAACCGCGCAGAGCCCCCTGGCGACAGGGTATACTCGCCGGCTTGTCGGAGCGTAGCGCAGCCTGGTAGCGCATCTGCTTTGGGAGCAGAGGGTCGCGAGTTCGAATCCCGCCGCTCCGACCATTCTTCAGGACAAAAAAGGCCCACTGCGTGGGCCTTTTTTGTATCCTGTCCGCACCGGCTGCCCGTAGCTCAACCGGATAGAGCAGCTGCCTTCTAAGCAGCAGGTCGGGGGTTCGAGTCCCTCCGGGCAGGCCAGCGATTTCTCCCCAAGCCCCCTTCTGCGCGGCCACCGTCGCATGCAATCACACGAACAACCTGTCCTGCGCGATCTGGTCCTCGTCGGTGGCGGCCACAGCCATGTGGTTGCGCTGCGCATGCTGGCCATGCGGCCCGAACCGGGCCTGCGCATCACCATGGTCTGCACCGACATCGACACGCCCTACTCCGGCATGTTGCCCGGCTACATCGCGGGCCACTACAGCTTCGACGAGGTCCACATCGACCTAGGCCGCCTGGCGGTGTTCGCCGGCGCGCGCTTCATCCACGGCGAGGTGACCGGGCTGGACCGCGCGAACCAGCGTGTGCTGCTCAAGGGACGGCCCTCCATTCCTTACGACCTGCTGTCCATCAACACCGGCTCCACGCCGAATGTGCGTCAGGTCGACGGCGCCCAGGCCCACGCGGTGCCGGTCAAGCCCATCGCCCACTTCAACCAGCGCTGGCTCGCCCTCCTGGAGCGCGTGCGCAGCCTGCGCGACCGCTTCACCGTGGCGGTGGTGGGCGGCGGCGCGGGCGGCGTGGAACTGGTGCTGTCCATGCAATACCGGCTGCGCCAGGAGCTGCAGGCCCTGGGCAAGAGCCCGGACCTGTTGCAGTTCGTGCTGCTCACCGCGGGCGACAGCCTCCTGCCCACCCACAACCCCAGGGTCCGGGCGCGCTTTGCCCACGTGCTGAAGGAGCGGCGCGTGGCCGTGCACACGCGTGCCGAGGTGACGCAGGTTTCGCCCGGCTGCCTGACCACGCAGGACGGACGCACCTTCGACGCCGACGAGACCATGTGGGTGACGCAGGCAGGCGGCCCGGCCTGGTTGCAGGGCACGGGTCTGGCGCTGGATGAACACGGCTTCGTCTGCGTCAACGAATACCTGCAGACGCCGGACGACCCGAAGATCTTTGCGGCCGGCGACGTGGCGTCTTTCCTGCCACGCCCGCTGGAGAAGGCCGGCGTGTTCGCGGTGCGCATGGGCCCTGCACTGGCGCGCAACCTGCGCAACGCCCTGCGCGGTCAACCCCTGCAGCCCTACCGCCCGCAGAAACACTGGCTGGCGCTGATCTCCACCGGCGCCCGCCACGCCGTAGCCTCGCGCGGCCCCATCGGCTTCGCGGGCGACTGGGTCTGGCGCTGGAAGGACCACATCGACCAGCGCTTCATGCGCAAGTTCACCGAGCTGCCCGCCATGGCGCCGGCCGCACTATCGCAGGCCGCGCGCGCCAGCGGCCTGGTGCTGAGTGCCGAAGAGTCGCGCCAGGCGATCTCGGCGATCGCCATGCGCTGCGGCGGCTGCGGCGCTAAGGTGGGGGCCAGCATCCTCAGCCGCGCTCTCGGCAACTTGCAGCCGGTGCAGCGCGACGACGTGCTGATCGGCCTGCACGCGCCGGACGACGCCGCCGTGGTGCGCGTGCCGCCGGGCATGGCGATGGTGCACACGGTGGACTTCTTCCGCAGCTTCATCGACGACCCCTACCTGTTCGGCCAGGTCGCGGCCAACCACGCGCTGGGCGACATCTTCGCCATGGGCGCCGAACCGCAGTCGGCCACGGCCATCGCCACCGTGCCGCCCGGCCTGGAGGCCAAGGTCGAAGACCTGCTGTTGCAGATGATGACCGGCGCGGTCGAGGTGCTCAACGCGGCGGGCTGCTGCCTGGTCGGCGGGCACACCGGCGAAGGGCGCGAACTGGCGCTGGGCTTCGCCGTCAACGGCCTGATCGACGAGCGCATGACCGGCGTGATGCGCAAGGGCGGCATGCGGCCCGGCGACGTGCTGCTGCTGACCAAACCCATCGGCACCGGCACCCTGTTTGCGGCGCACGCACAGCACGCGGCCAAAGGCCGCTGGGTCGATGCGACGCTGCAGTCGATGGTGGTCTCCAACCAGGCCGGTGCCCGCATCCTGCGCGAACACGGCGCCACCGCCTGCACCGACCTCACCGGCTTCGGCCTGCTCGGCCACCTGGTCGAAATGACCCGCCCCTCGGGCATGGACGCCGAGCTGCAGCTGGGCGCCCTGCCCCTGCTCGACGGCGCGGTGGAGTGCGTCCAGGCCGGCATCGTCAGTTCGCTGCAGCCGGCCAACGTGCGCCTGCGCCGCGCACTGCGCAACGCCGAGGCCTTCGTGGACGACCCGCGCTACCCGCTACTGTTCGACCCTCAGACGGCGGGCGGCCTGCTGGCCAGCGTACCGGCCGACCGTGCAGCCGACTGCGTCCGCGCGCTCCAGGCGGCGGGCTACCCGCACACCGCAGCCATCGGCCGCGTCAGCGCTGCGAGCGACGCGCTCGAACCAGTGGTGCTGAGCGCCTGAGTCCGCCTGGGCGTCGCGGTCCGCTCAGTCCGGCGGCACCTGCCACTGCTGAATATCGAACACCTGCCCGCCCGGCGGCACGTCGTCCGGATCATGCGTGACCAGCACGGTCGGGATGCGCTGGCGCTGGATCTGTTTGAACACGAAACCGCGGAACTGCGCGCGCAGCGCCGCGTCCAGCCGCGAGAAGGGCTCGTCCAGCAGCAGCGCGCGGGGTTCGGCCAGCAGCGCCCGCATCAGGCTCACGCGCGCGCGCTGCCCGCCCGAGAGGGTGGCGGGGTCGCGGTCGTGAAAGCCCTCCAGACCGATGTCGCGCAGTGTCTGCGCCACCCGCTCGCGCCGGGCCGTGGCGCCGCGCACCGTGGCCGGCAATGCGAACGCGAGGTTCTGCCCCACGCTCAGGTGGGGAAACAGCAGGTCGTCCTGGAACAGGATGCCGATGCCGCGCGCCTCCACCGGCAGACCGTCGCGCCGCTGGCCGTCCAGCCACAGCTCGCCCTGCGCCTGGAACGCCGGGTCCAGATCGCCCACCAGCCAGTTGAGCAGGGTCGACTTGCCCGAGCCCGACGCTCCGGTGAGCGTGACGATGGCGCCCTGCCCGACCTGCAGGTCCAGACCCGCGATGAGCTGATGGCCGTCCTTGGCGATGGTCAGATGTCGAATCTCAAGCATTTCAGCGCAACCCTCGACGGTGTCGACCCGCCCATTGAGACAGCAGCGCCGCCAGCCCGAAGCCCAGCAGCGGCAGCACGATCTGCAGCAGCGCCTGCGCCGCCAGCGCGCGGCGGTTGCCGCCGGCGCTCAGCGCCACCGCTTCGGTGGTCACAGTAGCAAAGCGCCCGCCGCCGGCAAACAGCGTCGGCAGGTACTGCGCCACGCTGACCGAAAAACCGACCGCCAGCGCGGCCAGGATGGGTTTGAGCAGCATCGGCCACTTCACCCGCAGGCAGGCGCCGAGTGGGGAGTGGCCCAGCGCCTGCGCGGTGGACATCAGCCGCCGGTCGAATGCGCGGTAGGGCCCGATCAGGGTGAGCACGATGTAGGGCAGCACCCACAGCAGGTGGCTCCACAGCAGGCCGCCCGTGGTGCCATCGGCCGGCACCCGCAGCAGCGCTGCGTACTGCGCCGCCACCAGGGGCAGCGAGGGAATGATCAGCGGCAGATACAGCACAGCGTTGTAGCGCTGCGGCCCCCACTCCAGCCAGACCAGCGCGGCCGGCAGGCACAGCAGGGTCGCCGCGGTCGCCAGCCACAGGGTGGTGCCGAACGGTGCCCAGTTGGCCTGCATCCAGGTCTGCAGCGACAACGCATCGGGCCACAGCGCCGGGAAAAACCATGTGTCCGCCAGCGACCACAGCAGCAGCACCGCCACCACCGCATAGCCCACCAGAAACAGCGGCTGGTGCAGCCCCCAGCGGGACGGGTTGCTTGCGGGCTGGCGCACACCCGCAGGATAGGCCGCGCGCCGGACCATCCCATGCCATGTCCAGCGGGCGCCCGCTGTGATCAGCAGGAACACGCCCAGCAGCACCAGCGATCCTGCCGCCCCCTGCGCCTGCAGGGCGGGGTCGGGATCGGTCAGCCACTGCCAGATCAGCACGGCCAGCGTGGGCGGCGTGCTCGGCCCCAGCACCACGGCCATGTCCACCACCGACAGGCCGTAGGCCAGCACCGCGGCCAGCGGCCAGCCCAGGCGCGGCAGCAACTGGGGCCACAGCACGTGCCACCACACCTGGGCGCGGTTGTATCCCAGCGACCGCGCCACCACCATGTGGCGGTGCACCGCCTGCTCACCCAGCACCGCCGCCAGCACCCAGAGCAGGAACCAGCTCTCCTTAAGTCCCAGCGCCAGGGCCAGGCCCAGGCCGAAGGGGTCCTGCACGGTGGTCCAGGCCGGGGGGTCGATCCAGCCTGCCAGCGGTGCCACCGCACGCGCGAGCCAACCCGAGGGCGCGATCAGGAACAACAGGCCGACGGCAAAGGCTGCGTGCGGCACCGACAGCATCAGCGGCAGCCGGCGCTGCATCGTCAGCCAGCGCGGCCCCGGGTACAGCGCGGTCGCCAGCGTGGCCGCCAGGGCCATGCCCAGCACGCTGCCCAGCCCGGCCGACACCAGGGTGGTGCGCAGGGCTTGAGGCCATTGGACGTCGGACCACAGTGCCCGCCAGACCGACAGTTCCAGCGAGGGTGCCAGCGCCCAGTACAGGCCGGGCAGCACCGGCCCGAGGATCGCCAGCACCGGCAGGGCCGCCAGCCAGGTCCGCGCCTGGCGCCAGCGGTCTCCCAATGGCGCGGAAGGTGGGCTGCGCCGGCTCAGCGGGTCCCGTAGCGCTTGAGCCACTCGCTCTCCAGCGCATCCACCCAGCTGGCGTGGGGCTCGGCCAGCGTGGGCACGGCCTCGGCCAGCGCGCCCGGCGCCGTCTTGCGCATGGCGGTCTGGATCGCAGCCGGCAGCTTGCCCACATCCAGCACGCTGCCGTCGCCCCAGACCGTAATATCGGCCTTGCGCGCCTGGGCCTCGGGCGACAGCAGGAAGTTGGCCACCACCTGGGCCCCGGCGCGGGCCTTGGCGTTGACGGGAATGGCCACGAAGTGCACGTTGCCGATGGTGCCGCCCGTGAAGCCGAAACTGTAGGCGGTGGCGGGCAGCTGGCGCGAGCTGATCAGATTCGCGGCCTCGTTCGGGTTGAAGGTCAGCGAGAGCCGCAGCTCGCCATCGGCCAGCATGCGGTGCATCTCGGCGGCGCTGGCCGGGAAGGTCTTGCCACTGCGCCAGAGCGCCGGGTGCAGCTGGTCCAGGTAGGCCCACAGCGGCGCGGTGGCGGCGCCGAAGCTGGCGGGACTCACCGGCGACTGCAGCACCTTGCGGTCAGGCGCCAGCTCGATCAGCACCTGTTTGAGGAAGGTGGTGCCGTGGAAATCCGGCGGCTTCGGGTAGCTCACACGCCCAGGGTTGGCCTTGGCAAAGGACAGCAGTTCGGCCGCCGAGCGCGGCGGAATGGGGGTGCGGGCCTTGTCGGCGATGAAGGTCAGCTGGGCCGTGCCCCACGGCGCCTCGTAGCCCTCCGTGGGCACCGAAAAATCGCTGCGCACCGGCTTGTTCAGGTCCACCGCGCCCCAGTTGGGAAGTGACTCGGCCCAGGGACCAAACAGCAGGCCGCCCTGCTTGAGATTGCGGAAGTTCTCACCGTTGATCCACACCAGGTCGACCGAGCCGTCGGTGCGTCTGCCGGCCGCCACCTCGGTCTGCACCCGCTTGACCACCTCGGCCGCATCCGTCACCTTGACGTGCCGCAGTTCCACCCCATAGCGGCCCTTGACCTGCTGTGCCACCCAGGCGATGTAGGCATTGATGGCCTCGCCGCCGCCCCAGGCGTTGAAGTACACCGTCTGGCCCTTGGCCTCGGCTTCGGTCTTGGCCCAGTCGGCGTGGGCAGCGAACGGAACGCTCAGGCCCAGGGTCAGTGCGGTCAGCGAAAACAATTTCATGCGCGAACTCTCGATAGAACAGGGAAAGGGAGCCCAACAGTCGGGCGAGACGCCAGGAACTTACAGACGACGCCGACTGTACGGCCTGACGAGGCCGCCCGAGCGCCACGTGCCATGAAGGCGTGCACTGATCGACCAAGAGACGCCCACAAAAAAGCCGCCCTGAAGGCGGCTCTTTTGAGGCTGGTCCGCAGATCAGCGGATCACGGCCAGTTCCGAACGCTTGCCACCCTTGTAGGTGTACAGCGTCAGGGCACCGTTCTTGATGTCGCCCTTTTCGTCGAAGGCGATGGTGCCGGTCACACCCTTGTAGTTGGTTTCCTTCAGCTTCGGCAGGTACTTGGCCGGGTCGGAGGAGTCGGCGGCCTTCATGGCCTCGACCATCACCTTGACGGAGTCGTACACGTACGGTGCGTACACCTGGACGTCGGCATTGAACTTGGCCTTGAAGTCGGTCTTGAATTTCTCCATGCCGGCCTTGGCTTCGCCTTCCACGCCACCGGCTTCCGCGCAGTAGACCTGCTCGTCGGACATGCCGTCGCCAGCCAGATCGACCAGACCGGACGAGCAGATGCCGTCGCCGCCCATGAACTTGGCCTTGATGCCCAGCTGCTTCATCTGCTTGAGCATCGGGCCAGCCACGGCGTCCATGCCGCCGAAGAACACGATGTCCGGCTTCTTGGCCTTCAGCGTGGTCAGGATGGCGTTGAAGTCGGTGGCCTTGTCGTTGGTGAATTCACGACCCACGACCTTGCCGCCAGCGGCTGTCACACCCTTCTCGAACTCGTCGGCCACACCCTGGCCGTAGGCGGTGCGGTCGTCGATGACGGCAATGCTCTTGCCCTTGAGGGATTCCACAGCGTACTTGCCCAGCGTGCCACCCAGGTGCACGTCGTCGGCCACCACGCGGAACGCACCGGCGTAGCCCTGGCGGGTGTACTTGGGGTTCGTGGCGGAGGGAGAGATCTGGGGAATGCCAGCGTCGTTGTAGATCTGGGACGCGGGGATGGTGGTGCCCGAGTTCAGGTGACCGATCACGCCGTTGACCTTGGCGTCCACCAGCTTCTGAGCGGCGGCCGTGCCCTGCTTCGGATCACCAGCATCGTCTTCAGCCAGCAGCTCGAACTTGGCAGGCTTGCCACCGATGGTCAGACCAGCGGCGTTCAGCTCTTCGATGGCCATGCGTGCGCCATTTTCGTTGTCCTTGCCGAGGTGGGCGATGGCACCGCTGGTGGGACCGACGTGACCGATCTTGATGACGCCGTCATCTGCTGCGGGTGCAGGAGCGGCAGCAGGTGCCGGGGCAGCAGCAGGAGCGGCGGCCGGAGCTGCCTCTTCTTTTTTGCCGCAGGCGGCCAGAACGACGGCTGCGGAAATGACGGCCAGTTTCAGGTTCAGTTGCATAGGTATCCTCGGAAAGGAATGAATTTTGGAATGCGGAGGGAACTTTTCTCCACATCCATAAAGATACTCCAAATCGTTGCGCAGAGGACGCTGCATCAGGACTTGCGCAAATCGCTTCAAGGGTTTGCCCCAGTGAGCATCATTCCAACGCATGCACCATAAGCACACCGCATGCAAGGCATGCGGCCATCCATCACGCCACCGACCCGGACAGGTCGTGGGCCGTGGGCTCAACGCCCGCCTGGCGGTAGAGCCGCCACCGATCCCGGCCTTTCTCCCTGCCCCCAGGTTCCGAGCCCACCACCTCGATGATCCGCGGCACCACCCCGACACCGCACAGGGCCTGATCCGACAGATTGATCAGCACATCCACCTGTGCCCATTCGGGCTCATGCTCACCCAGCACGATGGGCGAACGGCGGCGGACGTGCTCTGCAGATCCGCTCCTGGCATGAGGCACAAACTCACCCTGCGCCATGAGCCAGAGAGCCCTGTCGAGCGGGTCGATGGACGACGCGCCGCCGAGCACGTACACGCGGGAGCCTTTGAGGTAGGCCTTGCGCAGCAGCCGGCAGAGGTAGGCTGTCCGGTCTCCGACGTTCAGGTGGAACGCGACCTCGGTCATGCCTTGCGGGATGTCCTGCCACCCGCACGCGCCTTTTTGGGCGTGGTCTCACCCTGAAGATCGCTGAGGTACTGCAGCAGCAGCGGAACCGGTCGCCCGGTCGCGCCTTTGCTGGCGCCGCTCTTCCAGGCCGTCCCTGCGATGTCTAGGTGCGCCCAGGGCATTTCTGCCACGAATTTCTGCAGGAACTTGGCTGCGGTGATCGCACCACCGGCGCGTCCGGCCACATTGCCCATGTCCGCGAAATTCGACTTGAGGCCTTCGGCGTAATCGTCGTCCAGCGGGAGCCGCCAGCAGAGATCCATCGACCGATCTCCCGCAGCGAGCAAGGCGTCGGCCAGGTCGCTCCGGTTCGCGAACATACCGGACCGGACCGCCCCAAGGGCGATCACGCAAGCACCGGTGAGTGTTGCAATGTCGATCACGCAACGCGGCTTGAACCGGGCTGCGTAGGTCAATGCGTCGCAAAGAATCAGGCGGCCTTCGGCATCGGTGTTGAGAATCTCGATGGTCTGTCCGCTCATGCTGGTGACCACGTCCCCCGGTTTGACGGCGCTGCCGTCCGGCATGTTCTCGCAGCTCGGAATGATGCCCACCACGTTGACCTCGGGCTGCAGCTCGGCCAGCCCTGCGAAGGTGCCCAGCACGCTCGCAGCCCCTCCCATGTCGAACTTCATCTCGTCCATCTCGGCCGCAGGCTTGATCGAGATGCCACCGGTGTCGAAGGTGATGCCCTTGCCCACCAGCACCACCGGCGCACTGCCTTTGGGCCCGCCCTGGTAGTGCATGACGATGAACCGCAGCGGCTGGGACGAGCCCTGCGCGACCGCCATGAAGGCGCCCATACCCAACGCCGCCACTTCCTTGGGGCCCAGTACTTCGGTCTTGATGCGCGGTTTGCGCCCGAGCTTGCGCGCGGCCTCGGCCAGGTGGCTGGGTGTGGCATGGTTGGCGGGCCGGTTGGCCCACTCCTTGGCCAGCTCGATCCCGGCGACCTGGGCCTGTCCGAACCGGAACGCAGGACGTGCGGCGGCCACATCGCTCACACCAACGATCACCTGGCGGATCGCGCGGGCGGTGGCCGAAGGTTTGGTGGTCACATAGGCATAGGTGCTGTCCGCCACCGCCACCATCGCGCTGTGAACCGTGGGCTGGTCGCTCGCCATGCCGCTGAGCAGCACAGCCACCTTCTTCACACTGGACGACTTCAGGCCCGACATTGCCACCATGACCGCCTTGCGGACCGCTGCAGGTGTTCCGTCGCCAGCGCGTGCCAGCACCACCCGCACCGGCTTGAGCCCCTGGGGCCGGTAGACCGACAGACATTTGCCCACGCCGGTTTCAAGATCTCCCCGGCGGGAGGCGTCCCGCACCAGCTCGCTCAGGGCGTCGGCGCCTTCCAGGCCCTGGGTGTCGTCGGGCACCAGCACCACCAGTGCATCCACCGCGAGCTGGCTTGCCTGAACCAGGGAAAGGGCTTTGAGTTCGAAGTCCATAATCGTGTCTTTCCTGTTTGATTCGATGTTATTCCATTCATCCATCCGCACCGAGCTGGCACGCAGCTTCGGCGCCACCCTGGTGGTTCTCTTCACCATCGTGCTGACGGTGCTGCTGATCCGCACGCTTGGGCTGGCCTCGCGCGGCAGCGTGAACCCGGAAGAGGTCATGCTGGTGCTGGGCTACACGGTACTGGGTTACACCCAGACCATCCTGACACTGGCCCTCTTCATCGCCATTGTCTCCACCCTCTCGCGCATGTACCGCGAGAGCGAAATGATCATCTGGTTCTCCAGCGGCCGCTCGCTGGGGGGCTTTCTCAGCCCTGTGCTGCGGTTTGCATGGCCGGTGCTGCTCGTGATCGTGCTGATGGTCCTGTTCGTCTGGCCCTGGGCCAACCAGCAGACCGCCGAACTGCGCAACCGCTTCGAAAACCGCGGCGACCTCCAGCGCATTGCCCCCGGGCAGTTCCAGGAGTCGTCCAGCGGCCGTCGGGTGTTTTTCATCGACAAGGACACGGCCGACGGCACCGAGGGCCGCAACGTGTTCATCTCCAGCATCGAGAAAAACGGCAACGAAACCGTGACCTCGGCGGTGTCCGGCCGCATCGAGTGGCAGGGTGACCGCCAGTTCCTAATGCTCAACAACGGCCAGCGCCTTGAAAGCGACCCCAAAACCGGCCGCATCAAGGTCAGCCAGTTCGAGCAGTACGGCGCACAGATCGGTGCCGCGTCCGCCTACATCCGCGGCGGTCAGGCGCTCAAGGCGCGCAGCACCCTGGCGCTCATCCAGGACCCGACGCCGGCGAACATGGGTGAACTGGGCTGGCGCATCGGCGTGGCCCTGACCGCCTTCAACCTGGTCCTGCTGGGTGTCGCGACCACGGTCAGCAACCCCCGCGCCGGCCGCAGCGGCAACCTGCTGTTCACACTCTTCGCTTTCATCGTGTACTTCAACCTGCTCAACGTCGGACAGCGCTGGGTGACAGCCGGACAAATCAGCTGGCTGACGCTGACCATCCTGCTGCACGGATCGGTGTTCCTGTTCAGCGCCCTGTGGCTGGCCAAGCGCCACCACAACATCCACTGGCGCACCTGGTTCAGCCGGCTCGCAGGCGGCGGTGCCGCAGGGGCATCCGCATGAAGACGATCCGCCGACTGATTTACGGCGAGGTCCTGATCGCCACCGGCTACGTGCTGCTGGCTTTCCTGTCGCTGTTCTTCTTCTTCGATTTCGTCGAAGAGTTGGCCGCGATCGGCCAGCCGTCCCGCCTCGACCCCAAGGTCACCTACGAGTTGACGCACGCCATGCTGTATGTGGCGCTGCTGATGCCCAGCCGCATCTACGAGCTGTTGCCGATCTCGGTGCTCATCGGATCGGTGGCCGTGCTCGCGCGCCTGGCCCAGAGTTCCGAATACACCATCCTGCGCACCAGTGGCCTGGGACCCTGGAAAGCGCTGCGCACGCTGCTGGGCCTGGGCCTGCTGTTTGTGGCGCTCACCTTCGCGGTCGGAGACTACGTCGCCCCCATTGCAGACAAGACCGCACAACTGCTCAAGGCCCGATACCAGGGCAAGCTGAGCCTCGGCCAGACCGGCGCCTGGCTCAAGGAGCGGCAGGCGCACAGCAACTTCTCGGTCAATGTTGGGTCGCTCTCGCCTTCTGGCGAGCTGGGAGAGGTCCGCATCTTCGAATTCGACAACCAGGGGCTGCTGGTGTCCACGGTGCAGGCCGAGCAGGGCCGGATCGAAGGCCATGGTTCCTGGACGCTCAACAAGGTGGTGCGCAGGGAGTTCGACGTGGCAGGCCAGCAGTCGGCCCGGATCGTCAGCAGCAAGCATGAATCGCTCTCCTGGCCCAGCACGATTTCTGCGGAAATGGTGTCGGTGGCGCTGCTCAAGCCAGACCGCATGCGAACGACCGATCTCTACGCCTATGTGCAGCACCTGGAGGCCAACGGCCAGACCGCGCAGCGCTATGAAATCGAGTTCTGGCGCAAGGTGTTCTACCCCCTTTCCTGTCTGGTGATGGTGGTGCTGTCCCTGCCGTTTGCCTACCTGCATTTCCGCAGTGGCGGCATCACCGGCTATGTGTTCGGTGGCGTGATGATCGGCATCAGCTTCTTCCTGCTGAACAACGTTTTCGGCTACATCGGCAACCTCAACCACTGGCGCCCCTGGCTGGCGGCGGCGTCTCCGGCCATCATCTATTCGTTCCTCTCGCTGGGCGCGTTTGGCTGGCTGGTGCTCAGGAGGTAGCCATGCTGGGCGTCATCGTTTTTGCGCATGGGTCGCGCGACCCGCTGTGGCGGGCGCCGGTCGAGTCTGTGGCGCGGCAGATCCGTGACGCCGATCCGGCGGTCCGGGTGGCCTGCGCCTATCTGGAGCTGAGCGAACCCGACCTCCCCACCGCTGCCGCGGAGCTGGTGGATCAGGGGGTGTCCCACATCCGGGTGCTGCCCCTGTTCTTCGGTATGGGCAAACACGCCCGAGAAGATCTGCCGGTGCTGGTGGAGCAGCTCGCACTCGCCCATCCCGACGTTCGCTTCGAACGCCTGGCCACCGCTGGCGAAGACCCCCGCCTGACCGCCCTGCTCGCGCAGATTGCGCTGGAACCTGCCCGATGAACCTGCACCAGTTCCGCTTCGTCCAAGAGGCGGTGCGCCGCAACCTGAACTTGACCGAAGCCGCCAAGGCGCTGCACACCTCGCAGCCCGGCGTGTCCAAGGCCATCATCGAGCTCGAAGAGGAACTGGGCATCGAGATCTTCGCCCGGCATGGCAAGCGCATCAAGCGCATCACCGAACCCGGCGTGCAGGTGCTCAAGAGCATCGAAGTGATCCTGCGCGAGGTCAACAACCTCAAGCGCATCGGTGAGCAGTACGCGGCGCAGGACAGCGGCACGCTGTCCATCGCCACCACCCACACCCAGGCGCGCTATGTGCTGCCAGGTCCAGTCGCCAAGCTGCGCCAGGCCTACCCCAAGGTGGCCGTCAGCCTGCACCAGGGCTCGCCCGACCAGGTTGCGAAGATGCTGATCGAGGAAGTGGCTGAAATCGGCGTCGCCACCGAGTCGCTCACCAACTACCCCGATCTGGTCACCCTGCCCTGCTACGAATGGCAGCACGTGCTGGTCTTTCCCTACGACCACCCGCTGGTGGCGCAGGAGCGCATCACGCTGGAAGACCTGGCCCATGTGCCGCTGATCACCTACCACCCGAGCTTCACCGGCCGTACCCGCATCGACCAGGCCTTCGCGCTGCGGCACCTGCGGCCCAACATCGTGCTCGAAGCCATCGATTCGGACGTGATCAAGACCTACGTGAAGCTGGGCATGGGCGTGGGCATCGTGGCCGAGATGGCGATGCAGGGCGAGAACGCCACACCCGACCTCGTGGCCCGCCCGGGCGCCCAGCTGTTCGGTCACAACCTGGCCCGCGTGGCCTTCAAACGCGGCAGCTACCTGCGCCAGTTCGTGCTGCGCTTCGCGGAGCTGCTCAGCGACCGGCTCTCGCGCGACCTGATCCTGCGCGCCATGGCAGGCAACTCCGACGAATACGACATCTGAAGCCATGGACACCGCCGCCCGCACGCCACTGCTGACCTCCCGCCTGCCCACTGTTGGCACCACCATCTTCACCGTCATGTCGGCACTCGCCGCCGAGGTGGGGGCCGTCAACCTGGGCCAGGGCTTCCCTGACTTCGACTGCGACCCGGAACTGGTCAACGCCGTCACCCGGGCCATGCAGGCCGGTCACAACCAGTACCCACCCATGCCCGGCGTGCCCGCACTGCGCCAGGCCATGGCCGCGAAGATGGAATCGCTGTACGGCCTGCGCTGCGACCCGAACACCGAAATCACCGTCACCGCCGGCGCGACGCAGGCGATCCTGACGGCCATCCTCGCGGTGGTGCACCCGGGCGACGAAGTGATCGTGCTGGAGCCCTGCTACGACAGCTACGTGCCCAACATCGAACTGGCCGGTGGCAAGGTGGTTCGCGTGCCGCTGGTGCCGGGCAGCTTCCGGCCCGATTTCGACGCCATCGCTGCCGCCATCACGCCGCGCACCCGTGCGCTCATGATCAACAGCCCGCACAACCCCAGCGGTCAGGTCTGGAGCGCCGAGGACATGCGCCGGCTGGACGAACTGCTGGCCCCCACCGATGTGCTGCTGATCAGCGACGAGGTCTACGAGCACATGGTCTACGACGGCCAGCAGCACCAGAGCGCCGCACGCTTCCCCGGCCTGGCGGCGCGCGCCTTCATCATCAGCAGCTTCGGCAAGACCTACCACGTCACCGGCTGGAAGGTGGGCACCGTGGTCGCACCTGCGCCGCTGACGGCAGAGTTCCGCAAGGTGCACCAGTTCAACGTGTTCACGGTGAACACGCCGATGCAGCACGCATTGGCCGCCTACATCGCCGACCCGGCGCCCTACCTGCAGCTGAGCGATTTCTACCAGCGCAAGCGCGACCTGTTCCGGGACGGTCTTGCGCAAACCCGCTTTCGCCTGCTTCCCGGGCAGGGCACCTACTTCCAGTGCGTGGGCATCGAGAACCTGGCGGTCGCGGAACGCGACCTGCCCGAAGGCGAGTTCTGCCAGTGGCTCACGCGCGAGATCGGCGTGGCGGCGATTCCTCTTTCGGCGTTCTACGGCAATGGCTTCGACCAGAAGGTGGTGCGCTTCTGCTTCGCAAAAAAGGACGACACCTTGAAGGCTGCACTGGAGCGGCTGGCCCGCCTCTGACGCAGCGCGTCAGCAGCGGATCGGGTTGCGGCAGAAGCGCTCCAACTCCTTCACCGTGCTGCGCCCGGCCACCGGCTGGCGCGCCTTGGGCCCGACGTCCAGGCTCAGCTTCATTTCGTACTTGCGAAAGAACTCGTCAAAGAGTTCACCACCCAGCGTGCCGGTCGCGGTCAGGGTGTCTGTGCGCGCGTCGTGCTCCAGCAGCACGGCGCACAGCGGTTGCTCCGCCGGCCCGCCCAGCACCTGGGCGCCGCGTGCCGGGTCGTACTGGCTGTGGTCGGCGCAGCAGTGGATCAGGTCGTTGCCATGGCTGGGCGTCTTCGGGTTGAGCACCGGCCCCTTGCGGAAGCTGATGAAACTCAGGTCCTTGGTGGGATAAACCAGCTGGTGGGCACAGATGGCGCTGAACGCCACCAGGCTGCGGCTCGGTCCGACGCCACCGGGCCACTGGTAGTCCTGCCGGCCCTTGGTCTTGAGGGCCAGCGGCATGGCGGCCTTGCCCAGGTCCAGCAGGAACACAGGCGTGGCCTCGAACGGGTAGTGGAACACGTAGTTCGTCTGCAGCTTCAGCTGCGAGGCTTTCACCGGATCACCCAGTTCGTCGACGAGCAACGCCGGGGCGTAGCGGCGCGGCGTGGCCTGTGCCGCCCAGCTGCCCGTCCCGAGTGCAGTGGCAAGAACACCTGCGCCCAGCGCACAAGCTTCCGCGAAGTCACGCCGATCCATGGACACCTCCATGCAAAGAAGGCGTCAGTGAAGCGCAGGCCAGACGCTGCTGTCAACAGGGGCTCACCGGATCAGGTGTTGAGCTGGGCCCAGGCCTTGTCGATGCGCTTGATGCTCACAGGCTGCGGCGTGCGCAACTCCTGTGCGAAGAAGCTCACGCGCAGCTCTTCCAGCAGCCAGCGCACCTCCTGCAACCGGGCGTCCTGCACCCCCTTGCGCTCGGCCACCAGGCGCCAGAAGCGCTGGTCCTGCGGGCGCAGTTCGGCGAACTTGGCCGCGTCGCGCGCCGGGTCACCGCGCAGCTTGTCCAGCCGCAGCTGCACCGCCTTGAGGTAGCGCGGGAAGTGCTGAAGCTGCGCGTAGGGCGTGGCGCTCAGGAAGGTCTTGGGCACCAGGCGCTGCAGCTGCAGCTGCACGTCGATGGCCACATCGGCCGGCGGCTTGCTGTCCTTGAGCTTGCGCGCCGCGGCGGCGTATTCGGTCAGGATCACGCCGGCCTGGCGGGCAATCTCGTTGGCGATCAGGGTCAGGCGCCCTCTTCCCTCGTCCACCCTCGCCTTGAAAGCGGAGGCATCGGTGGGCAGCGGGTCGGTCAGAAAGGCGCGGTCCAGCGCCAGGTCGAGGATCTGGTTCTTCAGCTCGTCCAGCGAGCCACCACCGCCGCCGCTATCGGTCTTGCCGACGGCCATGTAGGCCACGCCCATGGCCTGCAGGCCGGGCAGGTTCTTTTCCAGGTACTTCAGCGCGTCCTTGATCTGCAGCGCGAACAGGCGGCGCAGGCCGGCGCGGTGGCGCGCCTGCGCCACCTCGGGCTCGTCGAAGACCTCTATGCGCACCGCTTCGCCATCGTCGATCAGCGCCGGGAAGCCGATCAGCGTCTGACCGCCCTTGCGGATTTCCATGAGTTCGGGCAGTTCGCCGAAGTCCCAGGTGATGTGACGCTGTTCGGCGCTCGACGTCTTCGCGGCCGGTGCAGCTGGCGCCTTGGCCTTGTCGGACGTAGGCACACGGCGGACGCCATCGGCGGCCGGTGACGGCGTTGCCACGGACACTGGCGCAGGTGCCGCGATGTCCTTGAGCTTGAGCTGGGCCAGTGCCTGGAAGGCACCGCGCGCCTGGCTGCCCAGCTCGGCTTTCAGCGCACCCAGGTTGCGGCCCTGGCCGAGCTGGCGGCCGTGTTCGTCCACCACGCGCAGGTGCATGAAGTGGTGGGCCGGCAGCATGTCGACCTTGATGTCGTTGCGCTGCACCGGCAGCTGCGTGGCCTCGCGCACCAGCTTGAGCAGCGCGTCCATCAGGTTGCCGGCACCGAACACCTCGGGCTGGCACAGGGCCTCGGTCATCTTCTCGGCAGTGGCCGGCAGCGGCACCAGCCGCGAACGCGGGCGCTGGTGAAGCGTCTTGAGCAGGGCCTGCACCTTGTCCTTGAGCATGCCGGGCACCAGCCAGTCGCAGCGGTCTTCGCTGACCTGGTTGAGCGCGAAGATCGGCACGGTCACGCTCACGCCGTCGCGCGGGTCGCCGGGTTCGTGCAAATAGGCCACGGCGCAGTCCACGCCGCCCAGGCGCAGGGTCTTGGGGAAGGCCTGCGTGGTGATGCCCGCGGCCTCGTGGCGCATCAGTTCTTCGCGGGTGAGGAACAGCAGTTTCGGATTCTCACCGCTGTGGTCCCTGTACCAGCGCTCGAAGGCCGCGCCGTTGCTCACATCGGCCGGCAGTTGCTGGTCGTAAAAGGCGTAAATCAGCTCGTCGTCCACCAGCACGTCCTGCCGGCGGGCCTTGTGTTCCAGCTCCTGCACCTCGCGCACGGTGCGGCGGTTGGCGGCCAGGAAGGGCAACTTGCTGTCCCAAGTGTCGTCGTGCAGGTGTCCGACCAGGGCTTCGCGGATGAAGATCTCGCGCGCGCCGGCCGGGTCCACCTTGCTGTAGTCCACGCGCCGCTGGTGGTAGACCACCAGGCCGTACAGCGTGGCGCGCTCCAGCGCCGAAACGCGCGCCGCCTTCTTCTCCCAGTGCGGGTCCAGCATCTGCTTCTTGAGCAGATGCTGGCCGACCTGTTCCAGCCACTGCGGCTCGATGTTGGCGATGCCACGGCCGAACAGGCGCGCGGTCTCCACCAGCTCGGCGCAGACGATCCAGCGGCCCGGCTTCTTGCTCAGGTTGGCGCCCGGGTGGCGGTGGAACTTGATGCCACGCGCGCCCAGGTACCAGTCCTCGGTGTCGTTCTTCTGCCCGATGTTGCCCAGCAGACCGGCCAGCATGGACAGGTGCAACTGCTCGTAGCTGGCAGGCTGGGTGTTGATGACCCACTTGTGCTCGGCCACCACGGTGTGCAGCTGCGAATGGATGTCGCGCCACTCGCGCACCCGCCGCACATTGATGTAGTTCTCGCGCAGCAGGTTCTCGTACTGGCGGTGGCTGAGCTTGTGGTCGGTGCCGTGGCCGCCCTTGCTGTCTTCCAGCCATTTCCAGAGCTTGAGCGTGCCGGTGAACTCGCTCTTCTCGTCGTCGAACTTCTTGTGCGCCTGGTCGGCCTGGGTCTGTTTCTCCAGCGGGCGGTCGCGCACGTCCTGCAGGCTCAGGGCGGACGCGATGACCAGCACCTCGTCCAGCGCGCCGCGCTGCTGCGCCTCCAGCAGGATGCGGCCCACCCGCGGGTCCAGCGGCAGGCGGCTGAGCGTCTGGCCGATGCGGGTCAGCTCGTTGGACTCGTCCACCGCGCCCAGCTCGGACAGCAGCTGATAGCCATCGGTGATGGCGCGGCGCTGCGGCGCTTCCAGAAACGCGAAGTCTTCCACCGCACCCAGGTGCAGCGCCTTCATGCGCAGGATCACGCCCGCCAGCGAACTGCGCAGGATCTCGGGGTCGGTGAACTTGGGCCGGCCGTTGAAACCCGCCTCGTCGTAGAGGCGGATGCAGATGCCATCGGCCACCCGGCCGCAACGGCCGGCGCGCTGGTTGGCCGCTGCCTGGCTGATCGGCTCGATGAGCAACTGCTCCACCTTCTGACGGAAGCTGTAACGCTTGACGCGGGCCGTGCCGGCGTCGATGACAAAGCGGATGCCGGGCACCGTCAGCGAGGTCTCGGCCACGTTGGTCGAGAGCACGATGCGGCGCTGGCCGTGCGGCTGGAAGATGCGGTCCTGCTCGGCCTGCGACAGGCGCGCGAACAGCGGCAGCACCTCGGCGTTGCGCAGCGCGGGCTGGTGCGACAGGTGTTTGCGCAGGTGGTCGGCGGCTTCGCGGATTTCTCGTTCGCCAGGCAGAAACACCAGAATGTCGCCGCCCTGGCCGGCGCCACCGCGCCACAACTCGTCCACGCTGTCGGCAATCGCGTTGTTCAGGTCGTATTCGCGGCTTTCTTCAAACGGCCGGTAGCGCACCTCCACCGGGTAGGTGCGGCCCGAGACCATCAAGACGGGGGCTTTGCCTTTGCTGGACGCGAAGTAGTCCGCAAAGCGATCCGCGTCGATCGTGGCCGAGGTGACGATCACCTTCAGGTCCGGCCTGCGCGGCAGCAACTGGCGCAGGTAGCCCAGCAGGAAGTCGATGTTCAGCGAGCGCTCGTGCGCCTCGTCGATGATGATCGTGTCGTAGGCGCGCAGGTCGGGATCGGTCTGCGTCTCGGCCAGCAAGATGCCGTCGGTCATCAGCTTGACCGAAGCGTCCTTGCTGAGCCGGTCCTGAAAGCGCACCTTGTAGCCCACCACCTCGCCCAGCGGGGTCTTGAGTTCCTCCGCGATGCGCTTGGCCACGCTCGACGCCGCGATCCGCCGCGGCTGCGTGTGGCCGATCAGCTGGCCACGCTGGCCCGGCTTGGCATTGAGCCGGCCGCGCCCCATGGCCAGCGCGATCTTGGGCAGCTGCGTGGTCTTGCCCGAACCGGTCTCGCCGCAGACGATCACCACCTGGTGGTCGCGGATGGCATCCTCGATCTCCTGCCGGCGGGCGGAGACGGGCAAGGCTTCTGGGAACTCGATGTGCAGCGCAGAGGACAAGGGGATAACTTCAGTCAAAATCGGGCAACCCGCGATTATCCTGCGCGCCCCGCCCGCCGGCCCCACCCGCCCGACATGTCCACCGTCTTCAACTTCACCTTCGTGCCCTGGTTCCGTTCGGTGGCGCCCTACATCCACAAGTTCCGGAACCAGACCTTCGTGATCGGCCTGACCGGCGAGGCGATTGCCGCGGGCAAGCTGGCCTCCATCGCCCAGGACCTGGCGATGATCCAGGCCATGGGCGTGAAGATCGTGCTGGTGCATGGCTTTCGTCCGCAGGTCAACGAACAGCTGCGCCTCAAGGGCCAGGAGGCGAAGTACTCGCACGGCATGCGCATCACCGACCCGGTGGCATTGGACTGCGCGCAGGAAGCTGCGGGCCAGCTGCGTTACGAAATCGAAGCCGCCTTCAGCCAGGGTCTGCCCAATACGCCCATGGCCGGCGCCCGGGTGCGCGTGATCTCGGGCAACTTCATCACGGCCCGCCCGGTGGGCCTGATCGACGGTGTCGATTTCCAGCATTCAGGCCTGGTGCGCAAGGTGGACACCGAAGGCATCCAGCGCACGCTGGACATGGGCGCCCTGGTGCTGATCTCGCCGTTCGGCTTTTCACCCACCGGCGAGGCGTTCAATCTCGGGATGGAAGACGTGGCGACCTCAGTGGCTGTGGCCTTGCAGAGCGACAAACTCATCTTCCTGACCGAGATCCCGGGCATCCGCGTGGACGCCAACGATCCGGAAAGCGACATCGACACCGAGCTGCCGCTGGCCGATGCCAAGCGCCTGATCGCCGGCCTGCCCGTCGCCACCCTGCCCACCGATCCGGGCTTCTACCTGCAGCACTGCGTGCGCGCCTGCGAAGGCGGTGTGGAACGCAGCCACATCATTCCGTTCAAGCTGGATGGTTCGCTGCTGCTGGAAATCTATGTGCACGACGGCATCGGCACCATGGTGGTGGACGAGAAGCTGGAGAGCGTGCGCGAGGCCACCATTGACGATGTCAGCGGCATCGTGGCCCTGATCGAGCCCTTCGAGAAGGACGGCACCCTGGTCAAGCGCGACCGCACCGAGATCGAGCGCGATGCGGGCAACTACACCATCATCGAACACGACGGCGTGATCTTCGGCTGCGCCGCGCTCTACCCCTACCCCGAAGAACGCACCGCCGAAATGGCCGCGCTCACCGTCTCACCACAAAGCCAGAGCCAGGGCGACGGCGAGCGCCTGCTCAAGCGCATCGAGACCCGCGCCCGGGCCCAGGGCCTGCAGAGCATCTTCGTGCTCACCACCCGCACCATGCACTGGTTCATCAAGCGCGGCTTCGTGCAGGTCAATCCCGACTGGCTGCCCGAAGCGCGCAAGCGCAAGTACAACTGGGACCGCCGCAGCCAGGTGCTGGTCAAGAAGCTCGGCTGACACCCGCCCGACGCTGCTTGACAAACGTCAAGCAGCGTCGGCACTGTCGGTTCATACTGGATATCTGTGACCAGCCCATGATCCGACCATGACCGAAAGACCGTCCCGCCCCAGTCCCGCTGCCGATGAAGCGGCGCGCAAAACCGCCAGCCGCACTACCCGCAAAACGGGCGCTCGCACTGCCATGGCCACCAAGGCCGCGCCTCCCCGGCGTGTGGCCCTGGGCGATGTCACGGGCAGCACCCGGCCCAAACGCATCGCCAAGGTCACGACCAGTGCGGTGGTGGCGTCCCGGCAGGAGGCCAAGGCCGCAGCGGTCCAGGACATCCTGGCCGACGTCTCGACCAGCAAAAGCCGCAAGGCAGAGGGTTTGCGCGCCATCCTGGAAGGCGCCTCGCCCGACGATGCCAAGGCGATCCGCCGCCTGCTCAAGGAGACCGCACAGGCGGTCAAAGGCCGCGGCAAGAACGACAGCAACCCGGACGAAGTGCTTTCGACCGACTGGCGCAGTGGCGCCTACCCCTACAGGAACCTGCTGTCCCGCAAGACCTACGAGGCGCAGAAGTACCTGCTGCAGGTGGAACTGCTCAAGCTGCAGGCCTGGGTCAAGGAGCACAAGCAGCGCGTCGTGATCCTGTTCGAAGGACGCGACGCCGCGGGCAAGGGCGGCACCATCAAGCGCTTCATGGAACACCTCAACCCACGCGGCGCGCGGGTGGTGGCGCTCGAAAAGCCGACCGAAGTCGAACGCGGGCAGTGGTATTTCCAGCGCTATGTGCAGCACCTGCCCACGGCCGGTGAAATCGTGCTGTTCGACCGCAGCTGGTACAACCGCGCCGGCGTCGAACGCGTCATGGGTTTCTGCACCGACGAGGAGTACCAGGAGTTCATGCGCCAGGCGCCGCAGTTCGAGCGCCAGCTGGTGCGAAGTGGCGTGCACCTGATCAAGTTCTGGTTCTCGGTCAGCCGAGAAGAGCAGCGCCGCCGCTTCAAGGAGCGCAAGGCCCACCCGCTCAAGCAGTGGAAGCTCAGCCCCATCGACATGGCCTCGCTCGACAAGTGGGAGGACTACACCAAGGCCAAGGAGGCGATGTTCTTCGAGACCGACACCGCCGATGCGCCCTGGACGGTGATCAAGAGCGACTGCAAGAAGCGCGCGCGCCTGAACGCCATGCGCTACGTGCTGCAGAAGCTGCCCTACTCCAACAAGGACGCGAAGAACATCGGGTCGCTGGATTCGCTCATCGTGGGCCGGGCCCACGTGGTCTATGAGCGCGGCGAGCGCCCCGGATCAGCGATCCTCTGATCAGGCCCGGCGGCGCAGCAGCAGTGCCGTCGCCAGCGCCGCAATGCCAGCGAAGCAGAGGAAGGACCAGTTCGCGATCGACAGGCCCAGGAAGGTCCAGTCGATCGCCGAGCAGTCGCCGCTGCCCTTGAAGATCATCGGAATCGCGCGCTTGAGCGGGAAGGATTCGATCATTCCGTAGAAGTCGCGACCGCAGCTGAGTACCTCGGGCGGGTACCACTGCAGGAAGCTCTGGCGCGCGGCGACGAAGGCGCCACCCAGCGCCAGCAGGCCCATCAGGACGACGCCGACGCGCCGGCCCTTGACCCCCGACAGCGACGCAGCGACAGCGGCCACGATGGCCACGAGGATCAGCGCGTAGCGCTGCACGATGCACATCGGGCAGGGCTCAAGCCCCACCACATGCTGCAGGTACATGCCAAAAGCCAGCAGACCGATGCAGCCGGCAGCCACCAGGGTCAACACACGGCGCGGGTGCTGGTCAAGAAGATCGAGGGCGGGGGTCAGGAAACTCAAGAAAACTCCAGAAGATGAAAAAGGCGCCGCGGGTGGACCCAGCCAGCGCCCTCAAGTTCCAGCGACGATAGATCAGCCGTTGTCAGCGAATGCGCGCTCGATCACGAACTGGCCCGGGCGCGTGGTGTTGCCCTCGGCAAAACCGCGCTTCTCACACAACGCCTTGAGGTCGCGCAGCATCTCGGGGCTGCCGCAGATCATGACGCGGTCTTCGGCCGGGTTCAACTCGGGCAGGCCGGTGTCCTTGGCGATCTGGCCACTCTCGATAATGTTGGGGATGCGGCCCTGGTGCAAGAACGGCTCGCGCGTCACGGTCGGGTAGTAGATGAACTGCTGGCTCACCATCTCGCCCAGGAACTCGTGCTGCTTGAGCTGGGTTTCCAGCATGTCGCGGTAGGCCAGCTCCTTGACTTCGCGCACACCGTGGATCAGCACCACTTGTTCGAACTTCTCGTAGGTCTCGGGGTCGCGCACGATCGATAGGAACGGCGCCAGCCCGGTGCCGGTGGCCAGCAGGTACAGACGCTTGGCCGGCAGCAGGTAGTCGATCAGCAGCGTGCCGGTGGGCTTCTTGCCGACGACGATGGTGTCGCCCACCTGGATGTGCTGCAGGCGGCTGGTCAGCGGGCCGTCCGGCACCTTGATGCTAAGAAACTCCAGGTGCTCTTCGTAGTTGGCGCTGGCGATCGAGTAGGCACGCAACAGCGGCTTGTCGTTCACCCGCAGACCGATCATGGTGAAGTGGCCATTGGAGAAGCGCAGCGCCGTGTCGCGCGTCGTGGTGAAACTGAACAGGCGATCGGTCCAGTGGTGAACGCTCAGGACGCGCTCTTCCAGAAATGCACTCATGGTCTTGAAGAAGATGGGTCCGGCGAGAACGTCGGACTTGAAAACAAAAACAGTTCGCGATTGTAGAAGTCGGGTTCTGGTGCGTCTTGCGATAAATCAGGAACTGGCACCGGCGCCCGAAGGGGATTCGCTTGCGCTGGGGTTTCGTTGCTACAGTGGAGCCCCTCTTGCAGGCCCCCTGCACCATGCAACCCGGTCTTGCTGGCTGCGCGCATCATGCCGACCTTGGGTTAATACTGGAACTAATAGTTTTTCATTTTACTTAGACATCAACAGAATAAGGAAACCCCATGGCACGCACCGTTCACTGCATCAAGCTCGGCAAGGACGCCGAAGGCCTGGACTTTCCACCCTACCCCGGCGAGCTGGGCAAGCGCATCTATGAGAACGTGAGCAAGGAAGCATGGGCCACCTGGCTCAAGCACCAGACCATGCTGCTCAACGAGAACCGCCTCAACCTGGCCGATGCCCGGGCCCGCCAGTACCTGGCGCGCCAGATGGAGAAGCACTTTTTTGGCGAAGGTGCCGACGCAGCGACGGGCTATGTGCCCCCGAGTGCGGGTCAGTAAGCAGCCAGATCACCCCGTCGTGACCTCCTCATCCCGCCACGCGCTGGTGCTGGGCGCCGGCCTGGCTGGGTCTGCCTGTTGTGCGGCCCTCACCCGCCGGGGCTGGCGGGTCGAGCTGCTTGAACGCGGCCCCCAGGCCGCCATGGGCGCCTCCGGCCTCCCGGTGGGCATGCTCAGCCCACATGTCACGCGCGCGCCAACCCCGCTCTCGCGCCTGTGCTCCTTGGGCGTGGCCGATGCACGGGCCCAGCTGGAGCGTCTGGTGCCACAGGGCCATGGCTGGCAGGCCACGGAAGTCGACAACCTGGGACACGACCCCGGGCGCTGGCCCGCAGCGGTGGTCCGGCCATCGGCGCTGGTGCATGCCTGGCTGACCGAGGCGCAAGCTTCCGGGGGCTTGGGCATCCGCTTCGATGCCATTGTTGCGAGCCTGGCGCAAGAAGATAGGCAGTGGGTGGCCAGAGATGGCGCAGGCGCTGTGCTCGGCGCCGCGCCGACCGTGGTGGTGGCCACCGCCTACGGGGCGTTTCCATTGCTGGAAAGAATCCACGGTTCCGGATCAGGCGCGGTGCCGCTGCGGCCGGTCAAGGGCCAGTTGACACTCGCCGCTCTGCAGACGCCACCGCTCGCGCCCCGCCCCACGCGCAACAACGGGGTCTTTGTGCCGGCCTACGAAGATGCGGGTCTGCCGCCTGCATGGCCTTCCACCGTCTGGGCCATGGGTTCCACCTATGAGCGCGGCCACGACGACACCACCGTGGATGCGGCTGCACACGAACGCAATGCGGCGAGCCTGGAGGAAATGCATCCGCAGGCAGCGGCCGAACTGCGGCGCTGTGCCCGCGAAGGGCGCCTGCTGGGCTGGTCGCAGGTCCGGTGTGCGTCTCAGGACCGGCTGCCGATGGTCGGCGCCGTACCCGACCTCAAAGCAATGCAGGACATGTTCAACGCAGCCGGCGCGCGCCGCGGCAGGATCCCTTTGCTGGACACGCCCCGTATGCCGGGCCTGTTCATGCTGACGGCACTGGGCTCCCGCGGCCTGACGCTGGCCCACTGGTGCGCCGACTGGCTGGCCGGCCGGATGAGCGGAGAGCCCTCGCCACTGCCCGAGCAGGATCTGGATCTGGAGAAGGCCCTCGACCCGGCTCGTTTTGCCTGGAAGGCGGCCCGCCGGCAGCCTGCGGTCTGAGCCCGATCAAGCCAGGAGCTCGAGCCAGCGCCGCCATTGGGCTTCCTGCAACGGCCGCCCCACCAGGGCGCTGATGCCCGTGCGTTCGGTGTCCCGCCTGAGCCGCCGACGATTGAGCCAGGGTGCGAGGGGATCGGCGTGCTCGCTCACCCCCACGGTCAAGGCGTTGGCGTTGTGCTGGGCGAACAGCCGCGCCAGCTGCCAGGTGTCTACATGGTGCTCGTCCAGGTCGAACACCCCACAGACATAACGGTGGCGTCCGATGCATTCGAGCGCGGTCTCGGTGCTGTCCGCCTCGTCCACTTCCGACACACCCACCCCGGACAGCCACGCCGTGACCTGCCCGCGCTCGCCCGCGGCGCCGACGATCAACGCCCGCTTGTTCGGGGACGCCACGCCGGTCTCCAGAGGTCCGGGCTGGGTCACATCCAGGTCGAGGAAGCCCGAGTCCACCTGTCGCGCGGCATACACCGCATCCAGATCATTGAGCATGACGGCCCACTGGATCGGCCGCTCCAGCACCCGCCAGGCATGCGCAGGTGCATGCGCCCCCACCCAGATCAGCCGCTGACCCGGCGGAGTCTCCCTGGCATGGGACAACACCGCTTCGGCCGCGTCGCCGTCCACCAGGGCCACCTCTGCCAGCCGGGTCGGGGCCTGGACGCCGGGCGCGGTCAGTGGCACCCAGGGCGCGTAACTCAGTTCGCGCTCTTCGGACAGCCGGAAAACAGTGTTGAGCGCATGTCGCTCCACGTCACTGAAGCCCACCACCCGCACATGAATCCGCTGCTTGACCATCGGCGCATGTTACCCGCGTGACGCCGCTGCACAACCAAAAGAGATCAGACATCCGACGCATTTGATAACCAGAAGAAATATATGAACAACCAAAATGTCGTTTGAGATATATGGGCATTTGCGTAGAGTCGCGCCCCATGTCGGAACTTGCTTTTGTCTTTGCCGGTTTTTTTGTGGGCCTCGTGGTGGGCCTGACTGGCGTGGGCGGCGGTTCGCTGATGACCCCCATCCTGATTTTCTTCTTCGGAATCAAGCCCTACCTGGCCGTGGGCACCGACCTCCTGTTCGCCGCCGTAACCAAGGCGGGTGGCACCATCAATCTGGCACGCCAGCGCCTGGTGCCTTGGCGCGTGGTGGCCCAGCTGTGCGCCGGCAGCATCCCGGCCGCGCTGGCCACGCTGTGGGTGCTGCACCGGGTGGGCCCGGCCAATCCCGCTGTGCAATCGGTGATGACCCACACCCTCGGCATCGCCCTGCTGCTCACCGCCGCCGCCATGCTCTACAAGGCGGCCCGTGGCAAGGTGCTGCCGCGCAGCCTGCCCGCGACGGAAGTCGACAAGGCCACCCATGCCCGCCACTGGAGCCTGCCGGTGCTGTTCGGCGCCGTCATTGGCACCCTGGTCACGCTGACCTCGGTCGGCGCCGGTGCCATCGGTGTGTCGGTGCTGCTGCTCCTGTTCCCGCTGCTGCCACTGCCGCGCATCGTGGCCGCCGACATCGCCTACGCCGTGCCACTGACCCTGGTCGCGGGCCTGGGCCACGCCAGCCTGGGTTCGGTCGACTGGCCCCTGCTGGGCAAACTGCTGGCCGGTTCGCTGCCCGGCATCTGGCTCGGCACCCGCCTGATGCGCCACACGCCCGAGCGCCTGGTTCGCTCCCTGCTCTCGCTGCTGCTGGCTTACGCCGGCACCAAGCTGATCGCCTTCTGATTTCTGCCTCTCCACGACAGCCATGTACCAGTACTCCGATTTCGACCGACAGTTCGTCCAACAGCGCGCCGCCCAGTTCCGCGACCAGCTCGAACGCTTCCAGGCCGGCACGCTGGACGGCGAGGCCTTCAAGCCGCTGCGCCTGCAGAACGGCTGGTACATCCAGCGCTTCGCGCCTATGCTGCGCGTGGCCGTGCCCTACGGCGAAATCAACACCGCCCAGCTGCGCGTGCTGGCGAAGCTGGCCCGCGAGTTCGACCACAAGGAAGCGCACGACACGTCCAAGGCCAACGCCGCCCTGGCCGACGTGCCCAGCCTGCCGGACCGCTGCGCCCACTTCACCACGCGCCAGAACGTGCAGTACAACTGGATCCCTCTAGACCGTGCCGCCGACGCCATGGACCTGCTGGCCAGCGTGAACCTGCACGGCATCCAGACCAGCGGCAACTGCATCCGCAACATCACCACTGACGCGCTGGCCGGCATCGCGGTGGACGAAGTGGCCGACCCGCGCCCTTTCGCGGAGATCATGCGCCAGTGGAGCACGCTGCACCCCGAATTCGCCTTCCTGCCGCGCAAGTTCAAGATCGCCATCACCGGCGCCCGCGAAGACCGGGCCGCCACCCCCTGGCACGATGTCGGCCTGCGCCTGCTGCGCAATGTGGACGGCGACCTGGGCTTCCAGGTGCGCGTGGGCGGCGGCATGGGCCGCACCCCCATCATCGGCTCGGTGATCCGCGAATTCCTGCCCTGGCACCAGATCCTCAACTACCTGGAAGCCATCGTCCGCGCCTACAACCGCTTCGGCCGCCGCGACAACAAGTACAAGGCCCGCATCAAGATCTTGGTCAAGGCCGAAGGCCAATCCTTCACCGACCAAGTGGAGGCTGAGTACCGCGACATCGTCGAAAAGGACGGCGCACCGCACACCATCACCCAGGCCGAACTGGACCGCGTGAGCGCTTTCTTCGTCCAGCCCACCCTCAGCTGCGACCGCAAGAGCGCCGACGCCAAGATTGCCAACATCCTCAAGGCCGCGGCCGAGGACGACGTGGAGTTCAGCCGCTGGCTGACTCGCAACGTCAAGCCGCACCAGAACCCCGACCTGCGCGCCGTCACCCTGTCCTTCAAACGCCTGGGCTCGGCTCCTGGTGACGCCACGGCCGACCAGCTGGAACGCGCCGCCGAGCTGGTGGACCGTTTCTCCAGCGGCGAGGCGCGCGTGACGCACGAGCAGAACCTGCTGCTGCCCTGGGTCAGCTGCGATCAGTTGCCCGAGCTCTGGCGCGAGGCGCGCCGCCTGGGCTTGGCCAAGCCCAACATAGGCCTGCTGTCCGACATGATCGCCTGCCCCGGCGGCGACTTCTGCGATCTGGCGAACGCCCGCTCCCTGCCGATCGCGCAGGCCCTGCTGGCCCGCTACCAGGACCTGGACGAGCTGCACGACCTGGGCGAGATCGACCTGCACATCAGCGGCTGCATCAACAGCTGCGGCCACCACCACAGCGGCCACATCGGCATCCTCGGCGTCGACAAGGACGGCCAGGAGTGGTACCAGGTCACCCTGGGCGGCTCCGACGGTACGCGCCTGTCCGGCGAAGCCGTGCCGGGCAAGGTGATCGGCCCGTCCTTCGCGGCCGATGAGATGGTCGACGTGATCGAGGCCCTGATCGACACCTTCCGCACCCAGCGCCAGCCGGCAGAGACCTTCGTCAACACCGTCAAGCGCGTGGGCATCGAGCCCTTCAAGACCGCCGCCAACGCGGTGCGCGTGGCCACGGCCCGCACCCCGGTCGCCGCCTGAACGCACGAGCCAACGACATGAAACCCACGATCCAACTCTTCAAGGCCGACAGCTTCAGCGCCGACGAGGCCGGCACCCTGACCCTGGCCAACGACGCCGACCCGCGCGAGGCCTCCCTGGACGGCATCCACACGGTTCAGCTGCAATTCCCGTCGTTTGCCGACGGCCGCGCTTTCAGCCAGGCCTTCCTGCTGCGCCGCCGCCTGGGCTTCACCGGCCAGATCCGTGCCATTGGCGACGTGCTGATCGACCAACTGGCGCAGATGCAGCGCAGCGGCTTCACGCAGGCCGTGCTGCGCGCCGACCAGAGTGTTGAACATGGACAGAAGCTGCTGGCCCAGTACGACGCCTACTACCAGGGCGATGCGGTGGACACCCGCCCGCACTTCGCCACCGCCTGAACACAGGGAAGAACACCATGAGCACCATCGATCTCGCCAAGATCAATGCCGACCTGGGCCACGACGCGCCCGCACTGGTGAAGTGGGCACTGGGCCTGGACCTGCCCGCCATCGTCACCACCAACTTCCGTCCCTTCGAGGCCGTGATCCTGCACCTGGTCACCCAGGTCAGGCCCGACGTGCCGGTGGTCTGGATGGACAACGGCTACAACACCGAAGCGACCTACCGGTTCGCCGACGAAGTGACGAAGCAGCTGAAGCTGAACCTGCAGATCTACCTGCCGCGCCGCTCGCGCGCGCACCGCGAAGCCGTGGAAGGCGCTACACCCGCGCTGGACGACCCGCGCCACGCCGCGTTCACCGAGGAAGTGAAGCTGGAGCCCTTCGCCCGTGCCCTGCGCGAGACCGCGCCCAAGGTCTGGTTCACCGCCCTGCGCGCCACCGACACCGCCGTGCGCGCCCAGATGGACCCGGTGAGCATCAACCCGGACGGCCTGATCAAGGTCGCCCCGCTGCTGCACTGGACCTCCAAGGACCTGTACCACTACTGCGAACTGCACGGCCTGCCCAACAACTTCGACTACGTGGATCCGACCAAGGGCGAAGACAACCGCGAATGCGGACTGCACCTGGCACACTGAACCGAACGACCGAATCCGATCATGAACGCCCGTACCGACACCGCCGTGCTGCAAACTGCTGAACACCACCTGAGCAACGCCCACCTGGACGCGCTCGAAGAGGAGACCATCTTCATCCTGCGCGAGGTCGCTGCCGCCTTCGAGCGCCCCGCCCTGCTGTTCTCCGGTGGCAAGGACTCGCTGGTCATGCTCAAGTGCGCCGAAAAGGCGTTTGGCGTCGGCCGCATTCCCTACCCGCTGCTGATGATCGACACCGGTCACAACTTCCCTGAAGTGACCGACTTCCGCGACCGCCGCGCCGCAGAGCTGCAAGCCGAACTGATCGTGCGCAGCGTGGAAGACTCCATGGCCCGCGGCACCGTGCGCCTGGCCCACCCGGGTGAGAGCCGCAACGTGCACCAGTCGGTCACGCTGCTGGAAGCCATCGAGGAATTTCGCTTTGACGCCCTGATCGGCGGCGCCCGCCGCGACGAGGAAAAGGCGCGCGCCAAGGAGCGCATCTTTTCGCACCGCGACAGCTTCGGCCAGTGGCAACCCAAGGCCCAGCGTCCCGAGCTCTGGACCCTGTTCAACACCCGCCTGGCCCCGGGCGAGCACTTCCGAGTGTTCCCCATCAGCAACTGGACCGAGCTGGACGTGTGGCAGTACATCGAGCGCGAGAAGATCGCCCTGCCCTCGATCTACTACACCCACAAGCGCGAGGTGGTCGACCGCCGCGGCCTGCTGGTGCCGGTGACCGAACTGACCCCGCCCAAAGACGGCGAGACCGTGCAGATCCGCGACGTGCGCTTCCGCACCGTCGGGGACATCACCTGCACCTGCCCGGTGGAAAGCCTGGCCGCCACGGCCGGCGACATCGTGATCGAGACGCTGGCGGCCGATGTGAGCGAGCGCGGTGCGACGCGCATGGACGACAAGACGTCCGAAGCTTCTATGGAGAAGCGCAAGAAAGATGGCTATTTCTGAAGCCGACGTTGCCCTCACGAAATGACATTTCCCCGGATATTTCCATGAACGCTGTTGTTAATCCTTCCACTGCCGCCGACACCCGCACCGCGCTGAAGTTCATCACCTGTGGCTCGGTCGATGACGGCAAGAGCACCCTGATCGGTCGCCTGCTGGTGGACAGCAAGGCGGTGCTGCAGGACCACCTCGCCGGCGTGCAGCGCCAGGGCGAGACCGATCTGGCCCTGCTGACCGACGGACTGTCGGCCGAGCGCGAGCAAGGCATCACCATCGACGTCGCCTACCGCTACTTCAACACCGAAACGCGCAAGTTCATCATCGGCGACGCCCCCGGCCACGAGCAGTACACCCGCAACATGGTCACGGCCGCCTCGGCCGCCGACGCCGCCGTGGTGCTGGTCGACGCCACCAAGCTGGACTGGCGCGACGCCGGCCTGAAGCTGCTGCCGCAGACGCGCCGCCACTCGCTGCTGCTCAAGCTGCTGCGCGTGCCCTCCGTGGTGTTCGCCGTCAACAAGCTCGATGCTGTCGAAGACAGTGCGCTGGCATTCAGCAACATCTCGGGCGCACTGAGCGCGTTTGCAACGGACGCGGGGATCGAGGTCACCGCCACCGTTCCGGTGTCCGCGCTCAAGGGCTGGAACGTGGTCGATGCCCCCGAGCAAGCGGGCTGGTGCGGCTACCAGGGCCCGACCCTGCTGGACATCCTGGAGCACCTGCCGGTGACCCGCCCGGACACCGAGCTCCCGCTCGCTTTCCCTGTCCAGTGGGTGGAGAAATTCTCGTCGTCGTCCGACACCAGCCAGGGCCGCCGCGTGTTCTGGGGCCGAGTCGCCACTGGTTCCGTGCAACCCGGTCAACAGATCAAGGTCATGCCCAGCGGCCAGACCGCCACCGTTGCTCAGGTGCTCAACCACGTGCGCAACCCGCAGGCAGTGGCTGCTGGACACAGCGCTGGCATCGTGCTCGACCGCGAGGTCGATGTCTCGCGTGGCGACTGGCTGCTGGCCGTCAACGAGCAAGGTCAATCCCTCGAAGCCAGCCGCGAGATCCGCGCCACTGTCGCGTGGATGGACGACGAAACCCTGGTCGCCGGCCGTGTCTACTGGGCGCTGCATGGCCACCGCTGGGTCAAGGCCAAGGTCAAGCGCATCGTGCACAAGCTGGACATTCACACGCTTGCCGAAGAGGACGCCACGCAGCTCGAACCCAACGCCATCGGCCACATCGAACTGGCGCTGCAGGAACCTCTGGCCACTGCACCGTTCACACAGTCGCGTGCACTGGGTTCGCTGGTATTGGTGGACACCGCCAGTCACAAAACCTCTGGCGCCGTGCTCGTGAACTGACGCGCTTCGCAGGCTGGGTTTAACCAATATCAAGGCCAAGGGCTTCCCCGGGCCTTACCCTCCTGCACCGCCTAAAATCCCCGGTTTGATCGATTTTTCTGCCACACCATGACCCACGTCGTCACTGAAGCCTGCATCCGCTGCAAATACACCGACTGCGTCGACGTCTGCCCCGTCGACTGCTTCCGCGAAGGCCCGAACTTCCTGACCATCGATCCGGACGAGTGCATCGACTGTGCGGTCTGCATTCCCGAGTGCCCGGTCAGCGCCATCTTCGCCGAAGAGGATCTGCCCAAGGACCAGGTGCACATGACGGCGCTGAACGCCGAACTGGCCAAGCTGCCGAACTGGAAGAGCATCACCAAGCGCAAGGACCCGCTGCCCGACCACGAGGAGTGGAAGGACCGCACCGGCAAACTGTCCGAACTCGCTCGCTGACCCAGGAGATGATGACCGGTGACGTGATCGAGACCGATGCGGTCATCATCGGCGCCGGTCCTGTGGGCCTGTTCCAGGCTTTCCAGCTGGGGCTGCTGGAGATCCGGGCCCATATCGTCGACGCGCTCCCGCACCCTGGCGGGCAGCCCGCAGAGCTCTACCCCGACAAACCGATCTATGACATTCCTGCGGTGCCCGCCTGCACCGGCCAGGAGCTGACCGATGCGCTGCTGAAGCAGGTTCGCCCCTTCGCGCCCACCTTTCATCTCGGTCAGACGGTTTCCCGTGTCGAACGACAGCGCGATGGCCGGTTTTTTGTATCGACCTCCCTGCAGACCTCGCTGCTGACCAAAACGGTGTTCATCGCAGCAGGTGTCGGTGCCTTCGAACCGCGCCGTCTCAAGCTCGAGGGACTTGAGACTTTTGAAGGCTCGCAACTGTTCTTCTTCCCGCGCGCCCCGGAGCAGGAAAGCGGACGCCGGGTGCTGGTGGTTGGAGACACCGACAGCGCCTTGGAATGGGCGCTCTCTCTGGTGAAGCATGGCGGCGTCGATGTGACGCTGATGCACCGGCGCGATGTGTTTCAGTCCGGCACGAACTTGCAGACGCAGATGCGCGCGCTCTGTGCACAGGAACGCATGCGGCTGCTGATTGGCCAGGCCACCGCCTGCGAATCGGATGGCGAACGTCTGAGCGCTGTGAGCGTCTTGCGCGCCGACGGTGCGGCAGAGCGCCTGGACGTTGACAGCATGTATGTGATGCAGGGACTCTCGCCACGTCTGGGCGTCACGGCCCAATGGGGACTTGAGTTGGAACGCAAACAGCTGGTAGTCGATACCGCGACGTTCTCCACCAGCGAGCCCGGCATCTTTGCTGTTGGCGATATCAACACCTACCCGGGAAAGAGGAAGCTCATCGTTTGTGGCTTCCACGAATGCGTGCTCGCTGCCTATGCAGCTGCCTCACGTGTGTTTCCCGGCAAACCCATCCACCTGGAGTACACGACCTCCAGCTCCCGGCTGCACCGCTTGCTGGAAGTGCACGCCACGCCCATGGACAGAGCAGCACCATAATTTTTTGAAGAAACTGTGGCCGGGCTTCCAAACATCATAAAAATCACACTATAATTTGAGGCTGTTCCCTGATAGCTCAGTCGGTAGAGCGACGGACTGTTAATCCGCAGGTCCCTGGTTCGAGTCCAGGTCGGGGAGCCAAGTAAATCAAGAGTCAGCAGGTTAGCGCCTGCTGACTTTTTTGCTTTCAGAGTCCGCCGTGTCCGACACGTGTCCGAAATTCTCAGCGGATACATGCATGTGTCCGGATCGCAACAGACCGGTCTTGCCCAGACGGCATCGAAAACGTCCATAGGCTCGGTGACAGAACTCTATCGGCTAGATTTCTCAGCGAATCCAGCGCGACGTGGGTCCCATTTGGACCCTAAAGTAGCCGCATGCCTCCACCGGGAGAACGCCGTGCAGCAGCCATCTAGCCCACCACCAGATATTCACGATCAAGTGCCGACCGTGTTTCTGCGCATGCCATCCGTCATGCAGATGACGGGCTTGGGTCGATCCACGATCTACAGGCTCATGGCCCAACAACAGTTCCCCTGCCCGGTTCGCCTCGGTGTGCGTGCCGTGGCCTGGCGCCGCAGCGAACTGGATCTGTGGAGCCAGACACGCCCAGCTACAGCGCACTGATGAGGACAGCTCAGTTGGAATCCATCGGGTTTGCGGCGACCCAAACACCCACCCGCAGATGGCCAACTGCGTCAGGAGAAGCCGTATCCTGAGTGGCTCCAATGCAGCGACAGCCGCCGGTCGCGCCCGGGATCTGGGGTCACGGTGCCTGGCACGAAGCCGTCATCGGCTCACCCAGCAGCGCGGCGGAATCAATGACAGGTATCGAGAGGGCTGCAGTCATCGAGTGTGTGGTCGGCCGCCGGTTGCTCCACGAACTCGCGGACGAATGTCAATGGCTTGAAGTGCCGAACTCACGCTCTCGATCCGCAGCGGTCTTCAACTGCTTGGCGAACCGGTCGTTCGCCTTGAGCTGAGTGGAATAGGAGCCGGACTGCCGCACAAGAGTCGTTCCTCCGAGATGTACCATGCACGGCAACCACTACTTGGAGTTCGGACCAGCATTGCAGCCACATCGGTCGGCGTCGCAGAAGTAGATCGACGCACCGAGTGGCGCTGGCGCGAATGCTCAGCATAGTGATGAAGACAAAGCCACGTGGTCATCAGATCGCACTGCGTAGACGAGGAGACGAGCATGTTTCGAGAGATCAGTCTATACACGAATGGCCTTGATGAGGGCCAAAGAGTCCAGCTCGCGCGCGCACTGGATCACTTCCATGACGCCCAGCAAACGCTTCGCTTGGTCGAGAAAGGACATAAGGATCTTCCGCTGGTGGCCGGCTGCGTTGATGTCGGTGCTGCGTTCCAGAACTTCGAGGGCTGGTCGCCGTCTGTTGTCATTACAGGGTCGCCGCTTTCCGACAACTGGTTCACGCACACTGAATCGGGTTGCGGGCTAATGACGCTAGCCGACTGGGAGGTCGCGTTCCTTGCAGAACCACAAGGTCTCCCGGTGGCGGCACCCGATGCAAACATTTTGACTTCGATCTCGCTCGTCACACTCATGGTGCTAGGCCAGCTTGGCGATTGGGATGTATTGCATGAAAAGTCAATAGGATGCCTGTTCGACCTCTGTATCCAAAAACCGGAACGAGCTCTCAAGATGCGCGCTGCATATGTGTGCTCCTCTTGCACCGCGAAATTAGCGATGAACGGGGTTTCCTCGGTGGAAATTGATGCCATCAATGCAGCGCTTGATCGGGTCCGCCACCTCGTTCTGGGGAGACGCCCTCAGACCACGCTGCCTGCAGTGCTGGATGACGAAAAATTTCTAAACGATGCACGTTTACCCGAGGGCATGCGGATCCCGCCACAGCTCTTGGAGGCGTGCCGTACTCGCTCCCTTTCCGTTCTCGTCGGATCAGGTCTATCCCTACAGAGCGACGTTCGAGTGAAATACGAAGCGCCGCTGCAATGGAGCAAGCTGCCTTTTTGGAGTGAGGTTCCTTCGCGAATGGCTGAAAGCCTAAATCGCTATCGAGGTAAAACAGAAAATCCTCGCATCACCGACTCCCTCGACGAATTCCTTGCAGACCTTGACTTTTTTCGCGAGTCGCTTGGCGATGCTCTGTATTACCCGCGCGCGATTCTTGACATTTTTACGCCCCATATAGTCAATGCCGGACTTGCCAATCGCCTGTTGTTCCGGTTACCACTCAGGTCATTGTTGACCACAAACTACGACTTCGTATTGCAGTGCGCCGCACCACCCGGGACACCCGTGTACACGTGGCAGGAAGCTCGACCGGCTCGGGAGTTCTTGGTGGGAGGAGTTGGGCGTAGATCCGTCGTCAAAATACATGGCTGCGCGTCCCGGTCCAACACGGTCGTACTCACACGCGTCGAATATGAACGGTTGGCACAACAACAGGAGTACCTTTCATTGGTGCGGTCTGTGTTTGAGCACCACACAGTTTTGTTCGTCGGCTTTGGGCTAAACGATCCACGTGACCTCGATCATGTTCTTCGACAGGCTCGTTTGGCAGGGGCCGCCGAAGGTGAGAAATTCGCACTGTTGCCGGAGCAACGGTGTTCCGAAGTGCGTGACAAGTTTCCCCAAATACAAGTCATTCCGTATAGCGAACACGACCAAATATCTAAGATACTCGCGACGCTAGTCGCTGCTTCATAGCACTTGCCGCGGGACCGCTGTGTGGAATGCAGATGAATGACTGGAGTTCAAAAATAAATGCGCTGAGGCCTGTATGAAGATCTTGATCTACAAGCGCACCCACAAGAATGATCCAGACCGATTCGGCCGCTTTGGCATCGAAGGTTGTATGGGTCGCGTCCGCGCTTTCTCGTTTGATGCGGTGATCGGAGTGGGGGGCATTAGCGGCTGGCCACAGGCCGAAGGCATTGCCAATAAGGTGAACTGGGTCGGCCGTTATCCGCGCAAGCGGCCGAATCCGATTGACAACCGGGGGCCACTTGTCACGTTCAGACGCGGCGACTTCCGGGTGATGGAGGATCGCGGACCATTGCTCGCGACCATATCCGGACTGCTTGCGGCAGCTGTTTATGGCAGCCGCAGCCGATTCCTCTTCAGCTCGGTGCGGGGCAAGTTGGCCGTGGAGGCGCAGCGCGTCATCACAGAGCTACTCGACACGGATCGGTACCCTGATGCGCCCATCGGCAGTGCGTGCACCCCCAGCGATGGTGGTCCCCGAAGGTGCCTCCCAAAAATCGCGTTGGCTAAACCAATCTGTCGGTCGCTTCGAAGCTGCTAGTTAGGTTGCCTGCGGGCACTTTCACCGAAGCACGAGCGCGCGGTGAGCGCACCGGTCTCGGATGTCGGCTTTGGGCGGCAGATTCGCATGTTCGATGCAACAAACTAGCAGCCACCGAAAGTAGACGTCGTGCCGTCCCGGACTTCACTAACTTCAAACTGGTACGGGTAGTGGGGGGCAGGTCAGTCGATCACTGAATGACCGCTGGTGACGATCTCTACTGTTCGTCTCTACCGTTCCCGAGTGACTCAGTTCAGCCTGGAGCGACCTTCGCAGTTCGGAGTGCGGCTTCGCAGCGAATCCTGACGCGGGTGCTGCAAGGCTTACACAGGCAGGCCAAAGCAGCTTTTGAAGGCGGCCGGTCCAAGACTCAGATTTTCGTCTGCTCCAGGATTCAGACCGCCTCGGTCTCGAACTTCGCCACGACCTGCAGGTCGTGGACGTAGGCTACTTGGCCGACTATTTCGTGCTGCAGCATTCTCTCCTCTTTGACAGCCATCTTTTCGGGGTAGTCGACAAACCGGTCGTTGCTAAGCACGAAAGTATGTGGGTCGTCACCGGCTGTTGCCAGCACGGTTTCATCTGCCTTGCGCCTCGAAGCAACAATGTGAACTTGCTCAGCATCAGGAAACTTGGCCTCAATTTCTTCGCTCCTCAACCCCAGCATACGGCGGATGCCGGCGTCGAATATGAGCGTGACTTTGTGCTTCCTGGAAAGAATGGGTACCAGGGCTTCAAGTGCTGCGAGCCTGATGAATCGTCTGCCCTCGTAGCACAGGTTGTTGGCGTCGATGACGACGTGCCGTATGTCCAAGCTGGCGAATCGGATGAGGCTGTCGACGCGGGCCTGAAGCTTTTCGACCTTGTCGTCGACGCGGCGTAGCGCCGACCGGATTTGCCCCAGAACTGCCCCCGGTTTTCTATCGCCTAGCTCGTTTTGGCATCTCGTGTGGATCTTGGCTCTCTCATATCCATTAGGAGCGTTTCTGAGTTCTGATTCGAAGGCCTCGGCGCTCGCAATCTGCCTATTTAGACGGCCCCGTTCCTCTTCCAACTTGCGCAAACTTGCCAACGGTTCCTCCAGTAGGAGGTCTAGATCATCCCTGTGTTGGCGCAGTTTCTCCATCTGAGGCTTGAATCGGTTAAGGCTCTCCCGCAGCGCCACAACGGCTGACTGCGCGAGTAACGGGTCAAACATGCGTGCCGTTGTGATTAGACCTTGCATCTCACGGCAAAGCCCTTCCGCCTTCGAGATATCGATCTCTATGCCGGAGACCTTCGACAGTTGAATTGACAGTCTCTTTTGCGCATCTTCGAGTTGCCTCTTTGCGATGGCTCGCTCAGATGAGAACCAATAGCGCGGATCAAAGCCCATACTGGCCTGTGGTTCCAAATTCTTGACCGATGACGTCATCACAGGCAAAACTTGCTGCTCTCTTTCGAGCCCGGCCTGTGCGTCCGCCCTCATGCGTTCAGTGCGTCTAAGGTCGTTGTTGGCTTGATCAAGGTTGAATCCTTGGAACCATTCAAGTTTCGTTTCCCACTCCTGGAGAAGGTTGCTTTCTTTGTTGCTCTCGCGCCGTAGTTCTTTGAGCTTCTCGGTGAAAGGGTTGGTGGTCAATCTATACTCCCTTCTTGGATCCAGTATTGTTTGCGGGCTATGCGAAGAGTCACGGGCTAGTCGCCTGTTCAGCAGTTGCTGTGCGAATTAGGTTGCGGCGGATTCGCCATTGATGGCTAAACACGACGCCTATGCCAAAGGCGATGGCGTAGGAAGCAGCAATGCGCAGTGGGGTTGAGACGATGATGAACACGGGCAACTCCTTTGAATTTCGGTGGAGGTCGATGAAAATCCGTTGCATCGGCTTATGTGAGAAGCAGTGCGAGCGGACTCCCGCATTCGCCGCAGAACTTTTTGCCAGCTTCTGCTGGTGTTCCGCAGGTTGGGCAACTGCGATAGGCTGACTTCTGCCTCATGTACGCGATTTGAATCACGCAGGGTACTGTGACGCGGTAGGCAGGGCTGCTAAGGTCGAAGGCGGTCCAGATCGCGGTGATGGCCCAGCCTATCGGGCCAGTGAAAACGCTGATGCCGCGCATCATCCCCGCCGTGGCGCCGAATGCCAGTCCGCGTCCGAGAATGGCCTTTGCCACGGCGTTAGCCACTACCGCCGCGAGCTTGAAGGCTCCAAAGCCGGATGCCTTGATCGCTGCTTGGAGTGCTGCCATCACGGCCGGCCCGGCACCCGGCTTGTAGATGCAGCCGAATTCGGCGAACAGATCGGCTTTCTCCTGATCGCTCATCTTGGCAACGGACTGCGTCAGCACTGCTTCGAGGATGGCGATCTCGATCTGTGCGCAGTCGTTCTTGGGCTTGAAGTCGGCCTTCACGTGGCTGGCCACGTCACAGAGGATTTCCCTGTAGGACACACCGGAACCGGCCCGCATCAGATTGAAGAGGGAGTTGCCACCGAAGCGCTGCAGTTCCTCAGCAATCAGGGCACGGGTCGCCTCACTGATCTGCCCGGTGGATTTCGCCTCCGTCAGTCTCTTGCAGGTGTCGGACGACAGCGAGATACGGCCATCACCTTTGTCAGTGATGTGATCAATCAGAACGGCGAGGTCGTCAACATCGGCTGTGCCCAGCAGCTTGGCGAGATTCGGGTCGGAAATGAGAGAGGTCATGGTCAGGATCCTTATTGGCCTTGGAGACTGTTGTCGGGTACCGGGTTGTACGGGGTCATTTCGTTGGCCAGGGCAGCGGCCAGAGCGGTCATGTCGACGAAAGATTTGCGGTCGCCACGCGCTGCGGGTTGAGCCAGGGCCGCCATTACCAAACTGCACCGGCGCCTCCACTCGTTGCGCGCATCAAGACGCGCGATTTCCTGTGGGGCGTAGGCCGCACCAAGCGGTGGTCGCTCCGGATGGACCTTGCATCGTTTCAACACCGCCTCCGCCAGTGCCGGGCTACCGAGCGCGTCCGTAACCAGACCGTGCGCGGCAGCCTGGTGATCGGTGAAGGCGCCGATTGCCTTGGTCAGGACACGCCAGTCCTCCGGCGTCATCAGCAGAAAGGCCAACGGGACGCCAATTGCCTGCGCCAGCTTGTGAAGGGTTTTGAGGTCTGGGTTCCGCTGGCCGGGATCGGTCGCGTCCAGTAGCGGTCTGAGCGTGGTGCGCGACATCCCAGTGCGGCGCATGACATCGATCTGACGCAGTTTGTTGGGCTTGCCAGCACGATCAGGTCCAGCGACGCGTAGCACTGCGGTAATGCTCAGCGCAAGTTGCTGTTTCGGCGTGCGCGTACGGGAGTCTGGCGTCAAGGTGTCGTGCATGAGCTGGCTCAGTTTTTTAATGCGATGGCAGAAGCTTAGTAGCAAGCTTCAAACATTCACGAAAAAACATATCGTTGTCGATCACTTTGTTGATGCAAAGCATCGACAACGATATGTTTTTTATGGAAGGGAGAGCAACGAGACAGCCGGAAAGGTCCATGCGGCCGCCGCCGAATTTGCCTCTGATGGGCCGACAACAACCAGATCCAGCAATCAACCCAAGTCTGTTCGCGAGTGTGGTGTTTCAGCAGTTGACTTGGCCGCCCCACTGCAACGTCCAAACCAACTTGCAGCGCCGTACTGACCAAGTGATCTCCACGCGACAGTTTCTACAGAGAGCTATATCCTGCAGGGTCAGCATTGCATCCACAACACACCACTCACACCGAAACGCAAAGGGAACCCAGACGTGCAAATGAGCGGCCATCTCCTTTACATCGACATCACGCAGATTTGCGGTATCGGTTGCAGCTTCTGCATGTATGCAGATCGTCACCAGACTGGTGCCCAGCTCGAGCTATCCGAACATGCCTGTGAGAACATCACACGCCTAGTGAACCATCCGGAAGTTAAGCGAGTCTCCATCAGCGGCGAAGGCGAGCCTCTCAACAACATCAAGGCGTTCCATGCCATTCTGGGCCTGTCGCGAGGCAACGTGGCGTTCGAATTCATCACCAGCGGATTTCTTCCTCATGATCAACTAACCAAGTTCTTCGACGAGACAGAGACCATGGTTATTGAGCACGGCGATACCTGCAACGTCCGCCTTAGCTCGGACTCGTATCACATCGAAAAGATGCGCCACCGTCCGCACGGGATGAGCATGCAGCGCTCCATCGCAGCTCCAGAAAGCCCTCTGACCTTCTCGTTTCGCTCCGTTGACACGGACCGGAATTTCACGCGCAGCTACCTGCTCGACGAGGTTGCAAACTGCCCGGGCAAGGCCGACATCATCGAAGTCAGCTCCCTGGAGGACCGGCTCATCGTCGGCGACCGCGTGTTCAACATCGACTACAAGAACCATGTGCATCCGTCCGACGAAACTCCTGCTTCACGCTTGGACCTGTGGGAGTACATCCAAGCCATCGAATCACGCACTGGTAAGCGCTTTACGCTCGGTAGTCTCAATCCAGCACCACTGCTCAACGGCCTCGACCTCACCATCAAGCCCGACGGCAAAGTTGGCCTGTACGGCATCGACAACATCACCCTCGGCAACATTCACACGGACCATTTCAGCTGGGAGTCACTGGCGCGCCAGGTCGCCGACGACCCCTTGATGCACCGCCTCCACACGACCCCTTTTCTCGATGTTGTCGCACGTGTGGATGATCAAGGCGCCATGTACGCGCTCGCACTAAAGGCAAACAATCCGTACTGGCTCGTCAAGGAGCTGGTGAAACATCCCGCACTCTTGGAACAGCTGGCATCTTCATGATCATCGACTCGCACACACACACTGCCTATTCGAAGCATGCGACAGGCAGCGTTGACGACGTAGTTCGTGCCGCCATAGCTGTCGGCGTTAGCGTGCTGACGATCACGGACCACGCCCCCTTCGTTATCGACAGTGTTAATCGCCTGCTGGAGAGTGAACTGGATGCCTACCTGGACGACATCTGCCGAGCACGAAACAAGTACGCAGGCCATATCAAGATCCTGGCAGGTTTAGAGATGGACTACATGCTCGGCGCCCGCAGGCATGCGGAAAGTCTGTTGTCGACCCTTGATCTAGATTTCGTCGTCGGCTCAGTTCATTACCTACCCATTGACGGACAGCGGGTAAACGTTTGGGACCTGACGCGCCTGAACGAAGCTGCGGTCCTCGAACAATTTTTCCTGAGCTTAGAGGAGTCCGTATGCAGCGGTCTCTTCGATGCGATTGGCCATCCCGATTCCTTGCTACGCAGCGTTCCCGTTTCGCGCTGGCGTGAGCTTTTCATCCCGTTGGCGCCGTTGTTCCAACGTTATGACGTCTCGTACGAGTTGAACGCGTCCGGACCGCGCAAGAGCAGCTGGGATTCCTCAATGAAGTGCGAGTTCAATGGCCGATGGTCCTATCCGTGTAGGGAAACGCTGCCAGAACTCCTTTCCAGTGGTGCAACTTTCACTGTCGGATCGGACGCCCACACCCCGGCAGACGTTGGCGCGGGATTGAACGACATGCTCGATGAACTCGTCCCCATCGGCCTTAATTGCATCTGTTACTACGAAGGTCGGCAGCGCATTGAGGTTGCGGTCGGCAAACCCCGCCAACTGTCAGTCCAGGCCTCAGCATGAGATGCCGCATAGCCGCACAACCCAACATCGGCAGGGGCGAGCGACCTCGTTTCGATGGAAACTGGGCGCAGTATGACTCCCTAGCCGAAGACCAATTACGGGATATCTTTCATTCCGTTAGACGACAAAATGAGTCGGGCGCTGTTGCGCATGGCCTGCGAGGATTCGCTGCTGCGCTGTATGTGCACGGCATCATCGGCATGTCCGACTATGTCGCTGTTAACGATGGCCACGCAGCAAGACACCTTACATGGAACGCTGATGGCCGATTTGTGGACATGACGTCCGGCGCAGATGCTACTGAGCTGGCCAAGAGCTACAGCCGCGCAAAACATGGAAGTATTGAGGACATCAGACGTTTGGCAGGCGTGATCGTCTCGATGCTGGAGCGCGAGCTGCTCGACCCCTCAAGCGATTGGCGGTGCTTGTTCCAGCATGCGCGGGCGCACGGTGAGAGCGTCGTCATGTTGACAACAGGATGGCGCAACGTGCCCTCCACCTCCAATGTTCTGTTCGGGATCGCGCTGGAGCACATCAACGTGCTCTTGGCTGAACTCGACCTACCCACCATCATCGATGTCAAGCTGCCCCGCATCGCTCCACCATGTGAGAACTATCCCAGCCTGAGCACGCTTGAACGACAACGCGTATCTGCCACTCAGGATCACGTAATCCCAGGTCCGAACTTCTATCGGTGGTCGTCAGTACACGTAATCTTCGGGGACGACGTGCTGGTGACCGGCTCGACTGCAGATAAAGTGTTCGCCGAGTCGATGAAAAGCGGCGCGCGGTCATGCCGATCCCTGTATCCGATCGCACTCGATCCCTCTGTCGCGCTGCACGAACCCACGATCGAAGAGCGGATCAATACGAGTGAGGTTTCCGGGGAGCTCAACGAGGTCGTCGCAGACTTCCTGGCGCATCGCGACAATGTCCCTATCCTGCGAGCGCTGCGCCTAGTCTTCAGCGCCTCAAATTCGCACGCGCTGCCCAGCTTCCTGCGTCGTGTACCTGCTACCAATGTGCTTAACCTATACGTCTCGGCGCTGGGCAACGAATTTCAGCGCGAGGCTGCCTGTACAGAGTCGCTGGCAATCGTGCGACAGCACCTGGCAGCCTGCGGACTTCTAAATGAGCGAGGAATACCCCGCCCGCCCTGGGGAGAATCCCAATGACTGAGCGCACGCAATTCGTCAGCTATTGGGAAACAGTGCCGGGGCACACAATGCCACCCTATGTAGCAATGGCACTGGGTTGGACGCGGCACGTGCTGGGGGACGCGTTCCGTCTGCTGACGCCGATCAACCTCGCCGAGGCAATCAACACCGCGCACCTGAACAAGGACTGGCGGTTTCACGCCCTAGAGTTCGACGCTTCAGCTGCCGCCATCTCGGTGGTCGCAAAGAGCGACTACATCCGCCTGGCATATGTGCTGGAACATGGTGGTGTCTGGCTGGACGCGGACACCGTACTTTTTGGTCACTTAAGCCCGTCCGTGTTCCCTTTGGCGCTTGACGAGCGTCTCCACTGGTATAGCGAAGCCCTCTTCGGTGCGCGTTCAGGCAACGATCTTCTCCGTCAGGCCACGCGAAACTGCCTGGATCGCGGGTACCAAGATTGGGGCGATCCTGGTGCGATCCGGGCAACGATTGCCCGAAACGAGCGAGCTGTCCTGCACATCCCGCAGGACCACTTTGATCCCGGGTTCAGGCCCATGTACAACTTCAAAACCTGCGACATCATGTTCGATCGAACGCTCCCAGCGGATCGATTTCTTTCCAATGCCGGCCTGAAGGTGCTGAAGTTATACAACACCTATTTTTCGCGCTCCCCAATGGGCAACATGGGCCTCGAAGAGTTCCTTAGTTCGGATTTTCTCCTGGCTAGGATATTCCTACGTCTGATGCCCGATCGCACATTCTGGAGGGCTTGTGGAAACGAGATGCTAGAACTCGCCCGTCAGCAACGGCCGACGCACGTGCGGTGTCCCGCTCTCGACATCGGTGGAACGATCGGTCTGGGTAGCTGAGCGGTAGCTTGATACCTTGCTCGGTGGATTAAAGGATAAGGCACTCGTGAAAAGTTCAGTCATCAGAATTAAATGGCCGGACTCAGCCTCAAGCGACCTTCGATTTTTCAAGTTCGGCTGTGCAGCGACAGCCGTCGGTGGACGTGGCCTGGGAGGCTCAAAGTGGTTGCCACAAAGCGGCAGTACGGTTTGGCGAAGTGCGGTTGGCCAAGTGGCAGCTGTGCGAGGTACACCGGTCATAGGACCTCCACGACATGGCTTGCGCGGCTCGACAGACAGCCTCTGTATCACTCGGACTGGCGGTTTCGACCCGTTGCAGTCCTATGTTCGCGAACCTCGAAGCGGACCTTCAATGCCCATGTGCAGTGGCATCCAGCGGGCTCGCCTGACCTGCCCCCTGCCGCCACCTTCAGCACATGGATGTAGAGCGTCGTTGTCGACACGTAGGAATGCCCCAAAAGCTCGTGCACGGCTCGGATCTCGGTACCCAACTGCTCGATGCTGAGGCTATATTGCATGTACTGGATTCACTCGCGCAACTGGTCCAAAAGACGGTTCGACTGCTACTCTGGCGCGCGGGGTTTGACGGAAAATTTATAACTGGACGTATTTCCAATACATTTGGTTAAACAGCCAAGCTGCAAGCCACATATGGGAGGAATACATGACCAACTTATGGAGCAGCGCCCAACTTATAGAGCAGGATTTGCTCTGGACATTACGTTAGGCCCGCGAGTGAAGCTATGAGCAGCAATATCGAGCGAGAGAAGTGGTCCGAAGCGAGCAAGCGCTCATACGCCTATCACTACGGGCGTGCCGCGTATGAAGACATCACCTACACCTGCCGCAAATGCTCAATTCAAGCTGTTTTCACCGGCGAGGAGCAGAAGAATTCTTACGAGGTAAAGAAGAACTACATCTGGCAACGCCGCACACTTTGCAGCCTCTGCAACGCCGACCTTCACAAACTCAAGGCCAAGAACGTGGCGCTTCAGGAGCGCTGGACGAAAGAGAAGGCAGCGCTTCAGAAAGATGCAGTCTTCCTGACCGAGTGGCTCGCAGTCCTCAACGAGTTTCCGTCCTACGGCGCTCGCGTTGGTGGCGCCATGGCAAAGAAGTTGGGCGAACTAAAGGCGCGCGTGCCAAACCCTTCCATTGAGAGGACATGCCCCGGCAAGCCGGGTCATGCCTCTCATGTCAAACGTTAGGCTGATGAACAAGAGCGCCGAGATACTGGCTGAGGTGGAGGTCGCGTTCCGTTATGCACCCAAGCCTGAGCACTTCATGGATCACACCCATTGTGAGGAGTGTTCCGAGCATGATGAGCTACTGAGAACGAGAAACAGGAGCACGCTTCAAATTGAAGATGTCGGAAATATTTGCTGGCAACCTATTAGCTTTTGTTCGCCGCAAGGTATGGCGTACTACATGCCTACTTTGGCGAGACTAGCTCTCGCCGATCCAACATCCAACTATGGCTGGTACGGCGACACACTACACATACACTTGTCCTGCAATGGCAACGAAAATGCATTCTTTAGGTACTGTAATCACGACCAACGCAAGGCGATAGCATCATTGCTGAGATATCTCAATATCGCATACTGCGAGTATGAAATGCGACTCACAGAGCCCGAAGAGTTTGAGCAATGCGCCACCGTTTGGGACTCCATTTAGTTACCGAGGCCATCAAAATGTCTACATTTTATGCTCTGCCCAAACCTAACAAATCGATCCCGTGGACAGCCCGCAAGCGGGCTGCCGATCCCTGCGATCGGCGCCCCTGATCTCAAACGGTATACAGCATGACTGAAAGAGTCGATCTCATCCGCCAGCTCGTTCCGCTCTGGCACGCCGAGATGGTGTGGGCGAAGGAATTGATCGTGCGAGCCTTTCAACTTGAGAATGCCGACGACATTCTGCAAATTCGAGGTCGGAAGCCTATTCCAGGGACCAATTGGAGTGTCTGCACCCATGGTATTGGCGTGGATATCTATAAGACGCCGGCCGTGGGCGGAATTGACTTCGATTTTGATAAACCCGATCCAGATGTTTGGCGGTTGCAGATATTCTTTGAGAAGCAGCTGAACGACGGGGTGCTGGACTATTCCGTGTATCGAGAGCTGGCAGAGAACGAGGAGCTGCTGATCTCTTCGATCAAAGAAGCGCTCGATGCTGCATAACCTTTCATTGCAGCCGACCCTGGCCGGCTGCGCAGACCGGTCGGCTGAATTCCAACGTTGAATGCTATGTGCGATGCTAACGATGTGTATGCGGTTGCACTTTTAAAATCTTGGTTTCAAAAACAAGAGAGCGTTTTCGACAACCACAAAATGAAGTCTGAATTCAAGGATTCTGGCAATGGCTCCGCGTGTGTTCGATTGGGGTCGGCGCGATATCTGGCGGAAATCTGTGTGTGGGATCATGCCTCCTGTATGGATGTGGAAATAATGGAAGTGCACACTGAGAAAAGCACTTTTCCGCACGTTGGCGAATGCAAGACAAGGTTCGAGTTCGAAGGCGAACTTTCCAAGTTTCTTGACTGGTTAAAAAGTGACGACCGTATTAGCATTTAGCAGGTTGTTCGTCTCGGACATGCAGCAGCAGAAGGCCGCTGCGCGGCGCGTGCTGTCTGCCGGACAACGCCGACGTTGATGGCTGCAAGCTTCACGTTCGTTCCTTCAGATTCCTGGGCGAAGGGTGACTACCGTCCCGGCGCGCATATCGACAAGGGCGTCTGCACAATCGAGGGCCTAGCCGCAGTAGTCGGCGCAAGGTTGGAGTCCTATATCGAGGACGGTCTCGGCCTTGCGAAGTGTTTCGGCGCGCGATCCGATAGCGGGTGTCAAGTCGGGTTCGAAGAGTTCGAGCAAAGTCCTGGGGGTGGCGTGGAGCTGTTGGTTCTCTTTGAAAACGGAGTCTGCAAGCGCAGTGACATCCTCGATGCACTAGGTTTTTTTGGGATTTCCGAGCACTCAGTCAGGTGGTTCGCTCCGGGAGCAATCGATTGTTAACACCCACACCAGCAGGAGGCGGCTTCGCAGCTCAAGTTGGTGGTCCGGTCTG
>NZ_BCTF01000025.1 GCF_001571145.1 Hydrogenophaga flava NBRC 102514
GCGAAGCGGCAGCGATTTCCTGCACCAGGTCGGAAGTGCGCTGGATCGAGGGCACGATCTGGCCCAGCAGATGCCCGGCCCGCTCGGCCGTGTCCACGCTGTGACCGGCCAGGTCGCCGATTTCCTTGGCCGCTTCCTGGCTGCGCTCGGCCAGCTTGCGCACCTCGGCCGCGACCACCGCGAAGCCCTTGCCGTGTTCACCGGCGCGCGCCGCCTCGATGGCCGCATTGAGCGCCAGCAGGTTGGTCTGGTAGGCGATGTCGTCGACGATGCTGATCTTGGCCGCGATCTGCTTCATGGCCTGTACGGTCTGCGTCACCGCCTGCCCACCGTCACCCGCTTCCTTGCTGGCCTTGGTGGCCATGCCGTCGGTGACCTTGGCGTTGTCGCTGTTCTGCGAGATGGAGGCCGACATCTGTTCGATCGAGGCCGTGGTCTCTTCGACCGACGCGGCCTGCTCGCTGGCGGCCTGCGACAGGCTCTGCGCGGTGGCACTGACCTGGTTGGCCGCGCCGGTCAGGGCTTCGGCGGCCGAGCGCACCTCGTCCATCACGCCGGCCAGCTTCTCGCAGGTGGCGTTGGCGTCGTCCTTGACGCGCAGGAAGGTGCCGGCGCAGTCGCGGTCGATGCGCTGGCTCAGGTCGCCGCTGGACAGGGCGCCGAAGACACGGCCGACATCGCCGAACATCACCTCGGTGGTCTCCAGAAGGGCGTTGATGCCCTCGCACAGCGCCAGCGGCGCGCCGGTCTTGCCCTCCACCGGGATGCGCTGCTCCAGGTCGCCCTCGCGCGCCGCGGCGGTGGCGGCCTGCGCCTGCTCGACCACGGTAGCCAGCATCTCGGCGGCCTTGACCTGGGCGGTCACGTCGGTGGCGTACTTGACGACCTTGAAGGGCTTGCCGTTGAGATCGAGGATGGGGTTGTAGGACGCCTGGATCCAGATCTCCTGACCGCCCTTGCCGATGCGGCGGTAGCGGCCGGCGTCGAACTGGCCGCGGCCCAGGCGGTCCCAGAACTCGCGGTAGGCCGGCTGCGCGCGCTCGACCGGGTCGACAAACATGCTGTGGTGGTGGCCCTGGATCTCGGCCAGCGTGTAACCCAGTGCGCCCAGGAAGTTGTCGTTCGCGCTCAGCACCTTGCCCGAGAGATCGAACTCGATCACCGCCTGGGCCTTGCCGATGGCCTCGATCTGGCCCGACCAGTCGGCCGCCTGCAGGCGCTGCGCGGTGATGTCGGTGGCGTACTTCACCACCTTGAAGGGCTTGCCCGCGGGGTCGAGGATCGGGTTGTACGAGGCCTGGATCCAGACCTCCTTGCCCCCCTTGCCGATGCGCTTGTACTGGCCCGCGTCGTACTCGCCGCGGCCGAGCTTGTCCCAGAACATCCGGTACTCGGGGCTGGCCGCATGGGCCGGTTCGACGAACAGGCTGTGGTGCTGGCCGCGGATCTCGTCCAGCGTGTAGCCCAGGGCGCGCAGGAAGTTGTCGTTGGCGCTGAGCACCTTGCCCGAGAGATCGAACTCGATCACCGCCTGGGCCTTGCCGATCGCGTCGATCTGACCGCTCCAGTTGGCCGCCTCCCGCTTGGACTGGGTGACGTCGGTGGCGATCTTGATGACCTTGGTGACACGGCCGTTGTCGTCCTTCACCGGCGCGTAGGTGGCCTGGATCCAGACCTCGCGGCCGTCCCGGGCGATGCGCTTGAACACGTCCACCTGGGTCTTGCCGGCGTTCAGTTCGTCCCAGAAGTCGCGGTAGGCCGGGCTGTTCACCACGACCGGGTCGACGAAGATGCGGTGGTGCTTGCCGACGATCTCGCTCTCGGCGTAGCCCAGCAGCGAGCAGAAATTGCCGTTGGCCTTGAGCACCTGGCCCTGGGTGTCGAACTCGATGTAGGCGTAGCTGGTGTCGATGGCGGTCACGACACCCGCGGCCATCGCCCGGCTGATCTGGCGTTCCCGACCGGCCTCGGCGACCACCTGGTCGAGCCTGCCGGTGACCTCGGCCAGCCGGGCCTCGGCCGCGGCGCGGATCTGTTCCTTCTCGTGCAACACCTCGGCCAGCTTTGCCGCGGTGGCGGCGCGGGCCTGTTCCTTGTCCTGCAGCGCCTGGGCGAGCTGGTCGAGTTCGGAGCCAGCGAAGAGGCGGGCGATCCAGGGAGTGCGTGTCTGTGTCATTGCGAGGGTCCTTCGGCAGGAGCGGATTCGGTGATCGAAGAGGGAGGGGTGAAGACGGCAGGGCGGGGACGCGCGCGGGACGGCGGATGGATCGCCAGCTGGCACAGCGAGGCCACGTCGAAGATCAGGGCCACGTCGCCATTGCCCAGGATGGAGGAACCGGACATGCCACGCAGGCTGCGGAACATGCGGCCCAGCGGCTTGATCACCGTCTTGTGCTGACCCAGCAGCTGGTCGACCAGCACCCCGTAGCGCTGACCGCCCGAGCGGATCACCACGATGCTGACCCGGTCGGGTTCGGGCGAGTCGAGCGCGTAGAGCTGGCGCAGGCTCACCACCGGCAGGGCCTGGCCGCGCAGCTCGGTCACACCGCGGCCGCTGGCGTCCATCTCGGTGGCGCTGGAGCGGCTCTCGATCACCTCCACCACCGCGTCGAGCGGGAAGATGAAGCGGGAGTCGCCGACCCCGATCAGGAAGCCGTCGATGATGGCCAGGGTCAGCGGCAGGCGGATCTCGATGGTCGAGCCCGCGCCTTCCTCGCTGGTGAGCTGCACCGTGCCGCGCAGCGCCTCGATGTTGCTGCGCACCACGTCCATGCCGACACCACGGCCGCTCAGGTTGGTGACCTTCTCGGCGGTGGAGAACCCGGGCGCGAAGATGAGTTTGAGGATGTCGGCGTCGGCCGGCACCACGCCAGGCTCCACCAGGCCCCGCTCCCAGGCACGCGCCAGCACCTTCTGGCGCTGCACGCCACGACCGTCGTCGGTGATGCGGATCAGGATGCTGCCGGACTCGTGGCAGGCCGAGAGGATGAGCCGGCCCTGTGCCGGCTTGCCGGCGGCGACCCGTTGTTCGGGGGTTTCCAGCCCGTGGTCCAGCCCGTTGCGCACCAGGTGCATCAGCGGGTCGGCGATGCGCTCGACCACCGACTTGTCCAGCTCGGTGTCGCCACCGACGATCTCCAGCTGCACTTCCTTGCCCAGCTCGGACGCGGTGTCGCGCACCACTCGGCGAAAGCGCGAGAAGGTCTCGCCGATGGGCACCATGCGCAGCTGCAGCGTGCCGTTGCGGATCTCCTCGATCAGTTGGTTGATCTGTTCGTTGGCCTCGATCAGCGAGCCCTGGCGCGACTGGCGCGCCAGCAGCGAGGCGCCGGCGCCCGCGATCACGAGCTCGCCCAGCAGGTTGATCACGGCGTCGAGCCGGTCGGCCTGCACGCGGATGAAGCGCTGCTCCTCGCCGCCCTCGCGCGGTTTGGTGCCCGCCGCCGGTGCCCGGGCCGCTTCGGGTGTGGCGGGTGTGGCGGGCGCAAGGGATGCGGTGTCGGCCGGTGCGGTCACCGCCACCATGGCGGCCGGCGCGCAGGCCTGCGGCTGCGCCGGTGGAGTGATCTGCAGCGTGCAGTCCTCGCGCACGAAGCTGAACGCGGCCTCGATCGCCGCCTGATCGGCCGTGGTCTCCAGCTCGAAGCCGAACGCCAGGTGGCAGCTTTCCGGATCGAGCGTGTCGAGACCCGGCACGGCGCAGCGGTCGCACTCGATGCGGGTGATGGCGCCCAGACCGCGCAGGTAGTTGAGGATGGCCAGCGGGTCCATGCCGTTGCGGAAGGTGTCGGGTAGGAAGCCGACCTGCAGCGTCCAGACCCGGGTGGCGCTGTCGCCGTCGGCAACCGCCTCGGGCGCAGCCCCTGCCGCCACCGCAGAGGCCGCCGGGGCGTCACCGCTGAAGGCCTGCAGGCGCGTTTCGAGGCTGGCGCGGGCCGCGGCCTCGTCGGCACTGACCGCCCCGCCCGACTGCGCCAGGCGGATCAGGAAGCGGATCTGGTCGTTGCACTGCAGCAGCAGCGTGCCCATGTCGGGCGTGAAGCCGACCAGGCCGTCGCGCAGCCGGTCCAGCAGGGTCTCGACGTGGTGCGTGAACGCCACCACCTCGTCCAGACCGAAGATGCCGGCCGATCCCTTGACGGTGTGGGCGCAGCGAAAGAGCGCCCCCAGCAGTTCGCCGTTGTCGGGCTGGTCTTCCAGCTCCAGCAGCAGGTGTTCGATGGCTTCGAGCTGTTCGCCCGACTCGCTGATGAAGGCGGGCAAGGCCTCGGCGATGAAGCTCTGGTCGGCGTCCTGTGCACTCATGCGGTGACTCCCTGTTCGGTTCGGTCGGACAGCCAGCCGGCCAACCCGAGGGCGGCACAGGCCTCCACCAGCGGTGTGCTCGGCTGGTTCAGCCGCAGCGCCTGCGAGCGCTCCTCCAGGGAGCGGGCCAGCGACAGCAGCAGCTGCACACCAGCGGCGTCGACCTGGTCGACCGCAGAGGCCTCCAGCGCCCAGGCGTCACCGCCGTCGGTGGTGTTCTCGGCCAGCCAGGTGCGCGCCTGGGCGCACAGCTCGCTGGCGGTGTAGATGGTCAGTTCGGGGGGCAGGCTGCGCTGGGTGTCCATGGCAGCCCCTTCACGGCAGGATCAGCTTGGACACCGCGTCCAGCAGCTGCGGCGGGTTGAAGGGCTTGACGATCCAGGCCTTGGCGCCCGCGGCACGACCCTGCTCCTTCTTGGCGTCCTGCCCTTCGGTGGTGAGCATGACCACCGGGGTGAACTTGTGGCGCGGGTGCTTCTTGACCTCGGTCACGAAGGCGATGCCGTCCATGACCGGCATGTTCACGTCGCTGACGATCAGGTGCACCTTGCCCGCCTTCTCCAGCTGGGCCAGGCCTTCCTTGCCGTCGCCGGCTTCGAGCACGTCGTAGCCCGCGCGGTTGAGGGCCAGCTTCACCACCAGGCGCAGTGAGCTGGAGTCGTCGACGATCAGTATGGTCTTGGCCATGGAAGGCTCCCGGAGGTCGGAGGGGGGTCAGAAGAAGGTGGTTTCGGTGCTGCTGCCGGCGGAGCCCGCCGCGCCGCCGGAGGCGGCCTGCCGCTGCTCGTCGGTGGTGTAGCCCGCGGTGAGCAGGGCCTCCCATTCGCTGGCGTCGGGCACGCGCCCGTCGGCCAGCGCGCCCTGCAGCCGATCGGCGGCCTGGGCCATGGAGTTGCGCACCTGGTCGAGGATCTGGTGCACGCGGTCCTGGAACTGGAAGGCGATCATCAGCTGCTCGACCTCGGCCTTGACCATGGCGCCGCGCTGGCGCAGCTCGGTCGCACGGGCATTGAGATCGGAGACGGTGCTGTCGACGCGCGCGATCACGTCGTTGACCAGCTGGCCGGAAGAGTTCACGGCCTGGGCATCGCGCTGTGCGTGGGCATCGGCATCTTCCAGGGCATGTCGCACACGGTTGCCGAACTGGCTCACCTGCTCGGCGATGTTCTTGCCCGTGGTGCCGGATTCGGTGGACAGGCGGCGCACCTCGGCGGCCACCACCGAGAAGCCGCGGCCGCTTTCGCCGGCGCGCGCGGCCTCGATGGCGGCGTTGATCGACAGCAGGTTGGTCTGGCGCGCGAGCTTGCTCACGTCCTCGGCCATCTGGGCCAGGCTGTGCGACGCGGTCGAGAGCGAACGCACCGAACCCATCATGCCGTCGCGCGAGGCGACCAGGTGCGAGAAGGTGTCCAACAGTTCGCGCAGCTGCTGCTCACAACTGCCAAGCATGGCGGCCCTGGCGTCCACCTCGGCGGCGGAATCGCCGGCCTCACCCTCGGGGGAGACGATGGCGTCGAGCGTCTGGAGGATGGCGGAGAAGCCGCCCAGCAGGGTCTGCGTGGCCTCGTGCATCTGGTCCTGCGCGGTGCCCAGGTGGGTCGACCACAGCGCCGACGCCTGGCTCAGGCGCTGCGCCACCTCCTCCAGGACGGGCGGCGCCGCCGGCCGGGACGAGGCGGGCAGCAACCGGGCGAAGGGCTGCATCAGCCAGGCGCCGAGCCCACCGGACCGTTCTGCCAGCGGTGCATGGGGATGCAACAGGACACGCATACCAAAGTGCTCGAAGTGAGTGAATGAACAGTGATCCTGTCGACCAAACGCACTCAGTCGTAACAAATCGAATCACCGGTCTCTTCACTATCGACCGGATTGGCATGGGCTTAAGCCCCAAATAGAAAGTGTGGTAGCGAGCTTTTCGCGCCAGTGCGTTCAGGCCACCGGCTGGATCGGCACGGTGCGCCGGAGCGGCCGTTCGGGCTTTTCCGCACGCGCCCGCAGCTGACCGCAGCCGCCGTCCACGTCCTGCCCGGCGGACATGCGCAGCTTGGTCAGGATGTGGCGCCGGTGCAGGCGCCGCGCCATGTTGGCGGCCTTCTCCCAGCTCGGCCGCGTGAAGGGCATGCCTTCGGTGGTGTTGTACGGAATCAGGTTGAGGATGGCGTACTTGCCGGTGAGCAGGCGCACGATGCCTTCGATCTCGTCATCGCCGTCGTTCACGCCGTCCAGCAGCGTCCACTGGTACTGAATGGGGTAGCCAGTGGCGCGGGCGTAGGCCTCGCCGGCCTCCACCAGTTCTTCGGGCGTGAGCAGCGGCGCGCGCGGCAGCAGATCGCGGCGCAGATCGGCCCTGGTGGTGTGCAGCGACAGGGCCAGCGCCGGCTTGACGGCGCCGCGCGGCAGTTCGTCGAACACGCGCGGGTCGCCCACGGTGGAGAACACCAGGTTCTTGTGGCCGATGTTGCCGGCCGTGCCCAGCAGCTCGATGGCCTCCATCACGTTGTCCAGGTTGTGCGCGGGCTCGCCCATGCCCATGAACACCACCTTCTTCACCGGCCGGCGCGTGCGCGCCAGCGCCACCTGGGCCACGATCTCGGCGCTGCCGACCTGGCGGATCAGCCCCGTGGTGCCGGTCATGCAGAAGCGGCAGCCCACCGCGCAGCCCACCTGGGTGGACACGCACAGCCCCGGCGTACGGTCGGGCAGCAGCAGCACGCTCTCCACCAGCTGGCCGTCGCCGAGTTTGACCAGCAGGCGCTCGGACCCATCGTCGCCCGGGTGGGCGGATTCCAGCATCGCCAGGCCGGCCAGCTCGGCTTCGAGCGCCGGCAGCGCGGCGCGCAGCGTGGCTGGCAGGAAGTGTTCGATCTGCCGCTTGCCCGCCGTCTGCGGCAGGGCGTTGCTCCACAGGCGGAGCACGCGGTGCTGGTGTTTGGGCAGGGCGCCGAGGGACTGAAGCCGCTCGCGCAAGTCAGAGATACGCATCCCGGGATTGTCCCTGAGGGTCGCGCTGAACGCCGGGCCGACAGAGAATGCGCCTTCGAAAAGGAGACTCCCCACGATGAAGTCCGTGTCATTCATCCAGCGCAACACGCAGGGCCACTGGGTCGGCGACGGTTTTCCCGTGCGCACCCTGTTCTCGTACAACGACGACCCCGCCGCGTTCTCGCCCTTCCTCATGCTCGACTACGGCGGCCCGGTGGTGTTCGAGCCGACGACCAAGCGGCGCGGCGTTGGCGCGCACCCGCACCGCGGCTTCGAGACCGTGACCATCGTCTACGACGGCGAGGTCACCCACCGCGACTCCACCGGCGGCGGCGGCACCATCGGCCCCGGCGAGGTGCAGTGGATGACCGCCGCGGCGGGCATCGTGCACGAGGAATTCCATAGCGAGGCCTATGGCCGCAGCGGCGGCCCCTTCCGCATGGTGCAGCTGTGGGTGAACCTGCCGGCGCGCGACAAGATGGCGCCCCCCGGCTACCAGGGCATCACGGCCGCGCAGATTCCGACGCTGCCGCTGACCGATGTGAACGGTCAGGACGCAGGCACGGTACGGCCCATCGCGGGCACGTTCGACGGCGCCACCGGACCGGCGAACACCTTCACGCCCATGCAGGTCTGGGACGTGCAACTGAAAGCCGGCCACACCGTCGCCCTGCCCGCGCCCGAGGGCCACACCACGGTGCCGCTGGTCTACCAGGGCCGGGTGAAGACGGCCGACGGCCAGGAAGCCGGCGACGCCGAAATGATCGTCTACGAGCGCGCGGGCGAAGGCGTGCAGCTGACCGCGCTGGCCGACACCACGCTGCTGTGGCTGTGCGGCGAACCCATCGACGAACCCGTCGTGGGTTACGGTCCCTTCGTGATGAACACGCCGCAGGAAATCCAGCAGGCGTTTGTCGATTTCCAGTCCGGAAGAATGGGGAGGCTTTGACATGTTGGAGATGCTGATCACCGCCCGCCCCGGCGACCTGGGCCACGGCCTGACGGTGCGGCGCGTGCTGCCCTACGCGAAGCGCCGCCACGTCGGTCCGTTCGTGTTCATGGACCACGCCGGCCCGGTGACGCTGGCGCCCGAGCATGTGCGCGCCGCCGACGTGAGGCCGCACCCGCACATTGGCCTGTCCACCGTGAGCTACCTGCTCAGCGGCATGATCACCCACCGAGACAGCCTGGGCATCCGGCAGGACATCAAACCGGGCGACGTGAACTGGATGACCGCCGGCCGCGGCATCAGCCACTCCGAACGCTTCACCCACCCCGAATCGTTCGCGGGCGGCGGGCTGGAGCTGATGCAGTTCTGGGTCGCGCTGCCCGAAGCCGACGAAGAGTGCGAGCCGGCCTTCACCCACTACCCGCAGGCCCTGATGCCTGAGCAGGAAGCAGACGGCGTGTGGTGGCGCCTGTTCGCCGGCAGCGCCTATGGGCAGACCACACCGGTGCGCACCCACTCGCCGCTGTTCGCGCTGCACGCGCAGCTGCAACCCGGCGCCACACTCGCCCCGTCCGGCGGCCACGCCGAGCAGGCGGTGTACGTGGCGCGCGGCGCCGTGACCCATGGCGACACCACCGCGGAACCCGGCCAGCTGCTGGTCTTCACCGGAGACAGCGAACGCGATGGCGACGCCGTCACCGCGGGCGCCGACGGCGCCACGCTGATGGTCTTCGGTGGCCAGCCGCTGGGCGAGCGCCACATGTTCTGGAACTTCGTGTCCTCACGCAAGGAACGCATCGAGCAGGCCAAGGCCGACTGGCGGGAAGGCCGCTTCGCGCTGCCGCCGGACGACCACGACGAGTGGATTCCACTGCCCTGAAATGCGGCGCGCACTTGGTCACACCAGGTACCAGGCCGCCACGGCACAATGCCGGCATGTCCCTCTTTGACCGACTGTTCGGCGCGCGTGGCCGGGAACACCCCGAGTCGCGCCTGCCGGCCGACCGCCAGGCCGCCGTGGACGGTTCGTCCTCCGCGCACGAGGCCGCCCGCCTGTTGCGCGCGCCCACCGCGCTGATGCAGCTCAGCGAGGCCGAGGCGCTGACCGTGGTCGGCTTCATGCGGCCGCGGCGCTTCAGGAGCGGCACAACCATCATCCGCCAGGGCGAGGCCACCGACACCGGCTACATGGTGCTGGTGCTCGAAGGCGAGATCACCGTGGAGACGCTGATCGCGCGCCGCGTCAACCCGGTCACCGTGACCGTGCTGGGCCCGGGCAGCCTGATCGGGGAAATGGCCCTGGTCGACGGCGGTGCGCGCTCGGCCTCCTGCACCGCGAGCACCGACGTGGTCTGCGCCGTGCTCACACGCGATGCCCTGGAGGCGGTGACGGCCGAACAGCCCGCCACCGCCGCCAAGCTCATGACCGCCGTGGCCCAGCGCCTGGCCGAGCGCCTGCGCGACAGCGGGCACAAGCTGAAGGTCTACAGCCAGCTGGTGCAGACCATGCAGCAGGAAATCGACTCTCTGATGCCGACGCCCGACGGGCGACGGTGAGACAAAAAAAAACCCCGGTTTCCCGGGGCCTCGTGATCAGGTGTTGGGCGCGGTCTTGGCGCTCCAGATCATGGTGATGGCCAGGATGCCCAGCACCACCCCCAGCGACACGGCCACCGGGATCTTGAACACGTCGATCAGCATCATCTTGCTGCCGATGAAGACCAGGATCACGGCCAGGCCGTAGTTCAGCAGGTGGAAGCGGCTGGCCGCGGCCTGCAGCAGGAAGAACATGGCGCGCAGGCCCAGGATGGCGAACACGTTGCTGGTCAGCACGATGAACGGGTCCTTGGTGATGGCGAAGATGGCCGGGATCGAGTCCACCGCGAAGATCACGTCCGTCAGGCCCACCATGGCGATCACCATCAGCAGCGGCGTGGCGATCTTCTTGCCGTTCTCGACGGTGAAGAACTTCTCGCCGTCAAAGTTCTTGCTGACAGGCATCACGCGGCGCAGCAGCTTGAGCGCAGGGTTGTCGTCCAGGCTCTCTTCCTTGCCCGCGGCCCACCACATCTTGATGCCGGTGAGGATCAGGAAGGCGCCGAAGACGTAGAGGATCCAGTGGAACTGCTCCAGCAGCCAGGCGCCCACCAGGATCATGATGGTGCGCAGCACGATGGCGCCCAGGATGCCGATCATCAGCACCCGCTTCTGGAACGCCGGCGGCACTGCGAAGTAGGTGAAGATCAGCAGGAAGACGAAGATGTTGTCCACCGCCAGGCTCTTCTCGATCAGGTAGCCGGTCAGGAACTCCAGCGACTTCTCGTTGGCCATCGCGGTCGAACCGGTGGTGTCCTTGATGGCCCACCACAGCAGGCCGTTGAAGAGGAAGCTGACGCCGATCCAGGCCAGCGACCAGTTGAGCGCCTCCTTCACGCCCACGGCGTGGGCGCCCTGCTTCTTGAGCACGACAAAGTCGACAAACAGGGCCGCGAGCACGAAGGCGACGAAGACGCCCCAGAGCCAGAGGGGTGCAATGGTTTCCATGATGGACAAGACCTTTTTTTGAGGACGGTGTTGATCGGATGAAGAACACCCTCCAAGGTCTGGCCGGGACCGGGCGTGGCGCCCTGCCCGGGGTATCCGGCGGCCTTGCGCTGAAGGCCGCGTACTGACGGATACCCCGCCCGCCGAAGCCGGACAGTGCGTCCGGTGGCGGGCTGGTTACTCCCCTTGATGGGAGCCGCGATTGTGGGGGCGGAGTTCCGCTCTCACAAGGCGAAGGTCGTTCAGAAAAAAATGGAATGTCGCCGCTCGACCGGCAGCGGCAGCACGGTCTGGGTCAGGCCGCTTCTTTGTAGAACACCGCCCGCCCCACGGCCCGGGGCGCCTGCGTGGCCACGGCGTCGTGGATCGCGCCGATGTGCTGGGGGGTGGTGCCGCAGCAGCCGCCGACAATGTTCACCAGCCCTTCGGCCGCGAACTCGTGCAGCAGGCGGCTGGTGACGTCCGGCGTTTCGTCGAAGCCGGTGTCGCTCATCGGGTTGGGCAGGCCGGCGTTGGGGTAGCAGCTGATGAAGGTGTCGCCCGCGACCTTGGCCAGTTCCTGGATGTAGGGGCGCATCAGCGTGGCGCCCAGCGCGCAGTTCAGGCCGACGGCCAGCGGCTGGATGTGGCGCACGCTGGCCCAAAAGGCGGTGACGGTCTGGCCGCTGAGGATGCGGCCGGAGGCGTCGGTCACGGTGCCGCTGATGATGACGGGCAGGCGCTCGCCGCTGTTCTCGAAGTATTCGTCGATGGCGAACAGCGCGGCCTTGGCGTTGAGCGTGTCGAAAATGGTTTCGACGAGCAGCACGTCGGACCCACCTTCGACCAGCGCTTCGACCTGCTCGTAGTAGGCGGCGCGCAGCTGCTCGAAGGTCACGTTGCGCGCACCGGCGTCGTTCACGTCGGGGCTGATGCTGGCGGTCTTGGGCGTGGGGCCCAGGGCGCCGGCCACGAAGCGCGGCCGGTCGGGCGTGCTGAATTTGTCGCAGGCCTCGCGCGCGATGCGGGCCGAGGCCAGGTTCATCTCGCGCGCCAGGTGGGCCATGTCGTAGTCCTCCTGCGCGATGGTCGTGGCGCCGAAGGTGTTGGTCTCGATCAGGTCGGCGCCGGCCGCGAGGTAGCCCTCGTGGATGTCGCGGATCACGTCGGGGCGGGTCAGGCTCAGCAGTTCGTTGTTGCCCTTGACGTCCTTGTGGAAGTCCTTGAAGCGCTCGCCGCGGTACTGCGCCTCGCCCAGCTTGAAGCGCTGGATCATGGTGCCCATGGCGCCGTCGAGGATGGCGATGCGTTGGGACAGGATCTGGGGCAGCGCCTGGGCGCGGGTGTAGACGGGCGTTTTCATGATCCCGCGATTGTAGGAACTCACTCTGGTGCGAGGGTGCGCAAGGGTTTGGCGCACTCACACCGCCAGGGTGTAGCGCTGCTTCTCAAGCCGCGTGGCACCAAGCCTGTCGTAGAAGCAGATGGCATCGGCGTTCCATGCCGGCGTCTGCCACTGCAGTTCGGCACAGCCGAGCGCCCGAGCCTGGCCGGCGACGGCGGCCAGCAGATCTCCGCCGAGCCCCATGCCGCGGGCAGCCGGTTCCAGATAGAGGCAGTCCAGGTGCAGGAACGGCGCACCGGCCAGGGTGGAGAAGTCCACTGTGGCGCTGGCGTAGCCCACCGCATCGCCCCGCAACCGCCCCAGCCAGGCGCGCAGCCGGCCGGCGGCCATCGCATCGGTCAGCCGCACGCCATGGTCCGGGGGCGGCGGCAGCAGCTGTTCGTAGGCTGCATGCGCGGCGCACAGACGCACCAGGGCCGGGGTGTCGGCCGCACCGGCCGGGCGCACTTCCCAGCCGGCGGGCGGCCGACGGCGGTTCAGCATGCGCACTCGATGGCGGGGCGGGCGGCAGGCATCTGACCGCGCTCAGGCCCGGTGGCCACTGGCTGGCCGTCGCGAATCCAGAAGTCCAGACCACCCAGCATTTCCTTGACCGTGAAGCCCAGGCTCGCGAGCTTGTAGGCCCCCTTGGTCGAGCCGTTGCAACCAATGCCGTCGCAGTAGGTCACGTAGACCTTGCTGCGATCCAGCTGAGCGGTGCTGTGCTCGTCCATGGTCCGGTGCGGAAAGCTGATGGCGCCGGGCACGTGGCCTGCCTGGTAGTGCGCCGACGAGCGGGTGTCGATCACGACAATCGCGTCGATGCCGTTGCGCAGGTCTTCTGCAACGTCCCAGGCGTCGGCGTGGTAGCTGAGCTTTGCGGCCATGAAGTCCCGGGACTGTTCGGGTGTGGGCGCACGGAAGGCCAGAACAAGCGAGTCGTGTGCGACGGACATGGTGGATTCCTTTCTGTGTGGGTGCCGTGGGGCGGTGAGGGCAGTGTGTGCCAGACTGGTCTTATTCATAATGCCAATTTGTCAATCCAGATAAGACCAAGCCCCATGAAGCCGCGCCTGCTGCTCACCCTGTTCGAAGGCCAGACTGGCGGCCGGCGGGATCGCCTGTGTGCAGCCTTGCGTGAGGCGGTGCACAGCGGCCAGGCCCGGCAGGGAGAACGGCTGCCCAGCAGCCGGAACCTGGCCCAGGACCTGGGTCTTTCGCGCGTGACGGTGGAAGCGGCCTACGCACAGCTGGAGACCGAGGGTTATCTGCATCGCCAGGTGGGCCAGGGCAGCTTCGTTGCCATCGACATGGGCTCTGCGGCCCAGCGCACAGCGGCTCGGCCAACGTTCGCACAACGCGGGGTGGCCGAGCCGGGGCTGCTGTCGCAACGGGGCCAGCGCATGGTGAACACGGGCGGCTGCACCGAACCCGACCGACCTCGGGCGTTCGTGGCCGGCAGCCCGGATCTGCAGGTCTTTCCCACCGACCTCTGGCGCCAGCTGATGCAACGCCGCTGGCGGCGCGACGCGGCGGCGCTGATGTTCTACGGGGATCCGCAGGGGCTGCCCGAACTGCGCGAGGCCGTTGCCCGCTACCTCAACCAATCGCGCGGCGTGCGCTGCCACGCGGGCCAGGTGCTGGTGCTGACGAGCTCGCAACAGGCGCTGCAGCTGCTGGCGTCCACTTTGCTCGACGAAGGCGATGCGGTCTGGATGGAAGACCCGGGCTACGGGGGCGCACGCGCGGCCTTTGCCGCCAGTGCGGCACAACTGGTGGACATGGCGCTGGACGAACACGGCGCCACGCTGGACCCGGCGCGCCCTACACCACGACTGGTCTACCTCACGCCCTCGCACCAGTTCCCCACCGGGCGTGCCATGCCGCTGGAGCGGCGGCTGGCCTTCATCAGCCACGCGCGCGACACCGGCGCCTGGCTGATCGAGGACGACTACGACAGCGAATTCCTCTACGACCACCAGCCTGCTCCTGCGCTGCAGGGACTGGACGAGCACGGCAGGGTGATCTACATCGGCACCTTCTCCAAGTCGCTGTTCCCATCGGTGAGGCTGGCCTACATGGTCCTTCCCGAGGCGCTGGTGGCGCCACTGGTGACCGCTCGCACCATCTGCGACGGCCATCCCTCGCAGCCCATGCAAGCGGTGACAGCGGACTTCATGGCGCAAGGTCATTTCGCGGCCCACCTGCGCCTGATGCGCCAGCTCTACCGGAGCCGGCGCGACGCCCTGCTGCAGGCTCTGCGCACCCACCTCCCTTGGGTTGAGCCACTGGACAGCCGGGGCGGCCTGCAGATGGCGGCGCGCCTGCCACCGGGGAGCGAACAGCCACTGACGCGCGCGGCGGCGCGGCGCGGCATCGTGACCCCCAGCCTCGGGGCGCTGTACCACACGACGGCGCCTACCGAAGGCTGGCGGCTGGGCTTCGCCGCCCTGCCGCCCAAGGACATCGAGGCCGCCTGCAAGACGCTGGCCCCGCTGCAGCCTGGTATGGGACGAACACCATGAACCCCACTGATGAACGGTCAAGGACCACCCCCCCGTCAAGACGGGCGTGGGTGTGGGTGCTGGGGCTGTGTGCTCTCGCGAGCGGCTGCGACCTGCTCGACCCTGCAGGGTTCGACCGCGAACACCGCCTTGTCCTGGTGATTGATCGCGCACCAGGTCCCTTCGGACATGTGACCTGGCACGCCGACTACCAGGGCACCAGCTGCCTTGTGGGAGAACGCACCTTGGCACTGCCGTTCACGCGCTTGAGCGAACAGCAGTATGAGGCCACAGTGCCACCCAGCCCCCCGGCCGCCGCCGGAGGGCCTGGCGAGGGCGACCGCTGCCGCTGGCGGCTGGTATCGACCTCGGCGCGCTTTGCGGCCACCGCCACCGAAGGCGACGAGGTCTTCGAGGCCCGCCTGTCGGCCGAGCAGCTGGCCCGGGAAAAGCCGGTGGTCCTGTACTACTGGCGCGGCACCTACCCGCGCATGCCGGGGGCGATCATCACCCGCTCGCTCGGGGAGCCGGACCGCCAGGTGTTCCGCCCCGAATTCCAGAACCAGCTGTTCACGATCACGCTGACGCCCCGGGCGGCACCCTGATCCGGCCGCACCGGCCGCATGCGGGCCACGGCCTCAACGACAATACGCCCCCATGAAACACCTGCTCCCGACCGAAGCCTGGGCCTGGCTGCAAGACCAGACCACGCAGCGCGCCGCCCAGGGCCTGGAGCCCCCGCTGTTCGTCGACGTGCGCATGGAAATCGAGTCGCTTTACGTCGGCCGGCCGCCCGGTGTGGTGCACATCGCCTGGTACGAGTACCCGGACCTCACCGCCAACCCGCAGGCCTTCGCCGCCGCGGTGGAGGCCGAGGCGGGCGACAAGGGCCGCCCCGTGCTGCTGATCTGCCGCAGCGGCAAGCGCACGCAGGACGCCGGCGCCGCGCTGGAGGCCGCCGGTTTCGCCGAGGTGGTGCACGTGGTGCACGGCTTCGAGGGTGATCTGGACGACCAGTTCAAGCGCAGCACGGTCAACGGCTGGCGCTTCGACGGCCTGCCCTGGGAACAGATGTGATCGACATTTCCTCCGAAGGCGAAACGCTGGAAGCCTGCGCCGAGGTGCTGCAGGCGGTCTTCGGCTACGAGGCCTTCCGCGGCCCGCAGGCCGGCATCGTCACCCACGTGAGTGAGGGCGGCGACGCCCTGGTGCTCATGCCCACCGGCGGCGGCAAGAGCCTGTGTTACCAGATCCCGGCCATCGTGCGCCAGCGCGCCGGGCACGGCGTGTCCATCGTGGTCTCGCCGCTGATCGCGCTGATGCACGACCAGGTGGGCGCGCTGCTCGAAGCGGGTGTGGACGCGGCCTTCCTCAACTCCAGCCTCACCAGCGACGAGGCGCAGCAGATCGAGCGCCGCCTGCTCAAGGGCGAGATCACGATGCTCTACGCCGCGCCCGAGCGGCTGACCACGCCACGATTCCTGGCGCTGCTCGATTCGCTGCACGAGCGCGGCCTGCTGAGCCTGTTCGCCATCGACGAGGCGCACTGCGTGAGCCAGTGGGGCCACGACTTCCGGCCCGAGTACCGCGCGCTGGTGGTGCTGCACGAGCGCTACGCGAGCGTGCCGCGCATTGCGCTGACGGCCACCGCCGACGACCTGACGCGCGAAGACATCGTGACGCACCTGCAGCTGCAGGATGCACGGCGCTTCGTCAGCAGCTTCGACCGGCCCAACATCCGCTACAGCATCGTCGAGAAGAAGGACGGCACCCAGCAGCTGCTGCGCTTCATCCGCGATGAGCACATGAACGGCCAGGGCCACGACGCCGGCATCGTCTACTGCCAGTCGCGCAAGCGGGTGGAGGAAGTGGCCGCCTTGCTGTGCGACCACGGCCTGAACGCCCTGCCCTACCACGCGGGCCTCGATTCGTCGGTGCGCCAGAAGCACCAGGACCGCTTCCTGCGCGAAGAAGGCCTGATCATGGTGGCCACCATCGCCTTCGGCATGGGCATCGACAAGCCGGACGTGCGCTTCGTGGCCCACCTGGACATGCCCAAGAACATCGAGGGCTACTACCAGGAAACCGGCCGCGCCGGCCGCGACGGCGAGCCCGCCGACGCCTGGATGGTCTACGGCCTGCAGGACGTGGTGAACCAGCGCCGCATGATCGACGAGAGCCCCGCGGGCGACGAGTTCAAGCAGGTGCTGCGCGGCAAGCTGGACGCGCTGCTGGCGCTGGCCGAGGCGAGCGACTGCCGGCGGGTGCGGCTGCTGAGCTACTTCGGCGAGCCCAGCCAGCCCTGCGGTAATTGCGACAACTGCCTCTCGCCCCCGGCCCTGCACGACGCCACCGAGGCGGCGCGCAAGATGCTCTCGTGCATCTACCGCGTGCAGCAGGCCAGCGGCACCGCCTTCGGCGCCGGCCACCTGATGGACATCCTGCGCGGCAAGGTGACCGAGAAGGTCACGCAGTACGGCCACGACAAGCTCAGCACCTTCGGCATCGGCGCCGACCTCAGCGAGAGCCAGTGGCGCGCACTGCTGCGCCAGCTGATCGCGCGCGAGGCGGTGCGGGTGGACGACGCCCCGTACAACACCCTGCACCTGACCGACGGTGCCCGCCCCATCCTCAAGGGCGAGGCCCAGGTCTGGCTGCGTGAGGTCAGCGAATCCAAAGGCAGCAAACGCAGCGGCCGCAAGGCCACGCGCGACGCGGTGGCGCCCGACGGCCAGCCGCTGTCGCTGTCGGAGCGCGACTGCCTGGACGCGCTCAAGGCCTGGCGCGCCGAGGTGGCGCGCGAGCACAACCTGCCGGCCTTCGTGATCTTCCACGACGCCACCCTGCGCGCGATCGCCGCCCAGAAGCCACGCTCGATGGCCGATCTGGACGGCATTTCCGGCATCGGCCAGAAAAAGCGCGAGGCCTACGGCGCCGAGGTGCTGCGCGTGGTGAGTGCTTTCGATTAAAGCCCGCCGGCCTGGCGCCGATACGTCTGTCAACCATCGTCTGACCGCCCGACCGCCCGTCGGAAATGGGGGTATTTTCCGGCCCATTTCTCTCAAGACCCTGCCCCCTGCGCCGAAAAAACATGGGAAGCCGGTGAAGTGCCGGCGCCTCGACTTCAGCGGAGACCATTCATGTTTTTCAAGCTGCCCTGGTTCGGACAGAAAGAAGCCAGCTACCACGACACCCAGGTCCTGGAAATGGATTTCCTGGTGAGCGAATTCGAAGACGCCGTGTCCGACATACAGGACCCGCTGCGCACGCGCCTGCACGCCGCACTGCTGGCCTGCCGCAACCCGCAAGACCTCTGGTTCCTGCGCGGCAAGCTGTTCAACCTGATCTCCAAGCACCACTGCGAAGGCGTGGCCCACCAGCGCGTCTCACGCCTGGACCAGAAGCTGCGCTTCTTCGTGAACCACCATCCGGACCACACGCCCGAAGAGCTGCCGTCGGGTCCCATGGCCCTGTTGCACTGACCGGGGGCTGCCCGGTCACAGAAGCCGCCGCGCGCCGAAAGGTGCGGGCGGCTTCGCCATTTCTGGCGCGGGCACCGGCCGGTGCCCCAGGCGAGGCAAGGCCATCGGCAGCTTCCTAGAATCGCCCGCATGTCCCACGCGCCCCTCCTCATCCTCAAGACCGGCTCCACCCACGCCCACATCCGCGATCGCCTCGGCGATTTCGACGACTGGATCGCCGCCGGGCTGCGCGCTGGCGGCGCGACCGTGCTGGCGACCCACGATGCGCAGGCCGATGGGCTGCCGGAGGCGCCGCAGCGGTTCTCGGGCGTGGTGCTGACCGGCTCGCACAACATGGTCAGCGAGCGCGAGCCCTGGAGCGAGGCGCTGGTGCCCTGGCTGCAGGCCGCCGTCGAGGCCGGCACGCCGGTGCTGGGTATCTGCTATGGCCACCAGCTGCTGGCCCACGCGCTGGGTGGCGAGGTGGCCCACCACCCCGATGGTGTCGAGATCGGCACGGTAACGGTGGCGCGTCACGCGGCGTCCGACGCAGACCCGCTGCTGGGCGACCTGCCCGAGCACTTTCCCGCGCAGGCGGTGCACTGGCAGTCGGTCCGCCGTCTGCCCGCAAACGCGGTGCTGCTCGCCGGCAGCGCGCACGAGGCGCACCACGCCTTCCGCGTCGGCGAGCGCGCCTGGGGCGTGCAGTTCCACCCGGAGTTTTCCGACGAGGCGCTGCGCGCCTACCTCGACGGTCTGGAACCGACGCTGGCCCAGGAGGGTCTGGATGCGGCGCAGATTGCCGATGCGCTCAGGCCAACACCCGAAGCGGCGTCGGTGCTGCCCCGGTTTGCGCGGCTGGCGCTCAGTGCGTAAATCCGATGGTCCGCGCCTCGCGGACCTCGGGCTTGATGCGGTGCTCGGCTTCGAGCTGCGCCAGGAACTCCTCGGGCGGCAGGGTCTCGGCCAGGATCTCCACCTGGCGCTTGACCGCCGCGAAGTCGCCCGGGCACAGCTGCTCCAGCTTGGCCAGCCGTGAACGGATCGGCTCGGTCAGACCCGCCTCGTCCCCGCCCAGCGCCTCGACCACGAACATGCGTTCGCGTTGCTCCCGGCGCAGCGGCTTGAACCGGATCTTGAAGGTGAAGCGCCGCAGCGCCGCCTGGTCGATCGCGTCCATCAGGTTGGTGGTGCAGACGAAGATGCCGTTGAAGCGCTCCATGCCCTGCAGCATCTCGTTGACCTCGGTCACCTCGTAGGTGCGCTGGGCACCGCGCCGGTCCTGCAGGAAGCTGTCGGCCTCGTCCAGCAGCAGCACCGCCTTCTCGGCCTCGGCCTCGCGGAACATCGCCGCCATCTGCTGCTCGGTCTCGCCCACGAACTTGCTCACCAGGTCGCTGGCGCGGCGGATCATCAGCGGGCGTTCGAGCTGTTTGGCGATGTGTTCGGCCAGCGCGGTCTTGCCGGTGCCGGGTGCGCCGTGGAAACACAGGCAGCCATGGCCACGCGCCTTGAGTGCCTCGACGATGCGCCCGATCTCATAGCGCGACTCGACGTTCAGCATGTCCAGGCTGTACTGCGTCACCTCCGGTCGCTGGCCGGCGTCGGGCTGGCGGCCAAGCGCCAGGTCGGCGTTGCGCAGCTGGCGCTCGATCAGCTCGTCCAGCGTGGGGCCGGTGTCGGCTGCCACCTTCTTGCGCCGGCCCGGCGTTTTCACGGGCGCGGCCGCCAGATGGGCAAAGCGCACCGCGGTGCGGATCTGCGCCGGCGTCAGCCCCTTGCGTGCGGTCAGGCGCGCGACCAGCGCCTCCGACACCGGCTCGCCCTCCAGCGTCTTGCGCACCAGCTGCTCGCGTGCGCCGGGCGGCGGGCTCTTGAGTTCGAGGTGGTAGGCAAAGCGGCGGCGGAAGGCCGGGTCGATCTGCTCGATGCGGTTGGTGACCCAGACCGTCGGCACCGCGTTGGATTCGAGGATCTGGTTCACCCAGGCCTTGCCGCTGACGCTGTTGCTGTGCGGCGCCGAGACCTGCTCGGCGCGCGCCATGAACTGCGCCGCCTCGCTGCTGATGGGCGGGAACACGTCCTCTACCTCGTCGAACAGCAGCGCCGAGTGGGCCGTGCCCTTGAGGAACACCTGTGCGATCTGCAGCGAGCGGTAGCGGTCGCGGCCGCTGAGCGCGTTGCCGTCGCGGTCGGCGTATTCCACCTCGAACAGCTCCAGCCCGGCCGCCTGCGCGACCACCCGCGCCAGCTCGGTCTTGCCGGTGCCGGGCGGGCCATAGAGCAGGATGTTCACGCCGGGCTCCTTGCGCGCCACGGCTTCGCGCAGCAGGCTGCTGAGCAGGCGCACGTCGTCGGCAACGTACGCAAAGTCCTTGGGCGTCAGCGCCGAGCGCGCGGCGGGGCGCGTGAACACCGCCATCAGCTCGCTTTCGTTGCGGTACTCGCGCATCAGCACCGGCGGCAGCTTCTCGCTGACCTTCATCAGGTCGGCCAGGTCGGTGATGTTGTGTTCGGAGATCAGGTTCTCCACCATGCCGATGCGCTCCAGCCGCGAACCGGCGCGCAGCGCCTCGCCGACCTCGCTGGCCTTGACGCCCGCCACGTCGGCGATGGCGGCGTAGGCCTCGGGCGCGTTATTCACCTTGAACTCGACCAGGATGGAGCGCAGGTCGCGCTGGTAGCGCGCCAGGGTTCCGTAGAGCAGCAGCGCGCGCTCGGCACGGTTGAGCTGCAGCAGGTTGGCCAGCGCGTCGATGTTCTTCTCCACCAGCGTGCTCTGCTTCTTGAGCGCCTGGTTGAGCCAGTCGCCGGTGACGGCCAGCACCGACAGCAGGTCCTTGGGCGACTCCTTGGCGTACTCGTCCAGGTAGAAGAACAGCGTGCCTTCTTCATAGGGGCCGCGCCACACCCCGTAGCGCTCCATGAAGGCGGCGGTCGAGAGCTGGTCGTTGCCGGTCCAGAGTTCGTTGTCCTTGCAGCGGCGAGCCAGGAACTCGCGCAGGCGGGTCAGCACGGTCATCGGCCACACCAGGTGGCGGCCGGCCAGCGCCAGCAGGGTGTTGAGGTCGCGGCGCACGTTGAAGCGCTGCCCCTGGCGGGCGGCGAGCGTGAGCACGAAATGCGAGCACATCAGGTCCAGCACCGGCGCCTGGCGCAGCCCGGACGGCACGAACACGCGCGCGTCCGAGGCCGGGCTGTGCCGGGGCTCGGGGCTCGGGCGCGCTTCGGCCGGGCGCGGCGTCGCCGGCGTGGCGCGCTGCAACAGGCGTTTGCTCATGAGGACACCTCCAGTCTTGACAACGGGGCACTCGGTCCGTATTGCGGAATTGAGCGGACCATAACCCAGCTTGATCCATCATGGAAGAGCATGATCCAGCGCGGTCCGGCGAGTTGTGGGGCCTTTCCCGCTCACTTGTGACAATCGTCCCGCGGCACAATCGCCCGATGCTGGAAAAAAGAGACATCGACGCCGCCGCTGAGCGCCTGAACGGCCAGGTGCTGGACACACCGTGCGTGGAATCGCGCACGCTTTCGCAGCTCACCGGCTGCCAGGTGTTCCTCAAATTCGAGAACCTGCAATACACCGCCTCCTTCAAGGAACGCGGCGCCTGCAACAAGCTCTCCCAGCTGTCGGCCGACGAACGGGCGCGCGGCGTGGTGGCCATGAGCGCCGGCAACCACGCCCAGGGCGTGGCCTACCACGCGCAGCGCCTGGGCATCCGCGCGGTGATCGTGATGCCGCGCTTCACGCCGGGCGTGAAGGTGGAACGCACGCGCGGCTTTGGCGCCGAGGTCGTGCTGCACGGCGACACGCTGGAAGAGGCCCGGGCCCACGCCTACGGGCTGGCCGATCAGCAGGGCCTGGTGTTCGTGCACCCCTACGACGACGAGGCCATCGTCGCCGGCCAGGGCACGGTGGCGCTGGAGATGCTGCGCGCCCAACCCGACATCGACACCCTGGTGATCGCCATCGGCGGTGGCGGCCTGATCGCCGGCATGGCCACCGCAGCGCGTGCGATCAGGCCCGACATCCAGATCGTCGGCGTGCAGACCGAGCGCTTTCCGGCCATGTACAACACCATCAACGGCACGCACCTGCCGCAGGGCAGCAGCACCATCGCCGAGGGCATCGCGGTCGGTACGCCGGGCGTGATCCCGCAGGCGATCATTCGGGACAAAGTCGACGACCTGCTTCTGGTCGACGAGGGCGACATCGAGCAGGCCATCGTGATGCTGCTGGAGATCGAGAAGACCCTGGTCGAAGGCGCGGGCGCCGCCGGGCTGGCCGCGGTGCTCAAGCACCCCGAGCGTTTCGCCGGCCGCAAGGTGGGCCTGGTGCTCTGCGGCGGCAACATCGACCCGATGCTGCTGGCCTCGATCATCGAGCGCGGCATGGTGCGGGCCGGCCGGCTGGCCCGCATCCAGGTCAGCGCGCGCGACGTGCCCGGCAACCTGGCGCGCATCACGGCCATCGTCGCCGAGGCCGGCGCCAACATCGACGAGGTCCACCACCAGCGCGCCTTCACCCTGCTGGCGGCGCAGAACGTGGCGGTCGAGCTGGTGCTGCAGACGCGCGGCCGCGAGCATGTGCAGCAGGTGATTGACGCCTTGCAGGCCTCCGGTTTCGACGCCCAACTGATGTGAGCTCCATGACCGCTCCCGACGAACCCCTCACCAAAGACACCCTGCAGGCCTGCCTGTCCGACTGGTTCGCGCCCTGGGTGCAGGCCCTGGGCCTGCGCGTCGAGTCTTTCCAGACCGACGAGGTGGTGCTGCGCCTGCCGCAGAACGACCAGCTCGCGCGCATCGGTGGCATGGTCTGCGGCCAGGCCATGATGGCCGCCGCCGACACCGCCATGGTGCTGGCCATCGTGACGCGGCTGGGCACGCGCCGGCCAATGACCACCGTGCAGCAGAACAGCAGCTTCCTCAAGCCGCTGTCGAACCAGGATGCGCTGGTCACGGCGCGGGTGGTGCGGGCCGGCAAGAACCTGGTGTTCGGCGAAATCGACATCGCCGGTGCCGATGACGGCAAGAGCGTGTGCCGCGCCAGCACCACCTACGCGCTGCTGTGAGGGTTCGGCCGGGTGCGGCCTGGGGCCGCCGGCTTTAGAATCCGCGTTGATTTTTCTCAATCCCGGAGACGCCCCATGGCCCACGCCCCCCACGACAGCCACGCCGATCAGCCCCAGGACGTGGTCGAGTCCATCGTTCCGCTCATGCCCATCGTGCTGCCCATCGCCGGCGGCGTGCTGATCTTCCTGCTGGCCTTCATCGCCGTGTTCATGGCCTGAAACCCGGGCGATCCAGGGAACTGAAAGCCGCCCGGCCGGGCGGCTTTTCTTTTGGGCGATGCTCAGCCGCCGACCACCGTGCCCTGGTGGTACACCGCCTGCCAGGACGACTCTTCCCGCCGCCACAGCGTCATGCGCCGCGTGACCCGGCCCGGCTGGTGCAGGCGGTAGGTCAGCAGCCAGACGTCCGCCCCCACCTGCTGCAGGTGGTGCTGGTCGGTCTGCCAGGTGGCCGGGTCGGGCCGTCCGGGGCGCTGCGCCAGCACCTGGCGGGCGAACGCCCGGCTGTAGCGGCGGCCGGTGGCCCCGGTTTCCCAGAAGCCGGGCGCCACCAGCCGGTCGAAATCGGCCAGGGTCGCGTCCGGGAAGGCGGCGTGGTAGAGGTCTTCAAGGGTTATGAGCTCGTCCAGCAAGGGCGCCAGACCGGGTTCCAGGGTGAGTTCGGGTTCCATGGCGCCACTCTAGCGGCTGCAGCACCGCGCAGCCCGGCCGGCATTCATGCATCAGGTTATGCAAGTCTTGCATGTAACTTGCCGGTAACTGACCGGCCTTCTTTTTTAAAATTGACGGGTTAGGCCGACACGCGGACCAGAACCCGGGATCACCCGCCCCCTTTCTGGCTGTCGCGCTGCATCCGCAACCGCCCTGCAGCCCCGAGCGCCGACCGCCCTTTTTGCCCAAGGGATCTTGCACAGCCGCCCGCCACCGTTCCGTGGCCTGCGGCTGTTGGTGTCTCTTGGCCGCCGCTTTCAAACTACCGGAGCCTTTTCGATGAACTCTCCCGTGATGCAGGGCCTCAACCTCAACACCCCCTCCTACGTCAAACATGCCCGCCTGATCGCCTGGGTGGCCGACATGGTGGCCCTGTGCAAGCCCGACGACGTGGTCTGGTGCGATGGCAGCCAGGAAGAATACGACCGCCTGTGCCAGGAACTGGTCGACGCCGGCACCTTCAAGAAGCTCAACCCGGCCAAGCGCCCGGGATCCTTCCTGGCCTGGACCGACCCGTCCGACGTGGCCCGTGTGGAAGACCGCACCTACATCTGCTCCGAGAAGAAGGAAGACGCCGGCCCGACCAACAACTGGATGGCCCCGGCCGAGATGCGCGCCACCCTGAACCCGCTGTTCGACGGCTGCATGAAGGGCCGCACCATGTACGTGGTGCCGTTCTCCATGGGCCCGCTGGGCTCGCACATCGCCCACATCGGCATCGAACTGACCGACAGCGCCTACGTGGTGGTGAACCAGAAGCTCATGACCCGCATGGGCAAGGCCGTGTACGACGTGCTGGGCGACAGCGGCAACTTCGTGCCCTGCATGCACACCGTGGGCGCGCCGCTGGCCGAAGGCCAGAAGGACACCACCACCTGGCCCTGCAACCCGACCACCAAGTACATCGTGCATTTCCCCGAGACGCGCGAGATCTGGTCCTACGGCTCGGGCTACGGCGGCAACGCGCTGCTGGGCAAGAAGTGCTTCGCGCTGCGCATCGCCTCCAACATGGGCCGCGACCAGGGCTGGCTGGCCGAGCACATGCTGATCCTGGGCGTGACCAACCCCGAGGGCAAGAAGTACCACGTCGCCGCCGCCTTCCCCAGCGCCTGCGGCAAGACCAACTTCTCCATGCTGGTGCCGCCCGAGAGCGCGTTCCCCGGCTGGAAAGTGACCACCATCGGTGACGACATCGCCTGGGTCAAGCCCCACGACGACGGCCGCATGTACGCCATCAACCCCGAGGCCGGCTACTTCGGCGTCGCACCCGGCACCAACATGCACACCAACCCGAACTGCATGCGCTCGCTGGACAAGAACGTCATCTTCACCAACGTCGCGCTGACCGACGACGGCGACGTGTGGTGGGAAGGCATGGAGAAGGACACCGGCACGCTGCCGGACCACCTGATCGACTGGCAGGGCAAGGACTGGACCCCGGCGATTGCCAAAGAAAAGGGCACCAAGGCCGCACACCCGAACTCGCGCTTCACCGTCGCCGCCACCAACAACCCGGCGCTGGACCCGCAGTGGGACGACGCCAACGGCGTGGCGATCGACGCGTTCCTGTTCGGCGGCCGCCGCAGCACCACCGTGCCGCTGGTGACCGAGGCCCGCAGCTGGACCGAAGGCGTCTACATGGCCGCTACCATGGGTTCTGAAACCACCGCCGCCGCCTTCGGCGCGCAGGGCGTGGTGCGCCGCGACCCGTTCGCCATGCTGCCCTTCTGTGGTTACAACATGAGCGACTACTTCCAGCACTGGCTCAACGTCGGCGAGACCGTGGCCAAGTCCGGCGCCGCGCTGCCCAAGATGTTCTGCGTGAACTGGTTCCGCAAGAACGCCGACGGCAAGTTCGTCTGGCCCGGCTACGGCGACAACATGCGCGTACTCAAGTGGATGATCGACCGCATTGAGGGCAAGGCCCAGGGCGAAACCACCATGTTCGGCACCGCTCCCGCCTACGCCGAGATCAACTGGACCGGCCTGGATTTCAGCGCTGAGCAGTTCCAGCAGGTCACCAGCATCGACAAGGCCGCCTGGGCCGAGGAGTTCAAACTGCACGACGCCCACTTCGAGCAGCTGGCCTACCACATGCCTCAGGCCCTGATCGACACCAAGAACGACCTGGAAAAGCGTCTGACCGCTGCCTGATCCCGGCCCGCAAGGGCTGGCCCCCAAACGAAAAAGCCCCCCGGCATCTGCCGGGGGGCTTTTTTCATGTGCGACAGCGGAGGATTACAGGTAAGGCAGGTAGCCCGTCTGGCGGCGCACTTCCATCTGAGCCCAGCGGCGCAGCGGTGCGGAGAAGCCCGTGTCCAGACCCATCGGCGCCAGCGCGTCCGAGTAGTCGTTCTTCGCCGCAACGGGCAAAGGGTTCAGAGCTTCGGCCAGCTCGGCTTCGCGGGCACGGGCCTGCATCAGCTCGGCCTTGAGGCGCGGATCGGTGCGGGCCAGGTCCCAGAGGCGGGCTTCGGCGCGGGCCTCGGCCAGCGAACGCGACCAGCTGTCGAGCGAGCGCAGCGTGACCTGCGCCGCACGGCGGGCCGTACCGGCGAACAGCGCGGAGCCGGCGAAGATCACGACCCACAGGGCGACCCAGCCCAGGAACAGGTGGCCATCGGCCCAGGAGCCGATCATCTGGTCGGCCAGCACCACCAGGGCGGCCACGGCGGCGGCCAGCAGCATGGTGGCCAGGCTGCGCGAGCCGTCAAAACGGCGGGCGCGACCGGCGCCCTTGTCGGCGGCAGGGCCCATGCCGACGGATGCGGGAGAGGGAGAGAAGACGGTGCTCATGGCGAACTCCTTGGATAGACAGTCTTTTGGACAGGCGAATACTAGGGTGAACCCTGATGTCACGCCAATTTATTTTTGTGATGAATTACATTCACCAAGATGATGAATGAGACCAACTTCCGCACGCTGGACCTCAATCTGCTGAGGGTGTTCGACGAGGTCATGGCCGAGCGCAACCTCACCCGCGCAGCCAACAACCTGGCCATGACACAGCCGGCGGTGAGCAACGCGCTCAAGCGCCTGCGGGAACACCTGGGCGATGAACTGGTCCGGCGCTCGGGCTACGGGGTGGAGGCGACACCGGCCGCGCTGGCCCTGTGGCCGACGGTCCGCGACGCGCTGGCGCAGCTGCGCGAGTCCCTGTCGCCGGCCGACTTCGACCCGTCGACCGCGGGCAAGGCCTTCGTGCTGGCCATGGCCGACGCCACCGCCGCCAAGCTGGTGCCCGGGCTGGTGGACCTGCTGGAGAAGGAAGCGCCGGGTGTGAACCTGCGCATCGTGCCGCTGACCACGCGCGATCCGCGCGAACTGCTGGAGTCCGGTTCGGCAGACCTGGCGGTCGGGCATTTTCCCGGCGTCATCGCAGAACTGACCGCGATCCACCTGCAGGAACACACGCCACGCTTCCTGCACCAGCGGCTCTACGACGGTGAGTACGTGGTGGTGATGCGACGCCACCACCCATTGGCCCGGGCCCCGCTCACGCTCGACGCCTACTGCGCGGCGCGCCACCTGCTGGTGAGCTTCTCCGGCCGGCCCTTCGGCTTTGTCGACGAGGCGCTGTCGGCGATGTCGCGCCAGCGCCGCATCGTGATCACGGTCAACCAGTTCTTCACCGCAGGTCGCGTGGTGGCCAGCACCGACCTGCTGACCGTGCTGCCGCGGCACTTCGTCGAGGTCACCGGGATCGAGTCGGCACTGACGCTGCGCGAGCTGCCGCTGCCGGTGCCGGCGGTGCACGTCGACGCACTGTGGCACCGGCAGTCGGCGCACAACGGCGCACACCGCTGGCTGCGGCAGGCGGTCGAGCGGGCGGCGCGGCGCGGCTTCGCGGAAGCCGCGGCCGACGCTGCGCCGACAATCGCGCCATGAAGCTCCAACTGCTCAGCGACCTGCATCTCGAAACCGACGCCAGCTTTGCTGCCACACCCGCGGCAGGCGCCGACCTGCTGGTGCTGGCGGGCGACATCGGCTCCTACCAGAAACGGCGCGACGACTCGGTGATGGACGAAGCCGACTGGGGTCTGCGGCGCTTCTCGCCCCTGCCGCAGCATGGCGGCTGGCCGACCCCGGTGCTGTTCGTGCCGGGCAACCACGAATACGACAACCTCGACTGGGACGAGGCGCACGCGGACCTGCGCCGCGCCTGCGACCGGCTCGGCATTGCCTGGCTGGAGCGCGAGACGCTGCAGATCGATGGGGTGCGCTTCATCGGCACCACGCTCTGGAGCGACTACGACGCGCTGGCCCCGACGGGCACCACCGAGACCGAGCGCCTGCGTCTGCGAGAGAAAGCCTTTCGCGCCGCCAACTTCTACCTGCACAAGATGGCGGGCCTGCGCGGCGGCGCGCTGTTCGACGCGGCCGCCATGCGCGAGCTGGCGCTGGAATGCCAGGACTGGCTGCGCGAGGCGCTGGCCCAGCCGCACGATGGGCCCACGGTCGTGGTGACGCACTTTGCGCCGACCCTGCACAGCGCCGACCCGCGCTACGGCCTGGCGCCCGGCACGGCCGGCTTCTGCAATGCGCTGGACGACCTGCTGCCCCTGGCCGATCTCTGGCTGCACGGACACCTGCACTGCGCAACCGATGTGCAGGTCGGCCGCTGCCGCATCGTGGCCAATCCACTGGGCTATGCGCGCAAGGGTGAGCAGAACGATTTCAGGCCCACACTGACGGTGAATGTGGAAATCCCATAGGAAATGCCCACACCCCGCGCGTACACTGGCGCGATTCGCCCGCCTTTGGGGCACACAACCGGAGAGAGACCATGAAGATCCTGCTCGCTGTGGACGGCAGCGCCTACACCAAGAAAATGCTGGCCTACCTGACCACCCACCTGGAGGTGTTCAGCGCCAACAACGAGTTCACCATCTTCACCGTGCAGATGCCCCTGCCTCCGCGCGCGCGCGCCGCCGTCGGTGCCGAGGTCGCCAACAGCTACTACGCCGAGGAGGCCGAAAAGGTCACCGCGCCTGTGGTCAAGTTCCTCAAGCGCCACGGCATCGAACCCAAGGTCGTGCACAAGACCGGTACGCCCGGCGAACAGATCGCCAAACAGGCCGACGCCGGCAAGTACGACCTGGTCATGATGGGCTCGCACGGCCACAGCGCCCTGGGCAACCTGGTGATGGGTTCCGTCGCCACGCAGGTGCTGGCGCACTGCGGTGTGCCGGTGATGCTGGTGCGCTGACGCGCCGCGCCAGCCTCAGCGTTGGCGCAATCCGTCGAAACAGGTGCTGAGCACCATGTCGATGATCTGGCCGTCGCTGTACAGGCCGGACCCCTTGAGAAACCCCAGCACCGGGTCGCAGGCCCGGGCATAGAGGGTGTACAGCACCGCGATCGGCGGCAGGGCGGGATTGACGCTGCCCTGCTGCTGGGCCGCCTCGATCCAGGCGCCCAGCCGGTCGCTCACATCCATCAAACCGTCCACATAGGCCTTGTTGGTCGTCAACGACGCGCGCAGGCTGGAGTTCTCGCTGGGCAGCGAGGGCATTTCACCGGCCAGCTGCACCTCCATGGTCCAGCGCGCCACCGAGCGCAGCAGGTCGAGCGGCGGCGCCTTCGGGTCCAGCGTGTCCAGGAAGGCCCGCGCCCGGTTCATCACCTTGACCATCGCGGCGGCCGCCAGGTCTTCCTTGCTGGGGAAGTGCTTGTAGAGGCTGGCCTTGGCGATACCCACCTCGGCGGCCACCTCGTCCACCGTCATCGCCTCGAACCCCTTTTCAGCCAGCAGCCGGTTCACCACCGAGACGATGGCGTCCTCGCGCGCCAGATGCATCTGTTCGCGAAAACTGCGCTTGGGAGTGGAACGGGGGGTCGGAGAAGAAACGGCGGTGGTCATGGTCAATCTTTGGGCAGCACTCGTATTGTGCCCCAAATGGACGCCAAAGTAGATAACCATACTGACAAGTATCTTTTCTATACTGATTGGTCACTTTTTGATCTTATGCGACTAATATCACGCCCAGACAGCTGCGGACCCTGATTCCGGAGCACCCCGCCCCGGCGCCGGCTGTCTCTATCCACCCCACGCCTGAAGGAGACCGAGATGCCGATCCCGAGACGTTCCCTGTTGCTGGCTGGTGCCGCAGCGGGCCTGCTGACCGCCTGCGGCGGCAGTGACGACGACCATGCGCCACCCAACATCGTGGCCACCGCCCAGGCCACGCCCAACCTGAGCATCCTGGTCGAGGCCGTGGTCGCCGCGGGTCTGGTCGATGCTCTCAGTGCGCCCGGGCCGCTCACCGTGTTCGCCCCCACCAATGCCGCATTTGCCGCCCTGCTGACCGAACTGGGCATCACCAAGGAGGCACTGCTGGCCGACAAGCCGCTGCTGACCGCCGTGCTCACCTACCACGTGGTGTCCGGCCGGGTGCTGAAGGACCAGGTGCCGGTCGACACCCCCATCGCGACCCTGCAGGGCGCGAGCTTCACCGTCGGCGGCGACCTGCGCATCACCGACGGCCGCGGCCGCCAGGCGGCCATCGTCGCCACCGACATCCTGTGCAGCAACGGCGTGGTGCACCTGATCGACCGGGTGATCCTGCCGCCGGCCTGATTTCCTTCTCTTTTTTCCGTTCCCTGTCCTCAACCTCTCTTAGGAGTTACCCATGAAGAAGTCCCTGATTGCCTCCGTCATCGCCCTGGCCACCCTGGGTTCCGCCCACGCCAAGGACATCGTCGACACCGCAGTCGCTGCCGGCTCGTTCAAGACCCTGGCCACGGCCCTGCAGGCCGCCGGTCTGGTCGACACGCTCAAGGGCAAGGGCCCGTTCACCGTGTTCGCCCCCACCGACGAAGCCTTCGCCAAGGTGCCCAAGGCCGATCTGGATGCGCTGCTGAAGGACAAGGCCAAGCTGACCGCCGTGCTGACCTACCACGTGGTGCCCGGTAAGGTGATGGCCGCCGACGTCAAGGCCGGCAAGGTGAAGACCGTGCAGGGCAGCGAGATCACCGTCAGCACAATGGGCGGTGTGAAGGTGGACGCCGCCAACGTCGTGAAGACCGACATCGCCGCCGACAACGGCGTGATTCACGTCATCGACAGCGTCATCATGCCGAAGTGATCAGTCCGCTTCCTTGCGCTTCGAACCCCGCCCCGGCGGGGTTTTTTGCGTTCCGGCGGGCAGCAGGTTGTGCTTGGCCGCCCCGGTCAGCGCCGCGGTCAGCGCCTCCAGCACGTCGGAACTGAGGTTCCAGCAGTGCCAGTACAGCATCACGCTCAACCGGTGGCGCGGCAACAGGTTGACCAGCTCGCCGCGGGCCAGCAGATCGCGCACCAGCAGTTCCGGCAGCACGCTCACGCCCCAGCCGGCCTGAACCGCCCGCAGCTGCCCGACGCTGGACGGCACGTACAGCTGCTTGAGCCCGACACGCGGCAGACCGAAGGCCTGCTCCACGAAGCCGTGCTGCTGATAGTCCTTGCGATTGAAAGCGACAAACGGCAGCTGATGGAAGTTGTGGGCGCTGAGGCCCTTGGGGCAATGGATGCGGGCGAAATCCGCCTGCGCCACGGCCACATAGTCCATGCAGCCCAGTGGCACCATCTTGCAGCCGCGCAGCGCCTGCCCCAGCGAGGTGACACAACCCAGCACCTGGCCCTCGCGCAACCACTCCTGGGTGAATTCCTCGTTGTCGGTGATGATTTCCACCGGCAGGCCCTGACGCACCAGCGCGTCCAGCGCCGGCATCGCCCAGGTGGCGATGCTGTCGGCATTGATCGCGATCGAGATGCGCTCCTCGTCCCGCCCTGCCCCGCCGGCGCCCGGCGCCAGCTCCCTGAGTTCGGTCTCCAGATCGGCCCGCAGCAGCCGCATCATCTTGGCGTGCTTGAGCATGAGCTGCCCCGCCGGTGTGGGCTTGAGCGGCCGGCTGCGCACGATGAGCACGGTGCCGACCTGCGCCTCCAGCGCGCGCAGGCGCTGCGACACCGCCGACTGCGTGATCGACAGGCGCTGGGCCGCGCGTTCAAAACCACCCTCTTCGATGATGGCGGCCAGACACTCCAGGGCGTCGGGATCAAAGGTGCTCATGTGTTCTCCGCGCGCGGGTCAACCGGTCTTCTTCACCTTGACCGGCACCACCTTGGCGTCGCCCTCGGCGGGGATGACGCGTTCGCTCATCCAGCGCAGCAGGTCCAGCCACATCTGGCGCATCTCGGCGTCCAGCGGCGTGCGGATGGCGCTGGGCAGCTCGATGGTGACCACGGGCATGCCCTTGTGCACGCCGCCGTAGTTGCCCAGGCTGCCGGGGAAGATGCCGACCTGGTCCAGGTACAGGCGGCCCAGGCGCGCCGGTGGCACGGTGGGACCGTCGAAGTCGAGCACGCCGTAAGGCGCGTGGATGCTCACGATCAGGTCGGGCTGGAAGCGCTCCATCTCTTCGTGGAAGAACTTCGACTCGGGCTCGGACAGCGGCTTGGGGCCGGGCCAGCGGCGCGGGTCCTTCTTGGTCCGTTGTTCCCAGTAGATCTTGGCGTCACGCGCCCAGTTGGGGGTCGGGAAGTTGCGGTTGAGGTCGACACCGCGGGCATTGACCCGCTTGGCGGGCCGGGCCATCAGGCCGTCGGGGTTGAGCGCCGGGATGAAGCGCCAGTGCACGTTGGACGGCGTCTCGACGGCGCGCTGGATCCAGTGCAGGGCCACCGCGGCCGAGGACAGCTCGTCGCCGTGCATCGCCCCCACCACCAGCACCCGCACCTTGGCGTCGGGGGCCATCACGTCGCGCTGGTACAGCGTGCGGCCTTGCACCGACACGCCACCGCTGGAAGGTTTGAGCTGGGCCGCGTGGCACAGCGGCGCCTTCACGTTGGGCAGGCGCGCCACAAATTCGATGCAGGGGTCCGCCGCCTTGTCCGCGGCGGGTGGCTTCGGCGTCGCCATGGCGCCGGTGTGCGCCGCCAGCGCCAGGCCCAGCGCCAGGAGCGGACGGACAGATCGGCGTGGGAGCGGCGAGGAACGGTGGTCACTGGTCATGACCACGATTCTATGGACCGGCTCCCTCACTCGTCCTTTTCGCCGGGCTCGTACAGGGTCTCCCGGCCCATGCGGTCGAGGATCAGCTCGGCCGTCCAGGGCAGCATCAGCGCGCCACAGCGGCTGTCGCGGTACAGGCGCTCCAGCGGCAGGTGCTTGAGCATGCTCTGGCCGCCGCAGGTGCGGATGGCCAGCCGCGCGAGGTCGTTGGCGCCTTCCATCACCGCGTGATGCGCGGCGTAGAGGCGCAGCTTCTCGTCCTTGCTCGGGTTAGGCTTGGCCTCGAATATGGCGCGGGTGAACAGGCTCTTCATGGCTTCGAGCTGCAGCCGCATCTGCGCCACCGTGATCTGCTTGGTGGGGAACTGGCGGCGCTTGATGGGCGGCTCGCCTGGCACCTCGCCGCGCAGGTACTGCACCGTGAAGTCGTAGGCCGCATTCGCCACGCCCAGGTAGGTCGGCGAGAGCGTGAAGAACATCGCCGGCCAGGTCTGCGCGCCCTTGAAGTAGATGCCGCGCGGCATGAGCTGCTCGTCGTCGCTGACGAACACGTCCTTGAACGTGAGGTTGCGGCTGACGGTGCCGCGCATGCCCAGCGGGTCCCAGTCGCCGCTGATGGAGAACCCCTCCGAAGTCGCCGGCACGCTGATGTAGAGCGTGTCGCGGGCGTCGGGGTGCTGGTCGCCCTTGTCTTCGGTGCAGAGCACGCCGTAGTAGTCGGCCGCGCCCGAGAGGCTCGCCCAGATCTTCTTGCCGTTGATAAGCCAGCCGCTCTTTCCGTCCCGCTCCACCTTCTTCGCCGTGGTGCCGAAGGGCGCACGGCCCGCCGCGGCCGCCGTGCCTTCGCTGAAGGGCTGGGCGTAGAGCTTGCCCTCGTTCACGATGCGCGCGAAGTGCAGCTTGCGCCGCGCCGCGTGTTCGACACGCTGCTCGTCGCTCATCGCGATGCCGTCGGCCAGCACGCCGGTCCACATGGTGCTGCAGATGTGCATGTTCCAGGTGAGCGCGGTGGCGCCGCAGAAACGCCCGATCTCGGCCGCCACCATCATGTAGGTCGGGAAGTCCGCACCCGCACCGCCGAACTCGACCGGCACGCAGAGCCTGAGGAAGCCCTGTTCGCGCAGGTCGTCGTAGTTGGCGAACGGGAAGCTCGCCTCCTTGTCCCACTGCGCGGCGCGGGCGGCGAACTTGTCGCGGCCCAGCGCGTGGGCCTTGGCCAGCCACTCGCGCTGCAGCGGCGTGAAGGGCATGTCGCCGACGGCGGGTGTGAAGTCCAGGCCGGTGACCGGGTTGACGGGACGGGTGGTCATGGGTTTGTCTCCTCTTGTCGGGTGGATTCAGTGCAGGTCCGGGCGCGTCCTTGGAACGGGCTCGCGGAGAAAGTCCAGCAGGAGGCGGTCGAACTCGTCGGGCGCTTCCAGGTTCATCAGGTGGCCCACGCCGGCCATCTCGGTGTAACGCGCGTTCGGGATCTGCAGCGCCATCTGCTTCATCACCGCGGGCGCGGCCACGCGGTCGAACTCCCCGCCGACCAGCAGCGTGGGCACGCCGATGTGGGCCAGCGATGCCTGGCGGTCGAAGGTGACGATGCAGTCCAGCGCGCGCCGGTAGGTGGCGGCCGGCACGCGGCCCATGCACTGCTCGGCCAGGCGCACGCCTTCGGGCAGCGAGCCGGGACCGACCATCTGCGGCACCAGCTTCGCCGCCATCTCGGCCATGCTCTGGCCGGCGTCCAGCGGCGCGGTGCGCTGCGCGATGAACTGCTGCGCCCAGACCTCGGCACGCTGGCCGTCGCTGCGTTTGCCGAAGGCGGCCGAGGTGCCGCAGAGCATGAGCTTGCGCACCTTCTCGGGCCGGCGCGCGATCACCTCCTGCGCGACCATGCCGCCCATGCTGTGGCCGACCAGCACCACGCTGTCGCACTGCAGCGCGTCGATGAGGTTGATGCAGCTCTGCGCCAGCCCCTTGAAGGTGTAGGGCTCGATGGGTGCGCTGTGACCGTAGCCGGGCATGTCCCAGGCCACCGCGCGGTAACCCACGCTGGCCAGGGTTTCGACCTGGGGCGCAAAGGCCAGGTGCCCGCCGCCGATGCCGTGCAGCATGAGCACGGTGGTGGCGCCATCGCCCAGGGTGGTGAATGTTGGCAAGCTGCTCACGCGACCACCTTTCCGGCATCGACCACCACCGTGCCATCCAGCGACACGGTGCAGTCGCGCATCGGCCAGTCGAAGTGGCCGCGGGTGTAACGGCCCGCCGTCTCGTTGGCGCCGGTGCTGTAGAGGAAGTTGCCGGCGAAGGCGCGCAGTTCGGTGCCGTTGAAGTCGCGCTTGTCGTGCAGCGCCATGCTGTCCCAGCGCGCGGCGTCGTTCAGGCCGTAGCCGACGTGGCTGACGGCATAGGCCTCCTTTTCACCCCAGGCCGCGAAGTAGCTGCGCAGCAGTTCGGCGTCCACGCCGCCGCCGTCGATGTGGGTCACGTAGTCGCTCTCGATGGTCAGCGTGATCGGGCGCTCGATGTAGCGCTTGAAGGTCAGGTTCACGTCGCCCTCGGCCAGCACCAGCCGACCGCTGACGCTGCCCGCCGCCGGGAAGGCCAGCACCAGGCCGCCGGGCCAGTGGGTCAGCGTGCCGGGGCGTGTGGTGCTGCCCCAGTTGCCGCCCACCACGGCGCCCTGCAGCGAGACCGTGAGCTCGGTGCCGGCGGGCGAAGTCACGCGCAGGGCCTTCGCGCCGCGCAGGCGCTTGACGTGTTCCTTCACCCGCGCCTCGGTGGCGTCGTCGGGCAGCAGGCGCGCCAGCGCCTCGGGGTGTTCGTTGCTCACGTAGACGACGCGCGGCTGGGTGATGCCGTTGCCCTGCAGGATGGCCGGCAGCTCGGGCGCGTGCATCAGGCCCTCGACCGTGCAATCGATCACCAAGGTGCAGGCCTGCAATGCCGCGATTACCGGCAACTGCTGTTGAATGGCCGGTGATGCCCCGGTGGAGCGCGTCACGGGTTCGCCCGCGGCGCCGAACACCGACGGCAGGGTCAACACGAAGGCCGGGGCCCCGAGCCGCGCCGCCGCGAGACGCGCCAGCTCGACCAGCACCGGACGGCTCTGGCTTTCGTTGAGAATCGCCACCGTGTCGCCCGGCTGCAGCGCACAGCGCCGCAGCACCGCTTCAAACGCGTCGATCCAGGCGGGTTCGATCCGCTCCTGCAACATGGGTTGTCTCCTGTTTTGGGGGCCTGCCATCGGGGAAATGGCGGTTGCGGGCCCATTATTGATGAATTTTCATATAAATTGCAGCCATGTCCCCGTCCCGTGCCGCCGGCCACGCCGCCCAACCGCCCGATTTTTCGCCGCGCGACTTCCGCGCGACGCTGGGCATGTTCGCGACCGGCGTCACCATCGTCACCGCGCGCAACGACCAGGGTGAGCCCGTCGGCCTGACGGCCAGCTCGTTCAATTCCGTCTCTCTGGACCCGCCGCTGGTGCTGTGGAGCCTGGGCAAGGCGGCCGGCTCGATGGCGGTGTTCAGCAACGGCCGGCACTACGCGATCAACGTGCTCGCCGCCGACCAGCAGGCGCTGGCCGAACGTTTTGCCGCCCGCGGCGTCGACCGCTGGGCCGGCGTCGGCTTCACCGAAGGCGCGGGCGGCGCGCCGCTGCTGGAGGGCTGCGTCGCCACATTCGAGTGCTTCAACCGCAGCCAGTACACCGAGGGCGACCACGTGATCTTCGTCGGCGAGGTCGAGCGCTGCGCGCGCCGGGCCGACGCCTCGCCCCTGCTCTACCACGGTGGCCGCTTCTACACCGAACACCCGCTGCACGGCGCGCCGGCCGACGCCAGCGCACCGCAGCCGCCCGATGGCCGCTTCGTCGGCAGCTACCTGGGCTACCTGCTCGGCCAGGCCAGCCACGCGGTCTACCGCGACTTCGAAAACGCGATTGCCGCCCAGGGCCTGACCCACATCGCCTGGCGCGTGCTGGCCGTGCTGCACGACGCCGCGCTCAGCCAGCCCCACAGCCCCCCCAACGGCCAGGGCGCCATCGCCGTCGGCCAGCTGGCGCACGACGTGCTGGCCAAACAGCCCACCGTCACCAAGCTCGTGCAGCGCATGGCCGAGGACGGCCTGCTGGAACTGCTGGCCGACCCGGCCGACCAGCGCCGCACCCTGGTGGTCGCCACCGCCGAAGGCCGGCGCATCGCCGCGGCGCTGATCGAACAGGCCCGCGCACAGGAAAGCCACCTGCTCTCGCGCTGGTCGGCGCACGAGGCGGACACGCTCAAGCGACACCTGCAAAAGCTGGCCTCCGGCCAGTAAGGCGCCGCGCGCGACATGAGTCGCGCCGCGCCTGCGCTACCCTCCTGCCCCCATGACCGCCGTCCAACGCAAAGACCACCTCGACACCTTCGCCATCACCGTGCTGGTGGCCTGCTGCGCCTTCTGGGGCTTCCAGCAGATCCTGATCAAGTTCGCCGGCCGCGAGATCCCGCCGCTGTGGCAGGCCTCGGTGCGCATGGCCGGCGCCACCGCCCTGCTCTGGCTGTGGTGCCAGCTGCGCGGCGTCAAACTGTTCAACAGCGACGGTTCGCTCAAGGGTGGGCTGATCGTCGGCCTGCTGTTCGCGGCCGAGTTCTGCCTGATCTACCTTGGTCTGCAGCACACCAGCGCCTCGCGCCTGACGGTGTTCCTCTACACCAGCCCGTTCTGGGTGGCGGTGCTGCTGCCGCGCTTCGTGCCCTCGGAGAAGCTGCGCAAGATCCAGTGGATCGGCCTGGTCATCGCATTCAGCGCCGTCGGCATCGCCTTCAGCGAAGCCTTCCTGCACGGCTCGGCGCCGGGCCAGTGGAAGGGCGACGCCATGGGCCTGGCGGCTGGCATGTTCTGGGGCCTGACCACCATCGCGATCCGCACCACCAAGGTGGCCACCATCCAGGCCGAGAAATCGCTGTTCTACCAGCTGAGCGTGACCGCCACGGTCTGCCCGCTGCTGTCGCTGGCGCTGGGCGAAACCTGGTCCTTCGACTACTCGGCCCTCGCCTGGGGCTCGGTGTTCCTGCAGACCGCCGTCGGCGCGTTTGCCAGCTACCTGGCCTGGATGTGGATGCTGCGCCACTACCCCGCGACGCAGATGTCCACCTTCACCTTCCTCACCCCACTGTTCGCGCTGGTCTTCGGCGTGGTGCTGCTGGGCGAACCACTGACGCTGCAGCTGGTGCTGGCGCTGCTGGGCGTGGCGGCGGGGATCGTGCTGGTGAGCCGCAAGGGCTGAGCGGCCGCCCGCTTCGGCAAGGTCAGTGACCGCGGAAACGCGCCCACAGCACCAGCGCCACGACCACCACCAGCGCCCCCACCCCGGTCAGCACATGACCCAGGGTGGTGGTGCACCCGAATGCGAACTCGTGGGCCACGCACCGGATCTCATCGCCTTGCGTCATCCAGCGGTAGATCGCCATGCCTGCGATGACGCAGACCGACAGACCCACCAGGGTCAGCGTGATCACCTCCAACGGTTTTTTCATGGGTTCTCTTGGTGAGCAATGACCTGAAGCGCCTGCCGGACCGAACCCACCAGTTCAATCCACTCGGGCCTCGCCATCTCCTGGCTATCGCCACGCATCGTTGCAGGCGTAGCCTGGCAGAAGACATCTACCGCCGTCCCAACAGAAAGAAGCGCCTGTGCCTCATTTTCTGAGTAGATCGGCGCCGGGTAGCTGTCCTTGGTGGGGTGATCTGGGCTCCAGTCGTACCACTGATTGATGGTTTCGTTCAGATCCCACGGCGGTGGATCGGATGGGTATTCAGCAACCATTTCGAGCCACTCCACAATGCGCTGCCGGACCCGCTGTTGGATAAGTTCTGAAGATTTCACGCCTTCTGACATGGCCCCCTCAATTGATTCGCTGTTCGTCACTTGTACAGCATAGAAGAGCTGAAGGTCACCCTTCGCACCTGTTCACCCGAACGCCAGATTGATCACCAGGAACAGCAGGAACCCCTGCACCGGTGGCGGGACGTCGGGTGGTACTTCGGCGCACAGCCGGCGCCGCGTGGTGAAGGCCTGAGGCTCGTGGACCAGGCCCAGCGCCTGCCCGTCCTGCTGCAGCTCGAAGCGGGTCTTGAAAAAAGTGCTGCGCCGCACCAACTCGCCACTAAAGGGCTCAGTGATGAGCAGCCGCGCGCGCCCGAAGAAGCCCTGGGGCACCACCACCTCGGCCGATGCGAGACGGGCGCCGCCCTGCATCAGCTCGAAGCGCGTGTCGTTGTTCCAGCCGCGGCGCGTGTATTCGAACTCGATGGTGTACGCCTCACCAGACAGACGCAGGTCGATGCTCGACCGCAGCCGCCCCGGTGCCGGGTTCTTCAGCCGCGCGTTGCGGGCTTCGGCCCAGTCGGGGAAACACAGCTCGCCGATCACGGTGCCGTCGGCCGCGGCCAGGTCGTAGGTGAAGCCGGACAGGGCCGAGCGCTGCAGGGCGATCAGCATGGATCGCTCCGGCAAAACTTCGAAGAAGGAACAGGCATGGCGTGGGCTGGCGTTGCGAGCCAGCCCACTATAGCCACGCCTCAGGAGGTCAGGCCCTCACGGCCCGTTCACCGCAGGTGGTGCACCGCCGCCTGCCCGTACACCGGCGTGTCCAGACCTTCGTAGCGCGCCTTGAGCTGCAGCGACAGGAATTGCGAGTAGTGGCGGCTCTGGTGCAGGTTGCCGCCGTGGATCCACAGCTGCTGCTGGTTGGTCGGCTTCCACATGTTGCGCAGCTCGCCCTCCCACGGCCCCGGGTCCTTGGTAGTGCTGGAGCCCAGGCCCCAGACCTTGCCGACGCGGTCGGCGACCTCGGGCGACACCAGGTCGGCCAGCCAGTGGTTCATCGAGCCGTAGCCGGTGGCGTAGACGATCAGGTCGGCCGGCAGCTCGGTGCCATCGGAGAGCGTCACGCTCTTCGGGTTGATGCGCTCAATGTTCACGCCGCTCTTGAGCTTGATGCTGCCGTTGGCCACCAGTTCGCTCGCGCCCACGTCGATGTAGTAGCCCGAGCCGCGGCGCAGGTACTTCATGAACAGGCCCGAGCCATCGTCGCCGAAGTCGAGCAGGAAGCCCGCCTTCTCCAGCCGGCTGTAGAGGTCGGCGTCGCGCTTCTTCATCTCCTCGTACACGGGGATGTGGAAGCTGTGCATGATTTTGTAGGGCACGCTGGCGAACACCAGATCGGCCTTGTGGTGGTCGATGCCGTTCTTCACCGCCTCTTCGCTGTAGAGCCCGCCCAGCGCCAGTTCCATCAGCGAGTTCGACGGCGCGATGTGTGTGCTGCTGCGCTGGATCATGGTCACGTCCGCGCCGTGTTCCCACAGGGCCGCGCAGATGTCGTGGGCCGAGTTGTTGGAGCCGAGCACCACCGCCTTCTTGCCCGCGTACTTCTCGGGGCCGGGGTGCTTGCTGGAGTGGTGCTGGTCGCCCTCGAAGGTCTCGGCGCCCGCGATCTTCGGCACGTTGGGGTAGCCCGACACACCCAGCGCGAACACCAGCTGCTTGGGCCGCAGCGTCACCTCTTCGCCGTTGCGGTCCACCACCACGGTCCACTCGCCCTTGGCCTCGTCGTAGCTGGCCTTCTTCGCGGTGGTGGAGCCCCAGTAGTTGATCTCCATGACCTTGGTGTACATCTCCAGCCAGTCGCCCACCTTGTCCTTGGGCGCGAACACCGGCCAGTCGTCCGGGAACGGCATGTAGGGCAGATGGTCGTACCAGACCGGGTCGTGCAGGCACAGGCTCTTGTAGCGGTTGCGCCAGCTGTCGCCGGGCCGCGGGTTCTTCTCCACCACGATGGTCGGCACACCCAGGCGACGCAGCCGCGCGGCCAGGATGATGCCGCCCTGCCCGCCACCGATGATCACCACATAAGGCTGCTCCTCGTAACCCAGGCGCGCCTGCTCGTCCTGCCGCAGTTCGAGCCAGCTCTTGCGGCCCTTGTGCACGCCGTGTTCGGCGCCCTTGATGCGGTTGGCGCCCTTCTTCTCTTCGAAGCCCTTGAGCTCGACCATGGTGGTCAGCAGGGTCCAGGCCTTGTCACCCTTCAGGCGCAGGTGGCCGCGTCCGCGCGAGACCCGGGTGTCGAAGGTGAACCAGGCCTCGGTGACGCCGTCGGCCTCGGTGGCTTCGCCTTCGAGCTGGAAGTTCGAGGCGCCCGCGTCGGCCTGGCGCGCGGCGAGCATGTCGCGCACCGCGTCGTGGCCTTCCTGCGTGCGGATGTTCCAGGTGAAGGACACGAGGTCGCGCCAGTAGCAGTCGGCGTCGAACAGGGGCAGCACGTTGTCGGGATTGCCGGAGGCCAGGGCGGCTCCGAAAGCGTCCAGCCAGCGCTGTGCCCGCTGGGAGGGCGTGTTTGCAGTCATGGGTTGTCTCCTGTGATGCCGGCCTCGGTGCGGGCCGGTGCCTTGTGCATCACAAGACGCGTGCCAGGCGGTCGGCGCGCGCAAGTGCTTGATCTGGCAGGGATTTGTCTGGGGTGCGGTGGTGTCACACCCCGTGCACCTGTCACCCCTTCGGAGTGACAGCTGTCACAGGCATCCAGCCCTTTCAGGCCATGCGGTTGGGCGGCACGATGCCGGCGCGCTTCATCCGGCGGTAGAGCGTCATGCGCGAGAGCCCCATCGCCAGCGCCACCGCGCTCACGTTCCACTGCGCGGCGCGCAGCGCCTGCAGCAGGGCCTCCGGCCCCTCGTCCTGACCGCCCTCGCCCGCCGTGACTCGCGCGGGCAACCGAGCCACCTGCAGCTCCGGCAGGTCGTCCAGGTCGATCGGCCCGTCACCACACAGGCTGGCCGCGTAGTCGAGCACGTTGCGCAGCTCGCGCAGGTTGCCCGGCCAGCGGTGCGCCAGCAGGCGCTGCAGCGCCGCGGGCGCGATGGCGTGGCCGTCCAGCAGGCGCGTGATCATGGCGCCCAGGTCGCTGCGCTCGCGCAGCGGCGGCAGCTGAATGTGCGCGCCCTTGAGCCGGTAGTACAGATCGTCGCGGAAGCGCCCCGCCAGCACCAGTTGCTCCAGCGGCGCGTGCGTCGCCGCGATCACGCGGATGTTCACCGGCACCGGCCGCGTCGCTCCCACCGGCAGCACCTCGCGCTCGGACAGCACGCGCAGCAGCCGCGCCTGCAGCGCCAGCGGCATGTCGCCGATCTCGTCGAGGAACAGCGTGCCGCCGTCGGCCTCGGCGATCAGACCACGCTTGCCCTTGGGCAAGGCGCCCGAGAAGCTGCCCGGCAGGTGACCGAACAGCTCGCTCTCGATCAGGTGCTCTGGAATCGCCGCGCAGTTCACCGCCACGAAGGGCCGGCTGCGCCGCTCGCTCGCCGTGTGCACCGCCTTCGCGAAATACTCCTTGCCCGAGCCGGTCTCGCCCGTGATGAGCAGGCTGATCGGCGTGTTCACCAGCCGCGCCACGCGCTCCACCTGCCGGTCCAGCGCGGCGTCGCCCGCCGAGAGCGCGGCCAGCGGCGCGGGCACGCGGCGCTCCTCGCGCGGCGCACTCGCCACCGGGCGCGCGGGCGGCGGCACCGCCGAGAGGAACAGCAGCTGTTTGCCACCGGCCAGCATCACCGCGCGCTGGTCCGAAGGCTGGGTCATCACGAAGCGGCCGATCTGGCCGAAGGGCAGGCCGAACAGCTGCTCGAAGCCCATGCCCAACAAAGACTCACCGTTCTGCAGCGCCAGTTGCGCCCGCCGGTTGTGGCCCACCACGCGGCCGTTGGCGTCCAGCGCCAGCAGGTAGTCCGGCTGCACGTCGAGGAACTGCGGCGCCTGCGACAGGCGCAGCACCCAGTCGTGGCGGTGGCGGTGCAGGAAGGCCGCGTTCTCGATGTCGTGCGCGTACATCTTCACCAGCTGCAGCGCCAGGTGCTGGCTCTCCTTGGGCTGCTGCGAACTGAGCTGCGAAATGTCCAGCACCGCGCTCAGCTGCCCGGCGCTGTCGTAGACCGGCGCGGTGGTACAGGTCAGCGGAATGTGGGTGGCGTCGAAGTGGTCGTCCAGGTGCACGGTCAGCGCCTGGCCGGTGCTGATGCAGGTGCCCACGCCGCAGGTGCCGGCGTGGTGCTCGCTCCAGTCCGCGCCGAGGTAGAGGCCCGCCTTGCGCAGGCTGGGCTCGAACACCAGGTCGCCCAGAAAGTCCACTGTCACGCCGCGCGCGTCGGTCAGCAGCACGACATACCCCAGGCCCGCGACCTTGCTGTAGAGCGATTCCAGCCCGTGGCGCGCGATCTGCAGCAGCGCCTCCATCTGGTCCTGGTGCTCGCGCAACCGCGCCTGCGGCAGGATGACGGCCTCCTGCATGCGCGTCGGGTCCAGCCGGTGCTGCTGCACACAGCGCAACCACGAATCGCGGATCACCTGCTCATGCCGCGCCGCCACCTGCGCCCCCACCCCGTCCGCGGCCACCTGCATCACGGTGGCGATGTGCTGGTGCGGGCTGGTGGTTTGCATGGCGCGTCTCCGGGGTGAAGGCTGGCAGGCTTCAGAAAGCCTTGCACCTTCGGATCAGCGCGGGGTGGTGTCAATGGAGGGTTTACCCGGGGAAATCCGGCTGCACGAAGCTTTGGCACGCGGACCGAAACCGAAGATGTGCAGTTCGGATCGCAACGGGAGGTTTTCGCAAGGCGCACCGCTCTGGCAAGCGGTAGCCATCACCTCCTGATTTCGGCAACTTTCTGATCAGCGAGCCAATACAGGTGGCGGAGTGCAATATTTTTCAACTGCTCATAGGACTCCACTTCCGTTAACTTGGGATGGACTAGGAAGAAGGTCGCGGACTGAAGGTTTTCCGAAGCTCCTTTGTGCTTAAACACAGCCTCAGTTCTTACACCGGACTGAATAGATCCGTGTATACGCACCCCTCCCAGATGCCTCGAAAGCCGTGACGGCAGCTTATTCAAAGAATGAGGCATACCCTCCTGATAAAACGATGAAGACTCCATCCTCAAAAGATCTGAATAGTACTTATCAGCAACCAACTCCGTGAGCAAATCAGAATCATCAACGAGAATTTGCAGATCCTTTGACAGATCCTGGTAATTGCCACCAAACATCGCATTAGCCAGCTGTTCACGCTGCCTCAGAAATTTGCGCTGAAATTGATCATCCTCAACATCTTGCACAAGAGACTCACTCATACCCCTTGAAATTACCCTTGCCCAGCTTGAGATTATTTTGGCATACAGATAAAACTCTTTTCTCCAACTATTTCGCCACAAGGCCATATCTGACGGAAGAATTCTCAGCACAGGAAGCCCGATTTCTCGCAGGAGCCTGTTTTTATGGCTATCTTTAATCACGCTTCGCCATTCGGTGTGCGTTTGACCATCAACCTCAATGCACAACACAGGTCTGTTGGGGTTCTGACCATGAATGACTACATCTATAGGTCCAAGGCGCCTTATGGACTCGTTCAGTTCATTGTTACAGGTAAGCACCCCTTCCGGCATCATTCGATAGGCCGAAACCTCGTGCAACAAAGTGTACTCATCCTGCACTCCGATCTTAATTTGGTTAGCAACCTTACTCTCCATCACATTAATAGGGCGCCTATCCCCAGAGTAATTTCGACCAACATTCAAAATAGAAATGACCTTCTCCACAAAATCATGCGGGACTAGAAGTGGTTCGAAGGGAAGTACAGCCACACCCCATACTTGAAGAAATTCAGTAGCACCGCTTCTGTCTGACTCTTCGTCAGTGATGAATAAAATCGGCCTTACATCGGTCTTTTCTCTACCATGCGCAATTGCGAATAGCACGCTCATCTTTTTTACATCGTGCGCATGTCCAGCCGCATGCTTATCTGGGTCAAAGAATGCGGATAGCGCGCAGCCCGCAAGGACGACATGTTCATCATCGTCAAGACAGCTAACTAACCGTTTAAACACAGACCACTGATCCTCGCTGAGAACAGGCCGGGGTGCCCAGCTACCCGGGGTGCATTCAAGCGTCAGCCTGTCAAGGAGACGATCAAGAAATTTCTCATCACTCATTAAAACCCCCAAATTCACCCAAATAATTAAATACTGAAATCAACAATCGCTATGTCGACCCGGAGCACATTGACTTCGTCGGATAGGCCCAAAGCAATCAGCGCCCGCGTTGCCCCACGCTGGCAGCATGGCAGTTCACTGCACCAGCAGCAAACCCTCATCCATCAGCCCTTGCACCACCTGCGCCTGCAGCGAATCCCGCCTGCGCTTCGAAGGCTCCCGGTTGGGACGCTCCGCCAGCCAGCGCTTGAACTCCACAAAGGTAACCGGGGAGATGGTGTGCATCACGGCCATCTTGCCGGTGGCACCGATCACCACATGTGAAAAGCGCGGCGCCTCGGTAAGGATCTTGGCCCTTTCGGCCATGACGGGCCAGAGCTCGTCTTCCGCGTCCGAGAGCTTGAAGGGGTGGGGGTCGTCGCCCTCCTGCATGCGGCGCAGGAAGTCCACCTCGAAGCCTTTGGCGTTGATGGCGGTTTCGGCTTGCAGGTCTTTGCGCACGAAAGTAGGGTCCACCTCCTGCAGCAGCTGCAGCATGGATTTGTCCAGGCGCTTGACGTCGGCGAGGAAGCGCACACGCTGACGGGCGTCCCACAACAGGTCGACGCCCTGCGTGGCGAGCGCGCCAGCGACGATGCGAACGCCCGCCACCGCTTCGTAGGCATAGAGCGCGTGCGTGCCGACCACCGTGAAATGCGGAGCCAAGCCGCTGTCTTCCAGCTTGTTGAGCAGGTCCACCACCAGGGCGGGCACGCGCCCCGCCCTCACCGCTTTGTTGAGCCGCTGCGCGGTGGTGGCCGCCGCCTTGAGGCTGGCCAGGCGGGCCTCGGTCTCTGCCTTGCGCGCCTTGAAAGCGGTGTAGGTGGCTTCGAGCTCCGGGCTGCGGGCGCCCAGCCGCTGTTGCCGGTTGCCCCGCCCGGTTTTGATCAGGTACTCGTAGGCGCCTTCCTGCTTCCAGTACATGCCGCCTTCGACCTGGCGGGCAAGTGCTTTCACGCGGGTCAGTTCGGCGAGGATGGTCTGGGCGTCGATGACCTGCCGGGCGGCCTCGTCAGGCAGGGGGAGGTAGTTCATTCACCTGTTGCAGAGAAAAAAAACAATCTAACAGGTGAATTCTTTTAAATCAATGACTTATCCCACGCCGTCAGCACCTCAAACCCCTGCTCCGTCACCGCCACCATGTGCTCCCACTGCGCCGAGAGCGAGCGGTCTTTGGTCACCACCGTCCAGCCGTCGGCCAGCTGCCGGGTCTCGCGTTTGCCGGCGTTGAGCATGGGTTCGATGGTGAAGACCATGCCGGCCTCCAGCCGCAGGCCCTGGCCGGGCTGGCCGTAGTGCAGCACGTTGGGTTCGTCGTGGTAGATCTGGCCGATGCCGTGGCCGCAGTACTCGCGCACCACGCTGAAGCGCTCGCGGTGCGCGACCGTCTGGATGGCGTGGCCCACGTCGCCGAGCGTGGCGCCGGGCCGCACCTGCCGGATGCCGGCCAGCAGGGCCTCGTAGGTGGTGTCCACCAGCCGCCGCGCCAGGGTGCTGGGCGTGCCGACGCAGAACATGCGGCTGGTGTCGCCGAACCAGCCGTCCTTGAGCACGGCCACGTCGATGTTGACGATGTCGCCGGCCTTGAGGATCTTGTCGGGCGCGGGGATGCCGTGGCAGACGACGTGGTTGACCGAGGTGAGGATGGTCTTGGGGTAGCCGTGGTAACCGAGGTTGGCGGGGACGGCCCCTTGCACGTTCACGATGTGGTCGTGGCAGAGGCGGTCGAGCGCTTCGGCGCTGACGCCGGGCACGACGTGCGGCCCGATCATGTCCAGCACCTCGGCCGCCAGCTGCGCGGCGCGCCGCGCCATGACCAGTTCGTCGGCGCTGCGGATGGGGACGCCGCGCGCCATCAGTGGCGGCCTTTGGTGGCGGCTGCGGCGGCGGTCTTGTGTGGCGCTGTCGTCACGAGGGTGGCGGCGTTGGTGAGGTCCAAACCGCCGTTGAGCTCGGCCTGGATCAGCAGCTGGCAGATCTCGCGGTAGTCAAGGTCGGGATGCATCTCGGTGAGCATGCCCACGCGCATCCAGTGCTCGGCCTGCGCGTTGATGGACCGGCTCAGGGCCGTGCCGGCGACCCGCAGGTTCTCATGCATCTGGTCGGAAATCTTGACGATACCCATCTGAGGCCTTCATATGAAACATATACGAATTGTATTTGCATCGTATATTCCCAATCCACCGTGGCCCTTGTTTTGAAAACTGCATGACTTGTTAAGAAGTCATGCAGATACTAAACTTCAGTGCCCATGAATCCATCCGACCACATCCTCGAACTGGCCCGGCAGCGGCATGTGCTGCGGGCGGCGGATGTGCGTGCGCAAGGCTGGTCGCCGCAGCTGCTGATCCGGCTGCACCAGACGGGCAAGCTGCAACGGTTCGCCCGCGGTCTGTATGGCCTGCCAGACGCCGAAGTCACTGAACACCAGACGCAGATCGAGGTGTGTCAGCGGGTGCCCAAGGCGGTGCTGTGCCTGCTGAGCGCGCTGCAGTTCCATGAGATCAGCACGCAGATGCCCCACGAAGTCTGGATCGCGCTGCCCGAAGGCCGGCAGACACCGCAGCTGGGCTACCCGCCGCTTCGGGTGGTGCGCCTGCGCGGCGCTGCGTACAGCGAGGGCATCCAGACGGTGACCGAACACGGCGCCCCCGTGCGTGTGTACAGCGCCGCCAAGACCGTGACCGACTGCTTCAAGTTCCGCCACAAGATCGGCCTGGACGTGGCGCTGGAGGCGCTAAAAGAGGCTTGGCGCAGCCGCAAGGTGTCGATGGCCGAGCTGAACCACTTCGCCAGGATCAACCGCGTCGAACGTGTCATGCAGCCCTACCTGGAAGCCGTCGCGCAATGAGCGCCAACATCTCTGCGTCCATCCTGGCCCGGCTGCTAACGCTGGCGAAACAACGGGGCGACGACTACAGCCTGCTGCTCAACCGGTTCGCGATGGAGCGTCTGCTGACGCGCGTCAGTGCATCGAAGCATGCCGACCGCTTCCTGCTCAAGGGCGCGTTGCTCTTTGCGCTGTGGTACGACACCCCACACCGCCCGACGCGGGATGCCGACCTGCTGGGTTTCGGGCCAGACGACGAGGCCACCTTGATCGCCACCTTCCGCGACATCGCCGCCATCGACCTGCGCGACGGCATCGTGTTCGACCCCGAATCGGTGAAAGCGCAGGCCATCCGCGAAGACAACACCTACGGCGGCACACGCATCACGCTGGTGGGGCGCATCGGCTCCGCACGCTGCGCCCTGCAGATCGACGTGGGATTTGGTGATGCCGTGACACCCGGGCCGCAAACCGTGGCCTTTCCCGTCCTGCTGGGCGACTTCCCGGCACCCACACTGCGGGTCTACCCGGTCTACACCGTGATCGCCGAGAAGTACCAGGCCATGGTGATGCTGGGACAGGCCAACAGCCGCATGAAGGACTTCTTCGACCTCGCAGTGATAGCGCAGCGCACAGAGCTGGATGGCGCGACGCTGGCAGCCGCTATCGCCGCCACCTTTGCCCGGCGCCATACCGTGCTGCCGATGGAGCGCCCGCTTGCGTTGACGACAACGTTCAGCGAAGACGCCGCCAAGTTGCGCCAGTGGCAAGCTTTCCTGAACAAGAACCGCATTGAGGCGGCCAGTCTGGGTGACACCGTATCGCTGCTGCACGACCTGCTGTGGCCGCCCACGCAAGTGGCTGCGGCCAACAGCCTGGCCACCGCCACCTGGCGCCCTGATACCTTGCGGTGGATCTGAGGCTTTCCCGAAAGGAGAAGCACAGAGCCATACACAAACACATCCAGCCATTCAATCGATGCAGACGGTGAATAGCCAGAAGGACTGGACATGCCAAGAAGATTTCAGACTTGAGAAAGCACAGGCGTCAGCTCAACGCCGACAAACGACGCGGCAGACAGCGCTGTGCCAGCGTTTGCGCCCACGACCACCTTGAATGACTTTAAGGGTGTTGAACCGAACTCAATGCTGGAGCGAAACACACCGGACGCAATCTGCTCCGAAAGCGTTGAAGCAAATTCAGGAACAGGAACGACCTCATCGGCAAAGTTCCCGCAAACAGCGCACGGCCTTGATCTCTGCATCGCTGAGTACCTCAACACCGACTGTGGACGCAGCCAGAAAAAGTCCTGGTCCGCCGGAAGCCTCACGAAATCGTGGCTACTCGCGCCGTTTTCCGTGAGCACCCGGCACAGACGCGATGAGACCAACGTGTACCCGTCGTACGTGGTGGTGATGTCCCTCCGTCGCTTCTTGACCCGATACCCGGGATCGACGTACTCATGGTTGACCTTGCCCCCACACTCGCGACAGGTCGCCGTGTGCGGAACACCGTTCCGACCAAAACGCCACTCACTCGCTCCCGCGAGCGGCTTAAAAGTGTCGTTCCCGAGCATGTACGAACCGTCGTCATGCCCAGTCAGCTCGAACGCCAACACCTTTTTCACCTGCGTCACTCTCAACCTCCCAAACTCCATAACCTCTTGAACTGCAGGCCAGCTTCATTGAAGGCCATGAACCGATGTCGGTGGTCCACGTGGTCAGGGCCAATCCCCCGCCAACCACCAGATCCCCACCGCCAACACCACCAGACCAACGATCTCCACAAGGATCGCTGTGCCGGTGTCCGCGTCATCCACGCCGCCAAAGCGCTCCAGCGGATAGCGCCCCAGCGTCACGACGCGCAGCAGGCACCAGCCGATCGACCAGCCCACGGTCTGGATGCACACATCCCAGGCCAGCCACCAGAGGAATCGCAGGACGCCGAGCAAATGCCCTCTGGGGGCATCCAGCCAGTCGGGGACATCGATCATTCTTTACTCCCAGGTTCAACGCGATGGACGGGGCGACCCAGGCCCTTCATGGGCCGGCCCTTTGAGCTCGATGACGTTGCCGTCCGGGTCGCAGAAGTACAGGGAGAGCCCCTCTCCCTCAGCGCCAAAGTTGGTGCTCGCCGGGCCGTTGGAAGTGACGCCTTGTTGGGCGAGGTGCGCCACGATGCGCTGTTCGTCGAAGGGCCCCACCCGCAGGCAGAGATGGTCGACGTTGCGTCCTTCCGCCTTCGGCCCTTCCCCGCCCACCCGGCCCAGCCTGCCGTCGATGGACACCAGGTCCACCATGGACGCACCCGCCCGGAGGTGCATGAGCCCGAGGTCGGGCCGCTCGCGCACAAGGTGGCAGCCCAGCACACGCTCGTAGAACGCCACGCTGGCGGCGAGGTTCCGCACGCGGAACACGACGTGATCGATGCGTTCGACAGTGAATGGAAGCATGGGCGGCGGTGTTGGAAAGGATGGCCGCATTCTGGCGTCAAACCAGCGCGGCCAGCTTGAGCGTCGTGCCCCAGTTGCGGCTGGTCACGCCCTTGCCCACCTTGCCCAGCAGCGCCTCCCCGGCCCGGCTCTCCAGCAGACCGTTCGCGCAATGCAGGTAGGCGGCGTGCTGGGTGACGGCGAGGCGTTCGCCCGGGCTCAGCAGAGGCCGCAGGCTCTCCAGTGCCGTCAACCGGTCCGGCGCCATCGCGAACGCCACGAGGAAGCGCCCGTGGTCCGCTTCAGGCGGAACGATGGGGTTGCCGTTCACGATCGCCTGGAGCTCGCTGGCGGACTTGACGATCACGGGCGTGGTGACTCCGAAGCGCTCCGCAAGGCCGGCGCCGATCTCGTCGGCCAGCTTGTCCGCGCTGCGGCGGGTCGAGCTGAACACCGCGTTGCCGCTGTTGAGCAGGGTCTTCACATCGCTGTGGCCCAGCGCTTCGAGCATCGCCCGGAACTCGGCCATCGGCACGCGGTTGGCCTTGCCGACGTTGACACCGCGGAGGAGGACTGCGAAGCGAGGCATGGTTCGCCTATTTAGCTTGGCACAGCGTCAGCAGGCGGCGTGGTGCTCTCTGAGCCCAGCCGAGACTCCAGATCGGCCCACGGAATGTCGCAGTAGGTCTCGGACTCAGGCCAGTCTCTGGGGTTGGCCTCAATCTCCAGTGGAGGACCCAGCTCCAACGGTTCACCGGAGAAGGTCTGGCGAATGACGAAGCCCGTATTGGGTGATCGCACCATGACCAGTTCCGACCTGGGACGAAAACTGCTGGTGAGCGGGTCTTGTTCGTAGATGCCGAGGTCTTGGCTCTCGGAGTCGAACATGGTGAATACCTTGCCTTCCCCCGTGTGCAGGAAATAGAGCAGCCCTCCGTGCTCGGGTTCTTGGAACCGTTTGGCCGCCGTGAAGGCATAGCGCTCTTCCCGCACTTTCCCAGCGTCCAGGTCGGCCTGGATGAGTGGGCGATAGTCTTTCCAGGACCTGACCCAGCGCACGCTGGAGATCGCCGCAAAGATGCCGCACAGCGGAACCACCACGATGACAGCCCAGACCCCGACGGGGCTGGACAACCCGCATTGCACACCGGCAACCTTGTCAGCCACCCATGCGATGACCGACCAGATCACGACAAAGCAAAGAGATGTCACCGCCCAGAGAACGACCGCGTTTTCGACACCTTGTTTGAACCGCTGAAAACTGGTCGGTGCATCGCGAAGCATGTTCGCCAGGCAATCAAGTTCTTCATCGGTGGCCCGGCGCTGTGTGACGAGGGTGGGCATGGAGCGTGATTGAGCTAGAGGCCTTGATTCAGCTCGTCGCTTCGAGGACTGCTTTGTCAGCACCTCCAGTTGCGAGCTGTTCCAGCGACTGGGCGAAAGTGCCAAGCATTTCGTAGGTGGTGAGCAACTCGACCGCCAAGGATGATTGGCTTTCCTGCCGATCGGTCACATGGACTGGGGTGCTCAGCACCACACGGCAACCGACCCGACCAACCGCACCCACAGGGTAGAACGTGAGCCCAACATGCTCCTGTTCCAAACCATCACCGGACTGGCTCCAGAAGCCCCCTTGTAGTCCAAGCGGTGAATCGGCAGGCAACGGAAATGCAGTACCAAGTCTCTTCGCAAAATCCACGAGTACAGACACGGCGAACCATGCAGACCCATAGCCGGCATAGCCATTGGAGTGGACTTGCGCGAAGAGCTCGCCCGTACCGTCGATATCAGGTCTGAACTGGAGGTGAAGGGCGTCGGGCATCTTGGTGCAGCAGCCTATCAGACCGCCACACCCTCCACCACCGCCTCCCACGCGGCCCGCGCCGCCTGCAGCCGCGCCACCTCGGCCGCCTCGGGCAGCGGCACCTCGGCGTAACGCGCGCCCTCGCCCGCCGGTTGGTCCCAGCGTGTGCTGAGCCAGGCGCCGCGCGCCGTGCCTTCCACCTCGTCCACGCTGCGCAGCAGGCGCATCGGCGCGAGCAGTGCGGCGAGCGCGGTGACGAAGGCGGGGTTCTCGGCCATGGGGCCTTCGAGCACGACGGTGTGGTCTGGGTCATGTCCATCACCGGGCAGCAGTTCGCGCAGGGTCTGCGCGGTCATGAGGGCGCAGTACCAGGCGCCGAGCGCGGGGCGCAGGTGCAGCGGCACCTCGCCGGGTCGGTCGCCGATGCGGCGTTCGCCCTGGCGCAGTTCGGCCACGCGGCCGTGCGCGGCGCCGGGTTGTGCGCTGTCTTCGGGCAGCACCGTCCAGCCCGCGGCTATCACGTCGCGCAGCGCGCGCAGCGTGGCCAGCGAAGGGTCGGCGCCGTGGCAGAGGTGGGCGAACTCGCGCCCGCCCATGAAGCGCGCGGTGGGCACCGGTCTGCCCTCGACCGACTGGTTGAACAGCTGGTCGCGCAGCGGGTCGAGCGCGAGCGCGTCGGTGGGCACGCCGGGTGCCATGACCACGGTCCAGGTGCCGGTGGAGACGACGCTGGCGCCGGGCAGCGCGTGCAGGTGGCGGGCGAGGCAGGCGTTGCTGTCGTGCAGGCCGACGTGCACGCGGCAGTCGGGCGCGAGGCCGAGGCGCGCAGCGAGTTCGGGGCGCAGCGGTCCGATCACTTCGTGCGCCAGCCGCAGCGGCGCGAAGCGGTCGGTCAGGCCCTGGCGCACGGCCCAGGGCGCGAAGGCGTTGCGCGCGGGTTGCCAGAGGTGGGTGTGGCAGCCCAGGGACGTGGCCTCGCTCGCGGCCACGCCCGTGAGCCACCAGGCCCAGTACTGCGGGTACGGCAGCCAGTGGCGCACGCGCGCCCAAGCCTCGGGCCGGTGTTGCTGCAGCCAGTAGAGCTGCAGGCCGGCGTTCAGGCCCAGCGGCAGCAGCGGCGAGCCGGTAATGTCGAAACCGTCGAGCAGCGCGGTGTAGCGCTCGCGCCAGGGGCCGTAGCCGTCCCACTCGTAGTCCATCGGCGGCAGCGCCAGGCCGTGGTCGCCGATGGCGCAGAAGGCGGCGCCGTGGGTGGTGATGCCGATGCGGCCGATCTGCCGGCGCTCGGGCAGTGTGGGCATGGCGTCCAGCAGCCAGGCCTGCAGCGCCTCGGTGCCGAGCGCGGTGTAGCCATCGGCCTCGACCGAGGCGTTGGCCTGCACGCGGCGGGTCAGCACGTCGCCCTCGGCGTTGAACAGCACCAGCTTGGCGTTGCTCTTGCCGATGTCCAGCACGAGGGTGTGGGCGTCGCGGTCCATGGTCAATTCATATGAAAGAGACACGGCAGGTCTTCGGCCACCGGCGAGCCGTCGGGATTGCTGCGCATGATGTCCTTCATGTGCTGCCACCAGCGCTGCATCACCGGGTGCTGCGGCAGGCTGGCCATGGTGTGGCCGGGGCGGCGGCGCAGCACGGCGAACAGCACATGGTGCTCGGCGTCGAGGTAGATGCTGTAGTCCTCGACGCCGCTGTCTTTCAGCAGGGCCACCAGCTCGGGCCAGATGGCGTCGTGGCGGCGGCGGTATTCGTCGACACAGCCGGGGTTGAGGAACATGCGGAAGGCGTGTTTCTCGGTCGCGTGTGGGTTAACAGTGGTGGCATTCGTGCTCATGAGAAGCTCCCCCGCACCGGTGCGGCCGGGCGGACGCGCGCCATGAAGCGGCGCAGGTAGAGCGGCAGCACCATGGCCACGATCAGCAGGCCGCCGACCACCATGGAGACCACGATGCCGGTGACGTTGAGCATGCCCATGGCGAAGGTGAAGCTGCCGAGCAGCACGGCGGCCAGCATCGTGCCGACCACGCTGCCCTTGCCGCCCAGGATGGAGACGCCGCCGAGGATGACGATGGTCACCGCGTCCAGCTCCCAGCCCATGGCGAGGTTGGGCCGGGTGCTGCCGATGCGGCCGGTGAGCAGCACGGCGGCCAGCGCGGCCATGACACCGGCGAAGACGAACAGTCCCATGCGGTAGCGGTCGACCGCGATGCCGGAGAAGCGCGCGGCGGTGGCGTTGGCGCCGATGGCGTAGATGCGGCGGCCGTGCACCGTGGCGTGCAGGAACAGACCGACCAGCAGCGCCGCGACCAGCATCACCGCGAACTCGATGGGCACGATGAGCCAGGGCAGGTCCAGCAGGTCGCCCAGATAGCCGTTGCCCCAGGTGACCAGGGTCTCGGGGTAGCCGGTGATGGCCTGGTCGCCCAGCACCACCTGCGCCAGCCCGCGGTAGAGCGAGAGCGTGCCGATGGTGACGACGATGGAGGGTAGCTTCCAGCGCGTGACCAGCCAGCCGTTGAGCGCGCCGCAGGCCGCGCCGGTGGCGAGCGCCGCGAGCACCATGGTGGCGGTGCCAGCACCGGCCTTCATGGCAAAGCCCATGGCCATGGACGCCAGTGCCATGGTGGCGGCGATCGACAGGTCGATCTCGCCGCCGATCACCAGCAGCGCCATGGCCAGCGCGATCAGCGCCTTCTCGGAAAAGTTGTAGGTGCTGTCGGCCAGCGCGTAGGGCGTGAAGAAGCCGTCGATGCCCAGGCCGAAGCCCAGGTAGACCAGCACGATCAGCGCAATGAGGATGCGTTCCCAGGTGTCCAGCGCCTTCATGCGGCCGCTCCTTGTGCCTTGTGGAGGCTCTTGTCGAGAATCTGGCGGCCCTGCGTGCGGTCGGCGCGGGCGTTGAGCACGACCGAGACCAGGATGACCGCACCCGCGATGGCCTGCTGCCAGAAGGGCGAGACCTGGATCACCGGCAGCGCGCCGTTGACCACGCCGATGAACAGCACGCCCAGCAGCGCGCCGGCGATGGTGCCGACACCGCCGCCGATGCTGACGCCGCCGATCACGCAGGCGGCGATCACGGTCAGCTCGTAGCCCGAGGCGAGTTCGGTGAAGGCGATGGAATAGCGCCCCACCCACAGCAGGCCCGCGAGGCCGGCCAGCAGGCCCGAGAGCGTGTAGGCCATGACCAGGCGCTGGCGAACCGGAATGCCGGCGTACAGCGCGGCGTGCGGGTTGCCGCCGTAGGCATAGAGCTCGCGCCCTTCGCGGCGCCAGCGCAGCAGCCAGGCGGTGGCCAGCGCGACGGCGAAGGCGAACCAGATCAGCGCGGGCAGGCCCAGCCACTCCTCGCGCGGCAGCCCCTTGATGAGCGGGTGGATCTCGTGGTCGGAAATCCAGGCGCCGCCGCTGGCCACGAAGATGGCGCCGCGGTAGGCCGAGAGCGTGCCCAGCGTGACCACGATGGGTGGCAGCGAGAACCGCATGATCAGCCAGCCATTGACCGCGCCCAGCAGCGCACCGATGGCGCAGGCCATGAGCAGCAGCACCGCCAGCGGGATGCCGGGCCAGGCGCGCGCGGCGAGCGCGCAGAGCATGCCGGTGAGCGCCAGGTTGGAGGCCACCGAGAGGTCGACGCCGCGCGTGAGCAGCACCAGCATCTGGCCCATCACCAGGATGACGAGGATGGCCGAGTCGTTGCCGATGTCCAGCGCGTTGCGCGCGCTCAGGAACACCGGGGCGCGCCAGCCCACGGCCAGCACGATGAGGGCGATGATGGCCGCGAGCAGCCACTCGCGGCGGCGGGCGTGCCAGTGGTGTGAAAGTGCCGTGCTCATGCGGCCAGCTCCTGCGGTTCGGCGTGGATCGATGCGTCGTACGCGACACCCGAGGCGATGCCCGACGCGGCGGACACGATGGTCTCGGCGTCGGCCTCGCCCTGTTCAAACGTGGCGACCATGCGGCCACGCCGCATGACCACGGTGCGGTGCGCCAGGTGCATCACCTCGGGCAGTTCGCTGGAGACCAGGATCACCGCCAGGCCCTGCGCCACCATCTCGGCGATCAGCTGGTAGACCGCCTGCTTGGCGCCCACGTCGATGCCCTTGGTGGGCTCGTCGAGGATCACGATGCGCGGGTTCAGGCCCAGCCACTTGGCGATCACCACCTTCTGCTGGTTGCCGCCCGACAGGCCCGAGAGCGGCGTGTCGTGGCCGGCGGTCTTGATGCGCAGGCGGCCGATCATGCTGTCGGTCAGCGCGGCCTCGCGCGCGGCCGAGAGCCAGGGCCCGCGCGAAAGCGGCTCGGCCTGCGTCACCGGGCCGGCCAGGCCGGCGAGCGTGATGTTGTGGCGTACGGAAAAGTCCAGGATGCCGCCCTGGCGCTGGCGCTCCTCGGGCACGTAGGCCAGGCCGGCAGAGATCGCGTCGGCCGGCTCGCGCACCTTCAGCGTCTTGCCACCGACACGGATCTCGCCGCGCGCCTGCGGGTTCAGGTCCATGAGGGCGAGCATGGCTTCGCTGCGGCCCGCGCCGACCAGGCCGTAGAAACCCAGGATCTCGCCGGCGCGCAGCGAGAAGTTCAGGCCGTCGAACTCGGTCGGGTGTGAGAGGTTCTGCACCTCCAGCACGACCGCGCCCGCTTGCCTCGGGATGTGGGGGTAGATCTTCTCGATCTCGCGGCCCGCCATCAGGCGGACCAGCTCGTTTTCTTGCGCATCGGCGATGCGGCCGTGGCCCACCGAGGCACCGTCGCGCAGCAGCACGTAGCGGTCGGCGACGGCGAAGATTTCGTCGAACTTGTGGGTGATGAACAGCACGGCCACGCCCTGCTGCTTCAGGCCCCGCACCAGGCCGTAGAAGTCGCGGATCTCGGCCTGCGAGAGCGCGGCCGTGGGCTCGTCGAGGATCACCACCTTGGCCTGTTGCGAGAGCGCGCGGGCAATCTCGATCAGGTGGCGCTGCGCCAGGCTCAGCTGCTTGACCGGCGTGGTGGCGGCGAAGCCAGCGCCGACCTGGTCGAGCACGGCCTGCGCTTCGGTGTTCATGCGCGCCCAGTCGATCACCGACAGCGGGCCGAGGCGGCGCATGGGCTGGCGGCCGATGAAGATGTTCTCGGCCGCGGACAGCTCTTCGAACATCACGGTTTCCTGGTGCACCGCCACGATGCCGGCCGCCTGCGCGTCCTGCGCGCGGGCAAAGCGCACCGGCTGGCCGCCCAGCAGGATCTGCCCGTCGTCGGGCTGGTACACGCCGGTCAGGGTCTTGACCAGCGTGGACTTGCCGGCACCGTTTTCACCGATGAGGGCGAGCACCTCGCCCGGCACCAGATCGAGGTCCACGCCCCGCAGGGCGTGGGTCGGACCGAAGCGTTTGTGGATGCCTTGCAGCCGGAGCCAGGCGGAGGGGTTCTCAGAGGTCATGGCCACCAGTCGCACGGTGCAAGGCTTTCAGGCGATCAGAAGATCTTTGCAAACTTCTCGACGTTGGTCGCGTCGTAGGTGAAAGGCTCGGCCATCGCGGCTTCGCCGTTCTCGTCCAGCGTGGCCTTGCCGACGCGGCCCAGCGAAATCACCTCGCCCTTGGCACCCTTGGCCGTGCCCTTCATGAACGCGTGCACAGCGTAGACCGAGGAGTAGCCCAGGTCGATGGGGTTCCAGATCGCGAAGGACTTGACCGCGCCGCTCTTGACGTGGCCGGCCATTTCCGAAGGCAGGCCCAGGCCGGTCACGTAGATCTGACCGACCTTCTTCTCGTCCTGCACGGCCTTGGCGGCGGCGGCGATGCCCACGGTCGTCGGCGCGACGATGGCCTTGAGGTTGGGGTAGCTCTTGAACAGGCCCTGCGCTTCGCGGTAGCTCTTGTCGGTCTGGTCGTCGCCGTAGACCACGCTGACCAGCTTCAGGCCAGCGTATTCGGGCTTGGCCAGCACCTTCTTCATCTCGCCGATCCAGATGTTCTGGTTGGTGGCCTGCGCGGTGGCCGAGAGCACGGCGATCTCGCCGGTCTTGCCCACCACCTGCTCGCTCATCTTGGCCAGCTTCTCGCCGATCAGCGCGTTGTTCGACGGGTTCAGCTGCATCAGGCGGCCTTCCTTCTTCACGCCAGAGTCGAAGGAGATGACCTTGATGCCACGCTGCATCGCCTTCTTCAGCGAGGGCACGAGCGCGTCGGGGTCGTTGGCGGAGATGACGATGGCCTTGACGTTCTGGGCGATCAGCGAGTTGACGATCTCGATCTGGCCTTCGGCGGTCGCCTTGGCGGGGCCGGTGTAGATGATCTCGACGTCCTTGAGCTCCTTGGCGGCTTCGAGCGCGCCCTGGTGGGCGGCGTCAAAGAAGCCGTTGCCCAGGCTCTTGACCACCAGCGCGATCTTGTCGGCGGCAAAGGCGGGTTGGGCCAGGGCGAGCGCCAGGGCGGCGGCGATCGGTGCGAAGCGGGATTTCATGTTGATGTCTCCAGAAGTTGTCGTCGCGGTGGTGATGATCGACCCGGGTGGGTCAAGGTCCTGTCGCTGGCGCGGTGCCCGCGATCGGGATGGGGCCGGCGCTGCCCCGCAGCGCCGGGTGTTCGGTTCAGACGATGCCGCCGCCACCACCGGCCGCGGCCGGGCGTTCGCCGGCGACACGCTGGCGGTAGCCGCTGGCGCGGTAGGCGGCCACCGGGTCGATGGCGCCGCCCGCGTCCAGCCGCACCTGCTGCAGCAGCGGGGTCACGTCGGTCTGGAAGGCCTGCTTGAGCAGGTGCGTGGCGGTGAGCGCATCGTTGGCCTGCTGCGCAGCGTCGAGCGCGGCGCGGTCCACAAGCAGGGCCTGCGCGTAGCTGCGCTGCACCTGGATCGCGCTGGTCATCAGGCTCTCGATCGGGTCGGTGACGTTGTGGCTCTGGTCCAGCATGTAGGCCGGATCGAACGCCACACCTTCGTGTGCCGCGGCCACCAGCTCGTTGAACACCAGGAACAGGCGGTAGGGGCTGACGCTGCCGGCGTCGAGGTCGTCGTCGCCGTACTTGCTGTCGTTGAAGTGGAAGCCCGCAAGCTTGCCGGCGGCGATCAGGCGCGCCACGATCAGCTCGATGTTCACATTGGGCGCGTGGTGGCCGAGGTCCACCAGGCACTGCGCTTTCGGGCCGAGAGCCTGCGCGGCCAGGAAGCTGGAGCCCCAGTCCTGGATCACGGTGGCGTAGAAGGCCGGCTCGCAGATCTTGTGCTCGAGCATCATGCGCCAGCCGTCCGGCAGCGCGGCGTAGATCTGCTGCGCGCTCTCCAGGTAGCGGTCGAAGGCGCGGCGGAAGTGCTGCTGGCCGGGGAAGTTGCTGCCGTCACCGACCCAGACCGTCAGCGCCTTCGAGCCCAGCGCTTTCCCGATCTCGATGCATTCCAGGTTGTGCGCCACGGCCTGCGCGCGGGTGGCGGCGTCGGTGTGCGTGAGACTGCCGAACTTGTAGCTGTGGGCCTGGCCAGGCTGGTCGCTGAAGGTGTTGGAGTTCATCGCGTCGAAAGCGAGGCCGGCCGAGGCCGCGGCCTGGCGCAGCTCGCTCCAATCGCTGCACTTGTCCCATGGGATGTGCAGGCTGACCGTGGGCGTGGCGCGCGCCAGCTGCTGGATCACGCCGCAGTCCTGCAGCTTGTCGAACACGTGGCGCGGCTCGCCCTGGCCGGGGAAACGCGCGAAGCGCGTGCCGCCCGTGCCCACGCCCCAGCTGGGGATGGCGACACCGAAGGCCGCGACCTGCTGGCGCACGGCGTCGATGTCGATGTGGCGGCGCGCAAGCTGCTCGCCCAGGTGCTCGTAGTCGCTCTGCACATGGCGCAGCTGGGGTTCGTTGTGCGACGCGATGGCGTCGGCGGCGATCAGGTTCATGGAGGTCTCCGGTGTCGCGGCGCGGGTCAGCGGGTGAAGGCTGCGAGGTTGCCGGCGTCGACGTTGAGGATGTTGCCGGTGCTCTTGGCGCTGAGGTCTTCGCAGGCAAAGAAATACGTGGCTTCGGCGATGTCCTCGGGGAACACGCTGCGCTTGAGCATCGAGCGGTCGCGGTAGAAGGCTTCGAGGTCGCCCTCGCCGATCTTGTTGGCGGCGGCGCGCTCTTCGCTCCACTTGCCAGTCCAGATCTTGGAGCCGCGGATCACGGCGTCGGGGTTGACCACGTTGGAGCGGATGCCCAGCGGCGCGCCTTCGAGCGCGAAGCTGCGCGAGAGCTGGATCTCGGCGGCCTTGGCGGCGCAGTAGGCCGTGGCCTGGTTGCTGGCGACCATGCCGTTCTTGCTGGCGATCATCACGATGGATCCGCCCACGCCCTGCGCCTTCATCACCTTGAAGGCCTCGCGGCCGACCAGGAAGTAGCCGGTGGCCAGGATGCTCTGGTTGCGGTTCCACAGCTCCAGCGAGGTGTCTTCGATCGGCGCGGCCGAGGCGATGCCGGCGTTGCTGACCAGGATGTCGACGCCGCCGAACTCGATGGCCGCGCGGCCGTAGGCACCGATCACCGAGGCCTCGTCGGTCACGTTGCACAGCACGCCGCGCACATGGTCCTTGCCGTGGGCCTTGGCCAGGTCGGCGGTGACGCTGTCCAGCGCGGCCTGGTCGATGTCGGCCAGCACCACGCAGGCGCCCTCCTGCAGCATGCGCCTGGCAATCGCCTGGCCGATGCCGCCCGCGCCGCCGGTGATGAAGGCCACGCGGCCGACCAGGGGCTTGGGCCTGGGCATGCGCTGCAGCTTGGCTTCTTCAAGCAGCCAGTACTCGATGTCGAAGGCCTTCTGCTCGGGCAGGCCGACGTAGCGGTCCACCGCGTTGGCCTCGCGCATCACGTTGATGGCGTTCACATAGAACTCGCCGGCGATGCGGGCCGTGGCCTTGTCCTTGGCGATGGTGACCATGCCGATGCGCGGCAGCAGCAGCACCACCGGGTTGGGGTCGCGCAGGGCCGGGCTCGTCGGGCGCTTGCAGCGCTCGTAGTAGGCGGCGTAGTCGGCGCGGTAGTCGGCCAGCAGCTGGTTCAGCGCGTCCTTGAGCGCGGCGCCTTCCAGGCTGTAGACCGACTGGGGCACGATCAGCGGACGGATCTTGGTGCGCAGGAAGTGGTCGGGACACGAGGTGCCCAGCGCCGCCAGCGGCTCCAGCTCGGCGGAGTTGACGAACTGCATCACCTCGGCCGAGGTGTTGAGGTGCAGCAGCTTGTGGCCGCCGGCCGCGCTGGCCAAGCCGCGCAGCACCGGCAGCACGCGCGCCAGCGTGGTGTCGCGCTGCGCCTCGGGCAGCGATTCGACCTTGGCGCCGCCGAAGACCTGCACCTTCTTCTCGGCGCGCTCGGCGGCCAGCCAGTTCTGCGCGGTCTCGATCAGGTTCACCGTGTTCTCGTAACAGGCCTTGGACGTCTCGCCCCAGCTGAACAGGCCGTGGCCGCCCAGCACGATGCCGCGCAGGCCGGGATGGGCCTCGTTGTAGGCCTTGAGCTGCTGGCCCAGTTCGTAGCCCGGACGCAGCCAGGGCATCCAGCCCACGGTGCCGCCGAAGACCTTTTGCGTGATGGCCTCGGAGTTCGCCATGGCCGCGATCGCGATCACCGCGTCGGGGTGCATGTGGTCGACGTGGGCGTAGGGCAGCGAGGAGTGCAGCGGCGTGTCGATGGACGCGGCGCGGGTGTTGAGGTTGAAGGTGCAGTGCGGCAGGTAGCCAACCATCTCGTCCTCGTGTTCGAGGCCGCGGTACAGGCCCTGCAGCGCGCGCAGCTTGTCCATGTAGAGGGTGGAGAAGCCGTCGAGCTTCATCGAGCCGACATCGCCGCCCGAGCCTTTGACCCAGAGCACTTCCACGTCCTGGCCGGTCAGCGGGTCCTTGTGGACGATCTTGGCCGAGGTGTTGCCACCACCGTAGTTGGTGATGCGCAGGTCCGAACCCAGCAGGTTGGAGCGGTACAGAAGCAGGCGGGGCTCGTCCATGCCGGCGGTGGCGGCGTCGTCCCAGCGGGGAAAAGGGGTGGTGGCGGTGTTCATGGGCCCGGATGCTAGGGACCGGACTGTATTCGGGCTATTGATGGCTTTTTATTGTTTCCATCAAATCACCTTATATTCAGCCCGAAAACGCCCAAAACCCGCCCCATCGCAGTGCAGCATCGGCCGCTGGCTGCGGGAATGTCCCGAGGAGAAATCACATGATGCAGTTGAAGGTGCGCCAGCTGCGCGTGTTCGAGGCCGTGGCCACCAGCGCCAGCTTCTCGCGCGCGGCCGAACAGCTGGAGATGACGCAGCCGGCCGTGTCGATGGCGGTGCGCCAGATCGAGCAGGCGCTGGGCACCGCCCTGTTCGACCCTGCCGACCGCCGCCGCCTGAGCGACGCCGGGCAGGAGCTGCTGATGCACGCGCGCATCATCCTGGCGCAGGTGCGCGCGGCCGAAGAGGCGATGGCCTTCTACGCCAGCGACGGCAGCAAGGAAACCGCGCGCGGGCTGCGCGGCCTGCTGCACCTGGGCGTGGTGCAGACCGCCAACTACTTCGCGCCGCGCCTGCTCAGCGAGTTCCACCAGCGCCACCCGGACGTGCACCTCAAGCTCACGGTGGCCAAGCGCGGCGAGATCCTGGACCTGCTGGCCGAGCGGCGGCTGGACATCGCCATCACCGGCTACCCACCGTCGGAAGCCGACGTGGAGGCGCACAGCTTCGCGCGGCATCCGCACTGCATCGTGGCCTCGGTGAACCACCCGCTGGCCAAGCGCAGCGCGCTGGAGTGGACCGACCTGCGGCAGGAGGACTTCATCTTCCGCGAGCCGGGTTCATCGACCCGGCTGTTCCTCGAACAGCTGCTGCAGGCGCAATCGATCCAGGTGCGCCAGCGGCTGGAACTCTCGGGCAACGAGACGGTGAAGCACGCGGTGATGGAAGGCCTGGGCGTGAGCTTCCTCTCGGCCCACGTGTTCCAGGTGGAACTGGAAGCCGGCCGCATCGCCGTGCTCGACCTGGCCGACATGCCCAAGTACATCGACTGGTGCTTCATCCACCGCCGCGACGCCGCGCTCAACGGCGTCAACCAGGCCTTCAAGGACTTCGTGTTTGCGGAGGGGACGCGGATTGCGGCTTGTCTGGTGCGGGGGTGACCTGCAACCTTTGGACGTGCTCCACGGCGCCTATTCAGATATCGTGTTTGCCCAACATGATGACCGCCTCATCTGGCACAGCGCCATATCCTGTGCCGTCTGGCAGCATCTTCGCCACTATGCGCCATTGCTCTATGGCCTCCTGCCTACGTCCGTTGTGAAACAGCAGGTCGGCCAGCAATAACCGCGTAGGCCCTTCCAGATACCTTGGTTCAATCCTGAGCGCCTCCCGTAAGCACGAGACAGCCTCCTCCCAGTCACAACCTGCACGAGTAAGGCACTGCGCGTAAGCCACGAGGTAACGCGGGTTGTCCCTCGGAAGCACCAAGGGCGCCAACACAGCCAACGCCTCCACAGAGCGACCCTCTTCATCTAGCGCCAAGGCTGACCGAAACACCTTCTCTTGGTCCTGCCAGCTACCCGTCATGTGATTCATCTCCCGTTGCATTGAACCGAAAGTTTCTCATGCAACGTCAGATGAAACTCGGCACGGGCACCAGCCGGTCCACCACCCGTCACCCCTTCTTCGCCAGCCCCAGCCGCTCGATCGTCGCCTTCTCGGCCTTGAAGGTGCGCTCGCCGTAGGCCTGGTAGTCGGCGCTGTTCATGTAGATCACCGGCTGGAAGAACTTGTCGAGCGTGGCGAGCACGGCCGGGTCTTCCAGGGTCTTCCTGAACGCGTCGTGCAGCACCTTCACCACGGCCGGGTCCATGCCTTTGGGGCCACCGATGCCGAAGGGCGATTCGGTGATGGTGTCCCAGCCGCTTTCCTTGACGGTGGGCACATCGGGGAAGGCCTTGTTGCGCTGGCTGCCCAGCGTGGCCAGCAGGCGCAGCTTGCCGCTCTGCACATGCGGCGCAAATTCGGTGGTGCCACTCATCATGCGGATGTGCCCGCCCAGGATGGCCTGCATGATTTCGGCCGAACCCTTGAACGGGATCGGGTTGAGCTGGATGCCGGCCTTGTCGCTGAACTCCTCGATGGCCAGGTGCGGCGTGGTGCCGGTGCCGGTGTGGCCGTATTCGAGCTTGCCGGGGTTGGCCTTGGCATAGGCCACCATGTCCTTGAGCGTCTTGAAGGGCGCGTCGGCGGTACAGGCGATGCCGAAGGTGTAGCCCGTGAGGCAGACGATGTGGGTGAGGTCTTTCACCGGGTCGAAGTTCATCGTCTGCATGTGCGGCAGGCGGTAGATGCCCAGCGGCAGCTGCGTGAGGGTGTAGCCATCGGGCGCGGCGCTGACCATGGCCGAAGCCCCCAGCGTGCCGCCGGCGCCGGGCTTGTTCTCCACGATGACCGTGGCGCCCAGGGCCTTGCCCGCACTGTCGGCAAAGGCGCGCATCACCGCGTCGCTGCTGCCGCCGGTGGGCCAGGGCGCGATGAGCTTGATCGGGCGGTTGGGGAATTTGTCCTGCGCCAGCACATGGGCCGGCAGCAGGGCGGGGGCGGCGAGCGCGGCGGCCGAGGCGATGACCTGGCGGCGGTTGAGGGCGACGGGGCGGTGAGGAAGGCTCATGCGTGTCTCCTGCGGGTGGGGTTGGACCGGCCCGCCAACATAGCCGGCCCCGCGCCCGCTGGGAACCGGGGCGGCCCCGGGGCCAGCGCGCTTTCAGTCGCGCCGGAGACGCCGCCCCTGCCCTGGGTTCAGGCGCCGGCCTGCGCGCCCGCCAGGTAGTCCACCTTGCCCAGGTCCACGCCGCTGTGGCGCAGCAGGGCGTAGGCGGTGGTGACGTGGAAGAACAGGTTGGGGATGGCCCAGTGCTTCAGATACGCCTCGCCGGTCATGGTGCGGGTCTTGTCGCGGCCGACGGGGAAGGTGATGTCGGCGTCCTCGCGGCCGTCGATGGACGCGGCCGGCACGGTGGCCAGCCAGTCCAGCGTCTTGACGATGCGGGCCTGCAGGTCGGCGAAGGTGGTTTCGTTGTCTTCGAACTTGGGCGCCTCGATGCCGGCCAGGCGTGCGGTGCCGTTCTTGGCGGCGTCGCAGGCGATGCGGATCTGCGCCGCAAACGGCAGCATGTCGGGCGCCAGGCGCATGGTGACGAACACGTCGGGGTCGAACTTGCGCGCGGCCGCGTTGGCCTCTGCCTTCTTCAGGCAGTGCACGAGGTTGGACAGGGCGGTCTGGAAGACGGGCAGGCTGGCGGAGGAGAGGGTGATGGGCATGGGCTTGCAGACGGGTGGTGGATGAGGTCCGGCATGCTACGCCAGACCACGATCCCGTGCAGGCGCCCTCACCTCAAGCTGTCGGGCACGGTCGGGACGTGCTCTGGAGCCACCAGGGCCGTGTCCCGCAGCTCGCCATCGTCCAGGGTCTGCCAGTCGCTCGTCAGCAGGTCCATCAGCGCGTGGTCCAGGCTGTCGATGTCAATGTCCAGGGGCTCGAAAAGGCCCTCGGACTGCACAGGAGAAATGCCGCGGTTCATCTGCGTCCTCCGATCTGATCGGCGGCTGCGCGCCGGACAGGGCGTATGGCAGCGCGATCAACCCGGAGTGTTCTGCAAATCGGGCGGCTTGACCAGTAACAAGCGGTTTCACCATGTACGGGCCGGGGCTTCAGGCGGGGGTGGCGCCGGCCCGCTGGCGCGCGTAGGCCACGTACCAGTCCAGGCAGCCGGGGTTGGCCATGGCCTCGCGGTTGATCACCTTGTCCAGCGGCTGGCCGAGCAGCAATTTCTTGATCGGCAGCTCCTGCTTCTTGCCCGAGAGGGTGCGCGGGATCTCGGCGACCTGCAGGATCTGGTCGGGCACGAAGCGCGGCGAGAGCGCGGTGCGGATGGCGGCGCCGATCTTCGCGCTGAGGGTGTCGTCGAGCGTGAGGCCGGGCCGCAGCACGACGAACAGCGGCATGAAGCTCTCGCGCCCCAGGTATTCGAGGTCCACCACCATGCTGTCGAGCACCTCGGGCATGGCCTCGACGGCGCTGTAGAGCTCGCTGGTGCCCATGCGCAGGCCGTGGCGGTTGATGGTGGCGTCGGAGCGGCCGTAGATGACGCAGGAACCGTCGGGGAAGATGCGCAGCCAGTCGCCATGGCGCCAGACGGCGCCGGCCTCGTTCTCAAGGTCGCCGCCCCCAGGCTTTCTGCCGTGGCCGGCGGGGAAGGTGTCGAAGTAGCTGCCGATCAGGCGCTGGTGGTTCTGGTCGCCGACGAAGTACAGCGGCATCGACGGAATGGGCTGGGCACAGACCAGTTCGCCCACGGCGTCGGTCACCGGGCGGCCCAGTTCGTCCCAGGACTCCACCGCGCAGCCCAGCAGGCGGCACTGCATGCGGCCGGGGGCCTGCGGCAGCTCGCGGTTGCCGCCGATGAAGGCGCCGGCAAAGTCCGTCCCTCCCGAAATGTTGCACCACCAGATGTCCTTCTGTGCTTCGGTCTTCGCGATGGCAGCGAACTGCGACGTGCCCCAGCGCTGCGCGTCTTCCGACAGCGGCGAGCCGGTGGTGCCCAGGGCCCGTATCGAAGACAGGTCGCCACACTGCGCGAGGTCCACGCCCGCCTTGAGGCAGTTCGCGAAGAACGCCGCACCGGCGCCGAAGAAGGTCACGCCTTCGCGCGCCGCGAAGCGCCAGAGCACGGTCCAGTCGGGGTTGTATTTCGTGCCGCCGGGGTTGCCGTCGTAGATGACGCAGGTGGTGCCGGCCAGCAGGCCGCTGACCTGCGCGTTCCACATCACCCAGCCGGTGGAGCTGTACCAGTGGTAGCGCTCGCCGAGGCTGTTGGGCGCGTAGCTGCAGCCCACGTCGTTGTGCAGGGTCTTGAGCGCCATCGCCACGATCACCGTGCCGCCGTGGCCGTGCACGATGGGTTTGGGCAGCCCCGTGGTGCCGCTGCTGTAGACGATCCACAGCGGGTGGTCGAAAGGCAGCCACAGCGGCTCGAACGCCGCCACCGCCGCGTCGTCGCGCGCGGTGGCGGTGCTGAAAGCGGCACAAGGCTGGGCCGTCTCCAGCGCGCGGTCCACCTCGGCCGGCTCCTGCGCCAGGTTGGTGTGCAGGACCACGTGGCGCACGGTCGGCAGCGCGGCGCGCAGCTCGGCCACCACGGCCAGGCGGTCGTGGTCCTTGCCGCCGTAGCTCACACCGTCGCAGGCGATCAGCGCCACCGGCTCGATCTGTTTGAAGCGGTCGAGCACGGCGTTGGTGCCCATGTCGGGCGCGCACACGCTCCACACGCCGCCGATGCTCACCACGGCCAGGAAGGCCACCATGGCCTCGGGGATGTTGGGCAGGTGGGCGGCCACGCGGTCGCCGGGCTTCACGCCCTGGTCCTGCAGGTGCAGCGCAAGCGAGGCGACCTGGCGCCGCAGCTCGGGCCAGCTCAGTTCGCGCCGCTGGCCTTTTTCGTTGTCCGAGATCACCGCCAGGAAGCCCGCCGCGTGCGCGGCGTCGACATGGCGGAACACCTGCTGCGCGTAGTTGAACTGCGCCCCCGGGAACCAGCGCGCCCCGGGCATCACGTTGCGCTCCAGCACGGCCGTGTGTGGCGTGGGCGAGTGCAGGTCGAAATAGCCCCAGATGCTCTGCCAGAACGCGTCCAGCTCGGTGGTGGACCAGTGCCAGAGCGCGTCGTAGCTCTCGAAGCGCAATCCGCGTTCGCGGGCCAGCCAGTCCTGGTAGAGGCGGATCTGTGGAACGTACGGGGGCGGTGTCGTGGCCATGCCTTTTTGGTCTCCTGCGGCGCAGGGTAGCAGCGGGCGCGCCGCTGTGCCTATCGCGCAGTTGTCACCGCGCGAAAGGGTTCGATGGCGCGTTGCAGCACTTGCAGCAGGGTCTCTCGCTCTCGCCGGATTTCCTCGATCGGCCCACCCAGGCTCAGGGTCACCGGCTCCTTGCCGGGCAGCAGCACCGCCATCGCCGCCGCACCCACCACAGAGGTGCCCCAGGAAATCGCATGGCCCTCGACCAGTGCGCGACGCCGGTCGGCCAGCGCCTGGTCGATGTCCACCCGCAGTGCCGGGTCCGACTCCTGCGCATTGGCCTGGCGCAGCAGCCGTACCACCTCGCGTTCGGGCAGGGTGGTCAGCAACATCTTGCCGGTGGCACTACGGAACAGCGGGCGCAGCAGGCCGCTCTTGCTCTGGAAGCTGCCGGCGCGCGTGGCCTGCAGCACGTGCAGGTAGCGCACGTGCACGCCCTGGCGGGTGCCGACCATCACGGTGTGACCGGTTTCGGCCAGCACCCGTTCCATCATGCGTAACAGGCTCTGCTCACTGTAGAGCTGCTCCTCGACCCAGGCGGTGGCCAGCGAGAGGCGCACATTGGGCGCATACATGCCGGTGCGGGGGTCGTGGTCGAAATAGCCACTCTCCTTCAGGCTCTTGAGCAACACCGAGGTGCTGGACTGCGGGTAGCCCAGGGACTGCGCGATCTCCTTCACGCTCGCCGGACGCCGCCATTCAGCGAAAAACTCCAGCAGCTCCAGCACGCGCAGCGCGGACTTGACGGGGGTGGCGTTGGGGGTGAGCGGCATGCGGATGGATCACATATGTGATCCCTGATCATGTCAGTGATGCATTGATCTGCCCATCCCGAGTTGTACCTACCCTCCCTCCCACAACATTCCTCTTGGAGACAAACATGCAGCGCCGAACCCTCACCCTGGCTGTCCTGGCCAACCTCTCGATGACAGCAGTCGGTACGACGGCCGCCCAGCAGCCCGCCCCGCTGCTGAACAAACCGCTGAAGGTCGTGGTCGGCTTCCCGCCTGGCGGCTCGGCCGACACCGTGGCGCGCGCGCTGGTGCAACAGCTCGAAGGCCTCGCTCCGTCGGTGATCGTCGAGAACAAGCCCGGCGCCGGCGGCCGCCTCGCGGTGGAAACGGTGAAAAACGCCGAGGCCGACGGCAGCACCGTGGTGCTGACGCCGGCGTCGATGGTGGTGCTTTACCCGCACCTGTACAAAAAGCTCAGCTACAACCCCACCGCCGATTTGGCGCCGGTGGCCCGTGTCGCCGCGGCACCCTTCGTGTTCGCGGTCGGCCCCGCCGTGCCCGCCAGCGTGAAGACCCTGGCGGAGTTCGGCCAGTGGGCCAAGACCAACCCGAACCTGGGCGCTTACGGTTCGTCTGGGGCTGGTTCGATGCCGCACTTCACCGGCGTCTCGCTGGGCAAGTCGCGGGGAATCGACCTGCTGCACGTGGCCTACAAGGGCGCGGCCCCCGCGATGACCGACCTGATCGGCGGCCAGGTCGCCGCCAACGTGAGCGTGATGTCCAACGCGCTGCCGCAGATCCAGGCAGGCAAGGTGCGCGCGCTGGCCGTGAGCAGCCCGCAGCGCGTACCGGCGCTGCCGCAGATCCCGACCCTGGCCGAACTGGGCCATGGCGAGGCCACGGCCGTCGAATGGTTCGGCGTGTTTGCCCCGGCGAAGACCCCGGCCAACGTGGTCGCCGCGCTGAACAAGGCCTTCGGTGACGCGGCCCAAAGCAAGGCCTTTCAGGAGGCGCTGGCCAAGGGCGCCTTCGAGGCCGTGCCCGCCGAGGCGCCGGCCGCTTTCGCCGCCGCCGTGCAGGCCGACATCAATCGCTGGGGCCCGGTGGTCAAGGCGTCCGGCTTCACGCCGGAAGACTGAGCATGTCCGACCACCGCGAGGAAGGCCAGGCGCCAGGCCTGAGCGTGGATGGCCCTGTGGCCACGCTGACACTGCGCCGGCCTGGCCGCCTGAACCGACTGAGCGCGCCAGACCTGGTCGAACTCCAGCGCCTGTGTGCAACGATCGACGCGCAGCCAGATATACGCGTGGTGGTGCTCACGGCCGAGGTGGAGGGGCAGGCCCGCGCGGTGTTCAGTGCCGGCTACGACGTGGCCGGGTTCGACGGTGACGATCACGACCCGCGCCTGTTCGAGCGCACGGTCGACACCCTCGCTGCCATGCGCCCGGTGCTGATCGCCGGGCTCAACGGCAGCGTCTACGGCGGTGCGACCGACCTGGTGCTCGCCTGCGACCTGCGCCTCGGCCAGCCCGGACTGTCCTGGCGCATGCCGGCCTGCGCACTGGGCCTCCACTACTACCCCAGTGGTTTGCGGCGCTACCTGCAGGCCTTCGGCCCCGAGCGCGCGCGTCAACTGTTCCTGACCGCCGACACGGTGAGCAGCGAACAGCTGCACGCCTGGGGCGTGCTGATGGCGCTGGCCAAGCCGGCCGACTGGCCCGAGCGCCTGTCGGCTCTGGCGCAGCAAGTCGCCACCCTGGCACCGTTGGCCACGCAGGGCACCAAGGCCTCGTTGAGCGAACTGGCCGCGGGCCAGGCCGACATGACCGTGCTGCGTGCACGCGAAGCCGCGTGCGCGGCGAGCGAGGATTTTCGTGAAGGGCGTCAGGCCATGGCCGAACACCGCCCCCCGGTTTTCAAAGGACGCTGAAATGCAAGCCGCCCCCCATCTGCCGCTGGCCGGCGTGCGCGTGCTCGAGGTCGCACAGATCATGGCCGGCCCGACCTGCGGCCTGATGCTGGCCGACCTCGGCGCTGACGTGATCAAGGTCGAGAAGTTTCCCGGCGGCGACGACGCCCGCCAGTACCAGAAGCCCGGCGACAGCGACCTGCCGCCCTCCTTCGCCATGATCAACCGCGGCAAGCGCTCGCTGGCGCTGGACTTCCGCCACCCGCTGGGCCGCGATGCGCTGCGGCGCCTGGCACAGCAGGCCGACGTGGTCACCGAGAACTTCCGCGTCGGCTACATGGACCGCCTGGGCCTGGGCTACGACGACCTGCGGCCGGACAACCCGGGCCTGATCTATTGCTCGATTTCGGGCTACGGCTTCACCGGCCCGCTCAAGGAGCGCGGCGGCTTCGACCTGATCCTGCAGGCCTTCAGCGGCATCATCGCCGCCACCGGCGAGCCCGGCCGTGCGCCGGTCAAGCCCGGCATCTCCATCGCCGACACCAACGCCGGCATCCTGGCCGCCTTCGGCGTGCTGGCGGCTTACATCCACCGGCTCAAGACCGGCGAGGGCCAGCGCGTCGAGACCTCGCTGCTGCAGGCGGCGATGCAGCAGACCTACTGGCTGGCGGCCAACTACTTCTCCACCGGCCTGGACACGCCGCCGCTGGGCACCGCGCACTCGCTGATCGCGCCCTACCAGGTGTTCCAGGCGGCCGACGGCGGGCTGGTGATCGGCGGCGGCAACCCCAACGCCTGGCGCCGCATCTGCGAGGTGCTGGGCCACCCCGAGTGGCAGGAAGACCCGCGCTTCAACCACCCGCAGAAGCGCGTGCTGCACCGAGCCGAGTTGCAGCAACTGATCGAGGGCGTGCTCGCAGGTGACAGCGTGGCGCAGTGGTGCGACCGGCTCGATGCGGCAGGCGTTCCCTGCGGCCCGGTGAACCACGCCGGCCAGGCCCTGGACCATGAGCAAACGCGCGCGATCGGCATGGTGGTGGACGTGGACGACGGACACGGCGGCAGCGCGCGTGGTCTGGGCCTGCCGGTCACGCTCAACCGCACACCGCCCACGCACGCCACGAGCGCCGCGCCGCACGTGGGCCAGCATTCGGCGCAGGTGCTGACCGAGTTCGGTTTCAGCGAGGCCGAGATCCGCGCTCTGGTCGAGGCTGGCGTGATGGCCTGAAGCCAGCGCTGCCGGAGGTGCCGGGCTCCAGAGGCCAAGGGGCACAGATCAGGGTTTGTACGAGTGTTCAATTTTCTTGTACAAACGTTCAATACCGGCCATGGCCACCCGCCCTGCCACCCAACCGCCTCGCTCCCGCGCCGCTTCCGCGCGCAGCGCACCCCGGCCCGACCGCCAGATGGCCATCCTGCTGGCGGCCGAAAAGCTGTTCGCGCAGCACGGCTACCACGGCGTGTCGATCCGCCAGATCGCCGAGGAAGCCGGCGTGCCATTGGCGCTGGTGGGCTACTACTACGGCCCCAAGAGCGAGCTGTTCCACGCCATCTTCCAGCACTGGCAGGGCACCATCCAGGAACGTCTGGCGCTGCTGCAGCATGTGCTGTCCGGCCCGCCGACCGAGGCCTTCCTGCGCCAGGTGGTGGAGGCCTTCGTTCGGCCAGTGCTGGTGCAGCGCGCCAGCGCCGAGGGCGAGTACTACGCCCAGCTGGTGGGCCGCGAGCTGGCCCGCCAGACGCCCGAGACGCACCGGGTGCTGACCGAGTTCTTCGACCCGCTGGCCCACAGCTTCATCGACGCCATCCACGCCGCCCGCCCGGGCCACGACCGCGCCCGGGCCGCCTGGGCCTACCAGTTTTCGCTGGGCGCGCTGCTGCACCACATCACCGACCACCGGGCACCCACGCTCTCGCGCGGGCGCAACCAGGTCTGCGCGCCCGAGGCGGCGGCGCTGCTGATCGACTTCATCACCGCCGGCATCGCGGCCGTGATGCCCCTTTCCATTCCGGTTTCCCCGTCCCCGCGCCGCAGAGCGCCTTCGCCTTCCACCACCTCACGGAGACAAGCATGAAACGACGCACCTTCCAGACCACCCTGCTCGCCTCGGCCCTCGCCTTCGCGGGCCTGCACAGCGCCCACGCGCAGCAGACCATCAAGCTCACCGCCGCGGGTGGCCACCCGCCGGTGTTCCTGTGGGTCAAGCTGCTGGACGAGTTCTACATCCCCGAGGTGGACAAGCGCCTGGCCGCGGCCGGCGGCAAGCACAAGGTGGAGTGGACCAAGGCCTGGGGCGGCACGCTGATCAAGATCGGCAGCGAGTCCAAGGGCATTTCCGATGGCGTGGCCGACTTCGGCTTCGTCGGCACGCTGTTCGAAGCGGCCAAGTTCCCGATGCAGAACGTGAGCTACGTGGCGCCCTTCGGCACCGACAACCTGGGCGCGGTCGGCACCATCGTGGCCGACATGCAGAAGAAGATCCCGGCCATGGGCGACACCTGGACCAAGAACGGCCTGGTCTACCTGGGCGGCACCGCGCTGGACACCTACCACCTCTGGACCAACTTCCCGGTCAAGTCCATCGACGACCTCAAGGGCAAGAAGATCAGCGCACCCGGCCCCTCGGCCAACTGGGTGAAGAACACCGGCGCGGTCGCCGTGGCGGGTTCGCTGCCGACCTACTACGAAGACATCAAGTCGGGCGTGTCCAACGGCGCCATCACGTTCAGCACGGGCGCCTGGGGCGCCAAGCTGCACGAGGTGGCGCCCTACGTGACCAAGGTGAACTTCGGCTCCATGTACGCGGGCGCCGTGGTGATGAACAAGCGCCGCTTCGACGCCATGCCGCCCGAGGTGCAGCAGGTGTTCCGCGAGGTCGGCGTCGAGTACGACAAGCGCTTTGCCGAGGCGCAGCGCTCCACCGCCGACGCGCTGCTGCAGAAGATGGCCGCCGCCGGCGCCACCGTCAGCGAGCTGCCCGCCGCCGAGCGCCAGCGCTGGGCCGACACCATTCCCAACGTGGCGCAGACCTGGGCCGCCGACCTGCAGGGCAAGGGCGCACCCGGCACCGAGATCCTCAAGGCCTACATGGAAGGCCTGAAGAAGAGCGGTGCCCAGCTGCCGCGCGACTGGTCGGTCAAGTAAGCCCCCTGCCCGGAGTCCCCATGAGCCACCCTCCGCAGGATGCCTACAACCTGCCCCTGCCCTTCGGGCTACACCGGATCACCCAGGCGCTCAACGCCCTGGGCACGCTGCTCATCATCGGCCTGATGCTGCTGATCAACACCGACATCGTCGGGCGCACCGGCTTTGACGCGCCGGTGCGCGGCGTGACCGAACTGGTGTCGCTGTCCATCGTGGGCATCGTGTTCCTGCAGCTGGCCGACACGCTGCGCAGCGGCCGCTTCACCCGCGCCGACATGCTGCTGGACCGGCTCAAGCGCGAGCGGCCGGTGCTGGCGGCGCGGCTGCAGGCGCTGTATCACCTGCTGGGCGCGCTCTTGATGGCCGTGATCCTCTGGGCCGCCTGGCCCTCGCTGATCGAGTCCATCGCCTCGCGCGAGTACGTGGGGGCGCTGGGCGACTTCACCGCGCCGGTCTGGCCGGTGCGGCTGATGATGCTGATCGGGCTGGCCATGACGGCGCTGACCTTTGTGCTGCTGGCCGTGCTCGACCTGCAGCGCGGCCAGCGCCTGGTGGCCCAGCGGGAGAACCGCTCATGAGCGCCACCACCGTCGCCGTGCTCTCGCTGGTGCTGATGCTGCTGCTCATCTGGGGCGGCCTGCACGTGGCCGTGGTCCTGGGCCTGGTCTCGTTCGTGGGGGTCTGGATCATCCGCGACGACATCGGCGTGGCCGCCAACCTGCTGGCGCAGGCGTCGAGCGACGCCATCGCCAGCCACATCTTCGGCGTGGTGCCGCTGTTCGTGCTCACCGGCTTCCTGGTGGCCCGGGCCGACATCGGCAAGGACGCCTTCGAGGTCGCCAACCAGCTGTTCCGCCGCCTGCGCGGCGGCCTGGGCGTGGCCACCGTCGCGTCCAACGCGGTGTTCGCCGCCATCACCGGCATCTCCATCGCCTCGGCCGCGGTGTTCACCCGCGTGGCGGTGCCGCAGATGATGCGCTTTGGCTACCAGCCCAAGTTCGCGGTGGGCGTGGTGGCCGGCTCCTCGGTGCTGGGCATGCTGATCCCGCCCAGCCTGCTGATGATCCTCTACGGCTTCCTGGCCAACCAGTCGGTGGGCGACCTGTTCACCGCCGGCATCGTGCCCGGCCTGCTGCTGGCCTCGGCGTTCGCGATCGGCATCGTGCTCGCGGCCTACTTCAAGCCCTCGATGGTCTACGCCGGTGGCGAGATGCCGGTGCCCGACGGGCCGGACATGAGCCCGCTGACCATGGCGCTGAAGCTGGTGCCCATCGTGCTGATGATCGGTGGCGTGCTGGGCGGTCTGTACGGCGGCCTGTTCACCGCCACCGAGGCCGGCGCGGTGGGCGCGGCGCTGGCGCTGCTGATCGCGGTACTGCGGCGCAAGCTCACGGCGCGCACCTTCTGGGAGGTGCTGACCGAGACCGGGCATGTGACCGTGGCGGTGAGCTTCCTCATCATCTGCGCCAGCATCTACACCCGCATGCTGGCCATGTCGGGCATGCCGCAGTTCCTGATGGAGCTGATCAGCCACGCCGGCTTCGGGCCCTTTGCTTTCCTGCTGGTCTACGTGTTCATCATCATCCTGCTGGGCACGGTGATCGACTCGTCGTCCATCCTGCTGATCGTGCTGCCGCTGATGCTGCCGATCGCCGAGCAGTTCGGCATGGACCTGATCTGGTTCGGTGTGGTCACCGTGGTGGCGGTGGAGATCGGCCTGCTCACGCCACCCTTCGGCCTATCGGCCTACGTGGTCAAGAGCTCGCTGAACGACCCGCGCATCACCCTGGGCGACATCTTCCGCGGCACCGGACCGTTCACGCTGATCATGGTCGGCGTGCTGCTGCTGCTGATGGCCTTCCCGTCGCTGAGCCTGGTGCTGCTGAAGTGAACACCTAAGCGCCCACCCACCATCACAAAGACCCAAGGAGCACCCCATGACCCGCCGATTTGTCGACCTCTCGATCTACCTGGAAAACGACGTCATCTCCGACCCGCCGGCCTTCGCGCCCAAGATCCAGTACTTCGACCACAAGAACTCGTTCGAACAGATGGCGCCGTTCTTCCCGGGCCTGAAGCAGGAAGACCTGCCCGACGGCGACGTGTGGGCGGTGGAGATGATCCAGCTCTCGACCCACAACGGCACCCACCTGGACGCGCCCTACCACTTCCACAGCACCATGGACAAGGCGCTGGGCGAGAAGAAGAAGGCCTGGACCATCGACGAGGTGCCGCTGGAGTGGTGCTTCCAGCCGGGTGTGAAGCTGGACTTCCGCCACTTCGCCGACGGCTACGTGGTCACCGCCGCCGACGTCGAGGCCGAGCTGGCGCGCATCGGCCACACGCTGAGCCCGCTGGAGATCGTGGTGGTCAACACCCGTGCCGGCAGCCGCTACGGCCACAACGACTTCGTCAGCGCCGGCTGCGGCATGGGCTACGACGCCACCATGTACCTGCTCGAACGCGGCGTGCGCCTGACCGGCACCGACGCCTGGAGCTGGGACGCGCCCTTCGTCTACACCGCGCAGAAATACGCCGAGTCGAAGGACGCCAGCCTGATCTGGGAAGGCCACAAGGCCGGCCGCGACATCGGCTACTGCCACCTGGAGAAGCTGCACAACCTCGAAGCCCTGCCGCCGACCGGCTTCTACATCTCCTGCTTCCCGCACAAGATCCGCGGCGCTTCGGCCGGCTGGACGCGCGCGGTCGCGATCTTCGACGACGCCCTGATGCCCTCGGCCTGAACGGAGTCCGCCATGGAACTGAACCACACCCACGACCCTGCCGCCCGCAGCTGGCTGGCCTCGGCCAACGGGCCGGGCAGCGACTTCCCGATCCAGAACCTGCCCTTCGGCGTGTTCCGCCGCCGGGGCTCGACCGCGGCTTTTCGCGGTGGCGTGGCCATCGGCGACCAGGTGATCGACCTGGCCGCCGTGTCGGCGTCCGGAGTGCTGAGCGACCTGGCCGCTGACGCGGCCCGGGCCGCGGCACAGCCCGCGCTCAACGGGCTGATGGCCATGGGACCGGCCGCCTGGCGCGCGCTGCGCCACGCGCTGTTTGCTGCGCTGCGCCACGACGCCGACGCCACCCTGGTGAGCGCCCTGCACGCATGCCTGGTGCCGCAAAGCGCCGTGGAACACAGCGTGCCCACGCGCATCGGCGACTACACCGACTTCTACACGTCCATCCACCACGCCCGCAACGTGGGCCGCGTGATCCGGCCCGACGATCCGCTCACGCCCAACTTCCAGTGGATCCCCATCGCCTACCACGGCCGCGCCTCCAGCGTGGTGATCAGCGGCACGCCCTTCCACCGCCCGCATGGCCAGGCCATGGCCCCGGGCGCGTCGGCGCCGGTGTACGGCCCCTGCCGCCGGCTCGACTACGAACTGGAAATGGGCTTCTACGTCGGCCCCGGCAACGCACTGGGCCAGCCCATTCCGATCGGCGAAGCCGAGCAGCACATCTTCGGCATGTGCCTGCTCAACGACTGGTCGGCGCGCGACCACCAGTTCTGGGAAATGGCGCCGCTCGGCCCCTTCCTGGGCAAGAACTTCTGCACCAGCGTCTCGCCCTGGATCGTGACCATGGAAGCGCTGGCGCCCTACCGCGTGCCCTTCGCCCACCCGGCCGACGAGCCGCAGCCCCTGCCCTACCTGGACAGCCCCGCCAACAGCGCGCAGGGCGGTGTGGACGTGCAGCTGGAGGTGCTGCTGGAATCGGCGCAGCACCGCGCCAAGGGCGTGGCGCCCGACCGGCTCTCGGCCACCAGCTTGCGCCACCAGTACTGGACCATCGCGCAGATGCTGACCCAGCACGCCAACAACGGCTGCAACCTGCAGCCCGGCGACCTGCTGGGCACCGGCACCATCTCCGGCCCGACCTACGAGGAAGCGGGCGCCATCGTGGAACTCTCGCTGGGCGGCACCCGGGCGGTGGCCCTGCCCGCCACGGGCGAGACACGCACCTTCCTCGAAGACGGCGACACCGTGGTGCTGCGCGGCTGGTGCGAGAAAACCGGCGCGGCGCGCATCGGTTTCGGCCGTTGCGAAGGCACGGTGCTGCCGGCCGTCGGCGGCTGAGCCGCAGCCCGGCCCGCCTGTCCCGCACCGGATGGGTGCGCCGGCCGATTTGCGCGCAGAATCCCGGCCCATCACAACACGAGAAGGAGAAGCCATGGGCCTGCTCAGCTGGACCGAAAAATCCCCCACCACCCTCGCCAACGGCGGCGTCATCGGCCCCGATGAGCGCCTGCCCTGGCCGCAGACCGGCGTGATGGGCGTGCAGCATTTGATCGCCATGTTCGGCGCCACCGTGCTCGCGCCCATCCTCATGGGCTTCGACCCCAACGTCGCCATCCTCATGAGCGGCATCGGCACCCTGATCTTCTTCCTCATCACCGGCGGCAAGGTGCCCAGCTACCTGGGGTCGAGCTTCGCCTTCATCGGCGTGGTCATCGCGGCCAGCGGCTACGCCGGCTCCGGCCCCAACGCCAACATCGGCGTCGCCCTGGGCGGCATCATCGCCTGCGGCGCGCTCTACACCCTGATCGGCGTGGTGGTGCAGGCCATCGGCACCGGCTGGATCGAGCGCTTCATGCCCCCGGTGGTCACCGGCGCGGTGGTGGCGGTGATCGGCCTGAACCTGGCCGGCATCCCGATCAAGAACATGGCGCCGACCGACTTCGACAAGTGGATGCAGGGCATCACCTTCGTCTGCGTCGCGCTGGTGGCCGTGTTCAGCAGCGGCATGGTGCAGCGCCTGCTGATCCTGGTCGGCCTGATCGTCGCCAGCATCGTCTACGCCGTGCTCACCAACGGCATGGGCCTGGGCAAGCCGCTGGACCTGAGCGGCATCGCCACCGCCGCCTGGTTCGGCATGCCCAACTTCAGCGCCCCGGTGTTCAGCGCCAATGCCATGCTGCTGATCGCGCCGGTGGCCATCATCCTGGTGGCCGAGAACCTGGGCCACATCAAGGCCGTGACCGCCATGACCGGCAAGAACCTGGACCAGTACATGGGCCGCGCCTTCATCGGCGATGGCGTCGCCACCATGGTGGCCGGCAGCGCCGGCGGCACCGGCGTGACCACCTACGCCGAGAACATCGGCGTGATGGCGGCGACCAAGATCTACTCCACCGCCGTGTTCCTGGTGGCCGGCCTGATGGCCGTGCTGCTCGGCTTCAGCCCCAAGTTCGGCGCGCTGATCCAGGCGATTCCGCTGGCCGTGATGGGCGGCGTGTCCATCGTGGTGTTCGGCCTGATCGCGATTGCCGGCGCCAAGATCTGGGTCGACAACAAGGTCGACTTCTCGGACAACCGCAACCTGCTCGTCGCCGCCATCACCCTGGTGCTGGGCACGGGCGACTACACGCTAAAGTTCGGCGGCTTCGCGCTCGGTGGCATCGGTACCGCCACCTTCGGCGCGATCATTCTGTGGGCGCTGATCGGGGGCAAGAAGCGATGAGCCGCGTCTGGACGCAGGACATCTCGGTGCAGATCCTCGCCGACCTGCACCGCGACACCGCGGTGCAACACCTGGGCATGGAGTTCCTGGAAGTCGGCGACGACTTCATCACCGCCCGCGTGCCGGTCGACACCCGAACCAAGCAGCCCTATGGCCTGCTGCACGGCGGCGTGAGCGTGGTGCTGGCCGAGACCCTGGGCAGCTGCGGCGCCGCCTTCAGCTGCCCACCCGGCCACCGTGCCGTGGGGCTGGACATCAACGCCAACCACCTCAAGGGCGCCACCAGCGGCTGGGTGACGGGCACCACGCGGCCGGTGCACATCGGCCGCACGACCCAGGTCTGGCAGATCGACCTGAAGAACGACGCAGGCGAGCTGACCTGCGTCTCGCGCATCACGATGGCGGTGCTTCAACCCCGCTGAGCGGGGCTCTGGCCTCCGCTTCGGTGGGCGCCTCCCATTCGTCCCAGTCCGGCCCGAACAGCTCGGCCGGGTGCTGGGTGCGCTCCGAGCCGTTGCCGCAGAGCATGCTGTTGGCCGCGCAATAGCGGTCGCAACCCCAGCAATTGCGCTCGGGGTGGGGCGGGTTGGCGGGAAAACGCTTGCTCATGGTGCCGGTGCATGCCAGTGTGGCCCGGCCTGGCCTGCAAAGGACTGATACAGATCAGAAGTGGTCAAGACAGGCCGCACGGCGTCGATAAGGAACACAATCCCTTTTTTGCGCCGGACCATGGACACCGCCCTTTCCTCGCCAGAAGACGACCTCGGCCACTACCTGTCGGCCATGGTCGCGCATGGCGCCTCCGATCTGTTCCTCTCGGCCGGCACCCCGGCCGGTCTGAAGGTGAACGGCGTCATGCGGCGGCTGCAGGAAGAGCCCCTGAACCCGGAACGCATCAAGCGGCTGGCCTACTCGGTGATGCGCGAGTCGCAGATCCGCGAGTTCGAGGCCACGCTGGAATGTGATCTGGCGATCGCCATCAACGGCCTGGGCCGCTTCCGGGTGAACGTGTTCCGCCAGCGGGGCGACGTGGCCGTGGTGGTGCGGCACGTCAATGCCCGCATTCCCTCGCTGGAAGAGCTCAAGCTGCCGGCATCGATCAGCCGCCTGTCCATGCTCAAGCGCGGGCTGGTGCTGATCGTGGGGGCTGCGGGCTCCGGCAAGTCCACCACGCTGGCGGCGCTGATCGACCACCGCAACCAGAACGCGGCCGGCCACATCCTGACGGTCGAAGACCCGATGGAGTTCGAGCACAGCCATGGCAAGTCCATCGTCGACCAGCGCGAGGTCGGTCTGGACACCAAGTCCTTCGACGAGGCCCTGCGGCACGCCATGCGCGAGGCACCAGACGTGATCATGATCGGCGAGATCCGCGACCTGGACACCATGCAGCACGCGCTGGCCTACGCCGAGACGGGCCACCTGTGTCTGTCCACCCTGCACGCCAACAACGCCAACCAGGCGATCCAGCGCATCCTCAACTTCTTCCCGGAAGCGGCCCACCGGCAGGTGCTGATGGACCTGTCGCTCAACCTCAAGGGCGTGGTGGGCCAGCGCCTGATCCGCGGGGCGAAGGGCAAGCTGGTGCCGGCGGTGGAGGTGATGCTGCTCTCGCCCTACATCGCCGACCTGATCCAGAAGGGGCAGATCGACGACATCAAGGACGCGATGGCCAAGAGCAACGAGCAGGGCATGTGCACCTTCGACCAGTCGCTCTACGACCTGTACACGCAGGGCGAGCTCACGGCCGAGCAGGCGGTGGAGCACGCCGACTCGCGCACCGACCTTTCGCTGCGCATCCGGCTGAACAGCGGCCAGCGGCCCGACACGGCCGGCCTGCACATCGAGACCTGACCGCCAGCGGGCGGCGGTTCACACCGCCCGTTCGCAGCGGCCTTGCGACTGGGCCAGGCCTCGGAAATCGCTCTGCCAGGACAGCCGCGCCACGTCGATCTGGATGCGCTCGTTGTCCAGCGCGGTGAGGATGACCGTGCCCTCGACCGCAAAGCTGTGCACCTGCACGCCGTCGATGCCGACCGCGCTCACACGCTGGTCGTCGTAGGTGATCTCGACCCGGCGCACCCAGATCTCCCGCGTCGGCGCATAGACCGCCTCGCATACCAGGCCGACGCGGCTGGCGGCGGCCGCGACCACCCCGGGCGCCGACAGAACCAGTGCCAGCGCCATGAGCAGCAGCGGCTTCACCCCTGGCCACCCTGCTGCATGCGCTCGCTCTTCCAGTACACGTCGTCGCCGCCGTTCATGCGGTTGAGCACGCGCGCGAGCACGAACATCAGGTCGGACAGGCGGTTGAGGTACTGGCGCGGGGCTTCCTTGATCGCCTCTTCGTTGCCCAGGGCCACCAGCTGACGCTCGGCGCGGCGCGCCACGGTGCGGCAGACATGGGCCTGGCTGGCGGCGCGGTTGCCCGCCGGCAGGATGAACTCCTGCAGGCGCGGCAGCTGTTCGTTGTAGGTGGCCAGGGCCTCGTCCAGCGCCAGCACGGCCTCTGGCTTGAGCAGTTCGTAACCGGGGATGGACAGCTCGCCACCGAGGTTGAACAGCTGGTGCTGGATCTCGACCAGCAGCGTGCGCACGTCGGCTGGCATGTCTTCGCACAGCAGCAGGCCGATGTGGGAGTTGAGCTCGTCCACATCGCCCATCGCGTGCACGCGCAGGCTGTTCTTGGACACGCGGGCGTTGTCGCCCAGGCCGGTGGTGCCGGCGTCGCCGGTGCGGGTTGCAATTTGGGATAGGCGGTTGCCCATGGGGGTCTCCTGCTGCCGCGGCGCGCCTGTCGCGCGCCGCACCGGGCCATTGTCCGTGAAAGCCGGCGGCGGGGGCGTGGTGCTGTAAGCGAAGGCTCGCAAATGTGTCTGAGGCAAGCAGAGCATGCATGCGGAAACAGGCGGCAAAAACGCTGGCCCTGCGGGGCCATCGACGGTGCAATGGGCGTCCCTTCAACATTCAAGGAGTGACCCATGTCCCGACGATCTGTCCGTCTCACCTCATTCGAAGCCCGCAGCCTGCTGCTGATCGCCAGCGTCACCCTGGGTGTGGCCGGCAGCGCCTACGCGCAGAGCACAGCCGCCCCGGCCAAGCCCGCGGCCACCGACACCGAGATCACGGCAGCCTTCACCAAGGCCGACAAGAACGCCGACGGCAAGCTCAGCAAGGACGAGGCCACCACCCTGCCCGCCCTGGCCGCCAAGTTCGACAGCGCCGACACCGACAAGGACGGCGCCATCAACGCCACCGAATTCGGAAAGGCCATGAAGATGTGAGGTTGACCGTGGGGGCAGTCCCGTGCGCGCTGTTCGCCGCAGGACGCCCGGTCTACACTGCCGGCTGACCACGGGCGCGCCAGGCCCGCACCGACCAGGAGACCGCCATGAACGCCCCCACCACCGCCTCCCACCTCGCGCCCGAGCTCTCGCTGCGCGAGGTCCCTCCCGCACTCATCCAGGCCCTGCAGGCGCGCTTCGGCGCCCGCTGCTCCACCGCCCAGGCGGTGCGCGAGCAGCATGGCCGCGACGAGTCGATCTTTGAAGTCCCGCCGCCCTCGGCCGTGGTGTTCGCCGAGTCGACGCAGGACGTGGCCGACGCGGTGAAACTCGCAGCCCAGCACAAGGTGCCGGTCATTCCGTTCGGTGTCGGTTCATCGCTCGAAGGCCACCTGCTGGCCGTGCAGGGCGGCATCAGCATCGACGTCAGCCGCATGGACCAGGTGCTGTCCATCAACGCCGAAGACCTCACCGTCACTGTGCAGCCCGGCATCACCCGCATGGGCGTGAACAACGCGGTGAAAAGCGAAGGCCTGTTCTTTCCGATCGACCCGGGCGCGGACGCGTCCATCGGCGGCATGACCGCCACCCGCGCCAGCGGAACGAACGCCGTGCGCTACGGCACCATGCGCGAGAACGTGCTGGCGCTGGAAGTGGTGACCGCGCAGGGCGAGGTGATCCGCACCGGCACGCGCGCCAAGAAGTCCTCCGCCGGCTACGACCTCACGCGCCTGATGGTGGGCAGCGAAGGCACGCTGGGCGTCATCACCGAAATCACGCTCAGGCTCTACCCGCTGCCCGAGGCCATCTCGGCCGCGACCTGCTCGTTCCCCACCATCGAGGCGGCCGTGCGCACCGTGATCCAGGTGATCCAGCTGGGCGTGCCGATCGCGCGCTGCGAGCTGATCGACGCCAACACCGTGCGCATGGTCAACGCCCACAGCAAGCTGGGCCTGCGCGAGGAACATTTTCTTCTGATGGAGTTCCACGGCTCGCCCGCGAGCGTGAAGGAACAGGCCGAGACGGTGCAGGAGATCGCCGGCGAGTTCGGCGGCAACGCGTTCGAGTGGGCGACCACGCCCGAGGAGCGCACCCGCCTGTGGACCGCGCGGCACAACGCCTACTTCGCGGCCATCCAGAGCAAGCCGGGCTGCCGCGCCATCAGCACCGACACCTGCGTGCCGATCAGCAAGCTGGCCGACTGCCTGCTCGACTCCGTGGCCGAGGCCGACGCCAGCGGCATCCCCTACTTCCTGGTCGGCCACGTGGGCGACGGCAACTTCCACTTCGGCTACCTGATCGACCCGGCCAAGCCCGAGGAGCACCACACCGCCGAGGCGCTGAACCAGAAGCTGGTGGCGCGCGCGCTAGAACTGGAAGGCACCTGCACCGGCGAACACGGCGTGGGCCTGCACAAGATGGACTTCCTGCGCCGCGAGGCCGGCGACGGTGCCATCACCATGATGCGCACCATCAAGCGCGCACTGGACCCGGACAACATCCTCAACCCGGGCAAGATCTTTTCAGTCTGAGATCGAGGCTGCCTCGTCCCAGAGGCGCAGCAGCCCCTGGGCCCCCATGTGACGGGCCGCCTCGCGGGCTTCCCACGCCATGGTCTGCGCGAGTGTGGGGTCACCAGCGCGCTGGTGGCACAGGGCCAGCAGCATCTGCATCTGCGGAACGCAGTACTGGTCTTCGTGGTGCATGGCCTCCCGGCAGGCCTGATCCAGCAGGGGCAGGGCCTGTTCGTGCAGTCCCTGTGCCATCAATGCGGACGCCACCATCCAGCGCGAGGTGGTGATGCCCGCCTGATAGGCGCCCCGCATCTGATGGGCAGCCGCGTGCAGCGCAGCGGTGTCACCCATCTGCCCTTGCCCGGCCTGACAGCACAAGAGAAGAAGACTGCTGACCCCTGCCCACAATGGAAACCGGAACTGCCCCGACAGGTCATGCACACGGCTGGCCCCCGCCTGCAGCAGTGCCCAGTCGCCCTGGCACCAGTGCGCACAGCTCAGCAGGGTGAGCGCAAAGCAGACCGTGTGGGGCCGTGCAGTCTCCGTCAACCGCTGCTGCAGTTCGGTGGCGCGGCGCGACAAGCCCTGGTCATCGCCTTCGAGCCAGCACAGCCACGCCAGAAACGCTTTGCAGACCAGTGCCGGATCGTCTGAGCAGTACAGCAACCGGTGATGCGTTGACACCTGATCAGACAGCCTGACCGCTTCCTCCAGAGCCTGCCTGGCCTCTGCCAGGCGTCCCAGCCAGAACAGGGAGCTGCCCATGGCATAGCGGGCCATGAGCGACTGCTCGGGGGTCCCTGCCATGCCCAGGAGCTGACGGGCCAGATCGAGGCCACCCACCTCTCCCTGCGAACTGCTCCCCATGTACCGACCGGCCAGTGCCGCAAACCGCAGGTCATGCCTCTGCGGATCGGCCTCTGGTGTCCTGGTGAGCGCCTCCATGACATGGCCGAAGCGCTGCCAGGCGGCCGCCGAGCCAAATCCCTCGGTCATGTGGAGACAGTGCCCCGCCTGAATCTGCAAGGAATGACGCTGTATCTCGCGGGCGTCGCCGTCCGCCAGATGCGACAAGGCCGCCAGGGCGCGTTCGTAGCAAACCAGGGCATCGGCCGCAAAGTCGCGCTCGATGGCGGCGTCACCGGCATGCCGCCACCATTGCGCGGCCTGGTCCCAGGACTGCGCAGCCTGCCAGTGACGTGCCACCTGATCCGCTTCGACTTGTTCGGCGTGCTGCAGATGGCCTGCCGCCTGGGCGTGCCATGCCTGGCGCTGTGTCGGCGCGATGCCGTCGTAAATCACCTCCTGCACCAAGGCGTGGCCAAACGCACATTCGTCCGGACCCACCCTTCGGATCAGGTGCAAGTCGGCTGCTCGCGCGAGGACCGTGCGCACCGCGTGCATGGGCAACAGTGCCTGCAACGACGCCACATCAAAGCGCTCGCCGAGCACCGCGGCGGCACGGAGGACAACCCGCCCGGGCCCCAGGGCATCGAGCTGCTCCTGCACCAGCGCCTGGATTCCGGCGTGTGCCGGCGCCACCGCCATACGGCTTCGCGCCAGCCACTGGAGAATCAGCGGCACGCCACCGGCCAGTCTGACCAGCCGGGCACGCTCACCGACATCCAGGTGGGTGGCCTCGTTCATGTCGAGCACCAGGCGATGGGACGCATCCTCGGTCAGCGCCCCCAGTTCCATCACCTGAACCGGCGCGGGCCAGTCCTGATCGGGGACCGGGCGGGAGGACATCACCAGCATCACCGGACTTCCGACCAGCTGCTCCAGCAAGACAGGAAGATGATCTAACGTGGCCTTGTCGGCCCAGTGGACGTCCTCCAGATTGACCAGCAGGGGACGCTCGGCGCACAGTTGCCTGATCTTCCTCAGGACCCTGGCGCGCAGAACCTGCCGGTCATCCGCGCCCTGCCGTGTGCTCTGCGGGTCCGCGTCCTCCAGTGCGATCCGCCAGGGCATCATCGGATGCTCCTGGATGTGCTGGCCACAGGTGACGCGAAGCACGTGTCTCCCCTGCCCCATGACCTGCCGCGCCAGTTCACGCATCACCAGGGACTTGCCGTAACCGGCCGGGGCCCGGATCAGCACGGCAGAGGCGCCCGCCGTCAGCGCCTCCTTCCAGCGGCTCACGAGCCATTGCAATTCGTGCTCGCGGCCGATCAGGGGCAGATCGTCCGGGCGCTCTGCGGGCAGATCCTCCTTCAGGGTCGCGCACCAAAGACCCGCGTCCTGTTCGCCCTGGCATCGGGTGAACTCCGTCGCGCGGGCGGCCAGAACCACCTCCTGGGTGGCCAGCCACTGGCTCCAGCCGGCCTGCCAGCAGGCGCGCATGGCGGCTTGCATCGCGTCGCCCACCATCAGGCCAGCGCCCAGCCCGGGACGCACCAGCACCCTCGCATCCGCCAGCCCTGCCCGCACCTGGTCGGTCAGGCCCAGCGACATCCACTGGCGGGCCAGTTCGCAGGCGCGCCGGGCGGGCTCGCTTCGCGCCGGATCCAGCCCGAAGACAGCGGCCCAGGCCAGGCCAGGCACCTCGATCACCAGGCCGCCGGCGCGCAGGACCATGCCCTGCCAGATCCGTGTCCACGCCTGAACCGCCTGCTCGTCGGTGTGCAGGCCCTGGGGAACATCGCTGTAGACGCCGGTCACCCGACGCCATTCGGGGATGGGAGACCTGAACGACCACGGGCTGGCGGCGTCGTCAGGAGACATCAGGTCGTCCAGCACCAGGGACTTGAGGCCGAGTTGCTCCTCGAATGCGCCCATGCTCCGGTGGACCACCTGGCGCGCCTCATGCGGCTGCCCCTGTTGCTGAAGAAGGTTGGCCAGCAACACCGCATGGCTCTCTCTGGCCGGCGCCAACGCCAGCAGGCGGCGTGCCGTGGCAACCGCCTCGTGAAGCCGGCCCCGCGCCGCCGCCCGCCGGGCCTTGAACTCCAGGACCTGCAGCCACGCATCCGCACAGATATCGCGCATGTACCGCAGCCAGTCCGTGCCATCGGGCATGGGCGGCAGGTCGAAACCCTGCAGAAAGCCCCCGTCCGACAACGCCTCCAGCGCGCGGTCATCGGGCAGCACATCCCAATCCTGATCCTCGGCGCGGACACAGGCCGTGGCCCAGCGCTGCAGCCGCTCGGCATCGACCGTGAGGCGATCGTCGCGCGACAGGCCCACCGCCTGGGCAGATGCCTGGAACGCGTGATCCAGCCCGGCCGCCGCCAGCAGCCCCCGAAGATCAGCGATCACCTGGCGCAGGTTGGCCCTCGCGGCCGACGGCGAGTGGTCAGGCCAGAGCCATTCGGCCAGCACGGCACGGTGATGCATCTGGCCCTGCGTGGTGCCCAGCAAAGCCCAAAGAGCCCAGGACTTGCGGTACTTGACCTGCCCGGACACGTTGACGCCATCCAGGACGATTCTCGGGAGGCCCAGCAGGGACAGACCAAGCACGGGGGCGGGAATGTCGGGCACGTTGAAGACTCAATTTGTTGCAAAAGTACAACTTTGAGCGCATTTTCTCACGCTCTTCTGACGGCTCTCGGAACCAATACCGGCGCACTACAAGAGGAATCCACATGCTGCGCAGGTCAATACCTTTCAATTCATCTACATCTCCCTTGGCATTCGTTGGCTTGCCAGCCAGACACGCCGTGGCCGCTGCCATCGTGGCTCTATCCGCGCACCACGGCCTTGCATGGGCGGATTGCACTGACACGGCGACCGAATCGGGTGTCGGTGCCCTGGCATGCGGCCGACTGGCCAACGCCAATGGGGTTCACAACGTAGCGGTGGGCTTTGCCGCAGGGGTGGGCTCCAGCGGAGAGGGCAATGTCGCTGTCGGCGGTCGCTCGGGACAGAACACCACCGGTACCGACAACACGGCTGTGGGACGGAACGCCGGGCTCACGGTCAACGGCAACAGGAACGCCGCCTTCGGACTGGATGCCGGGCAGCAGGTCACCGGTGACAGCAACTCGTCGATCGGCACCGGATCCGGCCTTCAAATCTCCGGCAGCCGGAACTCATCCTTAGGCACCACCTCGGGCTACCAGGTCACCGGCAACGCCAACTCCAGCGTCGGGACAAATGCAGGCTATGTCGTCAATGGCAACTTCAACTCCGCCAGTGGCACCGAAGCCGGGTGGTATGTCACCGGCAACAGCAACAGCGCCTCGGGAACGGGTGCGGGTTCGGGCGTCAACGGCAACGGCAACACCGCCTCGGGCGACAGCGCTGGCAACTCGGTCCGTGGCGACCGCAACGCGGCCACCGGCAGCGGGGCAGGCGCCCGGGTCACGGGCAGCGACAACACCGCCATGGGCACCAACGCAGGCAGTAGAGTGAGCGGCAGCGGCAACGTCGCCATCGGCCAGGGTTCGGGATCGGACATCACGGCCAACAACGCCATCAGTGTCGGCACCGGTGCCAGGGCGAGCACCGACAGTGCCATTGCCGTGGGCACGTCTGCCCAGGCCACCCATGCCAACTCGGTGGCCATCGGCGCGGGCTCTGTCACATCGGCCAGCAACACGGTCTCGGTCGGCAGCACGGGCAACGAACGCACGATCACCCACGTCGCCAACGGCGTGAACACCACCGATGCCGCCAACCTCGGTCAGGTGCAAAGCGCCCAGGCCGCCGCCAACACCTACACCAACAACGTCGCAGCCAGCACCCTCAGCGCCGCGCAGGCCCACGCCAACACCGCCGCCG
>NZ_BCTF01000026.1 GCF_001571145.1 Hydrogenophaga flava NBRC 102514
GTGACGCTCAACCTTTTGCTGCAGCGGACAGCCTCGCCGCCTGCTGAGCTCAACCGTTTGGTCTCATCACATGCCACCTAACATCTTCTGGGCCTCCAATCACTACGAGCATCCACCGCTCACGGACGAAGCGATCCTATGGGCGCAGTCTCTCCTCGGCGTTCAGTTGCCACCAGAATTGGTTGCGCTTTTGCGCATACAAAACGGTGGCTACACCCAAGGATTTGCACATCCAATGCCTCGACCCACAACCTGGGCCAAGGATCACGTGCCTCTCGACGACCTCTCAGGAATACTGGAGTCTCAACACCCATCCCCGATGAACTTGGCGCTTACGCCCGAATTGACCATTGAGTGGGGGTTGCCACCAAACCAAGTCCTGTTGTCTGGCGACGGGCACTACTGGATCACGCTTGACTATCGCGGCGGTCCTGTTCCTTCGGTCGCTTGGATCGACGTGGAATGCGGAGAGGACTTTCAGATCGCGCCAACCTTCTCGGCTTTCCTTGAGGGTCTCGTCCCGGCGTCCCAGTACAGTGATGCCGAGTGTTCCCCAGCATCACCCCCACCCCCATGAAACCTCTGCCCTCTATTTGCCGCATGTCCGCCCATTGGCCGTGGGTGTTCAGCCTCTGCGTAGGCCTCGCTGGTTGCGGGCCTGACACGGTGGGTGCGGCAGCCACTGCCGCCAAGCTGCAGGCCGACAGCGCAGAGCGTGCCCAGGCGCAGGCGGCCAAACTCAAACAAGACCTTGAAGCCGCTGTCAAGGCGAGAGAAGCGTCAACTGCCGCGGCCGATCAGTAGCGCGGAAGAACGGTGAGCAGATGAGGGTTCGCATGCAACTTCGCGACGCCATCCGCCTTCTTGTCTGGGCCATGCTGTGTGCGCCAATTGCAATTGCAATCACAGTTCTAGTCTGGCCGTTTTGGGGCTGGTTCGAGTCGACCTCCGGGGTCGAGGCACTGGGTCATTCGGGGCCTGCATCCTGGTGCTACCTGACCACGTACGCGGTGCTGATCGGCCTGTTGCTGACCCTGCGCCGCCGCTCGGCACGGCGCGCCACCAGCTAGGCACTTGCGGTACCGTTTCACCGCTGCACATTGATACGGTGCCTTGCTGTTGTTCGAGTCACCCGGGACGAGGACGTCCTTTTTCTTCGGTAGGAACCCAAATTGACGATTTCTCCCGACTCAAGGGGCTGGTACTCGCTGGAGCGCAACATTGATGTCGCAATAGTTGAGCAGCTCGAGCAGATCGGCTCCATTGAGAAGCTATCGATAACAAGGATTCCGCTTGTCACGGTAAAGCTTGCGCACCGCATTTCGGATCTGCGAGTGCAGCACCTTTGGCTCTGGTCTGATGTCACTCGCAGGGCCATGAAAGAGATCATCCAAATGCCGGGCTTGCGCGTTCTGGATGTTCTTTGCATCAAAGGTCCCGGCAAGCTGGACCATTTTGGAAAAGCAACAACCCTGGAGACCTTCCGAGCAAATCACTACATGACTGAAGCGGATCTTCTGGAGGTCACACAGTCCAGCCGACTTGTAGAACTAGGCGCACAAGGTGCAGAGCTCTCGCACAAGTCCATGGCCGCAATCTTGGCGCTGCCCTGCCTGACTTCGCTGGACCTTGAATCCACACGATTCAATGACAGCATGGCAAAGAAGGTGAGCCGCTCACAGACCATTGATTCCCTGGATATTGGTGCAACGCACATCACTGGTGTGGGCTTAAGGCATCTTGCACAAATGAGGCAACTGAAGTCCATTGACCTGTGGGCAACCGACATCACAGAGCGTGACTTGCCGCTTCTGCAAGACATGCCCAACCTGGAGTACCTCTCTTTGGGCAACTACGATCACTGCCCACAGTTGGATGCGGAGAAGGTATGCAATGTCGTTCTTGAATTGCCCCGCCTCAAGAAATTGTGGCTGGACGGAATCCGCCTCAATGCCGCCCAGCAGAATGTTCTCGAAGAAAAACTCGAGTCTTTGCGGGTCACAACAAGCGGGTGACCCGATGAGAGTTCCCACTTTCCATCGAATCACGTGAGACGGGACAAGCCCATCCATCCGTTAGGTCGTACATGCCCTACATCGTGACGTTCACAAAGCCTTTGGGCGCATCAGGTCAAGAGCAATACATCAACGACTGCTGCATCGGCGGTGACATCGTTCTCGATCACCTGCTCCCGTCCCTGCGAGCAACATACGGAGACCTGCAGTCGAACCAAGAAGATTGGGGCTGGTTCGCATGGTTCGCGCGGAACGGCATCAAGCTGGCGATCGATGTGCATACGCATAACGCGTCTCTCGGCGAGTTTCAAATTCACCTGACGTCACGAAAGCACCGCTTTCTACTTGGAAGCAAGATTCAAAACACACCCGAACTGGAGGAACTCCGAGAACTGGTGATGTCAAGTTTGGAGAGATGGGACGTCACAGGCCTTGAAGTGGAGCTGGTGAACGAGAGGTACAGGTAGCCACTGCGTCCCTTGCACTTGGCCCCGTTTCTTTGAAGTGCAGCCGTTCCAAGAACCGCCATTTCCTTCGTCACCGCCCCAGTCTCAGGTTCCGTTGCGGGCGGTCTGGCTTCCACTTGAAGCACGCCCCCTCACATCCCCGGCGCCCCCAGCACCCCCGTGAACTCCTCCACCCCCGGCCGCGCCCGTTCCAGCGGCGCGCGCGTCGGCGTGCCCAGACTCACGAAGCAGATCGCGTGCTCCCCCGGCCCCAGGCCGAACAGTTCGCGCACGGCCCTGGATTTCAAACCCTTGCCCGAGGTCAGCGCCGAGCCGTAGCCGAGCGTGGTGGCCATCAGCAGCAGGTTCTGCACCGCGCAGCCGGCCGAAAGGGTGCGCTCCAGCACGTCCACTTCGGGGTCGCCGCGGTCGTCGTCCACCACCAGCAACAGCAGCTCGGGCGCTCGTTCGGCCTTCTCGCGCGCCTGCGCCTGCTGTTCGGCGGCGGCGTCGGGGTCGCGTTCGAGCAGGGCGCGGGCCAGCGCGTCGCCCAGCCGTTCGCGCTGATCCGCCGGAATGCGCACGAAGCGCCAGGGCAGCAGCTGGTTGTGGTCGGGTGCGGTAGCGGCGGCGGCCAGGCACTGGCGCAGCTGGTCTTCCGACGGGCCGGGCTCCACCAGGCGTTTGGGCAGCGTGGTGCGCCGCGTCCGCATCAGTTCCAGCAAAGGGATCATTCAAGCACCTGTCCGTCGTGCTCCACATATGGAAGGTAGGGGCCGGTGCCGCTGTGGTCGGATTCCGAGGCCGGCACGAAGGCGCCGCGCACTGCGTCGAACACGTGCACCTCGCCCTGTTCGATCACATAGTGCCAGCCGTGCAGCGTGAGGTGGCCGGCCTCGACGGCGCGGCGCACCATGGGGTAGTCCATCAGACGCATCAGCTGCAGCACCACGGCGCGCTGCTCGGTGCGGCACAGCGCCTCGGGGCTGGGCTGGACGGGCAGCAGGGCCTCGTCGGCCAGCTTGAGCCAGGCCTTGAGGGCCACCGCCTCTTCCGGTGCGCCTTCGTAGGCGGTGCGGATGGCGCCGCAGTGGCTGTGGCCGCAGACGATGATGCGCTCAACCTTCAGACTGAGCACCGCGAATTCGATGGCGGCCATCGTTCCATGCAAGCCGTGCGATTGGTCATACGGCGGCACGAAGGCGCCGACGTTGCGCACCAGGAACAGCTCGCCCGGCGCCGCACCGGTGAGCAGGTAGGGCACCAGGCGCGAGTCGCTGCAGCCGATGAACAGGGTCTTGGGGTGCTGGCCCTGCGCCACCAGGTCCTGGAAGCGCTGTTGGTGGCGCGGAAAGTAGTCCTCGTGGAAATCGCGCAGGCGCAGCAGGAGGTCGTCGGGCATGGCGGTCTCCGGCTCAGCGCCTCACTGCACCAGGGGCGAGTCCGCACCTTCGAGTTCGATGCCTTCCACCCTGGCCTGCCCCACCAGCAGCCGCATGTACTGGCGCAGCGCGGTGGCGCGCGACTGGTGCTGCAGGCGCTGGCGGATCGCGTCGGCCACTTCTTCGTAGGCGGGCAGCGTGCCCTTCTTGCGGCCCAGCACCTCGATGATGTGCAGGCCGAAGCGCGTGTGCACCAGGCGCGGGTGCACGCCCATGCCCCAGCGCGAGTCGCTCTGGAAGAACAGCTCGTTGGCCAGTTCGGGCGCGCAGTCTTCGGGCGTGACCCAGCCCAGGTTGCCGCCTTCGGCGCTGGACGGGCAGTTGGACAGCTCGGTCGCCAGCTGCTCGAAGCGGCCGGGCGGCACGTCCTTGCGGATCAGCTCCAGCAGGGCGGCTTCGGCGCGCTGGGTGAGCGCATGCACATTCACACCCGGCGTCACGGCGAACAGGATGTGCCGCACCTGCAGCGCCTGGCCGACGATGAAGTGGTTCTTGTGGGATTCGTAGTAGCGGCGGCACTCGTCGTCGGTCGGTTCCGGCGACGCGACTTCGTCGTCGGTCATGGCCTCGATCACGTGGCGCTCGGCTTCATTGAGCGTGGGCGCCACCAGGCCGCTGGCGCGCGGCAGCAGGTCCAGGTGCACCGCGCGCTGGCGCAGCAGTTCGGTGTAGGCGCGCTCGCGCAGGGTCTCGGCGTCCAGTGCCTCGCCCGGCTCGTGCAGGGCGATGCCGTTGATGCTGGCGGGCACGATCTGCATCTGGCCCGAGCAGGCGCAGTGCGCGCTGCCGCAGCCGACGGATTCGCGTTCGGTCATGGTCATTCCTTCGCACATGTTCAACGGCCCCGCTGGCTCAGCGGTTGCTGGGGCGTCATGCCGACGCGGCGGCTGCGCACCACCTGGTAGGGACGCACCACATAGGCCAGCGTGCCAAAGCCGCTCCACACGTGCACGAGGCGGGTGAACGGGAAGATCACGAAGATGCTCATGCCCAGGAACATGTGGGCCTTGAACACCCAGCTGGCATCGGCGATCAGCTCGGCCGCGCCACCGCGGAAGGTGACGATGCGCTGCGCCCATTCGGCCAGCTTCATCATCATGCCGCCGTCCAGGTGCTGGGCCGACAGCGGGATGGTCGCCAGGCCCAGCGCGAACTGCGCCCACAGCAGCCACAGCAGCACGATGTCGCTGGTCTTGCTGGTGGCGCGGATGCGCGCGTCCGACAGGCGCCGGTGCAGCAGGATGCTGACGCCCACGAAGCCGAACAGGCCGAACAGGCCGCCCGAAACCATGGCCATGAGCTGCTTGGCGCCCGCGGTCATGAAGGGCTCGTACACCGCGTGCGGCGTGAGCATGCCCACCGTGTGGCCGAAGAACAGGAACAGGATGCCGACGTGGAACAGGTTGCTGCCCCAGCGCAGCTGCCCTTTGCGCAGCAGTTGCGAGGAGTCGCTCTTCCAGCTGTACTGGTCGCGGTCGAAACGGATCAGGCTGCCCAGCAAAAAGATGGTGAGCGCGATGTACGGATAGATGCCGAAGACGAAGTGGTGGAAGCCGTTCATGCTGCGACTCCTTGAGAAGCGTTGGATTTCTGGCGGACGATGTGGATGGGCTGGGCCTGGTCGGGCCGGTTCTGGCCACGGGTGGCGCAGCCGTCGAAGGCCTCGGGTTCGGCCCAGGCTTCGTCGAGCGCTTCGTCGGCCTTGAAGGGCACGGCCTCGGCCTTCTGGCCGGCCAGCTCCAGCACGGCGGCCACGACCGCGGCGTAGGGGCTCTCGCGTTTGAGCAGAGCGCTGAAGATGGCGTTCAGGATGTGCGCCACTTCACCCAGAAAGGCCTTGGCCAGCGCGGGCGGCTGGGTGGAGGCGAACTCCAGCACCACGCCGAGGTGGTCGGGCAGCTCTTCGGGGCCGAGGTAGAGGCCGGCCTTCTCGTAGGTCTGCACCAGGTCGATCATGGCCGGGCCGCGGTCGCGCGAGTCGCCGTGCACATGCTCGAACAGGTGCAGCGAGGTGGCGCGGCCACGGTCGAAGGTCTCGACGTAGCGGGCCTCCACCTCCAGCGGGTCGCGGCGCACCAGGTCGGCGGCCAGCGCGCGCAGCTCGGCGCGGCGCGACGCCGGCACCGAGGCCTCTTCGTCGATGGCCGCGATCAGCGGCGCCAGGTCGGCGCGCAGCTGCGCATCGGGGTAGGCCAGCAGGCGCGCCAGCGCGCGCAGGGAATAGCGGGTGTTCTTCATGGCGTTTCCTTTCAGACCACCGACTGGATCGGGATGGTGCGGCGCTTGTCGCCGCCGAACAGGCTCGTCTCCGACGCGCCGTCCGAGCAGCCGTTGCCGAACGAGAAGCCGCAGCCGCCGCGCAGGTCGAAGGCGTTTTCGGCGTACTCGCGGTGCGAGCTGGGGATGACGAAGCGGTCTTCGTAGTTGGCAATCGCCATGATCTGGTACATCTCCTCGACCTCGGCGCGGCTCAGGCCGGTCTGCTCCAGCACCTTGAGGTTCTCCACGCCGTCCACGTGCTTTCCGCGCTGGTAGGCGCGCATGGCCAGCATGCGTTCGAGTGCGCGCACAACAGGCGCCGTGTCGCCCGCGGTCAGCAGGTTGGCCAGGTACTGCAGCGGAATGCGCATCTGGCTGAAGTCGGGCAGCTCGCCGTTGGCACCGATGTGGCCGGCGTTGGCGGCGGCGGAAATCGGCGAGAGCGGCGGCACGTACCAGACCATGGGCAGGGTGCGGTACTCGGGGTGCAGCGGCAGCGCGATCTTCCAGTCGATGGCCATCTTGTAGACCGGGCTCTTGCGCGCGCCTTCCATCCAGCTGTCGGGGATGCCGTCCTTGCGCGCCTGCTCGATCACGGCCGGGTCGTTGGGGTTGAGGAAGATGTCGAGCTGGGCCTGGTAGAGGTCCTTCTCGTCGGGCACGCTGGCGGCCTCGGCGATGCGGTCGGCGTCGTACAGCACCACACCCAGGTAGCGGATGCGGCCCACGCAGGTTTCACTGCACACGGTGGGCTGGCCGGCCTCGATGCGCGGGTAGCAGAAGATGCACTTCTCGGCCTTGCCGGTCTGCCAGTTGTAGTAGATCTTCTTGTAGGGGCAGCCGCTGACGCACATGCGCCAGCCGCGGCACTTGTCCTGGTCGATCAGCACGATGCCGTCGTCCTCGCGCTTGTAGATCGAGCCGCTGGGGCACGAGGCCACGCACGCCGGGTTGAGGCAGTGCTCGCACAGGCGCGGCAGGTACATCATGAAGGTGTTCTCGAACTGGCCGACCATGTCCTTCTGGACCTGGTCGAAGTTCGCGAGGTTGGCGTCCGCGCTGCGCTTGCTGAACTCGCCGCCCAGGATCTCTTCCCAGTTCGGACCCCACTCGATCTTCTCCATGCGCTGGCCGGTGATCAGGCTGCGCGGCCGTGCGGTGGGCGCGGCCTTCACTTCGGGCGCCGACTGCAGGTGGTCGTAGTCGAAGGTGAAGGGCTCGTAGTAGTCGTCGATCTGCGGCAGGTTGGGGTTGCTGAAAATCTTCATCAGCAACGACCACTTGCCCCCCTGCTTGGGGACGATGGAGCCGTCGGCTTTGCGGACCCAGCCACCGTTCCACTTGTCCTGGTTCTCCCACTCCTTGGGGTAACCGATGCCGGGCTTGGTTTCGACGTTGTTGAACCAGGCGTATTCGACGCCGGGGCGACTGGTCCAGACGTTCTTGCAGGTGACCGAACAGGTGTGGCACCCGATGCACTTGTCCAGGTTCAGCACCATCGCGATTTGGGCACGTACTTTCATCTTTGTTCTCCTGTGCTGATCAAGCCTGGACCGTGTCGTTGCCTTCGCCGTCGAGCCAGTCGATCTTGCGCATCTTGCGCACGATGACGAACTCGTCGCGGTTGGTGCCGATGGTTCCGTAGTAGTTGAAGCCGTAGCTGAACTGCGCGTAGCCGCCGATCATGTGGGTCGGCTTGGTCACGATGCGGGTGACCGAGTTGTGGATGCCGCCGCGGGTGTTGGTGATCTCGGCACCGGGGGTGTTGATGATCTTTTCCTGCGCGTGGTACATGAGCACCATGCCCGGGTTCACGCGCTGGCTGACCACCGCACGCGCCGCGATGGCGCCGTTGGTGTTGAACAGCTCGACCCAGTCGTTGTCGGCGATGCCGGCGCTCTTGGCGTCGTCCTCGCTGAGCCAGATCACCGGGCCGCCGCGGTTGAGCGTGAGCATGTGCAGGTTGTCGCTGTACGTGCTGTGGATGCCCCACTTCTGGTGCGGCGTGATGAAGTTGAGGCTGATCTCCTTGTTGCCGTTGGGACGGCGGTGAATCATCTCGTCCACCGTCTTCAGGTCGACCGGCGGGCGGTAGCTGGAGAGGCCTTCACCGAAGGCGAGCATCCAGGGGTGGTCCAGGTAGAACTGCTGGCGGCCGGTGAGGGTGCGCCATGGGATCAGCTCGTGCACGTTGGTGTAGCCGGCGTTGTACGAGACCTTTTCCGATTCGAGGCCGGACCAGGTGGGCGAGCTGATGATCTTGCGCGGCTGGGCCTGGATGTCGCGGAAGCGGATCTTCTCGTCCTCGCGGTGCAGGGCCAGGTGGGTGTGGTCGCGGCCAGTGATCTTGCTCAGAGCCTCCCAGGCCTTCACAGCCACGTGGCCGTTGGTCTCCGGCGCGAGTTGCAGCACCACCTCGCAGGCGTCGATGTCGCTGTCGATCTTCGCCAGGCCCTTGGCCACGCCTTCGGTGTGCACGGTGCCGTTGAGTTCCTTGAGCTGGCCGACTTCGGTCTGCGTGTTCCAGCCGATGCCCTTGCCGCCGTTGCCGGCCTTGTCCATCAGCGGGCCCAGTGCGGTGAAGCGGGCGTAGGTGTTGGGGTAGTCGCGCTCGACCACCGAGATGCTCGGGGCGGTGACGCCCGGGATCAGGTCGCACTCGCCCTTCTTCCACTCGGCCACGCCAAACGGCTGGGCCAGTTCGGCGGGCGTGTCGTGCATCAGCGGCGTGAGCATCAGCTCCTTCTCCACACCCAGGTGGCCGACGCAGACCTCGCTGAAGGCCTTGGCGAAACCCTTGTAGATCTCCCAGTCGCTCTTGCTCTGCCAGGCCGGGTCCACCGCGGTGGACAGCGGGTGGATGAAGGGGTGCATGTCGCTGGTGTTGAGGTCGTTCTTCTCGTACCAGGTGGCGGTGGGCAGCACGATGTCCGAATACAGGCAGGTCGTGCTCATGCGGAAGTCCAGCGTGACCACCAGGTCCAGCTTACCTTCGGGCGCCTGGTCGTGCCAGGTGACTTCGGTGGGCTTGGCGTCGTCGGCGCCCAGGTCCTTGCCCTGCACGCCGTGCGTGGTGCCCAGCAGGTGCTTGAGGAAGTACTCGTGGCCCTTGCCGCTGGAACCCAGGATGTTGGAGCGCCAAACGAACAGGTTGCGCGGCCAGTTGGCGGGGTGGTCCGGGTCCTCGCAGCTCATCTTCAGCGAGCCGTCCTTGAGCGCCTTGACCGCGTAGTCCTTGGGGTCCATGCCGGCGGCCGTGGCGTCCTTGATCACCTGCATCGGGTTGGTCTGCAGCTGTGGCGCGCTGGGCAGCCAGCCCATGCGCTCGGCACGCACGTTGTAGTCGATCAGGCTGCCGCCGAACTTCGATTTGTCGGCCAGCGGCGAGAGGATTTCTTCCACGCCCAGCTTCTCGTAGCGCCACTGGTCGGTGTGGGCGTAGAAGAAGCTGGTGCTGTTCATCTGGCGCGGCGGGCGCACCCAGTCCAGCGCGAAGGCCAGTGCGGTCCAGCCGGTCTGGGGCCGCAGTTTTTCCTGGCCCACGTAGTGCGCCCAGCCGCCGCCGCTCTGGCCGATGCATCCGCACATCATCAGCATGTTGATGATGCCGCGGTAGTTCATGTCGCTGTGGTACCAGTGGTTCATGGCCGCGCCGATGATGACCATGGACTTGCCCTTGGTCTTGTCGGCGTTGTCGGCGAACTGGCGCGCCACGGCGATCACCTGGTCGCGCTTGACGCCGGTGATCTTCTCCTGCCAGGCGGGCGTGTAGGGCGTGTCCTGGTCGTAGCTGGTGGCGCCGGTGTCGCCCGGCAGGCCACGGTTGACGCCGTAGTTGGCGACCGTCAGGTCGAACACGGTGGCGACCAGGGCGTAGCGCTCTTCACCGGCCTTGCCGAGCTTGATGCGGCGCACCGGCACCTGGCGCACCAGCACGTCGTCGGTGGCGCTGGCCTGCTTGTTGGCCGTGAAGTTGGGGGTGTCGATGCCGCCGAAGTACGGGAAGGCCACTTCGCCCACCTCGTATTCGCTGCCCTCGCCTTCCATCAGGCTGAGCTTGAGTTTGACCTGTTCGTCGCTGCGGGCTTCCTTGTCTTCCAGGTTCCACTTGCCCGCATCGGTGCGGCCTTCGGCGCCCCAGCGGAAGCCGATGGAGCCGTTGGGCAGCACGACCTTGTCGTCCTGGTCGATGGCGACGGTTTTCCACTCGGGGTTGTTGGCCTGGCCGAGCTTGCCGTTGAAGTCGCTGGCGCGCAGGTAGCGGCCGGGCACCACCACCTTGCGACCGTCGGGCAGGGTGCGCTCTTCGAGCTGCACCAGATTCGGCATGTCGGTGTAGCGGCGCACGTAGTCGTCGAAGTACGACGAGCGCTTGTCGAAATAGAACTCCTTGAGGATCACGTGGCCCATGGCCATGGCAATCGCCGCATCCGTGCCCTGCTTGGGGTGCATCCACAGGTCGCAGAGCTTGCTGATCTCGGCGTAGTCGGGCGTGATCGCCACTGTCTTCGCACCCTTGTAGCGGACCTCGGTGAAGAAGTGCGCGTCGGGCGTGCGGGTCTGGGGCACGTTGGAGCCCCAGGCAATGATGTAGGTGGAGTTGTACCAGTCGGCCGATTCGGGCACGTCGGTCTGTTCGCCCCAGACCTGCGGGCTGGCCGGCGGCAGGTCGCAGTACCAGTCGTAGAAGCTCATGCACACACCGCCGATCAGCGACAGGTAGCGCGAGCCGGCGGCGTAGCTGACCATGGACATGGCCGGTATCGGCGAGAAGCCGATCACGCGGTCCGGGCCGTACTTCTTGGCGGTGTAGACGTTGGCGGCGGCCACCAGCTGGTTCACTTCGTCCCAGGTGCTGCGCACCATGCCACCCAGGCCGCGCTGCTGCTGCCACTGGCGGCGTGAGTCGGCGTTCTCGACGATGGCGGCCCAGGCGTCCACCGGGCTTTTGGCCACGGCCAGCGCGGCGCGCCAGTGGGCCAGCAGCTTGCCGCGCACCATGGGGTACTTCACGCGGTTGGCGCTGTACAGGTACCAGCTGTAGGACGCGCCCCGGGCGCAGCCGCGTGGCTCGTGGTTGGGCAGGTCGGCGCGGGTGCGCGGGTAGTCGGTCTGCTGGGTTTCCCAGGTGACGATGCCGCCCTTCACATAGATCTTCCAGCTGCAGGAGCCGGTGCAGTTCACGCCGTGGGTGGAGCGAACGATCTTGTCGTGCGCCCAGCGGTCGCGGTAGGCGTCTTCCCAGGTGCGGTCTTCGCCGGTGGTGATGCCGTGCGAGCCGGAGAAGCTTTCAGTGGGGGCCGAGAAGTGGCTCAGGCGGTCGAGGAAGTGACTCATCGTGGGGGTCTCCGAAAAAGGCGGGGCTGGGGGCGCTTATGGGTTCTTGATTTCCGCGCCCTTGCGCAGGTAGAACCACCAGTTCAGCACCAGGCACAGGGCGTAGAAGACGGCGAAGCCGTAGAAGGCGAGCTGCGGGGTGCCGGCCTTGATGTACTGGCCGATCAGCACCGGGGCGATGAAGGCGCCGTAGGCAGCCACGGCCGAGGTCCAGCCCAGCACGGGACCGGCCTGGGCGCGGTCGAAGATCACGCCGATGGTGCGGAAGGTGGAGCCGTTGCCGATGCCGCTGGCGAAGAACAGCACCATGAACAGGCCCAGGAACATCGGGAAGTACTGCTCGGGCGTGGCCGAGCCGTAGGCCTGCATCATCACGTAGCCCACGGCCACGGCAGCGGCGGCCATGACCGCGGTGATCACCTGGGTCACGATGGAGCCGCCGATCTTGTCGCTGATCCAGCCGCCGATGGGGCGCACGGCGGCGCCGACGAAGGGGCCGATCCAGGCGTAGGTCAGGGCCGAAGGGGCGTTGGGGTTCTTCAGCGTGTGCTGCATGACGCCGGCGGCGTCGGGGATGTGCTGGAAGCCGAAGATCACGGTGATGGCCAGCGGCAGCGCCATCGAGAAGCCGATGAAGGAGCCGAAGGTGACGATGTAGAGCGCGGTGAGCGACCAGGTGTGCTTGTTGCCGAAGATGGCGAACTGCTTCTTCACGCCTTCCTTCATCTCGCCGAAGGCGGCCAGGCGCATGACGGCCAGCGCCATCACGATGTCCAGCGGGATCGCGACCCACATGCTCAGCACCCCCAGGCCGGTGGGCTTGGGCAGGTAGAGCCAGAGCATGAACACCGTGGGCACGAAGGCCAGGGTGTAGAGGTAGGTGATCTTGGCGAACGCGGTGAGTGCGTTGCCGGTGTTGGGCGAGACCGTCTTGAGGTTGTTCATGCCGAACCAGCACAGCGCACCCAGCGGCACCAGCGAGAACACCCAGGCGAAGCCGGCGTTTTGGATCCAGGTCGGGGTGCCGGCGGCGATCTTGCCGAGGATCCAGCCGCTGTCCTTCACCAGCGTCATGGGTTCACCGCCGAAGGCGCCCAGCAGCGGCAGGGTCATGACCAGCGGAATCACGATCTGCATCGTGGTCACGCCGAAGTTGCCCAGGCCGGCGTTCAGGCCCAGCGCCGTGCCCTGCAGGCGCTTGGGGAAGAAGGTGCTGATGTTGGACATCGAGCTGGCGAAGTTGCCGCCGCCCACGCCCGACCACAGGGCCATCAGCTGGAAGGACCACAGCGGCCACTCGGGGTGCTGCAGCACGATGCCGGTGCCGATGGCCGGGGCCAGCAGCATCGAGGTGGTCAGGAAGATGGTGTTGCGGCCACCGGCCAGGCGGATCAGGAAGGACGCCGGGATGCGCATGGTGGCGCCGGAGATGCCCGCGATGGCGGTCAGCGTGAACAGCTCGGCCTGGGTGAAGGGGAAACCCAGGTTGAGCATCTGCACGGTGATGATCCCCCACATGCCCCAGACCGCGAAGCCGCACAGCAGCGCGGGGATCGAGATCCAGAGGTTGCGGTAGGCGATCTTGCTGCCGGTGGTGGCCCAGAAGCGCTCGTCTTCTGGACGCCAGTCCTGCACGTCCGCGCCCGAGGACGCGCCGGGAGAGGCGATGGAGTTGGTGTGGGTGTTCATGGGGAGGACCCGAAGTGGTCAGTTCTGCAGGGAGAAGGACTTGGCGTTGGCGCCCATGACCTCGGTCTGGCGGACCTCGGTCCAGTACATCCAGATCAGCGAGACCCAGACCACGCCGTACATCAGCATGAAAGCGCTGGAGCGGATGCCGGTGAGGTCCATCAGCACGCCGAACAGGATCGGCAGTACGAAGCCGCCGAGGCCGCCGGCCAGGCCGACGATGCCGCTGATGGCGCCGATGTTCTTGGGGTAGTCGTCGCTGATGTACTTGAAGACGCTGGCCTTGCCGAAGGCGAACGCCACGCCCAGGATCGCCATCAGCGTGGTGAAGGTGTAGACGTTCAGGCCGATGTGGAAGGTGGACGGGCCGTTGACGGTCTGCACGGTGAAGTCGGTCTGCGGGTAGCTCAGCAGGAACAGGCAGATCCAGCTCACCCACAGCACCCACCAGGTGACCTTGTGCGCGCCGTACTTGTCGGACAGCACACCACCGATGGCGCGCAGCACGCCGCCGGGCAGCGAGAAGCAGGCGGCCAGCAGCGCGGCCACGCGGATGTCCAGGCCGTATTCGCCCACGTAGTACTGCACCATCCACAGCGCCAGCGCCACGTAGCCGCCGAACACGATGCTGTAGTACTGGCAGTACTTGAGCACCTTGGGGTCCTTCAGCGCCTGCAGCTGGTCGCTGAACTTCACGTTGCTGGGCACCAGGTGGGCCGGGTCGCTGTGGCTGAACAGCCAGAACAGCACCACGGTGCCGAGCATGATGGCCGCGTACACCTGCGGCACCATGGTCCAGCCGAATGCCACCAGCAGCACCGGTGCGACGAACTTGTTCACCGCCGAGCCCGAGTTGCCGGCGCCGTACACGCCCATGGCCATGCCCTGGCGGCTCTTGGGGAACCAGCGCGCGACATAGGGTGTGCCGACCGAGAAGGAACCACCGGCCAGACCCACGAACAGGCCGATGACCAGGAAGTGCCAGTACGCGGTGGCGTAGCTCATCAGGTAGATGGCCGGCACGGTGATCGCCATCAGGATCGCCATGACGATGCGGCCGCCGTAGCGGTCGGTCCAGATGCCCAGGGGCACCCGGATCAGCGAGCCGGTGAGCACCGGCATCGCGGTCAGCAGACCGAATTCGGTCGCGTTCAGGTTCAGCATCTTCTTGATCGGGATACCGATCACGCCGAACATCATCCAGACCATGAAGCAGACCGTGAACGCCAGCGTGCTGACGATCAGGACCGACCAGGCCTTTCTTTCATTTCTCAGCTCTGAAGCCATGTTTTCTCTCCGAAAGACATGGCATGAATGTCCCTGTTCGGGGCAAGGCTGAACATCCGCCAGAGGCACACGCGGCCACGGCAGAAGGACGACGCTCCCACGCGGGACCATCGTCCGGAAGAACTACTCCCTCTGGTTTCTCAGGCGGGTTTGCGCCAGATCAAACCGGGAGACGACCCGGGTCGGGCATACCGTGGTGCACACAAGATGTTTCACCTCTGTGACTCAGGAGATCGCCACATGACACCCCGTCGAAGCATGAAGGTCCTCGCCGCCGTGGGCGTGGTGTTCGGTGCGCTCACCGTGTTCAGCGGCTGGCAGGGCCTGTTCGGCCCGGCGGCCACCCGCGCCGCCCTGGGTCACACAGTGGGCTTCGTGCTGTGGTTCAACTTCCTGGCCGGCTTTGCCTATGTGGCGGCCGGGCTGGGCCTGTGGCGCGGTGATCGCTGGGGCCTGCTGCTGGCCACTGCGCTGGCGCTGGGCACGGGCTTGGTGGCCGCCGCCTTTGGCGTGCACGTGCTGGCAGGCGGCGCCTTCGAGATGCGCACGGTGGGGGCGCTGGCGCTGCGCCTGGGCTTCTGGTGCCTGGTCGCTGCCGTGGGTTGGCGCAGCACCCGGTAAGGCGCCCCCGTCAGGCCAGGCCCTGGCTGGTGGCGAACACCGCGGCCTGCACGCGCGAACTCAGCCCCAGCTTGCGCAGGATGTGCTGCACATGGATCTTCACCGTGGTCTCGGCGATGTCCAGCTCGCGCGCGATCAGCTTGTTGCTGTCCCCGCGGGCGATCAGCAGCAGGATCTCGCGCTCGCGCGGCGACAGCAGGTCGGCGCCGGACGCGGCCTCGCGCGGCACCTCCAGCGGCACCGGCGCGCTGACCGGAGCGGCCACGGGTGCCGAGAGGGGCGCGGCCGACGGCCGCGAGCGGAACACCGCCACCAGCTTGGTCATCATCTCGGGGCTGATGACCGACTCCCCGTCCATCACCTTGACGATGGTCTCGCACAGCTGGTCGGACTCCACCGTCTTGAGCAGGTAACCGTCGGCCCCGGCCTGCAGCGCGGCGGCCAGGTCGTTCTCGTTCTCGCTCACGGTGAGCATGAGCACGCGCGCCTCGGGCGCGGCCTCCTTGAGCGCGGGAATCGCGTCCACCCCGCGCACGCCGGGCAGGTGGTTGTCCAGCAGGATCACGTCGGGCTGCCCGCGCTGCAGGCAGCGCAGGGCCTCGCCCACGTCGCCGGCCTCGGCGGTGACGGTGAAGCGGTCGTCCTGCTCCAGCAGGGCCTTCAGGCCGCGGCGGAACAGGGTGTGGTCGTCGACCAGCAGCAGCGCGATGGAGGGGGTCATGGGGTGTTCAGAACGGATTCGGAGAAGTCCAGGCCCGCCGTGCCCACGCCGATGGCGGTCACCGGGTTGGCGGGCAGGGTGAGCGTGACGGTGGTGCCCTGGCCGCTGCGGGACTCGATGTGCACCGAGGCGCCGATGCGGGCGGCGCGCTCGCGCATGATCTTGGTGCCGACGTGGGTTTCGCCGTGCCGTTGCGCGGTGTCGAAGCCGCTGCCGTTGTCGCGCACCACGAAGCGCCACTGCGGCCCTTTGTGCACGTCCAGGCTGACGTGGCTGGCGCCGGCGTGCTTGCGCACGTTGGACAGCGCCTCCTGCACCACGTGCAGCACCTGCACCTGCACATCCGCCGGCAGCGGCAAGCCGTCGCCGTCCAGCTGCAGGCGCGTGGGCAGGCCGGTCTGGTGCTGGAACTTCTGCAGCGTCTCCTGCAGCGCGGCCTGGATGTCGCCGGTGTTGGTGCGGGTGCGGAAGTGCACCAGCAGCTCGCGCACGTCGTTGATGCTTTCCTTCAGGCCCGCATCCAGCTCGTCCAGGGTGGACTGCACCTTCTCGGGCTGCTGCTTCTGCACCGCGCCGCGCAGCAGCCCGGCCTGGATCTTGAGGAAGGCCAGCGACTGGGCGATGGAGTCGTGCAGCTCGCGCGCCAGCAGCGCCCGCTCCTCGCCCACCGCCGCCTCGCGCTCCAGCGCCGCCGCACGCAGGCCTTCCAGCGCGCTGGCCAGGTGGCTGGCGAGCGCGTCGAGCAGCTCGGTTTCGTCGGCGTTGAGCTGCACCTCGCTGCGGAAGAACAGGTCGATCTCGCCGATCAGGCGCTGCTGCAGGCGCACCGGCACGCTGACCAGGCTCTGGTAACCCACCTTCGCACAGTGCCGCATCGGCGCGGCCTCGTGGCTGTGGATGGGGATGACCCGCGTGCGCGCATCGGGCTTGAGGCTGCCGCAGGCGCAGGCCCCGGCGATCAGGCTGCGCTCTTCGGCCTGCATTTCCTGCGGGAAGCAGTCGGACGCCAGCATCAGGTAGCGCTGGTTGGCCTCGTCGGACCAGCGCACCGCCACCGCATCGGCCTTCATGACCGTGCGCACGCGCTGCGAAAAGCCCTTGGACAGCTCTTCGATGGTGTTGGCCTTGGCCAGGAAGGCGCTGACCTCGTACAGCGCCTCCAGCCGCGCGCGCTGCGCCTCGATGCGCTGGGTCTTGGCCTGCACCTTGGCCTCCAGCCCCTGATAGAGGGACTGCAGCGTGGCCGCCATGCGGTTGAAGCCGGCCGCCACCTGGCCGAACTCGTCCTGCGTGTCCACGTCGATGCGGGCGCCGAACTGCCCGCTCTCGACCTGCGCCAGTCCGCGGCGCAGGTGGGCCAGCGGGTTGATCACATAGAGGTAGCCGGTGTAGAGCATCACCACCGCACCGGCGATGGCCAGCGCCATCATGGCGAACTGGAACAGGTTGAGCAGCGCGGTGAAGCCGGCAAGCTGGTGCTCGATGGACAGCACCAGGCGGTCGATGGCCATGACGAACTCGTCGGCCGAGCGCAGCAGCACCGGGTCGTCCGGCCGCAGCGGCGAGGTCCAGAGGGCGCGCTGGACCTGCCAGAGCCGCTCCACCGCAGCGAACTCGCGCGCCACGTCCGGGTCCCAGGGCACGAACAGCGGACGGGCCGGATCGCCCTCGCGCAACACGCCCAGGCTCTGGTCGAACTGCTGCACCAGCACCTGCACCTCGGCCGCCGGCCGCTGGGCCTGCACCGCGCTGGTCAGGCGCCAGGTCTGCATGCGCATGCGCCCGGCCTCGTTGACCGCGGCTGCGCCGCCCTCCAGCTGCCAGGTGACCCACAACGTGAGTCCGATGGACGCGAGCGCGAGCACCAGCAGCGCCGCCCCGATGCGGATCAGTTTGGTGGAGAGGGAAGCGTTGGGGCGCATGGCTCGGCACTGTACCCGTTCGATCAGCGGGATCAACAGGGTCTTTGCATGGCCGAAAATAAGATTCATGTAATATGCATCTTTCGAATCGCACAGGCCATCCCCATGAGCGTCCCCCACCCACCGACCCCTGGGCCCGCCGGCGGCTCGCTCTACGAGAGCCGCATCAAGATCTACCCGCGCTCGGTCACCGGCGTGTTCTCGCGCTGGCGCTGGGTCATGGTGTGGGTGACGCAGCTGTTCTTCTACGGCATGCCCTGGCTGGAGTGGAACGGGCGCCAGGCCCTGCTGTTCGACCTGGAGCAGCGCCGCTTCTATGTGCTGGGCCTGGTGCTGCAGCCGCAGGACTTCATCTACCTGGCGGCCCTGCTGGTGATCAGCGCGCTGGCGCTGTTCTTCTTCACCGCCATCGCCGGGCGCCTGTGGTGCGGCTACAGCTGCCCTCAGACGGTCTACACCGAGATGTTCCTGTGGATCGAGCGCAAGACCGAGGGCGACCGCTCGGCCCGCATGCGCCTGGATGCCCAGCCCTGGTCGCTGCACAAGCTCTCGCGCAAGGGTGCCAAGCAGGCCGGCTGGATCGGGCTGGCGCTGCTCACCGGATTCACCTTCGTCGGCTTCTTCCACCCCATCCGCGAACTGGCCCCGGCGCTGCTGAACCCGGTGCAGTCGCCCTGGCTGTGCTTCTGGGTGCTGTTCTACGCCGCGGCCACCTACGGCAACGCCGGCTACCTGCGCGATCAGATGTGCAAGTACATGTGCCCCTACGCCCGCTTCCAGAGCGCGCTGATCGACATGGACTCGCTGGTCATCGCCTACGACAGTGCGCGCGGCGAACGCCGCGGCCCGCGCTCGCGCAGGATCGAGGAGCGCCCCGCCGGCCTGGGCGACTGCGTGGACTGCACCCTGTGCGTGCAGGTCTGCCCCACCGGCATCGACATCCGCAACGGACTGCAGAACGAGTGCATCGCCTGCGCCGCCTGCATCGACGTCTGCGACGACGTGATGGACAAGATGGGCTATCCCCAGGGCCTGATCCGCTACACCACCGGCAACGCGGTGGCCCAGGGCTGGAGTGCGCGCCAGATGCTGCGCCGGGTCTGGCGCCCGCGCGTGCTGATCTACGGCACCCTGCTCGCCGGCCTCACCGGTGCCTGGCTCTGGAGCCTGGGGCACCGCAGCGACGTCGATGCCGTGCTGATCAAGGACCGCGGGGCACTGGCGCGCATGGTCGACCGCGGCGCGATCGAGAACACCTACCGGCTGCAGGTGACCAACAGCCAGGAAACGGCGCGCCGCTTCCGCGTCGCAGTGAACGGTGTGCCCGGCCTGCGCATCGACTCGGCCACCACGCTCTCGGTGGAGGCGGCGGGCAGCGCCTCGGTGCCGCTGCGCCTGGTGCTGCCGGCCGAAGCGGCCCAGCCGCAGGCCGGCCAGACGCTGCACGCCACGGTGTCGGTGGTCCCTGAGGACGCGGGGGACGGGGACGAACGGGCGGTACGCATCGACGCCGCCTTCATCGTCCCGCGTTGACGCAGCCGCCAGCCTCGTTCTTCCGGAAGCCCGGACTCGTCCGAAGGAAATATGCACGCGAGATGCGCTTTATGGCTAAATACATGCATTGCATATGAATATTTAAGGACCCCCATGAGCATCGCCACCACCGAACGCCCCATCGAGCAGCAGGCCATCGGCCAGATCGCTGTGGACCTGCCCGGCGCCACCGCCATCTTCCGCCGCCTCAAGCTGGACTTCTGCTGCGGCGGTCAGATCAGCCTGGGCGAGGCCTGCGAGCGCAAGGGCCTGGACACCGCCCGCGTGGTGGCCGAACTGGCCGGGCTGCGCCGCGACGACACCGCACCCGAATCCCCGGACGCCGTCGCCCTGATCGACCACATCCTCACCCGCTACCACGCCGTGCACCGCGAGCAGCTGCCCGAGCTGGTGCGCATGGCGCGCCGCGTCGAGGCGGTGCACCACGACCATCCAGACGCACCGCATGGCCTGGCCGAGCACCTGGAGATCATGGAGGTCGAGCTGCTGGAACACATGGAGAAGGAAGAACAGGTGCTGTTCCCGGCCATCGAGGACGGTGGTGCCGGCCTGGAAGGCCCGATCACCGCGATGCGCGACGAGCACATCGGCCACGGTGAACACCTGGAACGGCTGGCCGCGCTGACCCACGACCACACCCCGCCCCCGGGAGCCTGCAACACCTGGCGCGCGCTCTACGCCGGCACAGCGCAGCTGACCAACGACCTGATCAGCCACATCCACCTGGAGAACAACGTGCTGTTCACGCGCTGCGGCGCATGAAGGCTCCGCCCCAGCGGCACACGTCCGCAGAGGCGGGCGCTTCAGAGCGACCGTCGCTCCATCCGCCCGGGGCGCGGTGAATAGCGCGTCAGCGCATCCAGGGCTTCCACGTCCACCTGCGCCCGCCGGCTGCCGTAGACCTCGGCCTTGAGCCAGGCCAGTTCGCCGGTCAGCGCCGCTTCGCTGCCCAGGCTGCAGAACCAGACCTTGGCGTCGCCGTCCCAGCGGTAGCCGCGGGCCTTGAGCTGGTCCTTGCTCTCGAAGGGCGAGCCGGTGGCCCTCAGCTTGTAGCTGGGCTGGGCGGCCGCGGCCATAAGGCGGGCCAGGCCCGTCGTGCCGCCATCGGCCTGCGGGCTGGCGAGCACCTGCAGCAGCGCGTGGCAGTCGACCAGCGCCCGGTGCGCGTCGTAGAACCAGCCCTGGTCCTGCGCCAGCGCGCTGAGCTTGGCAGACTCGGCACCCTGCGCTTTCCAGTCGATGTCGGCGAACGAGCAGGCCCAGGACTTGTGGGCAAAGCCCGGAAAGCGGGCCTCGACAAAGGGCCGGTCGAAGCCGGCGTTGTGCGCGACCACCAGATCGGCCCGGTCGATCAGGGACTGCACGCGCGCGTCGTCCAGACGCTGGCCGCGGACCATGTCGTCGTCGATACCGGTGACCTGTTTCGCCACCTCCGGAATGGGCATGCCCGGATCTTCAAAGCCCTCGAAGGTTTCGACCGGGCCGAAGGGCCGGCCCGTGGCAGCGTCCACCTGCACCAGCAGCAGGGCCAGTTCGATGATGCGGTCGCTGGCGTGGGACAGGCCGGTGGTTTCGGTGTCGAGGATGAGCACGCGCACAGCGGCCTGCGCAGCGGCGTCGGTACCCGCTGGAACCGGAGGCCCGTAGTCCGGCACCGGCACCAGGCGGCGCAGCACCTTGAAGTCGGGGTGCTGCTCCAGCTGCCGGGCCATGTCTTCGGGGGTGAGCAGCGGGGCCGCGTCGGCCACAGCGGGCGGGGCTTTTCGCCCCTGCGGCGGCTCGAATTCAAAACTGAGCTGGCTCATGTAGGAAGGCCACTCATCGGGCCGCGGGTCATGAAAACCCACGCAAGTCATTGAAGTGGTGCGGCTGGCGGGGATCGAACCCACGACCCTTGGCTTCGGAGGCCAATACTCTATCCACTGAGCTACAGCCGCACATGCTTGGAAAGCCCGCCATTGTCTCACATGCGCCCGGCGGGGCCGGACCACAGGGTCCGCGGCGCAGCGTCTGCACAGACCCCGTCAGCGGGTCCCGGTTGCTAGCATTTTTTGTATCTTTATTACGATGCAAACCATTGCACCAGCCGGGTTTTCCCGATCCCTGTTTTTGTTGTTTTTAAGCAGTTACGTAACAGTTACGGGGCATTTCTTCAGGGTTTCTACCGAATGCAACCGTTTGCACCAATGGTCGAATTCGGGGGCTTTCCCAACCGATGTCCAGCCTCACTTGATGAAACATCGGTACAGGAGAGAGTGGTTCACAACATTCACACTCCGGAGTACCTCATGCAACACAGCTTCAAACTCGTGGCCGCCGCCGCCCTTTGCGCCACCGCCGTCGCCGCCCATGCCGACATGACCACGGACGCCAACCTGGAACTGGACACCACCTACCAGAACAAGGTGGAAGGCGCCTCCAACGCCCGCGACAGCGACCTGAACATGGGTGGCCGCGTGGAATTCAACGTCGGCGCCAAGGCCACCAACGGCGACGCCTTCGTGGCCGCCCGCGCCAGCCTGCTGATCAAGAAGGACGGCGACACCGCCACCGACGACATGTGGGTGCAGTTCGGCAACGCCGCCGGCGACGTGAAGATGGGCCGCTTCGAAGCCATGGACCTGTTCCCCCTGGGCAAGGACACCCTGGTCGAGAACAGCGGCTACGGCGGCTACCGCGCCAACAAGCTGCGCGGCCGCTTCGGCAAGGACACGGTGCACATCGCCCCCGGCTTCAACGCCGGCCCGGCCCGCATCGAAGTCGGCCTGGTCTACAGCAAGGAAGCCGGTGAGGCCCGTGGCGTCCGCCCGGCCGTGAGCTTCACCACCGGCCCGGTCACGCTGCGCGTGGGCGTGGAGTCGGTCAAGGTGGTCGGCGGCACCGAAAGCACCAACGGCGCCGGCGTGTCACTGGGCTACGCCCTGTCTTCGGACAGCAGCATGAACCTGAACTTCGGCAAGATGGAGGACGACAAGTCCGTCGGCCTGAACGGCACCTTCGGCCCCGCCGGTTTCGGCCTGATCCTGGACAAGGGCGCCAACGGCGCGAAGAACAACACCTTCTACGCCGCCTATTCGTTCCCGCTGTTCGGCGTCAAGGGCGCGACCATCACGCCGGCCCTGAGCTTCGCCAAGGGCGGCACCGGCACCAAGGGCCAGACCGCTGCCCGCGTGCGCATCAATTACGCGTTTTGATCGGGGGTTCCCGATCTTTCCGGGGTGAGAGATCCTGAAAGGGTGATCGATCCCATTTCCTCTCGGCAATCAGAGTTGGCCCGGGCGTCGCAAGGCTCCCGGGCTTTTTTTCCTCCTCACCCGCCCGATCGTTATCGGGTGAAATAATCTGCCGATGCCTCGCCAGTCCGCCGCCCCCACACCCGACGATTCCGCGCCCGCCGCACAGACGCCCGCCAAAGGCCGCAAGCGCATGCAGATGGCCGACATCGCCCGGCTGGCCGGTGTGTCGGCGTCCACCGTCTCGCGTGCCCTCAGCGGCAGCCCGCTGATTCCGCAGGCCACGCGCGAGCGCATCACCGAGCTGGCCAATTCGCTGGGCTACCGCGTCAACGTCGGCGCGGCCAACCTGCGCAAACGCGGGGTGCAGACCATCGGCGTCGTCATCCTGGGCGACAGCATGCAGATGATCTCGGACCCGTTCCTGCTGAGCATCCTCGGCTCGGTGGCCGACACCCTGGACGAGCGGGGCATGAGCCTGCTGCTGACGCGCCTGAAGGCCGACCGGCAGCACGTGCTGTCGGACCTGGTCGAGAGCGGACAGGTCGGCGGCCTGATCGTCATCGGCCAGCTGACGCTGCACGACTACCTCAACGAACTGACGCGCAACGGCTTCCCGATGGTGGTCTGGGGCGCGCCGCTGCCCGATGCGCTGTACCCGGTGGTCGGCGGCGACAACGCCATGGGCGGCTACCTGGCCACGCGACACCTGATCGAAAAGGGCTGCCGCCGCATTGCGTTCTTCGGTGACATCACCCACCCCGAGGCGGGCCAGCGGTACCTGGGTTACACCCGTGCGCTGGACGAGGCCGGCATCGCCGTCGATCCGCGGCTGCTGCAGTCCTTCCTGTTCGGCGACTCGCGCATCCGAGAGGTGATCGACGGCTGGCTCAACCAGGCCACGCCTTTCGACGCCATCTTCGCGTCCAGCGACGTGACCGCCATCTCGCTCATGGGCGCCCTCAACGAACGGGGCATCGCCGTTCCCGCCGACGTCAAGCTGGTGGGCTACGACGACATCGCCCTGGCCGAACACGTGCACCCCACCCTGAGCACCATCCGCCAGCCCACCGGCCAGGCCGGGCGCGCGCTGGTGGACCTGCTGTTCGAGGCGCTGGCCGGACAGCCGCGCCGCGCCATCGTGCTGCCCGCTTCGCTCATCGTGCGCGAGAGCAGCGCCTGATCCCCCGACCGCCCCGCGCTTCGTAACCGGTTTGTTCCTGAAACATAGGGCAAACCCCATCCTGCAATCGATTGCATCAATGCTGTAATTTTTTTAATCGATCAGATGTCTGACCGGTGATGGCCTGTTTTTTGTCAGAGGCCGACACGAAAGGTTTCCCCCCCATGGCGCAGTCCGGTTTGCGTTTGCGAGGCATCAAAAAAAGTTACGGGCGCGTGGACGTCATCCACGGCGTCGACCTGGATATCCAGCCCGGTGAGTTCGCGGTGTTCGTCGGCCCTTCGGGCTGCGGCAAGACCACGCTGCTGCGCATGATCGCGGGGCTGGAAGAGATCTCCGATGGCGAGCTGTCCATCGGCGAGCAGGTCGTCAACGACCTGCCACCCAGCGAGCGTGGTGTCGCGATGGTGTTCCAGAGTTACGCGCTCTACCCGCACAAGACGGTCTACGACAACATGGCCTTCGGCCTGAAGATCGCCAAGCTGCCCAAGGACGAGATCGACCGCCGGGTGCGCGAGGCGGCCGGCATCCTGCAGCTCACCGACTACCTCCAGCGCCTGCCCAAGGCGCTCTCGGGCGGCCAGCGCCAGCGCGTGGCCATCGGCCGCGCCATCGTGCGCAACCCCAAGGTGTTCCTGTTCGACGAGCCGCTGTCCAACCTGGACGCCGCGCTGCGCACCAAGATGCGCGTGGAGCTGGCCACCCTGCACCGCCGCCTGGGCGCGACCATGGTCTACGTGACGCACGACCAGGTCGAGGCCATGACGCTGGCCGACAAGATCGTGGTGCTCAACAAGGGCCGCATCGAACAGGTGGGCGCGCCGCTGGAGCTCTACCACCGCCCGGCCACGCGCTTCGTGGCCGGCTTCATCGGTTCGCCGCAGATGAACTTCATCGAGGGCGCCTACGCCCAGGCGCTGGGCGCGCACTGCGTGGGCGTGCGGCCCGAGCACCTGCACCTGGCGGCCGACGGCCCCATCGAAGGCACGCTGCGCCACGCCGAGCAGCTGGGCAACGAGACCTTCGCCTACATCGACGCCGGTGTGCTGGGCGAGCTCACGGCGCGCGTCGACGGCTCGGTGGCGGTGCAGCCGGGCGAGACGCTGCGCCTGGGCCACCGCGGCGAACACCTGTACCGATTCGACGCCGCCGGCCTGCGGCTCTGACCCCCCGTTTTCCCCCCGCTTTGCGGATGGGCCGCGAAGCTTCATTCACTCAGGAGACAAGCACGATGTTCAAGACCACCACGATCGCCGGCGCCGCCGCGCTGGCGCTGGGCACACTGGGCGCCACCGCCCAGGCCGCCGACTACAAGGGCCCCGACCTCAAGGGCGAGACGATCACCGTCACCTGCCCCTGGACGGGCGCGGAAGAAGGTTTCTTCAAGAAGGTGGTCGCCAACTTCGAGAAGGCCACCGGCGCCACGGTGAAGCACTCGTGCTCGCAGAGCTCGGAGCAGCAGATCGTGATCGACATCAAGGCCGGCTCGCCGTCCAACATCTCGGTGTTCCCGCAGCCGGGCCTGGCCGCCAACATGGCCGCCATCGGTGGCCTGGTGCCGCTGGGTGACAAGGCGCGCGACTGGGTCAAGACCAACTACGCCGCCGGCAGCTCCTGGGCCGACCTGGGCACCTACAAGGGCAAGGACGGCAAGGACAACTTCTACGGCCTGTTCTTCAACGTCAACGTCAAGAGCCTGGTCTGGTACATCCCCGAGAACTTCAAGGAGAAGGGCTACAAGGTGCCCAAGTCCATGGAGGAGCTGCAGGACCTGACCAAGAAGATCGCCGCCGACGGTGGCAAGCCCTGGTGCATCGGTCTGGGTTCGGACGCCGCCACCGGCTGGCCCGCCACCGACTGGGTCGAGGACATGATGCTGCGTACCCAGAGCCCGCAGGTCTACGACGACTGGACCAGCAACAAGATGAAGTTCAACGACAAGCGTGTCGTCGAGGCGATCGAGGCCTACGGCTGGTTCGCCCGCAACGACGCCTACGTGGACGGCGGCGCCAAGGCCGTGGCCACGGTGAGCTTCAAGGACAGCCCCAAGGGCATGTTCGGTTCGCCACCCAAGTGCTACATGCACCGCCAGGCCTCGTTCATCCCGGCCTTCTTCCCCGAGGGCAAGGCGGCCGACGCCGACTTCTTCTACTTCCCGTCGTTTGCCGGCAAGAAGCTGGGCAACCCGGTGCTGGGCGGCGGCACGATCATGACGATCACCAAGGACAGCAAGGGTGCCCGCGCCTTCATGGAGTACCTGCAACACCCGCAGGCCCACGAGATCTGGATGGCCGAGGACGGCTTCCTGACCCCGCACAAGGGCGCGGACCTGGCCAAGTACAAGACCAAGGCCCAGCGCAAGCAGGGTGAGATCCTGCTGGGCGCGACCACCTTCCGTTTTGACGGTTCCGACCTGATGCCTGGCGCCGTCGGTGCCGGCAGCTTCTGGAAGGGCATGGTCGACTACTCGGGCGGCAAGTCCGCTCAAGCGGTCGCAGACGACATCCAGAAGAGCTGGGACGCGTTGAAGTAAAGGCACGCGGCGAATGAGCAAGGGCGCCAGTCCCTGGCGCTGGCGCCCTTGCCGTTCGACCCCAACCCAGCAGGACAAGGACCATGCACCGCTTGCCCGATACCGGGAACCACCGTCTGACATCGGCACACAGGACTCCAACGATGCGCCAGTTCTGCCTCGTGGCCCTGGCTGTGGCAGCCTGGATCGCGCGGCCTGCCCTGGCAGAGGATTACCGGGGCCCCTCGTTGAACGGAGAGGCCCTGACCATCAGCTGTCCCTGGACGGGCGCAGAGGGTGACCACTTCCGCCGCGTCACGGCCTTGTTCGAACGCCAGACCGGGGCGGTGGTGCGCCACACGTGCTCGCAGAGCTCCGAACTGGACATACTGGCCAACGCGAAAAACGGCAATCCCACCCACATCTCGGTCGTGCCGCAGCCGGGCCTGGCGGCCCAGCTCGCAGCCATGGGCGCACTGACCCCGCTGGGTGACAAGACCCGTGCCTGGATCGAACGCGCGTACGCCGCCGGTCCATCCTGGGCCCAGCTGGGCCAGTTCGCGAACGCACAGGGCAAGCAAGAGCTCTACGGCTTTCCGTTCAATGTGAACGTCAAGAGCCTGGTCTGGTACATCCCCAAGCGCTTCCAGGAGAAGGGCTACAAGGTGCCCCAGACCATGGAGCAGCTGGAAGCGCTGACCCAGCGCATGGTCAGCGAGGGTGTGACCCCCTGGTGCATGGGCCTCGAAAGCGAGGCCGCCAGCGGCTGGCCGGCCACCGACTGGGTGGAGGACATGATGCTGCGGCTGCACCCGCCCACTGTGTACGACGACTGGGTCAGCAACCGCATTCCCTTTGACGACCCCAAGGTGCTCGAAGCCATCAAGGCTTTCGGCAAGGTGGCGCTCGACCCCAAGATGGTGGCCGGCGGACCCAAGGCGGTCCAAAGCACCAGCTTCAAGGAAAGCCCCCGGGGCCTCTTCGGCAACCAGCCGACCTGCTTCATGCACCGCCAGGCCAGCTTTATCTCGGCGTTCTTCCCCGAGCGCCAGGCGGCCGAGGCCGACTTCTTCTACTTCCCGCCCTACCTGAAAAAGATGCTGGGCTTTCCCGTCCTGGGGGGCGGCACGCTGTTCACCATCACCGAGGACAGCAAGGCGGCACGGGCCTTCATCGAGTTCCTTCAGCACCCGCAGGCGCATGAAACCTGGATGGAAAGGGGTGGCTTCCTGACACCCCACCGCGCTGTGGACCGCAACAAATACCGGGACAGGCTGCAGCGCAAGGCGGGCGACATCCTGCTGGGCGCCACCACCATCCGCTTCGACGGGTCCGACCTCATGCCCGCGGCGGTGGGCGCAGGGACCTTCTGGAAGGGAATGCTGGCGTACACCGCTGGCAAGCCGCCCGAAGCCGTGGCGGCCGATATCGACAAGTCCTGGAAAGCCCTCCAGAAATGATTCACGCACCTCTCTCTGACGCCCTCACACCATGACCGACTCCATCTTCCAGACCTTGTTGGCCGTGGTGGTCAGCGTCGGTGTCTGCCTGCTGTACTTCGCGGGCAGCAACTGGCTGCTCGACAACGTGCTGGCGCGACCGTCCATGCCCCGCCAGCGCCGCGAACGGCTGCGCGCAGGCGTGCGGCCCTGGCTGTTCATCGCGCCGGCCCTGCTGCTGCTGGGCGTGTACCTGGTGTACCCGTTCTTCGAAACGCTGCGCCTGAGCTTCATGGACGCCACCGGCGAGGGCTTCGTCGGCCTGTCCAACTACGCCTGGGTGTTCACCGACGAGAACTTCCTCATCACCATCCGCAACAACTTCCTGTGGCTGCTGGTGGTGCCGGCCGCGGCCACCGCGCTGGGCCTGGTCGTCGCCGTGCTGGCCGACCGCGTGTGGTGGGGCAACGCTGCAAAGACCCTGGTCTTCATGCCGATGGCGATCAGCTTCGTTGGCGCCAGCGTGATCTGGAAGTTCGTCTACGACTTCCGCGGCCCCGAGAACGACCAGATCGGCATCCTCAACGCCATGGTTCAGGGCATGGGCCTGGAGCCCCAGGCCTGGGTCACGCTGCCGTTCTGGAACAACTTCTTCCTGATGGCGATCCTGATCTGGATCCAGACCGGTTTTGCCATGGTGATCCTCTCGGCCGCGCTGCGCGGCGTGCCCACCGACACCATCGAGGCGGCGCGCATCGACGGCGCCACCGAGCTGCAGATCTTTTTTGAAATCATGATCCCGCAGGTGATGTCCACCATCCTCGTGGTCTGGACCACCATCACCATCACCGTGCTCAAGGTGTTCGACATCGTCATGGCCATGACCGGTGGCCAGTGGGACACCTCGGTGCTGGCCAACCTGATGTACGACTGGATGTTCCGTGGCGGCGGCGACTACGGCCGCAGCTCCACCCTGGCCATGGTGCTCATGCTCGCGGTGATCCCGGTGATGGCCTTCAACATCCGCCGCTTCCGTGCCGAGGAGGCCCAGCGATGAAACTCAAGATTTCCCCCACCGCGCTGGCTGCCCACGCGCTGCTGCTGGTCATCGTGATGGCCTGGGTGCTGCCCACCTTCGGCCTGCTGGTCTCCAGCTTCCGCGACCGCGAACAGATCGTCAGCAGCGGCTGGTGGACCGCCCTGTCCACCCAGACCCGCCCCGACATGCGCCGCACCGCGGGCGAGCAGAGCGTGGTGAAGGACGGCGACAAATTTGTCATTGCCGGGCGCCTGTTCCCCGAGGGCAATGCCACGCGCCTGCAGCGCTTCTCGATGAAGTCGTCCGACCCCGGCGAGCACCCGGTGGGCCAGACCATCGAGCTGGGCGACGCGCAGATCTTCGATGAGGAAGACGGCCAGCCCGACGGCACGGTCACCGTGGCCGCCGACGGTCAGTACAAGCTGGTACTCACCCAGGCCTACGAGAGCGAGCGCGGCGTGCGCATCTTCTACGTGGCCGAGACGCCGCCGAGCTTCACCGCCACCAACTACCAGAAGGTGGTCGACTCCGAGGGTGTGGGCAACGCCTTCCTCAACACCTTCAAGGTCACCATCCCAGCGACCTTCATCCCGATCCTGATCGCGGCCTTCGCGGCCTATGCCTTCAGCTGGATGGAGTTCCCCGGCCGGCGCTGGCTGTTCGTGGTGGTGGTGGGCCTGCTGGTGGTGCCGCTGCAGATGTCGCTGATCCCGCTGCTGCGGCTCTACAACGACGTGGGCGAGACCATGGGCGTGGCGTCCAAGTCCTACCTGGGCGTGTGGCTGGCGCACTCGGCCTTCGGCCTGCCACTGGCCATCTACCTGCTGCGCAACTACATCGCCTCGCTGCCGCGCGACATCATCGAGAGCGCGCGCATGGACGGCGCCACGCACTTCCAGATCTTCACCAGCATCGTGCTGCCGCTGTCGGTGCCTGCGCTGGCGAGCTTCGCGATCTTCCAGTTCCTCTGGGTCTGGAACGACTTCCTCGTGGCCCTGGTGTTCCTGGGCAAGTCGCCCGACCAGGTGGTGCTGACCATCAAGCTCAACGACCTGCTGGGTTCGCGCGGCGAGAGCTGGGAAATCCTGACCGCCAGTGCCTTCGTCTCCATCGCGGTGCCCGTGGCCGTGTTCTTCTCGCTGCAACGCTTCTTCGTGCGCGGCCTGCTTTCAGGCTCCGTCAAATAACCCATGACCGATTCCCTCCAATTTCCCCCTTCGTTCGAATGGGGCTGTGCCACCGCTGCCTTTCAGATTGAGGGCGGCGCCCTCGAAGGCGGCAAGCTCCCCAGCATCTGGGACGACTTCTGCGCCCAGCCCGGCCGCATCAAGGACGCCAGCGACGGCCTGGTGGCCTGCGACCACTTCCACCGCTTCCGCGAGGACGTGGCGCTGATGGCCGACCTCGGGTTCCGGCACTACCGCTTCTCCATCGCCTGGACCCGCGTGGTGCGCGAGGACGGCAGCGCCAACCCCGAAGGGCTGGACTTCTACCGCCGCCTGCTCGACGCGCTGCACGACAAAGACATCACGCCCAACGCCACGCTGTTCCACTGGGACCTGCCGGCGCACCTGCAGCGCGCGCACGGCGGCTGGCTGCACCGCGACACCGCCCTGCGCTTCGCCGACTACGCACAGATCGTGGCGCGTGAGCTCGGCGACCGGCTGCCGCGCGTGGCCACGCTCAACGAACCCTGGTGCAGCGCCTTCCTGGGCCACGACATCGGCGTGTTCGCGCCCGGCGTGCAGGACCGGCCCTCGTCCCTGCTGGCCGCGCACCACCTCATGCTGGCGCACGGCCTCGGCCTGCAGGCCTGGCGCAGCGTGCGCAGCGACACACAGCTGGGCATCGTGCTCAACCCCGAGCTGTGCGACCCGGCCAGCGACGCACCGGCCGACATCGCCGCCGCGCGCCTGGCGGAGCTGGAGCGCAACGACGTGTTCCTCAACCCGCTGTTCGGCCGCGAGTGGCCGGCCGAGATGATCGAGCAGATCGGCGCATTCGCCGACCAGCGCCGCCCGGGCGATCTGGCCATCTGCGCCCAGCCGCTGGACTTCATCGGCCTGAACTACTACACCCGCTCCATCGCGCAGGCGCCGCACAGCGCCGCCGAGCAGCGCCGTGGCTACCGCTTCGTGCCGCCCGACCCGCAGCGTCCCGACCTCACCGACATCGGCTGGGAGATCTACCCGCAAGGCCTGGAGCGCGTGACGCGCAACCTGGTCGAACAGTGGCCGCTGCCCCCCATCTGGATCACCGAGAACGGCGCGGCCGACAACACGCCGGTGGCCGATGGCGGTTGCGACGACCGCCTGCGCCTGGGCTACCTGCAATCGCACCTGGGCCAGCTCTCGCAGATGGTGGCCAGCGGCCTGGACATCCGCGGCTACTACGTCTGGAGCCTGCTCGACAACTTCGAGTGGGCGCACGGCTACACCCAGCGTTTCGGCGTCGTGCACGTCGACTACGCCACCCAGCAGCGCACCCCAAAAACCAGCGCACGCTGGCTGAGCGGGCTCATGCGCACCGGCACCACCTGAAACAAGGTTCCAGGTAATCGGGCGACAAATCGCCCCGTGACCACCCCGCTTCTGAACCGCGCCCCAGCGACATGGGCGGGCGGTTTCGTGCCCGTTGCGGCGCCATACCTAGTGAAAACCCTGTTATGCAATCGATTGCACCAGTGATCCAATCCCATCACTGACTGCTCAGAATGCACAAAAGAAGCAGCAGCCGATGAACAGAGATCCCCCACCCCCATCCATCCACGAGGTCGACACATGAAACTTAATTCCATCCCCCTGGCCACCAAGGTCGCCGCCCTGGCACTGAGCGCCCCGCTCTGGATCACCAGCGCCAGCGCCGCCACCATCACCATCTCTTGCGGCTCGGTCGGCCAGGACTACGAGAACTGCAAGACGATGACGGCCCAGTGGGCCAAGAAGACCGGCCACGAGGTCAAGATCTTCACCATCCCCAACAGCACCACCGACATCCTGGCCCTGTTCCGCCAGCTGTTCGCCGCCAAGTCGCCCGACCTGGACGTGGTCAACGTCGACGTGGTGTGGCCCGGCGTGATCAAGGACCACCTGCTGGACCTCAAGCCCTACAGCAAGGGCGTGGAGAAGGAGCACTTCCCGGCCATCGTGGCCAACAACACCGTGGACGGCAAGCTGCTGGCCATGCCCTGGTTCACCGACGCCGGCCTGCTGTTCTACCGCAAGGACCTGGTCGAGAAGTACAAGCAGAAGCCCCCCACCACCTGGGAAGAAATGGCCGCCACCGCCAAGGTGATCCAGGACGGCGAGCGCGCCGCCGGCAACAAGGACTTCCAGGGCTTCGTGTTTCAGGCCAAGGCCTACGAAGGCCTGACCTGCGACGCGGTCGAGTGGATCCACTCCTACAAGGGCGGCAACATCGTCAACGACAAGGGCGAGATCACCGTCAACAACCCCAACGCGGTCAAGGCCCTGAAGACCGCCGCTTCGTGGATCGGCACCATCGCCCCGCAAGGCGTGCTGAACTACGCGGAAGAAGAAGCGCGCGGCGTGTTCCAGAACGGCAACGCCGCCTTTATGCGCAACTGGCCCTACGCCTGGTCGCTGGGCAACGCCAAGGACTCCAAGATCTCCGGCAAGATCGGCGTCTCGGCCCTGCCCAAGGGCGGCGCCGACGGCCAGAACGCCGCCACCCTGGGTGGCTGGCAGCTGGCGGTGTCCAAGTACTCCAAGAACCCGGCCATTGCCGCCGACCTGGTGATGTTCATGACCAGCGCCGAGTCGCAGAAGTACCGCGCCATCAACGGCTCGTACAACCCGACCATCGCCGCGCTGTACAAGGACAAGGACGTGCTGGCCGCCAACCCCTTCTTCGGCGACCTCTACAACGTCTTCACCAGCGCCGTGCCGCGCCCGGCCACGGTCACCGGCGCCAAGTACCCCGAGGTCAGCTCGGCCTTCTGGAACGCCACGCACGACGTGCTCTCGGGCAAGGCCACGGCCGAGGACAGCCTGAAGAAGCTCGAAGGCAAGCTCAAGCAGGTCCAGCGCGGCAAGTGGTGATCACTGCTTGACGCCCTGACCACAGGGCGACCGCCTTGCGGGGCACGGACGGCCACGCCGCCACGGCCCCGCCCTTTCCATCACGAGGGCACACACCATGCAGAACCGAGTCCGCACCGCCTGGATCTTCCTCACCCCCATGCTGGTGGTGCTGGCACTGGTGGCCTTGTGGCCGCTGGGCCGCACCATCTGGTTCAGCTTCACCGACGCCAACATCAACGACCTGGGCGCCACCAAGTTCATCGGCTTCGAGAACTACGTCGGCGAATACGGCCTGTTCGCCAACCCCAACAACACCGACGGCTTCTGGGCCAGCGACTGGGGCCTGTCCATCCTGAACACGCTGAAGTTCGCGCTTGTGTCGGTCTCGCTGGAAACCGCGCTGGGCCTGGGCGTGGCGCTGCTGCTCAACCAGGAGTTCAAGGGCCGCAACTGGGTGCGCGCCGCGGTGCTGGTGCCCTGGGCGATCCCCACCATCGTCTCGGCCAAGATGTGGGGCTGGATGCTGCACGACCAGTTCGGCATCCTCAACCAGTACATGCTCGACTGGGGCCTGATCGCCGAGAAGATCGCCTGGACGGCGCAGCCCGAGTACGCGCTGTGGACCGTGGTGGCGGTGGACGTGTGGAAGACCACGCCTTTCATGGCCCTGCTGATCCTGGCCGCGCTGCAGACATTGCCGAAAGACTGCTACGAGGCCGCCAAGGTCGACGGCGTGCATCCGCTGCGCGTCTTCTGGAAGGTCACGCTGCCGCTGATCCGCCCGGCCCTGATGGTGGCGGTGATCTTCCGCCTGCTGGACGCGCTGCGCGTGTTCGACCTGATCTACGTGCTGACCTCGAACAACAACAGCACCATCTCCATGTCCGGCTTCGTGCGGCGCGAGATGGTCGACAACGGCTACATGGGCTACGGCTCGGCCGCCTCGACCGCGCTGTTCCTGATCATCGGCCTGTGCACCGTCGCGGCCATCAAGCTCGGGCGCATGAAGCTCGCGGAGGACTGAACATGAAAACCCCGCTGTTCTGGCGCATCGCGCTGTACCTGGCCGCCACCGTGGTGGTCGTGGTCTCGGTCTTCCCCTTCGTGTACGCGGTCTCCACCTCGCTCAAGACAGGCTCGGCCCTGTTCGAGCCGGTGCTCTGGCCGTCGAGCGTGACCCTGGGCAACTACGTCTCGCTGTTCACCGTGGCCGAGCAGCCCTTCGGCCGCCACATCGTCAACTCGGTGCTGGTCTCGGTGCTGGTGGTGGCGATCTCGCTGTTCCTGGGCGTGACCGCGTCCTACGCGCTGGGCCGCATCAGCTTCAAGGGCCGCGGCCTGCTGCTCACGGCGGTGCTGGCGGTGTCCATGTTCCCGCAGGTGGCCGTGCTGGCCGGCATGTTCGAGCTGATCCGCTTCCTGGGCCTCTACAACAAGGCCCTGGGCCTGGTGCTGCCCTACATGATCTTCACCCTGCCCTTCACCGTGTGGGTGCTGACCACCTTCATGAAGCAGCTGCCCAAGGAGCTGGAAGAGGCCGCGATCATGGACGGCTGCAGCCCCTGGCGCGTCATCAAGGACGTGTTCCTGCCACTGCTGTGGCCCGCCCTGGTGTCCACCGGCCTGCTGGCCTTCATCGCGGCCTGGAACGAGTTCCTGTTCGCGCTCACCTTCGTGCTGGACAACAACGAGCGCACCGTGCCCGTGTCCATCGCGCTCATCTCGGGCGCCAGCAAGTACGACATCCCCTGGGGAAACATCATGGCCGCGTCGGTCCTGGTGACGATTCCCCTGCTGGTGCTCGTGCTGGTGTTCCAGAAAAAGATCGTATCGGGCCTCACCGCCGGCGCGGTGAAGGGCTGATCCCATCCACCTCCACTCCCTTCTCACCATGACCCAGAAAGCACCCAACAGCAACTGGTGGCGCGGCGGCGTGATCTACCAGATCTACCCGCGCTCGTTCCAGGACTCCAACGGCGACGGCATCGGCGACCTGCCGGGCATCACGCAGCGGCTGGACCACATCGCGGCCCTCGGCGCCGACGGCATCTGGATCTCGCCCTTCTTCAAGAGCCCGATGAAGGACTTCGGCTACGACGTCAGCGACTACTGCGACGTCGACCCGATGTTCGGCACGCTGGACGACTTCCGCGCACTGGTGGCGCGCGCCCACCAGCTCGGCCTGAAGGTGATGATCGACCAGGTGCTCTCGCACACCGCCGACGCGCACCCCTGGTTCGTGGAAAGCCGCAGCAGCCGCGACAACCCCAAGGTCGACTGGTACGTGTGGGCCGACGCGCAGCACGACGGCACGCCGCCCAACAACTGGCTGTCCATCTTCGGTGGCAGCGCCTGGCAGTGGGACACGCGCCGCTGCCAGTACTACCTGCACAACTTCCTGACCAGCCAGCCCGACCTGAATTTCCACAACCCGCAGGTGCAGGACGCGCTGCTGGCCACGGTGAAGTTCTGGCTCGACCTGGGCGTGGACGGCTACCGTCTGGACACCGCCAACTTCTACTTCCACGACGCGCAGCTGCGCAGCAACCCCGGTCGCGGCGCGCCCGACCCGAGCAAGCCCGACCCCGCGGTCAACCCCTACAACCCCTACGCCTGGCAGCGCCACCTGCACGACAAGAGCCAGCCGGAAAACCTGGTGTTCCTGCAGCGCCTGCGCGCCCTGCTCGACCAGTACCCGGACACCACCATGGTCGGCGAGATCGGCGACGACGACGGCCTGGCCCGCGTAGCCGAGTACACCAGCGGCGGCGACAAGCTGCACATGGCCTACTGCTTCGACTTCCTGGGCCCGCTGAAAGACGCGCCGTTCCTGCACGGCGTGCTCAGCCGCTTCAACCAGATCGTCGGCGACGGCTGGCCCTGCTGGGCCCTGTCCAACCACGACTGCGTGCGCTCGGCCACGCGCTGGGGCGGCGAGCACCCGGGCCCGCGCCAGCTGCGCCTGATGGCCGCCTTCCAGGCCAGCCTGCGCGGCACAGTCTGCCTCTACCAGGGCGAAGAACTTGGCCTGCCCGAAGCGCAGCTGAGCTTCGAGGAGCTGCAGGACCCGTACGGCATCACCATGTGGCCGGAGTTCAAGGGCCGCGACGGCTGCCGCACCCCCATGCCCTGGTCGGCCGATGCGCCGCACGCCGGCTTCACCAGCGGCGCCAAGCCCTGGCTGCCGGTGGCCGCCACGCACACCGCCCTGGCGGTGGACCAACAGGCGGGCCGCGAAGGTTCGCTGCTCGGCTATTTCACGCAGCTGCTGCACTGGCGGCGCGAACAGCCGGCGCTGGTGCACGGCTCGCTGGAACTGCTGGCCCTGCACCCGCAGGTGCTGGCCTTCGTGCGCGAGGACGAAGCGCAGCGCGTGCTCTGCGCCTTCAACTTCAGCGACACCGCCGCCACGCTGGCCCTGCCCGACGGCTGGTCGGCGGCGAAGGTGCTCGGTGGCAGCGGCCTGGGCGGCGCCCGCGCCGAGGCCGGCGAGATCCGATTCGAACCCTGGGGTGGTCTGTTCGTGCAGGCCTGACACCCGACACCACACAGGAGACCGCACCATGTCCAGGATCGAATTCAAGGACGTCTGCAAGCGCTACGCCCCGAACGCGCCGCTGACCATCAACAACGCCAACCTCACCATCGAGAACGGCGAGTTCTGCGTCTTCGTCGGGCCCTCGGGCTGCGGCAAGTCGACCCTGCTGCGCATGGTCGCTGGTCTGGAGGACATCAGCTCCGGCGACCTGTCCATCGGCGGCGAGCGCGTGAACGACCTGCCACCCGCACGCCGTGGCGTGGCCATGGTTTTCCAGAGCTACGCGCTCTACCCGCACATGACGGTGCGCGAGAACATGGGCTTCGGCCTCAAGGTGTTCGGCGCCAATGCGGCCGAGATCGACAAGAAAGTGCGCGCCGCGGCCGACATCCTGCAGCTCACGCCGCTGCTCGACCGCCTGCCCAAAGCCCTGTCGGGTGGCCAGCGCCAGCGCGTGGCCATCGGCCGCGCCATCGTCAAGGAGCCGCGCGTATTCCTGTTCGACGAGCCGCTGTCCAACCTGGACGCCGCGCTGCGCGTGCAGACCCGGCTGGAGATCGCCAAGCTGCACCACGACATCGGCACCGCCAGCATGATCTACGTGACGCACGACCAGGTCGAGGCCATGACGCTGGCCGACAAGATCGTGCTGCTGCGCGCGGGCGAAGACGTGCAGAAGAAGGGCTCGGTGGCCCAGGTGGGCACGCCCATGGACATGTACCACCGCCCCAACAGCCTGTTCGTGGCCGAGTTCATCGGCTCGCCCAAGATGAACGTGCTGCCCTCGGTGTTCCTGGACAGCGCCGGCGGGCTTGCCACGGTCAGCGTGGCGGGGCACCGCTTCGAGGTGGCCGTCGATGCGGCGCACCTGCAGACCGGCCAGGCCACCCACCTGGGCCTGCGCCCGGAGCACATGCGCCTGGCGCCGTCGGCCGACAGCCCCAACAGTCTGGCGGCGCAGATCGTGCACATCGAAAAGCTCGGCGAGGCCTCGCTGCTCTACCTCGACCTGGGCCAGCAACTGCCCAACGTCACGCTCAAGCTGGAGGGGACCACCGCCCTGGCCAAGGGCGAGAACGTGCGGCTGCAGGTGGACGCCACCGACCTGCACCTGTTCGACAGCGCGGGCGACGCCCTGCGCCGCACCGTGGAGCTGCCAGTGTGAGCGCCCTGGGCAGCTTCGACCACCGCCGCGCGGTGGTCTACCAGATCTACCCGCGCAGCTTCTGCGACGCCAACGGCGACGGCGTGGGCGACCTGCGCGGCATCACCTCGAAACTGGACCACCTGCAGGCCCTGGGCGTGGACGTGGTCTGGCTCTCGCCGGTCTACGCCTCGCCACAGGACGACAACGGCTACGACATCAGCGACTACCGCGCCATCGCGCCCGAGTTCGGCACCATGGCCGACTTCGACGAGATGCTGGCGCAGATGCACGCACGCGGCATCCGCCTGGTGATGGACCTGGTGGTCAACCACAGCTCGGACGAACACCGCTGGTTCACCGAAGCCCGCAAGAGCCGCGACAACCCGTTCCACGATTACTACCTCTGGCGCGAACCGCGCATCGGTGACGATGGTGAGCGCCAACCACCCACCAACTGGGAAGCGGCCTTCAACGGATCGGTGTGGGAGTGGAACGAAGCCACCGGCGAGTACTACCTGCACATGTTCAGCCGCAAGCAGCCGGACCTGAACTGGGAGAACCCGCGCCTGCGCGCCGAGGTCTACGACGTCATGCGCTTCTGGCTCGACAAGGGCGTGGACGGCTTCCGCATGGACGTGATCAACATGATCTCCAAGCCCTGGAACCCCGACGGCTCGCTGCCCGACGCGCCGGTGGTGCGCGACGGTTTCCTGCAACCCGGTTTCGCGATGAGCTGCAACGGCCCGCGCCTGACCGAGTTCCTGCGCGAGATGCGGCGCGAGGTGCTGGACCACTACGACACCATCACCGTGGGCGAGGCGCCGCTGGCCACCGTGGCCGAAGGCGTGGCGCTGACCCACCCGGACACCGGCGCGCTGGACATGCTGTTCCAGTTCGAGCACATGGACCTCGATTCCATCGGTGGCCACGTCGGAGGCAAATGGGCGCTCAAGCCCCTCGACCTGCGCGACCTCAAGCGCACCATGCAGCGCTGGCAGGACGCGCTCGACGGCCGGGGCTGGAACAGCCTGTACCTCTCCAACCACGACCAGCCGCGCCCGGTCTCGCGCTTCGGCGACGACGGCCCGGCGCACCGCGTCGCCTCCGCCAAGCTGCTGGGCACCTGGCTGCACAGCCACCAGGGCACACCCTACATCTACCAGGGCGAAGAGCTGGGCATGCGCAACGTCGCCTTCCCGTCCATCGATCACTACCAGGACATCGAGAGCCGCAACCACTGGCGCACGGCGGTTCAGGAGCGCGGCGAAGACCCGGCCACCGTGCTGCGCAGCCTGCACGCCAAGAGCCGCGACAACGCCCGCACGCCCATCCCCTGGGACCCGGCGCAACCGAACGCAGGTTTCAGCACCGGCACGCCCTGGCTGGCCCTGCATCCCGACTCGCCCGAGGTGAATGCAGCCCGGGCCGTGGCCGACCCCGACTCGGTGTTCCACCACTACCGGCGCCTGATCCGCCTGCGGCGCGAACACCCGGTCCTGGCCCTGGGCCACAGCCGGCAGTGGCTGGCCGAACACCCGGCGCTCAGCGCCATGGAGCGTGTGTGGGAAGGCGAGCGCTGGCTGGTGGTCTGCAACTTCTCGGGCCAGGCGCAGCCCGTTCCCCTGCCGACGGCGCTGACCGGTGCACCGGCCGAGCTGCTGCTGGGCAACCGGCCCGAACGCCGCGGCCGGGTGGACGAGCGGCAGCACGGCGCCGCGGCCATCGACCTGGCCACGCTGGTGTGCGCCCCCTGGGAGGCGCTGATCGTCCGGATGGGCTGAGGTGGCCCCGGCACACACCGGTACAGTGCGGTCCGTCAGCCCCATTCCCACCGACCCCGTGCAGGAGCCCCCATGAGCATCCAGACTGTCGCCACCACCCCGTTCGCCGGCCAGCTGCCCGGCACCTCCGGCCTGCGCAAGAAGGTCGCGGTGTTCCAGCAGCCCCACTACCTGGAGAACTTCGTCCAGGCCCTGTTCGACGTGCTGCACGGCAACGCGCCGGCCGCGGGCCAGACCCTGGTGCTCGGCGGCGACGGGCGCTTCCACAACCGCGCGGCGGTGCAGACCATCCTGAAGATGGCGGCCGCGCGCGGCTACGGCAAGGTGCTGGTCGGCCAGGGTGGCATCCTGTCCACACCGGCCACCAGCGCCGTCATCCGCCGCCGCGGCGCCAGCGGCGGCATCATCCTCTCGGCCAGCCACAACCCCGGCGGCCCCGATGGCGACTTCGGCATCAAGTACAACGCCACCAACGGCGGCCCCGCGCCCGAAAAGCTGACGCAGGCGATCTACGAGCGCACGCAGACGCTTGGCCAGTACCGCCTGAGCGACGCGGCCGACATCCCGCTCGACACCCTGGGCACGCACGTGATGGACGGCATGGCGATCGAGGTGATCGACCCCGTCGCCGACTACGCCGCGGTGCAGCGCGAGCTGTTCGACTTCGCCGCCATCCGCCGCCTCTTCGCCAGCGGCTTCCGCCTGCGCTACGACGCGATGTGGGCGGTCGGCGGGCCCTATGCGAAAGCCATCATCGAGGGCGAGCTGGGCGCCCCGGCCGGCACCGTGGTGAACGCCGAACCGAAGGAAGACTTCGGCGGCCTGCACCCCGACCCCAACCCGGCCTACGCCGACGACCTGATCGCGCACCTGATGGCACCCGACGCGCCCGACATGGGGGCGGCCTCCGACGGCGACGCCGACCGCAACATGATCCTCGGGCGCGGCTTCATCGTCTCGCCCTCGGACAGCCTGGCCGTGCTGACCGCGCACGCCACCAAGGTGCCGGGTTACGCCCGCGGCCTGGCCGGCGTGGCGCGCTCCATGCCCACCTCCACCGCCGCCGACCGGGTGGCGAAGGCGCTGGGCATCGCCTGCTACGAAACGCCCACCGGCTGGAAGTTCTTCGGCAACCTGCTGGACGACGGCAAGATCACGCTCTGCGGCGAAGAGAGCTACGGCACCGGCTCCAACCACGTGCGCGAGAAGGACGGCCTGTGGGCCGTGCTGTTCTGGCTCAACCTGGTCGCCGCCACCGGCCAGTCGGTCGAGCAGATGGTGCGCGGGCTGTGGGCCGAACACGGCCGCTGCGTGTACTCGCGCCACGACTACGACGGCATCCCCACAGAGAAGGCCAATGCGCTGATGGCCGAGCTGCGCGCGCAACTGCCGTCGCTGGGCGGCCAGACGGTGGAAGGACAACGCATCGCCTGGGCCGACGACTTCGCCTACACCGACCCGGTGGACGGTTCGGTCAGCCAGAAGCAGGGCGTGCGCGTGGTGCTCGAAGACTCCTCGCGCGTGGTGTTCCGCCTATCGGGCACCGGCACCGAAGGCGCGACGCTGCGCGTCTACCTGGAACGCCACGAACCCGACGCAGCGCGGCACGACGTGCCCGCGCAGGAGGCGCTGGCGCCGCTGGTCACACTGGCCCGCACGCTGGCCCGCATCGAACACCACACCGGCATGGCGCAACCCACCGTCATGACCTGACACCTCCTGTCGCACCATGCTCGACCGCATCGAACACCGCCTCGCCCAGTCCCTGCGCGCCCAGCCCCACTGGACCGCCTTCGCGAAACGGCTGTCGGTGCACGGTCCCCGGCTGGTGCGCGAGCTGTCCCACCTGTACGGCGAACGGCCAGACTTCGAGCAGGTGGTCGAGGACCTGCTGCACGTGGCCTACGACGGCTGGCGCCAGCGGCCCGCCGAGCTGCAGCGCCTGGACGCACAGCGCGAGCAGGCGCCCGATTGGTTCGCCTCGAACCAGATGCTCGGTGGCGTCTGCTACGCCGACCTCTGGGCCGGCGGCTTCGAGGGGGTGAAGGCGCAGATCCCGTATCTGAAAGAGCTGGGCCTGACCTACCTGCACCTGATGCCGCCCTACCGGTGCCCGCAGCCGCACAACGACGGCGGCTACGCGGTCAGCAGCTACCGCGCCACCGACCCGGCGCTGGGCAGCATGGACGAGCTGCGCGAGCTGTTCACCGAATTGCGGCAGGCGGGCATCTCCCCGGTGCTGGACTTCGTGTTCAACCACACCTCCGACGAACACGAGTGGGCGCAGAAGGCCGCCGCCGGCGACGCCGAACACAGCGCGTACTACTGGATCTTCCCGGACCGCAGCGGGCCCGACGCCTACGAGCAGACGGTGCGCGAGATCTTCCCGGACGAGCACCCCGGCGCGTTCACCCAATTGCCCGACGGCCGCTGGATCTGGACCACCTTCCACACCTACCAGTGGGACCTGAACTACAGCAACCCGGCCGTGTTCACCGCCATGGCGCGCGAGATGCTGTTCATCGCCAACCTGGGCGTGGACTTCCTGCGCATGGACGCGGTGGCCTTCGTCTGGAAGCGCCTGGGAACGCCCTGCGAGAACCTGCCCGAGGCCCACCACCTGCTGCGTGCGTACAACGCGCTGTGCCGCATCGCCGCGCCCTCGCTGCTGTTCAAGAGCGAAGCCATCGTGCACCCGGACGATGTGGCGGCCTACATCTCCCCCGAGGAGTGCCAGGTCTCTTACAACCCGCTGCAGATGGCGCTGCTGTGGAACTCGCTGGCCACGCGCGAGGTGAACCTGCTGCAGCACGCGCTGGAGCACCGCCACGCCCTGCCGCCGCACACCGCCTGGGTCAACTACGTGCGCAGCCACGACGACATCGGCTGGACCTTTGCCGACGAGGACGCGGCGCACTTCGGCATCGACGGCTTCGCGCACCGCCAGTTCCTCAACAAGTTCTTCGTCAACCGCTTCGCTGGCAGCTTTGCGCGCGGTGAGCCCTTCCAGGACAACCCGGCGACCGGCGACTGCCGCATCAGCGGCACCGCTGCCTCGCTCTGCGGCGTGGAACAGGGCGACGTGCACGGCATCGCGCGCCTGCTGCTGCTCTACGGCGTGGTGCTGGCCAGCGGCGGCATCCCGCTGATCTACCTGGGCGACGAGGTCGCCACGCGGAACGACCACGGCTGGCAGCAGGACCCGCACAAGGCCTCGGACAGCCGCTGGCTGCACCGCCCGCCGCGGGACGCCGCGCGCTGCGCGCAGCGCCACGACCCGTCGACGCCCGCCGGCCGCATGTTCACCGGCCTCACCCACCTGATCGGCCTGCGCCGGCACCTGCCCGCGCTCGCAGGCGGCGCCCTCACCCCGTTCTGGACGCAGAACCCGGCGGTGCTGGGTTTCCGGCGCGGCGAGGGTGCGGCCTCGGTCCTGGTGCTGGCCAACTTCAGCGAGCACCCGCAGGCGGTGGAGCACCGCGTGCTGGCGGCGATGCCCGGCGCTGTGGTGGACGTGGTCGGTGGCGGTGGATTCGACCTGCGCACCGGACTCACCCTGCAGCCCTACCAGCAGCTGTGGCTGGTGCCCGCCTGAGCGGGCCCGCCAGGAAGCGGGCCGTCAGGGTCGGCTGGCTATAATTCGCGGCTATTTGCCCTGTGCAGGGGCCCCACCCCCAACAGACCGACTCGCCATCCGAGGAACCCATGAGCGACCACGCGCACGACTCCCACACCGGCCCGATCAAAACCCCCGCCCAGCTGCTCTGGACGTCGTTCTTTTTCTTCGTGGCACCCGTTTTCGTCATCACCGGACTGGTGTACTACGTCACCTCGGACAACAAGCCGGCCGCCGGCGCCGTCGACCCCGAACTGGCCACGGCCATGCGCATCCAGAAGATCGGCTCGGTCGAGCTGCGCGATGCCAACCGCCCGCTGGCCACTGGTGAAGCGGTCTACACCGCCCAGTGCTCGGCCTGTCACGCCGCCGGCCTCGCCGGTGCACCCAAGTTCGGCGACGCCGCCGCCTGGGGCCCCTGCATCGCCACCGGCTATGAAGCCCTGCTGACCTCTGCCCTCAAGGGCAAGAACGCCATGGGCGCGCAAGGTGGTGGCGCGTTCAGCGACGTCGAGATCGGCCGCGCCGTGGTGCACATGGCCAACGCCGCCGGCGGCAAGTTCGCCGAGCCGCAGGCCCCGGCCGCTGCAGGTGCTGCCGCTGCCGCACCCGCCGCTGAAGCCGTTCCCGCAGCCGCCCCTGCCGCCGCGGCTCCTGCAGCCGCCGCCCCGGTGGCCGCCGCGCCCGCTGCTGCGGCTGTGCCCGTCGCCGGTGCTGGCGAGGCCCTGTACAAGCAGGCCTGCTCGGTCTGCCACGCCGCCGGCGTGGCAGGCGCGCCCAAGTTCGGCGACAAGGCCGCCTGGTCGGCCCGCGTCGGTCTGGGTCTGGACGGTCTGACCGCCAGCGCCATCAAGGGCAAGAACGCCATGCCACCCAAGGGCGGTTCCACCGCCTCGGACGCCGACATCAAGGCCGCCGTCGAGTACATGCTGGCCGCCGTCAAGTAAGGGCGCAGCACCCCACAAAAAAGCCGGTCCAGCGACCGGCTTTTTTGTTGCCCGCTCCAGGCTCAGATCCAGGGGGCCGGTCCCAGGGCGCGCTGCGGGCTCCTCACGAAGGCCCAGCGCTGCGGCAGGCTGTCCGCCGCCACGGGCTCGGGCTGCCAGTGGCCCTGCTCCACCTGGTCGGCCGCCTGTGCCATGTCGCTGGTGTGCACCAGGCCCAGGCCCAGGGCGGTCACGAGGTAGAGGTGCCCGGCTTCGTCCAGCAGGCAGCGCTCCACGGCGCCAGCCGGCGCACCGGTGTGGGCCTGCACCGAACCGTCGGGCTGCAGGCGCCAGACCCAGGGCGCGGCTTCGAGCTCGACATAGACCCGCTGCGGCCCGTTCTGGAAGAACCACCGGCCCTGTTCGTCGGGCATGTAGTTCCGGCCGATGAAGGCGATCAGCTTGTCGTGCAGCAGGCGCGAACCCTTGGCCGGCACCGCTGCCTCTCCTGGTTCCACCGCAAAGGGGCCAGCACGCTGGCAACGATCGTCGCGCATGTACCAGTCGCCGCGCGCGTCCAGTCCCAGCCATCCGTGGCAGTCGGGCACGTTGGGCCATTTGGCGAGTGCGGCCTTGACGATGTCGTCCATGGGTTGTCCTCAGCGGTGGGCCAGCAGCCAGTGACCGACCGCCGCCGGCATGGCCATCACGTGGCCGGGCAGGCCCAGGGGGGGCAGGGACACGGAGAAGCCGACATGCCCACCCTGCGCCGGCTGCCAGAGCGTGACCTGGTGGCCGGCCTGGCTAGGCGTGGGCAGTGAACCGGCCGGCACGAAGGGGTCGTTCAGCGCATTGAGCGCCAGCGCGGGCACGCGGATGTCGCTGAGCACCGGCTTGGCCGACGCGCGGGCCCAGTAGTCGTCGGTGTCGCGAAAGCCATGCAGCGGTGCGGTGAAGAGGTTGTCGAACTGGTAGAGGTCGCTCGCGGCCAGCAACGCCTCGCGGTCGAACAGGCCGGGGTGCTGCTCCAGCTTCTTCAGCGCCTTGGGCACCATGGTGGAGAGGAACATGCGGGTGTAGACCAGCCGGTTGAAGCCGCGCCCGATGGCGTGACCACCCGCAGCCAGATCGAGCGGCGAACAGACGGCGGCCACCGCCCGCACCGTGCGCCCGGCCGCGAAGCCCATCTCGCCGGCCCAGCGCAGCAGCGCGTTGCCGCCCAGGGACACACCGGCGGCCAGCAGCGGGCGGCCCGGGTGTGTGGTGGCGAAGCGGCGGAGCATCCAGTCGATTTCCTGAAAGTCGCCCGAGTGGTAGGCGCGCGGCGCCAGGTTCAGCTCGCCCGAGCAGCCGCGGAAATGCGGCACGGCCAGCACCAGGCCTTCGCGGGCGGCGAAATCGGCAAAGGCCACCGCGTACTGGCTGGCCGAGGAGCCCTCCAACCCGTGGAACAGCACCAGCAGCGGCGCATCCGGCGCCACCGCGTGGGTGGTGGTGTCGACGTCGACGAAGTCACCGTCGGGGGTCTGCCAACGCTCGCGCCGCCATTGCGGGGCGGGCCCCGCGTGGCGCCGCGCAAACAGCGCTGCCCACAGGGTCTGGGCGTTGCCGCCCGGCAGCCACCAGGGGGCCGTGTAGTCGAAAGCCAGGGCCGCCATGCTCAGTGCAGCACCGGCGGCGCGCTCAAGGCGTCCGCCGGCTCGTTGCGGCTGCCCGGGCTGGCGTGGTGGGCCACCATGCGCCAGCCGTGCACCGTCTTGGCGTACACATTGGTGGCCAGCACCCAGGCGTGGGCCGGTCCGTCGTCGCTCATCACCTCGATGCGCTCGATCACGCTGTGCACGCTGCAGCCACCGGCGTCGATGCGGCGCGCCCGCTCGGGCTGCACGCGCACGCCACCATTGGCCAGCAGGGCCTCGAACGCCGCACGGACGGCGGTGTGGCCGATCAGGCGCTGCCCGCCCGGGTGCACACAGACGATGTCCTCTTCATCGGCCCAGCAGGCCATGAGGCGCTCCGGGTCGCCCTGGTGCAGGGCGTCGTAGAAGGCGGCTTCGATGTCGTCCGCAGTGCCGGGGGAAAACTTGGGGCGGGGCATGGGGGTGCAGGGGCGTGGTCGGAGGCGCAAAAGCGGGGCACTATGATAGGTCTTTGCCCCGCAGGAGTGACCATGAAGCGCCGTCTGTCCCTCGCCTCCCTCGTGCTCGCCACCACCCTCACCCTCTCCGGCTGCGGCTACAACGAGTTCCAGAGCCTGGACGAACAGAGCAAGTCGGCCTGGGCCGAGGTGCTCAACCAGTACCAGCGCCGCGCCGATCTCATTCCCAACATCGTCGCCACCGTCAAGGGCGAGGCGAACTTCGAGCAGGAGACCCTGACCAAGGTGGTCGAGGCGCGCGCCAAGGCCACGTCAATCCAGGTCACGCCCGAGATGCTCGGCGACCCCGAGGCCATGGCCAAGTTCCAGGCCGCGCAGGGCGAGCTGGGCAGCGCGCTCAGCCGCCTGATGGTGGTGGTCGAGCAGTACCCCAACCTCAAGGCCAACCAAGGCTTCTCCGACCTGCGCGTGCAGCTCGAAGGCACGGAGAACCGCATCACCGTGGCCCGCAACCGCTACATCGAGGCGGTTCAGTCCTACAACGTGCTCACGCGCAGCTTCCCGACCAACCTCACCGCCATGGTCTTTGGCTACAAGACCAAGGAAGGTTTCAAGGTCGAGAACGAGGCCGCCATCAGCGCGCCCCCCAAGGTCGACTTCAACAAGCCATGACGCCGCGCCGGGTCCGCGCTCTCGGCGTGGGTGTGCTCTGGCTTCTGTGGGCGGCGCTGGCGTGGGCGCAGGCCGTGCTGCCAGTGCCCGAGCTGCGCAGCCGGCTGATCGACCAGACCGGGACACTGGACGCCGCCCAGCAGGCCTCCCTCGAATCCCGACTGGCGGCCTTCGAAGCCCAGCGCGGCACGCAGATCGTGGTGGTGCTGGTGCCCACCACCCAGCCCGAAGACATCGCCGACTACACCCAGCGGCTGGGCGACGCCTGGAAGATCGGGCGACAGGACGTGGGCGACGGCGTGCTGTTCGTGGTGGCCAAGAACGACCGGCGGGTCCGCATCGCCACCAGCAAGACGCTGGAGGGGGCCATTCCCGACCTGGTGGCCCGCCGCATCATCGACCAGGCGGTCACGCCCGCCTTCCGCCGCAACGACTTCGCTGGCGGCATCGGGGCCGGTGTCGACCAGATCATCGCCCACGTGTCCGGCGAGAACCTGCCCCTGCCCGACGGGGGCGCGGCAGAAGACGCAGGTTTCGCGCCCATGGACCTGTTGATCTTCCTGGTCTTTGCCGTGCCGATGTTCTCGGCCGTGCTGCGCAGCCTGTTCGGCAACAAGCTGGGCACCCTGCTCACGGGTGCGGGTGCGGGCGCCATCGCGTGGGTGCTCACCGCGGTGGTCTGGATCGCCGTGGGCGCGGGTCTGCTGGCCATGCTCGCCGCGCTGTTCTTGCAGATGCTGCCGTCGACGCCTTCGTCAGGACGGGGGCGTCACGGTGGCTGGGGCGGCGGCGGTTTTGGTGGTGGAGGCCGCAGCGGGGGGGGTGGCTTCAGCTCGGGTGGCGGCGGTAATTTCGGTGGCGGTGGTGCCTCCGGAAGCTGGTGATGCCCATGAACAAAGTCCTTCGGATCCTCAGGCACCGCTGGCTCGACGGCCGTGATTCGCACCGCCTCATCCCCGACGACATGGCACTTCGGCTGGCCCGCCGCATCACCGCCAGCGAGGCGCGCCACAGCGGGGAAATCCGGGTGTGCGTGGAGGCCGCCCTGCCACTGTCCTACCTCTGGCGACTCGGTGACAAGACCACCGTTCGCGTGCTGGCCCGGGAGCGGGCCATGAGCTGGTTCGGCCGCCTGGGCGTCTGGGACACGCAGGACAACAACGGCGTGCTGATCTACCTGCTGCTGGCCGAACGATCGATCGAGCTGGTGGCCGACCGAGGCCTGAGTGCGCGGGTCGACCAGGCCCGCTGGCAGGCCATGGTGGACCGGTTGGCCGGCCAGTTGCACCACGGGGCCTTCGAAGACGGACTGACCCAGGCCCTGGAGGAAGTGTCGGCACTGCTGGTGGAGTTCTTTCCAGCCCAGTCCGGCGAGCCCAACCCCAACGAACTGCCCGACCTGGTGGTGCGGGCCTGAGGCTCAGCCTTCCCCGGAACCGCGGCCGCCGTGGCCGGTGCGGTTGTTCATCACCACCTGCAGCTCCTGCTGCAGGGCCTTGTTCATCTGCGCGAAGGTGCGCAGCTTGCGCGTGGTCTCGCGCAGGCGGTCGGCCATGCGCTTGGAGATCGCCAGCAGGAGGCGCGCCCCGACCGCCGGGTCGGCCTTGAGCAGGCGCCGCAACGCCGCCCGGGACAGCACGGCGGCCGCCACATCGGTGATGGCGGTGCAGGTGGCCGACCGCGGCGAGCCGTCCAGCACGCCCATTTCACCAATCAGATGCCCCGGACCGATCACGTTGACCACCATGCTGTCTTCGGCGCCAGGCATCTCGTTCTCGACCGAGATATCGCCTTCCAGGATCAGCATCATGTAGTCGTTGCCGCGCAGCTCTCCCTCGTGAATGAAGACCGTACCCGCGGAAATCAGCTGCGGGTGCATGTAACCCACCACCCGCTTGGCATCGGCCAGCTTCAGATCGTCCAGCGCCGAGGGCGTGACGAGCAGGCGGGCGGCCACCTCTTCAGGCGGCAGGTCCGGTCGTTCGGAAATCGAGGGTGTGGGCATGGGTATCCGGAAGTCAGTGAGGAGATGATTTCACCAGCGTCCCCGGCAGATCACAGGGCGGCGAAAAAAAACCGGCATCAGCCGGCTTTTTTCATGAGGCGTCCGCGGGTGCAGATCACTTTTTCTGACGGTACTTGCGCAGCGCCGCGATCTGCGCGGCCATGACCGCCAGCTCCGAGGTGGCCTTGGCCAGATCGATATCGCTCTTGGCGTTCTTGACGGCCTCTTCGGCGGCCTTGCGGGCCTCGCTCGCCTTGGCCTCGTCCAGGTCGTGGCCACGGATGGCGGTGTCCGACAGCACGGTCACGCAGTTGGGCTGCACTTCCAGGATGCCACCGGCCACGAACACGAACTCTTCGCCGCCGTCGGCTTTTTCGATGCGCACGGCACCGGGCTTGATGCGCGTGATGAGTGGGATGTGGCCGGGCAGGATGCCCAGCTCGCCCGCTTCACCCGGCAGGGCCACGAACTTGGCCTCGCCGGAGAAGATGGACTCTTCGGCGCTGACCACATCGACGTGGATAGTGCTCATATTGACTCCTGTGGAAAGGGAAAAGGTGGCTCAGTGGGCGGACGCCGGCGAGCGGCGCCCTGCGCCATCAGGCGACCTTCTTCGCCTTCTCGAAGGCTTCGTCGATGGTGCCGACCATGTAGAAGGCCTGCTCTGGCAGGTGGTCGCACTCGCCAGCGGTGATCATCTTGAAGCCGCGGATGGTTTCGGACAGCGGCACGTACTTGCCGGGCGAGCCGGTGAACACTTCGGCCACGTGGAACGGCTGCGACAGGAAACGCTGAATCTTGCGGGCGCGTGCCACGGCCAGCTTGTCTTCCGGCGCCAGTTCGTCCATGCCCAGAATGGCGATGATGTCGCGCAGTTCCTTGTAGCGCTGCAGCGTGCCCTGCACGGCGCGAGCGGTCTCGTAGTGGTCCTGGCCAACGACCAGCGGGTCGAGCTGGCGGCTGGTGGAGTCCAGCGGATCCACGGCGGGGTAGATACCCAGCGCAGCGATGTCACGGGACAGCACCACGGTGGAGTCCAAGTGGGCAAAAGTGGTGGCAGGCGACGGGTCGGTCAGGTCGTCCGCGGGCACGTACACGGCCTGGATCGAGGTGATCGAGCCGACTTTGGTCGACGTGATCCGCTCTTGCAGACGGCCCATTTCTTCGGCCAGCGTCGGCTGGTAGCCCACGGCGGACGGCATACGACCCAGCAGGGCGGACACTTCGGTACCGGCCAGGGTGTAGCGGTAGATGTTGTCCACGAAGAACAGCACGTCGCGGCCTTCGTCACGGAAGGACTCGGCGATGGTCAGACCGGTCAGGGCCACACGCAGACGGTTGCCCGGCGGCTCGTTCATCTGGCCGTAGACCATGGCCACTTTCGACTCGGGCAGGTTCTCAAGGTTCACGACGCCGGAATCGGCCATCTCGTGGTAGAAGTCGTTGCCTTCACGGGTACGTTCGCCCACACCAGCGAACACCGACAGACCGCTGTGGGCCTTGGCGATGTTGTTGATGAGTTCCATCATGTTCACGGTCTTGCCCACACCGGCGCCACCGAACAGACCCACCTTGCCGCCCTTGGCGAACGGGCACACCAGGTCGATCACCTTGATGCCGGTTTCCAGCAGTTCTTGCGAGGGCGACAGTTCGTCGTAGGCTGGGGCTTTGCGGTGGATGGGAGCAGTCAGGCTCTGGTCGACCGGGCCGCGCTCGTCGATGGGCTGGCCCAGCACGTCCATGATGCGGCCCAGGGTGGCCTTGCCCACCGGCACGGTGATGTTGGCGTGGGTGTTGGTGACCACCATGCCGCGGCGCAGACCGTCGGACGAACCCAGTGCAATCGTGCGGACCACGCCGTCACCGAGCTGCTGCTGGACTTCCAGCGTCAGTGCGGAACCTTCCATCTTCAGGGCGTCGTAAACGCGCGGCATCTGGTCGCGGGGGAATTCCACGTCCACGACGGCGCCGATGCACTGAACAATCTTGCCTTGTGCTTGAGACATGATGTGTACCTTTGAGTTTCTCTAGATTTCAGTTGAGCGCCGGGGTCAGACCGCCGCAGCGCCGGCCACGATTTCCGACAGCTCTTTCGTGATGCCGGCCTGGCGGGTCTTGTTGTAGACCAGCTTGAGTTCGCTGATGACGTTGCCGGCGTTGTCGGTAGCGGCCTTCATGGCCACCATGCGAGCCGACTGCTCGGACGCCATGTTTTCCGCCACGGCCTGGTAGACCTGGGCTTCGATGTAGCGCAGCAGCAGCTCGTCGATGACGGTGGCCGCGTCGGGTTCGTAGACGTAGTCCCAGTCACGGCCCTTGCTGCCTTCCTGCAGGTCGGCGGCCGACAGAGGCAGCAGCTGCTCGATCACGGCTTCCTGCTTCATCGTGTTGATGAAGCGGGTGTAGCAGACGTGAACCGAGTTGATGCGGCCCTCGGTGTAGGCATCCAGCAGCACCTTGACGGGGCCGATGAGCTTGTCGAGGTGCGGGGTGTCGCCCAGGCCGGTAGCGCTGGACACCACCTTGGCGCCGATGCGGTTGAGGAAACCCAGGCCCTTGTTGCCAATGGCCACGGCTTCGGCACCCATGCCCTTGCTCTGCAGTTCCTTGAGCTGGTTCGTCAGCGCACGCAGCACGTTGGTGTTCATGCCACCGCACAGACCCTTGTCGGTCGTGACGACGACAAAACCGGCGGTCTTGGCGTCGTTGGTCTGCATGAAGGCGTGCGTGTACTCCGGGTTCGCCTTGCTCAGGTTGCCGGCGATCTGGCGCACCTTCTCGGCGTAAGGGCGGGCCGCACGCATGCGGTCCTGCGCCTTGCGCATCTTGGAGGCGGCCACCATTTCCATGGCTTTGGTGATCTTCTTGGTGTTCTCCACCGATTTGATCTTGCCGCGTATTTCCTTGCCTGCTGCCATTGCTGCTCCTTAGCTCGTCAATGGACGGATCAGTACGTGCCGGTCTTTTTGAAGTCGGCGATGGCGGCGGCGAGCTGGGCTTCGGCTTCCTTGTCCTTGTCCAGCGCCTTGCCTGCTTCCATCTTCTGCAGCAGGGCGGCGTGCTTGTCCTTCAGGAAGGCGTGCAGACCGCTTTCGAACGACAGCACTTTCTTGACGTCGATGTCGTCCAGGTAACCCTTGTTCACGGCGTACAGAGTGGCGGCCATCAGGCTGATGGACAGCGGCGCGTACTGGGCCTGCTTGAGCAGTTCGGTCACGCGGGCACCGCGGTCCAGCTGCTTGCGGGTGGCTTCGTCCAGATCGGAAGCGAACTGCGCGAAGGCGGCCAGTTCACGGTACTGGGCCAGGTCGGTACGGATACCGCCGGACTGCTTCTTGATCAGGTCGGTCTGCGCAGCGCCGCCGACGCGAGACACGGAGATACCGGCGTTGATGGCGGGGCGGATACCGGCGTTGAACAGACTGGTTTCCAGGAAGATCTGGCCGTCGGTGATCGAGATCACGTTGGTCGGCACGAAAGCGGACACGTCGCCGGCTTGCGTTTCGATGATGGGCAGTGCGGTCAGCGAACCTGTCTTGCCCTTGACTTCACCCTTGGTGAAGGCTTCGACGTAGTCGGCGTTCACGCGGGCAGCACGCTCGAGCAGACGGCTGTGCAGGTAGAACACGTCGCCAGGGTAGGCTTCACGGCCTGGCGGGCGGCGCAGGAGCAGCGACACCTGACGGTAGGCCACGGCCTGCTTGGACAGGTCGTCGTACACGATCAGGGCGTCTTGACCGCGGTCGCGGAAGTACTCGCCCATGGTGCAGCCGGAGTAGGCCGACAGGTACTGCATGGCGGCCGATTCGGAAGCCGAGGCAGCGACCACGATGGTGTAGTCCATGGCGCCGGCCTGTTCCAGAGCGCGCACCACGTTCTTGATGGACGACGCCTTCTGGCCGATGGCGACGTACACGCAGGTCATGTTCTGACCCTTCTGGTTGATGATCGCGTCGATCGCCACAGCGGTCTTGCCGGTCTGGCGGTCGCCGATGATCAGCTCGCGCTGGCCACGGCCGACGGGCACCATCGAGTCGATCGACTTCAGACCGGTCTGCACCGGCTGATCCACCGACTTACGGGCGATCACGCCAGGAGCGACCTTCTCGATCACGTCCGTCATCTTGGCGTTGATCGGGCCCTTGCCGTCGATCGGCTGACCCAGGGCGTTGACCACGCGACCCACCAGCTCGGGACCGACCGGCACTTCCAGAATGCGGCCCGTGCACTTGACGGTGTCGCCTTCTGAGATGTGCTCGTACTCACCCAGAATCACGGCGCCGACGGAGTCGCGCTCGAGGTTCAGGGCCAGACCGAAGGAAGGCACGCCGTCCTTGTTGGCCGGGAACTCCAGCATTTCGCCCTGCATCACGTCCGACAGGCCGTGCACGCGGACGATACCGTCGGTCACCGACACCACGGTGCCCTGGTTGCGCACATCGCTGGACGCGCCCAGACCCTGGATGCGGGACTTGATCAATTCAGAAATTTCGGCGGGATTGAGTTGCATGACTCTTTCCTTCTTTCATTAAATGGGATGAGGGCGCGTCCGAGCGGCGGAGAAGACGGCGTCAAGCCGTCAACGCAACTTTCATTTGTTCCAGGCGGGCCTTGATGGAGGTGTCCAGCACTTCGTCACCCACCACCACACGCACGCCACCGATGAGCTCGGGCTGCAATTGGACTTGCAGGTTGAGCTGGCGCCCGAAGCGCTTCTCCAGCACACCCGACAACTCGGCCAGTGCAGACGGTTCGATGTCGAAGGCGCTGTAGACCACGGCATCAAAGCGGCCCTGCTGGGCGTTCTTGAGCACGCGGAACTGGGCAGCGATTTCAGGCAGCGCCGCGACGCGACCGTTCTCGATCACGGTGCGCAGGAAGTTCTGGCCCATCTCCGGCAGCGCGTTCTTGAGCACGCCAGTGATGACGTCGAACACCTGGGCCGGCGAAGACTGAGGCGCTTCGGCGAACTGGCGCAGCTGCTCGTTACCAGCAACAGCAGCCAGCTCGTCGAGCCAGGAGGCAACGCCCGCAGCATCGGCGCCGGCGGCCTGGAACAGGGCGTCAGCGTAGGGGCGGGCAATGGTGGCGATTTCGGCCATGTTCTACCTTCGTATGCCGGGGTTCAATCGGAACGTGGGCCTGGGGATCAGAGCTCGGTCTTCAGGCGACCCAGCAACTCGGCGTGAACGCCGGCGTTGACTTCGCGCTTGAGAATCTGCTCGGCGCCCTTGACGGCCAGCGCAGCGACTTCCTCGCGCAGGGCTTCGCGGGCCTTGACGACCTGCTGCTCGGCTTCCTGGCGGGCGGCGGCGACGATCTTGGCAGCCTCTTCCGTCGCACGGGCCTTGGCTTCCTCGATCACAGTCTGTGCACGGCGCTCGGCGTCGGCCAGACGGGTGGCTGCCTCATTGCGGGACTGGCTCAGCTCAGCCTCGACACGCTTGTTGGCCACGGCCAGTTCGGACTTGGCCTTCTCGGAAGCGGCCAGACCTTCGGAAATCTTCAACGCACGCTCATCGAGCGCCTTGGCAATCGGGGGCCACACGAATTTCATCGTGAACCACACCAGGATCGCAAAGACGATGGCCTGCGCAAAGAGGGTTGCATTGATGTTCATCGCAACGCCTTTCTGTGTGTGAACGGGAGTGGAGACGCAATTGCTGCGGCACCGACGGCATCCGGAAGGAAGGGGCGATGTTCATCGCCCCACCGCATGCCGCCGTGCACGGCAGCAATACCCATTAAGCCAGCTGGAAGGGGTTGGCGAAGGCGAACAGCAGGGCGATGGCCACACCAATCAGGAAGGCGGCGTCGATCAGACCGGCCAGAATGAACATCTTGGTCTGCAGGTCGTTCATCAGCTCAGGTTGGCGAGCGGAGGATTCCAGAAACTTGCCACCCATCAGGGCGATACCGATAGAGGCGCCAATGGCACCCAGGCCGACGATAAGACCGCAAGCCAGAGCAACCAGACCCAGAACGTTTTCCATGATGACTCCTTAAGAGATTGAGAGTTGAAAAGAAAGGAAGGAACCGAAAGAACTAGAGAGCGAGGTGAAACCGCGCAACTTAGTGAGCGTCATGCGCTTGACCCAGATAAATCAGGGCCAGCATCATGAAAATGAACGCCTGCAAGGTGATGACCAGAATGTGGAACAAGGTCCACACCGTGCCTGCGATCAAGTGTCCGACGAAGAAAAGCCCACCCGAGAGCGAGAAGGCGGCGAAACCACCCAGCAGCGCAATCAGCATGAACACCAGTTCACCCGCGAACATGTTGCCAAACAACCGCATGCCGTGCGAAACCGTCTTCGCCACGAACTCGATCATTTGCATCAGGAAGTTGGTCACGCCCAGCAGCAGTGCCCAAACAGGATTTTTGGAGGTACCAAACGGAGCCGTCACCAGCTCGTGCGCCCAGCCACCCAGGCCCTTGATCTTGATGTTGTAGAACAGGCACATCAGCAGCACGGAGACCGACAGGCCCAGCGTGGTCGACAGGTCGGCCGTCGGGACCACCCGCAGATATGCGTGATGAGGATCGTGACCGGTCGCAGCGTAGTACTCGGTCCACAGGCGGGGCAGCAGGTCCACCGGCAGCATGTCCATGAAGTTCATCATGAAGATCCAGCAGAACACCGTCAGCGCCAGAGGAGCCACCAGCTTGCGGCTGTTGGCGTTGTGGATCACGCCCTTGGCTTGGCTGTCGACCATCTCGACCAGCATCTCCACCGCAGCCTGAAATCGGCCCGGCACGCCGGCATGCGCCTTGCGCGCCGCCAGCCACAGCATGAAGCAGACAAAAGCACCCAGTACCGAACTGAAAACCACCGAGTCGATGTTGATCACCGAGAAGTCAACGATGAACCCTTGCTTGTGGTTCGTCAGATGGGTCAGGTGGTGGCGGATGTACTCACCAGGGGTAGGACCGATACCTTCAGCAGCCATGTTCGTTGCACCAATCAACGGAAATTAATGTGGGCGCCTGACTTGGAACCACAGCCCAAACCAGTACACCTTCAGCGTCAAAACCAACCCGGCCAGCAAACCCAGCCAACTGAGATCAGGGACCAGCGCCGGCGCCGACCACAGCATGGCCACCACCAGCAACACCTTGACTCCTTCCCACAGCAGGAAGCCAGCAAACGTGGCCCGCAAATACCCCGACATCAGACGGGACAACGCACTGGAGGTCAGACCGTAGGCCATCAATGCCGTCGGAATGAACACCGAAGCCGCGCCGTAGAGCACCGACAGGGCCAGCGACATCTGGCGCGAAAGCATCCAGACCAGCAACCCCGACACCGCCCCCACCAGCACCTGCACCCCCACCAGACGCCAGACAGATAGTTCCGGCTGACCAGCGCGCCACTGCTGCGCCTGTTCACGCGTCAGTGGCTTGAATTCGGGTTCTTGCTCCCCATCTTCCCATCCATGACCCGATTTGGACTCTGTCTGATCGGCCGGCAACGGCGGCCCGTCTTTGTCGGGCCCGGGCATTGTCGGCATGGCAGATTACAAACGGTTTACAAGGTGTGCGAAGGTTCGCAAAGCCTCTCATTATACGTAGAAACCCCAAACCAACGTCAACCGCTCTTGCGCTGACCAGTGACTTGCCGCGCACGCCCATAATGGTGCGCCTTCCTCGGGCAGGCCTCTGACGGCCCCGTGCCTTCGGCCACTTGTGCCGGAGGATGACCTGAAAAATTCTCACTTTGACGCAGCCAGTGACGAACCCGTGCTGTGTACGCACCATGGACCTGCCACGAGACATCCCGCCCGAACAGTCGCTCATCGAGTACCCCTGCCGATTTCCCATCAAGGTGATGGGGGCCAACGTCGAGGGCTATGTGTCGGCCATGGTCGCGGTGGCGCGAGCCTTCGACCCCGGCTTCGACGAGACCACCGTCGAGCACCGCCCGAGCAAGGCAGGCAACTACCTGGGCCTGACGCTCGCGGTGCACGTCACCAGCCGGGAACAGCTCGACGAGGTGTACCGCACCCTTACCACGCACCCCATGGTCAAGGTCGTCCTCTGATCCGCCCATGATCGTCCATCCGCTGGGGCGCGTGGACTACGCGCCCACCTTCGACGCCATGGTGGCCTTCACCGAATCGCGGTCTGCACAGACACCCGACGAGCTGTGGGTCTGCGAGCATCCGCCGGTGTTCACACAGGGCCTGGCGGGCAAGGACGACCACCTGCTGGCGCCAGGCGACATTCCGGTCTTGAAAACCAACCGCGGTGGCCAGGTGACCTACCACGGCCCCGGTCAGGTCGTCGCCTATCCACTGATCGATCTGCAGCGCGCGGGGTACTTTGTCAAGGAGTACGTCTACCGCATCGAAGAGGCGGTGATCCGCACGCTGGCCCACTTCGGCGTGACCGGTCACCGTGTCGGGGGCGCCCCAGGCATCTACGTGCGGCTTGACGACCCCTCCGGCCACGCCCCTCTGCCTCAGAGGCCGCAGAAACGCACAGAAGGCTCGCCAGCCCCGGAACCCGATTTCAACGGTCTCGGCAAGATCGCAGCGCTTGGCATCAAGGTCAGCCGGCACTGCACCTACCACGGTGTCGCACTGAACGTAGCCATGGACCTGCAGCCGTTCTGGCGCATCAACCCATGTGGTTATGCAGGCCTGCAGACAGTCGACCTTTCTACAATAGGGGTCGCCGTTTCATGGGATGAAGCGGCCCAGGTGCTGAGCAACCAGCTTGGCGCCCTCCTCGGCCCCTGACCACCAACGCGCGCCGACCGCGCCCCTGCCATGAACCGCCCCGACACCCCCGCGGCCGACGCCCACACCGTCCGCGAAGCCCAGCCCGCCGCCCAGTACGACGCCACCGCCAAACAGAAGAGCCAGGCCAAGACGGCACGCATCCCGATCAAGATCGTGCCGGCCGAGGTGCTCAAGAAGCCGGAGTGGATCCGCGTCAAGGCCGGCTCGCCCACCACGCGCTTCTATGAGATCAAGGACATCCTGCGCAGCAACAAGCTGGTGACGGTGTGCGAGGAGGCGAGCTGCCCCAACATCGGTGAGTGTTTCGGCAAGGGCACGGCCACCTTCATGATCATGGGCGACAAGTGCACGCGCCGCTGCCCATTCTGCGATGTCGGCCATGGGCGCCCCGATCCACTGGACGTGGACGAGCCGGAGAACCTGGCGAAAACCATTGCTCAGCTCAAGCTCAAGTACGTGGTGATCACCAGTGTCGACCGCGACGACCTGCGCGACGGCGGTGCCGGTCATTACGTCGCCTGCATCCAGCGCACCCGCGAGCTGTCTCCCGGCACGCAGATCGAGGTGCTGGTGCCCGACTTCCGCGGTCGCGACGAGAAGGCCCTGGACATCATGGCCGCCGGCCTGCCCGATGTGCTCAACCACAACCTCGAAACCGTGCCGCGCCTGTACAAGGAAGCGCGCCCGGGCTCGGACTACCAGTTCAGCCTGAACCTGCTCAAGAAATTCAAGCAGCGTTTCCCCGGCATCCCGACCAAGAGCGGTCTGATGGTGGGCCTGGGCGAGACTGATGAAGAAATCCTCGACGTGATGCGCGACATGCGCGCGCACGACATCGACATGCTCACCATCGGCCAGTACCTGGCGCCCAGCGGGCACCACCTGCCGGTGCGGCGCTACGTGCACCCCGACACCTTCAAGATGTTCGAGGAAAAGGCCTACGAGATGGGCTTCACCCATGCCGCCGTCGGCGCCATGGTGCGGTCCAGCTACCACGCTGACCAGCAGGCACACGACGTGCTGAACAACCCCAGGACCTGACGTGGCCGCCGCGCACGACGCTCTGTCGGTGCGCCACTACGGCGCCTCGCCGGGCAGCCACGCGCACGACCACTTCCAGATCCTGCTGGGTCTGGAGGGCGTGCTGGAGCTGGAAGTCGGCGGCCGGGGACAGCGTGTTGGCGCGGGCGACGGGGTGGTGATCGCACCCAGCCTGCGGCACGACTTTGAATCGACCCGGGGCGCCCGCTGCCTGGTACTGGACTCGTCCGATGCGGGTTGGACCCGACTTGACCGCACCGCCCCGTTGCCGGCGACCTTGCCGCTGGCCCGCTATCTGGCGTCGGCCTGCGCATCGGGTCTGGTGCGGGCCCGCCAGCTGGGGCCAGCATTGCTGCTGGAAGCCTGGGCGCCGCCCGCGCTGCCCAGACGCCCCCGGCGCGCCGTCGACTGGCCGGGCATTCAGGCCTGGGCGCTGAAGGCAGCCGACGAGCAGCTGTCGGTGGCCGATCTGGCCACGCGCGCCCATCTCAGCCCGGCCCAGTTCACCGAACGCTGCCAGCAGGAAATCGGCCTGAGCCCCATGGCCTGGCTGCGCGGACTGCGGCTGGACCGCGCGCGGCACCTGCGCGCGCAAGGACTGTCCGTGGCCGAGGTCGCCCGGCGCTGCGGCTACCGCTCCGCGTCCGCCCTCACCGCGGCGCTGCGCAAGCAAGACCATCCGACACCCTTGCACGCCGACGATTGACCCGCGCCGCGCGACGACGGCCTGGCTACGCTCACACAGGCAGATCCTGAGGCGCCATCTTTTCCCAGGCGGCGATGGCCTCGGCCGCATACATCAGCGCCGGACCACCACCCATGTACACGCAGACGGACAGCATCTCTTCCAGTTCGGCTCGCGTGCAGCCCAGCTGCACCAGCGCCTTGACGTGAAAGCCGATGCAGCCCGAACAGCGCTGGGTGACCGCGATCGCCAGCGCCACCAGCTCCTTGTGTTTGGCACTGAGCGCGCCGTCGGTGATGGCCGCCTTGGCCAGCTGTCCGAAGCCGGCCATGGCGGTGCCCTGGCTCTTGCGGAAAGGCGCCAGACTGGTAGTGATGTCGCGCATCAGGTCGTTGTGATTGAAAGTACTCACCGGCAGATCCTGTGAAATATTAATACCCCATGCAGTATCAAAGAAATCATATGTCCCAGACCTTGTTCCTGATCAAGCAACCGGTCGGGAAGGCGTGAGCGAATGAGCGCCAACCTGCTCGCGCTGGGCGCTGTCGCCCTCTGGGGATCTCTGGCCGCACTGGGCGTGGCGCTGTCCCACGTCCCACCCTTCCTGCTGACCGGCCTGTCGCTGCTGATCGGCAGCCTGATCGCCCTGCCGCTTTCGCGCTTCGACTGGCGGCGCTGGCGGGTGCCGCCGGCGACGCTGGCCCTGGGCGTGTACGGCCTGTTCTGTTACCACTTCCTGCTCTTCATTGCGCTGCGCCACGCGCCTCCGGTGCAGGCCAACCTGGTGAACTACCTGTGGCCGCTGGGGATCGTCGTGATGGCGCCCCTGTTTCTGCCCGGCACCACGCTCACCGCGCGCCACATCCTGGCCGCCGTGCTGGGCTTCGGAGGCGCCGCCCTGGCCATCCTCGGGCGCAGCGGCCCGGCCGAGGCCGTCTGGGCGTGGGGCTACCTGCCCGCCGCCGGCGCGGCCTTCATCTGGGCCAGCTACTCGCTGCTGACCAAGCGCGTGACGCCATTCCCGACCGCCGCCATCGGCAGCTTCGCCCTGGTGTCGGGCCTGTTGTCGCTGCTGTGCCACACATTCATGGAACCAGCGGTGTCGCTGACCGCGCAGGACTGGGCGCTGATCGCCCTGCTCGGTCTCGGGCCGCTGGGCGGTGCCTTTTTTCTGTGGGATGCGGCGCTCAAGCGCGGCGACGCACGGCAGATCGGTGTGCTCAGCTTCCTCACACCGCTGCTGTCCACGCTGACCCTGCTTTGGGTGCGCGGCGAGGCACCGAGTCTGTCGGTGGGGATGGCCGCGGCCCTGATCATCGGTGCGGCGGTGCTGGCCACGCGGCGGCCGGCCGCCTGAGCGCTCAGTCGGCCATCAGCGCGGCCGGGTCTTCGGCCGCCAGCACGCTCTGCGCCCAGGCCGCCAGCTTGCCGGTGTCGCAACGCAAGATCTGCTGCTTGACGGCCAGGATCTGCGAGGGGTGCATAGAGAAACTGCGCAGGCCCAGCCCGAGCAGCAGGCGCGTCATGCCGACGTCACCCGCCATCTCGCCGCACACGCTCACGCTCTTGCCCTGCGCGCGGGCCTGCGCGATGGTGCTGGCCACCAGGTGCAGCACCGCCGGGTGCACCGGGTCGTAGAGGTGGGCCACCGCCTCGTCGGCACGATCGATCGCCAGCGTGTACTGGATCAGGTCGTTGGTGCCGATGGAGAGAAAGTCGAAGTGGCGCAGGAACAGCGGGATCGTCAGCGCCGCGGCAGGCACCTCGATCATGGCGCCCAGCCGCACCGGGCCGTGGACCACGCCCAAGGCGTCGAGCTGTGCCCGCGCCTTGTCGACCAGCGCCAGCGTCTGGCGGATTTCGCTGGCATGGGCCAGCATGGGCACCAGCAGGTTGATGGGGCCGAGCGCCGCCGCCCGCAGGATGGCGCGCAGCTGCACCAGGAACATCGCCGGGTCGGCCAGGCTCCAGCGGATCGCGCGCAGGCCCAGCGCCGGGTTGAGGTGGTCCTCGCCGGCGCGCACCGGGGCGCGGTCCAGCGGCTTGTCGGCGCCGACATCGACCGTGCGGATCGTGACCGGCAGGCCCTGCATGCCTTCGACGGCCCGGCGGTAGGCGGCGTACTGTTCCTCCTCGTCGGGCAGCTTGCCGTTGCGCCCCATGAACAGGAACTCGGTGCGGAACAGTCCCACGCCCACGGCACCTGCCTTGAGCGCCGCAGCGGCGTCTTCGGGTTGCTCGATGTTGGCCAGCAGCTCGATCTTCTGGCCATCCAGCGTGATGGCCGGGGTGTTCTTCAGACGCGAGAGTCGCTCGCGCTCGACCTCGCCCTGGCGCTGCTTGAAGCCGTACTCGGCCATCAGGATGGGCGATGGATCGACGATCACCACCCCGGCATCGCCATCGATGATGACCCAGTCGTCCTGATCGATGAGGTGGCTGGCCGAGCGCGCACCGACCACCGCGGGAATGTCCATGCTGCGCGCGACGATGGCGGTGTGGCTGGTCTTGCCGCCCACGTCGGTGACGAAGCCTGCGAACACGCTCTGCTTGAACTGCAGCATGTCGGCCGGCGACAGGTCGTGCGCGATCAGCACCAGAGGCACGTCGACCGAGGGATCGAACAGCGTGCCGCTGGGTCCGCCCTCTGCGGCGGGCGGCAGCGGCGCGGAGACCGGAGAGGCGACGCCCCGCATCATGCGCAGCATGCGCTCGACCACCTGTTCCAGGTCGGCCTTGCGCTCGCGCAGGTACGGGTCTTCCATTTCGTCGAACTGGCGCGCGATCACCTCCAGCTGGGTGGTCAGCGCCCACTCGGCGTTGTAGTGGCGCTCGGTGATCCAGTGCTTGACGCCGCTGGTGAGCTGCTCGTCCTGCAGCAGCATCAGGTGCACATCCAGCAGCGCGCTCAGCTCCGGGTGCGCGTCTTGCGAACCCAGCCCGTCCAGGCTGGCCTGGACCTTCTCGATCTCCTCGACCACGCCGTTGCGGGCCCGCCGCAGGCGCTGGATCTCGGCCTCGACCTGGTCGGGTTTGACGAAGTAGTGGGCGACGTCGATGCGGCTGGACGCCACGATCACCGCCCGCCCGATGGCAATGCCCCGGGAGACCGCCAGACCGTGGACCGTGAAGCTCACTCGCCTTCCCCGAACTTGTCGTTGATCAGCGCCACGATGGCGTCCATCGCGGCCTGCTCGTCCGGGCCGCTGGTCTCGATCTCGACCAGGCTACCCACCCCGGCCGCCAGCATCATGACGCCCATGATGCTCTTGGCGTTGATGCGGCGGTCCCCCTTGGACATCCACACCTCGCACTGGTGGCTGCCGGCCAGCTTGGTGAGCTTGGCCGAAGCGCGGGCATGCAGGCCCAGCTTATTGCTGATGGTCGCGGTGGTCTTGATCATGTGTGGTTCTTCTCGCCTGATTTTGTGGTGCCGTCACGGCCACCTGGATCACGCCCTGCGTGGCCCCCACCATCGCGCGCGAGACCAGCGCGTCCAGCGACTCGTGCCGGTACGACACGGTGCGCAGCAGCATGGGCAGGTTGACGCCGGCGATCAGCTTGGAGTGCACGCCATCGACCAGCTTGTGCGCCACATTGCAGGGTGTGGCGCCGAACACATCGGTCAGCACCAGGGTCTGCGGCGTGTCCAGCTGCCGCATGAGGATGCGCGCCTGGGCCAGCGACTCTTCGGGGGGAGCATTGGGCATGACATCCAGGGCCGACACCGCATTCGCGCTGTCGGGGAACACGTGCAGCACGCAGGCCCGCAGGGCCGAAGCCAGCGGCGCGTGCGCAACGATGAGGATGCCGTTCATCCTTCGGAGTTTATCCCCCGGGGGCCGCGCGCTGGCGCCGGTATCCGAGCAGGAAAACCCCATAGGCCGAGGCGCAGCACAGCCCGAACACGGTGATGGCGCCGCGAAAGCGGGCCACCGTGTCCCAGCCCAGCAGGGCGAAGGCATCCACCAGACCGCCGATCGCCCACTGCACCAGGAACACCCCCGCGAAGATCACCAGGTTGTAGGCGGACAGCGCGCGCCCGGCCGCGGCAGCAGGCAACGCCAGCGCCACCGCAGGCTGGGACAGCGAGACGAAGGTGCTGCTCACGCAGAACGCGGCCCACAAGGGCCAGCCGGCACGGGGCCCCAGAACGACGATGGACACCAGCACCACGAAGCTCAGGGGCAGCCCCCAGGCGATCAGCCGCTCGGCCGGAATGCCCCGCCGCGACAGATGGGGGTTGACCATGCCCCACAGCCAGAAACTCAGCAGCATGCAGAGGTTGATCGCAAACAGCCCGAAGGCCGCGCTCTGTGGCGTGTAGCCGGCCACCTGCACCATCCAGGGCCCGGCCCACAGGGTCTGCACCGCGACCATGCCGCCGTAGTTGATGAAGCCGATGGGCGCCAGTTGCCGGAAGTAGGGGTGGCGCCAGATCGCACCGTAGCCCGACGCTTCGGGCGCGGCCACCACGGCTGAGGGCTCCTTGCGCCAGCGCGGCACCAGAGCCGCCAGCACCAGCATGGACAGCAGCACCAGTGCTGCCAGCGACCAGAACAGCCCACGCCAGCCCAGCACGGGCATCAGCCACTGCACCGGCAGGGTGGACGCCACCATGCCCAGAGACCCGGTCATCAGCATCCAGGAGTTGGCGCGCAGTTGCGTGGCTGGCAGCAGCCAGCGGCGGTAGCCGGTGAGCGGCGCCATGAGGCAGGCGCTCACGCCCATGCCCGTGAGCACGCGGGCGGCCAGCAAACCAGAAAAGCTGGTGGCCATGGCAAAGGCCGCACAGCCCAGCACCGCCACCCCCAGGAAGGCCAGGATCACCCGCCGCGGGCCGAAACGATCCAGCCACGAGCCCAGGGGGAGCTGGGTCAGCGCAAAGCCAAAGAAGTACCCGCCGGCCAGCAACCCGAGATCGCTCGCCTGCAGCGACAGCTCGGCACTGAGCACGGGCGACAGGGTGGCGGTGACCGCGCGGATCAGCGCCGACAGGAAGTACGCCAGCGCAAAGGCCAGAAACACCGAAACCGCCACCAGCGGTGGCAACAGGTCGTCAGCCTGTGAGGCTTTCACCGGCGTCATGGCGCGGCGAGGCCCAGCCCGGCGAAGAATGCCTCCCGGGCGCCGGCGTCCAGGCGGGCGCCATAGACCGCGGCCTGGAATACCTGTGTCCCGCGGGCAAAGTACGCTGCCTGCATGAGCACCGGCTGCCCCTGGGGATCGGTGCCCCGGGCCTGCACACCCTGCGCCTGCGGCGCGCCCTTGACCTCAACCGCCCAGCTCAAACCGGGATCGTCCGGCGAAGCCGCCGCCACCCGGAGCGTCTGGAGGCTTGCCACACGCCAGGCCGCCAGCGCGGCGGGCACCTGGTCGGCCCGGCCCACGTCGGCCCAGGCCAGAGCGAACCGCATGCCACCGGTCTCGCAGGCCTGCATGTGCAGTTCCACCGGCGTCCCCAGCATCGGCACCGGACGGCTGGCGCCCTCCGGTTTGCAGGGCATCAGCGCACGCAAGGGCGTACCAGCGACCGGCCACTCGCGCCAGTTGAACGTGGGACTGCAGGCCCCAAGGGCCAGCAGCGCCGCCAGGCCGGCGGCGCGCAAAGTGTGCAACAAAGAAGTCTCCGGAAGGCGCGGCGGTGTGATGCCACCACGGAGGGGTCGAGGCCCTGGGAAAGCCTCGGATGGTATCTGCATCCGCGACCCGCCCTGTGCGTCCGAAACGGTTGGAGGAATGCAGCAATCGGGGTATCTTCCGATGGGCGCCAACATACCCCCCTGAGTTTTCAATGAACAACCCCGGCCATTCATCCGCCCTCCCCACTCCCACCTCGCTGCGAGGCAGCGCCCAGGCGGCGGCGGCGCGTGGCGAGCCGCTGGTCGTGATGACCAGCCTCGCCGGTTGTCCGTACTGCGATCTGGTGCGCAACCACCACCTGCTGCCCATGCTGCGACAGGGACAGCTGCATGCCGCCCAGCTCGACGTCCGCGACCGCACCAGCAACCTGCAGGGATTCGACGGATCGATGACCACACCCGCCGAACAGACCAAGACCTGGAACGCCCGTTTCGCACCCACCGTGCTGTTCCTGGGCGCCAAAGGAGAAGAGCTGGCGGAGCGGCTGGTCGGCGTGGCGGTGCCGGATTTCTACGGGGAGTACCTCGACGCCCGCCTGCAGCAGGCCCGCGCCCGTTTGCGCTGAACCGGTTGCGGGATCGGAATGAACTCCCGGACAATTGGACGATCAGACCGCCATCCCGAAAACTTCCCTGTGCCCATGATGTCCATTTCGTTCTTCCGCCGCCGCTCGCTTGCCGCCCTTCTGGTCACTGCAGCGCTGGGGCTGTCCGGCTGCGCGTCCGGTGACGAGGCCCCTGCCTCCAGCTTCGTGCTGCTGGACGGCACCACCACCACCACCGCCGACCTCAAGGGCAAGGTCACTCTGGTCAATTTCTGGGCCACCACCTGCGTCACCTGCGTCAAAGAGATGCCATCCCTGGTCAGCACCCACCAGAAGTACAAGGACAAGGGGTACGAAACCATCGCTGTCGCCATGAGCTACGACCAGCCGGCCTGGGTGGCCAACTACGCCCAGTCGCGCCAGCTGCCGTTCAAGGTGGCGCTGGACAACACCGGCGAGCTGGCCAAAAACTGGGGTGACGTGAAGCTGACCCCGACCACCTACCTGGTCGACAAGCAGGGACGCATCGTCAAGCGCTTCGTCGGTGAGCCTGACTTTGCCGCGCTGCACAACCTGATCGAGGATCTGCTCGCCAAGAGCTGACCGCGCGAGAAGTGTGCTGACAGCAAAAAGGGCTGGCTCCCCACGGGAGCCAGCCCTTTAAGTTTCAGAACATGATTGAAGTGTCTGCTCACTCCTTGCGGAATGCATCGTGGCAGGCCTTGCAGGTTTTGGCGGATTCGCCAAACGCTTTCTTCAGGTTGTCCAGATTGCCCGTTTTGGCAGCCGCATTGAGCTGGGCCACCGACGCCATCATGTCGTCCGACGCCTTCTTGAACTTGGCGCCATCGGTCCAGATTTCCGGCTTGGCGCGGGTTTCTCCCTTGTCAGAACCGGCCACGAACCCGGCCCAGGGCAGCTTGCTCATGGTTTCCACGATCGCCGCGTTCTCTGCCGCCACCTTGGCGTCGAACGGCGCCTTGTCGCTGGCCATGGCGCCGAGGCGTCCAAAGTGAGCGGCCATCACCGTGAGCGCTGCCTTGCGGTACTTGACGGCATCTTCCGGCTTCTGGAACTGGGCCATCGCGGGCACGGACAGTGTGGACACCACGGCCGCCAGCGTAAGTGAAGCAAGCAATTTCATGAGGACTCCTGCGCAGGGTTGATTGGATTGACAGACACGTAACCAAACAGGTTACCTGAGCCGGGAGTGGTCCGCGTGGGAAAAAGTTCCGCAGGAACCCGGGTGCGTGTATCTTCTCTACCTGTTCTTCGCGTCAACACCCGGTCCTCACCATGCATACCATCCGCGTCTGGGATCTCCCAACCCGCCTGTTCCACTGGTCACTGGCCCTTTGTGTCATCGGTCTGGTCATCACGGCCAATCTGGGGGGAAGCTGGATGAACTGGCACGGACGCCTGGGTTACGTGGTTCTCAGCCTGTTGCTGTTTCGCATCGTCTGGGGTTTTGTCGGCGGGCACTGGTCCCGATTCAGCAGCTTCATCTACCACCCTGCAACCCTGTTGGCCTACCTCCGAGGCAACGGCCGGCCGGAACACCGCGTGGGTCACAACCCCCTGGGCATGCTGTCGGTGCTCGCATTGCTCGCGGTGCTGCTCCTGCAGGTGAGCACGGGCCTGTTCGCCGACGATGAGATCGCGTTCACCGGCCCGCTGGTCAGCCTGGTGTCTGGCGACACGGTGAGCCAGGCCACCAGGTACCACAAGTCCATCGGCAAGCTCCTGCTCATCGCGCTGGTCGCGCTGCACGTGCTGGCCATCCTGTTCTACAAGTGGGTCAAGAAGGACAACTTGGTGAGACCGATGGTGGTGGGTGACAAGCAAGTCATGGCGGCACTGCCCAGCGCACTGGACAACACGGCATCGCGGCTTCTGGCGTTGGTTATCTGGGCGGTCTGTGGTGCTGCGGTGTACTGGATCGTCGGCCTGGGTCAGACCAGCTGGGGATGAGCCCCGATTAGCCGACGCCCGGCGCTGTCGTATAGTGCCCGCTCGCCTGCACTGCTCGATACTGCCGATGCCCGACTCACGTCACACCGCCCAACTGTCCCTCCTGCACGCCCGATCGGCCGGAGAACTGGCGTCGGTCCGCTCCCTGTTCCTGGACTACCAGGCAGGACTCGGCATCGATCTCTGCTTCCAGGGATTTGAAGAAGAACTGCGGACCTTGCCTGGGGACTATGCCGAACCATCCGGCGGGCTGTTCCTCGCACAGGTCGGTGGTGCAGCGGCCGGTTGTTGTGCCTTCCGGCCGCTGGCCAACAGCGACCATCTCAACGCTTGCGAGATGAAACGCCTGTTCGTTCGTCCGACTTTCCGCGGTCTCGGTCTGGGCCGGCAACTGGTGGACGCCGTGGTTGTTGGCGCCCAGCAGGCCGGCTACACGACCATGCTGCTGGACACCCTGACCGACATGGAAGCGGCCCGCGCGCTCTACCAGGAAGTAGGCTTCGTCGAGACAGAACCCTACTACCACAACCCCCTGGCCGGCGCGCACTACCTCAAGCTGGATCTGCGCGCCCTGACACTGGGCGGCGCCTGAACGTCAGCCGCGGGCCTGGGCCAGCAGCGTCGCAGCGTCGCTGACCTCGAACTTGCCCGGACCTTCCACATTCAGCGTCTTGACGACACCGTCCTTGACAAGCATCGAATAGCGGTTGCTGCGCAAGCCCATGCCCCGGGCGGTCAGATCCAGCGTCAGGCCGGTCGCCTTGGCGAAATCGGCGCTGCCGTCTGCGAGCATGCGCACCTTGGTGCCTGATTTCTGGTCGCGTGCCCAAGCGCCCATCACAAACGCATCGTTGACGCTCACACACCAGATCTCGTCCACACCGGCCGCTTTCAGGGCGTCGTACTGCTCCACATAACCAGGCACATGTTTGGCCGAGCAGGTGGGCGTGAACGCACCAGGAAGTGCGAACAGTGCGATGGTCTTGCCAGCGCTGGCCTTGACCGTGTCCACCGGGTTCGGACCGATGCTGCAGCCGTTGCCTTCGACTTCGCTGTATTCCATCAGCGTGGCCGCCGGAATCTTGTCGCCAACCTGAATCATGGTGTGTTCTCCTCGTCTGTGGTGACCCGTAGGCCGGAAATGAAAAAAGCGACCGAGATTCTCGGTCGCTTTCGGGGCTTGCGCAGGAATCGGCGCAAACAGGCTTACACCACGGCGGCCTTTTGAACCAGGCGGGTGGCCACCCAGTTCTTGGTCTTGGACAGCGGGCGGCTTTCGGTGATCTCGACCACGTCGCCGAGCTTGTACTCGCCGTTTTCATCGTGGGCGTGGTACTTGCTCGACTTGGCGACGATCTTGTCGTAGAGCTCGTGCTTCACACGGCGCTCGACCAGAACCGTCACGGTCTTGGCACGCTTGTCGCTGACCACCTTGCCGATCAGGGTGCGCTTGAGGGATGTTTTGGCTTCCGTCATTTCGTCACTCCTTACTTGGCGGCGGCGCGTTGCTTCTCGGCCAGGATGGTCTTGGCGCGAGCGATGGAACGGCGGGTGTCGCCCAGCGTGGCGGTGTTGTTGAGTTGTTGCGTGGCCTTCTGCATGCGCAGGCCGAAATGGGCCTTCTGCAGAGACTTCACTTCGGCTTCCAGGCCGGCCACATCCTTCTGGCGCAGTTCAGCAGCTTTCATCTATGTTCTCCTGAATCACTGACCCAGCATGCGCGCCACAAAGGTGGTGCGCAGGGGAAGTTTGGCGGCGGCCAGGGCAAAGGCTTCGCGAGCGAGTTGCTCGGGCACGCCCACGATTTCGTACAGCACCTTGCCGGGCTGGATTTCAGCCACGTAGTACTCCACGGAACCCTTGCCGTTGCCCATACGGACTTCGGCAGGCTTCTGGGAAATCGGCTTGTCCGGGAACACGCGGATCCAGATGCGGCCGCCACGCTTGACGTGACGGGAAATCGCACGGCGTGCAGCTTCGATCTGGCGGGCCGTCAGACGGCCGCGGTCGGTAGACTTCAGACCGAAATCACCGAAGGCCACGGTTGCACCACTGGTGGCGACGCCCGTGTTGCGGCCCTTCTGCTCTTTACGGTACTTGCGGCGAGCGGGTTGCAGCATGTTTATTCTCCTTTGCCGTCCGCAGGTGCCCCTGCGGGTGCGTCTTTGCGAACGCGCTTAACGGCGGGTTTGTCGGTGGCCTCGGCGGGCTTGTCAGAGCCATCGGTCGGGGCGGCGTTGCCACCACGGCGCACGGCGGCGCGGGCAGCCGGACCAGCCGGGCGCTCACGGCGCGGACCGCGGGGACGGCGCTCTTCTTCCGGACGCGGGGTTTCCACCACGGGCGCGTCGTTGCGGCCCAGGGTGTCGCCCTTGTAGACCCAGACCTTGACGCCGATGACACCGTAGGTGGTCTTCGCTTCGGAAGTGCCGTAGTCGATGTCGGCGCGCAGGGTGTGCAGGGGCACACGGCCTTCGCGGTACCACTCAGTACGGGCGATTTCGATGCCGTTCAGACGGCCAGCAGACATGATCTTGATGCCCAGGGCACCCAGACGCATGGCGTTCTGCATGGCGCGCTTCATGGCGCGGCGGAACATGATCCGCTTTTCGAGCTGCTGGGTGATCGAGTCGGCGATCAGCTTGGCATCGATTTCGGGCTTGCGCACTTCTTCGATGTTCACGGCGACCGGCACGCCCAGTTTGGCGGCCAGGTCCTTCTTCAGCTTCTCGATGTCCTCACCCTTCTTGCCGATCACCACGCCCGGACGTGCCGAGTAGATGGTGATGCGTGCGTTCTTGGCGGGGCGCTCGATCACGACGCGCGAAACGGCGGCGTTCTTCAGCTTGCCCTTGAGGTACTCGCGCACCTTGATGTCTTCGGCCAGCATGCCAGCGAAGTCACGATTGGATGCGTACCAGCGGCTGGCCCAGTTGCGGGAAACTGCAAGGCGGAAGCCGGTGGGGTTGATTTTCTGTCCCATATGTCCTCTTGCCTCTTCAGTTGCCAACCGTCACGTAGATGTGACACGTGGGTTTGCTGATGCGGTTGCCGCGGCCCTTGGCGCGGGCAGCAAAACGCTTGAGCGTGGTGCCTTGCTCGACGTAGATCGACTTGACGAACAGTTCGTCGATGTCGGCGCCGTCGTTGTGCTCGGCATTGGCGATGGCGGAGTCAAGGGCTTTCTTGACGATGCCAGCGGCCTTCTTCTGCGTGAACGACAGGATGTTCAGGGCCTGGTCGACCTTCTTGCCACGAATCAGGTCGGCCACGAGACGGCCTTTGTCCACCGACAGGCGCACGCCGCGAACGACGGAGCGGGTTTCTGTACTCATGGTTGGTCCTTACTTCTTGGCTTTCTTGTCGGCCGGATGGCCTTTGAACGTGCGCGTCAGCGAAAACTCGCCTAGCTTGTGTCCCACCATCTGGTCGGTGATGTACACGGGCACGTGCTGCTTGCCGTTGTGCACGGCGATCGTCAGACCGATGAACTCGGGCAGGATCATGGAGCGGCGCGACCAGGTCTTGACAGGCTTCTTGTCCTTGGTGGACACAGCCTTCTCGACTTTGGCGAGCAGGTGGTGGTCAATGAAGGGACCTTTTTTGAGCGAACGAGTCATTTCATCAACCCCTTACTTCTTGCGACGCGACACGATCATCGACTGCGTGCGGCGGTTGTTGCGGGTGCGGTAACCCTTGGTCAGGTTGCCCCACGGATCCACCGGAGCGCGGCCTTCGCCGGTCTTGCCCTCACCACCACCGTGCGGGTGGTCGATCGGGTTCATCGCGGTACCGCGCACGGTCGGGCGGATGCCCATGTGGCGCTTGATACCGGCCTTGCCGATCTGGCGCAGGCTGTGCTCGGTGTTGGAGACTTCACCGATGGTGGCGCGGCAATCCACGTGGATCTTGCGCACTTCGCCGGAGCGCATGCGCACCTGGGCGTAGATGCCTTCGCGGGCCAGCAGCACTGCGGAAGCACCGGCAGAACGGGCGATCTGCGCACCCTTGCCGACTTGCAGCTCGATGCAGTGGATCGTCGAACCGACGGGGATGTTGCGGATCGGCAGGGTGTTGCCCACGCGGATCGGCGACTCGGAACCGGACAGCAGCGTGGCACCGACTTCAACGCCGCGGGGGGCGATGATGTAACGGCGCTCGCCATCGGCGTAGCACAGCAGCGCGATGTGCGCGGTGCGGTTCGGGTCGTACTCGATGCGCTCGACCTTGGCCGGGATGTTGTCCTTGTTGCGACGGAAGTCGACCACGCGGTAGTGGTGCTTGGCACCGCCGCCCTTGTGGCGGACCGTGATGTGGCCGTTATTGTTGCGGCCGGACTTCTGGTGCTGGGGCTCCAGCAGCGGCGCGAAACCGTCACCCTTGTGCAGGTGTTCGCGCGTGACCTTCACCATGCCGCGACGGCCTGGCGAGGTTGGTTTCATCTTGATCACTGCCATGATTAGGCCTCCCCACCGAAGTTGAGTTCCTGACCCTCGGCCAGCGTGACATAGGCCTTGCGCACATGGTCACGGCGACCCACGGTCTTGCCGAAGCGCTTGGTCTTGCCCTTTTGGTTGAGCACGGACACCCCCTTGACCTGGACCTTGAACATCAGTTCAACGGCTGCCTTGATCTCGGGCTTGGTGGCGTCCTGCAGCACCTTGAACAGAACCGCATTGGACTGCTCGGCGGCTTGCGTGGCCTTTTCCGACACGATCGGAGCCACGAGCACCTGCATCAGGCGGCCTTCGTCGTATTTCGTGACGCTCATGCGAACATCTCCTTGAGCTGGTCGATGGCACCCTTGGTCACGATGACCTTTTTGTAGTGCACCAGCGACACCGGGTCGGCGTAGCGCGGCTCGACCACGAGCACGTTGGCCAGGTTGCGCGAAGCCAGGTACAGGTTTTCGTCCACTTCCTCGGCGATGACCAGCACATTGCTCAGGTTCATGGCCTTGAACTTGGCGGCGAGCTGCTTGGTCTTGGGCGAGTCCACCTTCATGGAGTCGACCACGGCCAAGCGGCCTTCACGCACCAGCTGCGAGAAGATGGAGGCCATGCCGGCGCGGTACATCTTCTTGTTGAGCTTCTGGGTGAAGTTTTCGTCTGGGCTGTTCGGGAATATGCGACCGCCCCCACGCCACAGCGGGGAAGACGTCATACCGGCACGTGCGTTGCCGGTGCCCTTCTGCTTGAACGGCTTCTTGGTCGAGTGCTTGACCTGCTCACGGTCTTTCTGGGCACGCGTACCTTGACGGGCGTTGGCTTGGTAGGCCACCACGAGCTGGTGGATCAGCGATTCGTTGTAGTCGCGACCGAAGACGGTCTCGGGCACATCCAGCTTGGACGCAGCCTGACCCTGGTCGTTCAGGAGTTCAACTTGCATCAGTTAGCTCCCTTCTTGGCCTTGACGGCGGGACGGACGGTCAGGAAGCCGCCATTGGCGCCCGGCACGGCACCACGGATCATCAGCAGCTGACGGGATTCGTCGACGCGGAAGATATCCAGGTTCTGGATGGTCTTGGTCTGATCGCCCATGTGACCGGTCATCTTTTTGCCCGGAAACACACGACCCGGGTCCTGGGCCATGGAGATCGAGCCCGGCACGTTGTGCGAGCGGCTGTTGCCGTGCGATGCGCGCTGCGAGCTGAAGTTGTGGCGCTTGATGGTGCCGGCAAAGCCTTTACCAATCGAAGTACCCTGCACGTCGACCTTCTGGCCGGCGGCAAAGATGGCGTTGGCGGCCACGGTAGCGCCCGGCTGGTACTGGGCTGCCACGTCGGCGGCAACACGAAATTCCTGGATGATCTCACCCGCTTCAACACCGGCCTTGGCCAGGTGTCCTGCGATGGGCTTGGTCACACGGGAGGCGCGGCGCTGGCCAAAGGTGACCTGCAGCGCATCGTAGCCATCGTTGGCTTGGGTTTTGACCTGTGTCACACGGTTGTTCGACACATCGACCACCGTGACAGGCACTGCGTCCCCGTCATCGGTGAACAGACGCATCACGCCCACCTTGCGACCCAACAACCCGAGGGAGTTGCTAAGACTCATTGTTTTCTCCGTTCCCGACTGCAATTGGCCGGGGCTGATGGTGCGCAGCCCAATGATCAGAAGACCAAAAGACAAACGCGGTTAAGGGCCAGAAGCCCGAAAAGCCCGCCAGTATAACCAGCGGGCTTTGTTTCTGCAAGCCCGGCCATCGCCGAGCCTGCGCTCTACCCTTACTGCAGCTTGATTTCGACGTCCACGCCGGCCGGCAGGTCCAGCTTCATCAGGGCGTCGACCGTCTTGTCGGTCGGGTCGACGATGTCCATCAGACGCTGGTGGGTGCGGATTTCCAGCTGGTCGCGCGAGGTCTTGTTGACGTGCGGCGAACGCAGGATGTCGAAGCGCTTCATGCGGGTCGGCAGGGGCACGGGCCCCTTGACGATCGCGCCGGTGCGCTTGGCAGTGTCAACGATCTCGGCAGCCGAGGTGTCGATCAGCTTGTAGTCAAACGCCTTCAGGCGGATACGGATTTTTTGCTTGGTAGACATGCGGTTCTCCGTATCTGGTTAGGCAATGATTTTTGCCACGACGCCGGCGCCGACGGTGCGGCCGCCTTCGCGGATGGCAAAGCGCAGACCTTCTTCCATGGCGATCGGGGCGATC
>NZ_BCTF01000027.1 GCF_001571145.1 Hydrogenophaga flava NBRC 102514
TAACGGCGGATGTCAGTTCCTTCTACCATGAGCTCAACCCAGACTTCATGCTCGACCCGGCTTTCGTGGTCGATGTGATGGGGGTGGAATTGTCCGCCCCTCAAACCAAGCTCCACCGCTTGTTCATTAACGCGCTAAAAGCTTGGGCTTCTGCCACCCCTCTGAAGAAGGGCTTGCCAGTCGGATTGCCTGCTTCTGCAGTCGTTGCAAATGTCGCCCTGGCGGAACTGGATCGAATGGTTGAGCGGCAAATAGTGCCGCTTTATTACGGCCGCTATGTAGATGATATCCTGTTGGTAATGGAGAACGGTGCTAGTTTTCGATCTACCAATGATCTGTGGGAATGGTTGTTTACGCGCTCAGATGGTAAGCTCGATTGGGTGCCAGACCAGAAGGGAAAGCAGATCAGATATCAGCCCGACTATTTGCGTGGCAGCCGGATCCTCTTTGCAAACGCCAAAAACAAGGTCTTCATGCTGGCTGACGAGCCTGGCAAAACACTGGTCGATGCGATTGCCCACCAGATACACGAGCGAGCGAGCGAATGGCGTGCCATGCCCCGTCTGCCACGTTCTGCAAGTCACGTGGGCACTGACCTTCTTGCCGCCACGCAAAGCGATGGCGAGGCCGCAGACAATTTGCGCAAAGCCGATGCGCTGACCATGCGCCGAGCTGGTTTTGCAATCAAACTGCGTGATTTCGAAGCCTATGAGCGTGACCTTCCGCCAGAAGCTTGGAAAGAGCATCGCCGAGCCTTCTTCGGTGCCTTTGTTCAGCATGTGCTGGTTTTGCCGCAGTTTTTTGATCTGGCGGTCTACCTGCCTCGGGTAATAAGGCTGGCCACGGCTTGCGAGGACTTTGAGGACCTGCACAAGATTCTTTCGGCACTTGAAAAGATATACGAGCAGGTGCAGGCTGGTTGCAGCTTGGGCATCAAGGCGAGTCCAGAAGACGATCCATCCGACCTGCCGAACAACCTTGCTAAGTGGCGCAGTCAGCTTGCTCGAAGTATTTTGGAGTCCATCACTGCAGCCTTTCCGCCACGCCTTTCAAAAGCTGGCAAACAGAATTGGGACAAGTACCTGAAGGACTGGCAGGACCGCTGGCTTCCCGGCTGGGAGTTCATGTCTCGGGATTTTTCAGTCAAGGGCTATCAAGCCCAGCAGGCTCGGCTTTTCTCGTTTGATCTGGCGCACTTGCCTTTCCGCTTTATTGGCCTGCCGAAGGAGATGGTGGCCCAGCGTGGGATTCCGGCCAAGAAGACGGTGGTTACCTGTACCAATGCCATCGACCTGCTCCCAGTTAGCGTGCTGGACGGCATCAGGCAACTGGCCCAATGGCTCAGCTGCAAAGGTGTTCCACACGGGCTGCTGTTTGCGACGCGTCCGTTCAACTTGCCGGAACTGTTCATTCTGAACAAGTCAGCCTATGACGCTATGCAGCGCAGGACCATGCAAGCCGTCGTACTTGCAGTGCGCGGCTTCAAGCTCGGCGACGTCGCCCCTTGCTTTGACAAGCATGGCGTACTGCAAATTTCAGATGGCCAGCCCCAGCGCCGTTACGGAATTGCAGTCTCCAGTTGGAAAACAGGCATGGCAAGTTGGACTGCCTCGGTCATGCGCATGCCTGATCCAGACGTCGACCGCTATGCCCGCTTGTGCCGTTTACTAGATGGCGTAATCGCCCAACCGCAGCAAAGCCGTTATCTGGTTTTGCCGGAGCTTGCCCTACCAGCACACTGGTTCATTCGTATCGTCCGCAAGCTACAGGGGCGAGGTATTTCGTTGATCACCGGGGTTGAGTACCTGCATGCCCGCAAGTCAAGGGTGCGCAACCAAGTTTGGGCAGCTCTTTCACACGATGGCCTAGGCTTTCCGTCGCTGATGATTTACCGCCAAGATAAGCAGCGCCCGGCCCTGCATGAGGAACAGGAACTGAAACGCCTCGCTGGGCTTGAATTGAGGCCTGATAAGACTTGGAAGATTCCGCCTATTCTGCAACATGGTGACCTGCGCTTTGCTCTGCTTATCTGTAGCGAGCTAACTAACATCAGCTATCGCGCTGCCTTACGCGGAAAGGTGGATGCGCTGTTTGTGCCCGAGTGGAACCAAGACACCGAAACTTTCAATGCACTGGTCGAATCTGCCGCTCTCGATATTCACGCCTACATCGTCCAATGCAACGACCGACAGTACGGAGACAGTCGTATCCGCGCTCCGTTCAAGGAAAGTTGGCAGCGCGATTTGCTGCGGGTCAAGGGCGGCATTACAGATTATTGCGTGATCGGAGATGTTGATGTGCAGGCGCTACGTCAGTTCCAAAGTAGCAACCGCTCCCCAACCAGACCGTTCAAGCCAGTGCCGGACGGATTCGAAATTGATTCTGGCCGCAGGGTACTACCAGCAGAGTAACCCAACGCTGGACTCTGAGCACGGCAGTTTAGCTTCGGCCAGAGGTCAGATGAATCTGCATGCGAGCAAATGTCTGGACTTCCCAGGCGTGGCCTTAGTGAGCTTAGGCCAAATGCCCGCCAAAGGCGAGCGCGAGTAAACACGGTAGTTCTGTGTTGGGGTTATGTCGGAATTCGCCTTCTAGCCGTATGCAAAAGGCCTCTCCCCATTGCACAATTAATCATTGCGACGAAAGGAGAAGAGCTTGTGCTGCTCGGCTCTGATCCGTGTATAGAACCGTGGAGCTAATCTTCCGCATGCATCCTTCGCTGAGGGGTCTTCTGACATATTTTGCTAAGTTGACAACTATATTGCCAGCTTCTGAGTAAACCGCCTTGCTTGCTAGCAGCGCTAGATCATTGCAGTCTATCCCGTCTTTGATTTGTGGAACGGTTTTGTATAGAAATGCTGGAATTTGATCGTAAAGCATGCCGGCTACTGCATCTTTAATGTCAGATAAACTGACTGTATTAGTGGCTGCCTTTGGTGGGTTGTCGGGCTTCTTTGGTTGACCTTGTGTTGCTGCTTTTGATGAAGATTGTGAAAATGCGTTCTGAAATCGCACGAGGGCTTGCAGTTTTGGACTGTGGGATGTGCTCAAAATCTCATCTTTGGTCCAGACATATATTCGATCTTGAGTGTTTCGTGGTTTTACCATAAATACGTGGTTGGCAGAAACTGGCCACAAAGATCCATTGCATACTGCAGTCGCCGAGTCTTGTGGTACCACAAACCCTATTGCTGAGGTCGGTAGTTTTTCATAGCCACAAGAAATTCGTGTGTCTCCTTGAGACTCACGCCATTTTCTATTGATTTCTGTGAGATATGAATTGTTTGAGCTTGTGAGGTTGGATAGTGCGGAATTGTTAGGTAAAAACAACTTTCCAATGGCTGCAAGGTCGGATCCATTGGATGGGGAGCCCATTGATATTATTAGCGGTATTTTTACTTCTGAAAAGAAGTCTGGCTCTTCGGCCATCAGAGAGCGCAGGGCGAGATTTCCCATTGAGTGGGCGATAAAATAGACTTCCTTGAATTGCTTTCCTGATGCAAGTCCGATATTCTTAATATCTGCTCTAAGACTCTGCCCCATCTCCTTTAGGGTCATATTTCCATTTAGCAGACCGGCGTTGTATGATAAAGAAAAAATCCTGAATTCCCTTGATATATCAATATCTTCTGCTAATAGCTTTGTCCATACTTCATTTGTTTCTGGATTCTTCCAGCTCTCTTCGGGATGGCCGTTTAGGCCATGAATAAAAACGATCGCTTTCTCGGCTTGGTTTGAGGAAAGCGAAATGGTCGACGGAATTTCTATGCTGGATGAAGCGCAGCCAAGAAGATTAAAAGTAAGAAAGATCGAAAGTACGAATCGGATCATTGTCAAAATCCTCCACTATTCATGGGTGCGGCCTGTCGCGACTACTTTCCCCAACTATCCTTCAACCCCGTCACCCGGTTGAACACCACCTTCCCGCCCACGCCGTGGTCCGCGCGGTCGGCCACAAAGTAGCCGTGCCGTTCGAACTGGAATTTCTGATCCGGCTTCGCGGCGGCCAGTAATGGCTCCACGACCGCCGTCACCACCTTCAGGCTGTCGGGGTTCAGGGCGTCCAGGAAGTTCTTGCCGCCCGCGTCGGGTTGCGGGTCGGTGAACAGGCGGTCGTACAGGCGCACTTCGGCGCTCACGCCGCTGGCCGCGCTGACCCAGGTGATGGCGGCCTTGGCCTTGACGCTGTCGGCGCCGGGGGTGCCGCTCTTGGTGCCGGCAATCACTTTGGCGTGCACTTCGGTCACTTTGCCGTCGGCGTCTTTGGCGCAACCCGTGCATTCGATGACGTAGCCACCTTTGAGGCGCACGACGTTGCCGGGGAAAAGCCGCTTGTAGCCCTTGGGCGGCACTTCTTCAAAGTCTTCGCGCTCGATCCACACGTCCTTGCCGATCTTGAACACGCGGTCTGGCGGCGGGGTCTGGCCTTCGGCAATGGCGCTGTGGGGCAGGGCGGGCTGGGTGCAGTCTTCGGTGTAGCCGTCAGAGCCGAACACCTCGGCCCAGTTGGTGAGCACCAGCTTGACGGGGTCGAGCACGGCCATGCCGCGGTGGGCCTTGTTTTCCAGGTCTTCGCGCAGGCAGCCGTCGAGCGTGCTGTAGTCGATCCAGGAATCGCTCTTGGTCACGCCGATGCGTTCGGCAAACAGCTGGATGGCTTCGGGCGTGTAGCCGCGGCGGCGCAGGCCGACGATGGTGGGCATGCGCGGGTCGTCCCAGCCGCTGACTTTTTTCTCGTTCACCAGCTGCGCCAGCTTGCGCTTGCTGGTGATCACGTAGGTCAGGTTCAGGCGCGCAAATTCGTACTGCCGCGGCGGCGGGGCCTTGAGCAGGCCGCCTTCGCACAGACGCTCCAGCAGCCAGTCGTAGAACGGGCGCTGGTCTTCAAATTCCAGTGTGCAGATGCTGTGGGTGATCTGCTCCAGCGCGTCCTCGATGGGGTGCGCGAAGGTGTACATGGGGTAGATGCACCAGGCGTCGCCCGTGTTGTGGTGCGTGGCGCGGCGGATGCGGTAGATGGCCGGGTCGCGCATGTTGATGTTGGGCGAGGCCATGTCGATCTTGGCGCGCAGCACGGCGGCGCCGTCGGCCAGTTTGCCGTCGCGCATCTCGCGGAAGCGGGCCAGGTTCTCGTCGGGTGTGCGCGTGCGGAAGGGGCTGTCCACGCCGGGCTTGCCGAAGTCGCCGCGGTTCACGCGCATTTCTTCGGCGGTCTGTTCGTCCACATAGGCGTGGCCGGCGGTGATGAGGTATTCGGCCGCGCGGTACATGAAGTCGAAGTAGTTCGACGCGTAGTACAGGTGGTCTTCGGTCTTGCCGTTGAAGCTGCTCTGCCAGTTGAAGCCCAGCCACTGCACCGCGTCGAGGATGGAGTCCACGTACTCCTTTTCTTCCTTCTCGGGGTTGGTGTCGTCAAAGCGCATGTGGCAGACGCCGCCGTAGTCGCGCGCCAGGCCGAAGTTCAGGCAGATGCTCTTGGCGTGGCCCACGTGCAGGTAGCCGTTGGGTTCGGGCGGGAAGCGGGTGCGGATCTTGGCCGGGTCGGGCTGGCCGGCATCGTGGAAGGCGGCATCACCCGGGCCGCCGCCCCACTGGCGCTGGGCGTAGGTGCCTTGCTCCAGGTCTTTTTCGATGATCTGGCGCAGGAAGTTGGAGACCTTGTGCTCCTCGCCGTCTGCGGCGGCGGGAACGTTGTTTTTAGAGGCGTTGGAAGGGGCGTTTTTGGGGGTGTTCGAGCTCATCCGGCCATTCTAGGCCGGCGCTTGCAGGGTCTCGGGCTGCTGCTTCTTCAGGTCTCGAAACTCTGCCCCGACCTAGATGTTGTTCGACTTGTCGATGTATGAGCTGATGGACTTGATGTTCTGGTCGGGTCCGAGGTGGAGCTTGATAAGGATGTCGCGACGATTTCCTTTGATCCCCTCGCCGCGATGGGTCGAGTAAACGATGTCGCTGGCCGACTCATCGACATTCCCTTCACCAAGACCGCGCAGAAACTCCAGTGCCCTGCCTCTGCTGGTCCCGATCGGCAGACGGCTGGCGACGATGCTGCTGGTGTCGGCCCGCTGGGTGGCCACATTGGGGATCGGTGCGCCGTAAATCTCTTTCAGCCATGCTGCTTCGTCGTGCGTGGGGTTCGTTTGCTGGGCGGGTACCTCCTCCTGGTCCGAAAGACAGGCTTGGACCCATGGCTCCGCGGCGAGTTCTTCAAGCGACGGGTCCGGACGCTTGACTCGGACGAATCCGGCGTAGCAACGGCCACCCTTGCCATCCAGATCGCCGAGCTTTTCATCGCACAGATGCAAGGGGCGGTCGATGGTTTCCCAGCCGTCTTCACACTCGGTGCGGGTCTCACTGCCCGGGCGCCCGCAAATGCGGGTGCGCCGTGCTTCGACAGATGAGACTGCTTCGGCGACAACCCTGCCGTCGTAGCTCTTGTAAGACGCGACATACGACCAGGTGCCGCAGATTCGCTTTCCCCGCTGTAGCAACAGGTAGCGGCTGCACAGGTCGGGGGAGTCGTTGCGCCCGCAGGACACCCAACTACCTGCGAACGGCGCCGACACCTTGGACTTGCCCCCGCTGCTGGTGTTTGTCGGTTGAGCGCCAGCTGCCATCGCCACCGCGATCAACATCGGGAAAAAGACTTTCTTCATTGGTTGCCTTGCCTACCTCGTTGAACGCAGAAAACAGGCGTGTCGTCGGGCCCCAGGGGAGGGATCAGTGGGCGAGCGCAGGTTCCTGCACGCGAACCGGCTCGGGTGCCGACGCGGTCGCCGCACTTTGAACCGGCGCCTTGTCTGCCTGCACCATATGGCCCACAGACTCGTCCACCCCGGTGTTGGCCGCCACCTTGGCGTCGATCTGCGTTTCGCGCAGCGGCTCGCCCTTGGCCTGCTGCGCGAACCGGATCTGGCCGTCAACGACCTTGAGGCCAGTGATGTCGGTCATGCCCTGTTCGCGGGCTGACTGGGCGACGGCAAAGACGGTGTTGTCCATGCCCCGGTCCCAGGTGAGCTTGTGCTTGTCCGCCAACGCCCGGACATGGCGCTCGGCGTCCCGCAGCAGCTCGCGGCTGGTGTCGCCCAACTGGGCCAGCGCCTCGGGGCGGCGGTAGAGCGCGTCCTGGAGGTAGCCTTTGTCGAGGGCCGCAGTCCAGGCGGTGGCGTTGGCTTGGCGGTCTTCGAGGCCTTTGACTGTTCGACCGACCCTGCCGGTGTTGATGATCGAACCCGCGTCCGTGACGCTGGCTCGGTCTTTAGTCTTTGGCTGGACGTTGTCTTTCCAGTATTGAATGGCCAATGTTTCGGCGTTGCTTGGGTCTGCTGCCAGCTCGGGTCGGTTGACCAAGTCCAGTCCGGTTTTTCGCTGGTAGTCAGCGTAGTTGTCACGTCCGGTCAACTGGATGTAGCCGCGGCCTCGGTACTTGTGGCCATCATTCGGTTCGGTGTTCCCAAGGGCATCCTTTCCCCATTCACCGCCGTAAATCTTGTTTGCAATCGCCTGTCGCCGCTGCTGAGGGTCCTCGATGGCCGCCAGTTCTCCGGCTTCCTTTTCGGTGGGTCCGTTGCGGGGCGGTACCTTGCCTCCGCCCTTGAAGGTGTCCCACAGGACGGAACCCCGGTAGTTCAAGTTTTCCTCAAGGCGAGAGAAGTTCTGGCTCTCGTGCTGCGTTTGCCCCATGAAATTCGCCAGTTCCTTGGCGTCGGTGATGCCGCTGCGGTAGGCGGTCACCAACAGCGACTCGGCCCGCTCGCGCTGCCGGGCTGTGGCAAGCCCCGGAACGACGGGGTCGTTGGCGCTCATGGTTGTTTGGCCTTGGCTTTTTCGGCTTCAAGTCGCTCCCGCTCCTTCTCCTTCCAGACCGAATCGCGCGTCACACCTGCGGCAAAGTAAGGGTCGAACTCCAGCACACGGGCACATGCGCGGCTCTTGTCCTTTGTGGTGATGGACCAGCCGTCGGGCAAATTCTCCCGCGTCCAGCCACCACCCCCCTGCGGGTCGGCGGCGTCCTGTTCCGAGAAGAAGAAGAACTCTCCCTTCTCGGACGTGACAAACAGGTACGGAACAACGTGGGCGGAAACGCCTTTGTAGAAGTGTTGTTTGTAGTCGTATGGATTGGGCGGGTAGCTGTGCTGCACCACCCCTTGCGGTGTGCCGACGACCAGATAGGCATAGCCCGGGTTGTCCTTGAGTGGGCCTTTGAATGTTGCGAGGTCCTGCGACGCGCACATGGACAACAGCCGGTGATCGTGCAGTTCGCAAGAGAAACGAACCGATTCCTGAGGTTTGCAGAGGTGGGTGACCTGAGTCTTGCGGTCGGCTGCTGTTGAAGATGCCGGGCCTGCGGCACAGGCACTCAGTGAAACCGCGGTGATGGCGCCCAGCAGCACCGATGCCGCTGTAAAGCCGCGAAAGCGTGGTGAATGGTTCATGTTGGTTTGCAGCCGCCGATGGGCTCGGGCGGGGTGTGTGACAGGTGGCCGCATTGTGCCGATTGCGGCGTGCGCTGCAATCCCGCAAACGGGGCAATCCTGGGGCGGGAACCTGGCAGGGCACCGAGTAGTCCAGTGGTATGTTGTAAAAAAATTTCTGTCTTGACAGAAATTTCAGACGGACGCACCATCGAACCCATGGAACTGACCGAATCTGCCCGCCGCTTCGTGGTGCACTGGGGTGAAATGGGGACCGCCTGGGGCGTGAACCGGACCGTGGCCCAGATCCACGCCCTGCTGTTTTTCCACGGTCGCCCGCTGCACGCTGAAGAGATTGCGACCACGCTGGTGGTGGCCCGCTCGAATGTGAGCACCAGCCTGAGCGAGTTGCGCAACTGGGGCCTGGTGCGGCAGACGCAGGTGCTGGGCGACCGGCGCGACTACTTTGAAACCTCTTCTGACGTTTGGGAGCTGTTCCGCACCATCGTGCGCCAGCGCAAGGAGCGCGAGTTCGTGCCGACGGTGCAGATGCTGCAGACCCTGGTGGCCTCACCCGAGTTCGAGAGCGAAACGCCCGACGCCCAAGACCGCGTGCGCGAGACGCTGCGTTTCATGCAGACGCTGGGTGCCTGGACGGACGAGATGCTGCGCCTGTCGCCCGCCACGCTGGAGAAGGTGATGCGCCTGGGCGCGTCGGTGCAGAAGTTCGTGCGCTCGGACAGCGGCAGCTGACCGGGCTTTTTTTTGATTGTGTATTTCTGTTTTGACAGAAATAAAAAAAACAAGGAGCGATGCAATGACCACCAGCCTGTACCCGCTGACCCTGTACTACGACGGCGGCTGTCCGGTGTGCCTGGCAGAGATGCGCAATCTGATGCTGCGCAACCAGCGAGCGCAGCGCCTGCGTTTCGTGGACATCGCGGCGCCGGACTTTCAGGTACCGGCCGGCGTGACGCGGGAAGAGCTGGCTGGGTTGCTGCACGCGCGGGCACCGGACGGCGCCTGGCTGCGCGGGGTGGACACCTTTGTGGCCATGTACGAGGCTGTGGATCTCTCATGGGTGGCGCGCTCGCTGAGCTCGCCGGGGTTGCGGCCGCTGGCCGACCGGCTGTACCCGTGGGTGGCTAGGCACCGGTATCTGTTTCCCCGCTGGCTGGCGCACCTGGTGTTCGAGACCGCCATGCGCCGGGCGGCACAGAGGGCGGTGCCGGCCTGTTCCGGCGGTGTGTGCGAGAGGGGCGGATCATGAACGTCTGGTTGCTGGGAGCGTCGGGGTTTGTGGGGCGGCATGTGGCGCGGGCGTTGCACGACGCAGGGCACACCTTGGTGAGCCGCCCGCGGGTGGACATGGCGCGGGCTACGGCGGCCGAGGACTGGCTGCCGTATCTCTCGGGTGTGGATGCGGTGGTGAATACGGTGGGGGTGCTGCGCGACTCGCGCCAGCGCCCGATCTGGCCGACGCACGCCAGCGGGCCGCAGGCACTCTTCGACGCATGCGCCAGTGCGGGCGTGCGGCGGGTGGTGCAGGTCTCGGCCCTAGGCATCGAGGACAACCCGACCGCCTACGCGTGCAGCAAGCGCGCCGCGGACGAGCATTTGCTGGCGCTGGCCGCGCGCGGGGCGCTGGAAGCGGTGGTGCTGCGCCCCAGCATCGTCGTGGGTGAGGGCGGCGTGTCCAGCGGGCTGTTCCGCGCGCTGGCCCGGTGGCCCTGGCTGTTGTTGCCGGCGCCGGTGGCGCGCGGGCGGGCGCAACCTCTGCACGTTGACGATCTGGCCGCTGCGGTGGTGGCCGGTCTGCGGCCGGAGGTGCAGGGCACGTTCGAGCTGGCCGGGCCGGAGGTGTTTACCCTGCAGGCGCTGATTGCGCACTGGCGCGAGGCGCTGGGCCACGGGCCGGCCCGCGTCGTACTGCTGCCGGATGCGCCAAGCCGCTGGAGTGCACGGCTGGGCGACGCCGTGCCGCTGACGCCCTGGGGCAGCGAGACCCTGGCCCTGCTGGCGCGGCCCAACACGGCCGAAGCGGCCACGCTGCATAGGCTGTTGGGGCGGGCACCGGTGTCGGTGCGGCACTGGCCGCAGGCGGGTGCGACGCGTGCGCAGGTGGAGGCCGTATGAACGCACCCGAGCGCTGGAGCCTGGTGGCGCTGTGGTGGGGCACGGCCGTGGTGTCGGCGCTGGGTTGGGGCGGCATCAGCCACGGGCTGGTGCGTGCGCCGGGCTGGGTGCCCGAGGCGATGGTGTCGCCGCTGGTGGCCGGCGGCATCGCAGTGGATGTGCTGATGGGTGCCTGGCTGGCGTGGCGCCCGGGTCCGCCGGCCTGCCGCGCGGGGCTGGCCGTGGTGGCGCTGTTCACCGTGTTCGCCAGCGCCATGGTGCCGGGCGAATGGCTGCATCCGCTGGGGCCGCTGCTGAAGAACCTGCCGATTGCCGCGCTGCTGTGGCGCGGTGCCCATGAGCCTTGCGAAAGAGGAACACCATGAACCTGTACCTGTGGGTCAAGACATTGCACATCGTCTCCAGCGTGGTGCTGGTGGGCACGGGCTTCGGCTCTGCCTTCTACCTCTTCATGGCGCACCGCAGCGGCTCGGTGCCGGCGCAGGCGGTGGTCTCGCGCCTGGTGGTCCGGGCCGACTGGTGGATGACGACCCCGGCCGTGATCGTGCAGCCGCTCAGCGGCTTCGCCATGGCGAATCTGGCCGGCTGGCCCCTGACCACGCCGTGGATTGCGCTGTCGCTGGGGCGCTATGCGTTCGCCGGGGCCTGCTGGCTGCCCGTGGTGGCGCTGCAGATCCGCATGGCGCGGCTGGCGGCGGTGTCATCCGCCCGGGGTGATGGGACATTGCCCGCTGCTTACTGGCACATGGCCCGCTGGTGGGAAGGCCTGGGCTACCCGGCTTTCGCGGCCATGCTGGTGGTGTTCGCGCTGATGGTGGTCAAGCCACCGCTGTGGGGCTGAGCGCCCGTTTGTCGGGGATCGGTCAGATGCTGGTGTGTCCCCAGCCGGTGCCCTGCACCAGCCGCTCCAGCGCGAACGCACCAAGCACCGAGTTGCCCTTGGCGTCCAGCTCGGGCGACCAGACTGCGACGGTGCCCACGCCGGGCACGATGGCGACGATGCCGCCGCCCACGCCGGTCTTCACCGGCAGGCCGATGCGGTAGGCGAAGTCGCCTGCCGCGTCGTAGGCGCCGCAGGTCAGCAGCAGGGCGTTGACGCGGCGCGTGGCGTCGGCGCTGAGGAACTGTTCGTCCGGTTCGCCCAGTCGGCCCAGGTCGCGCCCGTCGTTGGCCAGGAACAGGGTGGCCTGGGCCAGCTGGGCGCAGCTCATTTCGGTGGCGCACTGGCGGCAGTAGTTGTCCAGCACGGTCTCGGGCTCGTTGCGGAAGTTGCCGTGGCTCTTCATGAAATACGCCATGGCCATGTTGCGGTGCGCGGTCTCGCGCTCGCTGCGCGCCACGCGCGGGTTCCAGTGCAGGTTGGGTTCGTCGGCCAGTCGGCGCAGCGCGCCGAGCAGGGCGTAGTCCAGGTGGGCGTAACGGGTGGTGAGGATGTCGGTGATGACCAGCGCGCCCGCGTTGATGAAGGGGTTGCGCGGGATGCCGTTTTCGGTTTCGAGCTGGACGATGGAGTTGAAGGCGGCGCCGGAGGGCTCGCGGCCCACCCGCTGCCATACCGCGTCGCCTTCGATCTTGAGCGCCAGCACGAAGGTGAACAGTTTGGTGATGCTCTGCAGCGAAAACGGCGTGTGGGCGTCGCCCACGCTGTGGGTCTGGCCGTCGACGGTGGCGATGGCCAGACCGAACTGGCGCGGCGGCACCTCGGCCAGCGCCGGGATGTAGCCGGCCACGCGGCCCTGGCCGAACAGCGCCTGGGCGTCGTGGTGGATCTCGGCCAGCAGGGCCGGCAGGTCGGTGCGCTTTGTCATGGTGGGCGCGGATTCTAGGCGGGTGGGCGCCATAAGCCGACAGGGGGAGCGTTTCGGGGGTGTCAGCGGCAGACGGTTTCCGATATCGTTGGCCTCACTTTTAAAACAGGCTGAAGCGCCGCGCCGACTGAGGGACCCCGACGATGAACAAGGACCAGGACAACCCGGACACCTTCGTGATGGACGAGCAGTCCGAGTGGGAATCCACGCAGGTGGATGACGTGTTCCTGCCTTCAGTCCAGGTGCTGATTCGCTGGAGCGACTTGGAGGCGGCGGTGGAGCGCGGTGCGGTGGTGCCTTCCGAGGCGCACGGCCTGTGGGCCTCCTGGGCTGCCCCGGGCAGCCCGCTGCGGCGCATCGGTGTGGCGGTGGATCAGGCCTACAAGGCGCCGCCGGTGGAAGACACCGTGGCGGACGATCTGCCCGACGAATTGCCGCCCGCGCACCAGGGCGGTGGCATCAAGCAGGTGGTGATGCTGCTGGTCGGCGCGCTGGCGGGGGCCGCGCTGATGTTCGTGCTGGGCAACTGAACGCCCGCACTCGCACTCACTGGCCGAAACGCGGCCCGTGGGTGAGAAACCCGGTTTCTTCGGGCGTGCTGTTGCGGCCGAGCACGGCGTTGCGGTGCGGAAAGCGGCCGAAACGCAGCACGATGTCGGCGTGTTCGCGGGCGGCCTTGAGGTTGCCCTGCAGCTTCTGCTGCAGCGCGGGCGGGCTCTGGCGCACCAGGGCCTCGAACTTCAGCACACATTCGTCCTGCAGCGCCGGGCTTTCGGCGTGCATCAGCGGCATGTAGAGGAAGACCCGGCCGATGGTGGGCAGATCGGCGTCCTGTTCGAGCGCCAGGCTCTGCAGCACCAGCCGCTGCGCCCGGCCGTCGCCGGCAAACGCGCGGGCCTGGCCCCGGTGCACGTTGCGGGTGAACTGGTCCAGCAGGATGATCAGCGCCAGCCGGTCCAGCAGACTGCTTTCCCACTCGACGAGCTGACCGTCCAGCGCCTGCCCGATGCGGCTGCCGAAGCGCTCGCTGATCTGCTGGTCCAGCGCGGGGCCGCCGCCGAACCAGAGTGCGCTGCGGTCGTCGCTGGGCCAGCCGGTCGACAGGCCGTCGCCGAACCAGAAATCGAGAATGTCCTTGGGAGTGGCAGACATGCGGGTAAACCAGGGGGTTGTTGTTACGAATGGCTACGAGTTTGACCGGCCGTGGGGTGCAGGTTACCGGGATTCAACCTGTAATTCAGGCACCGGGTCCGAATCCAGGCCCCGACACATGGAGAACCTCACGATGAACACCCTCTCACCCAGCCTGCACCGCACCTCGGCTTGGGCCCGTGGCCTGGCCGCCGTGAGCTTGGTGGCCGGCGCCTGGGCGCTGTCCACCGCCGCCAGCCAGGCGCAAGCACGCGATGTGTACTGGTCGGTCGGCGTGAACGGCCCCGGCGTCAGCATCGGCGCCTCCAACGCGCCGGTGGTGGTGCACCAGCCCCCCGCCTATTACCAGCCCCCTGCCTATTACTACGCACCGCCGCCGGTGGTGGTGCAGCCCGCCCCGGTGTACTACCAGCGCCCGCCCGCCGTGGTGTACGGCCCGCCGGTGGTCTATGCGCCACCCCGCCCGGTGGTGATCGGTGGCCACTGGCGCGACCGCCCGGACCGTTGGGACGACCGCGGTCGTGGGCGTGGTCATGGTCATTGGCACGACCACGGTCGCGGCCATGGCCGCGGTCACGACAGGGACCGCCGCGACTGATGCCGGCCGCCGCGGCCCTCAGCGGGCCGCGAAGCCGCGCGCGATGCGTGCCGCCAGCCGGGCGGCCACGCGCGCGGTGCGCCCCCCTTCGTCGAGCGGGGGGTTGAGTTCTGCCAGGTCGGCTGCCAGCACGCGGCCACTGGCCATCACCTGGTCCACCAGCGCTTCCACATGGGCCAGCGGCAGGCCCAGTGGGGCCGGGGCCGAGACGCCGGGCGCCCACGGTGCCGGCAGCACATCCAGACAGATCGTCAGATAGACCCCGTCGCAGCGCGCGAGGTCGTCGGCCAGTGTGGCCTGCGCCTGCGCCAGCTGCTCGGCGGACTGCAGTTCTTCGTCCAGACGGTGGCGCACGCCCAGCGCGGCCGCGCGGTCGAACAGCGCCTGCGTGTTGGCAAAGCGGCTGATGCCCAGCACGTGGTAGTCGAACGGCCGGCCCTGGGCCTGGCACCAGTCGGCGATCTGGCGGAACGGTGTGCCCGAGTTGCCCTGGGCGGCCAAACGCAGGTCAAAGTGGGCGTCGAGGTTGACGATCAGCACGCGCCGCCGGTCGGGGTGTGCGCGCGCGATGCCCTGGAACGTGCCCCAGGCAATTTCGTGGCCGCCACCCAGCACCAGCGGCCGGCAGCCCTGGGTCACCACGCTGGCGATGCGTCCGGCCAGGGCCTCTTGCGCGTCTTCCAGCGTGTGGCTGGCGCCGTCCACGTCGCCCGCGTCCCACAGCGCGGGTTCGCCCAGAACCGGAAGGTTGGCCAGCGCGCCGCGCAGCGCGCGCGGGCCCTCGGCGGCGCCGGGCCGGCCGCCGTTGCGGCGCACGCCCTCGTCGACCGCAAAGCCGATCAGGGCCACGCCGTCCTGCGAGGCAGCGTCGAAGGGGCGCACCACGTGGTGCCAGCGGCGGCTGTCGCCGACTTCTTCGCTGTCGGTCCGGCCTTGCCAGACGAAGGGGCTGTGCTCAGAGGTGTTCATGTGCGCTCCAGGCCCGCCGCCACAACACGGCGGCAGGGGTTGTGGCCGAACCAGTAGGCCAGTTCGTTCGGGTGGTCGAGGTCCCAGGCGACGAAGTCGGCGCGCTGGCTGGCGGCGAGCTGGCCGCGGTCGTGCAGGCCGAGCGCTTGTGCGGCGTGGACGGTGATGCCGCGCACGGCTTCCAGCGGTGTGAGGCGGAAGAAGCCGCAGGCCATATGGGCCGCCAGCAGCAGCGACAGGCCGGGGGATGTGCCGGGGTTGTGGTCGGTGGACACGGCCATGGGCACGCCCGCCTCGCGCAGCGCCGCGATGGGCGGCAGCTTGGTTTCGCGCAGCATGTAGAAAGCGCCGGGCAGCAGCACGGCCACGGTGCCGGCGGCCTTCATCGCTGCTATGCCTTCGCTGCTCAGGTGTTCCAGGTGATCGCACGAGAGCGCGCCGAACGAGGCCGCCAGCGCGGCGCCGCCCTGGTCGGAGAGCTGTTCGGCGTGCAGCTTGACTGGCAGGCCCAGCGCGCGTGCGGCTTCGAACACGCGCCGCGTCTGGGCCGGGGTGAAGCCGATGTTCTCGCAGAAGGCGTCGACCGCATCCACGAGGCCCTGCGCGTGCAGCGCCGGCAGCCATTCGCACACCGCCGTGATGTAGTCGTCTGGCCGGCCCTCGAATTCCGGCGGCAGGGCGTGCGCGCCCAGGAAAGTGGTGCGCACGTCGACGCGGCGGTCGCTGCCGAGCTGGCGCGCCACGCGCAGGCAGCACGCCTCGGCCTCCAGCGACAGGCCGTAGCCGGACTTGATCTCCAGCGTGGTCACGCCCTCGGCCATCAGCACCCGCAGGCGCCGGGCGGCGCTGGCGAAAAGCTCGTCGTCGCTGGCGGCGCGCGTGGCCGCCGCGGTGGAGCGGATGCCGCCACCCGCGCGGGCGATGGCCTCGTAGCTGGCGCCGTTGAGCCGCATCTCGGCCTCGGCCGCGCGGTGGCCGCCGTAGACCAGGTGGGTGTGGCAGTCGATCAGGCCGGGGGTGACCAGCAGGCCGCCGAGGTCCACCTCGTGTGCGGGCCGTGCGTGGGCGGGCAGGCCTCGGTTCGGGCCGACCCAGGTGATCCGGTCGCCGACGGTGAGCAAGGCGCCGTCGTCGACCAGGCCCCAGCCGTCGGTGCCGTGGCTGGCGTCCAGCGTGGCGAGGCGGGCGTTGTGCCAGAGGGTGGTGGTGGTCATGGGGTGATGCCTTCGGGGATGTGGTGCAGCCACCAGCCAACGGGCGCTTCGGGTGTTGCGGGGGCGTCGGGTTCGAAGCGCCAGTCGCCCGGCGGTGGTGTGTCGAACCAGAGCAAGCCGAGGGCGGGCAGGGTGAGTTCTTCCGTTCCGTTGCGCCAGCGGCCTGGCACCCGCGCGAACAGGCCGGCCTGGGCACCGACGGGGGCTTGCCAGGCGGCGCCAGGCAACACGGCGGCCATGCCTCCCGAGCCGCCGCGGCTCATCAGGTTGAGGTCGCGCACCGGGCCGCCCAGCAGGCGGCAGGCGGGCGCCGAAGCGCCGTCGAACACCAGCGGCGCGTCACCGGGGCGCTGTTCACGCTCGCGGCCGGTGAAGTCCAGCGCCACGCCATCGCCTTCGAGCACCACAAAATGGCGGGCCACGCCGGGAAAGGCCGAGAACGGACCGTCGCTGGCGATGTCCGCCACGCTGAGGCGGCAGCGCCAGTCCTGCGGCGAGGGCCAGGCCAGCAGCTCGCGCGTGAGCCCGCCGCCGTTGCGCCAGGGCACCGCGGGGACATCGCTTGTGACGACCTGCCGCATGGCGCCTCAGTGGGTCCAGAGGCCGGCGAGCGCGTCGGCGTTGCCCTCGGCCGCGCGGCCCTGCAACACCAGGCCGCGCGCGGCTTCGATGTCGGGCGCGAACAGGCGGTCCTGGTCGTAGAACGGCACCTGCGCGCGCAGCGTGGAGTGCGTGGCCTGCAGGCGCGGCGAGGTGGTGAGCGGCCGGTGGAAGTCCACGCCCTGCGCGGCGGCCAGCCATTCGATGCCGAGGATGGTGGCGGTGTTGTCGGCCATCTCGGCCAGGCGGCGCCCGGCGTAGGTGGCCATGCTCACGTGGTCTTCCTGGTTGGCGCTGGTGGGCAGGCTGTCCACACTGGCCGGGTGGGCGTGCGACTTGTTTTCCGACGCCAGCGCGGCGGCGGTGACGTGGGCGATCATGAAGCCGCTGTTGAGGCCCGGGTTGTCCACCAGGAAGGGCGGCAGGCCCGAGAGCGTGCTGTCGATCAGCAGCGCGATGCGGCGCTCGGAAATGGCACCGATCTCGCTGATGGTCAGCGCCAGCGTGTCGGCCGCAAAGGCGACCGGCTCGGCGTGGAAGTTGCCGCCCGAGAGCACCTCGTTGGTGTCCACAAACACCAGCGGGTTGTCGGTGACGGCGTTGGCCTCGGTCAGCAGGGTGCGCGCGGCGTTGCTGATGAGGTCGCGGCAGGCGCCCATGACCTGCGGCTGGCAGCGCAGGCTGTAGGGGTCCTGCACGCGCTCGTCGTTGTCCATGTGCGAGCGGCGGATTTCGCTGCCCTGCAGCAGCGTGCGCGTGACGGCGGCCTGCGCGATCTGGCCCGGCTGGCCGCGCGCGGCGTGGATGCGCGGGTCGAAGGGCGCGTCGCTGCCCTTGGCGGCGTCGACGCAGAGCGCGCCGATGGCGGTGCCGGCTTCGAGCAGGCGCTCGGCCATAAACAGGCCGTGCAGCGCGAGTGCGGTCGATACCTGGGTGCCGTTGATCAGGGCCAGGCCTTCCTTGGCGGCCAGCGTGAGAGGGGCGATGCCGGCCTGCTTCAGCGCCTCAGCGGCGGGGCGGATCTCGCCGTTCACGCGCACCGGGCCTTCGCCCATCAGCGCCAGCGTCATGTGCGAGAGCGGCGCGAGGTCGCCCGAGGCGCCGACCGAGCCCTTGACCGGGATCACCGGCATCACGCCCGCGTTGAGCAGCGCCAGCAGGGTGTCGATCACCACCGGGCGCACGCCCGAATAACCGCGCGACAGGCTGGCCGCCTTCATCAGCATCACCAGCCGCACGGTGGCGTCGCTCATGGGCTCGCCGGTGCCGACCGAGTGCGACAGGATCAGGTTGCGCTGCAGCTGTTCCAGTTGCTCGTCGGGGATGCGGGTCTTGGCGAGTTTTCCGAAGCCCGTGTTGATGCCGTAGGCCGCATCGCCCTTGGCGACGATGGCGTGGATCGCGGCGGCCGAGGCGTCGATGGCGGCGCGGGCTTCACTGGTCAGCGCGACGGTGACGGGCTGCTGCCAGACGGCGCGCAGGTCGGCCAGGGTCATCTGGCCGGGGTTCAGGGTCAGGGTGGTGCTCATGGGTGCGGTGTCTCTTTCGATCAGCCAATCATCGGCAGTTTGAGGCCTTGCTTCTTGGCGGTGGCGATGGCGAGTTCATACCCGGCGTCCGCATGGCGCATCACGCCCGAGCCGCAGTCGTTCACCAGCACACGCGCCAGGCGCTCGGCCGCCGCATCCGTGCCATCGGCCACGATCACCATGCCCGAGTGCTGCGAGTAGCCCATGCCCACCCCGCCACCATGGTGCAGGCTGACCCAGCTGGCACCGCCGGCGGTGTTGAGCAGGGCATTGAGCAGCGGCCAGTCGGACACGGCGTCGGTACCGTCCTTCATGGCCTCGGTCTCGCGGTTGGGACTGGCCACCGAGCCGGTGTCCAGGTGGTCGCGGCCGATCACGATCGGGGCCTTGAGCTCACCCTTGCGCACCATCTCGTTGAAAGCCAGTCCCGCCAGATGGCGTTCACCCAGCCCCAGCCAGCAGATGCGCGCCGGCAGGCCCTGGAAGGCTATTCGCTCGCGCGCCATGTCCAGCCAGCGGTGGGTGTGTTTGTTGGCCGGGAACAGTTCCTTGATCTTGGCGTCGGTCTTGTAGATGTCTTCCGGATCGCCCGAGAGTGCGACCCAGCGGAACGGGCCCTTGCCTTCGCAGAACATTGGGCGGATGTAGGCCGGCACGAAGCCGGGGAAATCAAACGCGTTCTTCACGCCCTGGTCGAACGCGACCTGGCGGATGTTGTTGCCGTAGTCCACGGTGGGGATGCCCATGGCCTGGAAGTCCAGCATGGCTTGCACGTGCACCGCACAGCCTTGTGCGGCCTCGGCGCTCAGGCGAGCGTGTTGCGACGGGTCGCGCTGCGCGGCCTTCCACTGTTCCACGGTCCAGCCGACGGGCAGGTAGCCGTTGATCAGGTCGTGCGCCGAGGTCTGGTCGGTCACCAGGTCGGGCTTGATGCCGCCAGCCTTCGCGCGCTTGACCAGCTCGGGCAGCACCTCGGCCGCGTTGCCCAGCAGGGCGATGGAGACGGCTTCCTTCTTCGCGGTGTGCTCTTTGATGAGTTCGAGCGCGTGGTCGATGTCGCGCGCCTGCTTGTCCACATAGCGGGTGCGCAGGCGGAAGTCGATGCTGCTCTGCTGGCACTCGATGTTGAGCGAGCAGGCGCCGGCCAGCGTGGCGGCCAAGGGCTGTGCGCCGCCCATGCCGCCGAGACCGGCGGTGAGGATCCACTTGCCCGAGAGATCATTGTTGTAGTGCTGCTTGCCGGCCTCGACGAAGGTTTCGAAGGTGCCCTGCACGATGCCCTGGCTGCCGATGTAGATCCAGCTGCCAGCAGTCATTTGGCCGTACATGAACAGGCCCTTGCGGTCCAGTTCGTTGAAGTGTTCCCAGTTGGCCCATTTGGGAACGAGATTCGAATTGGCCAGCAATACGCGCGGGGCGTTGCTGTGGGTCTTGAACACGCCCACCGGCTTGCCCGACTGCACCAGCAGGGTCTCGTCGTCGTTCAGGTCCTTGAGCGAAGCGAGGATCTGGTCGAAGCAGGCCCAGTCGCGCGCGGCGCGGCCGATGCCGCCGTAGACGACCAGGTGCTGCGGGTTTTCGGCCACCTCGGGGTCGAGGTTGTTCTGGATCATTCGGTAGGCGGCTTCGGCAATCCAGTTCTTGCAGGTCAGCGTGTTGCCGCGCGGGGCGCGGATCACGCGGCTGGGGTCGAGGCGGGGGTCGGTGTTGGTGGTCATGTCGGTACTCCTGAAAGGTGGCGGGATCAGGCGATCCAGCCTTGGGCGAGGGCGAAGTGGCCGATGGCGGCGGCCATCAGCAGGCTGAAGACGGTGCGCACGAACCAGATGGCGACCATCTGGCGCAGCGACAGCGGGATGCGCGTGGCCAGCACGCAGGGGATCGAGCCGGAGAAGAACAGCACCGAGCTGACCGAGACCACAGCGGCGACGTAGCGCACCACCGGGTCGGCGCCCTTGAGCTGGATGGCGGGCAGGAACATCTCGGCCAGGCCCGAAGCCAGGGCCTTGGCGGTCAGCATGGGTTCGGCCAGGCCGGCGATCCAGACGAAGGGCACGAGCAGCAGGCCCAGCAGTTCGAACACCGGCGTGTAGCGCGCCAGCAGAAGGCCGATCAGGCCTACGGCCAGGATGGTGGGCACCACGGCGCTGGCCATGGCGATGCCGTCGCGCAGGTTCTCGGCGAGCACGCGCCAGATCGACGGTGCGCTGCGGGCCTGGTGCATGCCGGCGTCCCAGGCGGCCTGCCAGCGGCTGCGGCCGGCGGGCAGGGCGTCGCTCACGCCGCCCGTGTGGTCCATGCGCGAGATCGGCGGGATCCAGGCGGTGATGGCCGTGACGGCGAAGGCGATGACGAAGGTGGACCAGAAGTAGAAGTTCCACGCGTCCATCAGGTTCAGCGTCTTGGCCACGATGATCATGAAGGCGGCCGAGACGGTGGAGAAGCCGGTGGCGATGATGGCCGCCTCGCGCGCCGTGTACTTGCCTTCAAGGTACACGCGGTTGGTGATGAGCAGGCCCACCGAGTAGCTGCCGACGAAGGAGGCCACGGCGTCGATGGCCGAGTGGCCGGGTGTGCGCCAGATGGGGCGCATGACGGGCTGCATCAGCACACCCACCAGTTCCAGCAGGCCGAAGCCGACCAGGAAGGCCAGGGCGACGGCCCCCAGCGGCACGATCAGGCCGACGGTGAGGGCGAGCTTGTCGAACAGGAAGGGCAGCATGTCCTTCTGGAACAGCACGGCGGGGCCGGTGCCGGTGAGGTACATCAGCGCCAGCACCAGGCCCAGCACCTTGAGCGCGCTGAACACGGTGGTGGTGGTGCTGGCGCGCCAGCTGCCTTTGATGAAGGGCGATGCCGCGCCCCAGGCCATGAGCGCCAGCACGAAGGCAATCGCCAGCGGCCGCTGCTGCGTGGCCAGCCAGGTGGCGGCGTGGTCGAACAGGATGGTGGTCTTGCCGGCGATTTCCACCGGCAGGAAGAACATCACCAGCCCCAGGCTGCTGTAGGCCAGCATGCGCAGGGCGGCGGTGGGGTTGGGGGCGTTGGCGGCGGCGACGCTGGGGTTCATGCGGTGTCTCCTGGGAGGATCTGACAGACAGCTTTTGATTCTGTTTGTTTGAAATGTATATACAACTTTATGGGCCAGAATCCGACCTGTCAAGACCATTGATCGCCAGGCGAATAAGGGAAAACCCCATGTCCGACAAGCTGCCCGCCTACGAAACCATCAAGCGCCACGTGCTGGCGCGCATCCACGACGGCACCTGGAAAGAGGGCGATGCGATTCCGGGCGAGGAGGCGCTGGCGCGCGAATTCGGCGTCTCGCGCATGACGGTGAACCGGGCGATCCGCGAGCTGAGCGAGGAGCAGATCGTCGAGCGGGTGCAGGGCTCGGGCACCTATGTGGCGCAGCAGAAGTACCAGGCGACGCTGGTGGAGATCCGCAACATCGCCGAGGAGATCGCGGCGCGCGGCCACCGGCACCGCAGCGAGCTGCACAGGCTGGAGCGGGTGAAGGCGGGCGAGTCACTGGGGCGTGCGTTCGGCGTGTCACCGTCTCACACGCTGTTCCATTCGGTGGTGGTGCACTTCGAGAACGACCAGCCGATCCAGGTGGAGGACCGGCACGTGAACCCGGCCGTGGCGCCGGATTACCTGACGCAGGATTTCACGTCGCAGACGCCCAACGCCTACCTGATGCGGGTGGCGCCGCTGCAGGGGGTGTCGTTCGAGATCGAGGCGATGCATCCACCGCAGGCTGTGGCCGAGATGCTGGCGATGCCTCTTGGTGAGCCGTGTCTGGTGCTGCGGCGGCAGACGCGGTCGATGGGCAAGATCGCTTCCGTCGCGGCGATGTGGCACCCGGCTTCGCGGTACCAGTTCACTGGGAGTTTTTGAGCTTCTTTTTGCCTGCCTTGTTGGGTGGGCTGGGACGTGGGGTGCCCGTTCTTCGGCTCACCTCGCGGGCGTCGGTGCCTGTTCGCCGGCGCTGCTTCGTCAACAACGGGCCTGTGCGCCACCGTGTGGGCAACCGCGAATGGAGCCTGCGCCCGGGCTCCCCACGTCCCAGCCTGCTGACGGATGGGCGCGCGACGAACAGAACAGGCACGGCAACCGGACCCATGACTTCTTCGGCGCACCAAGGTCGTTCTGCATGCGGGTGGTGAGGTCGGCGGGCGCAGGCTCCATTCGCGGTTGCCACAGAGTTGGCGCGCCAGTGACCTGGTTGACGAAGGCATGCAGGCGGGCAGGGCGCGTGGCCCGCGAGCGTGAGCCGGAGAACGCCGGCCTCACCACCCGCATGACGCGAGGTGCATCAGAGAAACGCGGGCGCGCCAAACAACGTCACATCGCCCGAAAGCGCCCCGCATAGAGACGACTCACCGGCACCCGCTCCTTCAACCCCGCCACCTCCAGACACAGCTTGCCCGCCTCGTCCCGATGCACCGTGCGCACCGCGGTCGCCCGCACCACCGTGCCGCGGTGCACCTGCCAGAACACGCTGCCGTCCAGCTGCGGCAACAGGTCCTTCAGCGGCGTGCGGATCAGCAGCTCGGCCTCGCCTGTCAGCACCCGCATGTACTTGTCCGCCGCCTCGAACACCAGCACCTCGTCCACCGGCACCAGCCGGATCGTGGTGCCCACGCCGGCCTGGATCACTTTCAGCGCAGGCGCCGCCGGGGCCGCGAGCAGGGCGCGCAGGCGCTCGAAGGTCGCGTCGTCCGTGTTGCCCACCGGCGCCGGTGACGCCTGCCCGTCCATCCGTTGCTGCAGCCGCTGCTGCACCCGCTGCACCGTGCGCGCCAGCCGCTCGGGCACCACCGGCTTGAGCAGGTAGTCCACCGCCTGCGCCTCGAAGGCCTGCACCGCGTACTGGTCGTAGGCCGTGACGAACACCAGCGCGGGAAAGGGGTGGTCGTCCGGCCACTCCTCGGCCAGCTCGGCGGCCGCTTCCAGACCGGTCATGCCGGGCATGCGGATGTCCAGGAACAGCACCTGCGGCCGCAGCGCCAGCGCCTGCCGCACCGCGCTCGCGCCGTCGCCCACCTGCGCCGCGATGCGCAGTTCGGGCCAGGCGCGCGCCAGCTCGGCCTGCAGTGCGGCGGCCAGCAGGGGCTCGTCTTCGGCGATCAGGGCGGTGGGTGTCATGGGTGGCTTTGAAAAGGCAGCGTGAGCCGCACCGTGGTGCCCTGGCCTTGCTGGCTGCTGACCTGCACGGTACCGGCGCCGCCGGGCAGGCTGGCCATGCGCTCGCGCACCTGAGACAGGCCGAAGCCGCCGTCGGTGCCCGGGCGCTGCGCGTCGGGCGCCATGCCTACGCCGGTGTCGGTGATGTCGATGCGCAGCGTCTGGCCTTCGCGGCGCGCGGTCACGTCGATGCGGCCACCTTCGACGCGCGGCTCCAGCCCGTGGCGGATGGCGTTTTCCACCAGCGGCTGCAGCAGCAGCGGCGGCACCGGGTGCGCCTTCAGTTCGGCCGGCAAATCAAAGCCAAACGCCAGCCGCGGCCCCATGCGCACCGCCATCAGTTCGAGGTAGTCGCCCAGCCGCGCGCACTCGTCGGCCAGCGTGTGGGTGCCGGCGGTGGCGTCGGCGCGCGAGCCGCGCAAGGTGGCGCGCAGGTAGTCGTTGAGCCGGTCCAGCATGGCCACGGCGCGCGGAGGGTCGGTCTGGATCAGCACCCTCAGGTTGGCTAGGGTGTTGAACAGCATGTGCGGTTCGAGCTGGGTTTCCAGCAGCTTCAGCCGCGCCTCGGTGGCCTGGCGCTGCAGTTCTTCGGACTTGCCGCGCAGGGAAAAATAGACCACGAAGCCCGCGCTCATGGCCAGGGTGGACAGCCAGAAGGTCCAGAAGCGCTGCGGCGACAGCGCCAGCAGCTCCCAGGTGGAGTGCCCCGAGTAGGCGTCACCCACGGCGGTGCCGGCGGCGTAACCCCCGATCACCGACAGCAGCATGTGCAGCCCGGTGCGCCATGACGGCGTCCAGTAGTGCGGGCCGGTGGCGCCGAACCAGCGCCGCATCAGCACGCGCAGCGGGTCGGCCAGCAGCCAGATGGCGGTGCTGATGGCGTAGCTGTAGACCAGCGAGCGGTCCAGCGGGTGTTCGCCCGGGCGGGTGGCCCACTGGAACAGGGCGATCACCAGCGCCATGCCCCAGACCACCACCACGCGCCGCGCAACGCCGGCCCGGCTGTCGGCGGGCAGCCATCGCAGCAGGGTGTCGCGGAGGGTCATGGTTGCAGGTGCTGGCGGTGAAAGGCGACGATTTTTGCATGCGCGGCCTCGCGCAGCCGACCGTCGAAGCCGGGCACGGGCGCACCGCCGCGCACTTGCAGCGCCGCGACCTCGCGCGCGATCGATTCCGGCCAGGGCCGGAGCACGTCGAAGTGCCCCGCGCCGGGCAGGTCGGCCAGGCGGGTGCAGGCCTTGCAGTGGGCGAGCAGGTGGTCGGAGTGGAACCGAGGCACCAGCACCTCGTCGCGCTGCGCGCTCACCACACCCACCGGCACGCGGATGCGCGCCAGACTCTCGGCGCTGAAGATGGTGGCCAGCGGCACGGCGAGCGTGATGGAGGCGATGCGCGGGTCGGGGCGTACCTCGGCGCTCTCTTTCGATGGGGTGCGACCGCCGTGCACGGTCTTGACTTCGGCAGGAAGGAAGAACTCGGGCACGTACCTGGCGCGGTCGTACTGGGCTTGGCGTTCTGCTCGGGCGGCACCGTCCTTGGCACCCTGGAAGCAGAACGACTCGTCGGTCTTCGATTGGGCCTGGCAGTGGCGCACCAAGTTGAGCATGCGCCACTGGCCGCCGGCCAGCGAGATGCCGGTCACGCCACCGGCCGACATGCCGTGCACGCCGACTTTGGAGAAATCGATCCGGGCGGACCACTTCGGGTCCCTGGCGAGCGCGTCGATCACCTCGATGACCTCCTGCGGACGGCGCCGGAACGACTCGGGTCCGGCCTGGCGCGTGTCCTGCCAGTTGTCGCCCTCGTGCTGCGGCTGGGCCACCACGAAGCCGGCGCGCGCCAGGGCGGCGGCGAGTGCGTGGTCGGCGATGGCGCTGCCGCCGGTGCCGTGCGAGATCACGATCAGGCGCTGGCGGCCCTCCAGTGGCGCGGCGTTGATCGCCACGTCGATGGTGAAGGGGCCGAAGGACTGGAGCCGTGACTCGGCCTGCGTCGGGTAAATCAGTGTGACCTGGCGAGCCTGCACATGCCAGGCGCTCATGCCGACCTGGGCCTGGGCGGCCAGGGCGGCCAGCCCGCCGAGGGCGGCGGCCAGTGCGCGGCGAAGGATGGCGGCGTTCATGGCCTGCCTCAGGCGCCGCGGCGGGCGACAAGGCGCTGGCGCTCGGCGTCCACCAGGCGTTCGCGCAGGGCAGAACCTTTGCCGGCCACGAAGACCCGCAGGCCGTGGATTGCCAGGCCCAGGCCCCAGCCGAAGGCCGCCGCTACGGGCGGGTGGCGGCCCTGCCAGAGGGCCATCGCGGTCAGGCCGCCCATGACCAGCAGGTAGACCGTGGCGTGGGTCAGCCAGCCCAGGCGGACACCGACGCGGCGGCGGGCCAGGCGGTCGATGTCGGACGCGTTGTTGAAGTCGGTGTTCGGTGTGGTGTTCATGAAAGACTCCTGTGGGTTGAAAGAGGGTGCAGATGGAAGTGGGCTCAGGCATTCACCGCGCGGTCCTGGCGGCCGGCCATGAGCCAGAGCGCCACGGGCCGTGCCGAGAACAGGCCGGTGAGGGCGCCGTAACCGGCGGCCATCGAGAGGGCAAAGAGCGGGTCCAGGCGCAGGCCGGGTTGGATGGCCAGCTCGACGCCGACGCCGTACTTGAGCAGGAAGATGGCGGCGATGGTCAGCAGGGGCAGGGCGCTGCCAGGCAGGGTGAACAGGCCGGTGGCCGGGTCGTGCGAGGTGTCTGGCGGCAGGGCGCGCGGGCCGCGCCAGGCCAGCACCAGAGCGCCCGCGGCCAGCCACACCAGCAGGCCCGGGGCCAGCCAGGGGCCGGCGGCCAGGTCGCTGCCCAGGCTGATCAGCGAGAACGCGGTCAGGCCGATCGCCGGTCCGGCCGCGCGGCGCAGGCCGACTTGGCGTGTGCGCAGCTGGATCGCGCCAAGCAACAACAGGCCGGCCAGCAGGCCCCAGACCCAGGTCGGGGTGCGTCGCAGGATCTCGACGCCGGCTTCGGGGTGGTTCATCAGCAACTGGATCAGCATGGGGTTCTCCGTCGGGTGGCAATGGGATGCACTGTGCCGGCCGCCCGTGTGCCCCGCCACCGCGCTGGGACGGAACATCTGGAAACCTTCGCGAAGTGCCGCCGACGCGGAGTGAAATGCAGGCTTCCTACAATCGGTCGAACGCCCTCCGCCCGGTGTGGCCGCCTTCGAGGACTCCGACTTCATGACGCTTCCCGTGCTTCCCCGGCGCCGCCTGGCCGCCGCTTCGCTGACCCTGCTGGCCCTGGCCGGCTGCAACGCCCTGCCCACCGGCCCGCGCCAAGTGAACATCAGCGAGGCCCAGCTGCTCGAACGCATCGCCACGCGCTTCCCGGTCAAGCAGCGCTACCTGGGCCTGCTGGAGACCACGCTGGACCAGCCCCGGCTGCGCCTGCGGCCCGAGGAGAACCGGGTCGGCACCCTGGTGAACTACCTGATCGCGCTGCCCCTGCCCGGGCAGTCGGACATCAAGGGCCAGCTGGAGCTGAGCTACGGCCTGCGCTTCGAGCCCTCGGACACCACGCTGCGGCTGACGCAGGCGCGGGTGGAGCGGCTGGACGTGGACGGTATGAATGCCGCCCAGGCGGCGCAGGTGAAGAAGGTCGGTGGCCTGCTGGCCGAGGACCTGCTGAACGAGGCCGTGGTGCACCGCTTCAAGAAGGAAGACCTGGAGTCGCTGGCCGGCCGCGGCTACCGGCCCGGCGCGCTGCGCGTCGTGCCCGGCGGGCTGCAGCTCACCCTCGAACCCTTGCCACGCTGAGGACCGCACCATGGACCTCATGCTGCTGATCAAGGCCGCCATCATGGGCGTGGTGGAAGGGCTGACCGAGTTCCTTCCGATTTCTTCGACCGGCCATCTGATCCTGGCCGGCACGCTGCTGGACTTCCACGACGAGCGCGCCAAGGTGTTCGAGATCGCGATCCAGACCGGCGCCATCTTCGCGGTGATCATCGTGTTCTGGCAGCGCATCCGCGCCACCATCGTCGGCCTGCCGTCCGAGCGGGTGGCGCAGCGCTTTGCGCTCAATGTGGTGATCGGCTGTGTGCCCGCCGTGGTGCTGGGCCTGCTGCTGGGCAAGGCCATCAAGGCGCACCTGTTCACGCCCACGGTGGTGGCGCTGGCCTTCATCGTTGGTGCCTTCGTGATCCTCTGGGCCGAGCGGCGGCCGCCCTCGGCCGCGCGCGTGCAGTCGCTGGACGAGTTGACGCCGCTGGACGCGCTCAAGGTGGGGCTGGCGCAGTGTTTCGGCCTGATCCCGGGCACCAGCCGTTCGGGTTCGACCATCATCGGCGGCATGCTGTTCGGCCTCTCGCGCAAGGTGGCGACCGACTTCAGCTTCTTCCTGGGCATCCCGATCCTGATCGGTGCCGGCGCCTACAGCCTCTACAAAGAGCGTGCGCTGCTGTCGATGGCCGACATCCCCATGTTTGCGGTCGGTCTGCTGTTCGCCTTCCTCAGCGCCTGGGTCTGCATCCGCTGGCTGCTGCGCTACGTGGCCAGCCACAGCTTTGTGCCGTTCGCCTGGTACCGCATCGCTTTCGGTGTACTGATCCTGCTGACCGCGCACTTCGGCTGGGTCGACTGGTCGGCCTGATCAGCCCTGGGGCAGGGTGAACGAAAAGGTCGCGCCCTGGCCGGGCCGGCTGTCGGCGCGCAGCACGCCGCCGTGGCGCTGCACGATGCGACGCGCTGTGGCCAGGCCAATGCCCAGGCCGGCGAACTCGTGCGGCTGGTGCAGGCGCTGGAAGGGCTGGAACAGCTTGCTGGCGCGCGCCATGTCGAAGCCCGCACCGTTGTCGGCCACGCAGTACTCTCGCACGCCGTCGACCACGCGGGAGAACACGCGGATGCGGGCCTTTGGCACGGCGGCGGTGTACTTCCAGGCGTTGTTCAGCAGGTTCTGCATCAGCGCCTCGATCAGCGCCGGATCGGCCTGCACGAGCAGGTCGGGTTCGATCTCCCATTCGACCGCGCGCTGCGGCTCGGCCACCGACAGCTCCTCGAAGATGCGGGTGGCGACGGCGCTCAGGTTCACGTTCTGGCGCTGTACCTCGCCGCGGGCGTATTGCGACAGCTTGAGCAGGCCGTCGATCAGCTCGCCCATCTTCTTGCTGGCGCCCATGATGCGGCCCAGGTGTTCCTCGCTGGCTGTGTCCAGGGTCGGGTTGTCTTCCCGCAGGGCCTGTGCGAAGCCGTTGATGATGCGCAGCGGTGAGCGCAGGTCGTGCGCCACCGCGTACGAGTAGCTTTCCAGCTCGTCGTAGGCGTCCCGCAGCGCGCGCGTGCGGTCGCGGATGCGCTGCTCCAGCGTGGCGTTGAGCTGCTGGAACTCCAGTTCAATGCGTTTGCGCTCGGTGATGTCCTGCGTCACGCCCAGCGCCCGGAGGGCTCGGCCGTGCGCGTCGCGCTCGAACTCCGCCTTCACCGAATGCCAGAACTCACGCCCGTCCAGAATGACCCGGTACTCGATCTCGTAGGCCGCCTCTCCCTTGACAGCCTGCGGCCACAGTGCCATCACCCGCGGGCGGTCGTCCGGGTGAATCAGCTTCAGCATGTCGGTGATCGCGTATTCGTTGGACGGAATCGAGAGGAACGATTCGCTCTTCGTGAGGCCGGTGATCCGGCCGATCTTCAGGTCGGCCTGCCAGGCAGCGATGTACGCCAGCTTCTGGGCCTGGTTCATGAGCTTCTGGCTGGTGCGCAGGGCTTCTTCCGCGGCCTTCTGGGCGCTGAGGTCCTGCACCACCGAAATGAGGTAGTCGGGCTCGCCGGTGGGCTTGCGCACCAGCGCCACCGTCAGCTGGACCCACACGATGTGGCCGTCCTTGTGGCGGTAGCGCTTTTCCAGCGTGTAGCTGGAACGCGCGCCGGCCAGCAGCTCGTCGAGCATGCGCAGGTCCGGGCCGATGTCTTCGGGGATGGTGATGTCCTGAAAGCTCAGATGGACCAGTTCGTCCTTGCTGTAGCCGACCATGCGGCAGAAGGTCTGGTTGGCACGCAGCAGCCGGCCTGTGGTGTCGACGTGTGTGATACCAGAAGCCGCGTGTTCGAAGGTGTCCAGGAAGTGCTGCTGCGCCAGCCGGATCTGCCGGTCAGCTGCACGCAGCTGCCGGTTGCGCGACTGCATCAGCGAAATCGCACCGACCACCACCAGCTGGGTGAGCAGGTGCCAGGTGTTGAGCCAGAAGGCTTCCTCCAAGTTCTCGAACGCGAAGGACCCGTAGGGCGGCACCATGAAGAAGTTGACCAGCAGCATGCCCAGCAAGACGCTGAGCAATCCGGGGCCGAGGCCGCCATACAGGGCCGAAAGCGCCACCGCGAGTGCAGGGGTGATGAAGCGCCCGCCGGAGTCGGCCGGCGCCAGCGCCATGCGCGCCCATACCGCCAGCAGCGTCAGCACAATGGCGATTCCATAGCGCAGCCAGGCCGGGTGGTCGGCCCAGTCGGGATTGGCACGGCCGGCGTTGGCCGTGTGTTGGGTGGACACAGCGCTCATGGTGCTGGCAGCATCCTACCCCCGGCGCCCGCGTTCAAGCGCCGGAATTGGCCGGATTTTTCAGAGCTTGCAGGCAGGCGTCGATGGCCGCTGCGGTCTCGTGCGGGCGCTCCATGGGGAACAGGTGGCTGCCCGGCAGCATGCGCAGGCGCTCGGGATGGGGCCCCACGAGCTTGCGCGTCATGACCATGCCGACCTGCTTCATCTCCTGCGATTCGTGGCCACCGAGGAAACCCACGGGGCACTGCAGCGGATGGCGCCGCAGCAGGCGGTCGAGGTTGTGGGGCAGGGTGTTGTAGATCGCAGTCTCGATGTCGCGGTTGAAGGCCAGCACGCGGCGCGGCCCCTGTGGTGTGGTGGCGTCCAGCGTGCCGTGTTCAATGTAGTCGCGCAGCACCTGGGGTTCCCAGGCGGCGAAGGCCTTCTTGCGGGCAAAGTGGTCGAAAGCGGCCTGCGCGTCGGGCCAGCTGTGGCGGCGGATGCGGCTGATCTTGCCGGGCGAGATCGATCCCACCAGCTGCGTGCGCTTAGCCAGTTCCAGCGCCCGCGCCCGCCAGCCGCCCAGCACCGGCGAGTCGATCAGCAGCACGCCCTGCACGCCGTGGCCGCCCAGTTGCGGGTGGCGCGCGGCGCACATGAGGCTCAGGAAGCCGCCCAGCGAGTGCCCGACCAGCCAGGCCGGCTTGCCATGCTTCTCGATTTCAGGGCCGGCGAAGTCGGCCAGCTGCTGCACCAGGTGCGGCCAGTTGCTGGTGACCGGGTACTTCGGGTCGTGACCGAACTTCTCCACCGCGCGCACCGCGTGGCCGCGCGCCCGCAGCGACTTGAACAGCACCGCGTAGGTGCTGGCCGGGAAGCTGTTGGCGTGGGAGAAGACGATCAGGGACATCAGATCAGCTTCTCTTTCGAGTTCGTGATCTTCTTGAGCGGCTGGCTGCGCGTGCTGCAACCCATCAGCGGCACATTCGTCGGCGCCCCGTCCCAGGCCGGATGCTCGATGGCGTCGAACACCTCGCGCAGCTTCTGGCCCCAGGTGTTGCGCACCATGCGGAAGTAGGGGTTGTTCTCGTCGATGCAGGTGATCCGGTCGGTCTTGAGCGTGTCGACCTCGTAGACCACCAGATCGAGTGGCAGTCCCACCGACAGGTTGGACTTGAGCGTGCTGTCCATCGACACCAGCGCGCACTTGGCCGCCTCGTCCAGCGGGGTGTCGGGTGTGATCACGCGGTCCAGCACGGGTTTGCCGTACTTGGATTCGCCGATCTGGAAGAACGGCGTCTCGGGCGTGGCCTCGATGAAGTTGCCGGCCGAATAGACCTGGAACAGTCGCATGCCCTCGTTGCCGATCTGGCCGCCAAAAATCATGGAGACGTTGAACTCGACGCCCGCGCGCTTGAGCGCCTCGCCATCGCGTTCGAACACATGCCGCACAGCCGAGCCGAGCACGCGCGCGGCGTCGAACATGCTCTTGGCGTTCCAGATGGTGATCGGATCGCCGCCCTCGTGGTCGGCCAGCTGCTCGACCTGCAGGATCTCGCGCACCGACTGCGAGATGCTCAGGTTGCCGGCCGAGAGCAGGCACATGAAGCGGTCGCCCGGCTTCTCGTAGACGATCATCTTGCGGAAGGTGCTGATCTGGTCCAGGCCCGCGTTGGTGCGGGAGTCGGAGAGGAACACCAGTCCGGCCTTGAGTTTGACGGCGACGCAGTAGGTCATGGTTTCGTGGCGAGTTTTTTGAGGGCGTAGAGCTGGTCCAGCGCTTCGCGCGGGCTCAGCACATCGGGGTCGATGGCGGCCAGCGCGGCCAGCACCGGGGGCGTTTCGGGTTCGGGCGGGGCCGGCGGTGGTGCAAACAGGTCCACCTGCACGCGGCTGCTTTCGCTGTGCGCTTCCAGCGCGGCCAGCGCGTGTTTCGCGTGCTGCACCACCGCACCGGGCACGCCGGCCAGGCGCGCGACCTGGATGCCGTAGCTGCGGCTGGCCGGGCCGGGCTCGATCTGGTGCAGGAAGACGATGCCGCTCTTGCCGCCACCTTCGACGGCGCTGACGTGCACGTTGACCGCGCCATGGTGGGTGGCGGGGAATTCGGTGAGCTCGAAGTAGTGGGTGGCGAAGAGGGTGAAGCAGCGCGCCTTGTCGTGCAGGTGGGCGGCGATGCCGCCGGCCAGTGCCAGGCCGTCGAAGGTGGAGGTGCCGCGGCCGATCTCGTCCATCAGCACCAGACTTTGTGGTGACGCGGCGTGCAGGATCTGAGCGGCCTCGGTCATCTCGACCATGAAGGTGGACTGCGCGTTGGCCAGGTCGTCCGCCGCACCGATGCGGGTGTGGATGGCGTCGATGGGCCCCAGGCGGCAGCTGGTGGCGGGCACGTAGCTGCCCATGCTGGCCAGCAGCACGATGACGGCCACTTGGCGCATGTAGGTGCTCTTGCCGCCCATGTTGGGGCCGGTGATGACCTGCATGCGCTGCTTGCCGCCGAGCACGGTGTCGTTGGCGATGAAGCTGCCGCCGGTGGTCTCCTGCAGGCGCGCTTCGACGACCGGATGGCGGCCACCGCGGATTTCGATGCAGGGCTCTGGGGTGAAGGTCGGCTCGGTCCAGTTCAGCGTCAGCGAACGCTCGGCCAGGGCGCACAGCGCGTCCAGCGCCGCCATGGCGCGGGCCAGGCGGGTGAGCGGGTCGATGAAGGTCTGCAGTGCGTCCAGCAGGTGGTCGTACAGCCACTTCTCGCGCGCCAGTGCCCGTTCCTGGGCCGACAGAGCCTTGTCCTCGAAGGCCTTGAGTTCGGGGGTGATGAAGCGCTCGGCGTTCTTGAGGGTCTGGCGGCGCCGGTAGTCGTCGGGCACCTTGTCCAGCTGGCCCTGCGTGACCTCGATGTAGAAGCCGTGCACCTTGTTGAACTGCACGCGCAGGTTGGCGATGCCGGTGCGCGCGCGTTCGCGGGTTTCCAGGTCGATCAGGAAACCGTCGCAGTTGGTCTGGATGGCGCGCAACTCGTCCAGCTCGGCGTCGAAGCCGTCGGCGATCACGCCGCCGTCGCGCACCAGCGCGGCCGGTTCGGGTGCGATGGCCTGTGCCAGCAGCTCGGCGCAGCCGGCGGGCGGGGTCAGGTCGGCGGCGATGCGCGCCAGCAGGGCGGGCGGTGTGGCGCCCAGGCCGGCAGCCAGCCCGCGAGACAACTGCTGCGAGCGGGCCAGCGTGGCCGTCAGCCCCACCAGCTCGCGCGGGCGCACCTGGCGCAGGGCGGTGCGGGCGGTGATGCGTTCGACGTCGCTCGATCTCTTGAGCTCAGCTCGCAGGCTTTGCCACAGCCCGCCGCGCAGCAGGCCGATGGCGGCCAGCCGCTCACGCGCCTGCGTGCGCTCGCGGCGCGGCTCCAGCAGCCAGCTGCGCAGCGCCCGGCTGCCCATGCCGGTGTGGCAGGTGTCCAGCAGCGAAAACAGCGTCGGGCTGGTCTCGCCGCGCAGCGTGTGCGTGAGTTCGAGGTTGCGCCGCGTGTTGACCGGCAGGTCGATCAGCTCCCCGCTGCGCGCCACCTGCAGGCTCTTGATGTGGGTGAGCGCGCGGCCCTGGGTGTGCTCGGCGTAGGCCAGCAGCGCGGCGGCGGCGGCGTGCGCGTCCTTGAGCTCCTGGGCGTCCCAGGCGCCCAGGCTGGCGGCCTGCAGCTGTTCCAGCAGCTTGCGCTCACCCAGCCCGGCATCGAAGGCCCAGGCCGGCCGCACCACGGCCACGCAGCGGGCGCCGCTGGGCAGGGGCTGGGCGCTGATCTGTTGCAGCGACTTCTCGAATGTGGGCGTGACCTCGGCGCTGTAGAGCACCTCGCCGGGGCCCACGCGGGCGATCCAGTCGGCCAGTTCGTCGCTGGCGCACTGGGCCAGGAACACGATGCCCTGTGTGACCGACAGCCAGGCCAGGCCCAGGCCGGTGCGGGCGCCGGGGTGCACCGCCATCACCAGGGCCTCGGTCTTGTCGGACAGCAGCTCGGTGTCGGTCAGGGTGCCGGGCGTGACCACCCGCACCACCTTGCGCTCGACCGGCCCCTTGGCGGTGGCCACGTCGCCCACCTGTTCGGCGATGGCGACCGACTCGCCCAGCTTGATCAGCCGTGCCAGATAGCTCTCAACAGAGTGGAAGGGCACACCCGCCATGACGACCGGTTCGCCGGCCGACTGGCCGCGCTGCGTGAGGGTGATGTCCAGCAGCCGCGCGGCCTTTTCCGCGTCGGCGTAGAACATCTCGTAGAAGTCGCCCATGCGGTAGAACAGCAGCGTGTCGGGGTGCCCGGCCTTGAGGGCCAGGTACTGCTGCATCATGGGGGTGTGGGCGTCCAGCGGGGCGGTCAAGGCAAGTCCGGGAAACAGTGCACAAAAGCGACTTACTTTAGCAGTTCGGGGTCTTCCCCCGGTGCGACCCTGTGACCCACAATGGACCATTCCTCGTCTGCCAAGCCCTGTCTTTTTGAACATGCCGACCCCCAGTGCGTACCCGTCCGGAACCGGTTTGTCCGCTGCGGCCATGCCTCTTCCGTTCGAGCAGATGTTCGAAGACGCCCCGTTCGCTGTCTCGCTCTCGCGGCGGGCGGACGGACGCCTGGTGGCGGTCAACCAGGCCTGGGAAGCGCTTTCCGGCGTCGCCCGTGACCAGGCCATCGGGCACACCACCGTCGAACTGGGGCTGTGGACCGACGCCACCCAACGCCAGGCCTATCTCGAGTCGCTCAAGGAGCAGGACAAACCCCGTTGCACGGTGATGATCGACGGCCGGGCGCGCCACCTGCGTCTGCACACCTCGGTGCTCGGCGGGGGCGAGCTGCTGCTGGTTTACCTGCTGGACATCAGCCATGAGGTGGCGTCCGAACTGGAGCGCGACCAGGCCCAGAAGGAGCTGCGGGCCGCCAACCTGGACCTGCAGCACAAGGTGGAGCTGCATGCGGCCATCGAGCGGCTGGCCATGGTGGGGCACTGGATCAACTCTGCGAACGAGGCCTCGGTGAACTTCTCGCCCGGGTTGTTCGAGATCACCGGCCTCACACCAGCGGCTGTGGTGGCGCGTTCCGAAGGCCGTGGCGGCATCCATCCCGACGACATGCCGGCCTGGCTGGAGGCCCGTGCGGCGCGCGACGGGCGCGAGCTGGATTTCCGGTGGACCCGGCCGGATGGCGCGGTGCGCTGGCTGCGCACCCGCATCAGCCAGACCTCCGTCAAAGGCATCCCTCAGACCGACTTCGGCGTGGTGCAGGACATCACGGCCCAGCGCGAGGCCATCGACGCCCATGTGCAGCAGCTGAAGTTGCTGCAGCAGATCACGGCCCGCGTGCCCGGTGTGGTGTTCCAGTCGCGCATGCCGCTGAAGGGCTGGGGCAGCTTCGAGTTCGTCAGCGACATGGTGCGCGACCTGTTCGACCTGACGCCCGAGCAGCTGTACCAGGACGGACGCATCCTCTTCAGCCGGGTGCACGCGGACGACCAGCAGGCCATGGCCCAATCCATCTGGGAGTCCACGACCCGGCTGACGCTCTGGCGAATGGCGTTCCGGGTCAACCACCCGGACAAGGGCATGCGCTGGTTTAGTGCGGAAGGCCTGCCGCAGGCGCAACCGGATGGCTCGGTGCTGTGGCACGGCTACGTCCACGATGTGACCGAGACCCGCCAGGCCGCGCAGGCACTCGACCGGCAGCACCGGATGCTGGACGCCGTGCGGCAGGCGCAGGCGGCCTACATCGAGGCGGACGACAAGCGGCAGGCGTTTGAAGGGCTGCTCAAGGCCTTTCTGTCGGTGACGGACAGCGCCTACGGCTTTGTGGGCGAGGTGCTGTACGACCATCAAGGCCGGCCCTACCTCAAGACCCATGCGATCACCGACATCTCCTGGGACGAGGCCTCGCGGCGCATGTTTGCCGAACAGATGGACTCGGGCATGGAGTTCCGCAACCTGAAGACCTTGTTCGGGCACGCGCTGCTGACGGGTGAAACCGTGCTCAGCAACCACCCGGAAACCGACGCGCGCCGCGGCGGGCTGCCGCACGGCCACCCGCCCATGACTTCGTTTCTGGGGATTCCGCTGGAAGTCGGTGGCCGGCTGATCGCCATGGTGGGTCTGGCCAACGCCACCGACGGCTACCGCGAAAATGACATTGAGTTCCTGCAGCCGCTGCTGGGCACGGTGCGCCAGCTGGTGCTGGCCCGGCGCGGGCACGAGGAGCGCCAGCGCTCCCGCCAGCAGCTGCAGGCCACCAGCGCCCTGCTGGCCGACAAGACCTCGGCCCTGCAGGTCACGCTCGACACCATGAGCCAGGGCCTGTCCAAGATGGACGCCCAGGGGCGGGTGACCGTCTACAACCGGCGCCTGCTGGAGATGCTCGACCTGCCCGACGAGCTGATGTCCCGGCAGCCCACGCAGGACGAGGTGGTGGCCTACCAGAGCGCGCGGGGCGACTTTGGTCCGAACTGCGAACTGGTGGAATCCCATGCACGCCGGTACGTCGAGGAGGATGCCGGTCCGGTGCCGGGCCGCTACATGCGCCGCACCACCGATGGCCGTGCACTGGAGATCCGCACGCGGCCGCTGCCCGACGGCGGCCTGGTGCGCACCTACTCGGATGTCACCTCCTACATCGAGGTCGAAGAGGCGCTGAGAGACGAGCGCCAGCGCCTGGAGTGGGTGCTGGAGGCCACCGGCCCCGGCATCTGGGAACTCGACATCGCCACCGGGCTCACGCTCTACAGCGACCGCTGGGCGGGCCTGCTGGGCTACCGCCTGGACGAACTGCAACCGCCCACGCGCGAGACCTGGCAGTCGCTCGTGCACCCCGACGACCTGGTCCGGGCGCAGTCGCTGCTGCAGGCCCACCTGCGCGGCGGGACACCGGTCTACGACTGCGACCTGCGCATGCGCCACAAAAGGGGCTCGTGGCTCTGGTTCAACGACCGGGGCCGGGTGCACCGGCGCGACCAGGACGGTCGGCCTCTGTACATGTCGGGCACGCTGCTGGACATCCATGAACGGGTCACGGCGCAGGAGGAGGTGCGCGCGCTCAACGCCAGCCTGGAGCGGCGCGTGGCCGAGCGCACCGCCGAGCTGGAGCGCTCGATGCGCGACATGGAGGTGATCTCGTACTCCATCGCCCACGACCTGCGGGCACCGCTGCGCTCGGTCAACGGGTTCGCGTCGCTCGTCGGCGAATCCGACGGCGAACGCCTGAGCCCCGAAGGGCGGCTGATGTTCGAGCGCATCGTCGGTGCGTCGCGCAACATGGGGCAGATGATCACGGACATGCTGGAGCTGCTGCGCGTGGTGCGGGTCGAGATCGAGCCGGTGTCGGTCGACATGAACGCGCTGGCCCGTTCGGTGGCCGAGGCGCTGGAGCCCGGTGTGCCCCACGCCAGGGTGCAACTGCATTCCCTGCCACGGGTGATGGGCGATGCCAAGCTGCTGCGCCAGCTGCTGTCCAACCTGCTGGACAACGCGCTGAAGTACTCGCGCCACCTGGACGCGCCGGTGATCGAACTGGGCTTCGAACCCGCGCGCCGGGCGTTCTACCTCCGGGACAACGGCATGGGCTTCGACATGGCGCACGCCCAGAAGCTGTTCGGCCTGTTCCAGCGCCTGCACGCCGGAGCCAACGCGCCGGGCGGGACTGGTGTGGGGCTGGCCATCGTGGCGCGCACGCTGGAGCGACACGGCGGCCGCATCTGGGCCGAGGCCCGGCCGGGCCATGGGGCCACCTTCTGGTGGACCCTGCCGATGGACTGAGGCCCGGTCAGAACGGTGCGGAGGGCTCTGCGGGCGGGGTGTCTTCGCTCGCGGCTTCCGGGGTCTTGGCAACCGCCTGCCGCACCGAAGCCTTGTCGCCGGCGCTGGCGAACTTGCTGTACTTGCCGGTCAGGCCCACCAGTTGGCCGTAGATGCGCGGGCTGGCAGCCAGGCACTCGCGCTGCTCCAGGAAGTCGGCCTCGCCGGTGAAGTTGCCGATCAGGCCGCCGGCCTCGGTCACCAGCAGCGCGCCCGCGGCCACGTCCCAGGGCGAGAGGCCCATCTCGAAGAAGCCGTCGGAGAAACCAGCCGCCACATAGGCCAGGTCCAGCGCGGCGGAGCCGGGGCGGCGCACACCGGCGCAGCGGGGCATCACGTCGGCCAGCATCTGCAGGTAGGTCTGGAAAGTGTCGCCCGGGCGGAACGGGAAGCCGGTGGAGATCAGGCAGTCGCGCAGCGTGGTGCGCTTGGCGACGCGGATGCGCCGGTCGTTGAGGTAGGCGCCGCGGCCCTTGGTTGCGCAGAACAGGTCGTTGCGGGTCGGGTCGTAGACCACGGCCTGCTCGATGCGGCCGTTCACCATGAGCGCGATGCTCACGCAGTAGACCGGGAAGCCGTGGATGAAGTTGGTGGTGCCGTCCAGCGGATCGATGATCCAGACGTGGTTCTTGTCGCGGCCCTTGCCTTCGCGTCGTCCGGATTCTTCGGCCCAGATGCCGTGGTCTGGGTAGGCCGTCAGCAGGGTCTCGATGATCGCGGCCTCCGCCGCATGGTCGATCTCGGTGACGAAATCGTTGGTCTGCTTGGTGGTCACGCGCACGGCTTCGACATCGAGGGCGGCGCGGTTGATGATGGCGCCGGCGGCGCGGGCGGCCTTGATGGCCACGTTCAGCATGGGGTGGAGGTTGGACGACATGAATTGTGTTCCTTGACGGCGCCGCAGGAAGCGGCCGTGGGCAGGGGGGAAGAGCGGGAGTGCGGTGCCCGGCAATGCGGGCGGCGACAATACCCGGCATTTTACCGGCTCACCCGACATGCGCACCCGTTTCATCCTGATCCAGACCAGCCACGCCGGCAATGTGGGCGGCGCCGCCCGTGCCATGAAGGTGATGGGCTTCGATGATCTGGTGCTGGTGGCGCCGCGCTGGCCGAACGTGCTGCGCAAGGAAGAAACCATCCAGCGCGCCAGCGGCGCCAACGATGTGCTGGCCAGGGCGCGCATCGTCCAGACCCTGGACGAGGCGCTGGACGGTGTGAGCCACCTCTGTGCCACGGCCATGACGCCGCGCGACTTCGGCCCGCCCACGCGGGCCCCGCGCGAGCACTTCGCGCAGTTCCTGGCCGACGCCGCCGCACCGGACGCGGTGCAGCCCGAAGGCGTGGCCTTCCTGTTCGGGTCGGAGCGCTTCGGCATGCGCAACGAGGACGTCTACCGCTGCCACGCCTGCCTGTCGATCCCCACCAGCGAGGGGTTCGGCTCGCTCAACCTGGCCGCCGCGGTGCAGCTGATCGCCTACGACTGGCGCCAGGCGCTGGGCGGTTTTGCGCTGCCGCCGGCCACGCCCGAGCGCCCGGCCGCCGATGCGGCGGCGGTGGCCGGCATGCTGGGCCACCTGGAGCAGGCGCTGGTGGCGGTCGATTTCCTCGACCCGGCCGCGCCCAAGAAGCTGATGCCGCGGCTGAACGCCCTGTTCAACCGCGCGCAACCGACGCCGGAGGAAATCCACATCCTGCGCGGTGTCGCCAAGGCCATGCTGCAGACGGCCGAGCGTGCGAAGCGCTAGACTGGCCGACCCTTTACATACCCCCGGCTCCATGTTCGCCCGACTCCGATCCGACATCCAGTGCATCCTTGAGCGCGACCCCGCTGCGCGCAGCACCTGGGAAGTGATCACCTGTTACCCGGGCCTGCACGCCGTCTGGCTGCACCGTCCGGCGCACTGGTGCTGGACGCACGGCTTCAAGTGGCTCGGACGGTTCATCTCGCACATCGCGCGCTTCCTCACCGGCATCGAGATTCACCCTGGCGCCAAGCTCGGCGAGCGTGTGTTCTTCGACCATGCGATGGGCGTGGTGGTGGGCGAGACCGCCGAGATCGGCGACGGCTGCACCATCTACCAGGGTGTGACCCTGGGCGGCACCTCGCTCTACAAGGGCGCCAAGCGGCACCCGACGCTGGGCAAAAACGTGGTGGTCAGCGCTGGCGCCAAGGTGCTGGGCGGCTTCGAGGTGGGCGACGGTGCCAAGATCGGCAGCAACGCGGTGGTGATCAAGCCGGTGCCGGCGGGTGCCACCGCGGTCGGCATCCCGGCGCGCATCATCCCGAGCAAGACCGGGGAAAGCGCCGACGTGACCGAAGACGCCAAACCCAAGTTTCAGGCCTATGGCATCACGCAGGAAGACGACCCGCTGTCACAGGCCATGCGCAGCCTGATCGACAACGCGGCCGGGCAGGAGCACCAGATCGCGCTGCTGTGGCAGGCGATCGAGAAGCTGGCGCTGGCACAGAAGGACTGTGTGCCGGCCGACGCCGCCAAGACCGAGTGTTTCGAGGCCGAGAAGCTCAACCAGCTGGTTGGCAAATGATCAGCCGAGGGGCGGCGCTGGGTCCAGCGCCGCGTCCAGCCAGCCGCGCAGGCCGTTGAAGAAGCCCAGGCCCTGCGCCTGCGCCAGCCGCTCCACCGGAATCACCGCCTCCTGCAGCCGGCCCTGGGCCAGCAGCTCGCGCCGGTAGGTGCCGGGCAGCAGGCCGCAGGCCAGCGCCGGTGTCCACCACTGGCCGTCCAGCTGAATGGCCACATTGCCCCGAGTGAATTCGGTGAGTTCACCCCGCTGGTTGAACAGCAGGTGGTCGAACACGGCGAGGTTGGTGGGCGCGAGCGCCTCGTAGTGCGCGCGCCGCGTGGTCTTGTGCTGGATGAACTCCTGCAGCGCCTCTTCGGTGTTCAGAGCCGAGGGTGCCAGCGCCACCCGCACAGGCGACGGGGTCTCGGTCATGGCGTAGGCCTGGGCGTCGGCCCGGCCCGAGGCGTCCAGCAGCAGGCGCACGCGCCACAGGCCCTCGGGATGGGCCTCGCGCACGGCTTCCAGCGCGCCGTCCACCGCCAACGGATCGAAACCGTGCCCGAAGTGCGCCGCGCTCTCGCGCAGGCGGTCGAGGTGGTGCGGCAGCAGCCAGTAGCGGCCGTGGTCCAGGCGCAGGGTCTCCAGCAGGTCGAACGGCTCGCCGATGCGGTGCAGGTGGCGGCTCTTGGTCATGAGTTCTCTCCATTCGGCGGCGGGGTCGGCACACACCGTCAGGCCGCTGCCCACACCGTATCGGGCGTGCCAGCCGTCGTCGCTGGCCCCAGAGTCCGGCCGGTCCAGGCAGACGGTGCGGATAGGCACGTTGAAGGTGGCGTGGCCGCCCGGCCGCACCACGCCGAGGGCGCCGCAGTAGAAGCCGCGCGGCGCGTCCTCCAGCGCTGCGATGTGGTGCATGGCGCGCCGCTTGGGCGCGCCGGTGACGCTGCCGCAGGGGAAGAGCGCGGTCAGCACATCGCCGAGGCTGGTGTCCGGGCGGGCCGTGGCGGTGAGGGTGGAGGTCATCTGCCACACGGTGGGCCAGGCCTCCACCTCCAGCAGGCGCTCCACCCGCACGCTGCCGGTCTGGGCCAGACGGCCCATGTCGCTGCGCAGCAGGTCCACGATCATCACGTTCTCGGCGCGTTCCTTGGCGCTGGCCTGCAGCGCGTCGCGTGCGGCGCGGTCGAGCGCCGGGTCGCTCTCGCGTGCGGCCGTGCCCTTCATCGGGCGGCAGCACAGACGGCCGCCCTGCAGGTTGGGTTGCCAGTCGAAGAACAGCTCGGGTGAGGCGCTGAGCACCTGGCGCTCCCCATCGGCGAGCCGCAGCAGGTAGCCGCTGCCCTGGTGGCGCCGCAGCGCGTCCATCCAGCCCACAGGGTCACCGTCCAGTGCGCCCTGAAGGGCCGTGGTGAGGTTGATCTGGTAGCACTCGCCGGCCGCCATGGCCTGGCGCGCGGCATCGGCCTGCTGCAGATAGCGCGGGCGGTCCCAGTCCATGCGCCAGTCGACAGGGTCCGCGGCTGGCGGCTGCACGTCGGGTGTTTCCGAGGGGGTGTCGTAGACGCCGAACCAGACCAGCGGCCAGCGGGGATCGGCCGACCTCACGGGCAGGGCGGGGTCGAACGCCGGGGCCGCTTCGTAGGCCAGCCCGCCGACGCACCAGCGGCCTGCGGCGGCATGGGCCTGCACCTGCGCGATGGCCGGCAGCACCTGGTCCAGCGACCAGGCCTCGATCACCGCGAGCGGTTGTTCAAAACGCAGCCTCAGCCGGGCGTCGGGCAGGGCTCCCGGCGCAGTGTCCGGGAAATCGAGGGAGGCGATCAGCGGGGATCGGCGACTCAATGGTGGTGGCCGTGCGCACCGTGGGCGTGGCCGTGGGCGATCTCTTCGGCGCTCGCCGCCTTGACATCCAGCACCTTGAGCTGGAAGGTCAGCGTCTGGCCGGCCAGCGGGTGGTTACCGTCGAGGTGCACGGTGTCGCCCTTGATCTTGGTGACCGTGAACACCTGATGCCGGCCCTGGTCGTCGTGGCCTTCGAGCTGGCCACCGACCTTGACGCCGGGGGGGAAGTCCTTCTTCGGGATGGTTGTGACCAGCGACTCGTCGCGTTCGCCAAAGGCGTTGGCCGGCGCCAGCTTCACGGTGGTCTGGTAACCGGCCGCCTGGCCTTCCAGCGCCGCCTCGATGCCCGGCAGGGTGTTGCCATAGCCGCCATGCAGGTAGCTGCGCGGCGTCTTGCCGTCTTCGAGCAGCTTGCCGCTGGCGTCGCTGGCGCGGAAGGTGAGGGTGACGACGGTGTCTTTGGTGATGTTCATGGGATTGGATGGCAGGGTTTCAGACGAGGCTGTTCAGATGGCGCGCAAGCGAGGCCGGGTTCACAAAGGTGAGGTCGTACATGGCCGTGAGGCTGACAGCCTGTTCTTCCGTGATGTCTGTGGCGCAGATGATGAAGCGGCTCCGTTCCACTCCCAGACGCTTGCGAAGGCGCTGGTACTTGTCGATCTCGCGCCGGAACTCACCTGTCTTGCACTCGATGCAGATGGGATTCTGACCGGAGGGCAGCACCACGACATCCAGTTCATGCATGTCCTCGTTGGGGAAAAGGACCTCCACACCACGGGCGCAGGAAAAACCCAGCTTTCTCGCTTTGAGGTGGTCCACCAGCTCCAGCAGCGCGAACCACTCGAGCCAGGCGCCTTCAAAGAACTGCCTGACCTTGGGCGCGGGCTGGAGCGAAAGCCGGATGACCTTTTCCTGCTTCTGATACTGGTATCGGGCAAACAGGGTGTGGCTGTAGAACTGGCGGCAGAGCGTCGTGAGTGCCAGCACGTCCTTCTGGGCGACTCCGGTCAGATCGATGTTCAGCCCGGTGTGGCTCTTGCGGTAAGACCAGGTGACGCGCTGGATCAGCTCGCCAAACAGCGCATGGTTTTTCCCAAGTTGCTGGGCGGCTTCATCGAAGTACCCGCTGGTGTCCACATTGCTGTGATCGAAGCGGGCTTCAATCTGTTTGGCCTTGAGCCAGCGCTCGATGGGCGCGTGCTGGGCGGCCGTTGCAAAGTTCTCCGTGTCGGTGTCCCCGTCAGGTTCTTCCTGCTGAGCGGGCTGGCCCGCATTCGGGTCACCGTCGGCGGCCTGCCGCTCATCTGCCTGCAGGGCCCTGATTTCCCGCATGGCCGCGGCGTAGCGTTCGATCAGCTTCTGAACATAGAACACCGTGTCGAACACCGAACACGGCGCCTGGCAGACGGCGCAGGCCACCTGCGTCCCGGCGACACCCGATTCGCTCACGTGGCCGCATTTGTTGCAGCGATAAACCGGCATGCTTCCCCCCGAAGCGTTGTTGTCTGCGGGGCGTGATGGGCCCCGCGATGGATGTCAGCGCGCCGGGCGAACGGCGGTTTTCGGACGCCAACCCTTGATCACGTCGTCGTTGGTTTCGAGGTAGGGCCCGCCAATCAGGTCGATGCAGTAAGGCACAGCGGCAAAGATGCCGTTGACCCGCACGCTGCCGTCGGCGTTCTTCGCGCCTTCCAGCGTCTCGGCGATGGCCTTGGGCTGGCCCGGCAGGTTGATGATCAGGCTGCTGTCGCGGATCACGGCGACCTGGCGCGAGAGGATGGCCGTGGGCACGAAGGCCAGGCTGATCTGGCGCATCTGTTCGCCGAAACCGGGCATTTCCTTGTGCGCCACGGCGAGCGTCGCCTCGGGCGTCACGTCCCGTTTGGCGGGGCCGGTGCCGCCGGTGGTCAGCACCAGGGCGCAGCCGGCGTCGACCAGTTCGATCAGGGTCTGGCTGATGGTCGCCTGCTCGTCGGGGATCAGGCGCTCTTCGAAGGTGATCGGGTTCTTCAGCGCCTTGCCCAGCCACTCGCGCAGGGCGGGCAGCCCCTTGTCTTCGTAGACGCCGGTGCTGGCGCGGTCGCTGATGGAGACGATGCCGATGCGCACCGGGTCGAAGGGTTCACTCATGGTCGTCTTCTTCGGGGGTGGGTTCGTCGGTGTCGTCGCGGCTCAGCGCGGCGCGCACCAGCTGGAAGATCTCGCGGTAGGCCTTGCCGTGGCGCTGGGCCTCGCCAGGGCGCTCGGCCACGCCCTGGGCGTCCTTGCGGGCCTGGCGGATCAGGGCGCGCAACTGCTGCACGTCGGTCTCGGGCGCGGCCTGCATCCAGTCGGTGAGCGCACCGTCGTCGGCGATCAGGCGGTCGCGCCACTGCTCGGCCTGGTGCAGGGCCAGGGTTTCGCGGGCCGAGGGTTTGCGCTGTTCTTCGAGCGCGGCCTCGATGCCGGCGATGGTGTCGTCGCCCAGTTTGCGCATGAGCTTGCCGATGAACTGCATCTGGCGGCGCTTGCCCTCGAAGTTGGTGATGCGCCTGGCTTCGGCCAGCGCGTCGATCAGCTTGTCGCCAATGTCCTCGTGCCGTTCGCGCAGCCGCGCCATCAGGTCGCTGCGCAGCGTCAGCAGGCTCTCGCCCAGCGACTGCAGGTGGTCGCTGTGCTTCTTGAGATCGGTCTTGCTCATGTCGACCGAACCCTTGAGTTCGCGCTTGAGTTCGAGGTCCAGTTCGCTGCCAACGGCGACGAATTGGCCGCGGACGAAGTAGCCTTTTGTGGGTTTGCGGGACATGGGGAAGGGGGAAAGAGGGCGGCAAGTATCATAGCCGCCGACATGAGAAATACCCCCACCGCCCCTGTTTCCACCCCGTCCGACCCCTCCGCACCACTGGCCGGGTTCCAGTATTCGCGCAGCCGCTTCGAGGAGGTGGTGGACCTCGCTCTGGCCGAGGCCAAGCGTCTCGGAGCGGCGGATGCGGCCGCCGAGGTCTCGGAAGGTGCCGGTCTGAACGTCAGTGTGCGCAAGGGCGAGCTGGAGAATGTCGAGCGCAACCGCGACAAGTCGCTGGGTGTGACGGTCTACCTGGGCCGCCGCCGCGGCAACGCCTCCACCTCCGACTTTTCGCCCGAGGCGGTGCGCCAGACGGTGCAGGCCGCCTACGACATCGCGCGCTTCACGGCCGAAGACCCGGTGGCTGGCCTGCCCGACCCCGAGGACATCGCCGACCGCTACCCCGATCTGGACCTGTTCCACCCCTGGACCATCACGTCCGACGAGGCGGTCCGGCTCGCGCTGGCCTGCGAACAGGCGGCGTTTGCCACCAGCAGGAAGATCAGCAACAGCGAGGGCGCGAGCGTCTCGGCCCAGCAGTCGCACTTCTTCACCGCCCACATGCGCGGCGGCGAGCGCGGCCAGCCCGGCATCTTCAGCGGCGGTTACGCCAGCTCGCGCCACAGCCTGTCGGTGGCACCGATCGCTGGCAAAGGCGCCCACATGCAGCGCGACTACTGGTACAGCTCGGTGCGCGCGCCGCAGGACCTGGCCACGCCCGAAGCCGTGGGCCGCTACGCCGCCGAGCGCGCGCTCTCGCGCCTGAACGCCCGAAAGATCCCGACCACCGAATGCCCGGTGCTGTTCGAGTCGCCGCTGGCGGCCGGCCTGTTGGGCGCCTATGTGCAAGCCACCAGCGGCGGCGCGCTCTACCGCAAGACCACCTTCCTGGCAGACAGCCTGGGCAAGAAGGTGATGGCGCCGCACCTGGACATCGTCGAGGACCCGCACATCGTGGGCGGCAAGGGCAGCGCGCCGTTTGACGACGAGGGCGTGAAGACAGTGCGCCGCAAGGTCCTGTCGGCTGGCAAGGTGCAGGGCTATTTCCTCTCGACCTACTCGGCGCGCAAGCTGGGCATGCGCACCACCGGCAACGCCGGCGGCTCGCACAACCTCACGCTGTCCAGCCGTCTGACGCAGCCGGGTGACGACCTGAGCGCCATGCTCAAGAAGCTGGGTCGCGGCCTGTTCGTCACCGAACTGATGGGCCAAGGCGTGAACTACGTGACGGGTGACTACTCGCGCGGCGCGTCGGGCTACTGGGTCGAGAACGGCGAGATTGCGTTCCCGGTGCAGGAGATCACCATCGCCGGCAACCTCAAGGACATGCTCAAGGGCATTGAGGCAGTAGGCGCCGATGCCTATACCTACGGTTCCAAAACCGTCGGATCGATCCTCATCAACCGCATGAAGGTCGCCGGGAGCTGATCCTGATCCGGCCCGAGGCGCTCGCGGTCGTGGCCGCCGCCAGCTGGGCGGTGTCCAGCCTGTTTTCCGCGCCGCCGGCGCAGCGCCTGGGGGCGTTTGCCTTCAGCCGCTGGCGCATGCTGTTTGCCAGCGCCATTCTCTGGACGCTGGCCCTGGCCGGTGGCGGCTGGCGCGATCTGGACGCGGCCGCGGTCGGCCTGCTGGGTCTCTCGGGAGTGGTCGGCATCTTCATCGGCGACACCGCGCTGTTCGCCTGCATGAACCGCCTGGGCCCGCGCCGCTCGGGCGTGCTGTTCGCCACCCACGCGATGTTCTCGGCGCTGCTGGCCTGGCTGTTCCTGGGCGAGCTGATTCAGGGCTGGGCGCTGGTGGGCAGCGCGCTGCTGGTGGGCGGCGTGATGATGGCCGTGCTCTGGGGCAAGCGCGAGGACGAGTCGCACGGCTGGGAGCAGACGCGTGGCCGCTTGCTGGTCGGTGTGGGGCTGGGCCTCGTGGCGGCCCTGTGCCAGTCGGTGGCGACGCTGATGCTCAAGCCGCTGATGGCCACCGGCATCGATGCGGTCAGCGCCTCGTCGGTGCGCATGAGCCTGGCGCTGGCGGCGCACGGCCTGCTGCTGGCCTCGGGCTGGCCAGGCGCCCGGGCCAAACAGCCGCTGCGTGCGCACGATGCGCTGCTGACCTTCCTGAGCGCCGCCGTCGCGATGGCGCTGGGCATGACCCTGATCCTGTACGCCATGCGCCACGGCCAGGCCGGCCTGGTCGCGATCTTCTCGTCGGTGACGCCGGTGCTGCTGCTGCCGCTGCTCTGGGCGGTCTACCGCCGGCGGCCGGCCGCGGGGGCCTGGCTCGGGGCGGTGCTGGCGGTGACGGGGACGGCGCTGATCCTCGCCCGTTCCTAGCGGTCCGAGGTCACTTCTTGCGCTGCACCACCAGGTTGCGGCGCGCGTCTTCCGGGTAGGCGAAGGTCACGGCGCCGTTCTTCACCTTGCCCATCACCAGCATGTTGGGCGTGACGGCGTCCTTGTCGTCGGCGCTGAAGGGCTTCTCGTAGGTCGAGACGACGCCGTAGTACACGCGCGGGATGTTTTCCAGCGCGGCCTTGACCGCGGGGCCGGTGAACTTGCCGTCCCGGATCGAGAACAGCGCGTAGGTCAGCAGGTAGGTGCTGTCGTAGGACTGGGCCGCCGCCATGGGCACGGCGATCTTCTGCTTGAACTTGCGCTGGTAGGCGGTCAGGAAGGCGGCGCGGCGCTCGTTGCTCGGCTCGGCGATGAATGTCTGGGCCATCAGCGCGCCGTCGGCAGCGGACTTGGCGCCGTCGATGAAGAACGGGAACGACAGTGTCCAGGCACCGACCTGCGGCACGTCCCACTTGAGATCGCGCATGCCGTTGGCGATGGTCGCGTTCTCCGGACCGACGGTGTAGCTGAACACCACGTTGGCGCCGGCGTCGCGCGCGGCGGCCAGGTCCTTGCCCAGGTCCTTGACGCCCAGCGCGAAGCGCGCCACGTGCACCGGCTTGAGCTGTTTCGATGCCAGCGCCGTTTCCACGTCTTTCAGGCCGGCTTCTCCGTAGCCGGTGGTATCGGCAAAGATGGCCACCTTGGTCCAGCCGCGGCGGACCAGGTCGTCGACCACGAAGGGTGCCTGGATCGCGTCGCGCGCCGAGGTGCGGAAGATGTAGCTCTGCGGCGCCGGGAACTTGGCGGTCAGTGGGGTGCCGGTGGCGCAGGGGATGATCAGCGGCAGCTGACCGTTCTGGAACACGTCCAGCGACTTAGCGGCCACGCCGGTGTTGCAGAAGCCGATGGTGGCGATCACGCCCTCTTTGGCCAGCTCCTGCGAGCCCTTCAGGCCCACGTCCGGGTTGCCCTGGTCGTCCTTGACCACCAGTTCGAGCGGGCGGCCCAGATAGCCGCCGACGGCGTTGATCTCTTCGACCGCCAGCTGCACGCCGTGCAGCATGGGGTTGCCGAAATCGGACGATGGGCCGCTGAACGGGCCGATGACGCCGATGCGGACTGGCTGTCCGGTTGGTGCCTGGGCCAGCGCCAGGCCGGTGGCGCACAGGCCGAGGGCCAGGGTCAGACGGGAGAACAGAACTCGCATGGGGCACCTCCGGGAAAGTGCCGCGAGTGTAGGAACGCAGCTGTCGCCAAACTGACCCGGTTTACCCTGAAGAGCCGGGGTGTGTTCAGCGTCCCGTCAGCTTGCCAGTGCGGCCTTGACGGCAGCGGACACCTGGCCCATGTCGGCCTTGCCAGCCAGCTTGGCTTTCACCGCGCCCATGACCTTGCCCATGTCGCCGGGGCCTTTGGCGCCCAGTTCGGCCACGATGGCCTTGACTTCGGTAGCGATCTCGTCGGCCGACAGGCGGGCGGGCAGATAGGCCTCCAGCACCACCAGTTCGGCCGCTTCCTTGGCCGCCAGGTCGGCGCGGCCGCCCTGTTCGAAGGCGGTGATCGAGTCCTTGCGCTGCTTGACCATCTTGTCGATGACGGCGATCACGGCCGCGTCGTCCAGCTCGATGCGCTCGTCCACTTCCTTCTGCTTCATCGCGGCGGTCAGCAGGCGGATGGTGCCCAGGCGCTCGCTGTCCTTGGCGCGCATGGCGGCCTTCATGTCTTCGGTGATCTGTTCTTTTAGGCTCATGGTGTGTGCTCCGTGATTCGGTGAACCGGCGATTGTCTCAAACCGATTCCAGGGCCAGCAGTTCCTCCACTGTCTGGCGCCGGCGGATCAGGCGATGTGTGTCGCCATCGACCAGCACCTCGGCCGCCAGCGGGCGGCTGTTGTAGTTGCTGGACATGGACGCACCGTAGGCGCCAGCGTCGTGCAGCACCAGCAGGTCGCCCACGTGGGCCTGGGGCAGCGCGCGGGTGAGCACCACGCCGCCTTCGGCCTGGGTGAACACGTCGCCCGACTCGCACAGCGGACCGGCGACCACGGTCTCGACCGTGGCGCGCGGCGTGTCGTCGGCGGGGATCAGACCCATGCCGTGGAAGGCGCCGTACATCGACGGACGCATCAGGTCGGAAAAACCGGCGTCGACCAGGGTGAAACGGTTCGACCCCATGGGCTTGGTCGCGCGCACCTCGGTCACCAGCACGCCGGCTTCGGCCACCAGGAAGCGGCCAGGCTCCAGCTCCAGGTGCACGGCGTGGCCCAGGTGGGCGGCGATGCTGCGGCGGGCATCGTCCCAGAGGCTGAAGTAGTGTGCGGTGTCGATGCGCGGCTCGCCCTCGCGGTAGGGAATCGACAGACCGCCGCCGGCCGAGATGGCCTGCAAGTCCGTGCTCGCGCGCTTCACCAGTTGCACCATGGCCTGGCAGACCTCTTGCAGGTGGGCGTAGTCCACGCCGGAGCCGATGTGCATGTGCAGGCCGATCAGCGTCAGGCCATGCTGCTTCACGGCCGCCAGCGCATCGTCCAGCTCGGCGTGCCAGATGCCGTGTTTGCTGTGTTCGCCGCCGGTATTGGTCTTGTTGCTGTGGCCGTGGCCAAAACCGGGGTTGATGCGCAGCCAGACCGGGTGGCCGGGCGAGACCGCGCCCAGCTGGTGCAGCATGTCGATGGAGCCGGCGTTGACCGGCACACGGTGCTCGACCACGGTGGACAGGGTGGCGTGGTCGAACAGGTCGGCGGTGAAGACGATGCCCGAGGCGCCCTGGGCGTTCACGTCAGCGGTGAAGCCCGCGGCCAGGGCGCGCAGGATCTCGCCGCGAGACACGGCATCGACCACCACACCCTGCTCGCGCATCAGGCGCAGCAGGTGGATGTTGGAGTTGGCTTTTTGGGCGAAGCGGATGGTGTCGAAGGCGCGCAGTTCGGCGATGCGGGCGCGGATGGTGGCCGCGTCGTAGACCCACAGCGGGGTGCCGTGCTGGCGGGCGAGGGACTGGAGGAGGGCGTCGGAGAAGGGGTTCATGGGCGCCGATGATCCCGGTTCTTTCCATATTGAGCAATGCCAGATAATTCAACATCAATTCATCATTGATATGAAACTCAGCCACCGCCAGATCGACTTCTTCCGCGCCGTCATGGGCACCGGCCACGTCACGCGTGCGGCCGAGCTGCTGCACACCTCGCAGCCCACGGTCAGCCGCGAGCTGGCGCGGCTGGAGCAGGTGCTGGGCTTTGCGCTGTTCGAGCGCGTGAAGGGGCGCCTGAAGCCCACGGTGCGGGCGCTGGCGTTGATGGACGAGGTCGAGCAGTCCTACGTGGGGCTGGAGCGCATCGCGGCGACCGCCGTCGCGCTCAAGGGCTACGCGCACGGCCGGCTGCAGCTGGCCTGCCTGCCCGCGCTGTCGCACGCCCTGTTGCCGGATGCCGTGCGCCGCTTCGCGCTGAAACAGCCCGAGGCGGCGGTGGGCCTGACGCCGATCGAATCACCGCAACTGGAGGCTGCGCTGTCCGAACAGCGCTTCGACCTGGGCCTGTCCGAGCGGCACGAGGCGCCGGCCGCTTGCGCGCTGGAGACGCTGCTGGTGGCCGACGAGGTGGCGGTACTGCCGGCCGGCCATGCACTGGCGCTCAAGCCCGTGCTGATGCCGGCCGACTTCGCGGGCCAGCCGTTCATCAGCTTCGCGCCGGCCGACCCGTACCGGCAGCAGGTGGATGCGCTGTTTGCGGCCGCGGGCGTGGAGCGGGTGTTGAAGCTGGAAACCCCAAGCGCAGTGTCGGTCTGCGCCCTGGTGCGCCAGGGGCTGGGGCTGGGCATCGTCAACCCGCTGACGGCGCTTGAGCTGGCTGGGGAGGGTTTGGTGGTGAAGCCGCTGAGCGTGAGCATCCCGTTCCATGTGGCGCTGATCCGGCCGAGCTGGCGGACCGAGCATCCGCTGCGGGCCGACTTCGAGGCGGCTCTGGCCGAGGCAGCCAGCGCCCTGAAAACCCGCCTGACCCGGACCGAACAGGCGTAAAAAAACCCGCTGCAGCGTCCTGAGCGGGTTTTTTCCGAAGCGACTGAAGAATCAGTACAGCTTCTTGGGCAGCTGCATCGAGCGCACGCGCTTGTAGTGGCGCTTGACGGCGGCGGCCTTCTTGCGCTTGCGCTCGGCGGTCGGCTTTTCGTAGAACTCGCGGGCGCGCAGGTCGGTTAGCAGACCCAGTTTTTCGATGGTGCGCTTGAAGCGACGCAGAGCAACGTCGAACGGCTCGTTGTCTTTAACACGGATGGTCGTCATTGAAGGAGAGATTCCAGAATGCACAGAAAGAGGATGAACGGGAAGATCGGGCCCAGGCATCGTTTCTGCAAAGTTCCCCCGTCTGTTAACTAGTATTGGCCGACGGGGGTTTGCCAGCAAAGCCGCAGATTATAGCGTCCTGCCGGAAGATTGCCAGACTTTGATGGGGTGCGCTGAACGGTGTTCAAACGGGCGTTCAGAGCGCCATCGCGCAGGCGTGGGCACTGGCCCAGGCCCACTGGAAGTTGTAGCCGCCCAGCCAGCCGGTCACGTCCACCACCTCGCCGATGAAGTACAGGCCGGGCTGTTTCGATTCCATGGTCTGTTGCGACAGGTCGCGGGTATCGACCCCTCCCAGCGTGACCTCGGCCTTCTTGTAGCCCTCGGTGCCCGTGGGCACCAGCTCCCAGCGCGCCAGCCGCTCGGCCAGCCGGGCCAGGGCCTTGTCGCTGCACTCGGCCACCGGGCGCTGCCATTCCTTGTCTTGTTCTACCCAGGCCTCGGACAGGCGGCTTGGGACGAGCGTGGCCAGTTCGTTGACCAGCAGCTTGCGCGAGCGCTGTTTGGCCTCGGCCAGCGCGGCGGGCAGGTCGACCTCGGGCGCGAGGTTGATGCGGATGGGGGTGCCGGGCTTCCAGTAGCTGGAGATCTGCAGCACCGCCGGTCCGGACAGACCGCGGTGGGTGAAGAGCAGGTCTTCGGCGAACACGGCCTTGTTCTTCTTGTCGCCGGTTTCGATCAGTACCGGGAGCGCCAGCCCGGCCAGACCAGCGTAGGGCGCCCAGCCAGCGCCGTCGAACGTCAGCGGCACCAGGCCGGGGCGCGGTTCCACCGTGCGCAGGCCGAACTGTTTGGCGACCCGGAAACCGAAGTCGGTGGCGCCGATGGCGGGAATCGACAGCCCGCCGGTGGCGATCACCACCTTGCGCGCCTGCACCGGACCCTGGTCGGTGTCGAGTTCGTAGCCGCCATCGTCGGTCAGCCGCAGCGCCTTCACGCCGCAGGGCTGCCAGCGCGTGACGCCGCCCACCGCACATTCGGCCAGCAACATCTCGATCAGGTCGCCCGCCGAGCGGTCGCAGAACAGCTGTCCCTTGTGCTTTTCGTGGAAGGGGATGCCGTGCTTCTGCACCAGCGCAATGAAGTCGGCCGGCGTGTAGCGCGAGAGCGCCGAGCGGCAGAAGTTCGGGTTCTCGCCGACGAAGTGCTTGTGCGGCTGGCGCACGTCGATGTCGCGGTTGGTGAAGTTGGCCCGGCCGCCGCCGGAAATGCGCACCTTTTCCGCCATCTTCTCGCTGTGGTCCAGCAGCAGCACCTTCAGGCCGCGCTGACCGGCGATGCCGGCGCAGAACAGGCCAGCGGCGCCTGCACCGACCACCACCACGTCAAAGGTCTGCACCGGGTCAGCCCTTCCAGACGAAGGGGAACTTCACCTGTTTCCAGAAACCGTTGGGCACGTAGTCGCCCAGCACGCCGTAGCGCTCGGGCCATTCGCGATCGCTTTTGACGGCGGTGCCGAACAGGTGGTCAATGAAGGCGAAGTGGGCGGCGTAGTTCTTGTCCAGCGCTTCCTGGTCCTGGCTGTGGTGCCAGTGATGGAAGTTGGGCGTCACGATCATGTACCGCAGTGGGCCCAGGCGCACGCTGACGTTGGCGTGGTTGAACACCGCCTGGAAACCGACCACGATGATGTAGGCGTCGATCACGTCCTTGGAGAACCCCATCATGTAGACCGGCACCAGCACCAGCGTGCGGGTGATCAGGATTTCGATGACGTGCTGGCGCGAACCGGCGAGCCAGTCCATGTGCTTGGCGCTGTGGTGCACCGCGTGCAGGCGCCACAGCATCGGCACCTCGTGGTACGCGCGGTGGGTCCAGTACTGCACCAGATCGGCCGCCAGGATGAGCAGCGGCAGCGCCGCCCAGAACGGCAGCGCGCCGACCCAGCCGCGCACACCGTCGACCGCGGCCCAGCCGAACAGCTTGTGCACCAGCAGGTTGGTGGCCAGCAGCATGAAGCCGATCAGCATGTGGTTGACGATGAAGTGGTGCAGGTCGGTCTGCCACTCGGGACGGAACACCGGCTGGTCTTTGCGCAGGGCAAACAGCTTCTCGATGAAGATGAAGATCAGCGCCGAGCCCAGCAGGTCCAGGATGAACCAGTCCAGGCCGATGTAGGGCGTGTGGTCGGGGAAGTTGGGGTCGACCTCGACCTTGTGGCCGCCCAGCACCGCCGACAGCAGCACCAGCGCGAACGCGGCGGCGGCCAGCCAGGGCGCACGGCGGAACACCAGGTTGACCAGGCTCAGTGCGCCGGCGACCACCAGCGACCAGAACATCAGCTGGCGGATCAGTGCCACGTCGTAGCTCTTGCGCAGCTCGGGCGTGGTCAGGTACTCGGGGAAGTGGAAGGCCAGCACACCCAGAAAGCACAGGAAGGCCAGGCTGAGCGCCAGCACGCCGGTGACCAGGCCACGTCCGGGTTTGAGGGCGCCGTGGCCTTCGGCCAGTTCGTTGAGTTTGTCGAGCACGCCGATCCTCCTCGCGCCGCCGTGGGCGGCCTGTTGTGGTGACGGAGCGGGAGTGTAGCGGGCGGTCCCCGCCGGCTCAGGCCGCTCGGCGCTGCGATTCCGGCTGGGCCACCGCCGCGATGCCACGCACCACGTCGCCGACCACCATCACCGACGGGCTGCCCAGACCTTCCTGCGCCAGCGTGGTGGTGAGGGTGCCCAGGGTGCAGACCGCGTGGCGCTGCTGCGGCAGGCTGGCGTGCTGGACGATGGCCAGCGGCGTGCTGGCCGGCAGGCCGGTCAGCAGGTCGGCCTGGATCTGGGTGGCGCTGGAGACGCCCATGTAGATCACCAGGGTCAGCTTCGCATCGCGTGCGGTGGCAGCGAGCTGTTTCCAGTCGGTGCCGCTGTCGCCGGGCTTGGCGTGGCCGGTGATGAAGACGACGCCGTGCGCGTGGTCGCGGTGGGTCAGCGGTGCGCCGAGCGAGGTCAGGCCGGCCAGGCCCGAGGTGATGCCGTTGAGCACCTGGACCTCGATGCCGGCTTCGCGCAGGTGTTCCACCTCTTCACCGCCGCGGCCGAAGATGAAGGGGTCGCCGCCCTTGAGGCGCACCACGATCTCGCCTTCGCGCGCGGCCATGATCATCAGCTTCTCGATGAAGGCCTGCGGCGTGCTCTTGCAGCCGCCGCGCTTGCCCACGTGCACGACGCGCGCGCTGGGGGATGCATGGGCCAGCACGCCCTCGCTCACCAGGTCGTCCACCAGCAGCACGGTCGCGGCGGCGATGGCCTTGGCGGCCTTGATGGTGAGCAGCTCCGGGTCGCCCGGGCCGGCGCCCACGAGGGTGACGGTGCCGGGGTGGAACTGGCTTTCGGAGGTGATGACGGTGGCGGGCATGTTCATGGTGTGCTGACCGCCGTGGGGCGGTTTGTCTCTGGTGCAGCGGGGCGAGACACTTCTTGCAGGATGTGTGCCACCTGCAGGGCAATCGGGGCGGGCACGGGCAGGCGGCCGCCCAGCACGTCGCGGATGTAGGCGGCGGTGGCGTCGGCCGAGATGTCCTTGGGCAGATCGGGCAGGGCCGCCAGCGAGCCTTCCTGAGCGGGTTGCAGCAGGTGGCGCGCACCGTCGCGGAAGGCGTCCATCTGCGGCGTGCGGCGCGCATCGGCTACCGGTTCGCCCTCGGTGCCGCGCAGCAGCAAGGCGTGCGCGCCGACGAGGGCAAAGGTGTCGGCCATGGACACCGCGTATTCAGGGTGGGTGTAGCTGCCGACGATCAGCGCCCGGCCTTCGCAAGGGTTCATCAGCTTGACGAGGCTGTGCGCCGGGTTGCGCAGGCCGACCACGCGGCGCACGTCCAGCAGGCGCTTGAGGCCGGGGTGCAGCACCTCGGTGGGAACAAAGGCGCATTGACCCGGGCCCACCGGGCCGACCGCCGTGCGGGCCGGCTGGCCCAGTGCGGCGAACACCGCCTCGCTGGTCACGCGTCTGTCTTCGGTGGCCGTGCCGTGCACCAGCACCGCCGCGCCTTCGCGCGCCAGCAGCAGCGCCAGCAAGGGCGTGAGCACCGGCAGCTTGCGTGCACCGTTGTAGCTCGGCAGCACCACGGTGGTGAGGGCGTTGTCAGGGATGCGCTGCAGGCGGGCGTGGGTGGCGTCGAGGAAGCCGGCCATCTCCTCCGGCGTTTCGCCTTTGATGCGCATCGCCAGACAGAAACCACCGACCTCCAGGTCGGTCACGGCGCCGTCCAGCACCTGGCCGAACAGGTCGGTGGCCTGCTCACGGCTGAGCGAACGGGCGCCGTCCTTGCCGCGCCCGATCTCCTTGATGTAGTGGCTGATGCTCATGGGCCGCCATTGTCCGCGAGGTCAGATGACTGCGGGTTATATGGCTACCAGCGATGCCGGCACCGCCTTGATCAGTCGCCGCAGTTCCGGGATGCAGGAACCGCAGTTGGTGCCGCACTTGAGCTGCCCCTGCAACTGCGCCAGGCGCTGGTCGCCCGTGCCGCCGCAGCGCGGCAGTTCGGCGCGGATCGCGTCTTCGCCGACGTTGAAGCAGGTGCAGACCTGGGGGCTTTTCGCGACCACCGCCACCGGGGCCGCAGCGCCAGGCATCAGCAGCAGGCGGCCGTAACTGCCCGCGGGCAGCTCGTCCTGCAGCAAGGTCTTGATCCAGCCCTCGGCGCTGGTGTCGCCGGCCAGCAGGAAGGCTTCGAGCGTGATGTCGTCACCGCTGCGCTGCAGGCGTGCGCTGCGGCGCTGCTGGCGTCGCTTGTCGGCGTAGCGCAGCGTGTCGGCGGTGGCCAGGTCCAGCAGGGCCTCGATGCGCTCGACCAGCGCCGGTTCCGGTGCTTCGTGTGCGGCGGCGCGGAACAGCACACCGGTGCGTTCGCGGCCGAAGGGCACGCAGGACGCGAACTCGAACGAGGGCATCAGCGCGCGCAGCCCGGTCAGCGCGGTCAGCGCCGACGCCTCGGGCAGCCAGGCCACGCCCAGCAGGGTCCAGGGCAGTTCGGCCTTGAGGATCTTCACCGCCGCGTGCTTGAGTTCGGGCTGTTTGGACGTGGGGCAGTAGGCCGAGGTGGTGAGGGCGTTGACGCCGGCCAGCGGTTCGCCCTGGCTGCTGCGGCCGCTCAGGTACTCCTGTCCCCCAGTGCATGGCGATGAAGGCCTGTGTTGTGTGCACCGTGCGCGAGCCCTGCACCGGCAGCACGATGGAGCCGCGCTTGCTGGTCACGTGCACCAGTTCGCCGTTCGTGAGGCCCCGGCGTTCCATGTCCTGCGGGTTCATCTGCACCGACGGCTCAGCCACGTGGCCGAACAGCCGGCCGATGGTGCCGGTGCGCGTCATGCCGTGCCAGTGGTCGCGTAGGCGGCCGGTGGTCAGCGAGAAGGGGAAGCGCGATTCGCGCTGCTCGGCCACGGGCATGTAGGGCAGGGCGGAGAAGCGGGCCTTGCCGTCGGCGGTCGGGAACACACCGTCGGCATACAGGCGCTCGCGTCCAGTCTTCTCACCCTCGCTCAGCGGCCACTGCTGCGGCCCCCGCTGCTCCAGCATGTCGTAGGACAGGCCGGTGATGTCAAGGTCGCGGCCGCGGGTGGACTCGCGGTGTTCGTTCCAGATCGATTCGGGCGTGTCGTAGGGGAAGAGCGTGGGCTGGCCGGGGCGCAGCTGCGCTTCCAGCCGCCGCGCCACATCCACGGCGATGCGCCAGTCGTGCCGGGCCTCGCCGGCTGCGGGCACGGCGGCGCGCACTCGGCTGATGCGGCGCTCGCTGTTGGTGACCGTGCCTTCCTTCTCGCCCCAGGTGGTGGCGGGCAGCAGCAGGTCGGCGAAGTCGCAGGTGGCGGCCGTCGCAAAGGCTTCCTGCACCACCACGAATTCGGCGCGCTGCAGGGCGCGGCGCACGGTCGCCTGGTCGGGCATGGACTGCGCCGGGTTGGTGCAGGCGATCCAGAGCGCCTTGATCTCGCCGTCGGCCGCGGCCTGGAACATCTCCCCCGCGGTCTTGCCGGGCTTGCTCGGCACGTCGGCCACGCCCCACAACGCCGCCACTTCGGCGCGGTGCGCGGGGTTGGCCAGGTCGCGGTGGGCACTGAGCAGATTGGCCAGGCCGCCCACTTCGCGCCCGCCCATGGCGTTGGGCTGGCCGGTCAGGCTGAAGGGGCCGGCGCCGGGTTTGCCGATCTGGCCGGTGGCCAGGTGCAGGTTGATCAGGGTCGCGTTCTTGGCGGTGCCGCTGCTGCTCTGGTTCAGGCCCTGGCAATACAGGCTGAGCGTGGCGGGCGACTGCGCAAACCACTGAGCGGCCTTGAACAGGTCTTCTTTGGGGATGCCGCAGGTCTGCGCTACCAGATCGGGCGTGGCTTCGCGCACCAGCGCCTTCAGATCGTCGAAGCCATTCGTGTGCGCCGCGATGTAGGCGGCGTCGGTCCAGCCTTCCCACAGCATCACGTGCAGCAGGCCGTGGAACAGCATCACGTCGCTGCCCGGTTGCAGGGGCAGGTAGAGGTCGGCCAGCTCGGCGGTGTCGGTGCGGCGCGGGTCGGCCACGATCACCTTCATGCCCGGGTTCTGCTGCTTCGCGGCCTCGATGCGGCGGAACAGGATGGGGTGGGCGTAGGCCGCGTTGCTGCCGACGATGAACAGGCAGGCGGCGTGGTTCACGTCTTCGTAGCAGGCGGGCGGCGCGTCGGCGCCCAGCGTGGCCTTGTAGCCCGCCACCGCGCTGCTCATGCACAGACGCGAGTTGGTGTCGACGTTGTTGGTGCCGATCAGGCCCTTGGCCAGCTTGTTGAAGACGTAGTAGTCCTCGGTCAGCAGCTGGCCGCTGATGTAGAAGCCCACCGCGTCGGGGCCATGCGCGCGCGCGATGCGGCCGAACTCGCCGGCCACGCGGTCCAGTGCCGCGTCCCAGCCCAGGGCCACGGGCGCCTGGCCGCGCTGCAACCGCTGCATGGGCTGCAGCAGCCGGGTCTGGCGCGTGATGGCGGGCGTGGCCGTCAGGTGCAGCGTACTGCCCTTGGTGCAGAGCTTGCCGAAGTTGGCCGGGTGGTCCGGGTCGCCGCGCACACCGGTGATCTGCGGCCCATCGGATTCGATGATGACGCCGCAGCCCACACCACAGTACGGGCAGGTGGAGCGGGTTTCGGTCATGGGCTCAGGCCTTGACGGTTCTGCGGGCGGGGCCGGCGATCGGGCGCTCCAGATCGGTGGCGTGCGACGCGAGCTGCGTGGCGTCCAGGAACACCTGGCCGTTCTCCACCTTCACGCTGAACTTGGGCGTGCAACCCTCGTCGGGCGCGGACGCCTGGCCGTCGCACAGGCCGATGGTCCAGTTGTGCAGCGGGCAGGCCACGTGGGTGCCGAAGACGATGCCCTGGCTCAGCGGGCCGCCCTTGTGCGGGCAGCGGTCGAGCAGTGCGAACACCTCGTCCTGGTCGTTGCGGAAGATCGCGACGTCCAGGCCCTGCTCGCGCGCCACGCGGCGCGAGCCGAGCACAGGGATGTCGTCAACCTGGCAGATGGGGGTCCATTGGCTCATGTTCATGGGGCTTTCTCTGTAATCAGGACTTCAGGTTGGCGTAGAGCTCGGTGACGCGGTCCATCACGCTGAGCAGGTTCTCGCTGGTGACAAACACGTCCGACATCGGCTTGGCGGAGGCGGCGGCACCCGACTGGACGCGCTGCAGGGCCTGGTCGAAGAAGAACCACTGGCCGTCGGCCAGGCTCAGTTCGTCGCGGATGCGGGCGGTGGCTTCCGGGGCGTCGCGCAGCGTGGTCATGGCGGCCAGGAACTCGGTGCGGGCCTTGCCGATCTCGGTGATCGCCACCGAAGGATCGACCGGCAGCGTGGCGGCGTAGTAGAACTTGGCCATGCGCTGGGACAGCATGCGCTGGCGGCCCGCGATGTTGACCAGCTTGCCCACCGGGCGGCCCATGGCCGCCTCGTACTGCTGGGTGCCCTGGTGGGCCAGCGCCAGCACGCGGGCGTCGGCCTTGAGCAGCCTGGCGGCGCCGGCTTTGCTGGGCGTGGCACCGACAAGCGCGGTCTTGTAGTCGCTCCAGGCGGCTTCCAGCGCGGTGTAGGTGTCGCGGATCTCGGAGGACGGCGCGAAGGCCTTGAGTTCGACCAGCTGGCGGTCGAACAGCGCCATCGACTTGTCGAGCACGGCCTGGGCCGACCGGCCCTCTGTGTTGTGCAGCATCGCAAGCCAGGCCTTGCCCATGCGCTGCGAGAGCATGCGCTGGCGGCCGGCCTTGTTGATCGCGTCGGCGAGGTCGCTGACCTGGGCGTTCACACCCAGGGGCAGGGCGCCTGCCAGGATGAGCACGGCGCGTCGTTTCATGACCGCTCCTCAGGCCTTGACGATGGCCACGGGGTCGAACTGGCGCGTGTCCACGGCCGCGTCCTTGAAGTCGAACCAGGGGTCGGGCTCCCCGTCGAGGGCGAACTGCAGCTGTTCCCACAGCGCCTTGCGGCCGGCGGCGTCGTCCAGGATGCGCTTCTTGATGTAGTCCAGGCCCACGCGGTTGACGTAGTGCACCGTGCGCTCCAGGTACCAGCCTTCCTGGCGGTAGAGCTCGCAGAAGGCGCCGGTGTATTCCATGACCTCCTCGGCCGTTTTCACCTTGACCAGGAAGTGCGCGACCTCGGTCTTGATGCCGCCGTTGCCGGCGATGTACATCTCCCAGCCCGAGTCGACGCCGATCACGCCCACGTCCTTGATGCCGGCCTCGGCGCAGTTGCGCGGGCAGCCGCTGACGGCGAACTTCACCTTGTGCGGCGCGTACATGCGCCACATGGCCTTCTCCAGGTCCTTGCCCATCTGGGTCGAGTCCTGGGTGCCCATGCGGCACCACTCTGACCCGACACAGGTCTTCACCGTGCGCAGCGCCTTGGCGTAGGCGTGGCCGCTGGGCATGCCGATGTCTTTCCAGACGTTGACCAGGTCTTCCTTCTTCACGCCCAGCAGGTCGATGCGCTGTCCGCCCGTGACCTTGACGGTCGGGATCTTGTACTTGTCCACCGCGTCGGCGATGCGGCGCAGCTCGTCGGCCGTGGTCTCGCCGCCCCACATGCGCGGGATCACGCTGTAGGTGCCGTCCTTCTGGATGTTGGCGTGCGAACGCTCGTTGATGTAGCGGCTCTGCGGGTCGTCCTTGGCCTGCTTGGGCCAGGTGCTGATGAGGTAGTAGTTGATGGCCGGGCGGCAGGTGGCGCAGCCGTTGGGCGTCTTCCAGCCCAGGGCGCTGAAGGTATCGGCGATGGTCAGCAGCTTGTCGTTGCGGATCGCGTCGCGCACGTCCTGGTGGCTGTGCTCGGTGCAGCCGCAGATGGCCTTCTTCTTCGGCGTGGCGGAGTAGTCGCCACCCGCAGTGAACATCAGGATCTGTTCGACCAGGCCGGTGCAGGAGCCGCAGCTGGCACTGGCCTTGGTGTGCTTCTTCACCTCGTCCAGGGTGAACAGGCCCTTGTCCTTGATCGCCTTGCAGATGGTGCCCTTGGTCACGCCGTTGCAGCCGCAGACCTCGTCGCTGTCCTTCATGGCGGCGGCCTTGTTGTGGCCCTGGTGACCCGTGTCGCCGATGTTGCTCTCGCCGAACATCAGCTTGTCACGGATGTCGCTGACCGTGCGCCCTTCGCGCAGCAGCTTGAAGTACCAGCTGCCGTCCACCGTGTCGCCGTAGAGGCAGGCGCCGACGAGCTTGTCGTCCTTGATCACCAGCTTCTTGTAGACGCCGCCGAAGGGGTCGCTCATCACGATCTCTTCGGTGCCGTCGCCGCCCATGAATTCACCGGCAGAGAACAGGTCGATGCCGGTGACCTTGAGCTTGGTGGACGTGAGCGAGCCGGTGTAGCGGCCGATGCCGAACTCGGCCAGGTGCGTGGCCAGCACCTTGCCCTGCTCGAACAGCGGGGCCACCAGGCCGTAGGCGATGCCTCGGTGCGCCGCGCATTCGCCCACCGCGTAGATGCGCGGGTCGGTCACGGTCTGCAGGGTGTCGCTGACGACGATGCCGCGGTTGACGTGCAGGCGCATGCTCTCGGCCAGCGCGGTGTTGGGGCGGATGCCCACGGCCATCACCACCAGGTCGGCCGGCACCTCGCTGCCGTCCTTGAAGCGGATCGCTTTCACGCGCCCATCGTCACCGCCCACCAGCTCCTGCGTCTGCGCGCCGATCAGGAACTGCATGCCGCGCTCTTCCAGCGACTTTTGCAGCAGCTTGCCCGCCACATCGTCCAGCTGGCGCTCCATCAGCCACGGCGCCACGTGCACCACGCTGACCGTCATGCCGCGCTTCATCAGGCCGTTGGCGGCTTCCAGGCCCAGCAGGCCGCCGCCGATGACGACCGCGTGCTTGTAGGTGGCGGCGGCGTCGATCATGGCCTGCGTGTCGGCGATGTCGCGGTAGGCCAGCACACCCTGCAGGTCCTTGCCGGGGATGGGCAGGATGAAGGGGTTGGAACCGGTCGCCATGATCAGGCGGTCGTATTCGGCCGACACTTTCTCGCCATTGGGGCCGACCGAGTGCACCACGCGCTTGACGCGGTCCACCTCGGTCACCTTGTAACCAGCGTGCAGGGTGATGCCGTTGTCGGTGTACCAGGACCAGTCGTTGAGGATGATCTCGTCGATGGTCTGTTCGCCCGCCAGCACCGGGCTGAGCAGGATGCGGTTGTAGTTGGGGTGCGGCTCGGCGCCGAAGACGGTGATGTCGTAGAACTCGGGGGCGATCTTCAGCAGCTCTTCGAGCGTGCGCACACCGGCCATGCCGTTGCCCACCATCACGAGTTTCATTTTTTTCATTGCGGCGACTCCTGTCTGAAGATCACGGGGGTTGTTGCTGGCTCCGGCGGACGCACGCGGGCGGTCGCACAGCGGCGGGTGGGCCGGAACACGGGTGTTGGGAACATCGATCACCCGGCAGAGTTGCCGGGCTGGAACAGGCGCCAGGGCCAGTTCCGGTTCAGTCACTGCGCACGTCGTTGTGTGCAGGCCCCGACGCTGCGGTCGGGGTTGGACGCTTCGTCACGTCTGGCCTGTTCAATGCAAGAGCTGTGCCATATGATCGGCGCCCCGTCGACGGGCCTTCTCCGCAGCGCCTGCACAGGCCCGGTGGATGTGGCCGCAGACCGTCTCCCGATCTCCAACAAGTCCTTGATTCATATGACTTCCGTGCTGCTTCTTCGCCAGGGTCCCCGGGGCCTCCTGCCCCTGCAGGCCGATCTGGAAGCCGCCGGCATGGCGGTGCTGGCCGTGGTGGAGGACTGCAGCAAACTGGTGCAGGCGGCCGTGCAGCACGCACCAGATCTGGTGGTTGGCGAAGCCCCGCGGCCCGACGAGACCCTGTTCAAGGCCACGCATACGCTGGCGGAGGTGCTACCCAAACCGGTGCTGCTGTTCACCCCGGACGCCGACGCCGCCCACATCGAACGAGCCACCGCCGCCGGCGTGCACGCCTGGGTGGTCAACGGCTACGGTGCCGAGCGCCTGCGGCCGCTGGTGCACCTGGCGCAGGCGCGCTTCGGGCGCGAGCAGGCGCTGCTGGAACAGCTGCGCGATGTGTCGCAGCGCTTCGAGGAACGCAAGCAGGTCGAACGCGCCAAGGGCATCCTCATGCGGGCGCGCGCGCTGTCGGACGACGACGCCTTCCAGATCCTGCGCACTGCGTCCATGCACACCAACCAGCGCCTGGGCCAGGTGTCAGAACAGATCATCCAGTCGGCCCATTTCGCCGAGGCCGTGAACCGCGCGGGCCAGCTGCGCATGCTCTCGCAGCGCCTGGTCAAGCTGCACCTGCTGCGGCTGGCCGATGTGCAGTCGCGCCAGCAGCAGGCCCTGCTGGACGACTCGGTGCAGCGGGTGGACGCCAACCTCGCCTGGTTGGGCAAGGGTCTGTCGCAGCCCAGCTTTGGCGACCTGCTGGGCCTGCTGGGCAGCACCTGGCAGGCGCTCAAGGCCTCATTCAGGGGCAAGCCCGTCGCCGGGCAGGTGCAGCAGGTCGACGATCTGGCCGACCGCCTGCTGCAGGACGCCGAGCGCCTCACCGCCAGCCTGCAGCACGCCGGTGCCGTGGCCTCGTTGCAGGTGCTCAATGTGGCCGGCCGCCAGCGCATGCTCTCGCAGCGTTTCGCCAAGATGACGCTGATGGACCTGCTGGGCATCGAGGACAGCGCCACCGGCCGCAGCGCCGCCATGACCGATGTGCAGGGCGACTTCGAGCGCGCACTGGCCTATCTGAATGGTCTGCCGCTGTCCACGCCCGACATCCGCACCGCGCTGGACGAGGCGGCGCTGGGCTGGCAGCAGATGCTGGCCGCCACCCCGCAGGACCGCCGCCCCGCCGGTCGCGACCGGCTGGCGCGCATGGAGACGGTGGCCCATGCCAGCGAGGCGCTGCTGGATCGGTTCGAGCAACTGTCCACCCACTACGAGCGCAGCATGCAGATGCTGATGGGATGACCGGATTTGTGCGATGCACCAATTTCGGGCGCTGTTCTTGCTAGAGGTGGTGCATGGCTTTTGACATCGACATCGGCTACGCCAGCCAGGCAGGGCGCAAGGACATCAACGAAGACTTCTGCGCCGCCATGCTGCCGCCGCCGGGGCAGGCGGACATGGGCTCCATCGTCGCCATTGCCGACGGTGTGAGTGCGGGCGGGCTGGGCAAGGAGGCGGCTCAGACCACGGTGACCAGCCTGGTGCGCGACTACTACGGCACGCCCGAGACCTGGGACACCACGGTCGCCATGGACCGCGTCATCGGCGCGCAGAACACCTGGCTGGCGGGGGTCAACCGCCGCCGCCAGCCGGCCATGGGCCTGACCACGCTCACCGCCATGGTGCTGCGCGGCCACGGCTACACCCTGGCCCACGTGGGCGACACACGAGCCTGCCTGCTGCGCGGCGGCGAGCTCACCCAGCTCACGCACGACCACGTCGCCACCCACCCCGACCTCAGCCACCAGCTGCTGCGCTGCATCGGCGTGGAGGACCGCGTGGTGGTGGACTACAGCCAGGGCGACCTGCTGGTGGGCGACCTGTTCCTGCTCATGAGCGACGGCGTGCACAACGTGCTGCCCGAGCCGCGCCTCAAAGCCCTGCTGGACGAGCACCGGGATGCCGAAGTCCAGGCGCTGTGCGAAGCCCTGGTGGCCGCCGCCCTGCAACGCGGCAGCAACGACAACGTCACCGCCCTGGCCGTGCGCGTGCGCGGGCTCGACAGCGCCACCCTGCAGGACCAGAACCGCCTGGCCGCGCAACTGCCCATCCCGCCCAAACTCAAGCTCGGTGAGCAGATCGACGGCCTGGCCATCACCGCGGTGGTGGCCGACAACGGCATCAACCTCGTGTACCAGGCGCGCGACCCGGCCACGCAGAAGCTCTACGCCCTCAAGACCCTGCACCCGCAGCGCGCGCACGACGCCGAAGAGCGCGCCATGCTCGCGCACGAAGCCTGGCTGGCGCGCCGCATGGCCACCAGCCGCGCGGCCGAACACCTGGTGGCCGTGCACGACGCGCCGCCGACGCTGCCGGCCGGGCAGGGCGCCAGTGCCTTCTACCTGCTGTACGACTGGCACAGCGGCGAATCGCTGCAGCACATGCTGGACCGCCAGCACCGCCCCGGTGTGGCCCAGTCCATCGCCATGGCCACCCAGGCCGCCCGGGCGCTGAGCCACCTGCACCGCCAGGGTGTGATCCACCGCGACGTCAAGCCCGCCAACCTGCACCAGGGAGAAGACGGCGTGCTGCGCCTGCTCGACCTGGGCGTGGCCCTCAGTGGCCGCGAACCTGCATCTGCCCGCGCGCTGCACGCCGGCACGCCCACCTTCATCAACCCCGAGCAATGGGGTTTCCGCCTGCGCGGCGGCGGCGTGGACACCGACGTCGAGCCAGAGGCCGCCGACGCGCGCAGCGACCTGTTCGCCCTCGGCGTCACGCTCTACCAGCTGCTGACAGGCAAGCTGCCCTATGGCGAGGTGCTGCCCTACCAGGCCGGCCGCTACTACCGCGACCCGGTTGCACCCAGTCGCCACCAGCCTGGCGTGCCGATATGGCTCGACCACATCGTGCTCAAGGCCGTCAGCCGCGACCAGAAGCAGCGCTTCGAAACTGCCGAAGAACTGCTGCTGGCGCTGGAGCGCGGCGCCTCGCGCCCGCTCACCGCACCGCCCGCCACTCCGCTGATCCAGCGCGACCCGACCATGCTCTGGAAGCTGCTGCTAGGGTTCAGCGCGCTGCTCAACCTGCTGCTTGTGTACTGGCTGGTGTTTCTGCCGCGCTGAAGGTCAGCGTCC
>NZ_BCTF01000028.1 GCF_001571145.1 Hydrogenophaga flava NBRC 102514
CCCCAAGGCGAACTGACCTCCCCCCTGCGCCGCTTCGCGGCTTCCCCCCAGGGGGACCACACCTGCGGCCCGGCGAAGCCGGTTCCGCGGTGTGCGCTGGAAAGTCAGGCGAACGTGTCTGGTACAACCCTGCGATGCAGGAGATGACGATGACAAGTTTCACCAAGGTGGTGCTCTACACCGGCACCGACGGACGGACCGCATTCCGAGAGGAGTCGGTTGAACTCAGCGAAGGCACGCCAGCGGCGTGCCTTTCGCCGTTGATGCCCTCCGGCGGCTACCAGCTGCGCCAGAGCCCGATCGGTTTTCGCAGCCAGTTCCACTGCACCGGCGCACCGCAGTGGCTGTTCGTGCTGCAAGGGCAGATGGAGATCGGGCTGCAGGACGGCAGCTCACGCATCTTCGGCCCGGGCGATCACTTCTATTCCGCCGACACCCTGCCCGAGGGCGTGACCTTCGACCCGGCGGTGCACGGCCACTGGAGCCGCCAGGTCGGCGACCAGCCGCTGGTGACGCTGTTCGTGCGCGGCTGACCCTGCCTCCAGAGGGGTTCCGGGCTTGCGCGCGCGGGCGACCGAATCGACACTGAGTCCGGAACCTTCACCATGGTCACGGTCGAATTTGCTCCCGCCCTGCGCCGCCACGTGGACTGCGAGCCCCAGCAGGTGCCGCCGGGCACGCTGCGCGATGCGTTGGAGCAGGCCCTGCAGGCCGCGCCGACGCTGGCGGCCTATGTGTTCGACGACCAGCGCGCCGTGCGCAAACACGTGGCCGTGTTCGTCAACCGCGAACTGGTGGCCGACCGCGTCCGGCTGGACCGGGCGTTGCTGGCCGGTGACCGGGTGCTGGTGGTGCAGGCGCTGAGCGGCGGTTGAATCGCTGTGGGCACAACCCAAGGAGACAACGATGGCGACGATGCTGGTGGCAAGCCGCAAGGGCCTCTTCGTGTGGGAGGGGGAGGGCACCGCCTGGCGCATTGCGGCGCTGCACTTCCCTGGCGAGCCGGTCACCAGCGTGCTGGCCGATCCGCGTGACGGCCACTGGTACGCCGCGCTGCGCCTGGGCCACTTTGGCGTCAAGCTGCATCACAGCGCGGACCGCGGGCGTTCGTGGACCGAGGTGGCTGCCCCGGCCTTTCCGCCCAAGCCGGCCGAAGGACCGATGGCCGATGACGCCACGCCTTGGAGCGTGGACCTGATCTGGTCGATGGCGGCCGGCGGTGCCGACGAGCCCGGGGTGCTCTGGGCGGGCTGCCTGCCGGCGGGCCTTTTCCGTTCGGACGACCATGGCGCCAGCTGGGCGCTGAACCGGCCGCTGTGGGAGCAGCCCGGCCGCCGCGAATGGTTCGGCGGCGGCTACGACCATGCGGGCATCCACTCCATCGTGGTCGACCCGCGCGATGCCCGCAACCTGACGCTGGGCATCTCCTGTGGCGGGGTCTGGCAGACCCGCGATGCCGGCGCCAGCTGGTCGCTCACCGCCCAGGGCATGACCGCCGACTACCTGCCGGCCGAGAGCGCGGACGACGGCAACACCCAGGACCCGCACGCCCTGGTGCAGTGCCGCACCCAGCCCGACGCGCTGTGGGTGCAGCACCACTGCGGCATCTACCGCTCCACCGACGGCGGGGCCCTGTGGCAGGCGATCCCGGCTCCTGCGCCCTCGGGTTTCGGCTTTGCGGTGGCCTGCGACCCGGCCAACCCGCAACGGGCCTGGTTCGTGCCGGCGCAGGCCGATGTCTGCCGCATCCCGGTGGATGGGCGTTTGGTGGTGCTGCGCACCGACGACGGTGGCCAGAGCTTCCAGGCCTTCGGCGATGGGCTGCCGCAGTCCCACGCATACCACCTGGTCTACCGGCACGCGCTGGACGTGGACGCCACGGGCCGGGTGCTGGCCATGGGCTCGACCACGGGCGGGCTCTGGGTCAGCGCCGACGCGGGCGAGCACTGGCAAGAGCTTTCGCGCGACCTGCCGCCGCTTTCGACGGTCCGGTTCGTCTAGACCGGCGCGTCCGGCAGCTTCAGCCGCAGCAGCGCGCGCACGAAGCCGTGGTCGCTGCGGCTGCGGTCGCGGCCTTCGTGCAGGTGGTCGTTGAACACCTCCACCCGGCGCACGTCGCCGATGGCCGCGCGGCTGGTGGCGACGAGTTCCTCGCTCACCAGCACCTGGTCCAGCACCTCGGGGTAGCCCTGGTGGATGTGTGAATACGCCACGTCGCGCCGCAGCGCGGCCTCGCCCTGCACGTCCCAGGCGCTGAAAAGGGCGTTGTCGCGCGCGCCCTTGTCGTAGGCCACCTGCGAGGTGGCGGCGATCAGCTGGGTGGTCACGCTGTGCGGCCCGTCGTTGAAATCGCCCATCACGATCAGCGGGAGCCGCGTGCGGTGCAGCAGCTCCACCACCTTCAGCCGCAGCGCCAGCGCCTCGCCCGCGCGCATGAGCAGCGAACGCAGCGAGCCCAGCGCCTGTACGGTCGGGTCTTCGGTGTCTTCCAGGGTCTTGCCGCTGGCGTCCTGCAGGTACTTGGGGCGCTTGGACTTGAGGTGTGCTGTGATCACGCCGATCTCCTGCCCGTGTTTCATGCGCAGTGTGGCCAGCAGGGGCGGGCGCTCGAAGCGGGTGTGTGGCCCCAGGCCAGGCACCTGCACCACGGCCGCCGCGGGGAAATCGGCGATGGACTGCATCGACTCGACCTTCAGCCGCGTCACCAGGCCCACGCGCGGGGTGCCCTGGGCGCCGTGTTGTCCGGGGCCGTTTTCGGCGCCGGGCACGGCCACAGTGCTGTATTGCAGGCCGCTCCGGGCAATGGCGGCGCGCAGGGCCACCTCGTCCCAGACCTCCTGCACCGCCAGCACGTCGGCGTTGAGCACACGGAAGCGCTCGCCCAGCCAGTCGGCCTTGCGCTCGAACTCGTTCTGGCTGTACGGGTCCTGGCCGTCATAGAAGTGGCGGCCTGGCTGCGCCAGGTTCAGTACGTTGGCGCTGGCGACGGTCAGCGTGGCCCAGCGGGATTGCGGCGGGAGGGTGTTGGCCATGGCTGCGACTGTATATATAGAGTAAGGGTGCGCAGCAGGTCGCTGCCTGCGTCAGGGGGCTCGTTGCCCGGCGCGGGCCGCGGCCAGCGGCAGTTGCACGCGCACCGTCAGCCCTCCGCCGGGGGTGTCGGCCAGTTCCAGCTTGCCGCCGTGCAGGGCGGCGATCTCCCCGACGATGGACAGGCCCAGACCGCTGCCCTTGCCGTCGCCGGGCGAGAGCCGGACGAACCGTTCCAGCACCCGCGCCCGGTCCTCGGGTGCGATGCCGGTGCCGTTGTCGCTGACTTCCAGCACAGCGTTCTCGCCGGCGACGTGCAAGCCCACGTCGATGCGCACCGATCCCGGGTTGTGGGTCAGCGCATTGCCGATCAGGTTGTCCACCAGGGTGCGCAGCGCGTGGGGGTCGCCCACCAGGGACACCGGTTCGGCGCTCACCAGTCCCAGGTCGCTGCCTTGCTGTTCGGCGCGCGCCGAAAAGCCGGCGACGGCCTCGCGCAGGAGATCGTCCAGCCGCAGCGTCTGCTGCTGGGATGTCTGTGCGTCGGGCTCCAGGCGTGCGAGCTGGAGCAGCTGGAAGGCGAGCCGGGAGGCCCGTTCAATGCCCGCGTCCAGCTGGTCCAGCGCACCCTCCCATTCGCCCGGTTTGGAGCGCCGGACCAGCTGCGCCTGCAGCTTGACCACCGCCAGCGGGGTGTTGAGCTCGTGCGCGGCGTCGGCCAGGAAGCGGCGCTGGTGGTTCAGCATGTGCTCGATGCGGGCGAGCAGCTGGTTGAGCGTGTCGGCCAGTGGCGCCACTTCGGCGGGCAGGCCGGAGGTGTCGATGGGCTGCAGGCCTTCCGGGTTGCTGCGCGCGATGTCGCTGCGCAGCTGTTCGAGCGGCAGCAGCACCCGGTCGACGCCCGTGCTGGTGAGCACCGCCAGCACCAGCACCAGCAGCACCAGCGGAATCATCAGCCATGGGGTGAGCGAATAGAAGTGCTGGCGCCGGATCTTGGTGGTGACCGCGACCTGGACGATGCGCCGGTCGTGCGGCTGCGTGTACACGCGCCAGCTTTCGCCCTCCCAGGTGACGATGTTGTGCCCCGGACGCTGCAGGGGCGGGCCGACATCGGCCAGCGAGGAATAGACCAGCTGGCCCGAGTGGTCCCAGATCTGGCTGACGAACTGGTCGAGGTCGTCGTCGGCCAGTGCGCTCGAGGGCAGCGGTGCCGAGGGCTGTGCGGGAGCGGCCTCGTCGTGTCGCACCACCGTCTGGGCGATCTGCTCCAGGCCCATGTCGCGCACATTGTTGAAGCCGCTCCAGGTCAGCCGCGCGGTCAGGAAGCCGACCACCAGGGTGGTGATCAGCACCGAGGAGATCAGCCAGATCAGCAGCTGTGAGCGGATCGAGCGCAGTTTCAAGGCAGCTGCACCAGCTTGTAGCCCACGCCGCGCACATTGACGATCCAGGGCTCACCGAGCTTGCGGCGCAGGTGGTGCAGGTGCACCTCCACGGCATTGCTGGAGATGTCTTCGCTCCAGCCGTACAGCTGCTTCTCCAGCTGCTCGACCGAGAGCACCACCCCCGGCTGACGGGCGAAGGTCGCCAGCAGGTCGAACTCGCGCTGCGACAGCGACAGGTGCTTGCCCGACAGCAGCGCCTCGCGCTCGGCGGGCCACACCTCCAGGCGCCCCAGCTGGAGGTGGGCGGTGACGCGCCCGCCCTGTCGACGCGCCAGCGCATGGATGCGCGCGCACAGTTCGTCCAGGTCGAAGGGTTTGGTCAGGTAGTCGTCGGCGCCCTGGTTGAGTCCGGCCACGCGGTCGGGCACGGCGTCGCGCGCGGTCACCAGCATCACCGGTGTGGTCTGGCCCTCGTTGCGCATCCAGCGCAGGATCTGCAGCCCATCGGGCTTCGGCAGGCCGATGTCCAGCAGCACCACGTCGTAGCTGCGGCGGCCCAGGGCGTCGACGACCTGGTCCCCCGTCTTGGCCCAGTCCACCTGGAACCCGGCCAGATCCAGCCCTTTTTCCATGCTGGACCCCAGCATCACGTCGTCTTCGGCAAGCAGCAGCTTCATGGTATGGACCTCTTATGGCGCAATGGTACCGACGAAAAAAAGGCGGGCATGTGCCCGCCTTGCTGCCGCCTGGTGGCCACGAGGCCGGGATCAGCGGATGCGGCCGTAGCTGGTGCGCAACGGGTCGGCGCCGCCGCCGTTGCCACCGCGCTGTCCACCACCACCGCCCTTGTTCTTGTTGCGGTTGCCGGTGCGCATCGAATCGATGCTGGTGCGCAGCGGATCGGGCTGGCCACCCGGTGCCGCGGCGCGGGCGCGCGGCTCGCGGATGCGCAGGCTGCCCAGGTGGGCGTTGGGGCCGGGCTGGCGCTCGGGGCGGTCTTCCCCTTCGTTGCGGTCCTCGCGCGGCGCGCGCGGCGGGCGCTCCTGGTTCTGGCGGGGCTGAGCGTTGTGGTTGGGATTGCCGTTGGCATTGGCCTGGCGCGGTTGCCCGTTGCCGCCACTGCCGCCACGGCGGTTGCGGTTGCGGCGCCGGCCTTCGCCCTGGCCTTCGGCAGGGGGCTGGCCTTCACCGGATTCGGCGCGCTGGCGCGGCTGGCCTCCGCCGTTGTTGTTGCTGCGCCCGCTGTTGCCGCCCTCGGCCTTCTTTTCGCGGATGCGGGTCATCATTTCCTGGCGTGCGGCCTTGGCGGCGGCGGCCATCACGTCGCGGCTGGGCGGCTTGCCGGCGCCGCCCCAGATGGTCTGGCGACCCATGGCGATGGGCTCGGCCTTCTCACCCGGCTCGGGCATGAACTCCTGGAAGATCTCGACCGGAATCTGCTGCTTGGTGAAGCGCTCGATGTCCATCATGAAGCCTTCTTCGTCCAGGCTCACGAGGTTGACGGCTTCGCCGCTCTTGCCCGCGCGGCCGGTGCGGCCGATGCGGTGCACATAGTCTTCGCTGACGTTGGGGATCTCGTAGTTGACGACGTGCGGCAGCTCGTCGATGTCGATGCCGCGGGCCGCGATGTCGGTGGCCACCAGGGCGCGGATCTCGCCGCTCTTGAAGTCGGCCAGTGCCTGGGTGCGGGCGCCCTGGCTCTTGTTGCCATGCAGCGCCATGGCCTTGATGCCGTTCTTGGTCAGGTAGTCGGCCACGTTGTTGGCGCCGAACTTGGTGCGGGTGAAGACCAGCACCTGGCTCCAGTTGTGCTGGTTGATGATGTGCACCAGCAGCGCCTTCTTCTTGCCGCGGCCCACGGGGTGGATCACCTGGGTGATGCGCTGCACCGTGGTGTTGCGCGGGGTCACCTGGATGCTCTGCGGGTCCTTGAGCAGGTTGTTGGCCAGGTCGCGGATCTCGTCGCTGAAGGTGGCCGAGAACAGCAGGCTCTGCTTGCTCTGGGGCAGCAGGGCCAGCACCTTCTTGACGTCGTGGATGAAGCCCATGTCCAGCATGCGGTCGGCTTCGTCGAGCACCAGGATCTGCACCTGCGAGAGGTCCAGGAAGCCCTGCTGCTGCAGGTCCAGCAGGCGGCCGGGGGTGGCCACCAGGATGTCCACGCCCTTTTTCATGGCGTTGATCTGCGGGTTCATGCCGACGCCGCCAAAGACCACCGTGGAGGTCAGCGACAGGTGCTTGCCGTAGACGCGCACGGACTCCTCCACCTGGGCGGCCAGTTCGCGGGTCGGCGTGAGCACCAGGGCGCGGATGGCGTTGCCGCCGAAGCGGTTCTTGCCGCGCTCGCCCTGCGAAAGGCGCTGCAGCATCGGCAGGGTGAAGGCAGCGGTCTTGCCGGTGCCGGTCTGGGCGCCACCGAGCAGGTCGCGGCCGGCCAGGACAGCCGGGATGGCTTCAACCTGGATGGGAGTGGGGGTCTCGTAACCGTGCTCGCGCACAGCTTGCACGATGGCCGGAGCCAGGTTCAGATCTTCGAATTTCATCAATGAGAGGCGCCCGTCCAGGGCGCTGGGGGCATCTGCCTGTGCGGTTGCCGAAGCAACTGTTCAGTTGAAGGCAGACGGGGTCTACAAAGCGGGTGGCAGGACCAGGAACTGGGAGCCGACCCTCCGGCGGGGTTGCCGGTGTTGCGGGCCACTGATGCGACGCAACGGGTCGTATTGTCGCACGTCTTGCCCAGCGACCGTCTGGAGATTTGCGGGAGCCGCTTGTCTGCGCCTGTCTCCATAATGTCGATCCGCTCTCACGCCGGCCCCGGCTGGGACGATTCCACCCTCCACGAGAAGCCATGGATTCGCACAAGTTGATCCGGTCCGGTGTGGCCAATGACGCGGGAAAGCTGCGCCCGACACTCCAGCACTGCCTGGAGGCGGCACTGTCGATCGCCGACTCCATGATCGACGAGCTGCTGGCGCAGCTGGAGGCGGTGGCCGACCCGGACCGCCTGGCCAACCTGCCGATGGAGCTGGAGCATGTGGATGTGGGCCAGATCGACCGCTGGATCCACGAGGCCGACGCCATCAAGCGCACGTGGTCGCAGCAGCTGCGCCAGGTTTTCTACCACGGTGAGGTCCAGGACCCCGAGCTGCACGCCACGGTGCGTTTTGACGACCTGCGGCTGCTGGACGACCGGCAGCTGGACGCCAGCATCGAGTTCGCCATCGCCGAGCAGGCGCTGACCAAGTCCACGCAGGAGCTGCTGCCGCGCCTGAACGCCCTGGTGAGCAACCTCATGGGCTGGCTCACGGTGCAGCCCGATCTGAACCCGCTGCGGCCCTCGGCCTACGCCCGCGCGCTGCGCGCCGTGATGGTCCAGCACGTGCCCGATCCGCACCAGCGCACGGCGCTGTTCGTGCCGGTGGCCGGCATCATGGGCGAGAGCCTGCGACAGGTGTACCGAGAGCTGATCCAGTGGCTGATGGCGCACGGTGTCGAGCCGCTGGAGAGCGCTGCCCAGTCGCTGCAGGCCGACAAGGCGCCGCGCAACGCCGTGGGGCGCACCCTGCTGACGCTGAGCCGTCTGCGCCAGCTGCTGGCCGGGGACCTGAACGGCGAGCAGGAAGGCGGGCCGATCTTCCTGCACACGGTGCCGGCGTCGATGTCGGCGCTGGAGGACATGGACCTCATCGAGCCCCTGATGCAGCGCCTGCGCCAGCGGCCGGCCCGGGCTTCCGGCCAGGCGCCTGCCGCCGAGCTGCCGGTGGTCTCGGGCCATCAGCTGGGCCGGCTGCTGGGCCAGGAGGTGGTCCGGCTCATGCTGGACAACCTGACGCAGGACGAGCGCCTGCTGCCGGCCATTCGCCAGCAGATCGGGCTGCTCGAGGCCTCGCTGACCCGGCTCTCGCAGGCCGACCCCCGCTTCTTCAGCGACCGCCAGCACCCCGCACGCCAGCTGCTGGAGAGCATCACCCAGCGCAGCCTGGGCTACCAGAGCCAGAGCGAGGACGGCTTCAGCGACCTGCTGCGCTCGGTGACCGCCGCGGTCCGTTCGCTGCAACGCGTCGATGCCAGCGAGGAGACCTTCTCCCGTCTGCTCAAACGCCTGCGCCGCCGCTGGGAAGAGGACGACGCGCGCAAGAACCAGCGCCGGGCCGAAGCGGCGCGTGCGCTGCTGCATGCCGAGCAGCGGCAGGTGCTGGCCGAACGGCTGGCGGCCGAATTCCAGCAGCGCATGCAGGACAAGGACGTGCCGGAGTTCGTGCAGCGCTTTCTCACCGGTCCCTGGGCCCAGGTGCTGGCCGAGGCGCAGCTTGAAGGCAGCCTGCCGGGCAACGAGGGCGATTCGCTGGACGTGGTCGCCGACGACCTGATCTGGAGCGTGCAGCCGGCCCTGATCCGGCGCGACACCGACCGCCTGGCGCGGCTGGTGCCCCGCCTGCTCGGCCAGATGCGCCAGGGGCTGCAGCGCATTGCCTACCCCGCCGAACTCACTGGCCAGTTCTTCGACGCGCTGGTGACGGTGCATGAAAAGGCTTTCGACGTGCCGACGCTGACCGATGCGCCCGGGGCCGAGCCGGAGGCCGACACCCTCGACGATCCGATCACCCTGGGCATGTCGGTCGAGGAGGTGCCCATCGACGACTCGTTCTGGATTGCGGGCAAGGAGGCCGAAGACGCCGGTTTTGTGGAGGCCGAGACCGGCCCCATGCCGCTCGACGGCCTGAACGTCGTCGAAATGGACCTGGCGCCCGGCGCCTGGGTCGACCTCCAGGTGCAGGGCGAGTGGCTGCGGGCCCAGCTGACCTGGACCAGCCCGCGCGGGGGCCTGTTCATGTTCATCTCCGCCAACGGCCTGGCCCATTCCATGACCCGGCGCACGCTGGAAAAGCTGCTGGGCAAGGACGCGCTGCGCATCATTTCCCGCGGCGGGGTGGTCGAGGGTGCGCTGGACGCGGTGGCCCAGCAGGCCTTGCGCAATGCGCACGGGGCCGATCCGGCCGCCAGCCTCTGAGGCTGCGACCCCCACAGGTTCGTCACTTGACCACCACCACCTTCGGCTACGACCCGGCACAGGACCGCATCTGGATGCGGGTGCACGACCAGGACATCACGCTCTGGCTGACCCGGCGCATGGTGCGCAGCATCCTGGGACCCATGCTCAAGGTGTTCGAGGAATCCACCCCCGGGCAGCAGGGCGGCGCGGCACCGAGGGCGCGGGCGTCGATTGAGCACCAGCTGTCGCTGCACGAGGCCGCGCCGGGCCAGCGACCGGCGCAGATCCGGGCGGGGCGCGAACAACCCGGCCAGGAAGCGATCCGCAGCGGCGCCTGTGCACCCGGATCACCAGCCAGGCCACGCCCCAGGGTGTCACACTGAACTTCGACACCGGTGCCGGCCCGCTGGTGCTGCGGCTCAGCCGCAAGGGCATGCACCTGTGGTACCGGGGGCTGGCCCTGGTGCTCCAGCAGACGCACTGGAACCTGCCCGAGCTGATGCCGGAGTGGCTGCAGGAGCCCATGACCCCCGCTGCCGTGCGGGATCTGCTGGAGCGCCCGCTGCCGCCCGACCTCGACGAGCCGGCCTCCGGGCGATAATCCCCGGTTTCCCCTTTGCCCCTTCCGGTGCGTTCCGCCGGACGTGCGCGACTCCACCAGCGATCTCACCAGCGAGCTCATCAGCCATGGCCCAGTACGTCTTTTCCATGAACCGTGTCACCAAGACCGTGCCGCCCAAGCGGCAGATCTTGAAGGACGTTTCCATCAGCTTCTTCCCCGGCGCCAAGATTGGCGTGCTCGGTCTGAACGGCTCGGGCAAGTCCACGCTGCTCAAGATCATGGCCGGCATCGACAAGGAGATCGAGGGCGAAGCCATCGCCATGCCGGGCATCCAGATCGGCTACCTGCCGCAGGAACCGCAGCTCAACCCCGAGCAGACCGTGCGCCAGGCGGTGGAAGAGGGCATCGGTGGTGCGCTCAAGGCCAAGGCCCGCCTCGATGAGGTGTACGCCGCCTATGCGGAACCCGACGCCGACTTTGACGCCCTGGCCGCCGAACAGGCCGAGCTCGAAGCCATCATCGCCGCCAGCGGTTCGGAAAACTCCGACCTGCAGCTGGAACTGGCCGCCGACGCGCTGAACCTGCCGCCCTGGGACGCCACCATCAAGAACCTCTCCGGTGGTGAAAAGCGCCGCGTGGCCCTGTGCCGCCTGCTGCTCTCGCGCCCCGACATGCTGCTGCTCGACGAACCGACCAACCACTTGGACGCCGAGTCGGTCGAGTGGCTGGAGCACTTCCTGCAGCGCTTCCCCGGCACCGTGGTGGCCATCACCCACGACCGCTATTTCCTGGACAACGCCGCCGAGTGGATTCTCGAACTCGACCGCGGCCACGGCATTCCCTGGAAGGGCAACTACTCCGACTGGCTGGACCAGAAGGAACGCCGCCTGGAGACCGAGCAGAAGTCCGAAGACGCCCGCATGAAGGCGATGAAGGAAGAACTCAAGTGGGTGCGCTCCAACGCCAAGGGCCGCCAGGCCAAGAGCAAGGCGCGCCTGGCCCGCTTCGAGGAACTGAGCGACGTCGAATACCAGAAGCGCAACGAAACCAACGAGATCTTCATCCCGGTGGCCGAGCGCCTGGGCAACCAGGTCATCGAGTTCAAAGGCGTGAGCAAGTCCTTCGGCGACCGCCTGCTGATCGACAACCTGAGCTTCTCGGTCCCCCCCGGCGCCATCGTCGGCATCATCGGCCCCAACGGCGCCGGCAAGTCGACGCTGTTCCGCATGATCCAGGGGGTGGAAACGCCGGATTCGGGCACGGTCGAGATCGGCCAGACCGCCAAGCTGGCCTTCGTGGACCAGAGCCGCGAGAGCCTGGACGGCAGCAAAACCGTGTGGGAAGACGTCTCGGGCGGGCTGGACAACATCACCGTCGGCAAGTTCGTCATGCCCTCGCGCGCCTACATCGGCCGCTTCAACTTCAAGGGCAACGACCAGCAGAAGCTGGTGGGCAACCTGTCCGGCGGTGAGCGCGGCCGCCTGCACCTGGCCAAGACCCTGGCCCAGGGCGGCAACGTGCTGATGCTCGACGAACCCTCGAACGACCTCGACGTCGAAACCCTGCGCGCGCTGGAAGAGGCGCTGCTGGAATTCGCCGGCTCGGCCATGGTCATCTCGCACGACCGCTGGTTCCTCGACCGCATCTGCACCCACATCCTGGCCTGCGAAGGCAACTCGCAGTGGTACTTCTTCGACGGCAACTTCACCGAGTACGAAGCCGACAAGAAGAAGCGCCTGGGTGAAGAGGGTGCCCGTCCGAAGCGCACCCGCTTCAAATCCATCTGATCGAACGCCCCCCGCGCCGTGCCTGCGGCGCGTCACCCCCCACTGGGGGCAGTGCCTGCGGCCCGGCAAAGCCGGTTCCGCGGCACTCTCGACCAACTTCCCTTCTTTCGTTGCACCATGGAACTTTCTGACGACACCGTCCTGGCCGACACCCGCCGCTGGATCGAGAAGGCGGTGATCGGGCTGAACCTGTGCCCTTTCGCGCGTTCGGTGTACGTGAAGAACCAGGTGCGCATCGTGGTCAGCCGCGCGCGGCACCTGGACGCGTTCCTGGACGAACTCGACCGCGAACTGGACCTGCTGGTGAACACGCCGGCCGACGAGATCGACACCACGCTGCTGGTGCACCCCACGCTGTTCCCGGATTTCGAGGTCTTCAACGACTTCATGAACGTGGTGGACGACGTGGTGGCCGAGCACGAGCTCGAAGGTGTGGTCCAGGTGGCGAACTTCCACCCCGAATACCTGTTCGAGGGCGAGGCCGCAGACGATGCGAGCCACTTCACCAACCGCGCACCCTATCCCACGCTGCACCTGCTGCGCGAGGACAGCGTGGAGCGGGCTGTGGAATCGGACGGCGGCGACGCCGAGAAGATCGTGGAGCGCAACATCGCCACGCTGCGCGCGCTGGGTGCCGAGGGCTGGAAAGCGCTGTTGTCAAAGCCCTGAACTGAGCGAAATTCCAGGGCTGATCCGGGCTTTGTCGCCCGGAGGGGTTGCCCACAATCCTCGGTCATGAGGTCCCGACCGAACGATCTGTGCTCCACCCGATGAACGCCCGCACCTACACCCCTTTTGACAGCTGCCTGAAGGCCGCGCTGGTCCTGTCCGGCGAGTGGATTCCGCGCTGGCTGGACCTGCTGCAGGCCGCTCTGGTGCACCGGGAGGCGACTGGTGCCACACGCGAGAAGCACGGCTTCGGCCATGCGCGCTCGGTGCTGATGGACTGCCGCGACCGGCTCGCAGCCGGTCTGGTGACGGCGTTTGCCGATGCGGTTCACGCCGACGTGGCGCGCGACAGCGGCTCACCTACTACCACCCCCCGCAAGCCGAGGGCCGCACTCAGCCTGGACGATCTGACACTGATGGACCACCACGAGGTGCAGGCCTCGGTGGAGCTGGCCCGGCTGCAGCAGGTGGTCAAGATGGCGGTGGAGGACGAGCTGATCGCCCTGAGCGCCCTGCTCAGTGCCGCGCGCGGCCTGCGCACCGTGCGCGCCGAGGCCAACCCACTGCGGCCCGATGTGGTCATCGACACCCTGATGGCGGTGCTGGCGAGATTGCGCATCGACGAGACGGCCCGGCTGCACTGGCTGCATGCGGGCGCGGTGTCCCTGGGACAGGAACTGGGCCGGTTTTACGCCGCGCTGGTGCGGCACCTTGAGGCGGACGGTGTGCAGCCGGCCGGCTATGTGGTGGTGCCCACGGTGCTGCCGGCGCGCCCGGTCCGCGCGGCTGTGGCCGGTCAGGGCGAAGACCACCCGTCCGAAGCGGATGCCGACGGCGCACCGCTGGTGCTGACGCTGGACCACCTGCACCGCTTGCTGGTGGGCAACCTCGCCCAGGGCGGTGCCGGCGTGTCCGACCATGGTGCATCGGGCTCGGGCAATGCGCTGGTGCGGACGCTGGCGGCCGAGGTGGTGACGCTGATGCTGCGTGCGATCGCCGAAGACCGGCGGCTGCTGGAACCCGTGCGGGACATGGTGATGCAGCTCAAGCCCGCGCTGCTGCACCTGGCCAAGACCGATCCGCGTTTCTTTGCCGACCGGGACAATCCGGCCCGCCGGCTGCTGGACGCGATCACCGCGCGCAGCCTGGCCTACATCCACGAACAGGACACCGGGTTCGGCGACTTCGCCGGGCAGGTGCTGCACACGGTGCAGTCGTTGCAGACGCCGTCGGCCGACCTGCCCGAGCGCGTGGTCGCCTGCATGCAGCGCATGGAGTCCCTGGGGCTGACCGACCAGGGGCCGGCCATGCAGACCCTGGTGCGCGTCGAGCAGCGGCACCTGCTGGCCGAGCGCGTGGCGCGGGAGATCCGGGCACGGGACGACTTCGCCCGCGCGCCCGCCCTGGTCAAGCGCTTCCTGTGTGGCCCCTGGGCGCAGGCGGTGGCCCATGCCCGCCTGTCGGCCGACATCCTGGGGGAGCTGGCGGCGCAATCCGATCTGATGGAAGCGCGCGATGCGCCGTCGGATCGCTACATGGACATCCTCACCGACCTGCTCTGGTCCTGCCAGCTTGCGCAGGCCAGCCAGAACCGGCCGCGCCTGGTGCGCGTGGTGCCGGTGGTGCTGCGCACACTGCGGGAAGGGCTGGACGCCATCGACTTCCCCCGCCCGCAGGCCGAATCGTTCTTCCAGGCCCTGATGGGCCTGCACGAGGCGGCCTACAAGTCGCACCGCAGCGATGAGCTGCTGAAAGCCAGCCTGCGCCGCCAGGAGGAACCGGTGGCCGTGGTGGAACCCTGGCTGCAGGGCCACGAGGCCCGGGAGTCGGGGTTCATCGACACCCAGCTGATGGCACCAGAGTTCGTGGACACCGAGCCGATGACCTGCCAGCAGCCGCTGAGCAGCGGGGACACGCTGGCGGTGGGCGCCTGGATTGAATTGCAGTACCCGGACCGGGTGCAGCGCTGCCAGCTGCGCTGGGCCAGTCCGCACCGCACGCTGTTCCTGTTCGCCACCGCCGAAGGCCAGTCGGTGTCGCTCACCCGTCAAGGCATGGACCGTCTGGAGGCCAGCGGTCAGCTGCGGGTGGTGGCCGAACACGGCGTGGTGGACGAAGCCCTTGCGGCGGTCGCCCGCCTGGCCTGGATCAACTCGGGCAAGCTGACCTGAGGCGCCTGCCCACCCTGGGGCTTCAGCCCTTGCGCAGCAGCTTCTTGCGCACCAGCCCGATGTTGCTGCGCAGGGCGTAGAGCTCGTCGGTGTACGACAGCGGCACCACCACCTGCTCCACACGGGCCTCCAGCCGGTCCAGCTGCTCGATCAGCTCGTCCACCGGCGCCGGGGTGTCACCGGGTTCGGTGAACCGCTGCTCGATGCTGCGCAGCTCCGCGTACCAGCGGAACACGCGCGAGCGGATGCGGAAGGTGTAGAGCGGTGGCACCACGCGCGAGAGCGGGAGCGCCAGCGCCAGGATCAGGCCCATGGCCAGCCACATGCGCTCGACCAGGTTGGCCAGCCAGAACGGCAGGTAGCGCTGCAGGAAGGGCGGGCCGTTCCTGATGGCGCGCACGGCTTCGGGCGAGATCGGCACCTCGCTGTGCTCCAGGCTGGGGTACTCGCGCGCCCGGTTGAACCAGCTGCCGCCGCTGTGCAGGCCGGTGGCCGTCTGCGCGAACAGCTGCAGGATGGCAGGGTGGGTCTTGGCGCCGGCCAGCAGGCTGGTGGTCGAGGCCACCAAGTGCATGTCGGTGTCGGGGATGTTCTTGGACAGGTCCACCACGCCCTGGGGCATGACCACCGGCGTGAGGTAGCCGAAGCGGCGCGAGTAGGCCTCGCTCTGGGAAAAGTTGAGCAGGCGCACGCCGGGCGACTGCAGCAGCATCTGCACCATCAGCGACTCGGGGGCGGAGGCGAACACGATGGCGTCGATCTGGCCGTCCAGAAAAGCCACCGTGGCGGGGGTCTGTTCCAACTCGCTGAGCTGCAGCTGCTGTCGGTCGATGCGGTTGACGTCCAGCAGGGTGGAGAACAGGCGGGGCACGCCGCTGCCGGGGGTGCCGACATTGACGCGCCAGCCCACCAGGTCGCCCAGCGACTGGATGGTCGGGCTCTGCCTGAGCCGCAGCGCCGAGTCTTCGCGGTAGAACAGCCAGAGCGGTTCGACAAACAGGCTGCCCAACGAGGTGATGGCCTCTTCGTCGTCGTAGCCGATGTCGGCGCTGCCGCCCTGCACGAAGCCCAGGTCGGCCTGGCCGTTGCGCAGCAGTTCGAGGTTGGCCGAGGAGCCCTGGGAGGGCAGCAGCTCGACGGTGATGCCGTAGCGCGCCAGGGCCTGGGCGTAGCGCTTGCCGAACTCGTCGTAGGCGCTTTGCGCCGGGCCGGTGGCCAGCACCACGCGTTTGGGCGGGTTCGGGTCGAGCCACCAGTAGGTCAGTGCCAGCAGCAGCAGCGTCAGCAGCGCAAAGGGCCCGATCGACGCCAGCAGATCGCGCAGCGACAGCAGGGTGTAGCGGATGTTGTGGGGCATCGCGCTACCTTAGCACGGGAGGCATGGCCTCCCGTGACGGTCAGCGCGACACGCTGTTCAGGCGGAACACCTTCACCGATTCCTGCATCACGTTGGCCTGTCCTTTGAGCGAGGACGCCGCCGCCGCCAGCTCCTCGACCATGGCCGAGTTCTGCTGCGTGACCGAGTCAAGCTGGCCGATGGCCTGGTTGATCTGCGCCAGGCCCATGGTCTGTTCCTGTGCGGCGCTGGTGATCTCTCCGATCAGGGTATTGACCTGTTGCACCGCTTCGACCACATGGCCCATCGTGCTGCCGGCGTTGTTGACCAGCTCGCTGCCGCGCCGCACCTGGCCGGTGGAGTCGTCGATCAGCTGCTTGATTTCCTTGGCCGCTTCGGAGGTGCGCTGGGCCAGGCTGCGCACCTCGCCGGCGACGACGGCAAAGCCGCGCCCCTGTTCGCCTGCCCGGGCCGCCTCCACGGCGGCGTTCAAGGCCAGGATGTTGGTCTGGAAGGAGATGCCTTCGATGACCTGGATGATCTCGCCGATGCGGCTGGACGAGCGGCTGATGTCGCCCATGGTCTGGACCACGGCGCCCATGGCCTCGTTGCCCTGGCGGGCCACGTGGGTGGCTTTGCCGGCCAGAGCCGCAGCCTCCCGGGCCGAATTGGCGCTGTTTTCGACCGTGCTGGTGAGCTCTTCCATCGACGCAGCCGTCTCCTCCAGGCTGCTGGCCTGCGATTCGGTGCGCGCCGACAGGTCCTGGTTGCCGCTGGCGATTTCGCCAGAGGCCACCTGCACACCCTCGACCTCGTGGCGCACGTCGGTGACCACCGCCATCAGGTTCACATTGAGCTGGTTGAGCGCCCGGATCAGCTCGCCGATTTCGTCGGTCCGGTTCGACTCCAGCCGTGCCGACAGGTCGCCGGCCGCCATCCGGTTGGCAAACCCCAGCACCTCTCCGACCGGGGCCACCAGCATGCGCTTCATGAGCGCGGCGGCCGCCAGCGACACCACAGCGGTTGCGGCGAACGCGGCCATGTGAGCCCATTCCGGCGCACCTTCGGTGGCGCTTTCCATGAACTGGACGCCGAACGCCAGTCCCAGGGTGATCAGCGCGAGCTTGCGGCCCAGGGTGGGGCGTGTCCAGTCGCGCAGCTTGCCTCGCCAGCCGTTGCGCACCAGATGGCCCCGGCGCAGCGCCAGGCTTCGCTGCCCTGATTCGGCTTCGGCGCGCATGCGGGCGTACAGCGACTCCGCCGCCTCGACCTGCTCGCGGGTGGGCTTGGTGCGCACCGACATGTAACCCGTGACCTGGCCGTTTTCCAGCATGGGCGTGGCGTTGGCCATCACCCAGTAGTGGTCGCCGTTCTTGCGCCGGTTCTTGACCAGTGCGCTCCATGGCGAGCCGCTCTGCAGCGTGGCCCACATGTCGCGGAAGGCCTCGGCCGGCATGTCGGGGTGCCGCACCAGGTTGTGCGGCTGGCCGATCAGCTCTTCCCGGCTGTACCCGCTGACCGAGACGAAGTTCGGGTTGCAGTAGGTGATGCGGCTGGTCAGATCGGTGGTGGACACCAGCGTGACGCCATCCGGGATGACGAACTCTTGCTGGGTGACGGGCAGATTGGTGCGCATATGAGGGATCCTTTTTTGGAGTTCGCTCAATGACTTTCGTCACCGGCTCATCCGACTTGAGGCCGTCTGTCTCAAATTGAGACCTTTGGGCCGCTCTAGTCTAGGAACCCCCCAGAGTGTGCAAAGGGCCGAGCAGCGCCAGCAAAAACCCGCTGTTCTGGGGGCTCAGCGCCGGGGCTCGATGTCAGAGGCCACGTAGGCGCCGTTGACCTTTTCTGCCCGGAAGCGCACCTGGTCACCCGCCTTGAGCGGGGGCAGGGTGGCCGGGTTCTTGACCTGAAACACCATGGTCATGGCCGGCATGTCCAGGCTCGGTATGTCGCCGTGCTTGAGCGTGATCTTGCCGGCCGCCGTATCGACCTTGCGGACTTCGGCGTCGACCAGTGGCAGCGGGTCGGCGGCGACCGCCAGCGTGGCGAACAAGCTGGTGGATGCGATGAGGGTGCGCAGAAAGTGGGTCATGGGTGGCTCCGGGGCTCAGGTGCGGAAATAGGATTTGTAGACGCGGCTGCTGCCGTCGCGCTGGACCAGGACCACGTCGTAGGGGTCCTTGCGGCCGCCGTACTCGGGGCCGTCCATGCCGGGGCTGCCAATGGGCATGCCCGGCACGGACAGGCCCAGGGCCTGGGCCTTCTCGGCCAGCAGGCGACGGATCTCGGGGGCGTTCACATGCCCCTCGATCACGTAGCCGCCGATCAGCGCGGTGTGGCAGGAGGCGAACTTCTGCGGCATGCCCAGGCGCTGGCGCACCGCGGTGTTGCCGGTCTCGAAGACCTGGACCTGGAAGCCGTCGCGCTGCAGGTAGGCGATCCAGTCCTTGCAGCAGCCGCAGTTCGGGTCTTTCCAGACCTGCATCACGGGCAGGGCGTCGGTCTTGGTGGCGGGTGCCGCGGCGCGGGCCGCGAGCGTAGTGGCGCCGAGCAAGGCGGTGGCGCCGAGAAGGAGGGAACGTCGTTGCATGGTGTGCTCTATATAGGGAAGGGGGTCAGGATTTCGGGCTGACGCGGATGGTGCCGCGCATGCCGGCCTCGAAGTGGCCGGCGATCAGGCAGGCGAACTCGAAGTCGCCCGGGCGGTTGAAGGTCCAGGTGATCTCGCCGCGCTGGCCCGCGTTCACGTGGGCCATGTAGGGCTCGTCGTGTTCCATGCCGGGGTGCTTCTTCATCAGTTCGGCGTGGGCCTGCAGTTCCTCGCGCGTGCCGACCACCAGTTCATGCAGCAGCTTTCCGCGGTTGGTGATGCGCAGGCGCACCGTCTCGCCCTCGCGCACGTCGAGGTGCGCGGGCGTGAAGCGCATCTTGTCGTCCATGCGGATCTCAATGGTGCGCGTGGCCTCGGTCGGGGCGGCGGCGATGCCCCAGGGCTTCTGTTCGCGCACGACTTCGCGCGGACCGCCGGCATGGATGTCGCCATGGGCGCGCACGGTGGCTGGGAACAGGGCCGGGGCGGCGAGCAGGGCGAGTGTCTGCAGCAGCCGGCGTCGGTGGAAGGGAAAAGGGGTCATGGTGTCGTTGCGGTTCAGTGGTTGTGGTGGCCCGCCGGTTTGCGGGCGGACGCGGCGGCCGGGGTCTGGGGATCGGCAGCGCTGCCTGGGGCGCGCGACGTGGCGGCCGGCGTTGACACCTCGCGCGCCTGGGTGCCGGGTGGCATGGCGTACCAGCCCGGGTCGCTGTGGTCGCCGGGCTTCTGGTCGGCGCGCACCTTGAGGGTGGTGAACATGCCACCCATCTCGATCGGGCCGTAGGGGCCGGTGCCGGTCATCATGGGGACGGTGTTCTCGGGCAGCTCCATCTGCATCTCGCCCATGTCGGCCATGCCGCGCTCGCCCATGAGCATGTAGTCCGGCGTGTGGCGCTGGATCTTCTGCACCAGGCCGCGGTGGTCCGCGCCGATCATGGTCGGCACGCCGTGGCCCATGGCGCCCATGGTGTGGTGGCTCTTGTGGCAGTGCATAGCCCAGTCGCCGGGTTCGTCGGCGATGAACTCGATCTGCCGCATCTGGCCCACGCCGATGTCGGTGGTCACCTCGGGCCAGCGCGCGGTCTTGGGCACCGGGCCGCCGTCGGTGCCGGTCACCTCGAACTCGATGCCGTGGATGTGGATCGGGTGGTTGGTCATGGTCAGGTTGCCGATGCGCACCCGCACCCGGTCGCCCAGGCGCGCCACCAGCGGGCTGATGCCCGGGAAGACGCGGCTGTTCCAGGCCCAGATGTTCTGCTCCAGCATGGTGTTGACCTGCGGCGTGCGGCTGCCGGGCTCGACATCGAAGGCGTTGAGCAGGAAGCAGACGTCGCGCTGCACCTCGTTGATGAGCGGGTGTCTGCCTTTCGGGTGTGTGACCCAGAAGCCCATCATGCCCATGGCCATCTGCACCATCTCGTCGGCGTGCGGGTGGTACATGAAGGTGCCGGGCCGGCGCGCCTCGAACTCGTAGACGAAGGTCTTGCCGGGCGGGATCTGGGGCTGCGTCAGCCCGCCCACGCCGTCCATGCCGGCGGGCAGGCGCTGGCCGTGCCAGTGCACCGCAGTGTGCTCGGGCAGGCGGTTGGTCACGTACAGCCGCACCCTGTCTCCCTCGACCACCTCGATGGTCGGGCCCGGGCTCTGGCCGTTGTAGCCCCACATGTTGACCAGGAAGCCGGGCGCCATCTCGCGCACCACGGGTTCGGCCACCAGGTGGAACTCCTTGACGCCGTTGTTCATGCGCCAGGGCAGGGTCCAGCCGTTGAGCGTGAGCACCGGGCTGTAGGGACGGCCGGCGCCGGTCACGCCGGGCGGCGTCCAGGGCGGGGCGGTGTCGGCCGAGGTCTGCTGCACGGCCTCGGGAATGGCGGCGAGGGCGGCGCGGCCCACGCTGGCGGCGGCCAGTGCGGTGGCGGCGCCGGTGAAGAAGTGGCGTCGTTGCATCTCAGTGGTCCTTGGAAGCGGTGCCGGCCGTGGCCGACGGGGCATCGGTGGCGGTGGCGCGGTAGGGGCCGCCGGCCAGCAGCAGCTGCCAGTCGAGCCAGGCGGTCCAGTAGGCGTGGCGGGCCTGGGCGGCGGCGCTGGCGGCCGCCAGGCGCTCGCGCGTGGCGTCGAGCAGTTCCCAGGTGCTCTGCAGCATGCCGTTGTAGCGCAGCAGGGTTTCCTGCTCCTGCGCGGTCACCAGCGGCAGCATCAGCGTACCCGTCTGCCGGGCCAGCGCATGCTGGTCCTGCAGCCGGCCCCTGGCCTCGCGCGCCTGAGAGCGGCGTTCCGTCTCGGCGCGGGCCAGGGCGGCCTGGGCCTCGGCGGCTTCGCCCAGGGCGTGCTCGCGTGTGAGGCGGGTGTCGGTGATCACCGGCGCGCGCTCGGGCAGGCCGTCGGACGGCAGGGCAGCCATGGCGTCTTCACGGGCACGGGCCAGGCGCTCCAGCAGGCCGTTTGGCAGGGCGCCGACCTGGCGCCCGGTGTGGAGCCTCTGCTGGGCCAGCGCCGCGTCGGTCGCGAGCACCCGGGCGGCGATGGCGTCCATGTCCGGTGTGTCCAGGGTCTCGGGCGGTTCTGGCAGTTCGGCTGGCAACTGCTGCGCCAGCGCCGCAACCTCGACGGCACTGGCCAGCCCCAGCGCGCGCGCCAGGCGCTCACGCGCGCTGCGTTCGGCCTGCCGCGCCTGCACCAGGGCCAGACCCTCGCGCGCCTGCGTCACCTGTTCGCGCAGCAGCCGGGCCTGGCTCCAGTTGCCCGCCTGCACCATGCGTCGGCCCAGCTCGGCGCCGCTGTCGGCCACCTCGCTGCGCGCCTGCTGCAGCGCCAGCACCTGGGCGGCCAGCACCGCGTCCTGCCAGGCCTGGCGCACCTGGGTGATCTGGGCCAGAAGGGCCTGGTGCCGCTCGCGCGCCTGCACCGGGTTGGCGGGTGCGGCGCCGAACAGCTCGGGCCGCAGCCGCAGGGCGCGGCGCACCGCTTCGTCGGCGCTCAGCGCCGGTCCGGGGCGCGCCGGCGTGGCCGCTGGTGGCAGATTGCGCAGCTCCCACTTCAGCAGGTCGATGTGCCCGCGGGGGAACTCGCCCACGCGCTCATTGGCTTCGCGCCACTGTTGCCGTGCTTCGCTCAGAGCCGGGTTGTCCGGCGGGGTCAGTGTCTGTGTCTGCGCCCACGCCGGCCACCACGGCACGGCGAGCGCAACAACGGCGGGCCAGGCCCGCTTCATTGCATTCATGGAAATCTCCTGACGTCACGAACCAGTGCGCCGCCCGGCCAGCGAGCGGACGCACCACGGGCGGGCGAGCTCAGGAAATGGGCGGCTTGTGCCCCGGGTGGGGCAGGGCGCTGGCAAAGCGCACAGTGCCAGCGGTCAGGCGGGAGGGGGGCAGGGGCGCCGGCCCGGCGGCCGCCCAGGGCGTGGTCGCCAGCAGCGGGCCGTTGCAGATGTCACAGACGGCGTGCAGGGCCGGTTCACCAGGGGTGGCGGGATCGGCCACCGCATGGTCCGCGCAATGGGGCGCGGTGGCGGTGGCAGCAACTGCGGTCACGTGGACCTGTTCCGGGGCCGCGGCCATCGAGAGCACCATGGCGTCGCCCGCCCAGGCCCGCCAGGGCAGGAGCACGATGAGGATGACGACGAACCAGCGGCGCATGGGAGAAATGATACGTCCCGCTGCGGAAAGTTCAGGCCGGCACCGCGGCCAGCTCGCGCCGGGCTTCCCGGACCACCGTGACCCCGGCGCTGAGCGCCAGCGCCGCCATCACCGCGGCGACCACCAGGTCGGGCCAGGCCGATCCGGTGCCGAACACGCCCAGCGCCGCCAGCATGACCGCGAGGTTGGAGAGGGCGTCGTTGCGCGAACAGAGCCAGACGCTGCGCATGTTGGCGTCGCCGGTGCGGAAGGCGTAGAGCAGCACCGCCACGCCCGTGTTCACTACCAGTGCGATGGCGCCCACCACGCCCATGGTGAGCGGCTCGGGGACGGTGCCGCTGTGCAGCACCCAGGCCGCCTTGCCAATGACGAACAGTCCATAGGCGGTCATGGACAGGCCCTTGACCAGGGCCGCGCGGCTGCGCCAGACCACCGCCATGCCCAGCACGGCCAGCGACAGCCCGTAGTTGGCCGCGTCGCCCGCGAAGTCCACCGCGTCGGCCAGCAGCGACACCGAGTCGGCCAGCAGGCCGGCGGTCAGCTCGACGATGAACATCGTGAGGTTGAGCACCAAGGCGATCCAGAGCGCGCGGCGCCAGGCCGGGTTGGTGACGCTGTCCCGGCCTTGGGATTCGATGGTGCAGTGATCGTGGCATTCGCAGGACACAAGAAACCTTTCGCTGGAGGTGAATTCGTGCCACGATTGGAAACCTTCAAGTCACTTCAAGGTCAAGCCCCGTGATGTCCCGCACTTCAAACGAACCCCGGTGGAAGATCGGCGAGGCCGCGCGCCGCAGTGGCGTGGGCGCGGCCAACATCCGCTACTACGAGCGCGAGGGCCTGCTGGCGCCACAGGCCCGAGCCGACAACGACTACCGCCTCTACAGCGAGGACGACGTGCACCGCCTGCGCTTCATCCGGCTGTGCCGCGCGATGGACATGTCGCTGGAGGAGGTTCGGTCGCTGCTGTCGCTGGACCTGGGCCGCAAGGCTGATTGCGAGCGGGCGCGCGAGGTGCTGGACGCGCACCTGGCGCATGTGCGTGAGCGGCTAGCCGAGCTGCAGGCGCTGGAGCAGGACCTGCGCGGCCTGCGTGACCGCTGCGACGGCTCCGACGACCACTGCCACATCATCGAGGCCCTGCACGAGCGGGCCGATGCGCCCCTGGCGGAGGCCGCCTCCGCCGGCCCGCGGCGGCACGTCTGAATGCGCGGGCCGCGCCCTCAGCGGCTGGCCAGTGTGGCGCCGGCCTTGTCGATCCAGTGCTGCACGGCGCCGGTCAGGTCGTTCTGGCTGAAGGAGCAGCTCTCCTCGCTGAACAGCGCGCTGCTCTCCAGCCGGTCCAGCAGGTTATTCAGCACATCGGCGTAGCGCGGCGGCAGCGCGGCCAGCAGCACCGCGTCGCCGCGGGTCGCGGCCGAAAAGTCCTGCAGCGAGAGTTCGCCGCGGCGCAGCGCGTCCAGGGACTGCGACAGCGCCGCCAGCCGTGCGGAGGGGTCGTTGTCCATGGCGGCGCTCCTTCAATGCCCCAGGATCTTGGACAGGAAGTCCTTGCTGCGGTCGGTCTGCGGGTGGTTGAAGAACTCCTCAGGGGTGTTCTGCTCCACCACCTGGCCCTGGTCCATGAAGATCACGCGGTCGGCCACGGCCTTGGCAAAACCCATCTCGTGCGTCACGCACAGCATGGTCATGCCCTGGTCGGCCAGGCCGATCATCACGTCCAGCACCTCCTTGATCATCTCCGGGTCGAGCGCCGAGGTGGGCTCGTCGAACAGCATGATCTTGGGCGTCAGACACAGCGCCCGCGCGATGGCCACGCGCTGCTGCTGACCGCCGGAGAGCTGCAGCGGGTACTTGTTGGCGTGTTCGGCGATGCGCACCCGCTCCAGCTGGACCATGGCCTTCTCGATGGCCACGTTGCGCGGCATCTTGGCCACCCAGGTGGGCGAGAGGATCAGGTTCTCCAGCACGGTCAGGTGCGGAAACAGGTTGAACTGCTGGAACACCATGCCGACCTCGCGGCGCACCTTGTCGATGCCCTTGACGTCGTCGCCGACCACGGTGCCGTCCACCGTGAGCTTGCCCTGCTGGTATTCCTCCAGCGCGTTGACGCAGCGGATCAGCGTGGACTTGCCCGAACCGGACGGGCCGCAGATCACGACCTTCTCGCCCTTGGCGAAACTGAGGTTCACATCGCGCAGCACGTGGTAGCCATTGCTTGCGTACCACTTGTTGACGCCTTCGAACTGGATGATGGGAGCTTCTTGCGAATTCATGAGAGGCTTTCTTTTTGGGGGTGTTCCGGGGTCAGCGGACCTTGCTGACGGCGGTGCGCTTCTCGACCCAGAGCGAGTAGCGCGACATGGCAAAACAGAACACGAAATAGATCAGCGTGATGAAGAAATAGGCTTCGAGCTTGAACGGGCGCCAGTCGGCGTCGGCGTTGAGCGCCAGCGCCAGTGCACCGGTGAGCTCGTACAGCGAGACGATGGTCACCAGCGAGGTGTCCTTGAACATGCCGATGAAGGTGTTCATCAGCGAGGGCACGACGGTGGTGAGCGCCTGCGGCAGCACGATCTTGAGCTGGGTCTGCCAGTAGGTCAGACCCAGCGTGGCCGCCGCTTCGGTCTGCCCCTTGGGCAGGGCCTGCAGGCCGCCGCGCACCACCTCGGCCATGTAGGCCGCGGAGAACAGCGTGATGCCCACCACGACCCGGATCAGCACGTCGATGCTCACGCCGTGCGGCATGAACAGCGGCAGCATGAACGAGGCCATGAACAGCACCGTGATCAGCGGCACGCCACGGATCAGCTCCACGTACAGCGTGCACAGGGTCTTGATGGCTGGCATGTTGGAGCGCCGCCCCAGCGCCACGAAGATCGAGAGCGGGAAGGCCATCGTCATCGACACCACGGTCAGCATCACGGTCAGCGGCAGGCCGCCCCACTGGTCGGTGGGCACCTCGGTCAGGCCCAGCACGCCGCCCTTCATGAGCGTGAAGTAGACGGCCAGCATGACCACCCAGACCAGCGGCAGCGCCTTGTTCCAGAAGCGGGGCATGCAGCTGAGGACCACCACGCCCAGCATCAGCGCGGTGGCGATCACCGGGCGCCAGTGTTCGGTGTCGGGGTAGCGGCCCATCACGATGAGTCGGCCCTTCTCGGCCACCACGCCCCAGCAGGCGCCGACGCCACGCAGGTTGTTGCAGGCTTCGAGGTTGGCACCGAACACGGCGTTGAACACGCTCCAGTCCAGCGCATGGGACAGCGCCCAGAACGCCAGCGCCACCAGTGCCACGGTCATCAGGCTGTTGCCCGGGGTGGAGAACAGATTGACCTTGAGCCAGGCGATGGCGCCGGTCTGCTGGCCCGGCATCGGGCGGGCTTCGATCGGTTGGTAGGTTCTCTGCATGTCAGCGCTCCTGGATGGCGGCACTGGCGTTGAACCAGTTCATCAGCGCCGAGGTGAGGAGGGAGAGCGTCAGGTAGACCAGCATCACGATCGAGAGCGCCTCGATGGCCCGGCCGGTCTGGTTGAGCGTGGTGTTGGCGATCGAGACCAGATCCGGGTAGCCGATGGCCACCGCCAGCGAGGAGTTCTTGGTCAGGTTCAGGTACTGGCTGGTCAGCGGCGGGATGATCACGCGCAGCGCCTGCGGCAGGACCACCAGGCGCATGGACTGGCGTTTGTTCAGGCCCAGCGAGGCCGCGGCCTCGTGCTGGCCCAGCGACACCGACGAGATGCCCGAGCGCACGATCTCGGCGATGAACGAGGCCGTGTATGTCACCAGGCCCAGCAGCAGCGCCAGGAACTCGGGACTGAAGGCCGCGCCTTCCTCGATCTGGAACGCACCCTTGACCGGCAGGTTCCAGCCGGTCGGCGCGCCGCCGGCCAGCCAGCCCAGCAGCGCCAGGCCGACGATCAGCGCCAGCGACACCAGCAGCACGGGCTTTTGCTGGCCGGTGAGGTCGAAGTGCCTGCTCGCCTTGCGGGCGTACATCCAGGACCCCACCACACCCGCGAGCAGCCCGATGAGCGCCAGCGTCTGGCCGAGCTTCCAGACCGGCCAGGGGAAGGAGAAGCCGCCCTTGCTGAGGTAGAAGTGGCCGGCCTGCCAAGCCTCTTCGAATGGGGGCAGGATTTCGGTGAAGACGATGTACCAGATCAGCAGCTGCAGGTAGATCGGCACGTTGCGGAAGAACTCCACATAGCCGTAGCAGATCTTGCGGGCCAGGAAGTTGGCGGAGAAGCGGCCGACACCGATCAGGGTGCCGAGGATCGTGGCCAGCACGATGCCGATCACGGCTACCTTCAGGGTGTTGAGCAGGCCGATGGAGAAGGCCGTCCAGTACGTGCTCATGACGTCGTACGGGATCAGGGTTTCGCTGACGTCGAAACCGAAAGGCTGGCCCATGAAGTCGTAGCCGCTCTGGATGCCGCGCTCGCGCATGTTGCGCAGCGTGTTGCGGACCAGCAGCCAGATCAGGGTGGCCACCGAGGCGATGGCGACCACCTGGTAGATGACGCTGCGGCCTTCGCGGCTGTTCCAGGATATCGAGCGCCGCTTTCTGGAGGGAATGGGGCGCGCCTCGATCATGGTCGTTTGGGACATGGTGGAAGCTCCGGGCGGGAGAGGCTAAAAAAAGGCACAAGTGCCCTACGAAACGAGTTCATAGAGCCCTTGTGCCTGCAACGGCCAAGTGCCGTGTGTTGACGGGTCAGCGCAGCGGAGCGGCGTACATGAAGCCGCCGTTGCTCCAGAGGTTGTTCTTGCCGCGCGGCAGGTTGATCGGCGTCTTCGGGCCGACGTTGCGCTCGAAGCTCTCGCCGTAGTTGCCCACCGCCTTGATCGAGCGGGCCAGCCACTCCTTGTCCAGGCCCAGGTGCTTGCCCAGGTCTTCCGTGTTGCCCAGCATGCGGCCGACCTGCGGGTCGGTGCTGGTCTTCATCTGGTCCACGTTGGCCTGGGTGATGCCGTACTCCTCGGCTTCGATCAGGCCGTTGAGCACCCACTTGGTGATGGCGAAGAACTCGTCGTCACCGCGGCGGATCATCGGGCCCAGCGGCTCCTTGGAGATCAGGTCGGGCAGGATCACGTGGGCGGCCGGGTCCTTTGCTTCCTTGGCGCGGATCGAGGCCAGGCCGGAGGCGTCGGTGGTGTAGGCCTGGCAGCGGCCGGAGAAGTAGGCGCCTGTGGAGGCTTCGAGCTTCTCGAACACCACGGCCTTGATGCCCAGGTTGTTGGCGCGCGAGAAGTCGGTCAGGTTCTTCTCGGTGGTGGTGCCCGACTGCACGCACACGGTGGCGCCCTTGAGCTGCTTGGCGCTGGTGATCTTGCCCTTGTTGACCAGGAAGCCCTGGCCGTCGTAGTAGTTCACGCCGACGAAGTGCAGGCCCAGCGAGGCGTCGCGCGAGAGGGTGTTGGTCGTGTTGCGTGCCAGCACGTCGATCTCACCGGATTGCAGGGCGGTGAAGCGCTGTTGCGCCGTCAGCGGCACCCACTTGACCTTGGTGGCATCACCCAGCATCGCGGCCGCCACGGCCTTGCAGTAGTCCACATCCAGACCGGTCCAGTTGCCGTTACTGTCGGCGGCGGAGAAGCCTGCCAGACCGACGTTCACGCCGCAGATCAGCTGACCGCGCGCCTTGATGGCGTCCACCGTTTTGCCGGCGTGGGCGGGCAGGCTCATCAGGGCCGCCGCAGCGCCCAGTCCCAGGGCAGTCAGTTTGAGGGAATTCATTTTCATCGGTCACTCCGTTTGTAGGGAAGTTGTGAACAGCCAGGGGCGAGGCGCACCAGATCGGGGCACCCCGCACCCGCTGAGCGAATGTATTACCGCCCAGCGGGCCGGGACATCGGGGTTTACGTGGGAAAACTATGCGAAGAATGTATGACCGCATGGCCCGCCGATCCAACCCCGTGTCCGTCGCCATCACCTCAGCAGGTTCCATGCCAAACGGCAGCCTGCGTGCCGTCACGGCAGCGACATGCGTGCTTTCCTTTTTGCAGCGTCGGCCCGTATGCTGCGAGCGAAAAAAACACATCAGGAGACACGCCATGACGAACCCTGCCACCGGCAGCACCGCACCCGCCGGCCTGCGCCCCCACCACCGCTTCTGGCCCCGTCGGCTGCCCCACGCCATCACGCCGCCGGCCACTTCGCTCTGGTTCAACCTGGAGGTCAGCGCCAGGCGCTACCCGGACAAGCCGGCCCTGGTGTTTTTCGACCGCAGCACCGCGTACCGAGAACTGCTCGAACAGGCCGAGCGCCTGGCGGCCCACCTGCATGCGCAGGGTGTGAAGGCGGGCGACCGGGTCATCCTGTTCATGCAGAACTGTCCGCAGTGGGTGGTGGCGCACTACGCCATCCTGCGCGCCAACGCGGTGGTTGTGCCGGTCAACCCGATGAACCGGGCCGAGGAGCTCAAGCACTACATCACCGACCCGGATGTGAAGGTGGCCATCGCGGCCGCCGATCTGGCGGGCGACCTGCTCAAGGCCAGCGCCGAGCTGCCCGAGGCGCAACGGCTGTCGCATCTGGTGGTGGCCCACTACCACGACGCCATCGGGCCGGACGCCGACATCCCCCCGGCCTGGGCCGATTGGCTGGCCACCCGGCACCCGCTGCCGACGCTGCCGGGCGGCACGGTGGCCGACTGGGCGGATGCGCTGGCTTGCAGCGCCGCGCCGCCGGTGCACGACCGCAGGCCCGAGGATCTGAGCGTGCTGCCCTACACCAGTGGCACCACGGGCCTGCCCAAGGGCTGCATGCACACCCACGCGTCGATCATGCACAACGCCGTGGCCGGGCAGCTGTGGGCCGGCGGCACACACGAGAACGTCGCGCTGCTGGTGGTGCCGATGTTCCACATCACCGGCATGGTGGTGGGCATGCACTCCGGGGTCTACACCGGCACCACCCTGGTGTTGATGCCGCGCTGGGACCGCGAACTGGCCGGCCGCCTGATCTCGCACTGGAAGGTCACGCACTGGACCAACATCCCCACCATGGTGATCGACCTGCTGGCCAGCCCGCGCTTTGACCAGTACGACCTCTCCAGCCTGGTCTTCATCGGTGGTGGGGGCGCAGCCATGCCGCAGGCGGTGGCGCAGCGCCTGTTCGAACAGTTCGGCCTGCGCTACGCCGAGGGCTATGGCCTGACCGAGACCGCGGCACCCTCGCACAACAACCCGGCCGACAACCCCAAGCAGCAGTGCCTGGGCATTCCCTTCCTGAGTGTGGACGCCCGCGTGGTCGACCCGGACACGCTGCAGGAGATGCCGCCCGGCGAGGCCGGCGAGATCATCATCCGTGGCCCGCAGGTGTTCAGTGGCTACTGGAAGCGGCCTGACGCGACCGAGGCCGCCTTCATCGACTTCAACGGCAAGAAGTACTTCCGCTCGGGTGACCTGGGTCGTGTGGATGAAGACGGCTACTTCTTCATCACCGACCGCCTCAAGCGAATGATCAACGCCAGCGGCTTCAAGGTCTGGCCGGCCGAGGTGGAGGCGCTGATGTTCAAGCACCCGGCCATTGCCGAGGCCTGCGTCATCAGCACGAAGGACGACTACCGCGGCGAAAGCGTGAAGGCCGTGGTGGTGTTGCGCGAGGCCGCCAAGGGCCAGACCACCGAGCAGGACATCATCGACTGGTGCCGCGAGAACATGGCGGTGTACAAGGCGCCGCGTGTGGTGCAGTTCGTCGACGCGCTGCCCAAGAGCGGATCCGGCAAGGTGATGTGGCGACTGCTGCAGGAGAAAGAAACTTCCTCCTGAGAGCGGGGGAGCCTGTCCAGGATGCCGCGGAACCGGCTTTGCCGGGCCGCAGGCATCGCCCCCTGGGGGGAGACGCCTACGGCGTCGCGGGGGGGACGATATGTTTATAGGCGTGCCAGGTGGCATGCCCGATCACCGGCCCGGCGACGAACAGACCCAGGAACGCCGGCAGCATGGCCAGCAGGATGATGCCGGTGATCAGCGCCCCCCACAGCAGCATCACGCCCGGGTTCTGAAGGCAGGCGCGGATGCTGGTCAGGCCCGCGGATATCGCATCGACCTGGCGGTCCATGATCATCGGGATCGAGATCACGCTGGTGGTGAAGATCAGACCGGCGAACACCGCGCCGACGACCATGTAGGTGACCAGAAAGCCAATGTTCTCGGGGTCGATCAGCATCGCCAGGATGTTGGCCTTCTCGGGCATGGTGTTGAAGCTCACCGCAAACACCACCAGCGAGGCGCGGCCCCAGAGCATCTCCAGGATCAGCAGCACCCCGGCGAAGATCCCCATGGTGCCCTTGGTGGGCCGCCAGGCCTGCAGCGAGGCACGCAGCGACGGGCGGTGGTCCTGCGTCTGCAAGGCCTTGCTGGCGTCGTACAGACCCAGGCAGAGGAACGGGCCCATCAGCAGGAAGCCGGCACTGAGCGCGAGCACGTAGGCCGGCGCGTTCTGGAACACCGCCAGCAGCGCGTGGCCCATCAGGAAAAAGCACAGGCCGTAGAACAGGCCGATGCGCGGGCATCGACGGAAGTCTTCCCAGCCCAGCTTCAGCCAGCGCAGCGGATCACCGGCGGACAGCGTCGCCAGTGGCAGCGAGAACACCGAGGGGCCGCGGGCTTCGGCCCCGGCGTCCGGTCGTTCGTCGGTGCTTTCCGTGGTTTCGGCTTCTGTTGCGGAAGCGGGAACGGCGTGCGCGTGCAAGGCCTCGGCCATGGGGTCTCCTGTTGATAAAAATCAATATAACCATGCGGGCATACAGGGTTTACATGGTTTTCCCGGAGACCCCGGTGCCGGCCGGGTCAGGGCGCCGAGGCCGGATGTGCGCTGGGTCGGTGCGTCCGGCGGGCGGGCAGGTCGCTTTGCACCGAGCGCATGTGCAGGGCCAGTGCGGCGTCCAGGGTCTGGGTGTGTTTGGCGAACCAGACCGCCAGCTCACCCGCCATCTCCCGCACCGCCGCCATATTGCCGGCGCGCGCCAGTGCCAGCCCCTCGCGCATGACGTTGAGCACCACCCGGTGCTGCATGATGTGGCTGTCTGCGGCGGCAAAGCGTGTGCGCTTCATCCACTCGTCCTCGCTGCCAAAGTGCCGGACGGTGTGGTCGATGACCGCCGACCAGGCCTGTGGCAGTGTCGCGTCGGGCGCGGCCTGCGCCAGCGCCAGCAAGTCCACGAATGTGTGGTGCATCTCGTCCATGGGCGGGAAGTCCAGCAGCAGTGATTCGGACCATTCAACAGTGTTCATTGCGGTACCTCCGTCTGTTGAAAACAGCTTGACAGCGCGCGCGCGGCGGATCCTTGATCCAGCGCAGAACTTTCGTGCACCCTGGCCCGGACCCGGCTGTTTTTCGCCCGGGTTTGCCCCAGCGCAGACCGCTACACTGCCCGCATGACGCGCGCCTTCGATCCTCCCTTTTCCCCCCTTGCCCAGTCCGACGCCCATCTGGCCCGACAGGGTTTCAGCCTGCTCGGCGCCAACGATGTGGCGGCCTGGCTGGGTGCATCCATGGTGGATCTGGGGCGACTGCACGGCGCCTGGAGCGATCTGCCCGCGGATGGCTATCTGAAGGACGGTGGGCGCTACCGCCGCCGGCGCCACAGCTGCTTTGTGGTGGACGGTGCGCAGGTCACCGAATCACCGCACCGGGCGCACTGGCAGCCGCTGGAATACAACGCCCTGCACGGCGGCATGCAGCGCTGGTTTGAGCCGATGGCGCCGGAGATGCGCACCGATCCGCTGTGGCGGCGCCTTCTGGTCCGCGTCGGCGAGGCGGTGTCCGCGCTGCACGGCGCTCGTCCCTGGTATGTGGAGGCGCACCCGTTCCGCATCGACACCACCGACGGCATCGGCCGGCCAACGCCCGAAGGGGCGCACCGCGACGGCGTCGACCTGGTGGCCGTGTTCATGCTGGAACGCCACCGCATCAAGGGCGGCGAGAGCCGGGTCTTCGAAGCGGAGGGACCGGCCGGTCAGCGCTTCACGCTGACCGATCCGTGGTCGCTGCTGCTGCTGGACGACGCGCGCGTGATCCACGAGACAACCCCCATCCAGCCGCTGGTGGCGGGCGAGCTGGGCTGGCGGGACACGCTGGTGCTGACCTACCGCCGCAACGGATTCCAGGGGGACTGAGGTTTCGCGCCGCTGGCGCGCGCTTCGGCATGGTCCCGGATGTCTGCGGGCAGCCGGGACAGCAGCCAGCGCAGTGCCAATGGCACGATGACCAAGTCATCGACCACGCCGAGGATGGGGATCATCTCGGGGATCAGGTCGATGGGCGAGAGCAGGTAGAGCACGATGGCCGCCGTGCCGGCCTTGAGCCAGACCGGCGCGTCCGGATGGCCCAGCGCGTACCAGAGCCGCTTCGCGTCACCGCGCACGGCCAGCCAGAGCACCGACAGACGTTTCCACATACGTTCACCTCCAGGTCGCTTGCGGTCCGGAGGACCGGACTCAAACAAGTGTGGGGCGATGGACCGCGTTGCAAGAGCAAGGTTCCCCGTGCGATCACCGTCGTATTGCGTTGGGAAAGTACATCGCCGTCAGGCTGCGACTGTGGACCGGTGAGAAGCCTTCCGCTGCCGCGCCGCTGGCCTGTCCGTAGCGCCGCCAGTCCCGCACCCAGTGCAGGGTGTCGCAGATTTCCACCAGACCGATGGTCTCGCGGTCGCCGATCAGGATGCCGTGCACGCGCAATCCCAGCCGCTCCTTGGCCTGGCGCAGCGCGGCCAGCGTGGCGGAGGTGAGGCCGAACTCGCCGTCGCTCACGATCAGCACGTCGGCGTCCTGCCAGCCCTGTTGCTGAACCTGTTCGATGGCGCGCTCGATGGGGGTCTGCACGTCGGTGCCGCCGTCGAAGGCCTGGCCCATCAGGTCCAGCAGCGCGTCCAGGCCGGCGGCGTCGCGCGTCAGCGGCCTTTCCAGCAGCTCGCCCGGCCCACCGAAGGCCAGCAACCGGCCGGCGCGGTCGCCCGCGTGGGCGCTGCGCAGGGCCTGCAGCACGCAGGCCTTGGCCACGTTCTCGGGCGCGCCTTGCATCGAGCCCGAGGTGTCCAGGCAGACGATCAGCGGGCCGTGGCCCAGGTGGGCTTCCTGTTGCCGCGCGGCCGCGCCCTCGGTCTGGGGGCGCGGGTTGGGCCGTGGTTCTCGTGCGCGGTCGTCATAGGTCAGCAGCTGGGCTTCGGCGAAGCGCGCGCGCCACAGGCGGCGCAACACCGGGTGGGTGAGGTTCAGGCTTTCGCTTCCAGCCATGCGCGCGATGGCGCGCGAGCGGTGCACACCGTCCACGGCGGTGGGTTCGGGGCGGCGTTCGTCGTCGTCGGTGGGCCGTGGCGCCGCCTGGTCGGCGGCCTGCGCTTGCGGAGTGGTGGTGTGGGCCATGGGCTGGTGTGCAGCGAGCTCGCGCCGGCCCACGCCGTCGATGAACTGGGCCAGCGCCGGCACGCGTTCGAGCAGGCCGCCGATGCGGCGCGCTTCGGTCCATTCGCGCCGGCTCAGCTGGCCTTTGAGGTCGTCCCAGTTCAGGTGCGAGGCGTCGCCCAGCGACTTCAGCAGCGACATCGCTTCTTCCCAGCCCTGGCGCTGCAGGGTCCAGTTCTCGCGGAACTCGTCGGCCATGCGCGCGATGGCCTGGGCGCGGGGCTCGCTGGCGGGGCGTTCGATCAGGCTGTCCAGGTGCCAGAGCAGGCTCTGCAGCATCTGGCGGGTGAGCGAGGCATTGCCCCGCGTGAGTGTGAGCAGGTCGAGTTCGGTGAGCAGGCGGCGCAGTGGTGCGACGGCTTCGGGGTCGCCCAGGTCCAGCGCAGCCTCGGGCAGGCGGCCGGCCAGCAGCGCGTCGTGCCAGGGCGCGGCCTGGGCCAGCCGTGCCTCGGCCGTGCCGGCGCTGCAGACCACCGACCAGCGCCACAGTTCACGGGCGATGCCGTCGAGGTGGTGATAGGGGCGGTCGGCGGGCGGCGCCGTCATGGGGGCTCAGTCCTGCCAGCTGACCGGCGTGGGCACGAACTCGGAGGTGTCCTCGGCCATGCGGGGCAAGGCCGCAAAGCCCTCGTGCAGCTCGGCCAGGCGCGCCGCCAGCGCGTCCACCTGCGCGCAGCACTGCGCGTGCACGGCCTCGATGCGCGCTAGCCACGACGGCGGCAGCCAGCCGTGGGCGCGCGCCTGTTTCAGAACGGCCTCGGCCACCGCGTGGACGTCTGCTTGTACGGTGGTCACGCGCTGCTGTACCTCGGCCACCTGCGCCATCCGGGCGCGGATGTGCAGCGCGCCGTAGCGGCGTTGGGCGCGGTCGCTGGTGATGCGCACCAGCTCGCTTTCCGTCGTCGGCCCGGCGATGGCGCGGGCCAGGGCCAGCTTGCCGGCGCTGTCGTCCTGCGCGTCGGCAGGGGCGCGGCGTTCGACGTCCAGCTGCTGCCCGAAGGCGGTCGCGGCGCGTTCCAGTCCGTCGATGGTCAGCTGCGTGGCATGGGCCACGGTCTGCAGAAACCGGTCGGTCCAGCCCGGCACCTGGTCCGGGTCGGCGGCCAGGGTGAAGGGCAGCAGCCAGGCGTCCCAGACCGAGACCTCGCTCGCGTCGCGGCTGGCGGCCTGCACCTGCAGCAGCGCGGCGGTCTGGCGCCAGCGGCGGTCGGAGACGGTCTGTTGTGTGGCCTTCGCCCATTCGCGGGCCGAGGCCAGCAAGGCGATGACCTCGTCGCCCAACCGCACGCGGCCCGCCTGCGCACGCAGCGCCTGCAGCGAAGCCGACGAGAGCTGCGCATCCGGGTGTGCCTCGCCCTCGGGCAGGGCGGTTTGCAGCAGCGCCGCGAAGTGTGCGTCGTCCACCGGCGCCACCGGCACGCGCAGCAGGAAGCGGTCGTAGAAGGCGTGCAGGCTCTCGTCCTGCGGCACCTCGTTGCTCGCACCCACCAGACACACCAGGGGCACGTCCACGCGGTGCTGGCCGTTGTCGAAACAGCGTTCGTGCAGCAGGCCGAGCAAGGTGTTGAGGATGGCCGAGTTGGCCTTGAAGATCTCGTCGAGGAAGGCGACCTCGGCGGAAGGCAGGTAGCCCGCGGTGAGCCGCTCGTAGCGGTCGTCTTCCAGGGCCTTGAGCGACAGCGGACCGAACAGCTCCTCGGGCACCGAGAAGCGGGTCAGCAGGCGCTCGAAATAGTGCGCGCCGGGCAGCAGGCGCTGCAGCCGGCGCGCGAGTTCGCTCTTGGCCGTGCCCGGTGGGCCGAGCAGCAGCACGTGTTCACCCGCCAGCGCCGCCAGCAGCAGCGTGCGGGCGGCCACGTCGCGCTGGAGCAGGCCGCGCTCGAGTTCGTCAATCGCGGCGGTCCAGCGCATGGCGGTCACATCCGCTCGAAGATCGCGGCGATGCCCTGGCCGCCGCCAATGCACATCGTGACGAGGGCGTAGCGGCCCTGCACACGTTGCAGTTCGTACAGTGCCTTCACGGTGATCAGCGCGCCGGTGGCGCCGATGGGGTGGCCCAGCGAAATGCCCGAGCCGTTGGGGTTGACCTTGGCCGGGTCCAGGCCCAGTTCCTTGGTGACCGCGCAGGCCTGGGCGGCGAAGGCCTCGTTGGCCTCGATCACGTCCAGATCATTGACCGACAGGCCGGTCTTCTTGAGCACCGCCTGCGTGGCCGAGATCGGGCCCACGCCCATGATCTTGGGGTCCAGGCCGGTGTGGGCGTAGCCGACCAGGCGGGCCAGCGGCTTGGCGCCACGGGCCTGGGCGGCCTTGGCGTCCATCAGCACCACGGCCGCGGCCGCGTCGTTGATGCCCGAGGCGTTGCCGGCGGTGACGGTGCCGTTCTCCTTGATGAACACCGGCTTGAGCTTGCTCATGTCCTCCAGCTTGCAGCCGGGGCGGAAGTGCTCGTCGGTGGCCCAGGCGACCTCGCCCTTCTTGCTCTTGAGCATGACGGGCACGATCTGGTCCTTGAAGCGGCCTTCGGCGGTGGCCTTCTCGGCGCGGTTGTGGCTCTCGACGGCCAGCGCGTCCTGCATTTCGCGGGTGATGCCGTACTTGGCGGCCACGTTCTCGGCCGTCACGCCCATGTGGATGTTGTGGAAGGGGTCGTGCAGGGCGCCGATCATCATGTCCACCATCTTGGTGTCGCCCATGCGGGCGCCCCAGCGCATGTTGAGCGACGCGAACGGCGCGCGGCTCATGCACTCGGCACCACCGCCGATGGCAATGTCGGTGTCGCCCAGCAGGATGGACTGCGAGGCGCTCACGATGGCCTGCAGGCCGGAGCCGCAGAGGCGGTTGACGTTGAAGGCGGGCGTTCCTTCGGCGCAGCCGCCGTTGATAGCAGCGACGCGCGAGAGGTACATGTCCTTCGGCTCGGTGTTCACCACATGTCCGAAGACAACGTGGCCGACGTCCTTGCCCTCGGTGCTGGCGCGGGCCAGCACTTCGCGCACGACCAGGGCGCCCAGTTCAGTGGGCGGGCTGTCCTTGAGGCTGCCGCCAAAGGTACCGATGGCGGTACGGACTGCGCTGACGACGACGACTTCACGGCTCATGGAAATGCTCCTCTGTGGATGGGGTATGGGGTCAACGGCACATGGTAAGGCCAGCTCCCTTACACCGGGCTTGTGCCGCGTCAAGCAGAAGACAGGTTCAGACCACCTGCCGCGCCAGCAGCTTCAGCCGCCCGGGCGCCGCAGCGTCGGGGCGTGTGACGAACAGCTCGCCCATGGCGAGGTATTCACCGGTCAGTGCGGTGATGTTGACCTGGTGCGTCACCAGCACCCAGTTGACTGGCGCGCGCAGGCCGGACACGGTGGTCAGCACCTCGCGGGTTTGTGCGTCGCCGTCGCCCTGACCCTGGAAGAAGGAGTTGATGGCGGGCCACACCGTGTAGCGACCGAAGGCCAGCCGCGCGGTGTCGGTGCAGCGGCACCAGGCGCTGCTGCGCACCGCGGCGATGGCGATGTCCTCGCGCCGGAAGGCCTCGCCCACGCGGCCCGCCTGCGCGCGACCCGCCGCGCTGAGGTTGCGCTGGGTTTCACAGCGGCCGAGCGTGAAACCCGGCGGATCGCCGACGCCGGGCTCGGTCTGGGCGTGGCGCATCAGCACCACACAGCCGCCCTGGCGCAGCAGGGGCCAGAAGCCACCTGGCCCGGACTGGGCCCGGGCCAGGCCGCAGGCCGCGCCGGCCGCCAGCAGCAGTGCCTGGCGACGGTTCGGGTGGAGGGCGGTGGTGGGCGGTGGCATGGGGTCGGGGCGGGTTGGCGAACGGCCGATCAGCCCCGCACGTCTGCCACGGGCTCACGGCCAAAATCCGGACGCCGCAGCCAGGCCAGCACCTGGGCCGCCGCGTCCTCGGGGCTTGTGAGCTGCTTCTGGCGCTGGAGTTCCACGAAGCGCTGGAGGTCGGGGAAGCCGGCGGGGTCGCCCGCGCGCAGCTGGGTCTGCATGTCGGTGTCGATCACGCCCGGCGCCAGCGAGACGATGCGGGCACCATGCTCTCGGTGCGCTTCGTCCAGCGCCACGCAGCGCGAAAAGTGGTCCATGCCGGCCTTGGCCGCGCAGTAAGGCGCCTGGGCCGCCATCGCCCGGCGCCCCAGTCCGGACGAGATGTTGAGCACCTTGCGCGGGCCGCGCCAGCCGGCATCCACCCAGGCGCCGCTGGCGTGCAGGAACGCGGCGGTCAGCAGCATGGGTGCTTCCAGACCGACCCTCAGGGCCCAGGCAATGCTGTCTGGCGGGCAATGCTCCAGCGGGGCGATCTCCGGGATCACACCGGCGTTGTTGATCAGGGTGGCGCTGGCCAGGCTGGGCGCGTCCAGCTGCGACAGCCACTGTTGCAGGCGTGCCGCGACGGGCGCCGGGTCGGCCAGGTCCACAGGCCATTGCAGGACCGTGGCCCCCTGGGCCTGGGCCAGGGCATCGAGTTCGGGGTTGGTGTGGCGCGAGAGGCAGAGCAGGGGGCGGCCTGGCGCGACCAGCTGTCGCGCCATCGCCAGCCCCAGACCGCGCGAGGCGCCGGTGAGGATGACAAGGTCTTGCATGCCACCAGTGTGACAGGCCCGGGGCAACCTCAGAACGGGCAGGGTGCCTCGAAGCGCATGGGCTGGTCGGTCGCCGGGTGCGGAATCTCGATCGCCTGCGCGTGCAGCAGCAGGCGCGGGGCCATGGCCTCCTGCGCCTCGCTGGCGTACAGCGGGTCGCCCACGATGGGGAAGCCGATGGCCATCAGGTGCACGCGCAGCTGGTGCGAGCGGCCGGTGACCGGTTCCAGTTCGAGCCGGGTCGAGCCCGGGACCGGTGCCAGTTCGGGCGCGAGGCGCCAGCGCGTCAGACTGGGTTTGCCGATCTCGTGGTCGACCTTGCTGCGCGGCCGTGCCAGCCAGTCGACGATCAGCGGCAGGTCGATGGTGTTCCAGCCGTTGTCCGGCAGCGGGTTGTGCAGCTCGCCCGCCACGGCGGCGATGTAGCGCTTGTGCACCCGGCGCTTCTCGAAGGCCATGCTGAGGCGACGCTGGGCCTCGATGCCGCGCGCCATCACGATCAGGCCCGAGGTCGCCATGTCCAGCCGGTGCACGATCAGGGCGTCGGGGTACCGCGCCTGGGCGCGGGCACTCAGGCAGTCCTGGTTCTCCGGCCCGCGGCCCGGCACGGCCAGCAGCCCAGCCGGCTTGTCGAACACCAGCAGATGCTCATCGGCGTGGATCAGCTGCAGGGCGTGGGGGCTCACACGATCCGGCGCAGGGCCGCCCCAAGCCGGATCAGCCCCCTCGGGGGGCAGCGACCCGCGCAGCGGTGGAGCGTGGGGGCTCATGCGGCTTCGAGCGCGCGGCGCACTTCGTCGGCCGGCAGGCTGCGCGCGGCACCGAAGCCGGCCACCTGGCGCGCGCCCAGCAGCTGCAGCCGGACGAAGCGGAAGTCGCCCAGCGTGGTCATCATCTCGGCCTCGGGAAAGCGCTGCAGGTAGACCGAGCGCGACGCCTCTGCCTCTGGGCTGCCGGGTTCGATGAAACGGGCCTGCGCATCCAGCGTCACGCGCGGCAGGGCGTGCACCGGTTCGCCCTCGGGCTCGGCCGCACACACCAGCAGCGAGACGCGGGGCGAGCGCTGCATGTTGCCGCTGTGGGCCGCCAGCCCGCTGACGTGCAGCACCAGCTCGCCGGCGGCGCTGTCAATGGCGAAGGGCACCATGGACACGAACACACCACCGTGTTCGTCGAGCGTGCCCAGCGCGGCGGTTCGGCGCGCCAGCAGCAGCTCGCGCAGGGCCCGGGTCAGGCTGTGTTCACCCACAGGGATCTTTCAGCGGACAACGATCTCGGCCCGGCGGTTGCGCGGCTCCGGCACGTCGTCGTCCGTGGGCACCACCGGCTCGCGCTCGCCGCGCCCCACGGGCTCGATCAGTTCGGGCCGGAAGCCTTTGCCCACCAGCAGGTCGCGGATGGCGTTGGCGCGTTGCAGCGAGAGGGCGTCGTTGGCGTCGGCCGCGCCCTGGCGGTCGGTGTGGCCGACGATCACGATTTCGCCACCGCTGCGCGCGCGGGCGGTGGCGAAGACCTGGTCCAGCTCGGCCGCCGACTCCGGTGTGAGGTCCGACGTGCCAGGCAGGAAGTTGAGTGTGAAGCGCTGAGGCGGCGGTGGTACCAGGCGCAACAGTGCGGGGTAGCGCTCTCGCACCTCGGCCTCGCTGGACTGGGCGGGTTGGAGCTCGCCCTTGTGGCCCAGCTCGGCTGCGGCATAGGGGGAAGCCAGCTCGGCTGAGCCGCCTTGGGCGGTGGACACCACCACGGCGCTGGGCCGTTCGGGCTGTGGCAGGAGGATCACCCGGCCGGCCGGCGCACAGGCTGCGCACAAGACGGCCGCGGACAGGGTGGCTGCGGACAGGGCGGTGATGCGCCGGATCAGGGGAAGCGTCATCGGCGCAGTCTACTATCGTCGCTCCAGTGGTGACGCAGGTAGTAATAGAGCGGTTCGGCCCTGGGGTTGGCCTCGACGATGAAGTCGGTGCCGCGCACGCCGACCACCGCGGTGGGGGTCTTGACCTTGAAGCGGTCGGGGTTGACCCGGGCCAGCAGACCGGTGACCACACGCACCGAACCCTGGAGCAACTCCACCAGCAGGTTGCCTTCCTGGGTGGTGGCGTTGAACTGGTACTGGCTCAGGTCGGCGGTGCTGTCCGGGCCGAGCACCATCACCGTGCCGTCCTTGAGCACCATGCTGGCCGCGCCATCCTGGCCGGTGCGGATGCGTTCGCCCGCGCGAATGGCCTCGCCGGGCTGAACGGCGCGGCCGTCGCCGCGACCCAGCCGCACCTCGCCCTGCACCTGCTTGAAGGTGCCGGCACGGGTGTCGGGCGCCGTGTCCGGCGTCTGCGCCGACGCCACAGCGGCAGCCAGCGCCAGCACGCCGGCGGGCAAGGTGCGGAACAGGCGGTGGTCGGGCAGGGTAGGCATCTTTACTCCAAATGGTTTAACTCGGCATCCTAGTCGCTGCGTTTCGCGTGGCACAAGGCATGCACCTACAATCCGCGACCCGACCGGACTTCCAGTGACATGCGTCACGTTTCTGTCGGTCCCCACCCCCTTTGCCGTGATGAACCCGACCCTGCTGCTGGCGCCGATGGAAGGCCTGCTCGACGCCACGCTGCGCGATGTGCTCACGCGCACCGGCGGCGTCGACCGCTGCGTGAGCGAGTTCATCCGGGTCACCGACACTCTGCTGCCCGAGCGGGCCTTCGTGCGCGTGGTGCCCGAACTGCTCAACGGTGGGCGGACCTGGGCTGGCGTGCCGGTGCGGCCGCAGCTGCTGGGTTCGGACCCGGTCTGCCTGGCCGAGAACGCCGCGCGGCTGGCGGCGCTCAGCCCGTTCGGCGTCGACCTCAACTTCGGCTGCCCTGCCAAGACGGTCAACCGCAGCCGGGGCGGGGCGGTGCTGCTGGACGAGCCCGAGCTGATCGGCCGCATCGTGGGCGCGGTGCGGCGCGCGGTGCCGGCGCACCTGCCGGTGTCGGCCAAGATGCGGCTGGGCTACGGCGACGACCGTGTGGCCGAGGACTGCGCGCTGGCAATTGCCGCTGCGGGCGCCGATGAACTCGTGATCCATGCGCGCACCAAGGCCCAGGGCTACCGGCCGCCGGCCTACTGGGAGCGCATCGCCGAGGTGCGGACCGTGCTGCCAGCCGACCTGGCGGTGATCGCCAATGGGGAGATCTGGACCGTGGCCGAGGCCCAGCGCTGCTGCGAGGTGACGGGCTGCGACAGGCTCATGATCGGCCGCGGCATGGTGACCGACCCCGGCCTGGCGCTGGCGATCAGGGGCCAGGGCGGTGTGGCGTGGTCGCAGATCCTGCCGCTGCTGTCGGTGTTCTGGGCCCAGGTGTGTGGCCGGGTGGAGCGGCGGCACCGCGCCGGCCGTCTCAAGCAGTGGCTGAACTACCTGCGCAAGCGCTATCCCGAAGGTCAGCGCGCGTTCGACGAGCTGCGCGAGTCCAACGACCCGGCCCATGTGGAGGCCTGGCTGAAGGCGCAAACGCTGCCACAGGAACCCATGCCCGTGCCGGCAGCGGAAATTCCGGTGGCGTGCTAAGGTCCGGCCCCGGTCAAGACTAGAAACCACCATGAAGACCCTGGAACAGCGGCTGGAGAGCCTGGGAGCCGAACGACTGCGCGGCATGCGGCGTGGGCTGGAGAAGGAGAGCCTGAGGTCGCAACCCGACGGCAAGCTCGCGCTGACGCCGCACCCCGCGGCGCTTGGCAGCGCACTCACGCACCCGCACATCACCACCGACTATTCCGAATCGCAGCTGGAACTGATCACCGGCGTGCACGCCAGCGTGGAAAGCTGTCTGGCCGAACTCACCGAGGTTCACCAGTTCACCCTGCGCAGCCTGCAGGCACAGGGTGGCGCGGCGGGTGAAGAGATGCTATGGGCGTCCAGCATGCCGTGTGGCCTGCCGACCGATGAGACCATCCCGCTCGGGCGCTACGGATGGTCCAACGTGGGCCGCGCCAAGAGCGTCTACCGCATGGGTCTGGGGCACCGCTACGGCCGCCGCATGCAGACCATCAGCGGCATCCACTACAACTGGTCGCTGCCCGGGGTGGACAACCAGGGCTACTTCTCGCTCATCCGCAACTTTCGCCGCCACGCCTTCCTGCTGCTCACGCTCTTCGGCGCGTCGCCGGCCCTGTGCTCGACCTTCGTCGAAGGGCGCCAGCACGAGCTGCAGACCCTGGGCAGCAGCGGCACCCTGCACATGCCGCACGGCACCAGCCTGCGCATGGGGCGCCTGGGGTACCAGAGCGATGCGCAGGCCTCGCTGGCCGTGAGCTACAACGGTCTGGAAGGCTACGCGGCCTCGCTGCACGATGCGCTCACCCGGCCCTGGCCGGCCTACGAAACCGTGGGTATCCGCAACCCCGGTGGCGATTACAACCAGCTGGCCACCACGCTGCTGCAGATCGAGAACGAGTTCTACGGCACCATCCGGCCCAAGCGCGTGATCCACCAGGGCGAGCGCCCGCTGCACGCCCTGCGCGAGCGCGGGGTCGAGTACATCGAGGTGCGCCTGATGGACCTCAACCCCTTCGAGGCCATCGGCATTGATGCGGCCACGCTGCGCTTCCTCGACGTGTTCCTGCTGCACTGCCTGCTGTCCGACAGCCCGCCCGACACGCCGGAGGAGATCCGCGAGCTGGCCCACAACCAGCACCTGACCGCTGCGCGCGGCCGCGAACCCGGCCTGCACCTGCTGCGCGGCGGAAGCGAAGTGGCGCTGCAGGGCTGGGGGCTGGAGATCCTCAATCAGCTCGCGCCGATTGCCGACCACCTGGACGCGCTGCACGGTGGCGCCTCGCATCGCGAGGCCGTCGCCGGTGCGCGTGCCGCGCTGCTGTCCCCGGACACGCTGCCCTCTGCGCGTGTGCTGGCCGCCACCCGGCAGCAGCACGGTTCCTCGTTCATCGACTTTGTCCGCACCCGCTCACGTGCCATCCGCCAGGAGCTGCTGGACCTGCCCTGGAGCGAGGAACAGCAGGCGCGTTACGCCAGCATGGCGCTGCGCTCCCTGGCGGATCAGCAGGCCATCGAAGCGGCCGACTCCATGCCGTTCGAGATCTACCGCCAGGAGTACGTGTCCCCGGCGCGCCTGATGCCGCGCTCGGTGGTGGCACAGGCCGCCTGACGCCGCTGCGAAACCCTGCTGGTGCAGGGTGTATGTCCGCGGCGGTGAATTTCTGCGGTCTCCGGTCCTATCCTGTGCCCTCCTTTTCATCCAGGAGACCGCCATGGCACCCACCCCGCGCCTGACCGCCGCCGATTTCGACCAGGAACTGCTCATCCTTTTCGACGCCTACGTGCACGGCGACATCGACCGCCGGGGGTTTCTGGACAAGGCGGCGAAGTTCGCGGTCGGGGGCCTCACGGCCGCCGGCCTGCTCGCGGCGCTCAGTCCGGACTTCGCGATCGCCCAGGTGGTGCCCCAGGGTGATCCGCGCATCACCACCGAGCGCATCGAAGTCGACTCGCCCAATGGTTCGGGCAAGGTCAAGGCCTACCTGGCCAAACCGGCCAATGCCTCGGGCAAGCTGCCGACGGTGCTGGTGGTGCATGAAAACCGGGGCCTGAACCCGCACATCGAGGACATCGCCCGCCGGCTGGCGGTGGACGGCTACCTGGCGCTGGCCCCCGATGCGCTCACGCCGCTGGGGGGCTACCCCGGCGACGAGGACAAGGCCCGCGCCTTGTTCGCCCAGCTCGACCAGACCAAGACCCGGCAGGACTTCCTGGCCGCAGCGGCCCTGCTCAAGGCGCGCGCCGACAGCAATGGCAAGCTGGGCGTGGTGGGCTTCTGCTACGGCGGTGGCATGGCGCATTTCCTGGCCACGCAACTGCCCGAGCTGGCCGCCGCCGTGCCCTTCTACGGCAACCACCCGCCGGTGGAGGACGCCGCCAAGGTCAAGGCGCCGCTGCTGATTCACTTTGCCGCGGTAGACGAGCGCATCAACGCCGCCTGGCCGGCCTACGAGGCCGCACTCAAGGCCGCCGGTGTGCGCTACACCGCGCACCAGTACCCGGGCACCCAGCACGGCTTCAACAACGACACCACGCCGCGTTTCGACGCCGCCGCCGCGAAGCTGGCCTGGGAGCGCACCCTGGCGTTCTTCGCCCAGCACCTCAAGGCCTGAGCGCGTTCAGTCGCCCGGACCTTCCAGCCTCACATCGCTGAGCGGGTAGGCCACACAGGGCAGCACCGCACCGGTGGTCTTTTCTTCGGGCAGCAGCCCGGGCCAGTCCACGCCGTAGCGCACCTGTCCCTCGCTGAGCCGGCCAATGCAGGTCCGGCAGGTGCCGTTGCGGCAGGAGGCCGGCCAGGGCACGCCGGCGGCCTGCAGGGTCTGGAGGAGGGTGCGCTGTTCGGGGGCCTGCAGCGCGAGGCCCTGATCGGGCAGGTCCAGGACCCAGCTGCGGGGGATATCTTCTGTCGGCATGGCCCGAATCTAACCGCTGGGCGGGTTGTATGGTCCTGCCTGTTCAACAGGCAGACTAAAGATTGCCCTTTTACATCAATGACTTAGATCGCCCGTACAGGACTTCTCCAAGCTTATCCACAAGCTTGTCCCGGAAATCTTGGGACAAGTTGAGAAGTATCAACACCCTGGCGATGGGGTCTGGCTAGAGTTCAGGGTTTTCCCTGAACCTGCTTTCTGACCATGTACAGCCTCACCGGCGCAGACCGGACCTACCGATTTCTCTCCGGCGCCGCCATTCTTCTGGTGGCGGTGTTCTCACTCACCGGCCTGCTGCAGGTGCTGGCCTACGCCTCGGCCGGCCTGGTGCTCACCACCGCGATCATCAACGCCTGCCCGCTGGTGGAGCTGCAGGTCCGCAGCGCTTCTTGATCAGGCCTCGCCGCCAAAGCGCTTGATCAGGTTGGCGATGTACTTTTCGACCAGCTTCTCAAATTCGCCCTCGACCACCGGCACCACCACCATCTTCATCAGCCCGGGCAGCGGCACCTCGATATCGCCCTGGATGGCGAGTGCGACCGCCGTGTGCTTCTTCTGGTCGCTGATGTCCCAGCTGCCCGAGACTAGGGCGTTGCCCACGCCCTTGACCGGGGTCCACTTCACCGTGCCCACGCCCTTGGCCGCGTCCCACTTGCTCACGTATTTGCAGGCGTAGACCGTCTGGATGTTGACCTGGGCCGTGCCCACCTTTTCCATCTCCCAGCGGTAGCTGTTGCCGCCCAGATCGACCAGCTGGTCGACTTTGGGAAAATGGCTGACCGATGTCGGCACGTCAGACAGCAGCTCGAACACCTCGGCGGCTTTGGCCTTGACGTTGAATTCGTAGCCCAGATCGATCTTCACGGTGATGGCCATGGGGTCTCCTCTTGTGGTTGGTAAGAAAAATTATTGTGGCACGCAGCGGCCACGCACACAGAACGGCGTTACATGAGCATCCAGTGGTTCCCCGGTCACATGCACCTCACGCGGCAGGCGATCGCCGAGCGCGTCAAGGAGATCGACGTCGTTATCGAGATGCTCGACGCGCGCCTGCCCGGCAGCAGCGCCAACCCGCTGATGCAGCAGCTCACCAGCGGCCGGCCCACGCTGAAGGTGCTCAACAAGCAGGACATGGCCGACCCGGCGCGCACCGCGCTCTGGCTGGCGCACTACAACGCCCAGCCCGACACCTGCGCCATCGCGCTCGACGCCAGCGTCACCGCGCCGGCGCGGGCGCTGATCGACGCCTGCTTCGAGCTGGCGCCCAGGCGCGGCGGCATGGTCAAGCCCATGCGGGTGCTGATCTGCGGCATTCCCAACGTCGGCAAGTCCACGCTGATCAACACGCTCAAGGGCAAGCGCGCCGCCAAGACCGGCGACGAGGCCGGCGTGACGCGCACCGAGGCGCGCATCGCGCTGGCCGACGACTTCTATCTGTACGACACGCCGGGCATGCTCTGGCCGCGCATCTTCGTGCCCGAGAGCGGCTACAACCTGGCCGCCAGCGGCGCGGTGGGCAAGAACGCCTACGACGAAGAGGAGGTGGCCTACGAGCTGATCGCCAAGCTCAAGACCGACTACCCGCAGTTCATGGAGGCGCGCTACCAGCTGGGCATGACGCCCGAGGCCTGGGCGCAGACCCACGACGACGAACTGGTAGAGGCCATCGGCCGTAAACGCGGTGCGCTGGCCGGCGGCGGCCGGGTGAACATGCAGAAGGCGGCCGAGCTGGTGATCGCCGACTTCCGCGCCCTGCACATCGGCCGCATCACGCTGGAAACGCCCGAACAGTTCGCGCAGTGGCTCAAGGCCGGCCAACAGGCCGACGCCGAGCGCGCGGCGCGAAAGAAGAAACTGCGCGAGGAAGGGCACATCACCCCGGAGCGCAAGCCCAAACCCGACAAACGTGCTGCGGCGCGCAAGCCCCGTTGACCCATCCGAGACGCCCATGTCCACCATCACCCCGCCCGCCGACCCCGAAGCCGATCCGCGCGTCAAGGCCGTGTTCGACGACATCCGCGCCACGCGAAAGACGGATTTCATCAACAACATGTGGCGCTACCTGACCTTCGACCCGGTGCTGCTGGAGCAGACCTGGGCCGAGGTCAAGCGGGTGATGGCGACGCCGTCCACGCTGGACCCGCTGACCAAGGAGCTGGTCTACATCACCGCGTCCATCATCAACGGTTGCAGCTACTGCGTGCACTCGCACACGGCGGCCGCCACGGCCAAGGGCATGACGCGCGAGCAGCACGCCGAGCTGCTGTCAATCGTCGCGCTGGCGGCCAAGACCAACCAGCTCGCCACGGGCCTGCAGGTGCCTGTGGACCCGGAGTTCCAGAAGGCTTGAGCCGGGTCAAGGACGGCGCTGCGGCACGGGTGCAGCATGGGCTTTTTGGGAGCCACGCCATGAGCACCGAACCACTCCGCATCCTGATCGTCAACGGCCATCCCGACAACGGGGCGCGCCATCTGCTGCACCAATTGATCGATGCCTATGCCGAGGGCGCGCAGGCGGCGGGCCATCAGATCCGGCGGGTGGATGTGGGGGCGCTGGACTTTCCAATGCTGCGCAGTGCGGCCGACTGGGAGAATGGTGCGCTGCCCGAAGGGCTGAAGACCGCCCAGGACGACATTGCCTGGTGCCAGCACCTGGTGCTGTGTTTTCCGCTCTGGCTGGGCGACATGCCGGCCGTGCTCAAGGGCTTCCTGGAGCAGGTGGCGCGGCCCGGTTTCGCGTTCCACCGCGACGATAAGAACCCGTTTGGCAAGAAGGCGCTGGGCGGGCGCTCGGCCCGCATCGTGGTGACCATGGGCATGCCGGCCCTGGTCTACCGCTGGTACTTCCGCGCCCACAGCGTCAAGTCGCTGGAGCGCAACATCCTCGGGTTTGTGGGCATCGCCCCGGTGCACGAAACCCTGGTCGGGCTGGTGGACCGGCTGGGCGAGCCGGGCGTGGCGCAGTGGTGCGCCAGGCTGCGCAAGCTGGGCGCGCAGGCGGCCTGAGCGGCTGCCACGCGGGGTTCAGCCCTCGACCTTCACGCCCTTCCAGAACGCCACGCGCCCACGGATGTTCTCCGCCTCGGGCTTGGGGTCTGGGTAGTACCAGGCGGCGTCGGTGTTGAGTTCGCCATTGACCAGCAGCGAGAGGTACTTGGCCTCGCCTTTCCACGCGCAGGTGGTCCGGTGGTTGCTGAAGGTGACATAGGCGCGGTTGAGCGCGCCCTCGGGGAAGTAGTGGTTGCCTTCGACGAGCACCGTGTCGTCGCTCTCGGCGATCACGGCGCCGTTCCAGGTGGCTTTCATGCGGTCCGTCCCCGGGTCACTTGAATTTGTCTTTGTCCTTGCCGCGCGGGATCACCGAGGTGGTGGGCGGCACCGGGCGGTCGGACGACACCGGACCCTTGGGCGCCGAGGTGTCCTTCTTCGGTTTCTTGCTCATCTTTTCGTTGCGCTGTTCCTTGCCCATGGTGTGCTCCGTTCAAAAGGCCGCGGGTTGCGGCGGATGCCGCGATGTTAGCGGCCCCGCGTCGCCCGATCAGCACTCAAGTGTCGCTTTCCAGAGCGGCCAGCTCGTCAGGTGGGGCCACCGTTACCGCCACCGACAGCCGATGGTTGGCGCCGCCCTGGATCACGCCGCGCATGGGCGAGACGTCGGCGAAGTCGCGGCCGGTGGCCAGGGTGACGTAGTCCTCGCCGGGGCTACCCCAGCCGCAGCGGTTGTTGGTGGGGTCGAAATCGAACCAGGCACCGAGCGCCGGTTCGTCGCCAGCCTGCGCGCCGGTACCCGGCGGCAGGGGCACGTAGACCGAGACCCAGGCGTGCGAGGCGTCGGCGCCGATCAGGCGCGGCTGGCCCGGTGGAGGCTGGGTGAGCAGGTAGCCGCTGACATAGCGCGCAGGCAGGCCCAGGCTGCGCAGGCAGCCGGTCATGATGTGGGCGAAGTCCTGGCACACGCCCTTGCCCTGCGCCAACGCGACCAGGGCGGGCGTGTTGACCTCGGTGCTGGCGGTTTCGTAGCTCAGTTCGGTGTGGATGCGCTCCATGAGCGCACGCACCGCGTCCAGCATGGGCAGGCCACTTTCGAAGGCCGGCCGCGCGAAGGCGGTGAAGGCGTCGTCGCGCGGCACATGGGACGAGGCAAAGAGGAACTCGCTGGCGGGGTCGTAGGGCGCCCGGGCGCGGTAGCGGAAATGGTCGCGCACCGCCTCCCAGGTCTGCGCCTGCCAGGCCGGGTCGCCGGGCAGCGGCGCGGGCGCGCGGGTGTCCAGCCGGCTGTCGGCGGTGACGGTGAGGGTCTCGTGCGGCGCCTGCAGCGAGAAGAAGGTGCGCAGGTTGCCGAAGGCGTCGGTGGTCTGGCTGCGCGCGGCCGGCTCAGGCGTGATGGTGAGCGTGTGTGACCGCACGGTCTGGGTGGGCGTGTCCACCGGCGAGAGGTGGACCATGTGCTGGGCCATGTCCACGCTGCCCTGGTAGCGGTAGGCGGTGGTGTGCAGGATGCGCAGGTCCATGGCTCAGACGCCGACGCTCTGCGTCTTGCGGTCGGCGTGACTGAAGTGCAGCCGGGTGATCTCGTCGGACAGGTCGGCCGCCGCGGCCTCGCAGCCGTCCAGCAGCTCGGCGAGGGTGCTGTAGCGCATGGTCTGTTCCTCGCGCTGCCAGCTGCTCAGCTCGGTCAGCACCCACACGTCGGGGTCGGGCAGACCCTGGGCCAGCACCGCGTCCTGTGGCGTGGCGCTTTGCGAGAGCTTGGCCAGCCGCGAGCGCAGGGTCTGCACCACCCAGGCGATGGAGCGGGGGTTGTCCCGGTCCATCACCAGCAGGTCGATCAGCGCCACCATGTCGCGCCGCTGCTGGTACTGGGCGTGGAAGGTGATGGTGCTGTCGAATAGCGCGACCACCGCCTCGAAGCCCGTCGGGTCGTCCATGCAGCGGTGCTCCAGCCCGAGCGAGAGCGCGCGCGAGAGCGTGATCAGCCGCTCGATGTGGCGGCCCACGGACAGCAGGCGCCAGCCGTTGTCGCGCACCATGCGGTCGGTCTGCGCGCCGGTGATGGCGGCCAGGCGCTCGCTCAGCGCGGCGAGGGCGGCCAGCGCCTCGGCGGTGCCGTATTCGGCGTCGGCCGCCATGGCGGCGCAGTCCTGCGCGAAGCTGGCCTCGGCGTGTTCGATCAGGTTCCAGTGTTCGGGTGAGAGCCGGTCGCGCACCTGGGACGCGGCGCTCTTGAGCGCGCGCAGGTTGTGGCCCACGCTGCAGCTCTGGCCCGCCAGGGGCGAGCCCGGCGCGGGCGACAGACCGGCCATCAGCGAGCGTGCGAACACGCGCGCGGCCTGCTCGGCGCCGGGCACATCGTCCAGCACCAGGGCGTTCTCGCGTGCGGTGGCCGAGAGCCAGGCAAGCAGGGCGCGCGAGCTGGGCTCTTCGCCACCGAGGTGGTCGAGCACGATGCGGGCGAGCCGCACCGCGTTTTCGGCGCGCTCGGTGTAGCGGCCGAGCCAGAACAGGTTTTCGGCGGCGCGGCTGGTGACCGGGCGCTTCTGGTGCGCCAGGGCCAGGGTGCTGGGCTGCGACTGCAGCAGGCTGGTGGTGTCGACCTCACCTTCGGTCATCACCCAGCAGTCGGCGCTGGAGCCGCCGCGCTGCATCGAGGCCATCAGCTGGCCGCGCGGTGCCAGCCGCACCAGGCCGCCGGGCAGCACGCGCCAGCTCTGCGGGCCGTCGGCCAGCGCGAAGACGCGCAGCATGGCCGACCTCGGGATCAGGCGTTCGCCGGTCCAGGTGGGTGTCTGGCCCAGCGGCAGCCAGGACTGAACCGTGTAGTCGTCGGGGTGGCGCACCATGCGGCCAGACCATTCGTCCAGCTCGCGCGCGTTCAGGCTCTGGCCGATGGCCGTCTCCAGGCCCGAGCCGGGGTAGGTTGGCTTGATCACGCCGCCCTTGAGCAGGGGCAGCACCTCGCGCAGCGCGGCGTCTTCGCCGCACCACCAGGTGGCCAGCGAGGGCAGTTTCAATTCTTCGCCCAGCAGGTGGCGGCTGATGGCGGGCAGGAAACCGAGCAGCGCGCTCGATTCCAGCGGCGCCGAGCCCGGTGCGTTGGCCAGCAGCAGGTTGCCCGCGCGCAGCACCTGCAGCAGGCCGGGCACACCCAGGCTGGAGTCCGAGCGCAGCTCCAGCGGGTCCAGCCACTGGTCGTCCACGCGTTTGATCAGCGCGTGCACCGGCTCCAGGCCCTTGAGCGTCTTGAGGTAGAGGCGCTGGTCGCGCACGGTCAGGTCGTTGCCCTCGACCAGGGTCAGGCCCAGGTACCTCGCCAGGTAGGCGTGCTCGAAGTAGGTCTCGTTGTAAGGGCCGGGCGTGAGCAGGGCGATGCGCGCGTCCTCGCCCTCCGGTGCCAGCGCCTTGATGCCGTCCATCAGCGCGCGGTAGCTGGCGGCCAGGCGCTGCACCTTCATGCCGGCGAAGGCCTTCGGGAACTGCCGAGCGATGGCGATGCGGTTTTCCAGCAGGTAGCCCAGGCCCGAAGGCGCCTGTGTGCGCTGGCCGACCACCCACCAGCGGCCGTCGGGGCCGTGGGCGAGGTCGAATGCGGCGATGTGCAGCCAGGTGTTGCCCGGCGGTGTCACGCCCTTCATGGCGCGCAGGTAGCCGGGGTGGCCCTGGGCCAGCGCGGTGGGCAGCAGGGCGCGGCGCAGCAGCTCCTGGGGGCCGTAGAGGTCGGCCATCATGCCGTTGAGCAGCTGGGCCCGCTGCAGCACGCCGGCCTCGATCTGGGCCCAGTCCTGCGGCGCCACGATCATCGGGAACAGGTCGAGCGCCCAGGGGCGCTGCAGGCCGCCGGCGGCGTCGGCGTAGACGTTGTAGGTGACGCCGTTGTCGCGGATCTGGCGCTGCAGGTTGTCCGCGCGGCGGTTCAGGTCGGCCAGGCCGTCGGTGCCCACATGGTCAAAGAAGCGGTTCCACTGGGGTGCCAGGGCGTGCGGGTCGGCGCTGTCGCGCAGCTCGTCGCGGTGCCCGGCGTCGGCGGGCACCGACAGGGACAGCGCCCAGTCCCCGGGGGATTCGGGGCTGAGCTCGTCGAACAGGGAGTCTCTGGATTCTTCTGGGGTCACGGGCTTGGAGTGTGCCCGTGGCTCATCCTTTGGGGGACCCCGGGGCGGTTCGGGCCGTTGTCACAGCCGCGTGGTCTCGGTCACTGTCGCAGATCCAGGGTGAACGGGAACTCGCGGCTGGGTGTCGCCGCGTTCACCACCAGCTTGCCCGCCGTGTGGCCCATCTGGAAGAAGCGCGAGAGGCGCCGGCTTTCGGCCTCGTAGGCGTTGATCGGGAAGGTGTCGTAGTTGCGGCCGCCCGGGTGGGCCACGTGGTACTGGCAGCCGCCGAGCGACTTGTGCATCCAGGTGTCTACGATGTCGAAGGTCAGCGGCGCGTGCACGCCGATGCTCGGGTGCAGTGCCGACGGCGGGTTCCAGGCCTTGTAGCGCACGCCGGCCACGTGTTCGCCCGCGGTGCCAGTGGGTTGCAGGGGCAGGGCGCGGCCATTGCAGGTGATCACGTAGCGGCTGTCGTTGTAGCCGCTGACGCGCACCTCGATGCGCTCCAGCGACGAGTCCACATAACGCACCGTGCCGCCGGGCGCGCCTTCCTCGCCCATCACATGCCAGGGCTCCAGTGCGTTGCGCAGTGTGAGCTCGATGCCGCGCGCGGTGACCTGGCCCACCAGCGGGAACCGGAACTCGAAGTGCGGCTCGAACCAGGCCATGTCGAAGCGGTAGCCCACCCCGGCCAGATCGGCCAGCACGTCCTCAAAGTCCATGCGGATGAAGGTCGGCAGCAGGAAGCGGTCGTGCAGCTCGGTGCCCCAGCGGGTGAGCTTGCCGCGCCATGGCTGCTGCCAGAAACGCGCGATCAGGGCGCGCAGCAGCAACTGCTGGGCGATGCTCATGTGGGCGTGCGGCGGCATCTCGAAGGCGCGCAGCTCCAGCAGGCCCAGGCGGCCGGTCGAGGTGTCGGGCGAGTAGAGCTTGTCGATGCAGAACTCGCTGCGGTGGGTGTTGCCGGTGACGTCGATCAGGATGTTGCGCAGCGTGCGGTCCACCAGCCAGGGCGGCATGTCCTGGCCGTGGCGCTGGCGGTTCTGCTCGATCTGGTTGAGCGCGATCTCCAGCTCGTACAGCTGGTCGTTGCGAGCCTCGTCCACGCGCGGGGCCTGGCTGGTGGGGCCGATGAACAGGCCGCTGAACAGGTAGGACAGCGAGGGGTGGTTGTGCCAGTAGGCGACCAGGCTGCCCAGCAGCTCGGGCTTGCGCAGGAAGGGCGAGTCGGCCGGCGTGGCGCCGCCGAGCACGAAGTGGTTGCCGCCGCCGGTGCCGGTGTGGCGCCCGTCGGTCATGAACTTCTCGGCGCACAGGCGCGTCTGGTGCGCCGCCTCGTAGAGGAACTCGGTGCGCTCGACCAGTTCGGCGAAGCTGCTGCTGGGGTGGATGTTGACCTCGATCACGCCGGGGTCGGGCGTGACCTGCAGCATCTTCAGGCGCGGGTCGCGTGGCGGCGGATAGCCTTCGAGCACGATCTTCATGCCCAGGCGCTCGGCCGTGTCCTCGACAGCCGACAGCAGGTCGAGGTAGTCCTCCAGCCGCTGCATCGGCGGCATGAAGACATAGAGGTGCTGGCCCTTGCCGCCGCTGGTCTTCTCGGCCTTGGGGCCGTTGGCGCGCTGCGGGTCGCGCGCCTCCACCACCAGCGCGGTGCGGGTCAGCCAGGCGGCCGATTCGCCACGCTGCGGCAAGCGGGACAAGAGCTGCTGCGCCGGCGAAGAGGCCGGGTGCGGCTGGCCGCGGCGCAGGCCGAGCGCCTCGGCGTCGCCGCCGGGGCCGTGTTCGTCGAACCAGTCGGTGCCCTGCAGCGAGACGGTGCCACCTTCCGCAAAGCCGCCGCCCACGGTGTGCGGGTGCACCTGGTGGCGCAGCGCCGAGCCGGTGGGTAGCGGGTCGCGCGCGCTGTGCGGGTCCTGCTCGATGTGGTACGGGTAGTCGCCCATCGACACCCAGGGCAGCGAGTCCAGCGGCAGCCGGTAGCCCATGGGCGAGTCGCCGGGGATCAGGTACATGCGCTCGTCGCGGAAGAACCAGGGGCCGGTGGACCAGACCGTGCCGCTGACGCGGTGGTAGCTGCTCTTGCCGTTATTCGAGAGCGGGCCGTGGCCCGAGGCCTGCAGCGGCAGCACGTAGCCCACGGTGGCGTCCAGACCCTGACCGAACACGCGGCGCAGGCGCTGGCGCTCCAGCTCGTCGTCGAGCTTCGAATCGAAGGGGTCGACGTTGACCGGCAGGCGCCGCTCGCGCCACAGGTAGTACCAGGTGTCCTCGTAGCCGGGGGTGATGTACTGCGTGGACAGGCCCAGCCGGCGCGCCAGCGCCTGCGTGAAGCGCTGCGCGTCGTCGGCGCTGTAGCGGGCCTCGTCGCGCTCGTCGGCCAGCAGCGTGGGGTTGCCCCAGCAGGGTTCGCCGTCGGCGCGCCAGAACACCGACAGTGCCCAGCGCGGCAGCTGTTCGCCCGGGTACCACTTGCCCTGGCCCATGTGCACGAAGCCGCCGTCGCCGTAGCGCTCGCGCAGACGGCCCAGCAGTTCGGTGGCGTAGCCGCGCTTGGTGGGTCCCAGCGCGTCGGTGTTCCATTCGGCAGCGTCGCGGTCGCTCACGGCCACGTAGGTCGGCTCGCCGCCCTGTGTCAGGCGCACGTCGCCTTTGACCAGGTCGGCATCGACCTGCTCGCCCAGCTTCAGAACCTCGGCCCACTGGTCTTCGGTGTAGGGCTTGGTCACGCGGGGGGACTCGTAGACCCGGGTCACGCCCATGTGGTGCTCGAACGTCACCTCGCATTTGTCCATCGCGCCTTCGACCGGGGCGGCGCTCGACGGTGTCGGTGTGCAGGCCAGCGGGATGTGTCCTTCACCGGCCAGCAGGCCCGAGGTCGGGTCCAGGCCGATCCAGCCGGCGCCGGGCAGGAACACCTCGCACCAGGCGTGCAGGTCGGTGAAGTCCTTCTCGGGGCCGCTGGGGCCATCGATGGCCTTCACGTCGGGCGTGAGCTGGATCAGGTAGCCCGAGACGAAGCGCGCCGCCAGGCCCAGGTGGCGCAGCAGCTGCACCAGCAGCCAGCCCGAGTCGCGGCAGGAGCCGCTCTTGAGCGTCAGCGTCTGTTCGGGCGTCTGCACGCCCGGCTCCATGCGGATGGTGTAGCCGATGTCCTTCCAGAGCTTCTGGTTGATGCCGACCAGGAAGTCGATGGTGCGCTGCTCGCTGCGGTCGACCTGCTCCAGGTAGCCCTTGACCAGCGGTGTCAGCGGCGCGGTGGCGAGGTAGGGCGCCAGCTCCTGCCTCTGGGCTTCGTCGTAGGTGAAGGGGAATTTCTCGGCGCGTGGTTCGAGGAAAAAGTCGAACGGGTTGTGGACTGCCATCTCCACCACCAGGTCGATGGTGACCTTGAACTCGGTGGTGGGCTCGGGGAACACCAGGCGCGCCTGGTAGTTGGCGAACGGGTCCTGTTGCCAGTTGATGAAATGGCCCGCCGGTTCGATCTTCTGCGAGTACGACAGCACCTTGGTGCGGCTGTGCGGCGCCGGCCGCAGGCGGACCACCTGCGGGCCGAGTTTGACCAGGCGGTCGTACCGATAATGGGTGATGTGGCTCAGGGCGACATGGATGGCCATGCTGGGGTCACTTTCAACAGGGAGTCACAAACAATGAAAACGCTGCCAGGGCGGGCTGCCGCGCGCGTTCGACACACACACAATCTAGCAAGTCCCGCGCCACGGCGCACGGCCGTCTGGCGGACCGCCTGATGCACCCGCTGTGGGCGGTGCTGCCCGGCGCGGTGCTGGGGGTGGCGCTGCAGCTTCAGCAGGCGCGGCTGTGGCCTGGAGCGGTGTACGCGGCGCTGCTGGCGGCGGTGCTCATGCTGGCCGGCGTTGCCGCATGGGTTGGGGCTGGGCGACGCGCCGGGCTTGCGCTGGGTGCCGCCCTGCTGGCGGGCGCCCTCGCGGCGGCAGGCGCGACGGGTCTGCGCGCAGCGCGCTACCAGGCGCAGGCGCTCGCGACCTCTCTGGAAGGCGTGAACCTGGTAGTCACCGGGCAGGTGGCCACCATGCCCCAGCGCGGCGCCGACAGCGACCGCTTCGAGTTCGCCGTCGAATCGGCGGCGCGGGACGGCCAGGCGGTGGACCTGCCGCCGCGGCTGCTGATCAGCGACTTCCGGGGGCAGGGGACGGGGCGCAGCTGGCGCGCGGGCGACGCCTGGCGGCTGACGGTACGGCTCAAGCGCCCGCACGGCGTGTCCAACCCCCACGGCTTCGACCGCGAGCGCTGGCTCTGGGAGCAGGGCATCGGCGCCACCGGCTACCTGCGCGACGGCCCGCGCGACCCCGCGCCGGTGTTCCTCGGCGCCAGCGGCAGCCACCCGGTGGAGGCCGCGCGCCAGTGGGTGGCCGACCGCATCGCAACGCGCGTGCAGGACCCGCGCAGCGCCGGTGTGCTGGCGGCGCTGGTGGTGGGCGACCAGGCGGCGATCGAGCTGACCTTCCACAATCAACTCGGTAACTGGCGTTCTCTCTGAAGCAGGCAAGAGGTGAGTGTGCATCACACAAACAACTCGGTTTGCGCTTTCTGCTCATCGGTCTCCAGAGTTCACATTCAAGTCGGTTTTACATTAAGTCGGTGTCTCTGTTCCGCCTTGAGTCGGCGAGAAAGTCGTTGGTTGGATTTAGAAATGCAAACGGCCACAAAAGTGGCCGTGGATACGAGTACGCGGAGGAGCCGGTCAAGTTGACCGCGACTCTCGTAGATATTTCAAAACAGGAAGTAAGGAGCCCTTTTCTTCCATGTCACGAAAAGTTTGAGCGGCATTGTTCCAAGAACCCACTCTGTAAGCGCACTTTCGCCAAGGCTTCTTGGTGTGCAGCTTGACTAGGATGCCATCCAAGAGCTGGCGCTTGTCCAGTCTTCCAGTCCTTACGTCTCGAAATTTCTGGAGTGTCTCCAGAATTTCAGGCCACTCCTCGTCAGAAATGAAAACAGTCCCCTGGCTGTTCTCCAGCACAGAGTATTCCTGCAACTCCTTGTGTGGTGCATACGCTGTCGGTCTCTTCCTGGATTTTCCGGGAATGCACAACTTTGGTGCGTCGCCCCCCGGGAAAGAGGCCTCTCGGCTTTCGATGCTCATGACTTCCACAGTGGTCACAAGTACGCCGGTTGAGTGGGCTATTCCGCGCAATCGCAGGTCCATCTGGCAAAGCGGAAGCTCCATATGGACTTTTCCGCTCAATGCAGACACGTGAACGCTGTCCGCCATGACACGAGCTGTCGGACAGCTGTGAATCCACGCCAGCAATGGAGTGGGGTCCCTCAGCCTTAGCCCTTTGGCTTGACGAGCCCATGACGCCTCAAGATGAATCGTTGGAGGCGCTTCTTGGTTCGACCAAGACACTTGGTCTATTGCTTGAGGCTTGAAGAATTCTTCAAGCATGAAGCGGGTGGGCACAAACATCGCTCGCATCAAGGCAAGAGCGGGAACAAAGAGCCTGCGATTCTGAACAGCAACTTGCCACAGCGTATGTTTGTTGTGCCGTCCCTGCGGCAGTACCAGCCCAAAATGAGGGAGCACATCCTCGCTTTCTGCTGGGCTGAAGTCAGCAGAATCTAGTCGTGCCCGTATGACGATGTCCTCCTCTTTCGGAATGCCACTCTGATAGAAATCACCAACGTCCAGATACTCAACTTCCCCCTTGTCCTTGAACACAAGCCCCTGCATCCTCCCCCGACTTACCACCACCTCGCTCAGCCAATCCATGCCATCCACCTCCTTCAGAGATGAATAGGGGATGGGTTTTATCTTTTTGGTTGTCCCATACCAAACCAGCAGCTCAAACAGTCTCCGGCGGTATGTTCAGTTGACCGCACCCTGTGTGGGGACCTCACGCTCTAGCTCTCCTGAGAACTTCTACGGAAGTGCGGGGTTCACTTGCGCTTTGCGCTACTTGCGTAGACGCGTTTTCGCCTCCCGATTTGTCGTTCTGCAAGTTCCGTATATCGAAAGACCCGCAAGGCTGCACGCAAAGATGGGAACTCCACGTAGTGATGACGGTATGTCTGAGCGAGTCCCAGCACTTCCAGAACTTCTCTGACTGTGAAGCGGCGAGAGGACTGCTTCCATACCTCTTGAAACTCCCTAAAGCGGCGTGTTGCTTCCTCGTCAGTCGAGCTGAGGTTTCTGGGGGCTTTCCCAGGGCGCTTGTATGTTTGAAGAACCTGTTCAGGCGCGCGAACTCCGAGTCGAAGAAATGCGTGCATGAAAACATGCCGTGTAGCAGAGACGTTCGGAGCTGAATCTGGGCGCACGAGTAAAGCAGGCCAAGAAGAGGTAGCTGCTCTTGAAAAGCGAGCCCCGTGTTTGACAAGAAAATCCAAACCAAACTCATTCGCCATACCCCTTGCAAGAGCGGCGGATGCCACGTCTCCAGAGGGCATCCCATATCCAAGCTCGCACGCTCGAAGCTTGTACACGTGGGACCAGTTTTCGTTTTGGGGTATTGAGCGATGCAGTGCTTCAAGCCCGACCCTTTCCACCAGTCGTTCAATCTCTTTCGCCACTGGAGGGCAAGGCCTTGCGGCCTTGGCTTGATGCGGCATCACAAAGTTCCTTGTTCCCCTGCTACCTCCTACGGGTATGTCCGTTTCGAGAAGTTCGATTCCATGAGTCGCACACGTGCGCGACATTGGGAGAAGGTGAGCGCGCCGCCAGTAGGACTCGCCCAACAATCCCAAATCCTCTTGTACGCATGAAGCGCAAATACGTCGGTACCTAGAACCGACGGTCACACTCTTGGCTATCGAGCTCAAGGACTCTGACGAGGTGTCGAGCGATATTGCCTTCTCGATGATTCTTGCTTGCTCAGCCGGAGGCAAGAATGCAATCGCGTAGGGGAGCATGGTGTGCTCGAGCACGAACTCAACCGGTGATGAGCCAGTCGCCAGAGCAAGTCGTCCGATGTCACTTCCAAGGAAGAATGATGCATTCGAGCGGCGAGACCCATATATGGACCAGAACAGCCGCTTGACTGGTAGTCCCGTATGAAACAAAGCCCGCGCCAGGATGCTTCCCGCTACTTCATCGGGGTAGGGCTTTGGTAGCAGCAGCACTATGCAAGGTCGAGTAGCTCTTCCAGAGGCATAACGAACCCGAGTTCGGCCATCTTGTCTGGGACAGGGCACTTTGCTTTGTGAGCCTTGACATAGGCGTTTCTGTAGTCGCTCGGTCTGTCCGCAATGGCAGATTCGAGGCTGGCAAGAATTTGAGCGTTGGTGCTAGCTGTGGTGCGCTTTGTCGGAACCCCGATGTTGGTGTTCAGTAGCTTCACTGCCTTGGCTACCGCTTGCGGAAGGTCCTTGAAATTCCCATCGTCGAACATCCTCTGCGCAGCATCAACACTCTCGCCGTTCTCGAACCCCTGCGAGACCAACGCAGAAGCAATCTTGTCCACCGTTACAGTGTCTTGCTCAGAGTTCTTTTGACGACTCATCATCTCGCGATGGACGCCGTTTTTCACGCGCTCAAGATACCCATCGATGTCGAGTGGGGCGATGTCGTCATACTCCGCCAGCTTGTTCAAGTCGTTGTCGCGCAGAGCCCTGAGCATTGGGTGAAGCAGCACCATTTCAGTTGAGTACACCTGTCCCAGGTGTTCAACTGTGATGCGCTCCGACTTGTCCAGCATCGCAAGAGCCTGCACTGAGACAAACAGTTTCAGCGCTATGTCAACTACGCCCTGGCTGTAGTGGAACATCATCTCTCGAAGCTCTGCATCGAGTACGACTGGATTCTTCACCCACTGATACTGGAAGAGTTCCTCTATGAACTCGTCCCACTCAGAAAGGGAGTCAATCTCGTCGCTTCGCTCAAGCGGGCCCCAATAAGACATACCGCGGCCGGAAGCGCGACGCGCTTGTCGAAAGTCGAGTGAGAACACCCTCTTTGCTTTGTTCGTACCGACAAAGACAATCGGGAGTCCGAGTTCATTGCAGGCCGAGACCAGTTCAGTCATCACAGTTTGCTGACTCTTGTGCGAGTTGGCGAGGTTTTGAACTTCGTCAGCGATGAGTACGCCCACATGATGCATGTGAAGCAATCGCGCGACGCTTCGCATAAGTGCGTCAGCACCCGGCTTACCACGCACCGCGAACGTCTCGTAGTAGTTTGCGCTCGGTATCAGCTTGTCGAGTTGAGAAAGGATGCCGTGGGCGAGACCTTTGATTGAAGAACCGTCACTCGGCATCTCAACGTGCAAGTAAGTCACTTGGTACACATTCAGCGTCGGATGAAAGATGACCTGAGGCATTTGCGAGCACCAGTGCTTGATGAAGCTGGTCTTGCCCATCCCTGACAGTCCGATGAGTAGCGTCGAGCTCTGTCCAGCAGTTTCGAGCAATGAATGGTCCTCATGGGTGCCTGGAAATCCACTCTCATAGATTGCCTGGTAGCGCCTCGCATGTTCCGCAGTTCTGGGGGCGCGGCCTACGTACCCGTTTCGAATCATGGAGGTCAGCGTCGAGCTCATCTCGACATGCCTGTGCAACGGAACGCGGAAGTTCATTAGGGTCTCAAGCGCCTCAATGCGTTCGGCTGTCGGCCATTCGCGCTGCGCAACTTCGAACTGCGGCTTCTTCGATAGCTTGGCAAGAATGTCTTCTTCCTCCAAGACTGGTGGAAGCGCTTCAATGAGAGGGTTGTCTTTGTGCCGTGGGAGCCTTGCCGGCGTGTACTTTGCGACGCAGCACTGAGGGCTAAGTTCATGAAGATTTTTCATGTGTCATCCAAAAATGAGTTGACGAGCAGCTGCCGCGCGTTCCGCCGTCAGAGCGGCTGAACCTGCAGATGCACTCCCTTCTTTATGTGCAGGCTCCCCCGTAGAGCGGGAGCCGTGTGCCGTCGTAAGTTCCACTGCATGTGGCGGCGCCGGTTTGTTTGCGTACTCAAGGTCATCTTGCTGTTGATGTTTGAGTTCGTCTGCACGCTGTTCTTTGATTTCTCTTTTCCGAGCAGTCCGTGAGGACCCATTTCTTTGTTCTTTGAGCTTCTTCTTGGCTTTGTCAGCAATCTTCTTGTTTGCGGTGTTTGCATCTATCTTTGTCTGAAGTCGGCCTTGCTCAATGACATGGTCCTGCTTCTTTGCAGTCTTCGTTATGTGTTGCACCTCCGCCCATGAGTACCCAGAGTACGCCCTCGAAGGTGGTGTTAAGGAGCATTCGTGCACAACGCCGCGCTGAATCGGGTCATGGACATAGATGTGGTCGACTGAGCGCAAGTCATGAGAGATGAGTACCTTGAAGGTTTTCTTCCGCGCCTTCTCAAACCACTCGCTTTTCACTGCCTCTTCGCACGTGTAGTGGCAGCTGTTGAATCGAATGCCGTGTTCCGTGACGACAGCCTCTTCTCTCGGCAGAAGGGCACTTCGTACTGACTCATACTCAAACTGAGGGAGCACTCCCGAGCGCTCAACGATTCCGTGATTCCACAGCTCAATAGGGCTCGGGCTCACGTCGTCTAGCACCTCCCTGGGGCTCCTCGGGTAGTTGGCCATCGGCATGCGGTTGTGCATGATGATGAGGTTCAGCATCATTGCTCTGAAGTCATCGAGGGTCATGCAGGCGTCTTTTTCATAGTGCTTGCCCTGTCGTTTTTTCAAGTTTTCCGGTGGCTCAAATCCCGGCGAGTCCGGTTGAAGGGACGTGCGATTCTGATGGAACTTCGTTTCTACGCAAGCCTTCTGGTCGCCCCTTTTTGGCGGAGTGTTTGCGACCTGAATCTCAATCTCGCTTGCCAATTGGTCACTCTTGTTTCTGAAGAGTTCTGAGCGGTCAGCGAGCACCTTCTGGCAGAAGACTTTGTGAGCGGGCCAGTCTCTACGGTCATACTTGACGCCATAGCGGGCACACATCGAAGCTTTGTCCTCCGAGATGCTCATGAAGGCGAGCTGCGCGCACACCCAGGACGGGTTTTCGAGCCCGATGTACCAACCCACAATCAGTCGCGACTTTCTGTCGACAATCAGGTAGATGGTCGGCTTCCCGACGATGACGTTGACGTTATCCCTGGCCACCAAATGGATGTCGCCAATGGTTGCATCAGCCTCATAGATATGACCAACGCCATGGCAGTCCTCAAGTACTGAACCAAGAACGGCACGGTCTTCAAGGTCGAAGTCATTTCCTTTCCGGCTGCGCGCTATGACTGCAGCCGAGAAGAAAGAACGGAGAAAGTGGTCGAACTGACGTGGGGTCGGCCGCTCACCAAACGGTTTTGCGATAACGGCGCCATTGCCGTCCTGATAGGAGTAGTGGTTGTCGACTAGGGCTACAAAAGTACTCGCGATGGTCGCAAGTTCGTTGCGGAGGTAGACGTTTTCCACCACTGATTTCATGGTCTCGATGTCAGCGGGTGTTAGCTGATAGACCGAATAGCTCGACGTCTTGCGGCCGCGTTTGGCCGTTGTACCTTTGCCGTCTGGCTGTTTGCCGCACTTGTGAAAGTTGCCTAGCAATGCGTCCTTAGTCTGTCCGCCTGCGTACCACCTTCTCAAGTGTTTATAAAGAGTCTTGGGCGCTACTCCGGCTGTTTCTGCTTGCTGCTGTATCTGGCGAGCTCGCTCCGAAGTGTCGGAGACATAGAGAAGCTTGCTGGGGAGGTCTCCAAGAGCCGTATATGCCTTCTCGCGCACCCGTACCATCGCTGCGGTAGGCACATTTCTCTGACGTGCAGCGGCGCCTGGCTTTGCAGAAATGGCATTCAGGTCTCGAATTGAAGAGAAAGGAACCTGGGATGGCCAAGCGTCTTTGTTGTTGAGGTGAAAAATTGAGGCTTCGTTCGTTTCCGTGTTGACATCAAGCAAACGAAATTTGTTGTCGTCGACCTCAAATATGTTGTTCTTAAAGAGCATGACTTGACCTCAGGCAACGGCACGAAGATTTCCAAACCTTGCGGTGATGGTCATCTCTTTGACCAGAGATTTTTCGATTTCTCGAAGGTTGAGGTCAGGGACCAGCGTACGGTCGAGCATCAAGAGCTTCGCGACGCGTAGTCCCGTGCCACGGGGTAGGCCAACCCCCTCTTCGAACTGCCTGCAGTACTCGCTCAGAGTGAGGTTGCCGCGATACTTGAGCAGGTCGCTTTCCATTGAAGCTTTGAGGTCTTCAAAGTAGTTCGGCCGTGGCAGCACTTCGCCTTCACGAACAGCTGCAAGCTGAATCCACTCGATGTTGTCAATCCGTTTCCGAGGGATGGAGGTGTCGAGCACGAGGTGATGCTGAACTCCCATGAGTGCCAGGGCTTCTCTGGTGATTTCAAGCTTGTTCAATGTGTTTAGGTCGTTGAGGGCTCCTTCGTCTTTTGCGTCGTACGCCACCATGACCTCTTTGCCGCTCACTACTTTGGTCACCATGAAATCGACGGTCATCACGACGGGAACGTGCGTTTGAGGATAGTAGGGATGCGCTACCTTTAGCTCGCGTGCGACCTGCTGCGTGAAGCCCCGGTCGAAGAGCGGAAACTGTTCTCTGATGTCACTCACATCTCGTTGCCACTCGAGAGCGACAAAAAGTCGACTTTCGATATCGGACATGAAGTGATGCACGCTCCTACCTGTTTTCTTGCTTGGCCTTCGCAGACAGCGGCCTTGGCTTGAGAAGTCCTGAACCTCTATCCACGGCCGGTAGTCCGGGCCACGACCGGTTCCGCGACCAGCCCTTCTCAATTCCTCAATTTTTTTCTCAGTCCACTTGATACGTCCTGCCATAACGGTTCCTATTTGATGCGTATGAGTTGGTCGAGGTGGCTGTATTCGCTCTCGACACGCATGTGTAGAAACCGACTTGTTTGTCTAAAGTCGACCTGATGAGGGGTTTGTTTAGTACGCGTTTCTCGTCCTTCTGCGTGGCGGATTCGCAACGCAAACTGCTCAGATGGGTTGCTTTGCTTAGGCGTCCACATGCAGTTTCGACCACTACCGTTCATGCGCAAGTGAAAAGGCAAGTGCACTTACTGCCGCGCTTGGCCTCTGCCAGCTTGAACGTCCGCAACCTACCGTCGTTCTTCAGCGAGAGCACCATTCCCCCCGAGTCCAAATCACTTGAATGGTCCTCCTTCTTCCAGACGCTTGCGACCTCATGTTGGCGCCAGCTAAGTCCGTCGTGGTCAAGGGCCATCGCTGACACTGCCAAGGCTTGCAGCGGACTCGCCTCTGACAGCAGCTCTTCAAGAAC
>NZ_BCTF01000029.1 GCF_001571145.1 Hydrogenophaga flava NBRC 102514
GGTCGAGGAAAGCGCGGCAGCTGCCCAGAGTCTCAAGGACCAGGCCGCCGTGCTGACCCGCACGTTGCAGGTGTTCCGGGTGCAATGACCACGGTCAGCCGCAGGAGCGATGTCTCTGCGGCAGCAGCCCCTCGCGCTCGGCCCGGCGCCCGGGCTCAGGCGTTCTTCTTGAGCAGGCCGTAGACCACCAGCAGCACGATGGCGCCCACGACAGAAGCGATGAATCCTGCCGCCTGACCCGGCGCGTAGAGCCCCAGGGCAGCGCCTGCGTAGCTGGCCAGAAACGAGCCGGCGACGCCGAGCAGGGCCGTCATGATCCAGCCCATGCTGTCATTGCCGGGCTTGAGCATGCGTGCTACGAGGCCTGCGATCAGGCCGATAAACAGGGTGCCGAGAATGGACATCATGCGGAAGGCTCCTTTCAGTACGCAGAGACAGACCTCTGGCTGCCGGCCACTGTAGCGCCATTCTTTCGATAGCGCAGCCTTTGCACGGTGTCGCTCTTCAGTGCGTGCAGGATGTCATCCTGCGGCGGCATTCAGGCGACAGAGTTCGCCGCTTCAATCGCTTCGGTCAGCTCCAGCCACCGCGCCTCGACCGTCTCGATCTCTTCGTTCACCGCCTTGAGCTGCCGGCCGGCGTCGGCCAGGGTTGCGGGCGTGGCGGGCTGGCTCAGGGTGTCTTCCAGCCGCTGCTTGTCCTGCGTCAGCGCGGCGAGACGCTTTTCCGCCTGCTCCAGGGACTTCTTCAGTGGTCGCAGGCGCTCGGCCAGTTGCTGGCGCTTCTGTGCATCCAGCTTGCGCTGCTCGCCGTTGCCGGGTGCCGGTGCGGCGGCCACAGGCGGGGATGGTGCTGCCACGGGTGCTGGGGCCGGAGCGGCCTCGGCGCGCGCCTCCTGCCGGCGCGTCTCGCGGGCCTGCTTGGCCACGTCCAGCAGGTAGCGCTGGTAGTCGTCCAGGTCACCATCGAACGGGGCGATGCCGCCACGCGAGACCAGCCAGAACTCGTCGCACACGGCGCGCAGCAGGGCCCGGTCGTGGCTGACCAGCATCACCGTGCCTTCGAATTCGTTGAGCGCCACCGACAGCGCCTCGCGCGTGGCCAGGTCTAGGTGGTTGGTCGGCTCGTCCAGCAGCAGCAGGTTGGGGCGCTGCCAGACGATCATGCACAGCACCAGGCGCGCCTTCTCTCCGCCGCTCATGCTGCCGACGGCCTGCTTCACCATGTCGCCGCTGAAATTGAACCCGCCGAGGAAGCTGCGCAGGTCCTGCTCGCGCGTGGCCTGGCCACTCAGGCGGCCTTGCGCGGTGCAGTCCTTGACCAGGCGGATCATGTGCTCCAGCGGCGTGTCGGCGGGGCGCAGCACGTCCAGTTCCTGCTGGGCGAAGTAGCCGATGTTCAGGCCCTTGCCTTCGATGATCTCGCCGCTGATGGCGGCCAGGTCGCGCGCAATGGTCTTGACCACGGTGGACTTGCCCTGGCCGTTGGCACCCAGGATGCCGATGCGCTGACCCGCCAACACCGACTTGCTGACGCCGCGCACGATGGTGATCGGGTCGCCACCGTCCACCGCCGGCGGGTAGCCGAAGCTCACGTCGTGCATGGCCAGCATGGGGTTGGGCAGGTTCTGCGGCTCGGCGAACTCGAAGTTGAAATCCGCCTCGGCCAGCACCGGTCCGATCTTCTCCATGCGCTCCAGCGCCTTGACCCGGCTCTGCGCCTGCTTGGCCTTGCTGGCCTTGGCCTTGAAGCGGTCGATGAACTTTTGCAGGTGCGCCATTTTTTCCTGCTGGCGGGCGTAGGCAGTGGCCTGCAGCGCCATCTGCTCGGCGCGCATGTCCTCGAAGCGGCTGTAGTTGCCGCCGTAGCGGGTCAGCAGGGCGCGTTCGATGTGGACCGTGACGTCGGTGACCGCGTCGAGGAACTCGCGGTCGTGGCTGATCACCAGCAGCGTGCCCTGGTAGCGCTTGAGCCAGTCTTCCAGCCAGACCAGGGCGTCCAGGTCCAGGTGGTTGGTCGGTTCGTCGAGCAGCAGCAGCTCGCTCGGGCACATCAGCGCGCGCGCCAGCTGCAGGCGCATGCGCCAGCCGCCGGAGAAGCTGTTGACTGGGCGCTCCAGCTCGTCGCTGCGGAAGCCCAGTCCGAGAATCAGGGCCTGCGCCCGCGACGGCGCATCGTGCGCGCCAGCGTCGTGCAGCGCCATGTAGGCGTGGGCCATGCGCTCGCCGTCGTCGCTGGCTTCGGCGGCGGTCACTTCCTGCTGGGCGGCCAGCAGGGTGACGTCGCCTTCGATGACGAACTGCGTCGCGGGCATGTCGGTTTCGGGCATGTCCTGCGCCACCTGTGCCATGCGCCAGTGGGTGGGCACGCTGAAGTCGCCCTTGTCTTCGTGCAGCGTACCGTCGAGCAGGCGGAACAGGCTGGACTTTCCGGCGCCGTTGCGGCCGACCAGGCCGACTTTTTCGCCAGGGTTGATGGTACAGGAGGCGCCGTCGAGCAGGACCTTCGTGCCGCGACGAAGGACCAGGTTTTTCAGGGTGATCATGGGGAAACGGGTTGGGTGGCCGCGTGCGCACGCAGCGCCTCGGCGGTCAGCAGCAGCACCTGGTCGTCGCCGGCGCTGGTGGAGAGCCAGACCACTTCGAGGTGGGGAAAGGCGGTTTCAAAGTGGGGGCGCTCGTGGCCGATTTCGAGCACCAGCACACCCTGGGGAGAGAGGCGCGAGAGCAGGTCGCGCAACAGTGCGCGCACGAAGTCCATGCCGTCGGTGCCACCGGCCAGCGCCAGCGCGGGCTCGGCGCGGAACTCCGGCGGCAGGGCGGCCATGCTGTCGGCGTTGACGTAGGGAGGGTTGCACAGCACCAGGTCCCAGGGACCCGGGCAGGCGGCGAGACCATCGGATTCGACCAAGGTGATGCGGTCCTGCAGCCCGTGGCGGTCGACGTTGATGCGCGCCACCGCCAGAGAGTCGGTTGAGAGATCGGCACCGGTCACCTGCACCTCGGGCCAGGCCATGGCCGCGAGCACCGCCAGGCTGCCGTTGCCGGTGCAAAGGTCGAGCACTTGCCGCGTGTCCTCGCCGAGCCAGGCGTCGAAGCCGCCGTCGGCGATCAGCTCGGCGATGAAGCTGCGCGGCACGATGGCCCGTTCGTCGACGTAAAAGGGCACACCCTGCAGCCAGGCTTCGCGGGTGAGGTAGGCGGCGGGCAGGCGGGTTTCGATCCGGCGCCCGATCAGGGCCTCGGCCTCGCCGACCTGGGCGGGTTGCAGCACCTGGTTGCCAATGGCGTCCAGATCGCTGTCCAGCGGCATGCCCAGCGACCAGAGCACCAGCCAGGCCGCTTCGTCGCGCGCGTTGGTGGTGCCATGGCCGTAGACGAGGCCGGCGGCCTCCAGCCGGTCCTGGGACCGGTCCAGCAGTTCCTGCAATGTCATGGTGTTCAGCCGGCCAGCGCCGCGCTGCGGTTCAGGCGTTCGAGCACGCCGCGGTAGATGGCCGTGAGCGGCTCGATGTCGGCCACAGCCACGTGCTCGTCGACCTTGTGGATGGTGGCGTTGGGCGGGCCGAGTTCGATCACCTGCGGGCAGACCTGGGCGATGAAGCGCCCGTCGCTGGTGCCGCCAGTGGTGGAGAGTTCGGTGGCGATGCCGGTGGCGTCCTGGATGGCGGCGCGGACCGCGTCGACCAGGGTGCCCGGCGTGGTGAGGAAGGGCAGCCCACCCACGGTCCACGCCAGGTCGTAGCCGGTGCCCGGCTGCAGACCATGCCGCGCCAGCACCTCGGCCACGCGGCCCTGCAGGCCTTCGGGCGTGGACTCGGTGGAGAAGCGGAAGTTGAAGTCGATGACCACGGTGCCGGGAATCACGTTGCTCGCGCCGGTGCCGCCGTGGATGTTGCTGACCTGCCAGCTGGTGGGCGGAAAGAAGGCGTTGCCTTCGTCCCAGACGGTGGCCGCCAGTTCGGCCAGCGCGGGTGCGGCCAAGTGGATCGGGTTCTTCGCCAGCTGCGGGTAGGCGATGTGGCCCTGGATGCCCTTGACCGTGAGCTTGCCGCTCATGGTGCCGCGGCGGCCGTTCTTGATCATGTCGCCGGTGCGCTCGACCGAGGTCGGCTCGCCCACGATACACCAGTCCAGGCGTTCACCGCGGCGCTGCAGTTCCTTGCACACCACCACCGTGCCATCGTTGGCCGGGCCTTCCTCGTCGCTGGTGAGAAGGAAGGCGATGTCGATGGCCGGCTGCGGCGTGGCGGCGAAGAACTGTTCGCAAGCCACCACCATGGCCGCCAGCGAGGTCTTCATGTCGCTGGCGCCTCGCCCGAAGAGCTTGCCATCGCGGTGGCTGGGCACGAAAGGGTCGCTGGTCCAGGCGTCCAGCGGGCCGGTGGGCACCACGTCGGTGTGCCCGGCCCAGATGAGGGTGGGGCGCAGCCCGGTGCCGCAGCGCGCCCACAGGTTGGCGACACGGAAGGACTCTGGTCCGCTGTCCATGCGCTCGCACGCGAAGCCCAGCGGGCGCAACCGCGCCGCGATGATGTCCAGGCACCCCGCGTCGTCGGGGGTGACCGAGGGACGGGCGATCAGTTCTTCGGCAAGGCGCAGCGTGGCGGTCATCAGAATTTGACGTCGAGCGTGAACTCGGTGAAGGTGGCCTGGTCGCTCTGGTCGTCTTCCATAGGCGTGGCCGCCTGGTTGGCCTTGGAGGCGTTGAAGTCGTTCTGCAGACGCCAGAGCAGGTTGTTGGGCGAATCGGCGTGCACCAGCGCCTCGTTGCGCGTGACCAGGCCGTCGAGCACCAGGCGCGCGAGGTCCTGCTCGAAACTCTGCGAGCCGACCGCCAGCGACTTTTCCATCGCCTCGCGCACCCCTGAGAAGTCGCCCTTCTGGATCAGGTCGGCCACCAGCGCGGTGTTGAGCAGCACCTCCATCGCCGGCACCCGTCCGCCGGTGTGGGTGCGCAGCAGGCGCTGAGACACAACGGCGCGCAACGCCGCGGCCAGATCGCCCAGCATCGTCGGGCGCACCTCGACGGGGTAGAAGCTCAGGATCCGGTTGAGGGCCTGGTAGCTGTTGTTGGCGTGCAGGGTGGCCATGCACAGGTGGCCCGACTGGGCGTAGGCGATGGCGGCCGACATGGTCTCGCGGTCGCGGATCTCGCCGATCAGGATCACGTCCGGCGCCTGACGCAGGGCATTCTTCAGGCCGATCTGCAGCGAGGCGGTGTCCCGGCCCACCTCGCGCTGGTTGATCACCGAGCGCTTGTTGCGGTACATGTACTCGATCGGCTCCTCGATGGTGAGGATGTGGCCGGTGGCGTTCTCGTTGCGGTGGTCAATCATGGCCGCCAGCGTGGTCGACTTGCCGGCGCCAGTGGCACCGACCATCAGCACCAGGCCGCGTTTTTCCATCACGATCTCGTTGAGGATCGGGGGCACGTTCAGCGAGTCCAGCGACGGCACATCCGCCGGAACAAAACGGATCACCACCGCGTAGTTGCCACGCTGGCGCATGGCACTGACCCGGAAGTTGCCAATGCCGTCCAGCGGCACCGCCATGTTGAGTTCACCGGTTTCAACCAGTTCCTCGATGCGGGCCGGTGGCACGATCTCGGACAGCAGGTTGCGCGGCGCCTCGGGCGGCAGCACCTGGCTGTTGATCGGGATCGTCTGGCCGTTGATCTTGATCATCGCCGGCGCATGGGCCGACAGGTACACGTCCGAGGCCTTCTTGTCGGCCATCAGGCGCAGGATGCGCTCCATCGTTCCGCTGCTCATGTCGGCTCCCGGGTCAGGCGTTGAGGTCAGTCGCGCAGCAAGTCGTTGATGCTGGTCTTCGAGCGCGTCTGGGCGTCCACGCGCTTGACGATGATGGCGGCGTACATGCTGTAGTCGGCGCCGTTGGCGGCCTTCTTGGGCAGGTTGCCGCTGACCACCACCGAGCCCGAGGGCACGCGGCCGTAGCTGATCTCGCCGGTGGCGCGGTCGAACAGCGGGGTGCTCTGACCGATGTACACGCCCATGCCGAGCACCGAGTTCTCTTCCACGATCACGCCTTCGACCACTTCGGAGCGTGCGCCAATGAAGCAGTTGTCCTCGATCACCGTCGGGTTGGCCTGCAGCGGCTCCAGCACACCGCCGATGCCGACGCCGCCGGAGAGGTGCACGTTCTTGCCGATCTGGGCGCAGGAACCCACGGTGGCCCAGGTGTCGACCATGGTGCCCGAGTCGACATAGGCGCCGATGTTCACGTAGCTGGGCATGAGGATTGCGCCCGGGGCGATGAAGCTGCCGCGGCGGGCCACGGCCGGGGGCACCACGCGCACGCCGGTGGCCTTGAGTTCGGCCTCGGAGAGGTGGGCGAACTTGGTCTGCACCTTGTCGAAGAAGGCCAGGTCGCCGGCTTTCATCACCGTGTTGTCCTTCAGGCGGAACGACAACAGCACGGCCTTCTTGATCCACTGGTGCACCGTCCACTGGCCCACGCCTTCGCGGGAGGCCACGCGCAGCTTGCCGCTGTTGAGTTCGGCAATCACGTGCTCGACCGCGTCCAGAACTTCTTTCGGAGCGGACGCGGGCGAGAAGTCGGCGCGCTGTTCCCAGGCGTTGTCGATCAGGGTTTGCAGTTGTTGGGTCATGAGACGGGTCGGCGTTGGGGTTGAAATGGGTTGGTCAGCGGGACTGTTCGCGGCAGAAGCGCACGATGCGTTCTGCGGCTTCCAGACATTCGGTGGGTTCGGCCACCAGGGCCATGCGCACGCGGCCGGCGCCGGGGTTGGCGCCACCACTGGCTCGCGCCAGATAGCTGCCGGGCAAAACGGTCACATTGTATTGAGCCAGCAATTCCCGGGCGAAGGCCTCGTCGGCGCTCAGACCAGCCACCTTGCCCTCGAACGAGGCCGGCACGCCAGCCCAGAGGTAGAAGGCCGCGTCGGGCAGTACGACGTCCAGCACCTCGGCCAGCATGGGCGTGACGGCCGCGAACTTCTCGCGGTACTGGCGGCGGTTGTCGATCACATGTTCCTCGTCGCCCCAGGCGGCCACGCTGGCGGCCTGCACGGCCGGGCTCATGGCGCCGCCGTGGTAGGTGCGGTAGAGCAGGAAGCTCTTGATGAGCGCGGCGTCCCCCGCCACGAAGCCGCTGCGCAGTCCGGGCACGTTGCTGCGCTTGGACAGGCTGGTGAACATCATGAGGTTCTTGAAGTCCGGGCGGCCCAACTTGACTGCGGCTTCCAGCCCGCCCAGCGGCGGTTCGTCGCGGAAGTAGATCTCGCTGTAGCACTCGTCCGACGCGATCACGAAGCCGTGGCGATCGCTCAGTTCAAACAGCTTCTGCCACTCGTCCAGCGGCATCACGGCGCCCGTGGGGTTGCCGGGTGAGCAGACGAAGATCAGCTGCGTGCGTGCCCAGACTTCGTCGGGCACGCTGTCCCAGTCCACCGCGAAGTTGCGCGCCGGCACGCTGGGCACGTAGAAGGGCTGGGCGCCGCCGAGCAGGGCCGCACCCTCGTAGATTTGGTAGAACGGATTGGGAAAGGCCAGCGTGGCGCCGGGTTTCGAGGCATCGAGCACCGTTTGTGCAAACGAGAACAGGGCCTCGCGAGAACCGTTGACGGGCAGCACCTGGGTGGCGGCGTCGACGGTGACGCCATAGCGGCGCTGCATCCAGGCGGCGCAGGCCTGGCGCAGAGCGGGTTCGCCGGAGGTGGCCGGGTAGCCGGTCAGGCCGGTGTCCAGCGCGGCGGCCAGCGCGTCCTTGAGCATCTGGGGCGTGGCGTGTTTTGGTTCGCCAATGCCCAGGCTGATGGAGCGCAGGTCGGGATTGGGCGTGACGCCCGCGAACAGCCGGCGCAGCCGCTCGAACGGGTAGGGCTGCAGGAGGGACAGATGGGGATTCATGGCGGGGGATTATCCCTGCCGGCGGGGCCGGCCTGCGTGGCTGGCCCGACCGGGGTCTGTGCTGGCTACACTGTGCGGCTTTTCCAGGGGAGTGATGAAAATGGACTACAAAAATAAGCCCGCGGGCTGGCCGCTGCGCGGCGCGCAACTCGGAGCCGTGGGCCTGCTGGCGGTGGCTGCAATGGTGGCACGGGCCGAGAGTGACCGCTACATCGACGTGAGCAAGGCCGCCGCCCAGAGCACCGACGCCTCGGACCAGGCCTTCTTTCGCGAGCTCGAAGCAATGCACGGGGCGCTGGCCAAGGTCAGCGGCATCGAGTCCCGGCTGCTGCTCTCTGACAGCGACGAGGTCAACGCCTTTGCCACCGAAGTCGAGGGTGAAAAGCTGATCGTCCTGAACATGGGCCTGGTGGATGCGCTGGCCGACGACAGGGACGCGCTGGTCTCGGTGCTGGCCCACGAGTACGCGCACCACGGCAAGTCCCACTTGGCGAGCACCAAGTCCACCAACTCGCTGTTTGGCGTCCTGGGCGTGGTGGTCGGGGCCGTCATCGACTACAAGCTGGGCACGGGTGGGCTCGGGCAGGACATCGGCGGCGCTGGCGCCAAGGTGATCAACCGCTCGTTCTCGCGCGACCAGGAGCGCGAAGCGGACGCCACTGGCCTGCAGTGGATGGTCGACGCGGGCTACAACCCGGCCGGTGCGGTGCGCGCGCAGCGCAAGTTCTTGGAGATGGCCGGATCGTCCAGCGGCTTCTCCCTGTTCCGGACCCATCCCGGCTCGGATGAGCGGGTGGTGAACCTGCAGGGCCTGATCGCCGCGAACGCCAAGGCCCAGGCCTTGCAGAGCGACCAGAAGGTGGCGCTGGCGTTGCCCTCCGCCGAGGAGGAGGAAGAGGAGGGCGCCGACGGGTCCGAAGGGCAGGTGGCGGCGGCGTTCAACGAACCTCCTGCAGCCTTGCTGGAGCCGGTGCAGGGCGCCAGCCTCGCGAGCTTTGCGCAGATCTCGAACGACATCGTGTTCATGGGTGAGGCCAAGGCGCTGGCCCGCCACAAGCTCACCGCCAGCCGCTATGCGCAGATTAACGACGGCTGGACCGCCCGCATGCGCGGCGAGTCGGGCCACACGCTGACGGGGGCGTACTCGGTGCACTATTTCGAAGCCAGCCAGGGCCGGTTTGCCGCCTGGGGCAAGGATGTGGCCCAGGCCATGCGCTCGGGCCGCCTGGCGCAGACGACCGAGCCGCTGCCAGTGGACGACTGGGCTGCGCTCGTGCTGGCGCAGCGGCAGGCCGTCAAGGACGGCCAGTACGACGCCGCGGCTTTTGAGCGCGCCGCCAAGGCCAAGGGCCTGACGAGCTACGACTTCAACATCGTGAATTCGTGGTGGATGCAGCGCGCCCGCGAACGGGCCGCCCAGGGCGACACCAGCCTGTACCAGAAGCTGGGCTGAACGGTGTTCAGTTAATGGCCTGCCGCGGGGTGCCCGGGCAGGCCCGCACGGTATCATCGTGCCCGCCACGTCCGCGCCCGGCGGACGTCCTTTTTTCAGAACGTTCCAGGGCGATCCGTGCGTCTCAATTCGATCAAGCTGTCCGGCTTCAAGTCCTTCGCCGAACCGACCAACTTCATGCTCCCGGGTCAGCTGGTGGGCGTGGTCGGTCCCAACGGCTGCGGCAAGTCCAACATCATGGATGCGGTGCGCTGGGTGCTGGGCGAATCCAAGGCTTCCGAGCTGCGCGGCGAGTCCATGCAGGACGTGATCTTCAACGGCACCAACAACCGCAAGCCGGCCAGCCGCTCCAGCGTGGAGCTGGTATTCGACAACAGCGACCACCGCGCCGGCGGCCAGTGGGGCCAGTTCCTGGAAATCGCGGTCAAACGCGTACTCACGCGCGACGGCACCAGCAGCTACTACATCAACAACCAGCCGGTGCGCCGCCGCGACGTGCAGGACGTGTTCCTGGGCACCGGCCTGGGCCCTCGCGCCTACGCCATCATCGGCCAGGGCACGATCAGCCGCATCATCGAATCCAAGCCCGAGGAACTGCGCCTGTTCCTCGAAGAGGCCGCGGGCGTCTCCAAATACAAAGAACGCCGTCGCGAGACAGCTAACCGCCTGGCCGACACGCGCGAGAACCTGACGCGGGTCGAAGACATCCTGCGCGAGCTCAACGCCAACCTCGACAAGCTGGAGAAGCAGGCCGAGGTGGCGGCGCGCTACCACGAGCTTCAGTCGGGCGCCACGCTCAAGCAGCACCAGCTGTGGTTCCTCAAGCGCTCCGAGGCCGAGGCCGACCAGGTCAAAGTCAAGAACGACGCCGCGCAGGCGGTGAACGATCTGGAGTCGCGCACCGCCGACCTGCGCCGCGTGGAAAGCGAGCTGGAAACCATCCGCCAGGCGCACTACGCCGCGGGCGACCAGGTCAACCAGGCCCAGGGCAAGCTCTACGAGGCCAGCGCCGAGGTGGGCAAGCTCGAGGCCGAGATCCGTTTTGTGGTCGAGGGCCGCCAGCGCGCCGAGCAGCGCCTGACGCAGCTCAAGGAGCAGATTGCTTCCTGGTCGACCCGCAGCCAGGACGCCGCCGTCGAGCTGGAGCAACTGGCAGAGAACATCGTCGCGGCCGAGGAGCGCTCGGTCGAACTCGCCGCGCAGGGCGAGGAGCAGGCCGGCAGCCTGCCGTCGCTGGAGGATGCGCTGCGCGCCGCGCAGAACGCCGCCAACGAGCAGCGCGGCAGCGTCACCCAGGTGCAGCAGCAGATCCAGGTGTTGGCCGCCGAGCAGCGCAACATCGAGGAACAGAGCCGTCAGCTCAATCAGCGGCGCGAACGGCTGGTGGCCGACCGCAATGCGCTGGCGGCGCCCGACGAGGCCCGGCTGGCGCAGTCGCAGGAATCTTTCCAGCAGGCCGAGCAGGCCGCCGAGCTGGCCGAGGCGGTGCTGCACGAGTTGCAGGAGAGCGTGCCTGAGCTGGACGAACAGCGCCGCGCGGCGCAGCTGGCGGTCAACCAGGAGTCGGCCAGGCAGTCCGACCTGTCCGCACGGCAGGAAGCGCTCAAGGCACTGCAGGAGAAGGTGCGAACCGACGGCAAGCTCAAGCCCTGGCTGGCCAAGCACGGGCTGGACGGTCTGCAAGGCCTGTGGAGCCGCATTCATATAGAGCCCGGCTGGGAAAGCGCCCTGGAGTCCGCCCTGCGCGAGCGCCTGAGCGCGCTGGAGGTGTCGCGCCTGGAGATGGTGCGCGCCTTCGGCAACGACGCACCGCCAGCCAAGCTGGCCTTCTACAGCCCGCCCGCCGCCGAGGCGCCGGCAACAGTCCGCGCCGGACTCAAGCCGCTGGCCGACTGGCTGCGCCTGAACGACGCCGGGCAGAAGGCCTTGCTGGCCGACTGGCTGCAGGGTTGCTGGACCGCGGCCAGCCTGGACGAGGCCATGGCGCAGCGCAGCCAGCTGCAGGCCGGCGAAGCGATCTATGTGCCCGCCGGCCATGTGGTCACGGCGCACAGCGTGAGCTTCTACGCGCCCGACAGCGAGCAGGCCGGCCTGCTGGCCCGTGCGCAGGAAATCGAAAACCTGGACAAGCAGCTCAGGGCCCAGGTGCTGATCGCCGAGCAGGCGGGCGCCGCGCTGGTGCGCGCCGAAGCGGCCTACACCGACGCCTCGCAGCGCCTGGTGGCCGCGCGCCGCGAAGGCGCCGAGACCCGTACCCGCGCCCACGAGCTGCAGGTGGAGATGCTGCGCCTGACCCAGCTGGCAGAGCAGACCCGCGCCCGCAGCGAGCAGATCGCCGCCGACCTGGCCGAGGTCGATGGCCAGCTCGACGACCTGCAGGAGCGCCGCGTCACCGCCGAGGCCCGCTTCGAGGAACTGGACATGCAGCTGGCCGACAGCCAGGAGCGCCACGCCCAGCTCGACGACAAGGTGATCGCGGCCGAACGGGCGCTGAACGATGCGCGCGAACAGCAGCGCGGGCTGGAGCGCCAGGCGCAGGAAGCGACTTTCACGCTGCGCAGTCTGCAGGCGCGCCAGGGCGAGCTGCAGCGCTCGCTGGAGACAGCCGGGGCGCAGGAAAAGTCGCTGGCCGACGAGGCAGCGCGCGCTGCCGAAGAATTCGCCCGCCTCAACGACGCCGCCGCCCAGGCCGGGCTGCAGTCGGCGCTGGCCATGAAGCTGGAGCGCGAGCAGGCGCTGGGCGCGCTGCGCAGCCAGTACGACGACCTCACCGCCAAGCTGCGCGCCAGCGACGAGCACCGCCTGAAGCTGGAGCGCGAGCTTGACCCGCTGCGCCAGCGCATCACCGATTTCCAGCTCAAGGAACAGGCTGCGCGCCTGGGGGTGGAGCAGTACAGCCAGTTGCTGGCCGAGGCCCAGGCCGACCTGGCCGCCGTGGCGCAGAGCATCACCGAAGGCAATGTGCGCCTGACCGGTCTGCAGTCCGAGATCGACCGCTACCACCGCGAGATCCAGGCGCTGGGCGCAGTCAACCTGGCCGCGCTGGACGAGTTGACCGCCGCGCGTGAGCGCAAGACCTTCCTGGACGCGCAGACGGCCGACCTCACCGAGGCCATGAATACGCTGGAAGACGCGATCAAGAAGATCGACGCCGAAACCCGCGACCTGCTGGGCAGCACCTTCAACACCGTCAACGAGCACTTCGGCCGCATGTTCCCCGAGCTGTTCGGCGGCGGCAACGCCAAGCTGGTGATGACCGGCGAGGAGATCCTGGACGCGGGCGTGCAGGTGCTGGCCCAGCCGCCCGGCAAGAAGAACCAGACCATCCACCTGCTCTCTGGCGGCGAGAAGGCGCTGACCGCCATTGCCCTGGTGTTTGCCATCTTCCAGCTCAACCCGGCGCCGTTCTGCCTGCTGGACGAGGTGGACGCGCCCCTGGACGACGCCAACACCGAGCGCTACGCCCGCCTGGTGACCAGCATGAGCAAGCAGGGCACGCAGTTCCTGTTCATCAGCCACAACAAGATCGCCATGGAAATGGCCGAGCAGCTGATCGGCGTGACCATGCAGGAACAGGGGGTCTCGCGCATTGTGGCGGTGGACATGGAATCCGCCGCCGGTATGCTCGAATCCGCCTGAGACCATTCCCCACCACCGCCGATTTCCACCCATGAGCACCTTGCAAATCAGCCTGGCCATCGTCGGCGGTCTTGTTCTCGCGGGCGTGGTGGCCTACAACGCCTGGGTCACGCGCCGCAGCGCCCCACGCACCGCCCGTGGACTGCCCGAGGCCGACCTGCCGCACGATGCCACGGGCGCGGACACCGTGCCGGTGGGCGATACCGAACCGGTGATGGACCACGTGGTGGGCGACGGCGAGCGCATTGAGCCGGTGCTGCGCGATGAGCCGGTGGAAGCGGTGTCGGTGCGCGAAGAGGTGCGGCCCGTGCCCTCGGTGGCGGTCACGCTCAACCACGTCGTCACCACGCCGGACAAACGGCCTGGGCTGGATGCGCTGATCGATGTGATCGCACCGCTTCAGCTCGATGGCGAGGTGTCGGGCGACGCCGTGATCGCCGCCCTGCCGGGCACACGCCGCGTGGGCAGCAAGCCGTTCGCGGTCGAGGGGCTGGTCCAGGAGGGGGGCGAGTGGGAGGCTCCCCGGCTGGGGCAGCGCTACAAGGCCCTGCAGGTGGGTGTTCAGCTGGCCAACCGCGCTGGCGCCCTGAACGACATCGAGTTCTCCGAGTTTGTGATGAAGGCCCAGGCCTTCGCCGATGCCATCGGCGCCATGCCGGACTTCCCCGACATGCGGGCCGAGGTGGCACGGGCCCGCGAGCTGGACGCCTTTGCCAGCGGCCACGACGCGCAACTGGGCTTCACGCTGCGGGCGCGCCGCGCGGCCTGGAGCCCCGGCTACGTGTCGCAGAACGCCGCGCGTTTCGGTTTTGTGGCGGGTGTGCTGCCCGGCCGCATGGTGCTGCCCGGCAGTGCCGCGGGCCAGGCCCCCATCCTCAGCCTGTCGTTCGATACGCAGGCGGCCATGGCCGAGGACCCGGAGCAGAGCGCGCTGCGCGAGATCAACCTGTCGCTGGAGGTCACCCACGTGCCGCGCAGCGAACAGCCCTTTGTGCGCCTGCGCCAGGCCGCCTCGGCGCTGGCCGAGGCCATGGATGGCGTGGTCACCGACGACGCCGGTCAGCCGCTGGGCGCCGAGACCATGGACCAGATCGGCGCCGACCTCGAGTCGCTGTACGACGCGCTGGACAGCCACGACCTGTCCGCCGGCTCTCCGCAGGCACGACGCCTGTTCTCCTGATGACACCTGACCTGTTTGCCGCCGAGCCCACGCCGGCGGAGCGCGCCGCCGAACTGCGTGCGCAACTGCACCACCACGCCCACCGCTACTACGTGCTCGACGCGCCGGAGATCCCGGACGCCGAGTACGACCGGCTGTTCCAGGCGCTGCAGGCCATCGAGGCCGCACACCCCGAGCTGCTCACCACCGACTCGCCGACCCAGCGCGTGGGCGGCAAGATTCTGGACGGACTGGTTCCGGTGCGCCATGCGGTGCCGATGCTGTCGATCCAGACCGAGACCGACACCACCGCGGGCGGTGCCGAGGCGTTCGACGCCCGGGTGCGGCGCGAACTGGGCCTGGCCGAGACCGACCCAGCGGTCGAATACGCGGCCGAACTCAAGTTCGACGGCCTGGCGATCAACCTGCGCTACGAGCACGGCGTGCTGGTGCAAGCGGCGACGCGCGGCGATGGCGAAACCGGCGAGGATGTGACACAGAACATCCGCACCATCGGGCAGATCCCGCTCAGACTGAATGGCGAAGCGCCCGCGGTCATCGAAGTGCGCGGCGAGGTGTACATGCGCCGCGACGACTTCGAAAAGCTCAACGAGCGCCAGCGCGAGAAGGGCGAGAAGACCTACATCAACCCGCGCAACACCGCCGCCGGCGCCGTGCGCCAGCTCGACCCGGCGATCACGGCGCAGCGCCCGCTGTCCTTCTTCGCCTATGGCCTGGGCGAGGTGCGCGGCTGGACCCTGCCGGATACCCACAGCGGTCTGCTAGACGCGCTGGCCGCCTTCGGTCTGCCGGTGTGTGTGGACCGCTGCGTGGCACAGGGCGCGGCCGGGCTGGTGGCGTTCCACGCGCAGATCGCCGCCAAGCGCGACGCGTTGCCGTTCGACATCGACGGTGTGGTCTACAAGGTCAACTCGCTCGCGCTGCAGCGGGAGCTGGGCTTCAAGACCCGCGAGCCGCGCTGGGCCGTGGCGCACAAGTACCCGGCGCAGGAACAGCTGACCACGGTGCTGGCCATCGACGTGCAGGTCGGCCGCACCGGCAAGCTCACACCGGTGGCCAAGCTGGCGCCGGTGTTCGTCGGCAACGTGACCGTGACCAACGCCACCCTGCACAACGAAAACGAGGCCCGTCGCAAGGACGTGCGCGTGGGCGACACCGTGATCGTGCGACGGGCGGGCGATGTGATTCCCGAGGTGGTGGCGGTGCTGCCGGAGAAGCGCCCCGAGGGTGCGACCGTCTTCACCATGCCGCACACCTGCCCGGTCTGCGGCAGCGCCGCGGTACGGGAAGAGGGTGAGGTCGACCACCGCTGCACCGGTGGCTTGTTCTGCGGCGCGCAGCGCAAGCAGGCCATCCTGCACTACGCCCAGCGCCGCGCGGTGGACATCGAAGGCCTGGGCGACAAGCTGGTGGAGCAGCTGGTGGACGCCGACGTGGTCAAGACCCTGCCCGACCTCTACCGCATGGGCCTGATGGCCCTGGCCAACCTGGACCGCATGGCCGAAAAGTCGGCGCAGAACGTGCTGGACGCGCTGGAGAAGTCCAAGCACACCACGCTGCCGCGCTTCCTGTTCGGCCTGGGCATCCGCCACGTGGGCGAGGCCACCGCCAAGGATCTGGCGCGCCACTTCGGCAGCCTCGACGCGATCATGGACGCCAGTGAGGAACAGCTGCTGGAAGTCAACGACGTGGGCCCGACGGTGGCGCAGAGCCTGCGGACCTTCTTCGACCAGCCGCACAACCGCGAGGTGGTCGAGCAGCTGCGCGCCTGCGGCGTGCACTGGGAAGAGGGCGCACCCGCCGAACGCGCGGCCCAGCCGCTGGCGGGCAAAACCTTCGTGCTCACCGGCACCTTCCCCAAGCTCAAGCGCGAAGAGGCCAAGGAAATGCTCGAAGCCGCGGGCGCCAAGGTGGCCGGCTCGGTCAGCAAGAAGACCGACTATGTGGTGGCCGGTGAAGAGGCCGGCAGCAAGCTGGACAAGGCGCGTGAGCTGGGCGTGGCGGTCCTTGATGAGACCGGCATGCTCGCTTTGCTTTCGACTGCCTGAGAGCGCGGTAGCTCGGATGTGGGTTGCACTGGGTTTCTTGACTCTGGTCGCCAGCGTGGGGTTCCAGTGGTGGATGCGGTGGCACAACAATTGGACAGGCGTTGAGGACAAGCTCGCAGGCATCCCTTGCAGTACCAAGGTGCGCTCGCGTCATGGCTTGGACTATGGCCTGATGGTCGGTATAGAGGCGCCAGAGACTTTTCGATTCCAACTCAAGCGGGAAGGCGGTTGGGACCGGTTCTTCAAGTGGGCTGGGCTTACTCATGAGCACCAGTTTGGTCACTCGGGCTTCGATCCGCTGGTTTACGTTGAATCCGACGATCAGCATCTGTTCAACAGCTTGGAGGGAAACAGCGCGTTTCTCCATGCCGCCCAACATATGTTTGCCGCCCAGTGCGAGGACCGGTGGCTCAAGAGGGTCGTGTGCGCCAGAGGGCACCTGTGGATGGTGATCGGTTGTGGCGATGGGTACAGAAAAGCTTCCCTGGAGCTCAACCGAGGCTTCGCTGCGACTCTGCTCCCTCATTTGCAGCGCATGCAAAAAGAACTGGATGCTTGCATGCCCGACACCAGTGCTGTTGTGCGGGATCGGTATTTGGTGCCGGCAGTGGTAGTACTGGCTTTGAGCTCCGGGCTTGCGGTCGCCGGAGTCATTTCGTGGGCTCGATCCCTGCTGTCACCAGAGTTCATTCTGGACACGGAGCCCCTGAAGTCTTGCGCTTGGGTGGTCGCCGCGTGCGTTGTCGGCGCTATTGCGCTTGCCGCCTTGCTCTTCTTGAAAGGAAGTTCCCGTTTGCATCTCGTGTTGACGGAGCTCGCTCTGGTGGGGACATTTGGCGCCTGGACTACGTCCTCGAGTGTGTTGCAAGACATCAACATCGAACTCGACCGTTCTCCTGCGGTCCATGTGCAGCGGGCGCTGGTTGGCAAGTCCGTCCAAGAGAGCAGGCGGCTCTTCAAGCCGACCAGCACCACCTACCTGTTGCAGCATCAAGGATGGCCTGGGGACACCCGAGGACGCTCGGTGGCTGTTTCCGCTGCTACCTACGAAAAAGCGTCCTTAGGCGACACGCTTGAATTTGAAGAACACAAGGGGTACTTTGGTTGGCGCTGGGCCAAATTCAAAGCTTGGAAACCGGCTGCGGCAGTCGGGCCGACTACTTGAACTTGTAGTGGTCGCGGTTGAGCACTGCGGCCACTGCCGTCACTTCTTCGGGAAACAGGCCCAGGTTCATCTGGGTGTTGCACATCTCGACCATGCCGCGCAGCAAGCCGGCGTTGTTGAACTTGCCCTGTGGCTTGTACATGGCGCTGCCGTCGCCGCCCACCTTGCTGGCGTGGCACTGGGCACACTTGTGTTCGGCGATCAGCTTCTCGCCCAGCGCCAGGTCGGCGCCCTTGAAGATCTCGGCACCTTGGGCGAAGACGGCGCCGGAGAAGACCAGGGCCAGCAAAGCGGTGCCAATCGGCGCGAAGTTCATGGGTCCTCCTGACAACGTGGTGGCAGCAATTACAGGGGCGGGTATCTCGGCCCACTCTAGCTGCGCCACAATCGCGCGCCATCCGGGCAAAACCCCAATACCGCCGCTTTCTCATGGCCATTCACACGATCCTCAAGATGGGCGACCCCAGGCTGCTGCGGATCGCCCAGCCCGTGCAGACCTTCGACACCCCCGAGCTGCACCAGCTGGTGGCCGACATGGAGGAGACCATGGCCGCAGCCAACGGCGCCGGCCTGGCGGCGCCACAGATCGGCGTGGACCTGCAGGTGGTGATTTTTGGCACCGGCGCGCCCAACCCGCGTTATCCGGATGCGCCCATCGTGCCGCGCACCGTGCTGATCAACCCGGTCATCACCCCGCTGGGTGGTGAAGAAGAGGAGGGCTGGGAGGGCTGCCTCTCGGTGCCCGGGCTGCGGGCCGTCGTGCCGCGCTGGCGGCGCATCCGCTACCAGGGCTTTGCCGCCGACGGCAGCCGCCTGGAGCGGGAGGTGGACGGTTTCCATGCCCGGGTGGTGCAGCACGAGTGCGACCACCTGTTGGGCACGCTGTATCCCATGCGCGTGCGCGACTTCACCCGCTTCGGTTTCACCGAAGTGGTGGCGCCGGGTGTGGTGGAAAACGAAAAGAACTGAAACAAAAAGTCTTCGGAAACGGGCGGCTGCTTCGCTATGCTCGATTTCTTTGTTGCGCTGCAGCGCGGCGTTTCGTCTGAATGCAAATGAAACCACTTCTTGTTCTGTTGGGTGCGCTGGGCCTGAGTGCCTGTGCCGGCATGGGGCCACCGCCCGAGCGCAGTGTGCAGATGGTGGAGTCCACACTGCCCAAGGCCTGGTTCGCGCCCGCCGTGCCCCACCAGGGGCAGACGGCTTCGCTGGTCGACTGGTGGTCGCGCCTGGGAGACCCCCGGCTGCCAGAGCTGATCGGCCAGGCGCAGCAGGGCAGCGCCAGCATCATGGCCGCCCGGGCCCAGGTGTTTGCGGCGCGCGCTGCACTGGCCGGCGCCGACAGCGCCACGCTGCCGCAGGTGGGGCTGACGGCGGGCGCCTACCGCGGCGTGGACGCCAGCGCTCCATTGGGCACGGGCATGAACGTGGGCCTGCAGGCCTCGTGGGCGATCGACCTGTGGGGCCAGAACGCCTCGTCGGTGCGCCAGGCCTCGGCCCAGGCGAACGCCGCGCAGGCCGGCTGGCACGAGGCGCGGGTGCTGATGGCGGCGGAGACGGCACGGCTGTACCTGGGCTGGCGTTCCTGTCTGGCGCAGAAGGCCGTGATCGACAGCGACCGCGTCTCGCGCACCACCACCGCCCAGAGCGCCGCAGACACCGAGCGCGCCGGTCTGCTGGCGCCAGCCACCGCGGCCCTGGCCCGCGCCGGACAGGCCGACGCCGAGGCGCGCCTGGCGCAGCAGCAGCGCCAGTGCGAGCAGCAGTTCAAGGCCATCGTGGCGCTGGTGGGGGCCGACGAGCCGGCCCTGCGAGAGCGCCTGGGGGCCAGCGGCGCCTTGCCCGATCCGACCGTGGCCGGATCGGCGCTTGCGGTGTCGGCCGTGCCCCTGGAGGTGATCCGCCAGCGGCCCGACGTGGCCCGCGCCCAGCAGGAGCTGGTGGCCGCCGCCGAGGGTGTGGGCGTGGCCCGCGCGGCGCTCTGGCCCAGCCTGAGCCTGAGCAGCAATGTGCTGCGCAACCGATTCACCACCGGCGGCGAGAGCACGACGTTCAACTCCTGGTCGGTCGGCCCGCTGGCGCTGAACCTGCCGCTGATCGGCCGGGGCGGCCTGAACGCGTCGGCCGACGCCGCCGTTGCGCGCTACGAATCGGCAGCGATCGGCTACGCCAACGTGCTGCGCCGCGCCATCGCCGAGGTCGAACAGTCGCTGGTGGCGCTGGACACGCTGCGCACCCAGCTGGTGGCGAGTCAGCAGGCCGTGGCGGGCTACACCCGTTCGTTCGAGGCCACCGAGGCGCGCTACCGCGTCGGCCTGGCCAACCTCAACGAGCTGGAGGAGGCCCGCCGGCTCAAGCTCAACGCCGACAGCGGCGCCGTGGCGCTGCAGCTGGACCACCTGAACACCTGGATCGCCCTGTACGTCGCCCTGGGCGGCGGTTTTGACCCCCAGATCGCGCCGGAAGCGGTGCGCCAAGCCTCATGAAGAAGACCATGCGCCACCCGTCTGCCCTGTCCACGGCCCGTCTCCCGGCCATTTTGCTGTTGTCCTCCGTGCTCGCCGTGGCCTGCGGCGGCAGCGACAAGCCCGCCGAAGGTGCGACCGCCAGCCCGGCGGCGCCCGCGGCCGAAGGCGCTGCACCCGTCGCAGCCAAGCCCGCGATGACGGTGAGCACCGCCAAGCCCGAAACCGCCAGCCTGGCCCTGCAGCTGCAGGCCAACGGCAACATCGCGGCTTGGCAGGAGGCCAGCGTCGGCGCCGAGGTGCCGGGCCTGCGCCTGGCGACGGTGAACGTGAACATCGGCGATGTGGTGAAGAAGGGCCAGGTGCTGGCCACCTTCGCCCGCGAGACCACCGAGGCCGAGAGCCTGCAGGGCAAGGCTGCGCTGATGCAGGCCGAGGCCGCGGCCGAGAGCGCCAAGGCCGACGCCGACCGCGCGCGCTCGATCGAGAACACCGGGGCGCTGTCGAAATCGCAGATCGCCCAGTACCTGACGCAGGAAAAGGTGACGCGGGCGCAGTTCGAAGCCGCCAAGGCCGCCTACGCCGCCAGCCAGGTGCGCCTGGGCAACACCCAGGTGCGCGCGCCGGACGACGGCGTGATCTCGGCCCGCACGGCCACGGTCGGTGCGGTCGCCGGTGCCGGGCAGGAGCTGTTCCGCCTGGTGCGCCAGAGCCGCATGGAGTGGCGCGCCGAGGTGACGCCGGCCGAGGTCGGCCAGGTCAAGGTGGGCCAGAAGGTCGAGGTCACCGCGGCCAGCGGCCTGACCGTGGCGGGCACGGTGCGCGCCATCGCGCCCACGGCCGATCCGCAGACCCGCAACGTGCTGGTGTTCGCCGACCTGCCGAAGCACACCGAACTCAAGGCCGGCACCTTCGCGCGCGGCCAGTTCCTGATCGGTGCCAGCCAGGCGCTGACCGTGCCTGCGCAGGCCATCGTGGTGCGAGACGGTCACAACTACGTGTTCGTGATCGGCGCCGACAGCAAGGCCGGGCAGCGCAAGGTGGACACCGGCCGGCGCGCGGGCGACCGCGTCGAGGTGCTGCAGGGCCTGAAGGCCGACGAGACGGTGGCGGTGCAGGGCGCCGGCTTCCTCAACGAGGGCGACCTCGTGAAGATCGCGCAGTGAAGGACCGGCCATGAACGTTTCCGCGTGGTCCATCCGCAACCCGATTCCGGCGGCGATGCTGTTCGTCATGCTGACGCTCGCCGGTCTGTTCTCGTTCCAGGCGATGAAGGTGCAGAACTTCCCCGACCTGGACGTGCCCAACATCACCATCGTCGCCAGCCTGCCGGGCGCCGCGCCCAACCAGCTGGAAAACGACGTCGCGCGCAAGATCGAGAACAGCCTGGCCTCGCTGCAGGGCCTCAAGCACATCTACACCAAGGTGCAGGACGGCACGGTCTCGATCACGGCCGAGTTCCGCATTGAAAAGAGCACCCAGGAAGCGCTGGACGACGTGCGTTCGGCCGTGGCCAAGGTGCGCGGCGACCTGCCGACCGACCTGCGCGAGCCCATCGTCAATAAGCTGGAACTGGCCGGTGGCGCGGTGCTGGCCTACACGGTGCGCTCGGACAAGATGGACGACGAGGCCATTTCCTGGTTCGTCGACAACGATGTGGCCAAGCTGCTGCTGTCGGTGCGCGGCGTGGGCGCGATCAACCGCGTGGGCGGCGTCAACCGCGAGGTGCAGATCCTGCTGGACCCGCTCAAGCTGCAATCGCTGGGTGCGACGGCGGCCGACATCTCGCGCCAGCTGGCCCGGGTGCAGATCGAGAGCGCCGGGGGCCGCGCCGACATTGGCGGCAGCCAGCAGCCGCTGCGCACGCTCTCGTCGATGAAGTCGGCCGAGGAGCTGGCCGCGCTGGAACTCTCTCTGTCCGATGGCCGCCGCATCCGGCTGGACCAGATCGCGACCGTCAAAGACACCATCGCCGAACCCACGGCCGCCGCCTTCCTGGACGGCAAGCCGGTGGTCGGCTTTGAAGTGGCGCGCAGCAAGGGCGCCAGCGAGGTGGAGGTCGGGCAGGGCGTGCGCGCCAGGCTCAAGGAGCTGCAGGCGGCCCGTCCGGACCTGCAGATCACTGAGTCCTTCGACTTCGTGACCCCGGTGGAGGAGGAATTCAACGCCTCCATGACCCTGCTGTACGAGGGCGCCATCCTGGCCGTGCTGGTGGTCTGGCTGTTCCTGCGCGACTTCCGGGCCACGGTCGTGTCGGCCGTGGCGCTGCCGCTGTCGGCCATCCCGGCCTTCATCGGCATGCACTACATGGGCTTCACCATCAACGTGGTCACGTTGCTGGCCATGTCGCTGGTGATCGGCATTCTGGTGGACGACGCCATCGTCGAGGTGGAGAACATCGTGCGCCACATGCGCATGGGCAAGACGCCGTATCAGGCGGCCATGGAAGCGGCGGACGAGATCGGCATGGCCGTGATCGCCACCACCTTCACCCTGATCGCGGTGTTCCTGCCCACGGCCTTCATGGCCGGCATCCCGGGCAAGTTCTTCAAGCAGTTCGGCTGGACGGCCGCGCTGGCGGTGTTCGCCTCGCTGGTGGTGGCGCGCGCGCTCACGCCCATGATGGCTGCCTACCTGCTCAAGCCGGTGGTGACTGCCAAGGAGCAGCCGGCCTGGGCGCGCAGCAACCGCGTCCTCGGCGGCCTCTGGGCCTGGATGACGAACCAGAACGAACCCGGCTGGCTCGACACCTACCAGCGCTGGGCCGCGGCCTGCATCCGCCACCGCTGGCTGACGCTGGTCGGCGCCATCCTGTTCTTCTTCGGGTCGCTGGCGCTGATCCCTTACCTGCCGCAGGGCTTCATCCCGCCGGACGACAACTCGCAGACCCAGGTCTACCTGGAGCTGCCGCCGGGTGCCACGCTGGCGCAGACTGTGGCCACCGCCGAACGGGCGCGGGTGCTGGTGAATGGGGTGCAGCACGTCAAGTCGGTCTACACCACGATCGGCTCCGGCTCGGCCGGCAGCGACCCGTTCGCCCCCCAGGGCGCGCAGGAGTCGCGCAAGGCCGCGCTGACCATCCAGCTCGACCCGCGCGGCCAGCGCCCGCGCAAGCAGCTGATCGAGAACCAGATCCGCGAGGTGATGTCCGGCCTGCCGGGGGTGCGCTACAAGGTGGGCCTGGGTGGCTCGGGCGAGAAATACATCCTCACGCTCACCGGCAGCGACGCCAACGCGCTGTCGACCGCGGCCCGCGCCATCGAGCGCGACCTGCGCACCATCAACGGCGTGGGCAGCATCCAGTCCTCGGCCGCCCTGGTGCGCACCGAAATCATCGTCACGCCCGACCTGCAGCGCGCCGCCGACCTGGGGGTGACCAGCTCGGCCATCGCCGAGACGCTGCGCATCGCCACCGTCGGCGACTACGACAGTGCGCTGCCCAAGCTGAACCTGCCTCAGCGCCAGGTACCGATCGTGGTCAAGCTCGACAGCGCCGCGCGCGAGAACCTGGACGTGCTGGGCCGCCTGTCCGTGCCCGGCGCCAAGGGGCCGGTCATGCTCAGCCAGGTCGCCACGCTCAGCTTCGGCGGTGGCCCGGCCGTGATCGACCGCTACGACCGCTCGCGCAACATCAACTTCGAGGTCGAGCTCGCCGGCATCCCGCTGGGCGACATGAAGACCGCGGTGGATGCGCTGCCCAGCATCCAGAACCTGCCGCCGGGCGTGCAGGTGCTGGAGATCGGTGATGCCGAGGTGCAGGGCGAGCTGTTCGCCAGCTTCGGCCTGGCCATGCTGACCGGCGTGCTGTGCATCTACATAGTGCTGGTGCTGCTGTTCAAGGCCTTCCTGATGCCGCTGACCATCCTGCCCGCGCTGTTGATGTCCTTCGGGGGGGCCTTCGTGGCCCTGCTGCTGACCAACAAGAGCTTCTCCATGCCCTCGCTGATCGGCCTGGTGATGCTGATGGGCGTGGCGTCGAAGAACTCCATCCTTCTGGTGGAGTACGCGATCGAAGCGCGCCGGCAGCGCGGCCTGCCGCGGCTGGAGGCCATCCTGGACGCCTGTCACAAGCGGGCGCGACCTATCGTGATGACCACCATCGCGATGGTGGCGGGCATGCTGCCGGTGGCGGTGGGTTCGGGGGCGGCGGACGGCAGCTTCCGATCGCCGATGGCGGTGGCGGTGATTGGTGGTCTGATGACCTCGACCCTGCTCAGCCTGCTGGTGGTGCCGGCGGTGTTCACCATGGTCGACGACCTGAGCATCTTCTTCGCCCGGCTGTTCGGCCGCCAGGTGCGCGACGAACGGGCCCACGAGCGCGACCCGAACGCGCTGAGCCACCCCGCATGAGATGGCTGGGGGGCGCTCAGCCCTCCAGCGTTTCCAGCAGCTCGGTCTCGATCTGGATCTGGCGCTTGTTGACCTGCAGCTCGGGGCCGCTGATCAGGAAGGTGTCCTCGACGCGCTCGCCCAGGGTGCTGACCTTGGCCAGCTGCACGCTGATCTGGTGCTGGGCCAGCACGCGCGAGATGCAGTAAAGCAGGCCGGCGCGGTCGCTGGCCGAGACGCTCAGCAGCCAGCGCTGGGCCTTTTCGTCCGGCCGCAGATCCACCCGCGGCGTGATCGGGAAGCTCTTGACGCGCCGGGACAGCCGCCCCTTGCTGGGCGGCGGCAGAGGGCCGCGTTCGTCGATGGTGCTGGCGAGCTTGTTTTCGACCATCGCGATCAGCTCGCGGTAGTGCTCCGACAGTGTGGGCGCCACCACCTGGAAGGTGTCCAGTGCGTGCCCGGTCATCGTGGTGTGGATGCGGGCGTCAAGGATCGAGAACCCGGCGTTGTCGAAGTAACCGCAGATGCGGGCGAAGAGGTCGTTCTGGTCCGGCGAATAGACCAGCACCTGCAGGCCCTCACCCTCGGGCGAGAGGCGGGCCCGCACGATGGCGGCGTCGGGCGCGCTCGCCTCACCGGCTGGCGCTGAGGCCACCCCGGATTCGCTGCGCGCGTTGATGGCCAGCTGGCGCGAGAGCACCCGGGTGTGCCAGGCGATTTCGTCGGCCTGGTGGCGCATGAAGTAGCCCACGTCCAGCGTGTCCCACAGCGTCTTGTGCGCCTGGTGGGGCAGGGCGTGCAGCGCCAGCATCGACAGGGCCTCGCGCTTGCGCGCCTCGACCACGGCGTCGGGGTCGGGGGCACGGCCGCCCAGCGCACGCAGCGTATAGCGGTACAGGTCTTCCAGCAGCTTGCCCTTCCAGGCGTTCCACACCTTGGGGCTGGTGCCACGGATATCGGCCACCGTGAGCAGGTAGAGCGCGGTGAGGTAGCGCTCGTTGCCCACGCGCCGGGCGAAGGCTCCGATCACGTCCGGGTCGCTCAGGTCTTCCTTCTGCGCGATGCGGCTCATGGTCAGGTGTTCGGACACCAGGAACTCGATCAGCCGTGTGTCTTCACGCGCAATGCCGTGCTGGCGGCAGAAGCTGCGCACGTCGCGCGCACCCAGTTCGGAGTGGTCGCCGCCGCGGCCCTTGGCGATGTCGTGGAACAGCGCCGCCACGCAGAAGATCCAGGGCTTGTCCCAGCCCGCGGCCAGCTGCGAGCAGAACGGGTATTCGTGCGAGTGCTCGGCAATGAAGAAGCGGCGCACGTTGCGCAGCACCATCAGGATGTGCTGGTCCACGGTGTAGACGTGGAACAGGTCGTGCTGCATCTGGCCGACGATGTGGCGGAACACCCAGAGGTAGCGGCCCAGCACCGAGGTCTGGTTCATCAGCCGCATGGCGTGGGTGATGCCCTCGGGCTGCTGCAGGATCTGCAGGAAGGTGGCCCGGTTGACCGGATCGGCGCGGAAGGCACCGTTCATGATCGGGCGCGCGTTGTAGAGCGCGCGCAGCGTGCGTGCCGACAGGCCCTTGATGCCCACCGTGGTCTGGTAGAGCAGGAAGGTTTCGAGGATGGCGTGCGGCTGCCGGAGGTAGAGGTGGTCGCTCGCCACCTCCAGCATGCCGGCCTTGTCGTAGAACCGCTCGTTGATCGGGCGCATCTGGTCGGCGCCGTGTTCGTCGCTGTTCAGGCGCTCCTCGATATTGAGCAGCAGAATCTGGTTGAGCTGGGTCACGGCCTTGGCGGCCCAGTAGTAGCGCCGCATCAGCTCCTCGCTGGCGCGGCGGGCCAAGCGGGCCGTGGGCGCGGGTGGCTGCTCGTCAGGTCCGGTGGGGGCCGGCGCCTGTGCCTTGTAGCCAAAAGACTCGGCCACCGCGGTCTGCAGGTCGAACACCAGCCGGTCCTCGCGCCGGTGGGCCAGCAGATGAAGCCGCGCGCGGATCAGGCTCAGCAGGGCCTCGTTGGCCTTGATCTGGCGCACCTCCAGCGGCGTGGCCAGGCCCCGCCGTGCCAGCTCGTCCCAGCTGCGGCCCAGACCGGCGGCCTTGGCGACCCAGAGAATGACCTGCAGATCGCGCAGGCCGCCCGGCGACTCCTTGCAGTTGGGTTCGAGCGAGTAGGGCGTGTTCTCGTACTTGGTGTGGCGCTGGCGCATTTCCAGCGTCTTGGCCACGAAGAAGGCCTTGGGGTCCATGACCTCGCCCAGGCGCCGCGCCAGGCCGGTGAACTGCGCCCGCGAGCCCACGATGAGCCGGCATTCGAGCAGCGAGGTCTGCACGGTCACGTCGCGCTCGGCCTCTTCGACGCACTCGGCGGCGGTGCGCACGCTGGAGCCGATTTCCAGGCCCACGTCCCAGCAGGCGCCGATGAAGGATTCCAGACGCGCCTTCAGCGCTTCGTCGCCATCCGGTGTCGCCCCGTCGGGCAGCAGCACCAGCACGTCGACGTCCGAGTTCGGGAACAGCTCGCCACGGCCATAGCCACCGACGGCCAGCAGCGAGAAACCGGGACCGAAACCCGCGTTGGTCCAGAGCTGCCGCAGCGTGCCGTCGGTCAGCCGGGCCAGTTGCTGCAGGGTGCGGCGCACGCCGCGGGTCGATGACCCCTGTTCGCCCAGCTGGGTGAACAGAGTGGTTTTGTCTTCGCGGTAGCGTTGGCGCAGCGCGCCGAGATCGCCTGCGGCTTCAGCCATGGGAACGCTCCGGAATCAGCAGGCGGTGGTGGTCACGAACGAGGGCAGGGGCGGGCTGCCGGCCGAGAGCGTGAGCACGTCGTAGCCCGTGGGCGTGACCAGCACGGTGTGCTCCCACTGTGCGGACAGCGAGCGGTCGCGCGTGACGATGGTCCAGCCGTCGCCCATCTCCTTGATGTCGCGCTTGCCGGCGTTGATCATGGGCTCGATGGTGAAGGTCATGCCCGGTTTGAGCTCTTCGAGCGTCCCGGGGCGGCCGTAGTGCAGCACCTGCGGTTCTTCGTGGAAGCGCTGGCCGATGCCGTGGCCGCAGAACTCGCGCACCACCGAGTAGCTGTTGCCTTCGGCATAGGTCTGGATGGCGTGGCCGATGTCGCCCAGCCGCACACCGGGTTTGACCATCACGATGCCCTTCCACATCGCCTCGAAGGTGACCTGGGTCAGCCGGCGGGCCTGCACGCTGCAGGCGGCCTCGCCACCGATGAGGAACATGCGGCTGTTGTCGCCGTACCAGCCCTCGGGCGTGATCACGGTGACGTCGACGTTGAGGATGTCGCCCTTCTTGAGCGGCTTGTCGTTGGGGATGCCGTGGCAGACGACGTGGTTGATCGAGGTGCAGAGGTGGCCCGGGTAGGGCGGGTAGCCCGGGGGCTGGTAACCGATGGTGGCCGAGCGCGTGCCCTGCTGCTTCATGTACTCGGCCGAGAGGCGGTCGATCTCCAGCGTGGTCACGCCGGGCTGGATGTGCGGGGTCAGGAAGTCCAGCACTTCGGACGCCAGCCGGCAGGCCGTGCGCATGCCGGCGATGCCAGCCTCGTCTTTGTAGGTGATGCTCATGGGGCGCAATTATCCCGTGGCGGGCAACGGTTTGAAACGAAGGGTGAAATAGCCACCCGGGCGCTGTCGTCACTCCTATACTCGCCCGCTCCCCAACCACCCCCCCACAGAGAGGCGCTTGCATGAAAAAGCTTTTGATCACCGGTTTGTCCCTGATGGCCCTGTCGGGCACCGCACTGGCGCAAGGCGTTGGCGTGTACGGCGTCGTCGGCACGGGTGGCCTGGGCGTGGGCCTGAACCTGCCGGTGGGACCGGCCCTGGGCATTCGCGGCGAGCTGGCCAGCCTGACCGAATCGGACACCTACACCGAAGACCAGATTACCTACAAGGGCGACCTCAAACTCAAGGGCAACGGCGTGTTCGTCGACTTCCGCCCCTTCCTGGGCACGTTCCGCATGGTTGGCGGCGCCACCTTCGGGGGCACCTCGGCCGCGCTGAACGCGCAGGCCACGAACGGCTCGGTCACCATCGACGGCCAGCGCTTCGACGCCACCGGCAACTCGCTGCGCGCCGACATCAAGTACCCGAGCACCATGCCCTACATCGGCGTGGGCTGGGGCCATGGCCGCCACAACGAGCCAGGCTGGACCTTCGGTCTGGACCTGGGTGTGTCGATCGGCAAGCCCAAGGTCAAGCTGACCGGTTCGGGCGGTCTGCTGGCCCAGCCGGGCGCCTCCGCCGCCATCGCCGCGGAAGAACGCAAGGTGCAGGACGACCTGAACAGCGCCAAGGTGCTGCCGGTCATCAAGGTGAGCGTCGGATACCAGTTCTGACGCGCCGGTGAGCCGCCGGGCGGCGGGTAAAATCGCGGGCTTTCCCCCATCCCCCGGGACGCCCCGCGCCCGCCAGCCCCAAGGCCACCCACCGTGACCCTGCACCTGCGCTTTTTTGACGGCGGCAACGCCATCAGCGACTTCAAAGTCCAGCAACTCCTGCCCCGTCTGCAGGGCATTTCCGACAAGATCACCGGCCTCAGCGCCCGCTTCGTGCACCTGGCGTCCTTCGACGCCGAGCCCGACACCGCCACGGTGGAGCGCCTGGGCCAGCTGATGACCTACGGCGAGCCAGCTTCCGAGGCCTTCGCTGCTGCTGAAAAGGCCGGTGCCCCCGCTCTCTACGTGCTGCCTCGCCTGGGCACCGTCTCGCCCTGGGCCTCCAAGGCCACCGACATCGCGCACAACTGCGGTCTGGCACTGCACCGCGTCGAGCGCCTGGTCGAGTTTCGCATCGGCCTCAAGAGCGGCCTGCTGGGCAAGGCGAGCCTGTCCGACGACCAGCTGCGCGCCGTTGCCGATGCGCTGCACGACCGCATGACGGAGGCCGTGACCACCGAGCGCAGCCAGGCCGAAGCCCTGTTCACCGAGCTGCACCCGGCGCCCATGGAGCACGTGGACGTGCTGGGCGGCGGTCGCGCGGCGCTGGAAAAGGCCAACACCGACTGGGGCCTGGCCCTGGCCGACGACGAGATCGACTACCTGGTCAACGCTTTCAACGGCCTGAAGCGCAACCCGACCGACGTTGAGCTGATGATGTTCGCGCAGGCCAACAGCGAGCACTGCCGCCACAAGATCTTCAACGCGCAGTTCACCATCGACGGCGTGGCGCAGGACAAGAGCCTGTTCGGCATGATCCGCCACACGCACCAGACGAGCCCGCAGCACACCATCGTGGCGTACTCGGACAACGCGTCCATCATGGAAGGCCACCATCTGGAGCGCTTCGTGGCCAAGGCCGGTGGCAACGCCTCGCCGGCTTACCGGGCGGAAGCCGCGACCCACCACATCCTGATGAAGGTGGAAACCCACAACCACCCGACCGCGATTTCCCCGTTTCCCGGTGCCTCCACCGGCGCTGGCGGCGAGATCCGCGACGAGGGCGCGACCGGCCGCGGCTCCAAGCCCAAGGCCGGCCTGACCGGCTTCACCGTCTCCAAACTCTGGGGCGGCATGAGCGACCAGCCGGGCGGCAAGCCCGAGCACATCGCCAGCCCGCTGCAGATCATGACCGAGGGCCCGCTGGGCGGTGCCGCGTTCAACAACGAGTTCGGACGTCCGAACCTGCTGGGCTACTTCCGCGAATACGAGCAGGACGTGGGCGGCGTGACCCGCGGCTACCACAAGCCCATCATGATCGCGGGCGGCCTGGGCCAGATCGACGCCGGCCAGACCAAAAAGATCGACTTCCCGGCCGGCACGCTGCTGATTCAGCTGGGCGGCCCGGGCATGAAGATCGGCATGGGCGGCGGCGCGGCGAGTTCGATGGCGACCGGCACCAACGCCGCCTCGCTGGACTTCGATTCCGTGCAGCGTGGCAACCCCGAGATCGAGCGCCGAGCGCAGGAAGTCATCAACCACTGCTTGGCGCAGGGCGAGAAGAACCCGGTGCTGTTCATCCACGACGTGGGCGCGGGCGGCCTGTCCAACGCCTTCCCCGAACTGGTGAACGACGCTGGCCGCGGTGCTCGCTTTGATTTGCGCGCCGTACCGCTGGAAGAGAGCGGCCTGGCGCCCAAGGAAATCTGGTGCAACGAGAGTCAGGAACGTTACGTGCTGGCCATCGCGCCCGAGTCTCTGGAGCAATTCAAGGCCTTCTGCGAGCGCGAGCGTTGCCCGTTCTCGGTGGTCGGCGTGGCGACCGAGGAGCGTCACCTGTCGCTGGTCGATGAGGGCAACGAAAGCCCGGTCGATATGCCCATGGACGTGCTGCTGGGCAAGCCGCCCAAGATGCACCGCGACGTGAAAACGGTCCAGCGCACCTTCAAACCGATGGACCTGACCGGCGTTTCGCTGGAAAAGGCCGTCATCGACGTGCTGAGCCATCCCACCGTCGCCTCCAAGCGCTTCCTGGTCACCATCGGCGACCGCACCGTGGGGGGGCTCTCCCACCGTGACCAGATGGTGGGCCCCTGGCAGGTGCCAGTGGGCGACTGCGCCGTGACCCTGGCCGACTACGCCGGTTTCGCCGGCGAGGCCATGAGCATGGGTGAACGCACGCCGCTGGCGTCCATCGACGCCGCAGCCTCGGGCCGCATGGCAGTGGCCGAAGCGATCACCAACCTGCTGGCCGCACCCATCGAGCTGCCCCGCGTCAAGCTGTCGGCCAACTGGATGGCCGCCTGCGGCGAACCCGGTGAAGACGCCGACCTGTACGCCACCGTCAAGGCCATCGGCATGGAGCTGTGCCCGGCGCTGGACGTGTCGGTGCCGGTGGGCAAGGACAGCCTGTCCATGCGCACGCAGTGGACGGCCGATGGCGAAAAGAAGAAGGTCACCTCGCCGGTGAGCCTGATCGTCAGCGCCTTCGCGACGCTGGCCGACGTGCGCGGCACCCTCACGCCGCAGCTCAACCGCGATATCGACGACACCACCCTGGTGCTGGTCGACCTGGGCAAGGGCCGCAACCGCCTCGGCGGCAGCGTGCTGGGACTGACGCTGGGCCAGCCCGGTGACGAGGTGCCCGATCTGGACAGCCCGCAGGACCTGATCAACCTCGTCAACGCGGTGAACGCGCTGCGCGCGCAGGGCCAGATCCTGGCCTACCACGACCGTTCGGACGGCGGCCTGCTGGCGGCTGCGGCCGAAATGGCCTTTGCCGGCCACGTGGGCGTGTCGCTGAACGTGGACATGTTGGTCACCGAAGGCGACGGCATCTCCGACAGCCGCATGGACAGCGGCGATGCCAAGAACTGGGCGCAGCAGGTCAGCGTCCGCCGCGAGGAGCTCACGCTCAAGGCCCTGTTCAGCGAAGAGCTGGGCGTGTTGCTGCAGGTGAAGACCGAAGACCGTAACGCCGTGATGCAGACCCTGCGCGAGCACGGCCTGTCCAAGCACAGCCACTTCGTCGGCAAGACCCGCCCGGCGTCCTCGTCCATCGACGTGGGCAAGGGCCAGTTGCAGGTCTGGCGCGACACCAAGGCGGTGTTCAACGCCAGCCTGTTTGACCTGCAGCAGGTCTGGGACAGCGTGAGCTGGAAGATCAACCAGCAGCGCGACAACCCGGCCTGCGCCGACAGCGAGCACGCCGCCGCCGGTGTGCCGTCCGATCCTGGCATGCACGTCAGTCTCACGTTCGACCCGGCTGACAACGTGGCCGCGCCGTTCCTGAACCTGAGCCGCCCCAAGGTCGCGATCCTGCGCGAGCAGGGGGTGAACTCGCACGTGGAGATGGCCTACGCCTTCACGCAGGCGGGCTTCGAGGCCTACGACGTGCACATGACCGACCTGCAGTCGGGCCGCGCGAAGCTGGCCGACTTCAAGGGTGTGGTTGCCTGCGGCGGTTTCAGCTACGGCGACACGCTGGGCGCCGGCATCGGCTGGGCGCGCAGCATCACCTTCAACCCGGTGCTGTCGGAACAGTTCCAGGGCTTCTTCGGCCGCGCCGACACCTTCGGCCTGGGCGTGTGCAACGGCTGCCAGATGTTCGCCGAGCTGGCCGACATCATCCCCGGCGCCGAGGCCTGGCCGCGCTTCACCACCAACCAGAGCGAGCGCTTTGAGGCCCGCCTGTCCATGGTGGAAGTGCTGGACTCGCCCAGCCTGTTCCTGCAGGGCATGGCCGGCAGCCGCCTGCCGATCGCCGTGGCGCACGGGGAAGGCTTTGCCAACTTCAAGCACCGCGGCAATCCGGCGCAGGCCATCGCCGCCATGCGCTTCGTGGACAACAGCGGCACTGCTACCGAGCAGTACCCGTTCAACCCCAACGGCAGCCCGGGCGGCCTGACGGCGGTGACCACGGCCGACGGCCGCTTCACGGCCATGATGCCGCACCCCGAGCGCGTGTTCCGCAACATCCAGATGAGCTGGACCAGTGGCAACGCCAGCGAACTCAGCCCGTGGATGCGCATCTGGCGCAACGCGCGCAAGTTCGTCGGCTGACCCCGCGATGAGCCGCCAGCACCCGCTGCCCGCCGACACTGTCCAGGCCTACGCCCGCGACGGGGCGGTGGTGCTGCGGGGCATGCTCAACGCCGACGATCTGCGCACGCTCGAAGCCGGTATCGAGCACAACCTGGCCCACCTGAGCCCGCTGGCCCTGGTGGCGAGCGAGCCGGACGACCCAGGTCGCTTCGTCGAAGACTTCTGCACCTGGCAGACCAACCCGGACTACCAGCGCATCCTCCAGGAATCGGCACTACCCCACCTGGCGGCGCAGCTGATGCAGAGCCGGACGGTTCGCCTGTACCACGACCACCTGCTGGTCAAGGAAGCCGGCACGCGTCAGCCCACGCCCTGGCATCAGGACCAGCCGTACTACAACGTCGGCGGCAGGCAGAACGTGAGCTTCTGGATTCCGGTCGATCCGGTTCCGCTGGCGAGCACGCTGCGTTTCGTGGCTGGCTCGCACGACGGCACCTGGTACATGCCGCGCACCTTCCGCGACCAGCAGGCCAAGTGGTTCCCGGAGGGCACGCTGGCCGAGCTGCCGCCCATCGACGCCGAGCCCGGCACCTACCGGCAACTGGGCTGGGCGCTGGAGCCGGGCGACTGCGTGGCCTTCCACATGCTCAGCCTGCACGCCAGCAGCGGCACCGGCCCTGGCGCGCGGCGCCGCGTGTTTTCGGCCCGCTACCTGGGCGATGACGCGGTGCACGCGCCTCGCTGCTGGCGCACGTCTCCACCATTCCCCGGCCTCGACCAGCGCCTGCCCGAGGGCGCCGCGATGGACGATTCGCTGTTTCCCCTTGTCTGGTCCTGAAGAAAGTTGAACCCCCTCCATGGCCTCCAGCCTGCTTGCACTGCTTGACGACATCGCCACCCTGCTCGACGACGTGGCCACCATGACCAAGGTCGCGGCGCGCCAGAGCGTGTCCGCCGCCGACGACGTGGCGGCCATGACGCAGATGGCCGCGAAAAAGACGGCCGGCGTACTGGGCGACGACCTGGCGCTCAACGCGCAGCAGGTGACGGGCGTGAACGCCGACCGCGAACTGCCGGTGGTCTGGGCCGTGGCCAAGGGCTCGCTGCTGAACAAGGCCATCCTCGTGCCGGCCGCGCTGGCCATCAGCGCCGTGGCGCCCTGGGCGATCACCCCGCTGCTCATGCTGGGCGGCCTTTTCCTGTGCTTCGAAGGTGCCGAGAAGCTGATGCACAAGTTCTTCCACGCCAAGGAAGACGACGAAGCCCACCGCGCCGAACTGGTGAAGGCAGTGAGCGACGAGAAGGTGGACCTGGTCGCGTTCGAGAAGGAGAAGATCAAGGGCGCCGTGCGCACCGACTTCATCCTCTCGGCCGAGATCATCGTCATCACCCTGGGCGCGGTCGCCACCGCGCCCTTCGCCCAGCAGGTCGCTGTGCTGGTCGGCATCTCGCTGATCATGACCGTCGGCGTATATGGCCTGGTTGGTGGCATAGTCAAGCTCGACGACGCGGGCCTCCACCTCAGCCGCAGCGGCTCAGCCGCCGCCCAGGCTTTTGGCCGTGGGCTGCTGGCATTCGCGCCCTGGCTCATGAAGGCGCTGTCGGTGCTGGGCACGGCTGCGATGTTTCTGGTGGGAGGTGGCATCCTGCTGCACGGCGTTCCGGCGCTGGGGCACGCGGTTGAGCACTGGGCCGAGGGCCTGGGTGCCATCGGTGGCGCGGTCAACAGCCTGGCTGGTGGTGTGGCCGGTCTGCTCGCCGGCATCCTGTGCGTGCTGCTGTTCAACGCCTTCAACAAGCTGCGCGGCCAGTCCGCACACTGAATCAACGAGGGCAGGCCTTGACTTGTGTCAAGGCCCCAAAAACGCGGCAGGCCCAGACTGGCATCCAGATCGTGAGTGTGCTGAAGACCGGCTTCGGTGCACACCAACCCGAGAGGAGTCGCCATGAACACCGCCGTTGACACCGATGCCCCGCTGAACAACTTCTCGAACTGCCACAGCGGCATTCTCAAGCGCCTGAATGCGCTGGACGAGCTGCCCGCATTGCTGGAACCCGCCGCCCGCGCCCGCCAGATCGCCGAGCAGTCGCTGGAGTTCTTCCGCGAAGCCATCTTCGAACACCATCTGGAAGAGGAGCGCGAGCTGTTCCCCGCGGTGGTCGCTAGCGCGCAGCCCGGCGAGGAACTGGAGCGCGTGAAGGCCATGACCAAGCGCCTGACCGAGGAACACCGCATGGTCGAGGCGCTGTGGAAACGGCTGGAAAAGGGCCTCAAACAGGTCGCCAAAGGTCAGAGCACCGATCTCGACATCGGCGAGGTGCAGCGCCTGGTGACCGAGTACACGGCGCACGCCGCCTATGAAGAGGCCGAATTCCTGCCGCTGTCGGAAGTCATCCTGGGCCGCAACAGCAACCACATGGCGGCGCTGGGCCTGAGCCTGCACATGCGCCACGTCAAGCCGGTGGCGGCGTATATCTGACCGGTACAGGACATGAAAAAAGGGCGCTGAGGCGCCCCTTTTTCATGGGGGGCCGGCAGGAGGCTGCGGTGTGCGGTACAGTCGCCGCCCCATGAACAGTCCTGTGTTGCCCTCGAACCCCAGCCCCGAGCACTGGCGCGTGGATGCCGGCACCGACTCGGTTGCCGTGCTCGACATTCCAGGCCTCAATGGCCGGGCCCGCGTGTTCGATGTGGACGCCACGCTGCTGGTCAACGTGCCTGCGGATGCAGAAGGGGCCTGGCTGGAACTGACGGTGGAGTTTGATGGCCAGCGTCAGTGGCACCGCCGCATACCGGCCCATAACCCAGGTCAGACCGACGGGCTGGACTACCACCAGCGGCTGAGACTTGAGGCTGAGCAGGGCGTGCGTGTGCGCGCTGTGGCGAAATTCAAGGGCGCGCAGGTTCGGCAGTTGCTACTGGAGGCGCGGGAGGATGTGTAGAGGTCGAACGGCCACATTAACAAAGCAAAACAATGAACATCACCGTGAGGCCGGCGCAGGCTTCGGACATTCCAGCGACAGCGGCACTGTTTGACCTTTACCGGCAGTTCTACGAGCAGCCGGCCGATCTGGCGCTGGCGCAGAACTTCATCACCCAGCGATGGACCCGCGAGGAGTCTGTTCTGCTGGTGGCCGAGGGCGCGACCGGGTTGGTGGGTTTCTGCCAGCTGTACCCGACCTTTTGCTCGGTGGAAGCCAAGCCCATCTACACCCTGTACGACCTGTTCGTGGCGCCTGACATGCGCAAGGCCGGCGTCGGGCGCTTGCTGCTGCTGGCCGCGGAAGCCCATGCAGCCCAGCAAGGCAAGGCGCGCATGGACCTCACCACCGCCAGAACCAATGCCACGGCCCAGCGGCTGTACGAATCTCTGGGCTGGGTGCGCGACGAAGTCTTCCTGACCTACAACCGCCGGGTTCAGGCGCCTGCCACCGGCCGCGTCCGGTAGAACTTCACCGGGCTCGCCGGCACGGCGTTCATCACGCTGCGCTTGATCCTGCCGACCACGTGCATCTCGCAGGGCTTGCAGTCGAAGCGCAGGGTCAGCTTCTCTTTGCCGTTGATCAGCTGCATCGGCTCGGCCTTCACCGTGCCCTGCACACCGGTCACGCCCTTGGCCTGCTTGGGGCAGAGGCTGAGCGAGAAGCGCACGCAGTGCTTGGTGATCATCAGGCTGACTTCGCCTTCTTCCTCGTGGCTTTCGTATGCGGCGGCGATCACCTTCACGCCGTGTTTCGCATAGAAGTCGCGCGCCTTGTGGTTGAACACGTTGGCCAGGTAGGTGAGTGTGTCTTCCGGGTAGTTCACGGGCGGAACGACCGGCACGGCGCGCGGCAGGCGGTGCCAGGCCGCCGCGCGAGCCGCTTCGAGGCGCTCCACCGCGTCTCGGCGCAGAGCGTTGAGCTGCGACGCCGGAACGAAGCGCGGGCCGTTGAGGTTCAGCGTCACGTCCAGCGGCTGGAACAGGGTGTCGCCCAGGCGTGAGACGTTCTCGCGCAGCTTGGCCTCGGCCTGGCTCGGGTCCTTGGCGTCCTGCAGAGGGCCGTGAACCAGGGTTGAATAGGTGGCGGTACCGCTGTGGCCGTCTTCGTCGGTGATGGTGAGTTCAAGACCGTCAGCGGTTTCAGCCAGTGTCTGCCAGGCACCGATGCGACGTTCGGCCGACTTCTTCTCCAGCCCGCGCACCCAGTCCATGTCCCGGTTGCGGTTGATCTGCACGCCCTTGCGCAGGTCCTTGAACCCCTCCATGGGGTCTTTCGGGAACACCCGCCAGAGGCCTTTCTGGTTGACCGCTTCGGCGCGGTTGATCTGCAGGCCCACCAGTTCCTTCTGCAGGTCCAGGTAACACAGGCCGTCGCCGTTGTGGATGACCGTGTCCTGTTCGTCGGTCTGCAGCTCCACGAAGTTGGGGCCGGTGGCAGTGACGAAACCGATCGGGCGGCCCGGGTTCTTGGGCGTGTCGAAGGCCCCGATGTCTTCCTTGCGGCCCTGCACGAAGTAGTCGGTGAACTCGCGGTTGAAGTTCTGGTTCGGGTCGGGCTGGAAGTGGAAGGTGCATTCGCCGCTGCTGGCGCGGGCCAGCTCGGGACGTTCCTCCAGGATCTCGTCCAGCAGCACGCGGTAGTGCGCGGTGATGTTCTTGACGTAGGCCATGTCCTTGTAGCGGCCTTCGATCTTGAAGCTGCGCACGCCGGCATCGATGATCTCGCGCAGGTTGTCGCTCTGGTTGTTGTCCTTCATCGAGAGCACATGCTTGTCGTGCGCGACGATGCGGCCCTGGCTGTCTTTCACTTCGTATGGCAGGCGGCAGGCCTGCGAGCAGTCGCCCCGGTTGGCGCTGCGGCCGGTGTGGGCGTGGCTGATGAAGCACTGGCCGCTGTAGGCCACGCAGAGCGCGCCGTGCACGAAGAATTCGAGGATGGCGCGGCCCGGTGCGTCCTTCGGGCCGAGCGCGGCGTCGATGGCGGCGATCTGCTGCAGCGTCAGTTCGCGCGCCAGCACGATCTGGGAAAGCCCCGCGTCCTGCAGGAAGCGCGCCTTCTCTGGCGTGCGGATGTCGGTCTGGGTGCTGGCGTGCAGCTGGATGGGCGGCAGGTCGATCTCCAGCAAGCCCATGTCCTGCACGATCAGCGCGTCCACGCCCGCGTCGTACAGCTGCCAGGCCAGCTTGCGCGCCGGCTCCAGCTCGTCGTCGCGCAGGATGGTGTTCATCGTCACGAAGATGCGGCTGTTGTAGCGGTGCGCGTGGGCCGCGAGGCGGGCGATGTCCTGCACCGAGTTGTCAGCACTCGTGCGGGCGCCGAAGGACGGGCCGCCGATGTAGACCGCGTCGGCCCCGTGGTTCACGGCCTCGATGCCGATGTCGGCGTCGCGGGCTGGGGCAAGCAGTTCGAGCTGGTGGGGCAACATGGTGACGCGAAAAATGAGGGCAGAGCAGGCAGAATCGGGGCCACGAACGGCCCCGCAATCGAACCCGATATTGTCCCGGAGATCGCCCATGCCTGCATCCCAAGACCTTTCCAGCACCGCCATCGTCCTCGTTCACGGCTCCTGGCACGGCGCCTGGTGCTGGAAGCGGGTGCTGCCGCTGCTGCGCGGCGCCGGCGTGGACGCCCATGCTGTCACGCTCACCGGTGTGGGCGAGCGGGCCCACCTGCTGAGCCCGATGGTCGGTATCAACACCCACATCCAGGACGTGATCGGGCTGATCGAGGCCGAAGAACTGGAACGGGTGGTGCTGGTCGGCCACAGCTACGCCGGCAACCTGATCACCTGTGTGGCCGACCGCCTGCAGCGCTCTCACCCGGGCTTGCTGCAGCACCTGGTCTACCTGGACGCGGGCATTCCCGATCCGGGCAACAGCTGGAGCACGCCCCACTCGGCGGAGACTGTAGCCAAGCGCGCCGCCGAGGCGCAGCAGAGCAGCGGCGGGCTGAGCTTTCCGCCACCGGACGCGAGCGTGTTCGGCCTGGAGGGCGCCGACCGCGACTGGGTCAACCGCCGCCAGACGCCGCAGCCCTACCGCCTCTACCACGAGACACTGCTGTTCGACCCGGCCCTGGTCTGGTCCCTCCCGCACAGCTTCATCGACTGCACGAACCCGCCGCTGGCCACCATCGACGCCGCCCGCAAGCGGGTGCGCAGCGAACCAGGCTGGACGGTGTACGAGCTGGCGACCGGCCACGACCCGATGGTCAGCGCGCCGCGCGAGCTGGCGCAGCTGCTGCTGAAGGTGCACTCCAGTTGCCGGTGAAAGCCACACCCCGGCTGGACCACATCGACCTTCTGCGTGCGGTGGCGATGCTGTGGATGACGGTCTTCCATTTCAGCTTCGACCTCAACCACTTCGGTTTCATCTCACAGGACTTCTACGACGACCCGTTCTGGACCTGGCAGCGCACGTTCATCGTGAGCTTGTTCCTGTTCACCGCCGGGCTGTCGCAGGCGGTGGCGCTGCAGCAGGGACAGGGCTGGCCGCGCTTCTGGAAACGCTGGGCGCAGGTGGCGGGCGGTGCGCTGCTGGTATCGGCCGGTTCCTGGCTGATGTTCCCGGACACCTTCATCTACTTCGGCATCCTGCACGGCATTGCGGCGATGCTGATCCTGGTGCGGCTGACAGCGGGCTGGGGCACCTGGCTCTGGCCGCTGGGGGCGGTGGCGATCTCGATGAAGTGGGTGGCGCCGCTGGTGATCAGCGCGCTTCCGTCGCTGGCTTTTCTGAATCAGCCCGGCTGGAACGCGCTGGGCTTCATCAGCGAGCTGCCTGTGACCGAGGACTACGCGCCGGTGCTGCCCTGGCTGGGCGTGATGTGGTGGGGCGTCGCGGCCGGCCGCTGGGCGCTGGCACACCGGCCGCCGTGGCTGGGCGCGGGTGACGCGCCGGCCACCGGGCTTCGGCGCTCTCTGGTGGTGCTGGGGCGCTGGAGTCTGTCGTATTACCTGCTTCACCAGCCGGTGATGATCGGCCTGCTGGCGGCCTTCGCCTGGTGGCGCGGCTGAGCCGGTTCAGGCGCAGAACGGCCTCAGAAACTGCGCGGCCACGAACAGATCCTTCTCGATCGCCCGCCGCACGCCGGCGCTGTCGCGCAGGCGCAGCGCCATCACCGCGTCGCCGTGGGCGTCGTTGATCACGCGCTGCGAGGCCTCCACCTCGAACAGCTTGTTCGACAGCGGCCCGACCTTGAGCCAGACGGTCTCGATCAGCGAGAGCAGGGTAGGGGAGGCGGCGGCCTGGTACAGGCGCAGGTGGAACAGCTCGTTGGCGTCAAGATAGCCCTTGGCATCACCGGCCTTGAGCGCCTCGCGCATCTGCTGCTCCAGCGCCAGCAGCCCGGCCACACCGGCGGCGTCGAGCCGGTGGGCGCCGCGCTCGGCGGCCTCGCCTTCAAGCAGCAGGCGGGTCTGCAGCACGTCGTCGAATTCGGCCAGCGAGAGTTTGGGCACCTGCATGCCGGCGTGCGGCACGTTGACCAGCGCACCCTCGGCCGCCAGCCGCTGCAGCGCGGCGCGCACGGGCATCACGCCCACGCCCAGCTTCTCGGCGATGGCATGGATCTTCAGCCGTTCGCCCGGCAGGAACTGGCCCACCGTGACCCACTGGCGCAGCCGCGCGTAAGTCTCGTCCTGCTGGGTCGGAGCGGGGGTCTTCATGCCTTCTGCGTGATCTGGGTCAGCACCTCGTCGAGCGCGCCGATCAGCTGCGCGACGTGTTCGTCGCTGGTCTGTGGGCAGACCAGCATCATGTTGTGGAAGGGCGTGATCATGACACCGCGGTTGAGCAGGCCCAGGTGGATCAGGTGCTCCAGCTCGCCGTCGAGGATGCGGTCGGCCTCGCTGCCGGTCTTCGGCGGCGCGGGGCAGAACTGGAACTCCGTGCGCGCGCCGACCTGGGTGACGCACCAGGGCAGGCCATGCCGCGCGATCACCTCGCGCAGCCCGGCGGCCAGCCGCTGCGCCAGTGCCAGCATGTGCTCGTAGGCGGCAGGGGTCATGACCTCGGTCAGGGCGGCGCGCATGGCGGCCATGGCCAGCATGTTGCCGGTGAGCGTGGTGCCGATGCCGCTGTGGCCGGGCGGTGCTTCGCGCTTGGCCTTTTCGGCGCGGGCCGCGAGTTCGGCACTCATGCCGTAGACCGCGCAGGGCACGCCGCCGCCCACCGGTTTGCCCAGCACCAGGGCATCGGCGGCGATGCCGTGGGCGTGGGCGTAGCCGCCAGGGCCGGTGCTGATGGTGTGGGTCTCGTCCATCACCAGCAGCGTGCCGTGGCGGCGGATGATCTTCTGAGCCTCGGCCCAGAAGCCCGGCTCGGGCAGCACCATGCCGATGTTGGTCATCACCGGCTCGGCCAGCACGCAGGCCACGTCTCCACCGGCCAGCGTGGCATCGAGGGCGGCCAGGTCGTTGAATTCGACGACCACCGTGGCATCCAGCAGGTTGTGCACCTGGCCGAGCAGGCTCTCGCGCTGCACCGGCCGGCCGTCCACCAGATCGACGAACACGTCCTCAATGGTGCCGTGGTAACAGCCGTTGAACACCAGGATCTTCTTGCGGCCGGTGGCGGCGCGGAGCCAGCGCACGATGTAGCGGTTGGCATCGGTGGCGCTCATGGCGAACTGCCAGACCGGCAGACCGAAACGCTGCGCCAGCTGCTCGCCGACCACGGCCGCGTCCTCAGTGGCGAGCATGGTGGTGAAGCCGCGGGTGGCCTGGCGGGCGACGGCTTCGGCCACCGGGGTGGGCGAATGGCCGAACATGGCGCCGGTGTCGCCCAGGCAGAAGTCGACCAGGGTGTGGCCGTCCACATCGATGACCTGGGCGCCGCTGGCGTGGTCGACGTGCAGCGCGAACGGCGTGCCCCAGTCGTTCATCCAGTGAAGCGGCACCCCGAACAGCAGGTGGTCGCGGGCGCGGGCGGCGAGGGCGGCCGAGCGCGGGTGGGCCTCGTGGAAACGGGCGCGCTCCTGCGCGAGGAAGGTCTGTGCGCGCGGCCAGTCCAGGCCGGTGCGGGTGGGTCGTTGTTCTTGCGTCATGGGGGGGTCTCCTCAGACCAGCAGTAGCAGGTGTTCGCGCTCCCAGGAGCTGATCACGCGGTTGTAGGTGGCGTATTCGAGTTCCTTGACCGCGAGGAAAGCGTCGATGAAGGCGCCGCCGAACACCTCGCGCAGCGCCTCGCATTCGCGCATGCGGCGGATCGAGTCCTCCATGTGGCTGGGGAGGTCCTGGTCGCTGTCCCAGGCACTGGTTTTCATGGGCTCGCTAGGCTGGCGCTTCTCCATCAGCCCCAGGTAGCCCGCGCCCAGCGTTGCGGCCATGGCCAGGTAGGGGTTCACGTCGACGCCCGGCACGCGGTTCTCCACCCGGCGGTTGGCGGCGTCGGACTCGGGCACGCGGATGCCGCAGGTGCGGTTGTCGTAGCCCCACTGCACATTGATCGGCGCCGACATGTAGCGCGAGAGGCGGCGGTAGGAGTTCACATAGGGCGCCAGCATCGGCATGACCTGCGGCACATAGCGCTGCAGGCCGGCGATGAAATGGCGGAAGTTCGGCGTCACCGCGCCCTCGTGGTCACTGAAGATGTTCTGGCCAGTGGCGCGGTCCAGGATGCTCTGGTGGATGTGCATCGCGCTGCCGGGCTCGGCCTCCATCGGCTTGGCCATGAAGGTGGCGAAGATGCCGTGGCGCAGCGCGGTCTCGCGCACCGTGCGCTTGAACAGGAACACCCGGTCGGCCAGGTCCATGGCATCGCCGTGGGTGAAGTTGATCTCCATCTGGCCGGCGCCGGCCTCGTGGATCAGCGTCTCGACGCCCAGGCGGTGCACCTCGCAGAAGCGCGAGAGCTCCAGGAAAAAGGGGTCGAAATCGTTGACCGCATCGATGGAATACGACTGCCGGCCGGCCTCGGGCTTGCCGGTGCGGCCCAGCGGCGGCTGCAGCGGTTCGTGCGGGTTCTGCTGCCGGGCCACCAGGTAGAACTCCATTTCGGGCGCCACCACCGGCTGCCAGCCCTGGGCCTCGTACAGCGCCAGCACGCGGCGCAGCACGCTGCGCGGCGAGAGCGCAACGGGCGAGCCGTTGAACTCCTCACAGTCGTGAATGATCACCGCGACCTGTTCGGCCGCCCAGGGCACCATGCGCGCGGTCGACAGGTCGGGCACGCAGACCATGTCCGGGTCGGTGTCGCCGACGAACTCGGCGTTGTCGGGCTGCTGGCCGTTGACGGTGTTGAGCAAGACACTCTTGGGCAGGCGCATGTGCCCGGAACTGAGGAACAGGTCCTTCGGCAGGATCTTGCCGCGCGCGATCCCGGTCATGTCGGGGATGACGCACTCGACCTCGTGAATGCGGTGCTCGCTGAGGAAGCTTCGGATGTCGGTGGGGGGAGCGCTCATGATTAGATTTGATCAAAAAGATGATTGATTATCGCGTTATAACAAAAATCCTCCAATATTTGATCAAATCCAATTGCATGCCGGCCGACAGATCCACTGACCGACAGGCGAAAAAAAGCGCGGACAAGCCGCGCTTTTTTTGGGATGCCCCAGGCCTTACTGGATCTTGGCCTTCTCGCGCAGCGTGCGCTGGAAGTCGCCCAGCTTCTGCTGCTGCATCTGCTGCGCGATCTGCGGCTTGAGTTCTTCGAACGTCGGCAGCTTGGCCTGGCGCACGTCGTCGACACGGATGATGTGGTAACCGAACTGGCTCTTGACCGGCTCCTGGGTCATCTGGCCCTTTTCGAGCTTGATCATGGCCTCGGAAAACTCGGTCACGTAGCTGGCGGCGTTGGCCCAGTCCAGATCACCACCGTTGGCGCCGGAGCCCGGGTCCTTGGACTTGGCCTTGGCCTGGTCCTCGAACTTGGCGCCACCCTTGATGGCCGCAATGATGGCCTTGGCCTCGTCTTCCTTCTCGACCAGGATGTGGCGCGCACGGTATTCCTTGCCACCGTTGGCCGCAGCGAACTTGTCGTACTCGCCCTTCAGGTCGGCGTCGGACACCGGGTTCTTCTTCTGGTAGTCGGCGAACAGGGCGCGGATCATGATGGTCTGTCGGGCCAGCTCCATCTGCTCCTTGTATTCCGGCGTGGCGGCAATACCGCGCTTCTGGGCTTCCTGCATGAAGACTTCGCGCAGGATGACTTCTTCCTTGATCTGGGCGCGGGTGGCGTCATCGATCGGACGGCCGGAGGCTGCGATCTGCTGTTCCAGCGCGGTGACGCGGCTGCTGGGCACCGCCTTGCCGTTGACGATGGCGACGTTCTGGGCCATGGCCAGGGGGGCGGCAACGATCAGAGCCGCGGCGGTCAGGGCCGACAGGGAGAATTTCATGGTGTGGATCAGGTGAGGATTTCGATGGCCAGCGCATGCAGGCCGGCGTCGGTGAAATTGCGCAGCGCATCATACACAAGGCGGTGTTGCGCCACGCGGCTCTTGCCGGTGAAGGCGGGGGAGGCAATGCGCACCCGGAAATGGGTGCCGTAGCCCAGTCCGTTGGCACCGGCGTGCCCGGCGTGGGCCGCGCTTTCGTCGATGACTTCCAGACGGGTCGGACTGAGGGCGGCGTCGAGGGCGGCCTGCAGCGCAGCCGCAGTGGGCACGAACAGCTGGTCCGGGATCATGAGCCGGTCCCCGCTTCGGTGTCGCTCTTGAGGTAGCGGGCAATGTACAGACCCTGGCCGATGATGAAGACCACCGGAAACACGTAACCCCAGAGCTTGAAGTTGACCCAGTCCTCGGTGGAGTAGTAGGCCGCGACGTAACCGTTGATGGCAGCCATGAACAGGAAGTAGGCGATCCAGATCACGGTCAGGCGCGACCACACCGGGGCCGGCAGGCTGAGCTGGCTGCCCAGCAGGATCTGCAGGAAGTTCTTCTTCCAGACCCACAGCGCCGCAGCCAGCACGATGGCCATGCTTGCGTAGAGGACGGTGGGCTTCCACTTGATGAAGCGCTCGTCGTGCAGCAGCAGCGTGAGGGCGCCGAACACCAGCACCAGCAGCAGAGTCACCTTCTGCAGCGTCTGCAGCCGCTTGTCGATGCCGTAGATGATGCCGGTCTGCACCACGGTGGCGGCCATGAGCACGCCGGTGGCGGTGTAGATGTCGCCAAACTTGTAGGCGGCCACAAACAGCGCAATGGGGAAGAAGTCGATCAGGAAACGCATGGAAAGAATTATCGGTGTTGTCGTGGCGATGGTCTGAGACCGGCTGGCGGTCAAGGTTCCCTGGCCATCTGCCGATAAGCATCACACCCCTCAGGCACCAACAGGCATGCGGCCAGTCCGGGGCTTTTTCTGCATTTCCTTCACAGGTGGACCCATGAGCGATGACGAGCAGTTCGAGAGTTTCAAAGTGTCTCTGGCCGATTTCATGGAACAGACGAGTGCCCTGGTGGACCGGGTGCTGTCCGACGAAACCCACAAGGCCCATCTCGCACCCCTGGTGCCCTGGGTCAGCGAGGTGATGTCGGCGTCCATGGAGCGCGAGCTGATCGAACAGGTGGGCCTGGCCTATTGGTCGCGCATGGGCATGACTTCCACGTCCACCCCCGCGCGCCTGAAAATCCTGGAACTCAACGGCCTGGCGGATGCGATTCGGAACAGCTTGCAACCCGGCCAGGACAGCGGTACCGAAGCCAGCTTCGCCCAGACACACCTGCTCGGTGTGTGCAGCCTGACGGTCGGCAGCTTGCTGGACGCCATTGGCGACATGTTCCCGCTGGTGCGCGGCATTTTGCGCTCCACCCAGGACGCCATCGACGTGGCCAGCAGCTGAATCGCATCGGGGGCCGGAACTTGGCCCACACTCCGTTGCTCTAGAGTGCTTCTTCTGCAACTCAGGGCATCGGAACCATGCAAATCCAGGAACAACAAGCCATTCTCACCATTGCTCTGTTGGCGGCGTTTGCCGACGGCGACAAGGCCGACAGCGAGCGCGAGGCCGTGCGGCGGCTGGCGGAGTCGCTGGGCCGCGAGGCCGGGAGCGCGGCGCTGGCGGGGTTGTATCAGGATGTGCTGCTCAAGCGGGTGACGCTGGCCGACGCCGTCGGCGCCCTGCGTGAACCGGCCCAGCGCCAGCTGGCCTACGAAATGGCGGTCTGCGTCTGCGACGCCGACGGGCGGCAGAACGCCGCCGAAACGGCTTTCCTCTCGGACCTGAAATCGCGCCTGGCCCTGGATGCTGGCCGCGCCCAGGCCTTCGAGCAGGAGGCCGATGCGGTGCTTACGGCCGCGGCTGCCGCGGCACCGGCGAGTGCGCCGGTGCCGGCACCCGCCCAGGCCCCGCAAGGCGCAGCCTCCAGCGACCCCGCCCGGGAAGCGGCCCTGGACAAGACCATCCTGAACGCGGCCCTGCTCAACGGTGCACTGGAACTGCTGCCGCAGTCCTGGGCCTCGATGGCCATCATCCCGCTGCAGGTGCGCATGGTCTACAACATCGGCCGCTCCTACGGCATCGAGCTTGACCAGGGCCATATCAAGGAGTTCATCACCACCGTCGGCGTGGGCCTGACCTCCCAGTACGTGGAGCAGTTCGGGCGCAAGCTGCTGGGTGGCCTGCTGGGCAAGGTGGCCGGCCGCACCATCGGCGGAATCGGCGGCGTGGCCACCGGCATGGCGATGTCGTTCGCCACCACCTATGCGCTCGGCCAGGTGGCCCGGCGCTACTACGCTGGCGGCCGCGTCATGAGCACGGCGCTGCTGCAGCAGACCTTCCAGCAGCTGCTGACCCCGGCCCGGCAGATGCAGACCCAGTACCTGCCCCAGATGAAGGACCTCTCGCGCACGCTGGACATGGGCAAGGTGCTTGGGATGGTGCGTGGCCAACCCTGACGACCCGCCGCGCCCGGTGCACTGGCCGCGTCGGCTTGCCGTGGCGGCGCTGCTGGTCGGTGTGCTGCTGATGAGCGTGTTCGCCTGGCGCGCCTGGCGCCAGCACGACTACCAGACCCGCCTGGCCGCGGGCGAAATCCAGGTCGAGACCTTGCGCGGCTGGATGACCCTCTCTTATATAGAGCGCGTGCACGGCGTGCCCGAGGAGCGGGTGCGCGAGGTGCTGGGCCTGCCAGCGTCCGGTGGTGACGACCTCAGCCTTCACGACTGGTTCGGTGCGCAAGGCATCGAACCGTTGGAGGGGCGCAAGAAGGTCGAGGCGCTGATTCTGGAGCGCCGGTCGGCGCTGCAGGAGCCTGATCGGTGAGCGACCTCAGTGGTGCGCTGCTGACGGCCTTGATCAACCAGGGCCAGTGGCTGCTGGCATCCGTGCTGTTTCTGGCCGCGTTGGGCCTGCCGCTGCCAGCTTCCATGCTGCTGCTGGCCGCCGGCGCTTTTGCCCGCCAGGGCGTGCTCGAACCTGTGATGTCGGCCGCGACCGGTGTGGCCGCTGCGGTGGCGGGGGACATGGGGTGCTATCTCGCAGGCCGGCTGATGGGCCAGCGCCTGCCGCAGTCATGGCGCACCGGTCCGGTCTGGCAGCGGGCGGCCGACACCTTTGCACGCCAGGGCGCCTGGGCGGTGCTGCTGACACGCTTCCTGTTGACCCCGCTCGCGCTGCCGGTGAACCTGCTGGCTGGCAGCACCCGTTTTCCCTGGCACCGGTTCTTGCTGCCAGTGCTGGTGGGGGAGCTGGTGTGGGTGGCGCTGTTCGGTGGGCTCGGTTACGTGTTCGCCGATCGCTGGGAGTGGGTGAGCGCCTGGGCGGAGGACTCGGTGGGCCTTCTGTTGGGTGGGTTGCTGGCCGCCGCGGGTTTGTGGGGGCTCTGGCGCCTGCGTTGAACTCTTACGCGGGTGGTTCGGGCAGAATCTGCTCGCCCGAAGATGCTTCTGGCGCCCCATCACCCAAGAGAAGGATTCCTCCGATGACCAAGCCCCTGCGTTTCCCGCTGATCGCCGCGACCCTGGCCGCCACCGCACTGCTTGCCGCCTGTGGTGGTGGTGACGACGACCCATCGGTGGAAGGAGACAGCTCCGGCGACGTGGTGGCCAAGTACATCGGCACGTGGGAGTCGGACTGTTACGCCGACAGCGGCGCGTCCGCCAAGATCCGCGCCGACTTCACCAAGGTCGCGGCCACCAGCTTCAGCGGCAATGTGGTGGCCTACGGCTATGTGGGCAGCTCCTGCTCCGGCCCCAGCGTCAAGGACGAGAACGTGCTGACCAACCTGTCGATGAATCACGCCGGCACCAAAGCGATTGCCGGCGTCACCGCCGACAAGTTCAATGGCGCTGCCGACCAGGGCAACGGCAAGCTGGTGATGTACACCGACGGCACCACCTTGCAGCTGGGCGACGAAGACGGTGCGAAGGATGCCGAGGGCTATGCCAACAGCTTCTACGACAGCCGCTACACCCTCAAGCGCCGCAACTGATGTGGCGGGCGGGCCTCACATCGAGGCCCGCAGCATGTCACGGTAGTCGGCCGCGCTGGCCAGCCGCGGGTTGGTCTTGTGGCAGTGGTCCGCCAGCGCGCCCTGGATCACCTTGTCGAACAGGTCCTCGGTCACACCCAGGGACGCCAGCCCCGCGGGCAGCCCCAGCCGCGTGTTCATGGCCCGGATGGCCTCACCCAGCCGTTGCGCCACCGCAGCCGCATCACCATCTTCCGGCAGGCCCATGGCGTGGGCCATGCGCTGCAGGCGCCGCTCCTTCTGCACACTCTCGGCACCCGCGTTGAAGGCAATCACGGCGGGCAGGAAGAGGGCGTTGAGTGTGCCGTGATGCAGCCTCGGGTTCACGCCACCCAGGCTGTGGCTCAGGCTGTGCACACAGCCCAGCCCTTTCTGGAACGCCATCGCGCCCTGCATGGAAGCGCTCATCATGTTCAGCCGCGCCTCCCGGTCTTGCCCATCGTTGGTCGCGCGTTCGATGTGTGACCAGCCACGCTGCAGGCCATCGAGCGCAATGCCGTCGGCCGGCGGGTTGAAGGCCGGCGCCATGAAAGTTTCCATGCAGTGCGCGATCGCGTCCATGCCGGTGGCGGCGGTCAACAGCGGTGGCAAGCCCAGGGTGAGCGCGGGGTCGAGGATGGCGGTTTTGGGCACCAGGTGCCAGCTGTGAAAACCCAGCTTGCGGCCATCGTCGACGATCACAATGGCGCCGCGCGCCACCTCGCTGCCGGTGCCTGCGGTGGTGGGCACGGCGATCAGCGGCAGCACGGCCGGGGTGATCTTGGGTGAACCGCCTTCGATGGTGGCGTAGGTCTTGAACGGGCCTTCGTGGGTGGCGGCAATGGCCACGCCCTTGGCGCAGTCGATCGAGCTGCCGCCGCCCAGCGCGATCAGACCGTCGCAGCCGCCGGCCTTGCAGGCCTCGACGGCGGCGCGCACCGCCGCCTCGTTGGGATTGCCCGGCGTCTGGTCGAACACCGCCACCGGCCAGCCGGGCAGGGCGGCCAGCGCCCGGTCCAGCAGCCCCGCGGCCTTGACGCCCGCGTCGGTCACGATCAGCGGCCGGGTGATGCCGGCCCGGGCGCACTCGGCGGCCAGCTGCGCCAGCGCGCCGTCTTCAATCAGGATGTTCGTCACGTACAGGATCTGCGCCATGGCTGCTTGTCTCGCTTGTTGTGTGGAATGGCAAAAACTATAAAGGCTGCGACGCCCGGTCCGGGTCGCACAGTGGGCAGCGGGGCGCGCGAAACACCGCCACAATGCCGGCCCATGTCGCACCACCATCCGAACCCCCGGTCGTTGCTCACGCCCGCCATGCGCGGACTGATCGACCGCATCGCCCGCGCCGGGCACCCGCCGCTGCACGCCCTGAGCCCGGACCAGGCCAAGGCCGCCTACGCCGCCGGGGCGGGTGTGGTGGACATTCCGCCGCACAAGCTGACGCGGGTCGAGGACCTCGGGATCCCCGCACGCGACGGGTTCGAACTGCCGGCCCGCCTGTATGCCCCCGCCAGCGAACAGTCCCTGCCAGTGCTGCTGTACTTACACGGCGGCGGTTTCACCGTCGGCAACATCGCCACCCACGAGCCGCTGTGCCGCCATCTCGCGCATCTGGCGCACTGCGCCGTGGTGTCGCTGGACTACCGGCTCGCGCCCGAATGGAAATTCCCCACTGCGGTGCACGACGCCTGGGACGCGCTGGGCTGGCTGCGCGAACAGGCCGAATCCCTTGGGCTGGACGGCACGCGCATCGCCGTCGGAGGGGACAGTGCGGGCGGCACCCTGGCCGCGGTCACCGCCATCGCCGCGCGCGATGCCGGCTGGCCGCTGGCGCTGCAGTTGCTGTTCTACCCCGGCACCGCCGGCCACCAGGACACTCCCAGCCACAAGACCTTCGCCCACGGCTTCATCCTCGAAGAGCCGCACATCAGCTATTTCTTCGGCCATTATCTGCGCGGTCCGCAGGACCGCGACGACTGGCGTTTCGCACCGCTGGACGGGGTCGACGACACCGGCCAGGTGCGCGATCTCGACGGCGTGGCGCCCGCCTGGATCGGCCTGGCCGAGTGCGACAGCCTGACCGACGAGGGCGTGATGTACGCCGACCGGCTGCGCATGGCGGGCGTGCCGGTGGACCTGGAGATCTACGCCGGCGTGGTGCACGGCTTCATCCAGTTCGGCCGCGCCATTCCCACCGCACTGACCGCCCACAACGACGCCGCCCGCGCGCTGCGCCACGCATTCGGAGAGTACTGACATGCCCCAACTCTCGCGTTCGGACTTCCGTTTCTTCCACCGCCTGCGCGTGCGCTGGGCCGAGGTGGACATGCAGAAGATCGTCTTCAACGCCCACTACCTGATGTACTTCGACACCGCCATCACCGACTACTGGCGGGCGGTGGCGCTGCCCTACGAAGAGGCCATGCACCGGCTCGGCGGTGACCTGTACGTCGTCAAGGCCACGGTGGAGTTCCACGCCTCGGCGCGCATGGACGACCAGATCGATGTGGCCATGAAATGCAGCCGCATCGGCACCTCGTCGCTCACCTTCACCGGCGCGATCTTCCGCGGCGACCAGCACCTGATCTCGGGCGAACTGGTCTATGTGTTCGCAGACCCTGCCACCCAGACATCACGCCCGGTGCCGCAGGCGCTGCGCGACACTCTGATGGGCTACGAGGCCGGCGAGGCGGTGGCGGCGGTCCGCGTGGGCGACTGGGCCACGCTGGGTGCCGACGCACGGGCGGTCCGCACCGAGGTGTTCGTCGACGAACAGCAGATCCCCAAGGACCTGGAGCAGGACGTGGCCGACGCCACTGCGGTGCACGCCGTGGTCCACAACCGCCTGGGCCAGGCGGTCGCCACCGGGCGCCTGATTCCCACCGGCACGCCGGGCGTCTCGCAGGTGGGGCGGCTGGCGGTCAAGCGCGTGTTGCGCGGGGGCTCGCTGGGCCGGCAGGTGCTGCAGGCGCTGACCGAGGCGGCCCGTGCGCGCGGCGACCGCGAGGTGCTGCTGCATGCGCAAAGCAGCGCCATCGGCTTCTACGACCGGCTGGGCTGGCAGCGGCGCGGGCCGGCGTTCGAGGAAGCGGGCATCCCGCACCAGGAGATGTTCCTGCCGCTGTGAGCGGCGCGGCCGCTCAGGCCAGGCGCAGCCGACGCGGCTGGGCGTCGGTCCAGCGGTGCGGGCCGGCCGGCGGCGGCGTGTGGGTCCACTCGGTGAAGTCGGCGCTGAAACCCTGGCCATGGCGCGCCACGTTCAGCAGCAGGCTGCTGCGGGTGCCATAGCCACGGTCGGCCATGTCGACGAAAGGGCTGGACAGCGCGCGCTCCAGCTCGGCGGGAACACCGGTGGCCGGCAGTTCGGACATAGGACGGATGTCGCGGTCGGCCAGCGCGGCCACCAGCGGTGACGTTGCGTCCGGTCCGGTCGTGAGGGCTTCGGCCAGCGCCTGTTTCAGCCGCAGCGTCTTGGGCCAGGGTGTGTCGAGCGCCGCGTTGGACAGGCCGTAGACGCCCGGCGCCAGCCGCCGGTGGTGCAGGCGGTCGGTGTGTTCTTCATGGGGTTGAGCCGGGTCGCGGTTGCTCACCCAGGCCCAGAAACCGCAGGTCAGATCACCCACCACCAGGTTGAAGCCGCCGTAGTCGACTGCGGACACGTCGGACAGCAGTGTGTCCCAGGAGCTGCCGGACTGCAGCCAGCGCGTGGTCAGCTCGCCTCGGCTGCGGCGGCCCGGGCCGGGGTTCGCACTGCGCACATTGGTCAGCATGGCGACGCGGCCGACCTCGCTCATGCCCAGCCAGGTGCCGCCGTCCCGCAGGTCGCGACCCGCGACCACGCCGGTGCCGTCGGGCAGGGTCCAGCGGTGCAGCGGCTCAGTGGGCCGCTCAAAGAACTCGTCGCGGTTGGCCGCCAGCAGCAGCGGACGATCTGGGTCAGTGCCGATGGCGAAGGCGATCAGGCACATTGCGTCTCGCAATGCAATGCTTGAATCTGGCGCCGGGCCGCCCCAAGCCGGATTCGCGCCCCCTCGGGGGGCAGCGACCCGCGCAGCGGTGGAGCGTGGGGGCCCATGTTCCTTCAAACATCTGCCAGCAGCGGGTAAGGCAGGGGCAGCAGCGTGAGCGACGGACCGTCGGCGGCGCCCAGGTGCAGCGCGCCGCCTTCGGCCGCGCTGGTCTGCATCGACACCATGGCGCTCCAGCCGCCCGAGGGCGAGGCCGCCGCGGCGACCACCGTGCCGCAGGGCTGCGACGGGTCGCTGTCGTGGAACACCTCCTGGCCCGCGGCCATGGGCGCATCCCCGAACACCGGGTAGGCCCGGCGCTTGAGCGTGCCGCGGAACTGACTGCGTGCCACCACTTCCTGGCCGGGGTAGCAGCCTTTCTTGAAGTTCACGCCACCGACCGATTCCATGTTCACCATCTGCGGCACAAAAGCTTCGACCACCGGCTGGCTCAGCAGCGGCACACCGGCCACCACGTCCAGCCAGTCCCAGGCGGTGCTGTCGAGCGCCGGGCCGGCGGGCGGTTCCACCCCGGCCGGCGCGATCCAGAGGGCACGGGCGGTGCTGTCGGCGGGATACAGGCGCACCAGCTGCGCACCGTCGGCGTCCAGCTTGCTCCAGGGCGCTGCGGGCAGGGCAGCGGGCACCGCGTCACCGGCCAGACCGCACAACTGGAACTCGGCACTGGCGTCGCTCAGCTTGGCCTTGGCGCGTAGCACGAACATGGACAGGCGCTTGAGCGTTGCCGGGAGCAGGTCGGCCTGGCACACGAGCAGGATCTCGTCGTGCGTGCGCTTGAAGCCGATGAAACTGGCCAGCAGCCGGCCCTTGGCGGTGCAGAACCCGGCCAGCCGGGCTTCGGACAGCCCCAGCAGGGAGAAGTCATTGGTCAGCTGGCTGTGAAGGAACTTGGCGGCCTCTTCGCCCTGGGCGCGGATGACGCCGAGCCGGGGCAGCAAGGCCACGCCGCGCAGGGCGTTGGGAGGGGGGAAATCAGGGGCTTGGAACATGATCGGTCGATTATCATGCGCCGTCCTGCGACGCGCCCCAGCGTCCGCCAAGCCCCCCCATTTCCTGCTGTGATACGACTGCTCTCCCGGCTCCTGCTGTTGACAATTTTGCTGGCCGGGATGCTCGCGGGCGGTGCCTGGTGGTGGCTGGGCCAGCCACTGGTGCTGCCAGCGACCACCACCGCCGAACAACCGCTGGCCGTGGAAATCCCGCCCGGCGCCTCGGCCCGGGGCGTGGCCAGCGCGCTGACCGGCGCGGGCGTGCAGGCACCACCGCTGCTGCTGCAAGTGTGGTTCCGCCTGTCGGGCCAGTCGCGGGCCATCAAGGCCGGTGTCTATGAAATCCAGCCCGGCGCCACACCGCGCAGCCTGCTGAGGCAACTCGTGAGGGGTGAGCAGGCTCTGCGCAGCCTGACGCTGCTCGAGGGCTGGAATTTCCGCGAACTGATGGCCGCGGTGCGCGCCTCGCCCGACCTGACCCAGGACCTGGACGGGCTGGATGGTGCGGGCATCATGGCCAAGATCGGCTACCCGGGGCGCCACCCCGAAGGCCGCTTCTTTCCGGACACTTACCGCATGGTCCGCCAGGCCCCCGCGTCGAGCGTGCTGAAGCAGGCCGCACAGGCCATGGAGCAGCGGCTTGCCCAGGCCTGGGAGCAGCGCGACCCGGGAACCTTGTTGCGCTCGCCCGATGAAGCATTGATCCTGGCCAGCATCATCGAGAAAGAGACCGGCACCGAGGCGGACCGCGCCATGGTCGGTGGCGTGTTCAACAACCGCTTGCGCATCGGCATGCGCCTGCAGACTGACCCGACCGTGATTTATGGCCTGGGGGAACGCTTCGACGGCAATCTGCGCAAGATCGACCTGCAGACCGACACCCCCTACAACAGCTACACCCGCGCCGGCCTTCCGCCGACGCCGATCTCCATGCCTGGCTGGGCCGCGCTGTTGGCGGCGGTGAAACCGGCCGACACCCGGGCCCTGTATTTCGTGGCGCGTGGCGACGGCAGCAGCCAGTTCAGTGCCACCCTCGACGAACACAACGCGGCGGTGCGCAAGTTCCAGCTGCAGAAGTGAACCACCATGAGTTCTGAAGCGACCGTCTCGCGCGGCCTGTTCATCAGCTTCGAAGGCATCGACGGTGCCGGCAAGTCGACCCATATCGAAGGGCTGGCCAAGGCCTTCCGGGACCAGGGCCGCACCGTCACGCTCACGCGCGAGCCGGGCGGCACGCCGCTGGCCGAAAAGCTGCGGGCCATGGTGCTGGGCGATCCGATGGACCCGCTGACCGAGTCGCTGCTGGTGTTCGCGGCGCGGCGCGATCACCTGGTGACGGTGATCGAACCGGCCCTGGCGCGCGGTGAAGTGGTGCTGTGCGACCGCTTTACCGACGCCACCTTCGCCTACCAGGGCGGCGGGCGGGGCTTTGACCTGGAGGTGCTGGGCGCCCTGGAGCGCTGGGTGCAGACCACACCCGCTGCCTTGAACGGTCTGCGCCAGCCCGACCTGACGGTCTGGTTCGACCTGCCGCCCGAAACCGCCGCCGCCCGCCTGGCCGATGCCCGCACGCCGGACCGCTTCGAAGCCCTGCCGCTCGAGTTCTTCCGCCGCGTGGTCGCCGGGTATGCCGCCCGCGCCGAGGCACAGCCTGCGCGCTTCGCCCGTATCCAGGCCGACCAGACCCGCCACCAGGTCTGGCAGCAACTGACGGCAACCTTCGTGCGCCGCGGCTGGCTGTCCATCATGGTCGCTGCCAATAGTGGGCCGAAATGACCACCTCTCTGGATGCTCCCTGGCTGCTGAAACAGCGCGAACGCCTGCTGGCGCAGCGCGGTCACGCCTGGCTGCTGCAGGGTCCGAGCGGCCTGGGCCAGTACGCGCTCGGCCTGTCCCTGGCCCAGGCCTGGCTGTGTGAACAACCCAGCGCCCACGGTGCCTGCGGGGCATGCGAGAGCTGCCACCTGATCAGCAGCCGCTCTCATCCCGACCTGGTGGTGCTGATGCCGGAAACCGAGATGCTGGCGCGCGGCTGGCCGCTGTCCGAGGCGGCACAGAAAGAGGTCGACGACAAGAAGCGCAAGCCCAGCAAGGAAATCCGTGTCGAGGCCATGCGCGACATGGTGGCCTTCGCGCAGCGCACCAGCGCGCGCGGCCGCGGCACGGCGGTGCTGGTGTATCCGGCCGAGCGCATGAACACGGTCACCGCCAACGCCTTGCTCAAGACCCTGGAGGAGCCGGCTGGCGACACCCGTTTTGTGCTGGCCAGCGAGTCGGCCCATCAGTTGCTGCCCACCATCCGCAGCCGCTGCCAGGCCCATGCCATGGTCTGGCCCTCGGACGGCGAGGCCATCGCCTGGCTGCAGGCCGGGGCCAAAGAGGCTGGTTTGAAAGAGGTAGGTGAAACAGAGGCCCGCGCCTGGCTGCAAGCAGCCGGAGGCCGGCCGGAAGATGCCCTGGCCTGGGCGCAGTCCGGACTGACCGCCTCCCGCTGGTCGCAGTTGCCCCAGGCGCTCGCGCGCGGCGACTGGGCGCTGGTGTCGGACTGGTCGGCACCGCAGCAGCTGGCCATGCTGCAGAAGCTCTGCCACGACCTGATGTCGGTGGCGGCCGGTGCGGCGCCGCGGTTCTTTCCCGCCGACAGCCTGCCGCCGGCGCCGCGGTGGGCCGTGCTGGCGCGCTGGTCCAAGGCGCTGGCCGACGCCGCACGCACGGTCGAGCATCCCTACAACGCCGGCCTGATGCAGGAAGCCTGGGTGGCGGCCACGCGACAGGTGCTCACGCGCGGGGCTGCGCGCGCCTGATGGCCCGAGGGGTCCAGGTCATTTGCCTTTAAACTTGCCCGCCATGAGCACCAGCCCGAGCCAGCCTGCCTCTTCACGCCCCAGCGTGATCCAGCTCTCCATCAAGGAGAAAGCGGCGCTCTACGCAGCGTACATCCCGCTGTTCACCGACGGGGGCATCTTCATTCCCTCGTCGCGTGACTACCGGATCGGTGACGACGTCTATGTGCTCCTGAGCCTGCCCGACGATCCGCAGCGCTATCCCGTCGCCGGAAAGGTGGCCTGGGTGACGCCGGCCAAAGCGCAAGGTGGCCGCACCCAGGGTGTGGGCATCCGCTTTCCGGCGGACGAAAAGTCCCGTCACCTGAAGATCAAGATCGAGGAAATCCTCGGTTCGGCGCTCGCCTCCGAGAAGCCGACACAGACGATGTGACCGTCGCGGGCGTCGGTCCCTCTCTCTCTGCTTTCTGCCTTGTCCCGGGCAATGCCTGCGGCCACCGCCATGTTCACCGACTCCCACTGCCACCTCAGCTTTCCCGAACTGTCCGAGCAACTGCCGGCCATCCTGCAGGCGATGGAAGAGGCGCAGGTCAACCGTGCACTGTGCATCTGCACCACGCTGGAAGAGTTCGACACGGTGCATGCCCTGGCCCGTGACCACCACCAGCTGTGGGCCACGGTCGGCGTGCATCCCGACAACGAAGGCGTGCGGGAGCCCACACTGGACGACCTGCTGGCGGGCGCAGCACGCGAGAAGGTGGTGGGGATTGGCGAGACGGGCTTGGACTACTACCGGCTCAATGGCCGCAGCGTGGCCGACATGGAATGGCAGCGCGAGCGGTTCCGGGTCCACATCCGCGCCGGACGGCAGACCGCGCTACCGCTGGTGATCCACACCCGAAGTGCCTCGGACGACACCCTGGCCATCCTGCGCGAGGAGGGCGGCTTCGCGGGCAGTGCAAGCGGTGCGGTGTCGCGGGGTGTGTTCCATTGTTTCACCGAGACGGCCGAGGTTGCGCGGGCCGCCCTGGATCTGGGCTTCTACATTTCCTTCTCCGGCATCCTGACCTTCCGCAACGCGGCCGACCTGCGGGAGGTCGCGCGCTTTGTCCCGGTGGATCGTATCCTCATCGAGACCGACAGCCCCTACCTCGCACCGGTGCCATACCGCGGCAAGACCAACAACCCGTCGTATGTCCCGCACGTGGCCCGCCAGATCGCCGAGATCAAGGGGCTGGGGGTCGAAGCGGTGGCCGAAGCCACGAGCCAGAACTTCGAACAGCTGTTCAATCAGGTGCTCTGAATGTTGAAGCTGAACATCAGGAGGTTTAAAAAGTACATTGTTTTCAATGTGCTTTTCACGTTTTGCAATTTCGGGTTTGCAGGCTCGTTCGAAGACTTCTTCAAAGCCGCGGAGCTGGACAACGAATCGGCTGTGGTGGCGCTGGCGTTGCGCGGCTTCGATCTCAACAGCCAGAACGAAAAAGGCGATTCGGGTCTCCATGTAGGGCTTCGCGAGGGCTCGCTGAAGGTGGTGAGCTTCCTGCTGACCCAGCGTGCGGTCCGCGTGGAGCTGTACAACCGACAGGGAGAGAGCCCCTTGATGATTGCCGCCATCAAGGGGCATCTGGACATGGCCCGCCAGCTGATCCGGCGGGGCGCCGAAGTCAACAAGCCCGGATGGACGCCGCTACACTATGCCTCGTCACGGGCCGAGTCCGACAGTGCTGACATGGTGCGGCTGCTGCTGGAACACCACGCTTACATCGACGCGGAGTCGCCCAACCGGTCCACGCCGCTGATGCTGGCCGCCATGTACGGTCACCGTGACCTCGTGTCTTTGCTGCTGGAGGAGGGGGCCGACCCGTCGCTGCGCAATGACCAGGGACTCACCGCCGTCGACTTCGCCCGCCGCGCCGAGCGCGATGACTTGGCCGAGCTGATCGCTCAGCGTCTGCGGCAGCGCCGCGCACCAGGCCGCTGAACCAACAGCGGTCGCGTCAGCGACTGCCGCCTGTTTCTGTAGGTGTAACCCACATGGGGATCGGGGCGAATGCCACCGAGAATCGCCATGTTCTTATTCCGAGGAGACAGCCGTGGCGATAGCCAGTCAAAAAGACTTTGTTTCGGGACTCATGTTCATGACCGTGGGTGGTTCGTTCGCCTGGGGTGCGGTGGACTACGAGATTGGAGAAGCCGCACGCATGGGGCCGGGATACTTCCCCTTCATGCTCGGCCTCCTTCTGGTGTTGCTGGGTGCACTGGTCACCTTCAACTCCTTCAAGTCCGGCCCTCCGGGCGGCGACAAGATCGGAGCCATCGCGTGGAGACCGCTGGTCTTCATCCTGGGGGCCAACCTGCTGTTCGGCGCCTTGCTGGTGGGGCTGCCCTCGCTGGGCATTCCTCCCTTCGGCCTGATCGTGGCGATCTATGGCCTGGTCGTCATGGCCGGTTATGCCCGCGAAGGCTCTAAGCTCAAGGAATCGCTGATCCTGGCCACCATCCTGGCCGTCGGTAGCTACCTGGCCTTCGTGAAGATGCTGAACCTGCAGTTCCCCGTGCTGCCCTGGTTCCTGGCCAACTGAACCCGAGGAGAACAACAACATGGATCTGATCAACAACCTCACCCTGGGTTTTGGTGTTGCCTTCACCTTCCAGAACCTGATCTACGCCTTCATCGGCTGCCTGCTGGGCACGCTGATCGGTGTGCTGCCCGGTATCGGCCCACTGGCCACCATCGCCATGCTGCTGCCGGCCACCTACGGTCTGCCGCCTGTGGCCGCACTCATCATGCTGGCCGGCATCTACTACGGTGCACAGTACGGTGGCTCGACCACCGCCATTCTCGTGAACCTGCCGGGCGAGTCGTCGTCCGTGGTGACCGTGATCGACGGGTACCAGATGGCGCGCAAGGGCAGGGCAGGCCCCGCACTGGCTGCGGCCGGTCTGGGCTCCTTCTTTGCCGGCTGCGTGGGCACCCTGATTCTTGCGGCGTTTGCGGCGCCCCTGACCGACCTTGCGCTGGAATTTGGCCCCGCCGAATATTTCTCGCTGATGATCGTGGGCCTGATCGGCGCTGTGGTGCTTGCTTCCGGCTCGCTGGTGAAGGCCTTGGCGATGATCGTGCTGGGCCTGCTGCTCGGTCTGGTCGGTACCGACGTGAACTCGGGTGTGGCCCGCTACAGCTTCGACATTCCCGAACTGACCGATGGCATCAGCTTCCTGGCCATCGCCATGGGCGTGTTTGGCTACGGCGAAATCATCCAGAACCTGTCGCACCCGGACGAAAAGCGCGAGGTGTTCACCGGCAAAGTGCAGGGCATCATGCCGACCGCCGAGGACTTCAAGAACATGATCCCGGCCGTGCTGCGTGGTACGGCGCTCGGTTCGGCTCTGGGCATCCTGCCCGGTGGCGGCGCCTTGCTGTCGGCCTTCACCGCTTACACCATAGAAAAGAAGACCAAGCTCAAGCCCGGTGAAGTGCCGTTCGGCCAGGGCAACATCCGCGGTGTGGCCGCGCCGGAGTCGGCCAACAACGCCGGTTCGCAGACCTCCTTCATCCCGCTGCTGACGCTGGGCATCCCCCCCAACGCCGTGATGGCGCTGATGGTCGGGGCCATGACCATCCACAACATCCAGCCGGGCCCGCAGGTCATGACCAGCAACCCTGAACTGTTCTGGGGCCTGATCGCCTCGATGTGGATCGGCAACGCCATGCTGGTGATCCTGAACCTGCCGCTGATCGGTATCTGGATCAAGCTGCTGACCGTGCCTTACAAGTGGCTGTTCCCGGCCATCGTGCTGTTCTGTGCGATCGGCGTGTACTCGACCAACAACAATAGTTTCGACATCTGGATGGTGGCGCTGTTCGGTCTGATTGGCTATGGCTTCATCAAGCTGGGTTGTGAACCGGCTCCGCTGCTGCTGGGTCTGATCCTGGGGCCGATGATGGAGGAATACCTGCGCCGGGCACTGCTGATTTCGCGCGGCGACTGGTCGGTGTTCGTGACCCGTCCGCTGTCGGCCAGCCTGCTGGTGGTGGCGGCCATTCTGCTGATCGTGGTGCTGATGCCGTCTGTGAAGAAGAAGCGCGAAGAAGCGTTTGTCGAAGACTGATTCGGCTCAGTCGTTGGAACAGAAACCCCGGTCAGGAGCCTCTGACCGGGGTTTTTTCTTGTGGGAATCGGATCAACCCGGCAGCTGCCGCCCAGCCCATGACAGCACTTGCCAGAACGCCAGCACCGGCGAGAGCACGCAGGCCCAGAACACCAGAAACTCGAGGGCCATGGCAAGGTAGTGCTCAAACGTGGACAGCATGACGTTTCCTTTTGGGCTTTGGATTCAAGTGAACCAGGGTTCCTGCCGAGATGTGAGATCGGTCACAAATCTGCCGATGACTCCAGTTCGGTTGCCCATGGGCAGACTTGAGGGCGATCGCGTGGCGTGACGTAATAAATGTTTCTGGATGCAACATTCATATTATGCTCT
>NZ_BCTF01000030.1 GCF_001571145.1 Hydrogenophaga flava NBRC 102514
AACCGGGTTCCTCCCACACCGCGCTACGCCGATAACTCTTCCGGCAGCTTGCCTGCCGCTTGCAGCGTGTGGCGATGCGGTGACGCAGATTCCATGTCGGCACGGACCATCAACGAGTCCACAACAGATGCCGGATATACGACTGCAGGTGCTTTACCCCAAGGTCCCCAATCGGTCAGTCCCTTGCTGTTGAGGGGGAGTCCATATACGAAGGGTTAGGCGTCACTTCTCGGAGCGATGCGTGCTAGTTGCGGGGCGACTTGTTCAAGCGCGTGACAGCCAGTATTGCCCTTCCAGCTGCTCAGAGCCCTGGCAATGACCGCTTCAACCTCACCGGATGCGACCAGTTCGGCGAAACGCATGACTGCAAACTCATCGGCGATGGACTCAGCGATCTGGACACCAGATGCGCTTGGCTTGCCCTGGTATTGCTCCATCTGAGGCCAGTGGTCCAAGCCCCTCTCCGACCAGATGTGCAGGTGCTCGCTGTCGGACCAGATGTATGTCGTGCCTCGGGTGTAGGCCACAGGTTTCTCCTCCATTGAGGCTCGCGATTGGTGGCGCTGAGCCTCGGTGTGTTCACTTCGTAGCGAGGCGATCGAGTGGTACGAATGTGACGCCTAACTTGTGATTTATCCCGCAAAACGGCGGATAACACTTGTGGTGATCGTTAAACAAAGTCGCATACCGCCTCCGAAAATTGTTTGAAATCAACCAGTTGCTTCAAACTGACCAGTAGGCGAACAGGTATAGCAGATTCGACAAACCTGACCGGGTCCGCACCACACCTCAATAAGATCGCGGGCCAGACCAGGAACCAATCACAGCAACTGGGATGGCCGCTATCCGACCCCACGGACAGATGGCCGCAACGGGTCGACGGCAGTCAGGCAGGCCCCCTCTCGCGTACCGGAGACCCATCCCCTATGCCGCTCCCCGGATAAAGGATCACCGCCTCCCCGGCCTTCAGCCCGTCCTTCACCCACGCACTCTCCGCGTTGCGATCGCTGAACGTCACCGCCCTCGCCCGGGCCTTGCCCGCTTCCACCACGAACACCTGCCAGCCTTCGCCCTGGCGCACCAGCGCGGCCGAGGGCACGAGCAGTGCGCCGTCCTGGGCCGACACGGTGATGCGCGCGTCCACGCGGAAGCCGTCGCCGAGTTTCTGCAGCGCATCGGCGTCGGCCTTGAGCGCGACGACGACGTTGACGCGCTGTTCCTCGATGCCCAGGGCCGAGGTCTTGGTGAAGGCGGCGGGTTCGATGCGCGCCACCTGCCCGGCCAGCGGCGGCTGGCTGCGGCCGGTGCTCAGCTGCACCGGGGCGCCCACGGCGATGCGCGGGGCGTCGCCGGAGAGCACGTCGATCACGGCTTCCATGGCGCCGGTGTCACCGATCTCCAGCAGCGGCGCGCCGGCCTGCACGGGTTCGCTGCTGTCCTTGTGCAGCTTGATGACACGGCCGTTGACCGGGCTCTGGAGCGACCACAGGCCAGGAGTGCCGCCCTGCGCAGTGCCGGAAGGTTCGGCGCGGCCGAGTGCGGCGCGTGCTTCGCCGGCGGCGTGTTCAGCAGCCACCTGTTGTGCCTGCGCGGCCTTCAGGGCCTGGGCCGCGGCGTCGCGCGCCAGGCGGCTCTGGTCGAGCGCCGAAGGAGCGATGAACTTGTCCTTGGCCAGTTGCGCAGAACGCTCTGCTTCGAGCGTGGCCTGGGCCAGCGCGGCCTGGGCGCGCTGCACGTTGGCGCGGGCGGCGGCCACGGCGGCGTCGGCACTGCCCACGCGCTGCTGCAGCACGCTGCGGGTGCGCGCGTCGATCATGCCGGGCGCGTTGGGCGCGAGCACGGCGACCACGTCGCCGGCCTTCACCGCATCGCCCACCTTGAGCGTGGGCCGCTGCAACTGCGCGGCGGTGGGCGCGGTGACGAGGTAGCGCTGCTGCAGGCGCAGCTGGCCGTCTTCCTCGACCACCTGTTCGAAGCGGCCTTCGGCCACGGTGGCGGTTTCCACGTCCAGCGGGCGTGGGCGGTAGGAGGCCCAGATGATGGCGGCCAGGGCGGTCACGGCCAGTCCGCCGATGAGCCAGCGGCGTATTTTCGCCGCACCGTTGTTCGACTTGTTCATTCGCGTACCTTCAAGACAGAAACCAGATCCAGCCGGTCGATGTGGCGGCGCACCAGCAGGGCGCTGGCCACACCGGCGGCCAGCACGATGAGTGCGGCCGAGGCGTAGGTGGAGGGTTCGATGACCACCGGAAAATCAATCGCGTCGCTGGCCATGAGGGCCATCATGGCGCTGGCGAGGCCGTAACCGAGCGCAGCCCCCAGCGGCAGCGCCACCAGCAGCTCGGCCGCCAGCTCGGCCAGCAGCAGCACCGACACTTCGGCCCGCGTCATGCCCAGCACGCGCAGGCTGGCCAGTTCCCACGCGCGTTCGGATAGCGAGATGCGCGCCGCGTTGTAGATGATGCCCACCGCCATGGCCACGGCGAACAGCGTGAGGATGCCGCTGAACACGCCCATGTTGCGTTCGGTGCGGTGGTTGAACTCGGTCATGGAGCTGGCCTTGTCGAACACCGAGTTGATGCCCGGCGCCGCCTTCACCGCGGCCCAAAAATCGGGCATGGCGGCCGGGTCCACCTGCAGCGCCGCGTCGGCCACGCCGTCGCCATCGCCGGCCAGGCGGTTGAGGGTGTCCAGGTTCATGTAGAGCAGCTGGCCGAACATGGTGCGCGCGATGTCGACCACCTCCACCTCCACGCTGCGCCGGCTCCACAGGCGGAACTGCAGCGTGATGCGGTCGCCCACCTGGGCGCCGAGCTCGCGTGCCAGCAGGCCCGAGAGCACCACGCCGTGCGCCGGCAGGGCCAGCGCGCCGCGGTCTTCATCCACCAGGCGCATCAGCTTGGCGTTGCCGCGCAGGGCCATCACCGCCGTGTCGTTGCTGCGCCCGCGCAGCGTCACCTTCACAGGTTCGGTTCGGTAGACCTCGGCGTCGATCACGCCGGGCAGGCGTTGCAGGTCGCGCACCACGGTCACGGGCACCGGGCGGTGGAAGTTGACCAGCACGTCGCCCTGCTGCACCTGGCGGAACTGCACGTCCACGATATGGGCGATGGCGTCGAGCCAGAACGCACCCGAGATCTGCAGCGCCACGGCCAGCGCGATGCCGGTGACGGTGAAGGCGGCGCGCAGCGGACGGCGTTCGAGGTTGCGCACCACCATGCGCGCGCTGGTGGACAGGAAACGCCCCAGGCCCATGCGTTCGATCAGCGTGGCCGTGTAGACCGGCGGCGTGGGCGGTTGCATGGCCTGCGCCGGGCGCAGCCGCACCACGGCGTGGATGGCGGCCCAGGTGCCCGCCGCGGCGGCCAGCGCGGCGATGGTGGCGGAGCCGACCACCAGCGCCGCGTCGGTGGCGTAGGCCAGGCGGTTGAAGCGGAACACCTCGTCGTACAGGCTGAGCATGCCGCGGCCGATCAGCTGGCTCAGGCCCAGGCCCACCACCACGCCCAGCCCGGCGATGACCAGCGCGAGCTGGATGTAGTGCCAGGCGATGGCGCCGTCGGTGTAGCCCAGGGCCTTGAGCGCGGCGATCTGGCTGCGCTGCGTGGCCACCTGGCGGCTGAGCACCACGTTGAGGATGAACATGGCCACGGCCAGGAAGATGGCCGGCAGCACCGTGCCCATGACCTTGAGCTGCGCCAGTTCGTCGCTGACGATCTTGGTGGACAGCTGCCGGTCGCGCCCCACCGCGCCGATGCTGCCGTAGGGTTCGAGCAGGCGGTCCAGCGGCGTGAGCACGGCGCGTTCGGGCACACCGGCGTCCAGCCGCAGCGCGGCCTGGTTGAAGGCGCCCTGCATGTCGAACAGCTCGGTCATGCGCGCGCCGTCGATCCACCAGATGCCGAAGCCCGTTTCGTCCGGCGCCCCGCCCTGCGAGGCAAACACGTATTCGGGTGTGGCGGCCGTGCCCACCAGGTGGATGCGCTCGCGCCGGCCGTTGAGGATGGCGTGCACCACGTCGCCGGGCTTGAGCTGGCGCGCAGCGGCGAAGCGGTCGCTGACCAGGGCTTCGAGCTGGGCGCCGCGCTCGGGCCAGCGCCCCTGCTTGAGGCTGAGCGCGTTCAGGCCCTGGCGCCCGGCCTGCGCGGCCGATAGGTCCAGCCCGATGAAGCGGCCAGTGACGGGCTGCACCACCTCGGGCAGATCCACCTGGGCGTCGAACACCACGGCGAGCTTCACCTCCGCCACGCCAGGGATGGCGCGGATGCGCTCGCCCAGCGACACCGGCGCGCGCTTGACGCCGGCGAACAGGTCGGCCAGGCGGTTGTCGGCGTAGAAGGCGTCGCGCGAGGTCTTGAGCGAGTCGTGCACCGCGAACATGCCCACGAAGCCGGCCACGCCGATGGCCACCACCACCGCGATGGTGAGCACCTGCGCACGCAGGCGCCGCAGGTCGCGCCAGAGTTTCGTATGAAGGGTGCTCATCGTCCTGGACTCACCAGCGCAGCGTGGACGCGGCCACCTTGTGGGGGTTCACATGACTTTCGACGATGCGCCCGTCGGCCAGGCGCAGCACGCGGTCGGCCATGTCGGCGATGGGTGCGTTGTGGGTGATGACGACGGTGGTCGTGCCCAGCTCCCGGTTCACCCGCTCGATGGCCTGCAGCACCATCACGCCGGTGGCGCAGTCCAGCGCGCCGGTGGGTTCGTCGCACAGCAGCACGGCCGGGCGCTTGGCGATGGCGCGGGCAATCGCCACGCGCTGCTGCTCGCCACCCGAGAGCTGCGAGACGAAGTGCTGCCGCCGCTCGGCCAGGCCCACCAGGGCCAGTGCCTCGGCCGGGTCCATCGGGTCCTCGGCCAGGTCGGTCACCAGGGCCACGTTTTCTTCGGCGGTCAGGCTGGGGATGAGGTTGTAGAACTGGAACACGAAGCCCACATGCTCGCGCCGGTAGCGCGTCAGCTCGGCGTCGCCCGCGCCGATGAGTTCGTGCACCTGGCCTGCATGCGTCCAGCTGGCCGAGCCGCTGGTGGCCGTGTCCAGCCCGCCCAGGATGTTCAGCAGCGTGGACTTGCCGCTGCCCGAGGCGCCCAGCAGCACCACGAACTCGCCGCGCACGATGTCCAGGTCGACACCGCGCAGCGCATGCACGGCCGTATCGCCCTCGCCATAGGTCTTGGTGAGGGCGCGGGCGGTGAAGACGGAGCCGGAAGAAGCGGTTGAGTCCATGCGTCAATGTCCCACAAGCCGCATCTTGGCAGCCTGATCGGGATCAAGCCAGTGCGACACTGCCCGTCCATACGCTTTCCTGACGCCGGTGGCGTTAGGCTCTCGCCATGGACAGCCCAAGCACCACGCGCGTCGTTCCCGCCCTGCTGGCCTGGGCCCTGGCCTGGGCGGCCATGGCCTGGCTGGACGGGCGGCTGGAGCTGGCCAACCTGGCCATGCTGCTGGTGCTGGCCTCGGCCCTGTCGGCCCTCTGGCTGCCCGGCTGGGCCAGCATGAGCGCCAGCGCCCTGGCGGTGCTGGCCTTCAACTGGTTCTTCGTGCCGCCCAAGTTCACCTTCACCGTCGACCTGCACCAGAACGCACTGCTGCTGGCGGCCCTGCTGCTGGTGAACTGGATCATCGCGGGCCTGGTGATCCGCCAGCGACGCCTGGCCGAGACCGCGCAGACCCTGGCCGGCCGCGAGGCGCGGCTGCGCCAGTGGGGCGACACGCTGCGCGACGCCAGCGACCCGGCCGCCCACGCGGCGGCGCTGCGCGCGGCCCTGCAGGAGGCCACCGGGGGTGCGGTGGCGGTGTCGGTGCTGCGCGCGCTGGGCGGTCGGCCAGACGACAGCGCCACCCTGCAGGTGGGCGAACCGGACAGCGAACAGCGCGCCGGCCTGGCCCTGTGCGTGCGCAACGGTCGGCCCATGGGCGCGGGCAGCGGCCGCTACGACGAACTGCCCGACGCCTACCTGCCGCTGCGCGGCAAGGGCGTCACCCTGGGGGCGGCGCTGGTCGCCGGCCTGGCCCGGCACCCGCAGGGCCACGAGCTGCGTCCCCACCTGCAGGCGCTGTGCGACCAGATGGGCAGCGCCCTGCATCGCTCGCTGATGGCGGCGCAGGAGCAGCAGGCGCGCGAGCAGGCCCAGCTGCAGGCCACGCGCAACGCGCTGCTGGCCGCCATCTCGCACGACTACCGCACGCCGCTGGCCACCATCATGGGCGCGGCTTCGGCCCTGCAGGAACAGGGTGACCGCATGGACGGCGCGCAGCGCCAGCGCCTGGCCGCCGGCATCGTGGAAGAGAGCGAACGGCTGGCGCGACTCACCGACAACACCCTGCAGCTGGCGCGGCTGGACGCTCCCGCCGTGGCCCTGCGCTGCGACTGGGAGTCGACCGAAGAGATCGTGGGCGCGGTGCTGCGGCGCGCGCGCCGCCGGCCGGAAGGCGGGCGTGTGCGCGTCTGGGTCGAGCCGGGCCTGCCCCTGCTCTGGTGCGACGCGATGCTGGTGTCGCAGCTGCTGGACAACCTGCTGGACAACGCCCTGAAGTACAGCCCGGCCGAGTCGCCGGTGGAGCTGCACGCCACGCGCGACGGCGAGCACCTGGTGCTGGCCGTGAGCGACCGGGGACCAGGCATCGCGCCGGCCTGGCGCGAGAAGGTGTTCGAGGTGTTCCAGCGCGGCGACACGGGGCCGCAGCCTTCTTTGGCGGACGGCGGGCGCGGTGCCGGTGTGGGCCTGGCCGTGTGCCGCGCCATCGCCCGCGCGCACCAGGGCGAGTTGCTGCTGCGACCGCGCGCCGAAGGCGGTTGCCTCTTCGAATGCCGGCTGCCGCTGCGCGGCGACGGCCCGCCACCACCGGCCCCCGAGGCCAGGGAGTCCACCCCATGAGCCACCGCGTGCTGCTGGTGGAGGACGACCGCGTGCTGCGCAGCTCGCTGCGCGAGGCCCTGTCCATCGAAGGCCACGACGTGCGCACCGCCGCCAGCCTGGCGGACGCGCGGGCGCAGCTGCAGCACGCGCCCCCCAGCGAGCCCATCGACCTGGTGCTGCTGGACCTGGGCCTGCCCGACGGCGACGGCCAGACCCTGCTGGCCGAGCTGCGGCGTGGCGGCGGCACGCCGGTGATCGTGATCTCGGCGCGCGAGGCCGAAGGCCAGAAGATCCGCTTGCTGGACGACGGGGCCGACGACTACCTGGTCAAGCCCTTCGGCATCGGCGAGCTGCTGGCGCGCATGCGCGTGGCCCTGCGCCGGCGCGGGCGCCACAGCGAACCGGCGCTGCTGCACTACCGCCACAGCCCGCTCGACGTGGACCTGAAGGCGCGCCGCGTGCGGCTGGCCGAGGCCGACGTGCACCTCACGCCGACCGAATACGCGCTGCTGGCCCGGCTGGTGCGACAAGCCGGCCAGGTGGTGACGCACCGCCAGCTGCTGGCCGATGTGTGGGGCGCCGAACACGTGGACCAGACGCACTACCTGCGCCTCTACATGGGCCAGCTGCGCGCCAAGCTGGAGGCCGACAGCGCCGACCCGCAACACCTGCTGACCGAACCGGGCGTGGGCTACCGCCTTGCGGAGCCGGACTGACCGCACCCTTATGCGTTCCTGATGCGCGGCGGCGCATCGTGAAGGCCTGTGTTTCCACGGAGCTTTCATGCAGAACCCTGACACCGCCGCCACCGATGCGGCCCCCCGGACCGCCGGCCAGCAAGGCCTGGCCGCGCTCACTCTGGCCGCCATCGGCGTGGTCTATGGCGACATAGGCACCAGCCCGCTCTACACCGTCAAGGAAATCTTTGCACCGCACACCGGCGTGCCGCTGGACGCGCCGCACCTGATCGGCGCGGTCTCGACCATCTTCTGGGCGCTGATGCTGGTGGTCACGCTCAAGTACGTGATCCTGATCCTGCGCGCCGACAACCACGGCGAAGGTGGCGGCCTGGCGCTGACCGCGCTCGCTGCCCGCGCGGTGGAGCAGCGCCCCGGCCTGCGCAGCGCCCTGCTGCTGCTGGGCGTGTTCGGCGCCACGCTGTTCTACGGCGACAGCCTGATCACACCCGCCATCTCGGTGCTCGGCGCCATGGAAGGGCTGGAGGTGCTGACCCCGGCACTCAAGCCGTATGTGGTGCCGGCCACCGTGGTCATCCTGATCGGCCTGTTCTTCATGCAGCGCTTCGGCACCGCGGTGGTGGGCCGCTTCTTCGGTCCCATCATCGTGTTGTGGTTCACCGTGCTGGGTGCCGTGGGCGCCTGGCACATCGCGCAGGAGCCGGCGATCCTCGCCGCGCTGAACCCGCTGCACGCCTGGGAGTTCCTGTCCGGCCGCGGCTGGCAGGTGTTCGCGGCGGTCGGTGCCATCGTGCTGGCGCTGACCGGCGCCGAAGCGCTGTACGCCGACATGGGGCACTTTGGCCGCAAGCCGATCCAGATCGCCTGGACCGGCCTGGTGCTGCCGGGCCTGGCGCTGAACTACCTGGGCCAGGGCGCGCTGCTGATGGGTGACCCCTCAGCCATCCAGAACCCCTTCTACCGCCAGTTCCCTGAAGCCTGGCTGCTGCCCGCGCTGGTGCTGGCCACGCTGGCGGCCATCATTGCCTCGCAGGCCGTCATCTCGGGTGCGTACTCGCTGACCAAGCAGGCCATCCAGCTGGGCTTCCTGCCGCGCATGCGGGTGCGCTACACGAGTGCGCGAGAGATGGGGCAGATCTACATGCCCGGCGTCAACTGGGCACTGCTGGTGGGCGTGCTGGCGGTGGTGCTGTTCTTCCGCAGTTCGTCGGCCCTGGCCAGCGCCTACGGCATCGCGGTGACGCTGACCATGATGATCACCACCGTGCTGACCTACTTCGTGGTGCGCGAGGGCTGGCGCATGCCGGCGCCGGTGGCGATTGGTGCGACGGCGTTCTTCCTGGTCGTCGACGCGCTGCTGGTGGCCGGCTGCGCCATCAAGTTCCTCGATGGCGGCTGGTTCCCGCTCACGCTGGGCCTGGTGCTGTTCGTGCTGATGAGCACCTGGCGGCGCGGACGTGAACTGCTGATGGACAGCATCCGCCGCGACGGCCTGGTGCTGCAGGACTTCATCGACCAGCTCGACCCGCGCAGCGTGAACCGCGCCGAACGCACCGCCGTGTACGCGGTGGCCGACCCCGACACCGTGCCGCAGGCCCTGCTGCACAACCTCAAGCACAACCAGGTGCTGCACGCGCGCAACGTCATCCTCACGGTGCGCTTCCACGACGTGCCCTGGGTACCGATGGAGCGCCGGGTGGACGTGCAGGCGCTGGACCACGGCTTCTGGCGGGTGCAGGTGAACTACGGCTTCATGAACACGCCCGACATCCCCAAGGCGCTGGAGCTGACCGCCTCGCACGGGCTGGCGGTGCCGCTGTTCGAGACCAGCTACTTCCTCAGCCGCGAGACCGTGGTGCCCACGCAGGGCAGCGGCATGGCGAACTGGCGCGAGAAGCTGTTCGCCACCATGAGCCAGAACGCTGGCGGCGTGGTGGAGTTTTTCCGCCTGCCGGGCAACGCGGTGGTGGAGCTGGGCACGCGGGTGCCGATCTGAACGGTCCGCCGTTCAGTCCGGGAAACGCTCGACGTGCGTCTCACCCCGGCAACCGAAATAGGTGACGTGCCGGCCCGCGATCCAGACCGTGTAGCCGGCGCAGCCAGCGCGCTGGGTCAGCGTCTTGAAGGCGGGGTACATCACCTCGCCCCGCTGGGCGCCGCGGATGGCCGCGCGCACCGCGTCGCCGTCGAAAGCGTCGGCGATGCCCTCGACCGGCTTCTCGAACGCCAGGTCGAGCGATTCGCCATCGGGCAGGAAGTAGGTCGAGCGCCCGCAGCGGTAGTCCACATGGTAGGACTCGACGCCCGCCTCCATGAGCTGGCCGATGACCTGGCCAAAGTGGATGCGCCCTTCGTTGGAAGCGTCGAAGGTGGAACAGATGGTGTGCTGGGTGCTGTCTTGCATGGAGGTCTCATTCGGAAGGGATCTGTTGGAGCTGGTGGTGTTGCACCAGAGCCTGCATCGCGGCCACCAGCGCCTGGCGCTCGGCCAGCGGCAGGTGGCCGAAAAAGTGTTGGTCGTTGGCGTCGGCCAGCTTCGCCAGCCGGGGCACCAGTGCCCTGCCTTTGGCGGTCAGCAGCAGCCGCTGGTCGCGTGCATTCCCATCGGCCCACTGGCGTTGCGCCAGACCTTTCTCTTCCAGCCGGCTGATGACCTTGGACGCCGCGCCCTTGGTCATGCCCAGTGCGTCGATCAGGCTGGCGTGGCTGCCCTCGCCCTGTTCCAGCAGGGTGCGCAGCGCGACCCATTCGGTGACGGTGGCGCCCTGCGCCTCCAGCAGTTGACGGAAGCGCAGGGACACGTGATTGGAGACGAAGCGCAGCCAGAAACCCAGGTGGGCGCCGAGGGGGGATGGCAGATTCTTGCGGGGTTTGGTCATTTTGTTTCCATAGAAACTTCTCAGGCCATAGTTTCTTCGGAAACAAAATGGAATGCAAGAACCGGCGCCATCAAGCTCCGGACCAGCCGCCGGGCTCAGCCAGCAGGAAACGATGTGAAACTTGCGCTTTCCGGTACTCCGAAAACCCGGCACAGTCTCGCCCCATGACAGCTTCTGACGACGTTCTTGCACAAAGCGCCCTCACCCGCCGCCTGGTGTGGTCGGGCTTCCGGCAGATGGTGCCGATCTCCCTGTTCGTGCTGGTGTTCGGCGCGGCCTTCGGCCTGGCGGCCACCCAGCAGGGCCTGGGCACCTCCTGGGCGGTGCTGATGAGCTCGTCCGTTTTCGCGGGCGCGGCGCAGTTTGCGGTGCTGGACCTGTGGGGGCCGAAGGTGCCGCTGCTGCCCCTGGCGCTGACGGTGTTCGCCATCAATGCGCGCCACCTGCTGATGGGCGCCACGCTCTACCCCTGGCTGCGCCAGCTGCCGCCTGCTCGGCGCTATGGTGTGATGGCGCTGGCCTCAGACTCCAACTGGGCGCTGGCCATGCAGGCCCTGGGGCGTGGACAGCCGGGCCTGGGCCTGCTGCTGGGCGGTGGCCTGGCGCTGTGGGTGTTCTGGATCTTGGGCACCGTGCTGGGCACGCAGGTGGGCAGCCTGATCGCCGACGCGCGGCGCTGGGGCCTGGACATGGTGATGGGGTGCTTCCTGCTGGCCATGGTGGTGGGTGGCGAGAAGAACCTGCGCATGCTGCTGATCTGGGTGGTGGCGGCCGGCGCCTCGCTGGCGGCCTGGCGCTGGCTGCCGGAGAACAGCCACGTGGTGACGGGCACGCTGGCCGGCGGTCTGCTGGGCCTGCTGTGGAAGGGTGAGAGCGATGAGCGTTGATTCATCGGGCTGGGGCCCGCTGCTGATCGTCGCCGTGATGGCGCTGGTGACCCTGGCCACCCGCTGGGGCGGCGTGTTCGTGATGTCCCTGGTGCCCATCGGCCCGCGTCTGCGGCGCTTCATCGCGGCCATGTCGGGCTCGGTGCTGGTGGCGGTGCTGGCGCCCCTGGCCGCTCAGGGCGACCCCGGCGCCCGCGCGGCACTGGCCACCACGGCGGTGTTCATGCTGTGGGTGAAAAAGCCGCTGCCCGCGATTGCGGCGGGCATCGTGGTGGCGGCGCTGGTGCGTCAGCTGGGCTGAGCACACGCCCGCGCGGCCGGTTCACAGCTGGCCCAGCAGCCACTGCCGGAAGCGCGCGATCTTGTCCCGCTGGCGCTCGTTGCTGCGCACCGAGAGGAAGTGCACCTCGCGCCGGATGCGCTGGAACACGCTGCGCCCCACCTCCACCAGGTCGCCGCGCGCCAGCTCGCGTTCGGCAAAGCGCGCGGTTTCCAGCGCGACGCCCATGCCGTCCACCGCGGCCGAGATGGACAGCGCGCCCCGATCAAAGGACTGGCGCGGGCGCTCGGGCAGAGGCAGGCCGTTGAGCGCAAACCAGTCGCGCCAGGTGATGTCGCTCAGCTGCGAGTCGATCAGGGTGGCGCCGGCCATCAGCGCCTTCCACGAGCCACCCCGGGGCCGCAGCCGCGGCGAACACAGCGGCACGATGTCTTCGGGCCCGAGCCCCGTCACCTCGATGCCCGGCCGCCGCACCGCCTGGCCGTAGGAGATGGCCACATCCACCTCGCGCGCGGTGGTCAGGTCCATGGGCTCGGCACCGGTCGAAAGGCGGATGGTGATGCCGGGCTGAGCGGCCATGAAGTCGGGCAGCCGCGGCCCCAGCCACTTCACCGCGAAGCTGGGCGCGCAATGGACCGACAGCACCTGGCCGGACGGCGCCAGCCGCACCTCGCCGCAGGCGGATTCCAGCGCATCAAGCACACGCCCGAGGCTCTCGGCCAGGCGCCGGCCCTCGGGCGTGAGGTCCACGCGGCGGTGGCTGCGCACGAACAGCGCACGGCCGAAGAAGACTTCAAGCTCGCGCACCTGGTGGCTGATGGCCGAGGGTGTGAGGTGCAGTTCGTGGGCAGCGAGCGAGAAGCTCTGCAGCCGCGCTGCGGCTTCGAAAGCGCGCAGCAGGACGAAATTGGGGATCTTGCGCATGGTGCGAGCCAGTATGGCAGCGCTGAAGTCTGGTGTGAATCGCATTCACCCGAACGTGAACAGCCATCGTTTGCCATTCATGCGGGTGCAGCGGATCATCCGTCGAACCACCCACAGACAGGAGACACCCATGAACACCGCCGCCGCCGAAGCCCCCGCCAGACCCCTGGTGTCGGGGGGCCGCGTGTCCATCTACCAGCCCGAGCAGAAGGGGTTGATCTTTCCGGAGCTGCCCGCCTTCACCGACGTGGCCGCCGAGCGGCTGCACCGCCAGCAGCGGCTGGTGGCGGCCTGCCGCGCCTTCGCGCTGGAAGGTTTCGACTACGGCTTTGCCGGCCACCTGACGGTGCGCGACCCGGAGCACCCGGAGCTGTACTGGACCAACCCGATGTGCGTGCACTTCGCACAGGTGAAGGTGTCCAACCTCATCCTGGCGGACCACAAGGGCCGCGTGGTGCAGGGCAGCCACGCCATCAACCGCGCCGGCTTCGTGCTGCACGCGGCGGTACACGAGGCGCACCCGGACATCATCGCCATGTGCCACGCGCACACGGTCTACGGCACGGCGTTCGCCGCACTGGGCCGTCCGCTGGAGCCGATCTCGCAGGACGCGGCCGCCTTCTTCGAGGACCACGTGGTCATCAACGATGAGGCCGGCCAGGTGGCGGTGGAAGAACGCGCAGGCATGGCCGTGTCCGACTGGTTCAAGGATGTGAAGGCGGCCATCCACCAGAACCACGGCCTGTTCACCGCCAGCCGCCACAGCATCGAGGCGGCCGCGTTCTGGTTCATCGCGCTGGAGCGCTGCTGCCGCCAGCAACTGCTGGTGGAGGCCACCGGCCACAAGCCGGTGCAGGGGCCGGCCGACCGCTCGCGCTACAGCCGCGAACACGTGGGCTCCGAATACATCGGCTGGCTGCACTTCCAGACCATCTGGAACCAGCTGCTGGCCACGCAGCCGGACATGCTGACCTGAACGCCCGGCGCGCCGGGCGCCGGTTCACTGCTTGAGGATCAGCGGCGCGATCTGTTCGACGTAGTACTTCACCGCGGGCAGCGTCAGGTGCCCGTAGTCGAAGCTCAGGGGCTCGGCGGAGCCAGGCTCCATGCGCGTGAGGCAGCCCTGGCGGTTGCAGAAGTAGTCCATGCCGGAGATGAACTCGATGCCCATGGCCGCGGCGCGTTTGCGCATCTCGGCGGTGGCGGCCTTGACGTGGGGGTCGAGGTACTCGTCGCCCAGGCGCAGCGGAATGCGCTGCTGCTCGCGCCACACCTTCAGCAGCAGCTTGGGCAGGTCTTCGCGCCAGTAGGGCACTGCGCCGAGCAGCACGATGCGCTTGACGCCAGCCTTCTTGAGTTCGGCCACGGTGGGTTCCAGGCCCGAGGTGTCCTTGTAGCGGCCCTTGACCTTGCCCTCGTGCCACCACGCATAGAGCACGACGATGTCGGGCTTGGTCTCGCGGATGACGCGGATGGTGTCGTCGTTCAGGCTCTTGCAGAGCGGGCGCGGGTCGATGCCCAGGATGGGCGGGCAGATGGCCGCGGTGCGTTCGCCCAGGCCGAAGCTGTACTTGCCGCTGTCCTGCAGCGCCTTGAAGCCCGGGTAGAGCGAGCCGGCGTGCGAGTCGCCCCAGACGAAGACCAGCGGGCGCTTCTGCTCGACGCAGAAGGGTTTGTAGTTGCTCGCTGGCAGCTTGTAGTCGAGCATGCAGTCGCCGTCGCGCCAGCCTTCGATGATGGCAGGCCGGCCGCCCTTGGACGAGAGTGTCTTGAGCAGGGCCTGGGTCTGTTCGGGCGTGCCGTCCTGCCCCGGCTGGCTGGCCGCCAGGCGCTGCAGCCGCTCGGGCTGGCCGTCCTGCTTGTAGATGGTGAAGCCGGTCAGGCCGGTCATGGCCACCCCGGTGCTCAGCGCCACGGTGGTGAAGCGCCACTGGCGCCAGTGGCCGAAGCGGATCGGCGTTTCCACCAGCCGGTAGGTCAGCCAGGCCAGCAGCACGGCCAGCAGCACCCAGCCGACCTGGTGCAGCGCCGGCGGCACACCGCCGTTTTCGATGTGCGGGTAGGCCAGCAGCGGCCAGTGCCAGAGGTAGAGCGGGTAGCTGATCAGACCGATCCAGACCATGGGTTTGCTCGACAGCACGTAGCGGTTGAACCAGCCGCGCGGGCCGGCGGCAATCATCAGACAGGTGGCCAGGGTACCTGCAAAGGCCCAGCCGCCGGGAAAGCGGCGCTCGGGGTCCAGCTCGACCATGACAGCGGCCATCAGCAGCACACCAGCGGTGGAGAGCCATTGCACCCGGGCCCCGGCGTGCTGCACCTTCGTGCCCGGCGCCGGGCGGCTGGCGGCCAGGAAGGCACCCATCATCATTTCCCAGAAGCGGCCGAGCGGGTTGTAGAAGGCAGGGTTCGGATCGTCGAGACGCACCAGCCAGAGGTTGAACGCCAGCGAGACCAGCAGGAGGGCCGCGATCCAGAGGCGCTTGGGCTGGCCCACGCGGTGCAGCAGCACCAGCACCAGCGGCCAGACCATGTAGAACTGCTCCTCGATCGCCAGCGACCACAGGTGCAGCAGCGGCTTCTCGACCGCCGAGGCGTCGAAGTAGCCGGCCTCCTGCCAGAACGCGAAGTTGGAGACGAAGAAGCTGCCCGCCAGCGCGTGTTTGCCCACCGCCTTGTATTCCAGCGGCGAGAGCACGAACCAGCCGTAGGCCAGCGTGGACGCCAGCACCAGGAACAGGGCCGGGAAGATGCGCTTGACGCGCCGCGCGTAGAAGTCCGCGAAGCTGAAGCGGTTGCGGGCCAGGTTGTCCAGGATGATCGAGCTGATGAGGTAGCCCGAGATCACGAAGAAGATGTCCACGCCGATGAAGCCGCCCGGGAACAGCTCGGGAAACGCGTGGTGGATCACGACGGCAGAAACGGCAATGGCGCGCAGGCCATCGATGTCGGAGCGGTAGTTGTCTGCGTGCGGCAGGTGGGACATGTAACAGGGTCGGGGAACAACAGGGGGCGCAGCATCCTAACAAAGGCCGCCGGCTCACCCGGGTCGCAGGGCCTCCCGCGCGGCCGCCACCATCTGCCGGGTCAGCCCGTCGAGCAGGCCGGATGCCGCCCGCGCGGTCTGCCAGTACAGCGGCACATCCAGCGGCGTGCCGGGCACCAGCTCCACCAGCGAACCCTCGGCCAGCTGCGGCGCGACCATGCCCTGCGGGAACATGCCCCAGCCCATGCCGGCCAGCGCGGCCGTGACGAAGGCGTGCGAGGACGGCAGCGTGTGGCGCGGCAGTTCCACATGCCGGTGGCACAGGCGCCGCACCCAGCTGGCCTGCAGCTCGTCCTTGGTGTTGAACAGCAGGCTGGGCGCCTGGGCCAGGCTGCCCGCCCCCACGCCCTGCGCGAAGTGCCGCGCCACGAAGGCCGGGCTGGCGGCGGCCAGGTAGCGCATCACGCCCAGCGGCTGGCTGTTGCAACCGGTGGCCGGCCGCGCCGTGCCGGTGACGGCGGCCACCACCGCGCCGGTGCGCAGCCATTCGGCCGTGTGGTCCTGGTCGTCCACGCTCAGCTCCACCAGCACCGGCGCCTCGGCCGCGAAGACGGCCAGCGCAGGCGCGAACCAGGTGGCCAGGCTGTCGGCGTTGACGGCCACCGGCAGGTGGACCCGCGCCCCGCCCTCGGGCGCGATGGCGGGCAGCGCGTCGGTCAGCTCCGCCTCCAGCAGGCGCACGCGGTCCATGTGCTGGCACATGCGGCGGCCGGTGTCGGTGGGCCGGCAGGGCTGGCCGCGCACCACCAGGGCGCAGCCCACCCGCTCCTCCAGCAGGCGGATGCGCTGCGAGATCGCCGAGGGCGTGACGTGCAGCGCGCGCGCCGCGCGGTCGAAGCTGCCCTCGCGCACCACGGCGGCCAGGGCGTTGAGGGCGGCGTAGTCCAGCATGGATTCAGTTTTTCTAAAGTAGATGAAGGAAAGACAGTTTGTCTTCATTCGCCAGCACTGGCAAGCTCGGGCCATGTTGTCCACTTCCTTTGCCCAGGCGCTGCCTGTGTTCGTGCAGGGCCTGCTGCTGTGCTTCGGTCTCATCGTCGCCATCGGCGCGCAGAACGCCTTCGTCCTGCGCCAGGGCCTGCGGCGCGAGCATGTGGTGCCGGTGGTGCTGTTCTGCGCCCTGGCCGACGCAGCACTGATCAGTGCCGGTGTGCTGGGCATGGCCCAGGCGCTGGGACGGCACCCGGCGTTTGCGCAGGCCATGGCGCTGGCGGGCGCCCTCTTTCTGGCTTGGTACGGCTGGCAGGCGCTGCAGCGCGCCCGGCGCGCCAGCCAGCTGCAGGCGGCCGACGGCGGCCCGGGCCGGAGCCGCGGCGCCGCGATGGCCCAGGTGGCTGCGTTCACCCTGCTCAACCCGCACGTCTACCTGGACACGGTGATGCTGATGGGCAGCATCGGCGCCCAGCATCCCGAAGGTCTGCGCGGCTGGTTCATCGCCGGCTCCAGCCTGGCCAGTCTGGTCTGGTTCTGCGGCCTGGGCTTCGGCGCGCGCTGGCTGGCGCCGCTGTTTGCAAAACACCGCGCCTGGCAGGTGCTGGACGGCCTGATCGGCCTGACCATGTGGACGCTTTCGGTGCTGCTGCTGCGGCACGCGCTGCAGGGTGCCTGAGCCTGGCCGGTGCCGCTCTATATATGTACATCCCCACGCACCACCGCTTCGACGACCGCGCCGCGCAGCTCGACCTCATCGACGCGCACCCGCTGGGCACCTGGATCTGCCTGGGCGCGGACGGCCTGACCGCGCAGTCACCTTCGTGGGTCTCAGGGCTGCGGGCTCCGAGGCCGCACGCACAATGGCTGCACTGGTGCAGCACGCACTGAACACATCCCCCCGCTGATCGCCATGTACCTGCCCGCCGCCTTCGAAATGAACCGCCCCGAGACCCTGCACGCCCTCATGCAGGCGCGCCCGCTTGGCACCCTGGTCACGCACGGCCCCGACGGGCTGGACGCCAACCACATCCCCTTCGAACTCGACCCCGCCGTTGGCCCGCACGGCCTGCTGCGCGCCCACGTGGCGCACGCCAACCCGGTGTGGCAGCAGGCGGCCGACACCGAGGTGCTGGTGGTCTTCCAGGCCACCGACGGCTACATCTCGCCCAACTGGTACCCGAGCAAGCCCGAACACCACCGCCACGTGCCGACCTGGAACTACGCGGTGGTGCACGCGCATGGCGTGCTGCGCGTGCGCGACGACGAGCGCTTCCTGCGCGGGCTGGTGGCGCGGCTCACACGCGAGCACGAGGCGCGCTCGCAGCAGCCACGCCCCTGGAAGATGGGCGACGCGCCCGTCGACTACATCGACGGCCTGCTCAAGGCCATCGTCGGCCTGGAGATCGAAATCACCCGGCTGGTGGGCAAGTACAAGCTCGGACAGAACCGCGAGGAGCGCGGCCGCCTCGGCGCCGCGGCGGGCCTGGAGGGCTTGGGGAACGTGGAGGCCGCGGAGGCCATGCGCGAGGCAGGCGGGAGCTGAACGCGGGGCCTTCTGCGAGAAAGGAAACCGCTCAGTCCCGATCGGGCGCGCCCAGCGGGAAGAACGAACGGTACGGACGCGCCTCGTCCACCGCACGCGCAAACGACGGTCGGGCGAGCAGCCGGCTTCGATAGGCGCGCAGCAGCGGATGCGCCTCGCCAATCGTGTGCACCCAGTCGGCGTAGAACAGCGACGGTGCGGCGGCGCAGTCGGCGAGTGTGAACTCCTCACCGGTGGCCCAGGTCTTGCCGGCCAGGTGCCCTTCAAGCCAGACGTAGGCCCGTTCCAGCCGCTCGCCGGCCATGGCGCGGCCCTTCTCGACCGACATCGGATACCGCAGCAACGCGGTGTCCACCGCCAGCTGCATCGCACTCATCACGTACAGATCGAAATAGCGGTCGAGAAAGCGCACGTCCAGCGCGGCCATCGGGTCGCCGGGCAGCAGGCGCACGGGGCCTGGGTGGGCCAGCTGCAGGTATTCGATGATCAGGCTGGTCTCGACGACCTGGCGCTCTCCGTCCAGCAGCATCGGGAACCGGGCGATCGGCCAGCGCCGCAGCCATTCGCCCGCGTGCTCGGGCGTGTCGGGCCCGATGCAGCGAAACTCGAACGCGGTGCCGTTCTCGTACAGAGCGATGAGCGCTTTCTGGGTGTACGAGGAAAAGGGATGACCGTAGAGGGCGAGCGGCATGGTGTCACCTGTGAAGGACGGCGGTGGGCAGAGGGCCTGCGCCGCCACTGTAGCGGAGCAAACGGGACACGCACCTGTACACCCTGTCGGTCACAGGACAGGTCTGCAACGTGTTCAGGCCCACAATCGGCGCGGTGAAAACACGCCACTTCGCGCAGCTCGTCGCACTCTCGGCCCTCTGGGGCGCCTCCTTCATGTTCATCCGCATGGCCGTGCCGGTCATGGGGCCCTGGGTGCTGGCTGCCGGCCGGGTCGGCCTGGCCGCCCTCACCCTGGCGCTGCTGATGTCGGTGCTGCGCCACGCCTGGCCCTGGAAAGAGTGGCGCATGCTGGCGGTGATGGGGCTGCTGTCGGTCGCGGCGCCGTTCATGCTCTACGCCTGGGCCGGCCTCTACCTGCCGGCGGGCTACAGCGCCCTGCTCAACACCACCGCCGTGCTGTTCGGCACGCTGTCCTCGGCCTGGTTCAAGGAAGACACGCTGACTGTCCGCAAGCTGCTGGGCTGCCTGATCGGCTTCATCGGGGTCGGCCTCATCGTGCGGCTGGGCCCGGTGCCGCTGGACGGCACCACCTTGGTCGCAGCCCTGGCCTGCGTCTGCGCCGCCGCCTGCTACGGCCTGGCCACGCCGGTGATGAAGCGCGCCACCGCGCGCATGCAGCCGCTGTCCATTGCCGCGGGCATCCACGTGATGGCGCTTCTGGTCGTTCTGCCGGGCGCGGCCTGGCAGTGGCCCGAGGCCCGCTTCACACCCGGCACGCTGGCGGCCATGGCGGTGCTGGGCATCGTCACCTCGGGCCTGGCCTACTGGGCTCACCTGCGCATCATCCGCAACGTGACGCCGGTGGCGGCCATGAGCCCCGTATTCATGATCCCGGTGTTCGGCGTCACCTGGGGCCACCTGTTCCTGGGCGAGGCGCTGTCACCCGGCATCTTCATCGGCGGCGCGCTGGTGCTGGTGGCGTCGGCGCTGGTGACCGGGTTCAACCCGCTGCGCCGCATCTTCGGCGTCACCGATCCGGCGCCCTGAGGCGCCGCGCTCAGGCCGACTGAGTGCCCACCGGTGGCTTGCCGGGACGGCCCGGGATCATGCACAGCATGTGGTCCGATACACCGCCATCCACCACAAGGTTCATACCGTTGACGTAGGAAGCGGCTTCGCTGGTCAGGTAAGCCACAGCCTGACCAATGTCGTCGGGGCAGCCGATGCGCCCCAGTGGCACCAGCGCTTCGCGTCGTTGCAGCGTGGCGTCGTCCTGGTACACCGCCTCCGTCAGCGGCGTGCGGATCATGCCGGGGCAGACGCTGTTGGTGCGGATGCCATCGGGACCCCATTCCTGCGCCAGCTGCCGGCAGAGCATGACCAGCGCCGCCTTGGCCGGCGAGTAGGCGCCGTAGCCAGGGTGTGGATGCAGGCCCGACATGGACGCGACGGCCGTGATGCTGCCGCGCGTGCGCAGCAGCGACGGACGCGCCGCGCGCGCCAGCAGCCAGACCGCACGCGTGTTGAGATGAAAGGTCAGGTCCCATTGCTCGACTGGGAGGTCGGCCAGTGCACCCGGCCCCGAAGCGCCGGCCACGCAGACCAGGCCCGACAGGTCGCCGCCGGCTGCCAGCGCCTGCAACACCAGGGCATCGCATTGCGCAGGATTGGTCACGTCGCCGGCGACTCCGTCGGCGTCGATGCCGGCGGTGCGCAGTTCGGCCACCAGCCGGTCCAGACGCTCACCCGCCCGAGAACTGGCGACACTCAGGCGCAGCGGGCTTCCCGCACGGCGGGCACGTTCGGCCAGCGCATGGCAGATGCCCAGGCCGATTCCGCCAGTGGCGCCTGTCACCAGGATGTGTTCGGTCTCTGTGTGTTGCATGGATTGTCTTTCCTTGCGCTCCGCGCTCAGTGCATGTAGAGACCGCCGTTGACGTCGATGGTGCAGCCCTGCACGTGGCGGGAGTCGTCGCTGGCCAGGAAGGCGATCACGTTCGCCACGTCGATGGGCTGGCCGATGATGGTCCCTGGCGGATAGTCATAAGCCGAGCTGAGCGGTGTGTCGATCACCCCGGGTGCCACGCCGTTGACATTGATGCCGTACGGCATGCACGCCTTCGCCAGGGCGTAGGTCATGGACAGCACGCCGCCCTTCGACGCCACGTAGTCCACCCCCGAGGCCACGCCCCCGATGCGCGCGGCCACCGATGCGATGTTGACGATCTTGCCGCTGCGCTGCGGCTTCATCAGCCGGATGGCCTCGCGGGCACACAGGTAGGAGCCCTTGAGGTTGATGTCCATCACCCGCTCCCACTTCTGCGCGTCCAGTTCCTCGACCGGCAGGTAGGTGCAGACGCCGGCCCCGTTGACAAGCACATCCAGCCGACCGAAGTTTTCGGTGACGAACGCGAACATCGCCACGATCTCGTCCGGGCGGGCCACGTCCAGCTGATACGGCATGCAGGTGCAGGCCGTGGCCGCGGCGATGTCCTTTGCCGCCTGCGTCGCACCGGGTAGGTTCAGGTCGGCCAGTAACAGGCCTTTGGCGCCGCGCTCGGCGAATACGCGGGCGGTTTCCTTGCCGATGCCGCTGCCAGCACCGGTGATGACGGCGAAGCGGCCTTCAAGAGGGAGATTCATGATGGGTGATGGATGAATGGTGACGTTCACTGCTTCATGTTTGCCAGGATGCCGATCGCGATCTCGGGGTAGGCGATGATCAGGCCCAGCACCGCCAGCATGGCGATCACGAAAGGAATGCTGCTGGCGAAAATCTCCGTCAGCGGGCCAGCGCGGGTACCGTCCATGCGGGTGCGCAGGCCGTGCATGACAAACAGGTTCATGCCCACGGGCGGAGTGATGAGCGAGAGCTCGACCAGGATCACGGCCAGGATGCCGAACCACACCAGGTCCACCTGGGCCGTGTGCAGGATGGGCAGCAGGATCGGCAGCGTGCAGACGATCATGGCCATGCTTTCCATGAACATGCCCAGCACGATGTAGATCAGCGCGATGCAGAGGATCAGCTCGATCTGGGACAGGCCCATGCCGCCGATCCAGTTGGAGATGGCCGCCGGCACACCGCCGAGCGAGAGCACGAACTGCAGCAGGAAGGCACTGACCACCACCAGCAACACCATGCTCGTGGTCGACGCCGTGGCCAGGAAGGTCTCGCTGAGCATGCGCCGGTTGACCCGGCCCTTGAGCAGGGCCAGCAGGAAGGCACCGACCGAACCGAAGCCCGCGGCCTCGGTGGGTGTGGCCACCCCCGCATAGATGGTGCCCATCACCATGCCCAGCAGAAACAGCACCGGCAGCACCGCCGTCAGCCCGCGCATGCGCTCGCCCCAGGTGAAGCGCGTCTGCAGCTTGGGCGCGCGTTGCGGCGAGATCATCGCAACGATGAAGATCACCAGCATGAAGGCCGCCATCATCACCAGACCCGGCACGATGCCGGCCATGTAGAGCTGGGCGATGGACACCTCGGCCATGATGGCGTAGATGATCATGATCACGCTCGGCGGGATCAGGATGCCCAGGGCGCCACCGGCGGTGATCGACCCCATGGCCAGCTTCTCGTCGTAGCCGTGGCGGCGCATCTCCGGCAACGCGACCGCGCCGATGGTGGAGGTGGTGGCCACGCTGGAACCACAGATTGAGGCGAACAAGCCGCTAGCCAGCACGTTGGTGTGCAGCAGCCCGCCAGGCACGCGGCCCATCCACTTGCTCAGGATGGCGTAGAGCTCTTCGGTCACGCCGCTGCGCAGCAGCAGCTCTCCCATCAGGATGAACAGGGGCACGACGATCATGCCGCTGTTGCTGACGTTGTTCCAGGGGATCTGGCCGAAGAAGCCCCAGATCTCGCCGATGTGAAGTGCGCCCGCGATGGCGGCGGTCAGCCCCAGCGAACTGGCGATGTGAAAGCTCAGCAGGAAACAGCCGATCAGCGCGAACAGGGTGGTGGCGATGATGGCGGCCATGTCAGATGCCCCCCTCTTCGGCGATCGGTTCGGACTGGGTCGTGGCCACCAGTGTGGCCACCAGAGCGGTGATGGCGAAGACCACGAAACCGAGGGTCGCCAACGACTGGGGAATGTAGAGCTGCATCTCGATGATGGACTGGGGAACGGTCGAGCCCATGTCGTAGGACTCCATGGTCAGCAGGTAGGAGGAATAGGCCAGGATCCAGGCGAACACGGTCAGACCGGCCAGCGCGAGCACGCCGAACCAGCGCTTGACCGGCACCGGCAACAGAGGCAGGAGCACGTCGGAGCGCACGTGGGTACCGGCAATGACGCCCTGTGCCAGTGCCCAAGTGGCGCCCAGCGAGAGGCAGAACGCGGCGATCTGGTCGGACACACCGGTGAACGGGCCACCCAAATAGCGACTGAGTGCGTCGCCCGTCATATAGAACGACAGCAGCAGGAACAGCAGACCGCTGATCCAGGCCATGGCTTTGGCCAGACGGGCAAGATAGGAATGAAGGGCGTGCACGGAAAGCCTTGTCTCTTGTTGGTATGGAAAAAAGTGCGCCGCGGGCCGTGCGCGGCGCACCACACTCTGCTCAGGTCAGCTCAGCTTGAAGCCCACGACAGGCGCGAGGAACTCATTGAAGGCCGGCTTGGCGCGCGCACCGGCACGGCCAGCCCACCACGGCAGGATGTCTTCCTTGGAGATGCGCGTGAGCTGCGGCACCCATTCAGGCTTGCTCACCTTGGTCAGGACCATGCCCTTTTCCAGCGCGTAGGCGTAGCCCAGCTGGTCGTTGTCGGCGCCCAGCTTCCAGCCCAGGTCGCTGAGTTCCTTGTAGATGCCGGTGAAGATGCCGCGCAGCTCGGCAGGCACCTTGGCCAGACCGCGCGTGCCGATCACCACGTACGAACCCATCGGCGGGATGTTCACGTTGGTCATGTACTTGGTGACTTCCCACAGGCTGCTGGCCTTGACGTGCTCGGTGCCGGTGATGCCACCGTCGATCACACCGCGCTGCAGCGAAGGGTAGACATCGGCCGTGGTCATGCTCACCGGCTCGGCACCCAGGGCGGTCAGGAAGCGGGCCTGCGCCGGTGCGAACACGCGGATCTTGCGGCCCTTGAACGCTTCCAGCGAGTCCAGCGGGAACTTGGTGTACATGAACATCGTGGACCAGCAGAACGAGCCGATGATCTTGCCGCCCATCGCAGCTTCGTTCTTGCTCACCACGTTCTCGGTCCAGGCGTCGTAGAGCTGGCGCGACTGGGCCATGCTGGTGGAAATGCCAGGCAGGTCGCAGGCCTCGATCAGGGGGAAGTCACCCGCCACATAGCCCGGCAAGATTTCGGCCATATCGATCACGCCGGACTTGAGCACGCGCAGCATTTCGGTACCGCCCAGACCCAGCTCGCCGATGGTCGTGACCTCGATCTCGACCTGGCCCTGGGTGCGTGCCTTGACCTGCTCCTGCAGCCAGAGCCACTTCTTGTAGGACTCGCCGTTGCGGTGCTGGATCACCGCCTTGAGGGTGACGGGCTTGGCCTGGGCCAGCGCGGGCAGCGACAGCCCGGCGGTCACGCCGGCGGCCATGGCGGCACCGGCGCGCAGGAAGGTCCGGCGGCTGCTCTGGGCTTGTAGGGGCGTGGATGGTGGAACGGTTTTCATCTGTGACTCCTCTTGGTGGAAATAACGGCTCATCGGGGAGCCATCGGTTTGCCGCCCCGCAGGGTCTGCAGTGCGGTCAAATGCGCGCGCGCCGCCTCGGCACGTCAGTAGGTCGCCCGGCCCCCGGACAGGTCGTAGGTGGAACCGGTGGAGAACGAACATTCCTCGGAACTCAGCCAGGCCACGAGGTTGGCCACCTCCTGCGGCTGCCCGGGACGCCCCATGGGAACCTTGGCCAGCACGGTGGCCAGAAGCTCGGGCGTCATCTGGTTGATCAGCGGCGTGCTGATCACCGTCGGGGCAATGGCGTTGACGCGAATAGGCGTGGTTGCCAGCTCCTTGCCCATGGACTTGGTCAGCGCGATCACGCCGGCCTTGGCCACGGAATAGGCGCTCTGCTGGGCATTGCCTTCCTTGCCGGCTATGGACGCGATGCTCACGATGCGGCCGAAGCCTGTGCGCAGCATGGGGTCGACCACCGCGCGGCAGCAGAGAAAGGCGCTGTGCAGGTTGATGGCCAGCGTGCGGTGCCAGTCGGCGACCGGGTACTCGTGCACCGGCAGCGACGGCCCCGTCACGCCCACGCTGTGCACCAGCACATCCAGACGTCCGAAGTGATCTTCCGTGCGGCGAATCGCGCCCTCCACACAACGCTCATCGGTGAGATCGGCCGCCACAGCCAGGCTGCCCGGGATCTCGTCACACAGGGCCTGCAACGCGGCCACATCCAGGTCGAGCAGCGCCAGGCGCATGCCGTCCCCGGCCAGCCGCTGGGCAATGGCGCGGCCGATCCCACCCGCCGCGCCAGCGATCACCGCCACGCGGTTGTCGATGACTGCGCCGTTCACGCGGTGGCTCCGCTGCCGCTGCGCTCGCGGGCCGGGGCGGACTGCCCCTGATAGAAACGCACGGTCGCTCTCAGCCCGTCGGCCAGCGACGTGCGCGGCATGCCCGGGAAATGCGCCTGCAAGCCGGCTTCGCTCTGCCCCACCGCGATGGGCAGCGGCGGGCCTTCGCTCGACAGCCGGGCCTCCGGCACGATGGACCGGATACCGGCGATGACCTCATCCACCGAGGCCTCCTCGCCCACCAGATTGAACACGTGCGCGCCCTTGTGTGGCTGCAACGCCGCACGCACGAACAGCGCGGCGGCATCTTCCACGTACACCATGCCGCAGCGGCCACTGAAGGGGAGCACATAGGCTTCGCCCCGAGCGGCGGCGCGGCAGGCCAGGCTGGGGCCCGCGCTCAGACCGGTGTCGCGCCCCGGGCCGTAGACCACGAAGGGACGGAACCCGACGCTGCCGATGCCGACGTCCTGCCAGTAGGCGCGGGCAGACCCTTCGCAGGCCAGCTTGAACGCGCCGTAGTGGGTTTCGGGAAGAGGCTGTTCGCTATTGTCCCGGCCGAACACGCCGGCCGTGCTGGCGTATGCGATGGAGCCAATGCCCTGCTGGCGCGCCGCCTCGAAGACGTTGAGCGTACCGAGAAGGTTGATCTCGGCGCCCCGCACTGGCGATTGCTGGCAAGTCGGTGTGAGCACGCCGGCCAGGTGGATGATGGCGTCGCAGTCCTGCGCGGCGATGCCCACATCCTGTGACTTTCGCACATCGCCCACCACCCAGACCATGTCACGGGCCAGGCGCTGTCCGGCGATTTCCGCCACCTTGGTTCGGTCTCCGAGCACGTCGAAAACCAGGGGTTCGTGCCCGGCCTCTGCCAGTTGCCTGACGACCCAGGCACCCAGGAAGCCGCTGCCTCCGGTAACCAATACCCTCATGTTGCTCCTCGAATGATTGTTGTGAAACGCGGGGTCTGTTTTTCATTCTAGGAATGGGGTTTCACGAGCAACAGGAGGCTGGCGCAAACATGAAGTTTGCATTTCGCAAAGTCAGTCCGGGGCGTCCGGGCGGGGTCCGCCGCCCTCCAGGAACAGTTCCTGCACCAGGCCGCGCAGCCACCGGTGCCCGGCGTCGTGGTGGAAGCGCTCGTGCCAGTACTGCTTGACCGTGAATGGCGGCACTGGCACCGGGCAGGGGAACAGGTTCAGCCCGAAGCTGCGCGCCAGCGAGTGACCTGTGCGGCTGGGCATGGTGGCGATGAGGTCACTCGACGAAACCATGGCCGGCACCCCCAGATACACGGGCATTTCGAGGAACACCGTGCGCCGGATCTGTGCCCGCTCCAGTGCAGCCGCGAGCATGCGGTGGCCCGTGCCGAGGCTGATCTCGATGTGACCCTCCCTTGCATAAGCCTCGCAGTCGAGCTGGTTGCGCACACGGGGATGGTCGGGGTTGACCAGGCACACCCAGACCTGGTCGAACAGCGCCTGCTGGTAGAAACCGGTGTCCAGTTCAGGGACCAGGCCAACCGCGATATCGGCCTCGCCGCACTCCAGCAGCGCCCCTGCATCCGGTCCGAGCTTGATCACCTCCAGCCGCACCAGAGGTGCCAGCCGGCGCAGGCTGGCCAGCACATGCGGCAGCAGGGTCAGCATGCCGCCATCGGTGATGCAGACGCGGAACACCCGGTCGGCTGACAGCGGGTCAAACGTCTGGGGTTCCGCCTTGAGCGAACGCAGCACGCGCAGGGCTTCGCGCACCGAGGGCATCAGTTGTTCGGCGCGCGGCGTGGGCAGCATGCCGCCGGGCGTTCTGACGAACAGCGGGTCTTTCAACGCATCGCGCAGCTGGTTGAGCCAGATGCTGACCGTGGGCGCGCTTTGCCCCAGTTGCTCCGCAGCCCTCGCCAGACGGCGCGTGCTGTAGAGAACGTCAAAAAACCGCAGCAGCTTGACGTCCAGCAGCGCATCATCGAGCGTGTGTTTTTCGGAGCGTTTCATCGGCGAGGGACATGGGACCACCACACGATACGGCCTCGCCGGTCAGGCGGCGGACATGGGCTGCAGCGTCACCCAGCCGGGCATGGGCACTGCGCGCACAAGGCGCGTCTCCTGCGCCGTGATCAGGTGTGCGGAAGCCTGCAGATAGGCCGGGAAATCTGGATGCGTATCACGGGCCCGGCTGCGACACTCGTAGTCGCTCAGGTCCTCATAAGCCCAGAAGTGTAGGAACTGGTTCTGCGTGCCCACCACGCTGGTGTAGAAGCCCACAGGATGAGCCAATGTCTGCATCAGAATGGGCATGGCCAGACGGTTGAAGACCTCCAGAAACTCAGGCATCTTGCGGAAGGCGATGGTGTAAATGCGGTGGTCCACCAGCGGTCGGCTCAGGCTGCTGGTGCTGCTCACGGGCCAGGCCAAGGGAGTCGCGGAGAAGGTCATGCGCGTGCTCCCGCCTGATCGGCGATGTGGTTGCCGGTGACAAAGCCGAAGGTCATGTTCGGCCCGTGGGTGATGCCGGCGCCGGGGTAGTTGCCGCCCATGATGCTGGCGCGGTCGTTGCCCACGGCGTACAGGCCGGCTATTGGCCTGCCGTCGCGCTGGAGCACCTCGCCCATCACGCTGGTGCGAATGCCGTCGAACGTGCCGAGGTCGCCCATGATGAGCTTGACCGCGTAGAACGGCCCGTTCTGCACCGGCGCCACGCAGGGGTTGGGCTGGTTCGCGGGGTCGGCCAGGTAGCGGTTGAAGCTGGTGCGGCCACGGCCGAAGGCCGGGTCTTCGCCCTTCACGGCGCCGACGTTGTAGTCCCTCACCGTCTGCTCCAGGCCGGCCGGGTCGATGCCACAGTTCTGCGCCAGTTCGGCCAGGGTGTTGCCCTTCTTCAGGTAACCGTTGCGCAGGAACTTGCCAATGGGCATGGGTGCGGGTTTGACGAAACCGATGCCGTATTTGGCCAGCGTGGTCTTGTCACAGACCAGCCACATCGCCGTTTCCTTCTGACCCTCGCAGGCGCGCATCATCGCCGCGCCCACGTCGTGGTACGAGTTGGACTCGTTGGTGAAGCGCCGGCCGTTGGCCAGCACACCGATGATGCCGGGCTTGTAGCGGTCCAGCAGGTGCGGGAAGACACCGATTTCGCCATTGCCGTAGTCCACGCGCGAGACCGGCATCCAGGCCGCGCTGTCCTTGTAGTGGATGTCCACTGCACCGCCGAGCGCTTCGGCCATGTTCACGCCGTCACCGGTGTTGCTGGTGGGCGTGGGCGAAAGGTGCTGGTGGCCGCGCTGGACATGCGGGTAGGCCTGCGCGATGCGTTTGACGTCGTGCGGGAAGCCACCGCAGGCCAGCACCACGCCGTGGTGCGCGCGCAGCAGGCCCTGCCCGGTGCGCACGCCGACGGCGCGCTCGCCGTCCATCTCGATGCCCTGTGCCGGTGTGCTGGTGAGGATCGGGATGTTGAGCTGAAGCGCCGACTTCGCCAGCCTTGCCGCCAGCGCGTTGCCACTGGTCACGTTGATGCCGCGGCGGTAGAGCGCCAGTTCCTTGAGGTGTGTGGCCAGGCGCCTGGCCACGTAGAGGAACGAGGTGAGCGACTTCGTGACCTGGAAAAAATGCTTCAGATCGGCGTTCGACGAGTTGAACATCATGCCGATGAAGGTGATGGTCTTCAGCGGCGGTTTCAGGCGCGCCATGTCGGCACCCAGCTCGCGGATGTCGAAGGGTTTGGCCAGGATGGATCGGCCAATGTCCACGCCGCCGGGCACGTCGGGGTGGTAGTCCGGGTAGAGCGTGGGCACGAACTGCATGCTGGTCTCGCGCTCGAAGAACTCGACCATCTTCGGGCCGTTCTCGATGAAGGCATCGACCGCGGCCTCGTCGTAGAACGCGCCGGTCTCTTCCCTCATGTAGCGGTGCACCGCCTCGCGCGTGTCGGCCGGGTTCTGCTGGCGGCCATGCGGGCCGAGCGGAATCCACAGCACGCCACCCGAGAGCGCGGTGGTGCCGCCGAACACGGGCTCCTTCTCGATCACCACCACGTCGAGACCGCGCTTTTTCGCGGTGATGGCACAGGACAGGCCGGCGGCGCCGGAGCCCACGACGATCAGGTCGTATTCGGTCTTGTTGGTCATGGGTGTCTCCTCAATTCGTCTGGTTGAAGCCGGGGCGCGGCACCATGTCCATCAGCATCGACGACATGCCACCATCCACGGCCAGTTCCGCGCCGTTCATGTAGGCCGAGCGCGGACTGGCCAGGAACAGCGCCACGTCGGCGATGTCCTGCGGCTCGCCGATGCGGCGGCTGGCGGTGACGCGGGCGCGCTTTTCTTCAAAGCCCGGCTCTTCGTAGAACGTCGCCGACAGCGCGGTGCGGATCATTCCGGGGCAGATGGCGTTGCTGCGGATGCCCAGCGGCCCCCACTCGGCCGCCATCTGGCGCGAGAGCAGCAGCACGCCGGCCTTGCCCGCGCTGTAGGCGCCGCTGCCCGTCTGCGGAAAGTTGGCGGAGATCGAGGCCACGTGCACCAGCGCGCCGCGCGTGCGTTCCAGCTGCGGTTTGAAGGCGCGCGAACACAGCAGGTAGCCGGTGAGGTTGATGCCCAGCACGGCGTTCCAGTCGGCCAGGCTCACGCCGTCCAGCGAGCCCGGTCGCAGCAGGCCGGCGTTGTTGATCAGGGCCGCCACATCGCCCAGTTCGGCCTGCACTTTTTGAGCGGCGGCCAGGGTCTGTTCTTCGCTGGCTATGTCGCAGGCCACGGCCAGCGTGCGCACGCCCTGCGCGCCGAACTCGGCGTCCAGCGCGGCCGCCTGGCGCTGCGCGCCGTCGGCATCACGGTCGATCAGCCCCACATGGGCGCCGGCTTCGGCCAGCCGCCGCGCGGTGGCAGCGCCGATGCCGCTGGCGGCGCCGGTGACGGCCACCACGCGGCCCTGAAGGCCCAGCCAGTGGGAAGGGGAATCGGACATGTTTGTCTCCGGTTGGAATGGACACGATTGTTCGCGCCCGCCGCGTCCGAAGGTTTGACGATCCCGGCCAGCACCAGGACAATTCGTGCATTTCTCGGAGTCCCTTTGACCGCCCGCATCCCCAACTACGCGCTCTACGGCGACCAGGACGCACCCGCCTGGTCCAACTCGTTCAATTTCGAGTGGATTCCGCAGCGCTCGGCGCCCTACCAGTGGGAGATCCAGGTGCACCGGCACGACGCCTTCGTGCAGCTGCTGTGCCTGACCGCGGGGTCGGGCGAGGTGCGCATGAACGGCGCGCGCATCGCCGCCACGGCCCCCTGCCTGATCGTCGTGCCCGCCGGTGCGGCACACGGCTTTCACTTCTCACCCGATGTCGATGGGCCGGTGGTCACCGCGACGCAGAAGGTGCTGGAGTCGCTGGCCGCGCTGGTGATGCCCGGGCTGCTGGACACCATCCGCACACCGCGCGTGCTGGCGCTGCCGGACGCCGACGCACTGGTGCCGCTGATGCCGCTGTTCCTAGCGGTCGAGCGCGAATCGCGCAGCCACAGCACCGGGCAGACGGCCGCCGGCATGGCGCTGCTGACCGCCCTGCTGGTGCAGGTGGCGCGGCTGGCGGGACCGGCCGACAGCGACCCGGTGGGCAGCGCGGCGGGTACCCGCAAGCAGCGCCAGATCCAGCAGTTCAAGGCCCTGCTCGACCGCGACTTCCGCCAGCACCGCCCGGTGCAGGCCTACGCCGACGCACTGGGGCTGACGGCCGGACAGCTCTCGCGCATCTGCCGCGAGGTGCTGGGCATGTCGGCGCTGGACGTGATCCATGCGCGGCTGGTGCACGAAGCGCAGCGCGAATTGGTCTACACCGTCGGCAGCATCCAGCAGCTGGCGGCCGAACTCGGCTTCGAGGACGACGCCTACTTCAGCCGGTTCTTCAAGCGCCACACCGGCCTGACTCCGCGCGAGTTCCGCGCACAGGCGCTGGCGCAGCTGGCCCATCCGACGCGTCCATGAAAAAAGCCCCGGAACATGAACGTTCCGGGGCTTCTTGCGAGACAGGGCGGGTTCTCAGCGATTCCTGAGTTTCTTGTACCAGGCAGTCTGGCTGACGACGGTGAACACCAGCGCAGCCAGCAGGATGGCCGACAGCGGCGTGGTGAAGAACTCGGTAACGAAAATGCCCAGGTCGTCGCCGGTGGACATCATGGCCTGGCGGTAGCTGCGGTCCATCATCGGTCCGAGGATCATGCCCAGGATCACCGGCCCGACCTGGAAGCCATACATCTTGAGCAGGTAGCCCAGCACGCCGAAGCCCAGCATCCAGTAGACGTCCACCGGGTTGTTGTTGATGGCGTAGGCGCCCACGGCCGAGAGCACCAGGATCAGCGGCAGCAGGATGGGCTTGGGCGTCTCCACGATCTTGGCGAAGATCTTGATGCCGGTCAGACCGAAGATCAGCAGGAAGATGTTGGCCAGGCACAGCGAGCCCACCACGAACCAGAACAGGTGCGGCGTCTCGATCATCAGCATCGGACCCGGCTTGAGGCCGTGGATGTAGAGCGCACCGATGATCACGGCCGTGACCGCATCACCCGGGATGCCCAGCGTGAGCATGGGCACGTAGGCGCCGCCCACGGCCGCGTTGTTGGCCGACTCGGGCGCCACCAGACCTTCGTAGGCGCCTTCGCCGAACGGCCGCGACGGGTTTTTCACCGTGCGCTTGGCGTGGTCGTAGGCCATCAGCGCCGCGATGTCGCCGCCCGCACCGGGCAGCGCACCCACCACCACACCGATGGTCGAGGTGCGCGTGGCCAGACCCAGGTGCTTGCGCACCAGACCCCATGACGGAATGATCTTGTCGACGTTCTGCTTGATGGCGGTGAGCTTGAGCTCGTGCACCTGGGCGATCACCTCGGCCACACCGAAGAAGCCGATCATGGCGGCGATGTAGGAGATGCCGGCCGACAGCTGCATGTTGCCGAAGGTCAGGCGGTTCTCGCCCGTCATCGGGTCCAGGCCCACGCAGGCGATCAGTGCGCCCAGGGCGCCCGAGAAGATGCCCTTGGAAAGCGACTCGCCCGAGAGGCTGCCCACCAGCAGGATGCCCCACAGCGCCAGCAGCAAGTACTCGCGCGGCCCGAATTTCAGCGCTAGGCTGGAGACGGCCGGCGCGGCCACGGCCAGCGCCAGGATGCCGATGAAGCCGCCGTACACCGAGACCACCGTGGTCAGGCCAATGGCCTGGCCCGCCTCGCCGCGCTTGGCCAGCGGGTAGCCGTCCATACCGGTGGCAATCGCCGAGGGCGCGCCCGGGATGTTCAGCAGGATGGCGCTGCGCGAGCCGCCGTACACGCCGCCCAGGTAGATGCCGGAGATCAGCGCCAGCGCCTCGTTCACGTCCCACTTGAACGTGAACGAGATCAGGATGGACACCGCCATCGTGACCGACAGGCCTGGAATGGCGCCGATGTAGATGCCGGCGAAAGTGCCCAGCGCGGTCAGCGCGAGCATCTTGATGTCCAGCCAGGACATCAGGAAATAACCGAGGGCGTCCATCATTTGAGCAACTCCGGCAGGTGGGGGCCGACCAGACTGCCCGCAGGCAGCACGACCGAGAAGGCGGTGCGGAACACGATGAAGATGGCCGCCAGCACCACGAAGCTGACCACCACGTTCAGCCCGATGCGCTTGCTGCCCAGCAGGGACATGGCCAGCACCAGGAACAGGTAGGAAGCAACCAGGAAACCCAGCACCTCCAGCAGCAGCATGTAGGCCAGGATCAGCAGCGCGAACAGCACCAGCTGCAGCGGCACGATCTTGCGCACCAGCTGCTGCATCCAGGTCTCGCCCCCTTCAAGCCGAAGCTTGGCGCGGGCGGTTTTGACCAGGTTCATGCCGCCAGTGATCAGCATGGTGGCGGCGCACACCATGGGGAAGAAGCCGGGGGAGGAAATGGAGTCGAAGCGCGAGATGCCGTAGGCGGTCCAGAGCATGAACGCGCTGAACAGCACCACAAGCGCCATGAAGGTCAGTTCGCCCGGCAGCCGAGGATGGCTGGTGTGCATGAAGGTCTCCTCGTTGGGTTCGGAAGCGGTTGAAAGAGGTGAAAAAAACGGTCTGGGCGAAGGCTCGCCGCAGACCGTCTTGGTCAGCCCGCAGGATCAGGGCTTGGGGATGCCCAGTTCGGCCGGGCTCTTCTTGGCCGCGCCAGCGCCTTCGTACAGCCAGGCGGTGGTGGACTGGAACTTCTTGATGAAGGCTTCGGCCTCGGCGCCGCTGATGTTCAGCATGGTGGTGCCGCGGCCTTCCATCATCTTGCGGTACTGCGGGTTCTCGCCAGCCTTCTTGAAGGCGGCGATCAGCTTGGCCTTGACCGGCTCGGGCGTCTCCTTGCGCACGAACACGCCGTACCACGAACCCCAGGGCAGGTACTTGGTGATGCCGCGCAGCGAAGGCGCGTCGGTCACGGGGGCGATGCCCTGGAACGGCTTGGAGTCGACCACGGCCAGCGCCTTGAGGCGGCCGGCCTTGACGTGTTCGATCACGGCGCCGGAGGCGATGAAGCCGATGTCCACGTGGCCACCCTGCAGCGCGGCGATGGCGGGACCGTCACCGTCGAAGGGCACGTTGATGGTCTCGAACTTGGTCAGCGTGCTCATCATGGCGTTCATGGTGAACGGCACGGTGCCCTGGCCGGCCAGGTACTGCTTGACCTTCTTGGGGTTGGCCTGCACGTGGCTCAGCAGGTCCTGCATGTTGTTCCAGGGCGCGTCGGGCTTGGTCACCAGCAGGATGGTGTTGGCCACGGCGGCGATGTTGATCGGGGTGAACTTGTCGTAGTCGAAGTCGGCCACGCCCATCACGCGGTACAGGGCCTGCGGCTCGGCGCCCATCAGGATGGTGTAGCCGTCGGCCGGCTGCTGCAGCACGAAGTTGGCACCGATCACGCCGGCCGCGCCGGGCTTGTTCTGCAGCACGATTTTCTTGCCCAGGGCCTCTTCGGCATAGGGGGCATAGCCGCGCATGGCGACATCGGTGCCGCCGCCGGCGCCCCACTGGATCACGGCCGTGACGTCGCGCTCCGGGTAGTTCTGGGCCTGGGCCAGGCCGCTGAAACCCAGCGTGGCCAGGGCCGCGACGGCCGCGCCCAGGAATTGACGTTTGAACTGCTGCATCAGATGTCTCCTTCGGTTGGATGAAAGTTCAAGCCCTGTGACCCGGACTCATGGGTTGGAAATGTAGGACCCCGCCAGGGGGTGGTCCATGTGCAAGCAACGGTATCCGAGCGATAAATGCACATCACTGTTCGACAATCGATCAGAAACCGGGTTATCCCTGAGCAGCGACCGAGGCCCTGGCGCCCGCATGTCGCGCCGCCAGACAGCCGAACACCAGGCCGGGCCCGATGGTGATGCCCGGCGCGGTGTAGACGCCGCCCATGATGGAGTGCATGTCGTTGCCCACGGCGTACAGACCGGGAATCGGCTGGCCCTGCGCGTCGAGCACGCGCGCGTCGCCGTCGGTGGCAAAGCCGGTGGCGGCGCCGATGTCGCCGGGGTGCAGTTTCACGGCGAAGTACGGCGCGGTTCTGAGCGGCCCGAGGTTGGGGTTCTTCGTGCCCGCGGTGGCGTCGCCGATGTTCTGCTGGTAGGCCGTCTCGCCGCGGTGGAAACGCGGGTCCACGCCGGTTTCGGCGCAGCGGTTGATCTCCTCGACGCTGGCCTTCAGACCACCGGCGTCGATGCCGAGCTTGCCCGCCAGCTCGTCCAGCGTGGCGCCCTGGGTGAGGTAGCCGTCGGCCAGGAAGGGCGCGAGGTCCTTGGGCGAGGCGCCGGGGCGCACCATGCCGATGCCGTACTTCTGCAGCGCGGTCGCGTCGCAGACCAGGTACGCCGGCACGGAGCCGGTGGCCTGCATGGCCATGCCGAACAGGTGGTAGGACGTGCTTTCGTTGACGAAGCGTTCGCCCTTTTTGTTCACGGTCAGCATGCCGGGCTTGGCGCGGTCCATCACGAAGTGCGGGAACACCGCCGTGCTGCCGTCGGCTCGTTTTCTCAAGGAGACCGGCGCCCAGAAGGCGTTGCTCAGGGCGCCTTCGCCATAGACGGCGCCGGCGTCCTGGGCGAGGGCATGGGCTTCGGCCGTGTGGCCGGGCGCGGCTGGGCACCAGGCCATGTCGGCGCCGGGCAGCATGCGGGCGCGCAGCCCGGGGTGGCGGTTGAAGCCGCCGCTGGCCAGCACCACGCCGCCGCGGGCGGTGACGCGGCGGGAGGCGCCCTGCCCCTGGAGCACCACGCCGGTCACGCCGGCGCCATCGCGCTCGAAGCGTTCCACAGAGGTGTTCAGGGCGAGCGTCACGCCGGCCTGCATCGAGAGCGAATGCAGCAGCCGCCCCACCAGCGCATTGCCCATCACCAGCCGTGTGCCGCGCGGGTGGCTCAGGCGGTCCAGGCCGTGGCGCGCAATGATCTTCAGCGCGTGCTTGAACGACGCCCACGACTTGGTCAGCGCCAGCAGGTGGTTGATGTCGGTGCGGTCCACCATCATCCCGCCGAGCACGGTGAACTCGGGGATCGGCGGGCGCACCAGCTTGAACAGGTCGCCCAGCAGGCGCCCGTCGAAGGGCACGGGCTCCATCGCGCGGCCGGCCAGCGTCGAGCCGCCGAGGTCGGAGATGTAGTCCGGGTGCTTGGCGTAGGGGCGGAACTTCACCTCGCTGCGGTCTTCGATCTGCCGGATGGCGGCGGCCCCGTGATCGAGGAAGGTCTGGCGCAGCGCGGCGGGCGTGCGCTCGCCGATGGCGTTGGTCAGGTAGCGCGCCGCTTCGGCCAGCGTGTCGCCGGGGTTCACCTTGGCCGCGTGGTGCGTGCCCGGCACCCAGGTGGTGCCGGCGGACCAGGCGGTGGTGCCGCCCACGAACTCCGTGCGCTCGACCAGCAGCACGGTTTTGCCATCCAGCGCCGCGTACAAGGCGGTGGCCATGCCAGCGCCGCCGGCACCGACCACGACCAGGTCGTAGGCTGCCTCGGCAGGCAAGTCCTTCAGAGCGTTCAGCACCTGCATGCTCACTTCCCGATCAGGAATTCGACCATCAGGTCACGGACCCGCGCAAACATGTCCGCGCCGGTCATCGTGCCGCAGCCTTTCTCGCGCGCAGCGACGATGAAGCGCGTGACGGCGGGGGCCGTGATCACGCAGCCGCAGAACATGTCAGGCGTCAGTTTCGACACATCCAGGGGGTAGGGGTCGCCCTCCTTCATGCCCACCGGCGTGGCGTTGAGCACGAGGTCAAAGCCCGTCGGGTCGGCGCTGCCGTGGCCCACCGGGCATTTCCCAAGACCCGAAAGACGGTCCACCAGCGAGGCGCGGCGCTGGTCGTCGGGGTCGTGGATGGCGAGTTCGCTCACGCCGGCCATCACCAGTGCATGGGCAATGGCCGAGCCGGCGCCGCCCGCCCCCACCAGCAGGGCCTTTTTGCCGGCGGGCCGGCAGCCCTTGTCCTGCAGGGCGGTGACGAAACCCAGGCCGTCGAACATGTCGCCGTGCCACGTCCCGTCGGCGTTGCGGCGCATGGTGTTGACCGTGTGCAGGAAGGCGGCGCGGTCGGAGGTGGTGGCGCACAGGTCGGTGCAGGCGAACTTGTGCGGCACCGTCACGATGATGCCGTCCACGTTCTGCGCCAGCGAGACGCCGCGCACCCAGTCGGTCAGGTGGGCGGGCGACACATGGGCGGGCACGCAGACCGCGTCGCGGCCGTGGGCGGCCAGGGCCTGGCTCACGCCTGCGGGTGATTTCACCTGGGCAATCGGGTCGCCCACGATGTAGTGCAGGCGCGTGGCGCCGCTGAGGTTCTGTGTCATCTGTCTCGCTCGGATCTCGGGTGGATCGGGTGGTTGACCTGGATCATATGCAAAAGTGGAATTGTGTTCAAGTATTGAATGTTGTTCTTTTTTTGACTAGACTTCGGGCCGGAGACAAACACCACACATGGACACCACCCGACTTCTGGTCATCGGTGCCGGCGCCATCGGCCGCACCCACATCGACCGCATCCGGCGCACGCCCGGCCTGGCGCTGGCCGGCATTGCCGACCCGTCGGACGCCTGCCGCGCGCTGGCGGAGTCGCTGGACGTGCCCTGGGCGCCCGACCATGTGAGCGCGCTGGACCGCCTGCAGCCGCAGGGCGCCATCGTCGCCACACCCAACCCGCAACACGTGCCGATGGCACTGGACTGCCTGGCGCGCGGCGTCGCCGCACTGGTGGAAAAGCCGCTGGCCGACAGCGTGGCCGAGGCGCAGCAGCTGGTCGACGCGCAGGCCGCTTGCGGCGTGCCGGTGCTGGTGGGCCACCACCGGCGCCACAACCCCATCACCCGCCAGGCGCGCGAAACGATTGCGAGCGGCAAGCTGGGCCGCCTCGTCGGCGCCAACGCCATGGCCTGCTTCTACAAGCCGCAGGGCTATTTCGACATGGCCTGGCGGCGCGAACCGGGCGGCGGCCCGGTGCTGATCAACCTGATCCACGAGATCGACATGCTGCGTTTCCTCTGCGGCGACATCGTGCAGGTGCAGGCCGTCGCCAGCAACGCGGTGCGCGGTTTCGCGGTGGAAGACACGGCCGCGGCCCTGCTGCGCTTCGAGAACGGTGCGCTGGGCACGGTGCTGCTGTCGGACACCGCCGTTGCGCCCTGGTGCTGGGACTTCTGCGCCGGCGAACAGGACCAGTACCCGCGCCAGGACGTCAACGCCCTGTTCATCGCCGGCACCGAGGGCTCGCTCTCGCTGCCCGATCTTTCGCTCTGGCGCTACGAGGGCGAACGCCACTGGCACCACCCGCTCGTGCGCGAGCAGCGCACCGCGATCAGGGCCGATCCGTACACGCGCCAGCTGCAGCATTTCGCCGCCGTGATCCGCGGCGAAGAGGCCCCGCTGTGCAGCGCGCTCGACGGCCTGCGCACCCTGCAGGCCACGCGCGCCCTGCTCGACGCCGCGGCCGGCGGCGGCACGGTTTCCTGTACCGTTTGAGGCTTTCGAACCCCACGGAACACAGACCATGAACGGCGTCCTCGAACGAACCCTCGGCATCCTCGAACTGCTCTCGCAACACGGCGAAGGCATGGAGCTGGCCGCGATTGCCGACCTCACGGGCATCCCGCGCAGCGGCGTGCACCGCCTGCTGGCTGACCTGGTGCGGCTGGGCTATGTGCGCCAGGCACGCGGCCACGGCGAATACCTGCTGACCACCAAGCTGGTGAGCATGGGTCTCTCGTACCTCAGCAATAGCGGCATCGTCGACATCGCACAGCCGCTGCTCAACCACCTGGCCGAGATTTCGGGCGAGCTGGTGCGACCGTCGGTGGTGGACGGCGAACGCCTGACCTGGGTGGCGCGTGCGCAGGGCGCGCGCCAGGGCCTGCGCTACGACCCCGACATGGGCTCGGACGCGCGCCTCTCGTGTTCGTCCTCGGGCTGGGCGCTGATGTCCACCCTCAGCGACGACGCCGCCCTGGCCCTGGTGGCCAAGCAGGGCCTGGGTACACCCGAACAGTTCGGCCCGGCTGCGCCCACCTCGCTGCAGGCGGTGCTGGCCGCCGTGCACGAGACACGCGAACGTGGCTACAGCCTCACGGTGGACACCTACAGCCTGGGCCTCTCGGCCATGTCGGCGCCGGTGCGCTTCACGGGCCAGCCGGCCATCGGCGTGATCACCATCGCCGGTCCCACGGTGCGCTTCACGATGGAGCGCATGCAGTCGCTGGCGCCCGAGCTGCTGTCGGTGGCGCAGCAGCTGGCCGCCGCCAGCGGCGCCTCGCCCTTCTTCCAACTCACGGCCGAGACCGCCGCCCCGGGCGACGTCAAAAGCCGCAAGCCGATCTACGCCGTATAGCCATGACCACCCCCGTCGCTTGCTCGCTTCGCGTAGCCGCATCCCCCCTCAAGGGGGCGACACCAGTGGCCTGGCAAAGCCAGTTCCACGGTGTCCCGGGCGAAGAGAGCTGCGATGCGTGAGGGGCGCTGTGATCTTCTGGTGATCGGCTCCGGGGCCGGTGGGCTCTCGGCCGCCGTGACCGCCGCGCACCTTGGCCTCAAGGTCATCGTCGCGGAAAAAGACCCGCAGTTCGGCGGCACCACCGCCTGGTCGGGTGGCTGGATGTGGCTGCCGCGCAATCCGCTGGCGGTGGAAGCGGGCATCGTCGAGCCCATCGACGAGCCGCTGAACTACCTGCGCCACGAACTCGGTGAGCGCTTCGACGAGGCCCGCGCCCGCGCCTTCCTCGACGCCGCGCCGCGCATGGTTCAGTTCTTCCGCGCGAAGACCGCCCTGCGCTTCATCGACGGCAACGCCATCCCCGACTTCCACGGCCGCACGCCGCACGCGTCCACCGGAGGCCGCTCGCTCTGCGCCGCGCCCTTCGACGGCCGGCGCCTGGGCGCGCGCATCGCCGACCTCAAACCGCCGCTGCCCGAGACCACGCTCTGGGGCATGGGCATCGCCTCGGGCGCCGAGCTGCGCCACTTCCTCAACGCGATGCGCAAGCCCGCGTCCTTCTGGTACGTGACGAAGCGCGTGATGGCGCACTGGAAAGACCTGCTGCTGCACCGCCGCGGCATGCGCCTGGTCAACGGCAACGCGCTGGTGACGGCACTGGCGGCGTCGGCCTTCGAGGTCGGCGTCGACATCCGCACCCGCTCGCCTGCACGGCGCTTGTTGCGCGACGGTGAACGCGTGACCGGCGCCGTGCTGCACACACCTGACGGCCCCATAGAGGTCCACGCGGCCCGCGGCGTGCTGCTGGCCTGCGGCGGCTTCCCGCACGACACCGAGCGCAAGCGCGCCCTGCTGCCGCACGCGCCGACCGGCACCGAACACTGGTCAGCCGCCTCCCGCGGCAACACCGGCGACGGCCTGCGCCTGGGTGAGAGCGCGGGCGCCCGCGTGGGCACCGATGGCCTGCAGGCCGCCGCCCTGGCCCCCGTCTCGCTGGTGCCGCAGCGCGATGGCTCGTTCGCCCACTTCCCGCACCTGATCGAGCGCGCCAAGCCCGGCCTGATCATGGTGCGCGCCGACGGCCAGCGTTTCGCCAACGAGGCCGACTCGTACCACGACGTGATGCAGGCGCTGCTCCGCGCCACGCCCGCCGGCCAGCCGGTGCAGGCCTGGCTGGTGTGCGACCACAGCTTCATGCGCCACTACGGCCTGGGCGCCGCCAAGCCGGCCCCGATGCCGCTGGGCCCGATGCTGGCCAACGGCTACCTCAAGCGCGGCCGCACCCTCGCCGAACTGGCCCACGTCTGCGGCATCGCGGCCGACGGGCTGGAACGCACCGTGCAGCGCTACAACGCCATGGCCCTCGCTGGCAAAGACGAAGACTTCGCCAAGGGCGAGACGCCCTACAACCGCATGCAGGGCGACGCCACCTTCGCCGCCGAACGCGGCTGGTCGAATGCCTGCATGGGGCCGCTCGAACGCGGCCCCTTCTATGCCGTGCGCGTGGTCGCGGGCAGCCTGGGCACCTTCGCTGGCCTGAAGGTCAACGCCCAGGCCCAGGTGCTGGGCGAGCACGGCCAGCCCATCCCCGGCCTCTACGCCGGCGGCAACGACATGGATTCGATGATGGCCGGCCACTACCCCGCCGGCGGCATCACGCTGGGCCCCGCCATGACCTTCGGCTGGATCGCGGCGCATCACGCGTCCAACCGCCCCCTTCCCGTCTGATCACCCACAAGGACACCCATGTTCTATGAACTCGCCACCATGACCCTGCCCTTCGGCATCGCCGCCACCGCTGCCCAGAACGTGCAGGCCTTCTGCACCGCACCGGAAGCGAAGGGCGAACTGCTGGCCTGCTGGTTCACCGACATCGGCCCACTCAACCAGATGATCGTGCTGCGCGGTTTTTCGTCGCTCGCAGACCTGCAGGCCGAGCGAGAGCGCACCCAGCTCAGCGCCTCGCCCTTCGGCTGCGGCGAGGTCTTCCAGACGCTGGAGCAGCACAGCTACCGGGGCTTCCCATGGATGAAGCCGGTGCGTCCCAGCGCCGAAAGCGGCATCACCGGCCCCGTCTACGAGATCCGCACCTACGGCATCAAGCCGGGCGGTGTGCAACCCACCATCGACCTGTGGGAACAGTACGTGCCGCCGCGCGAACAGCTCTCGCCCTGCGTGGTCGCCATGGTCGCGATCGACGGCCCGCTGCGCTTCACCAACATCTGGGCCTACCCCTCGCTGGACGCGCGCTCCAAGGCCCGCGCCGACGCCGTGGCGCAGGGCATCTGGCCGCCCAAGGGCGGACCTGCGCACCTGACGACCGACATGTTTTCCACCATTGCGCTGCCCACCGCGGTGTCGCCCTTGAAATAAGGATCGCCCCCGCGCCGCTTCGCGTCACCCCCGTCCGGGGGCAACACCTGCGGCCCGGCAAAGCCGGTTCCGCGGTGTTCTGTGCACAAGCCCCTCACTCTCAGATTGTTTCGTTGACCACATCCATGCGAACCTACTCTCTCGCCTACCTCAGCTCCCACCGCTGCACGCCGCCGGAAGCGGTCCGTGTGGCGGCCGCCAACGGCTACCAGTTCGTCGGCCTGCGCCTCTGGCCCAACGCGCCGGGTGCGCCGCAGCAGTTCCTGATCGACAAACCCGAGGTGTTGCGAGAGACGCAGGCGGCGATGGCCGACACCGGCGTCGGCATCTTCGACGTGGAGATCATCCGCATCGGCGAGACCTTCGACCCGCACACATGGGACGCGCTGTACGACGCCTGCGCGGCGCTCAAAGCCAAGGCCATCCTGGTCGCGGGCGACGACCCGGATGAAGCGCGGTTGACGCAGAACTACGCCCGCCTGTGCGAGGTGATGGCGCCCTACGGCCTCACCGCCGACCTGGAGTTCATGCCCTGGACGGAAGTGAAAGACGCGAAAAGTGCGCTGCGCGTCGTGCAGAACGCCGGCACGCCCGCCAACGCCGGCATCCTGGTCGACGCGCTGCACTTCGGCCGCTCGACCACCACGCTGGACGACATCCGCGCCATCCCGCGCGAGCTGCTGCACTACGCGCAGATCTGTGACGCCGTGGCCGGCACGCACTTCAGCACCGAAGAAATGATCCACACCGCGCGCTGCGAACGCCTGCTGCCCGGCGACGGAACCATCGATGTGCGCGGACTGTTCGATGCCCTGCCCGCCGACCTGCCGGTCAGCGTCGAGGTGGTGAACCTCGAACGCGAAAAGACCGCCGACCCCACGCAATGGGCCGCCACCTGCCTGGCCGCCAGCCGCCCCTTCACAACCCCCCGCTGAATTCACCCGCTGAACCTCCGATCACCCCACGAGACAAGACCATGGACTTCGCCCTCAACGACGAACAGAAAATGATGATCGACACCGTGCGTCGCTTCATCGCCGAAGAACTCAAGCCCCTCGAAGACGAGGTGGAGAACTCCGGTGCGCTGCCGCAAGACAAGGCGCTCGCCATCCACCAGAAGGCCAAGGAACTGGGCCTCTACGCGCTGAACATGCCGGCCGAGCTCGGCGGTGGTGGCCTGTCCAACCTGGACCGCATCCTCTGCGAGGAACAGTTCGGCCACACCACCGACATCCTGATCCGCCGCGCCTTCGGCAACGTGTACGAACCGCTGCTGCACTGCAAGGGCGAGCAGGTCGAGCGCTGGCTCAAGCCGGCCGTGGAAGGAAAGCGCACCTGCGCCATCACCATCACCGAATCGGGCGCGGGTTCGGATGCGGCCGGCATCAAGACCCACGCCAAGCGCAACGAGCAAGGCCAGTGGGTGCTCAACGGCAGCAAGCACTTCATCAGCGACGGCATCTGGTCCGACTTCTTCCTGGTCTCCGCCAGGACCGGCGAGAAGGAGATCAGCATGTTCATGGTGGACAAGGGCCTGCCCGGTTTCACCGTCGGCAAGGACCAGGCCATGATGGGCATCCGCGGCACCCCGCACCTCGAACTGTTCTTCGACAACGTGGTGCTGGACGACGCGGCCCTGCTGGGTGAGCAGGGCCAGGGCTTCAAGCTGGCCATGGGCGCACTCAACGTGGTGCGCCTGGCGCAGGTGGGCGCGCGCGCCGTGGGCAAGGCCACGCACGTGTGCGAGCTGATGCTGAACTACGCGAACGACCGCAAACAGTTCAACACCCGCATCGGCGACTTCCAGATGGTCCAGCAGATGCTGGCCGACAGCGTGATCGAGATCAACGCCGCGCGCTGGATGGTCTACCAGGCCGCCTGGATGCTGGACCAGGGCCTGGACGCGCGCGAGCAGATCGCCATGGTGAAGGTGCACGCAGCGGAAACGCTGGGCCGCGTGGTGGACCGCGCGGTGCAGGTGTTCGGCGGCATGGGCTTCTGCAAGGAACTGCCGATCGAGCGCTACTACCGCGACGCGCGCATCTACCGCATCTTCGATGGCACGTCGGAGATCCACCGCGGGGTGATCGCCAAGAGCGCGCTCAAGAAGGGCGCGCAACTGTTCGACGTGAACCGGTGATCGCCATGAGCCAGAGCAAGTTCATGACCGCCGCCGAAGCGGCCAAGCTGATCAAGGACGGCGACACCGTGGGCCTGATGGGCGGCGGGGGTGGCCTGATGGAAGCGACGCACCTGTTCGAGGCGGTGCAGGCGCGCTACCTCGCCACCCAGCAGCCGCGCAATCTCACGGTGATGCACGCCCTGGGCATCGGCGACAAGAAGACCAAGGGCATGAACTGCTTCGCGCACGAAGGCCTGGTGAAGAAGGTCATCGGTGGCCACTGGGTCTGGTCGCCCGCCATGCAACAGCTGGCGCTGGACAACAAGATTGAGGCCTACATCCTGCCCGGCGGCGTGAGCAGCCAGCTCATGCGCGAGATCGGCGCCGGCCGCCCCGGCCTCATCAGCCACGTGGGCCTGGGCACGGTCTGTGACCCGCGCTTTGGCGGCGGGCGCATGAACGACGCCGCGAACGAAGATCTGGCCGAGGTGATCCGTATCGACGGCCGCGAGTGGCTGCGCTACAAGCCCTTCCCCATCCACGTCGCCATCGTGCGCGCCAGCGCGGCCGATGAGGACGGCAACATCAGTTTCGAGCACGAGGCCGCCAACCTCGACGCGCAGTCGCTGGCCCTGGCGGCGCGCAACAGCGGCGGCACGGTGATCGTGCAGGTCAAGGAACGCTTGCCGAAAGGCGCGCTCAAGGCGCGCGAGGTGCGCATCCCCTCCGCCTGGGTGGACGCCATCGTGGTCGACCCGGCGCAGCAGACCAGCTACGACATCCCCTTCGACCCCGCCTTCAGCGGCGAACTCACCGGCGAAGCCCGCGCGGCCAGCGAGGCCGAGGACCACGCGCGCGAAGTCGCCGCGTCACAGGAAGCCTTCAGCGAACGCCAGGCCGTGGCCCGCCGGGCTCATGTTGAGCTGTTCAACACCGGCAAGGCGCGCCCGGTCATCAACTACGGCGTGGGCGTGCCCGACGCGGTGGCCAAACTGATCGCCGCGCGCAACGAGCAGCACCGCATCTACCAGACCATCGAACACGGCACCTACGGCGGCACGCTGATGGACGGCGTGCTGTTCGGCTACGCCCGCAACGCCACCGCCATGCTCGACGCGGCGACGCAGTTCGACTTCTACGGTGGCGGCGGGCTGGACGTGGCCTGCCTGGGCTTCGGCGAGTTCGACGAGGAAGGCAGCGTCAACGTCTCGCGACTGGGCGGCGTCACCGTCGGCCCCGGCGGATTCATCGACATCGCGCAGAACGCGAAGAAGGTGGTGTTCTGCGGCACGCTGGCGGCCAAGGGCGTGAAGCTCGCCACCGGCGACGGCCAGATGCGCGTGCTGCAGCAGGGCGCGGTGAAGAAGCTGGTGAAGAAGGTGGACCAGATCACCTTCAGCGGCCCGCAGGGCCTGGTCCGCGGGCAGGAGGTGCTGTACCTCACCGAACGCGGCAGCTTCCGCCTCACGCCACAGGGCATCGAGCTGTTCGAGATCGCGCCGGGCATCGATCTGCAGCGCGACATCCTGGACCAGATGGACTTTGCGCCGCGCGTGGCGGCCGACCTGAAGGTGATGGACGCCGCGCACTTCACCGCCGCCTGAACCGCCTGCGCGAGGCTGCGCGCTAACGCTGCGAACGCAGTGTTTCGTAGGCCTCGCTCACGCGCTTGAACTCGCGCTCGGCCAGCTGCTGCACCAGCGGCGGCACATGGCCGAGGCGGTCGGGGTGGTACTGCTGCAGCAGGGTACGCCGCGCGCGCTCCACCGCCTCCCAGGGACTGCTCTCCTCCAGGCCCAGCACAGACCAGGGCGTGGCCTCGGCCGCAGCGTCCGACACGGCCTCATCGCCTTCGTCGGTGTCGCTGTCGGCCTCGGGCGGCTCGATGCGCTGCACCAGACACACCGCCGCCTGCCAGTGCACCGCGTACTCGGTCTGACAAGTCGGGCAGCGCACCTCGCCGGGGGCGTCCAGTACGGGGATGCGCAGGCGCTTGTGGCAGCTCACGCAGCGCAGGATGGGCGGCTGGAGCGCGGCCGCTGGCGATGGCTCGGCGGCGGCTTCGGGCGAGGAGCCCAGTGCGGCGCGCAGGCGCTCGGTCTTGGACAGCGGGCGGCAGGCCAGCTCGGCCGCCAGCGCCTCGCACACCGACGGGTTGCAGCCGTACTCCTGGTGCAGCATGGCCAGCTCGTCCACGCTCAGGGATTGCAGCGGCCGCGCGCGGTTGGGCGGCGGCAGCAGCACCAGATCGGCCGGTTCGGTGTCCAGCAGCTGGCGAACGTGCCAGAGGTCTTCGCCCGTCAGGGGCATCGTGGCCAGCGCCTCGGCCGGCTCCACCAGACCGGCCAGCATCTGGATGGTCAGGGGCGGCAGGTCCAGAAAGGCCGCGCAGGCCTGGGCCAGGTCGTCGTCGAGCGCCTCGATAGGCCGGAACCCGATGCGCAACTGGCTCAGGCTCCAGTAGCTCAAGCCCATCGCGGTGGCCAGCTCGCCCTGCGACAGGTCCTGCTCCGTCGCCGCCTGCATCAGGGCCGCAACCAGCAGGCCACCCGGCCGCTTGAATCCGTCCGGGTCGAGCCGTCCGCTCCAGCGATCGGGAGGACATTGAACGGTCGATGCCGACGCACTGGCGCGGGCGGTGGCTGTGGGCATGGCGGGGGGGGTCCGGAGGGACAGCTGGCAAAACAGCGCTGGATCGTACCGGGTAAACCCTTGGGCTGCGGGCCCTGTGCCATTCACGGTCGCGGACCCTATACTGCCCAAATGAACGAACCAGTACATTCTCGGCGGCAAGTGGTTCGCACCAAGGCGTCGGCGGCGAAGGAACCCACCCGCACGAACGACCCCGACCGCACCATGGCCAACATCCTGGAAGTAGCCAAGGTGGAGTTCGCCGAGAAGGGCCTGGCCGGCGCGCGCATCGACGAGATCGCCGCCACCACCCAGACCAGCAAGCGCATGATCTACTACTACTTCGGTAGCAAGGAAGGTCTGTATACCGCCGTGCTGGAGGCGTCCTACCGAGAGATGCGGACGCACGAGGCGGAGCTGAACCTGGACGACCTATCGCCGCTGGACGCCCTGCGCCGGCTGGTGGCCTATACCTTCGACCACCACCGCCTGAACGAGCACTACATCCGGCTGGTGATGGGCGAGAACATCAACCGCGGCCAGTACCTGGCGCAGAGTCCGGCGATCCAGGCACTCAACGTGCCCGCCATCTCCGCCATCCGCACGCTGTACGACCGCGGCGTGGCCGCTGGCGTGTTCCGCCCCGGCCTCGACGCGCTGGACATCCACGCGTCCATTTCGGCGCTCACGTTCTTCAACGTGTCCAACCGCCACACCTTCGGACTGATCTTCAAGTTCGATGCCAGCGCCCCCGAGTGGATAGACCAGCGCCGCCGCAGCGTGATCGAGATGGTCGAGCGCTTCGTGCTCGCCATCTGAGCCCCCGCCCCCGCGAGACCGCCCGCCGGTCTGGTCTTGTGATGCCCTTGCCGGGTAAACACCTACGCGGCCGTCGTTGACTGAATTAACCAGTTCGTACATTATTTCCTGGCGGCCAGAAACGCCTTGCCCGCGCCGTTCATTTCAGCCTTCCATCCCTTCAGGAGACAAACCATGACGAACCGCTTCACCCGCCGCGTGCTGCTCGGCGCCACCACCGCCCTGTGCGCCGCCGCCCTGCCCCAGTGGGCCCTGGCCCAGGGCAAGGTTGAGCTGATCTATTCCGACACGGTGGTCGAGTCCGACCCGCGCGCCGTCATCCTCAAGGACGTGTTCGGCAAGGCCCTCGGCGCCGACTTCGACTTCAAGCCCTACTTCGGCGCGACCCTGTTCAAGCAGGGCACCGAACCGGTGGCCATGCAGCGCGGCAACCTGCACCTGGCCAACCTGGCCGCGTTCGACGTGCAGAAGCAGATCCCGGCCTGGAGCATCGTGACCACGCCCTACGTGTTCCGCGACCACATCCACATGAAGAAGGTGTTCGACAGCGATGTCGGCAAGGAACTCTTCGCCATGATGGAGAAGCAGATGGGCCTGAAGGTGCTGGCCGTGCCCTACATCGGCACCCGCCACCTGGGCCTCAAGCCCAAGAAGAAGATCAACACCCCGGCCGATCTCGCTGGCATCAAGCTGCGCATGCCGCCGGGCGAAGGCTGGCAGTTCGTCGGCACCGCCATGGGCGCCAACCCCACGCCGCTGGCCTTCACCGAGGTCTACACCGCACTGCAGACCGGCGCCATCGACGGCCAGGACAACCCCATGGGCGCCGTCAAGAGCATGAAGTTCTACGAGGTCAGCTCGCAGATCGTCAAGACCAGCCACCTGGTCGCCAACAACCTGTTCGCCATCAGCCTGTCCAAGTGGAACAGCCTGAGCCCGGCCCAGCAGAAGACGGTGCAGGACGCGGCCGACAAGTTCGAGGCCGCCGTCACAGCCCAGGCGCTCAAGGACGACGTGGAACAGGAAGCCTTCATGAAGCAGCAGGGCCTGGACGTGTACACGCCCGACCTGGTTGCCTTCCGCAAGCACGTGCTGGAGCAGTACGGCAAGAGCAAGTTCGCCGCCGACTGGCCGGCCGGCATGCTGGACCGCATCAACAAGCTGTGACCTGAACGCCCCGGACCCTCACCATGACCTCTCCCTCCACCGTGCGGCCGGCCCACCGGCTGCTGCGCTGGCTGCAGCTGGGCGCCAACCATGTGCTGGTGCTGATGATGGCCACGATGTTCGTGTCCTTCATCCTGCAGATCGGCTTTCGCTACGTGTCCAACAAACCGCTGGCCTGGACGGACGAGGTCTGTGTGCTGATGTGGCTCTGGGGCATTCTCTGGGGCGGTTCGTTCGTGATGAGCAACCGCGACGACATCCGGTTCGACGTGCTCGCCAGCCACGTGTCGCGCGGCGTGCGGCGGGTGCTCACGGTGGTGGTCAGCGCCGCCATCGTGGCGATCCTGCTGCTCTCGCTGCCCGCCAGCTGGAGCTACATCAGCTTCATGAAGGTCGAAGACTCGGCCGCGCTGGGTATCCGCATGGACTTCTTCTTCTCGATCTACCTCGCCTTCGTGGTGGCGATGGTGGTGCGCCACGCCTGGCTGGGCATCGAGGCCTTTCGCAACCGCCTGTTCGACGACGAGCCCGCTGACTTGGCGGCCGGGGAAAACGCATGAACCTGTTCTCTCCCTTCGCGATGACGGTGTACCTGATCATCGCCCTGAGCCTGATGGGCCTGCCCATCGGCCTGTCCATGCTGGCCAGTTCCATCATGTACCTGTTCATCACCGGGCAGGACATGGGCATTGCCGCCGAACAGCTGCTGCAGGGGCTGAACAACAGCTACACCCTGCTGGCCATCCCGCTGTTCATTCTCGCGGCCGAGATCATGAACATGGGCTCGCTCACCGACAAGTTGCTGGGCTTCTGCAACGCCATCGTCGGGCGCTTCCGCGGCGGCCTGGGCCACGTGAACATCCTCTCGTCGCTGATCTTCTCGGGCATGTCCGGCTCGGCCATTGCCGACGCCGCCGGCGTGGGCCGTATGGTCATCAGCATGATGACGCGCGGCGGCCGCTACACCCCGGCCTACGCCGCGGCCGTGACCGCCGCCTCGGCGGTGATCGGGCCAATCATTCCGCCCTCGATCCCGCTGGTGCTCTACGGCCTGATCTCGGACGCCTCCATCGGCTTCCTGTTCATGGCAGGCATCGTGCCCGGCCTGCTGATCAGCGTGGTGCTGATGGCCATGAACGCCTACCTGGCGCGCGTGCGCAACTTCCCGGTGGAAGAGGCGGTGCCGCTGCGCCAGATACCGGGCATCACCTTCCGCGCCCTGCCCGCGCTGCTGATGCCGGTGGTGTTGCTGGGCGGCATCTACAGCGGCGTGATGACACCCACCGAGGCCGCCGCCGTCGCCGCGCTCTACGCCCTGGTGATCTCCATCGTGCTCTACCGCTCGGTCACGCTCAAGGGCGCCTACGGCGCGCTGCTCTCCAGCGGCCGCTCCATGGCCACCATCGGCATCCTGATCTCGGGCGCACTGGTCTTCAACTACGTGGTCACGCGCGAGAACATCCCGGTCACCGTGAGCCAGATCCTGACCGCGATGGACCTCAGCCCCATGGGCTTCCTGCTGATGGTCAACGTGATCCTGCTGATCCTGGGCGCCCTGCTCGAAGGCGGCACCATCCTGCTGGTGATCGTGCCCATCCTGATTCCCACCGCCAAGCTGCTGGGCATCGACATGGTGCACTTCGGCCTCGTCGTCACGGTCAACCTGATGATCGGCCTGATCACCCCGCCCTATGGCCTGTTGCTGTTCATCATGGCCAACATCACCGGGCAGTCAATCAAGGCCATCGTGATGGAAACCCTGCCGTTCCTGGCGGTGATGCTCGGCGCGCTCTTCTTCATCACTTACGTGCCCGACGCCGTGCTGTGGCTGCCGCGCATGTTCGGCTACCAGGGCTGAGCCCTTCCTGAAAGAACCGAATGATCCACCCCGACATCCACCGCTTCCTCACCGACTGGGACGCCGCCTGGGCCACCCTGCCCCCCGGCTCTGGTCCGGCCGCGCGCCGCGGCCACTTCGAAGGTGTGGCCGCCGCCATGCGCGAGCCGCACCCGCCGGGCATCGGCACGCGCGAGCACCATGTGCCCGTGCCCGAAACCGGCGAGACGGTGCGTGTGCGCGAGTTCCGCCCGCAGGGCGTGGCCGCGCCGCTGCCGGCACTGATCTACATGCACGGCGGCGCCTGGATGCAAGGCAGCCCCGAAACCCACTGGGACATCACCGCCGGCATCGCCGGGCTCAACCAGCAGGTGGTGCTGAGCGTGGACTACGCGCTGGCGCCCGAGCAGCCCTTCCCGCGCGCGCTCAATGAGACCCTGGCCGTGGCGCGCTGGGCGCACGACCACGCCGCCGCACTGGGCCTGCGCGCCGACGCCATTGCCATCGGCGGCGACAGCGCGGGCGGCAACCTCGCAGCCGCCGCCACGCTGGAACTGCGCGGCACGCCACAGGCGCCGCGCGCGCAACTGCTGATCTATCCCGCCACCGATCTCAGCACGGACCGCCCCTCGCACCGCGAGAACGCCAACGGCCCCCTGGTGGTCGTGGCCTCCATGCACGTGGTCAACGCCATGTACTGCCCCGACACCAGTCTGCACTTCACGCCCCGCATCTCTCCGCTGCGCGCGGCCAGCCACGGCGGCCTGCCGCCGGCCTTCATCGCGGTGGCCGAACACGACCCGCTGCGCGACGAAGGGGTGGCCTACGCCGAAGCGCTGCAGGCGGCCGGCGTGCCGGTGGAACTCGACCGCGGCGAAGGCCTGATCCACGGCTACCTGCGGGCCAAGGCCTACTGCGCCCCGGCGCGCGAGCGCTTCGAACGCATGGCCGCCTGGTTGCGGACCGCGCTCACCTGAACAACACGGCCATGGACACCGCCACGCCCACCGCACCCGGCCTGCGCCACGCGTTCACGATTCGTGCGCAGATCGGTGCCATCGGCGCCGGTGGCACCGGCCCGCTGGGCGTCCGCCAGCACATCCCCATCACCGGCGGCGAGGTCAGCGGCCCGGCGCTGCAGGGCCGCATCCTGCCCGGCGGCTCCGACTGGGCGCTGGTCAGGGCCGACGGCGCTTCCTTCATCGACGCGCGCTACACCGTCGAGGCACAGGACGGCACGCTGATCTACGTGCAAAGCCGCGGCCTGCGCGTGAGCAGCCCCGAGGTGCTGGCGCGCATGCGTGCCGGCCAGCCAGTGGACCCGTCCGAGGTCTACTTCCGCGGCGCCCCCAGCTTCGAGGCGCCCGAGGGGCCGCACGGCTGGCTCAACCGCCGCCTGTTCGTCGCGACCGTCGCGCGCGAGCCGGACGGCGTCTGCCTGCAGGTGTTCGAGGTTGAATAATCCCGGAGTTCCTCCACCACGCACACCCCTACGCCATGAAAAAAATCCTCATCCTCAACGGACCCAACCTCAACCTGCTGGGCACGCGTGAGCCCGCCCAGTACGGCTACACGACGCTGGCCGATGTGGAGGCCTTCTGCAAGGCCCATGGCGAGGCGATCGGTTATGAGGTCGAGTGCTTCCAGAGCAGCTGGGAAGGCGCGCTGCTGGACAAGATCCACGAATACGGCCGGCTCTACAAGGCCGGCGAGGTGCTGGGCGTGGTCATCAACCCCGGCGCACTCACCCACACCTCGATCGCCCTGCACGACGCCATCAAGGGCGTCGACCCGATGCCGGTGATCGAGTGCCACATCTCCAACGTGCATGCGCGCGAGGAATTCCGCCACCACTCCTGGGTCTCGCCCGCCGCCGCCGGCATCGTGGTCGGCTTCGGGGTGGACGGCTACCTGGTGGCCATGGACGGCCTGGTGCGCAAGTTCGTGAATTCGGCCGCCACGAAGAAGCCCTGAAGAGGCCCTGACCCACTGGTCCGCGGCGTCCCGGACGCCTGCGGGTTTTCCCGCAAACTGCGCGATTAACGAACACCAGAGATCGCTGAACAGACATACCAAGCCCGGCAGACCGCCCGTTCTGCGCCCCGCGCTCCTACAGTCCCGCCCACCATGATCAACGGCAACACCGAACTCATCGCCCACATCGGCTACCCGACGCACACGTTCAAGTCGCCGATGATCTACAACCCCTTCTTCGAGAAGCACGGGATCAACGCGGTGGTCGTGCCCTTCGGCTGCAAGCCCGAGGACTACCCGGCCTTCCTCAAGAGCGTCTTCACGCTCACCAACATCCGCGGCGCGCTCATCACCATGCCGCACAAGGTGGTCACCGTCGGCCTGCTGGACGAGGTCACGCCCACCGTGCGCGTGGCCGGCGCCTGCAACGCCGTCAAGCGCCTGCCCGACGGCCGCCTGGTGGGCGACCAGTTCGACGGCGCCGGTTTCGTGCGCGGCGTGCTGCGCAAAGGCCTGAAGCTGGCCGGAGCCCGCGTGCTGGTGGTGGGCAGCGGCGGCGTGGGCTGCGCCATTGCCGCCTCGCTGGCCGGCGCGGGCATCGCCCACATCAGCCTGTACGACGTGAGCACCGCCTCGGCCGAGGCCCTGGGCCAGCGCATCCGCGACAACTACCCCGCCATCGACGTGAAGACGGGCAGCAACGACCCGGCCGGCTTCGACCTCGTGGTCAACGCCACACCCATGGGCATGAACGAAGGCGATCCGCTGCCGCTGGACGTCTCGCGCCTGGACCCGGCCACCTTCGTCGGCGAGGTGGTGATGCGCACCGAAATGACCGCCTTCCTCACCGCCGCCGCGGCCAGAGGCAGCAAGGTGCAAGTGGGTTCCGACATGCTGTTCGAAATGATCCCCGCCTATCTGGAATACTTCGGCTTCGCCACCACGACCGCCGAAGAACTGCGCTCTGTGGCCCGACTGAGCTACTGATCCGCAGCCCCTCCTTGCCCGACCCCCACTACCCCCACCCCGGCCGCGGCATTGCCCTGGCCGTCCTCGCCACGGCCTGTTTCGCCCTGCTCGACACCACCAGCCAGTACGTGGGCGGCGTGGTGCCGGTGATGATGGCCGTCTGGCTGCGCTTCCTGGTGCAGGCCGGCATGACCGCCGCCATGCTCTGGCCCAGCCAGGGCCGCTCGCTGCTCGTCACCCGCGCCCCCTGGTGGCAGCTGATTCGCGGCGCGCTCATGGTCACCTCGGGCACCGTCGCCTACATCAGCCTGCAGCATGTGCCGGTAGGCGAATTCACCGCCATCCTCATGCTGGTGCCGCTGGTCATCACCCTGCTGGCCGCGGTGCTGCTGCGCGAACACGTCAGCGTGCTCACCTGGCTGCTGGTGGCCGGCGGCCTGACGGGCGCGCTCATCGTGGTGCGGCCCAAGGGCAGCGACCTGAACATCGGCATGTTCCTGCCACTGCTGCTGGTGGTCATCAACGCGCTCTACCAGATCGTCACCAGCAAGATGGTCAAGACCGAAGACCCCGGCACCATGCACTTCTACACCGGACTGACCGGCCTGGTGTTCGGCACTGTGGCCCTGCCCTGGAGCTGGGCGCCGATGCAGGACCCGATGCTCTGGCTGCTGGTGGGCCTGATCGGCGTGTTCGGCTCGCTGGGCCACTATTTCATGATCAAGGGCTACCAGAAGGCGCCGGCCTCGCGCATCACGCCCTACATGTACACCCAGATCGCCTTCGCCACACTGGCCGGCTGGGTGGTGTTCGGCTACGCGCCCGACGTGTGGACGGTGCTGGGCATCGCGCTGATCGCGGTGTGTGGCGTGCTGGGCGTGCGGGCGCGCTGAGAGCGCCGCCTCAGCGCGAAATCTTGCGTTCCACCTCGGCCACCCGGCCCGCGTGGAAGCGGATGACGGTCAGCGTCTGTGGGTCCCGCGGATGAGGAAAGTAGGTCCAGGACTTTTCCTCGGGCTGGCCCCGCACGGCGCGGTGCACGGCCTCGTGGTCGGGCGGACCGATCTTCAGCACCACCTCGCCTTCGCCCATGCCCTGGCGGATGAACTTGCGCTCGCCGGCGTCGGGCTCTGCCGACACGGCGGAGGCGCTGGCCAGCGCGAGCAGGGCCAGTGCAGTGAATCTCTGGATGTCCATCGTTCGTTCCTTCGGCCGGCTCAGCAGCGCCCGGCCGCGCGCAACAGGGCGTTGCACTCGGGCCCGGCGGCCTTGGGCGCCGCGGCCGGCGCAGCGCCTTTGCTGCCCACCATGGCGGTGCAGATGGCGTCGGAGTTCGGCATCTGCCCGAAGCTCATCGCCTTCTGGAAACCGGTGACGCCGTAGAGGTAGCAGCGGTAGGCCGCGCCGTCGCGGGTCTGCACACTGTAGTTGATGCGGCCGCCGGTCTCTTCCGATCGGTCGCTGATGGTGAACTGGCCGACGGTGCGGCCGATGGCCTGCGCCGTGCGCTGCTCCAGGCCGCTCTGGTCGATGGTGGCGGCGCAGCCGCCCAGCAGGGCCAGCACAGCGGCGGCGGAGGCGATGGATCGAAGGTGCATGAAAGGCTCCAGTGGGTTCGAGGGGTTCATCGGACAAAACAGTTGTCGGCGGGCACGGTAGCCAGGCTGGCCGACACCGCCGACAGCGTGGGCTGGATGCTCGGGATCTCGTCGCCCAGCAGGCAGAGCAGCGGCGGCGAACGCAGCGCCCAGATGGCGCCGTGGCGCATGCCGATGACGGTGCGGTACAGGCCCCAGTGCGCGGCCAGGCCACCGCCCGCCTCGGAGGGGTCGAAGCTCAGCGTGCCCAGCTTGGACGGGCCCGTCAGGCGCCCGCCACCGGCGCAGTCGTTGCCGCCGAAGGTGAACACGCCTTCGTAGTAGTCCAGCGTGTTGGCGCCGGTGACGCGGGCGCGCAGCATCTTCCTGTAGGACTGGCCGCCGGCCCTCACGCAGCCCTTCTGCACCCAGTCGCCGGCCAGCGCGTTGATGGACGCCGACGGCGTTTCCCCGCCCGAGCCGCCGTCGGGCGTGTCGTCGCCCCCACCGCCACCGCAGGCACTCAGGGCCAGTGCGGTCAACACCGCCAAGGCGGCGGCGGGGCGGCGTGCGAGGCCGGGCAGCGTGGAAAGGCGTGGCATGGAAAGCTCCTGTGTCGGACGGGATGAAAAAACGCGGACGAACGCCCGCCGGCAGGGCGAACGACGCCCCGCCTGGGTCGGTGCCAGGTCGGTGAAAAAGGAAGAGGGAAAAACTCAGCCCGGCTTGCGGGCGACGATGAACACGCGGATGTCCTTGCCCTTGGTGCCGTGGCGCTCCACCGCCTCGATCACCAGGCCCTGGCGCACCATGGCGGCCTGCAGCGTGTCTGCATCGAACAGGAGCACGTGGGGCGCCTTGCCGATGGCCTGCATCACCGGAATCGCCAGCCAGCGGATCAGCGGGTTCATCTCGGCCACACAGGCGGTCTTGGAAATCAGCAAGCCGCCCGGCCGCAGCGCCTGCACCGCCGAGGCCAGCGCGCCGTCCAGGTCGCTCACCAGGTGCAGCAGGTTGAAGGCCAGCACCGCGTCGTAGTCGCCCGGGCCGATCGCGGGCGCGTCGGCGTCGGCCACCGCAAACGCCAGCTGCGGAATGGGCTCGGCCGCCAGCTTCTCGCGGGCGATGGCGATCATGCCGGCCGACACGTCGGTGGCCAGCAGCCGCCGCGTGAACGGTGCCAGCCGCAGCGCGGTGCTGCCGGTGCCGCAGCCGATCTCCAGCACGTTCATCTCGGCCGTCAGCAAGCCCTGCACGCGCCGCAGCGTGGCCTCATAACCCGGCATGTCGGCAATCGGGTCGGCTGCGTACTTGCGCGCGATGCGGTCCCAGAAGCGGGCCTTGCGGGACACGACGTCGCCGCTCTGCGGCGGGCGTTGGGTGTCGATGGAGGGGGTGGTGGACAGCGGCATGACCGGCATCCTATCCATGCACAAGCCCGATAGGAACTGCGGTAAATTGCAGCGGACATATACATAAACGCATGAACAACCTCGACTGGAACCAGCTCAAGGCCTTCCTTGAAACCGCCGAAACCGGCTCGCTCTCGGCCGCCGCGCGCAAGCTGGGCCTGACCCAGCCCACGCTCAGCCGCCAGGTGGCCGCGATCGAACAGCGCATGGGCGTGACCCTGTTCGAGCGGGTGGGCAAAAGCATGGTGCTCACCCCCACCGGCATGGACCTGCTGGAGCACGCGCGCGCCATGGGCGCCGCCGCCGACGCGCTGGGCCTGGCCGCCACCGGCCGCTCGCAGGCCGTGGGCGGTGTGGTCTCGGTCTCGGCCAGCGACGCGGTCGCCGCCATGCTGCTGCCGCCGCTGGTGAAGAAACTGCGCGAGCAGGAACCGGGCATCGCCGTCGAGGTGATTCCGTCCAACGCGCTGAGCGACCTGCTGCGCCGCGAGGCCGACATCGCCGTGCGCCACGTCAAGCCCGAACAGCCCGAGCTGATTGCCCGCTTCATCCGCGAGGCCACGGCCCACTTCTATGCGTCAGAAGCGTGGGTGAAGACCCACGGCCACCCGCGCAGCGCCGAAGACGCCGCCCACCTGCCCTTCGTCGGCTCCGACCGCCAGGGCCAGTACCTGGGCTACCTGCGCATGCACGGCCTGAACCTGAGCGAAGCCAACTTCAGCTGCTACGCCGACCACACCGTGGCGCACTGGGCGCTGGTGCAACAGGGCCTGGGCATCGGCGCGATGATGGAAGAGATTGCCCGCGACACACCCGGCATGGTCCGCGTGCTCGACGACCTGCCGCCCATCCGGTTCCCGGTCTGGCTGGTGACGCACCGGGAGTTGCGGACCTCGAGGCGGATTCGGGTGGTGTTTGAGGCGTTGGCGGAGGGGTTGGGGTGAAGAAAAGAATGAATCCCGTCTCGCATCGGACAATGGCGGATGCAGTTTCATGGAATCACAACAACACTCGCCCTTATTTTTTTTGAGATTCGCATGGCCCAAACACCCCGCACAGGCAAGCCAACTCAGCCGGATCTGTGGGATACGCGGAGTTAGCCAACATGGAACGAGAGTGGTACGCCGTGAAGGGGCTGTTCCGTTGGTACTTCAAGTCCGATGGTTCTACGGATAGCGTGGAAGAACGTGTGCTTTTGTTTTTGGCCTCGAGCTTCGATGAGGCACTTGCCATGGCAGAGTCTGAGGCACAGGTGTACTGCGCAGACGACCCGAAGGCAAATTTCAGTATTGAGTCGATGGGCTGGTGGGATGCATATCGTGTAGAGGAAGAGCCCAACTCAGGCGTCGAGGTTTACTCACGACTCTCAAAGACAAATCTCTCTGTCGATGCATTCATACGCCGCTACTACCCGCGAAGCCATGATGAGCATGCGGTCTAGCTGGTCATTCGACACTGGCCTCTGCACCTGAAAGGTTGTCGCCAATGGTCGGCACCAGTCCTAGTCCACGTCACGAAGTCTTCAAGTACCGCCGCTCGACCCCCGCTGACGCCCTGCCCCTCAGCACACTCGCAACGCAAGTCTTCCTCGACACCTACGCCACCCACGGGATCAACGATGCACTCGCCCGGGAGGTGGCCACGGTCTACTCCGCCGAGGTGTTTGAACGGCGGCTGCGGGATGCCGCTGTCGAGCTGTGGACGGTCGAAGCCGGCGGGTACACGGTGGGTTTCGTGGACATCGCCTTTGCAACCAGCTGCCCGGTTCCGGGCGTGCGCGGCGCCGAGGTGTTCCGGCTGTACGTGCAGCGCCCGTTCTTGCGTCGTGGCCTGGGGCGCGCCCTGATCGCCAAGGCCGAAGCGTCGGCGCGTGCGCGGGGCCTGGATGCCATCTGGCTCACCGCCTGGGCCGGCAACCACGGTGCTCTGGCGTTCTACCAGTCGCAGGGCTTCCGGGACATCGGGACTACGGAATATGTCATCAATGGCGTGGGCTACGAGAACTGTGTGCTCTGCAAGCCAATGCTTCACGATGGGACTCAGGGTGAGTGGTGCAAGTAGTGGGCTGCTGCCGGTTCCGTTGACACCGACCTAAGCTTCTTGAGCTTTCTCGAACTGTACGGGACTGAGATAGCCGAGCGTCGAATGCCGTCGCGTCGGGTTGTAGAAGCACTCGATGTAGTCGAACACGTCTGAACGGGCCTGCCCGCGCGTTCGGTACACCTTCCTGGCCGTGCGCTCGGTCTTGAGCGAGCTGAAGAAGCTCTCCATGGCCGAGTTGTCCCAGACCTCACCGGCCCGGCTCATGCTGCAAGTGATGCCCTGTTCATCCAGCAGCTTCTGGAAGTGCTCGCTGGTGTACT
>NZ_BCTF01000031.1 GCF_001571145.1 Hydrogenophaga flava NBRC 102514
CCCGCCGCGCCTACCGGCTCGCGCCGCTGGTGCTCAGCCTCGGGCATGCGATGCGATCGGGCTCGCAGGTGCTGGCCATCGCCGCCCCGCGCATGCGCGCCCTGGCTGAGCGCGAACGCATCAACGTCGGCCTGGCCTACCCCGACCGGGACGAGATGGTCTACCTGGAGTCGATCCGCTACAACCGGCGCGTTGCGCTGCGCAACGTGGTCTCCGGCCAGCGGGTGCCGATGGAGCTCACCTCGCTGGGCCGGGCGTATCTGGCCACGGTGCCCGCCGAACGCTACGCACTGCTCGAACCCATCTTCAGGAAGCGCAATGGCCGGCACTGGCCCGAGATCAGACGGGCCATCGAAACGGCGACGGACCACATGAAGTCCAAGGGCTACTGCTGGGCCAGCTGGCAACCCGAGGTCCTGGCGCTGGCCACCGCGTTCCCGTCTTCGGAAGGCATCTGTGTCATCAACGTCAGCATGTCCACGCCGGAACAACCCGAGCGCTGGATCAGGACCCTCGCCCCCCATCTGCTGCGCCTGAAAGAGGACATCTGTCTGGAACTGTCCAAGCTTCCCGAGATCTGACCCAGGCATGCAAGGCGTGTGATTCAGAAGCGGCACGCCTCAAGTTGATCCAGGTCAAGTCGATATCTTGGGACATACCCACCCAAACGCCGACCGGCCCAGGAGCACCTGCATGACTGTTTTCCGACGTGTCACCGTTTCGTCTCGTCTCTATGCATCGTTCATTGGCATGGCGGTCATGGCTGTGGCCTCGCTGCTCACTGCCTACCTGCTGCAGATGCGCAGCGAAGCCACGCTCAACCGGCTCCTGGAGGTGGAACACCAGCACACCCAGGAGGTGAACGACTGGCGCATGATGTCGGCCGTCACCAGCGTCCGGATGATGGCGCTATCGCGCAGCGAAGATCCGGCCATCGACGCAATGTTCGGACCCGAGATCGATCCCCTGATCGCCACGATCGACAAGCAGTACGCGGCGATCAAGTCCTGGGCCAGCTCTTCCGAGGAGGTATCGGCGCTCAAGGCCATCGACGATATCGACCCGGTGATCATGGCCGCACACAAAAAGATGTTCGACAGCCGGCAGGCCGGTGACCGACAGGCCGCCATCGAGGTGTTCGACAAGGAATGGCTGCCGGCGGTCAAGCGATACGACGAAGCCATCAACCGGTTCGCAGCCCTGCGCGAGGCCAGGCTGGAACAGTCCATTCGCGACGCCCAGGCGCAAATCCACTCCCAGTTTTGGACCACCAGTGTCGTCATGGCCCTGATCCTCGCGGTCATCGGCTTCTTCGTGGTGGCCGTGGTGCGCTACATCCAGAAATCGCTGGACAGCGCGGTCCGCGCGGCAAAGACTGTGGCCGCTGGCGACCTGACCCTCAAGGTCGAGGCACATGACCGCGACGAGTTCGGCCAGCTCGGCCTGGAACTCAACCGCATGGCCGAGGGCCTGCGCAGCGTGGTCACCAAGGTCCGTCATGGCACCGACCACATGACGAACGCCGCCCACGAGATCGCTCAGGGCAACCAGGACCTGTCCCACCGAACGGAAAACCAGGCGAGCCAGCTGCAGCAGACCGCCGCCACCATGGAGATGCTGGCCGACAACGTGCGGCTGTCCGCCGACAACGCCGTTCAGGCCAACGCGACCGCCCACACCGCCAGCCGGGTGGCCCAGCGTGGGGGGGAGGCCATGGGGCTGGTGGTCAACACCATGGGACAGATCGAGCAGTCCTCCCGCAAGATCGAAGAGATCATCGGCGTCATCGACGGCATCTCGTTCCAGACCAACATCCTGGCTCTGAATGCGGCGGTTGAAGCGGCGCGCGCCGGAGAACAGGGACGTGGCTTTGCTGTGGTCGCTGGCGAGGTCCGCGCACTGGCTCAGCGATCCGCCACCGCCGCGAAGGAGATCAAGCAGCTGATCGCCGATTCCGCCGACAAGGTGCGCGCAGGGAACGTCCAGGTCGAAGAAGCGGGCAAAACCATGCTCGAGCTGGTGGAGTCGGTCCAGCACGTCAGTACCCTGATCGGGGAAATCAGTGCGTCGGCCGCGGATCAGCGCAACAGCATCTCCGGCGTGAGCACGGCGGTGACACAGCTCGATCACACCACCCAGCAGAACGCCGCGCTCGTTGAACAGTCGGCCGCCGCGGCGGCTTCCATGAGCGAACAGGCGAGGGCTCTTGCCGATTCGGTGGCGCTGTTCAGGATTTCCTGAACAGGACACAACGCAAGTCGGCAAGACAGCTTTCACAGGAGTTCAGTCGACCCCAGACAAACCCCAGCCGCCCCCTATCCCGTTTGGTAGGTGCCCGGTGCCCCTGCGCTGCCTAACCTCTGGTCTGCGGATTCCAGTCCGCCCCCCACAGACCACCAAGAGGCCAGCCCATGCACCGCAAACCCGCCTTCCACGGCACCCGTCCCCTGATGGCCGTCGCACTCGCGTGCGCGGCCTGTGCCGCCCACAGCGTCGAGAACGGCGCCCCCATCACGCCCATCGGCATCTTTGAATTCGGCGCGGGCACCCTGCCCCCGTCCTCGGTCGGCGCCACCGTGGGCGTGCGCGGCGCCAGCTACAGCGCCAGCCAGCTGCGCGACACCCGCGGCGACCGCTCGCCGGTCGGCATCAAGCTCAAGGTCCACAGCGCGTCGCTGGCCATCGTCAAGACCACCGACGTGCCGCTGCTGGGCGGCACCTACGGCTTCACCGCCGTCGTGCCCTACCTGGACATGAGCAACCGGCTCACGATCCCCACACCGGTGGGGCCCATGCCCCTGAAGGGAACCAATGCCGCCGTGGGCGACATCACCGTCGCCCCGGTGGTGGTGAAGTGGACGCCCTCGCCCGGCCTGTTCGTCAACGGCCGGCTGGAGCTGCAGCTGCCCACCGGCTCCTACAAGGCCGACCGCCTGATCAACTCCGGCTCCAACCACTGGACCGCCTCGCCCGCCGTGTCCTTCACCTGGATCGGCCCCACCGGGCTGGAGGTGTCGTCCAACATCCAGCTGAACGTGCACGGCAAGAACAAGGACACGCAGTACCGCTCGGGCATGGAGTACCAGCACGAGTTCGCCGTCGGCCAGCACGTGGGACCTTGGACCCTAGGCGTCGGTGGCTACCTCTACCAGCAGATCAGCGACGACAAGGTCAACGGCTCGAAGTTCCAGGACGGCAACCGCTCGCGCGTGATGGCGCTGGGCCCGGCCATCAGCTTCTTCGACCTCGGTTCCGACTGGCCGGTGTTCTGGGCCCACGTCTACAAGGAGTTCGGCGCGCGCAACCGCAGCCAGGGCACACAGGTCGCGGTGCGCGCCGCCTGGTCGTTCTGAGCCCGGCTTCAGCGGGGAACCGAGAGATGGGCCGCGGCGGACGACAGCACCAGGCGCACCAGGTCGGACTGCCGGTGCTGACCGGTCTTGGCCTGGATCTGCTTGAGCTGCACCCGCGCCGTGCCCACCGAGACACCCCGCAGCTGCGCGTATTCCTCGACGGTGCTGCCGGTGGCGATCGCGCCCAGCAGCCGGGCCTCGGTGGGGGTGAGGCCGAACAGGTTCTCCAGCGCCCCGGCCGGCAGCTCCAGCGCCACCGAGGCCGAGGACACCACCAGCATCAGCGAGCCGGGGTCGTCGCCGGGCCTCAGGGCCACGTGCAGGGCCTGGGCGCCCTCGCCCAGCCGCAGGTAGCCCACCCGCTGCGGCCCCGCACGCCGGGCCGCCGACAGCGCGGCGAGCAGCGCCTGGGTGTCCTGGGCCGAGCGGCCGTACAGGTGCTCGCCCTGCAGACACAGCGCCGCGCCGGGCGCCAGCAGGGCCGTGGCCTGCCGGTTCAGCAACTGCACGCGGCCGTCCTCGCCGCACAGCACGATGCCGAAGCACAGGCTGTCCATCAGGCCCCGCAGGCGCTCGTCGCGCTCCATGGTCGCCTGCATCTGGTCGGTCAGCAGGAAGGCCTGCCCGATGTGCGGCGCCAGGTCGGCCAGCCGGTTGACGTGCTCGACCGAAAAGTCGCTGGTGTCGTGCACCGGGCGGTGCAGGGCCAGGCCCAGGTACACACCGCGGCCCACGTCCTGCAGGGTGCCGATGAAACGGCCCAGGCCCAGCATGGCCAGCCGCTGCCGCAGCCGGGGGCCGGCCTCGTCGTCGGGATCGAACAGCAGCTCGTCGCTGGCCACCCGGTCCAGCCCGCGCAGCACACGCCGCTGCTCCAGCCGCGGGTTCTCGCCCGTGTTGAGTTCGGGCGACTGCACCGAGGTGACCGCCCGGGTGCGCGAGTCCTGCGCGGACCACAGCACCTGCGCCTGCCCACCCTCGAAGCGGAAGGCCTGCACCACGGCCGACTGGGCGCCCGTGAGGCTGCACAGGCGGTCCATCGACTGCACCCAGCGCGCCGGCTGCGCGGCACCCGCGTACAGGTCCAGCATCAGTTCGTCCGGTTTTCTCAGGAAGGCGGCGGGGGCGTTCGACATGGTGGGCAGAGATTAGCGAGCAACCGGCGCACCGCAAGGGTGGATTCCCTGCCCATGCGCCACTTTTCATTCACCCGAACTACACAGCAATCGCCATGCCAGAAACCATCCTGCACCACCCCCTGATCTGCACCATGGACCCGCAGCGGCCGTGGGCCCAGGCCATCGCGGTCCGTGACGGCCGCATCCTCGCGGTGGGCTCGCTGAAAGAAGCGCGCGAGGTGCTGCCCACCGCGCCACTGGTGCACCTGCCCGGCGAGATGGTGACCCCGGGCCTGGTCGACGTGCACAACCACTTCGTGTGGGCCGGCCGCGCCGAGCTGTACGAGGTGTTCGTGCCCCCCGTCTTCAGCCTGGACCAGGTGCTGGACGCGGTGCGCGCCGCCGCCGCCGGCAAGGCGCCCGGCGAATGGATCGTGGGCGGCATCTGGGGCTCGGCGCTGATCGGCGAGATCGATGCCGACGCCCGGCGGCGGCTGGACGAGGCCGCGGGCGGCCGCCCGGTGATGCTGCGCGACGACTCGCACCACAACCGCTTCGTGAGCACCGCAGCCCTGGCCGCCGCGGGCATCACGGACGACACGCCCGACCCGGTCAACGGCACCATCGTGCGCGACGCCACCACCGGCGAGGCCACCGGCCTGCTGCTGGAGGCCGCCTGCAGCCTGGTGGAAATGGCAGTGGCGCGCGCGCTGGACGCGTCCCCCCGCCTGGACGTGGAGGCCGCGGCGCACGCCGTGAAGCGGCTGAACGCGGTCGGCGTCACCGGCATGCAGGAGGCGCTGACGACGCGCGCCGTGATGCGCGCCCTCAAGACCCTGGACGACGAAGGCCGGCTGAGCGCCTGGGTGATGGGTTCGCTGCCCATGACCGAGGCCCCGCTGGCGCCCGGCGAAATGCCGGACGAACTGCAGGCGCTGCGCGACGACTTCCGCACCCGCCACTTCCTGCCCGACGCCGGCAAGATCTTCCTGGACGGCGTGCCCACGTCGCGCACCGCCGCCATGCTGGAGCCCTACCTGCCCGACGCGGTGCACGGCTGCTGCTTCCGCGGCGGCACCACGCTCACCGTGCCGCAGCTGGCTCGGGTGCTGTCCGACTGCGAGCAGAAGAACATCCGGGTCAAGATCCACTGCACCGGCGACGCCTCCACACGCGCGGCGCTGGACGCCATCGACGTGCTGCGCAGTTTCAACGGCCCGGGGCTGCAGCACCACATCGCACACGCCACGTTTATCGACCCGGCCGAGATCCCGCGTTTTGCTGCGCTGGACGTGGTGGCCGACCTCTCGCCGCCGCTGTGGTTCCCGAGCGTGATCATCGACGCCATCCGCGGCACCGTGGCCAAGCACATCGTCGACCGCATGGCCCCCATCCGCTCGCTGGTGGAGGCCGGGGCCCTGGTGGCCGGCGGTTCGGACTGGCCCGTGGTGCCCGACCCCAACCCCTGGCCGGCCATGCAGGGCATGGTCACGCGGCGCGACCCCTCGGGCCGGCTGGACGGCGCGCTCGCGCCCGAACAGGCCATCGGCGTGCAGGACGCGCTGCGCGCCTACACCCTCAACGCCGCCCAGGCCACCGGTCTGGCAGATCGGGCCGGCTCGCTCACAGCCGGCAAGTCCGCGGACCTCGCGGTGCTGGACCGTCGGGTCTTCGACATCGACCCCGCCGAGCTGGGCCAGACCCGGGTGCTGCAGACCTGGTTCGAAGGACGTTGCGTGCACGGGGCCGACACATGACCACCGACCCGCGCGTCCCGGTGACGGTGCTCACCGGCTTTCTGGGCAGCGGCAAGACCACGCTGCTGCAGCAGCTGATGCAGCGCCCCGAATGGCGGCGCACCGCCGTGGTCATCAACGAGCTGGGCGAGACCGGGCTGGACCACCTGCTGGTGCAGCACGTCGCGCCCCATGTGCGGCTGCTGCAGAGCGGCTGCCTGTGCTGTTCGGTGCGCGAAGACCTGACGCAGACCCTGGCGGACCTGCTGGCGCGCCGGCGGCGCCAGGAGCTGCACTTCGACCGCGTGGTGGTGGAGACCACGGGGCTGGCCGACCCGCTGCCGGTGATGCACACCCTGACCACGCATGCCTCGCTGGTGCGCGACTTCCGGCTGGCGGGCGTGGTGACCGTGGTCGACGCCTTCAACGGCTTCGCCACGCTCGACCAGCACGAGGAGGCCCGCCGCCAGGTGGCCGTGGCCGATGCGCTGCTGCTGAGCAAGTGCGACCTGGTGCAGCCCGCAGCGCGCGAATCGCTGGAGGGGCGACTGGCGCGTCTGAACCCCAGCGCGCCGCAGCACCGGGTGGACCATGGAGCGCTGCGCTCCGAGCACCTGCTCTACCTGGAAAACCTCGACAACCCCTTCCACGCCCCCGCACCGGCGAACACCCCCGCGCCGAAGACGGCCGGCTGGCTGTTCAGGGCCACCGGCCCGCTCACCGGCTCGCTGTTCCAGCGCGCGCAGCACGCGCACGCCAGCGACATCCAGACCCTGTGCCTGACGGTGGACGAGCCGTTCGAGGACGAGGCCTTCCGCCACTGGCTGACCCTGCTCACCGCCCTGCGCGGCGAGCGCCTGCTGCGCTTCAAGGGCCTGGTCCACATCGCCGAGCGCCCCGAACAGCCGCTGGTGGTGCACGCCGCGCAACACCTGGTGCACCCCCCGGTGCCCCTGCCCGCCTGGCCCGACGCCGACCGCCGCTCGCGGCTGGTGTTCATCACCCAGGGCATGGAGCCGCAGGTGATCGAACGCACGCTGCACAAGTTCACCGGCGCCCGCGCCGTGGCCGCACCGGCCTGACCGTTCCCCGTTTCCGTTTTCTTTCTTCCCCGGAGCAAGCCCCATGAACCACCACCCCGCCCCACGCCGCGAGTTCCTCAAGACCTCTGTCGCCCTCACCGCCGCCAGCGCCCTGCCCGGCTTCGCCATCGCGCAGCAGAAGGCGCTGCGCGTCGGTTACATCACCGCCCTGTCCGGGCCGCGCGCGCCCTTCGGCGTGGCCGACCAGTGGCACCTGGCCAAGATGCGCGAGCTGCTCAAGAACGGCCTGGAGGTGGGCGGCCAGCGCGTGCCGGTCGAGATCCTGCTGCGCGACAACCAGTCCGACCCCAACCGCTCGGTGCAGGTGGCCAGCGAGCTGGTGCTGCGCGAGAAGGTCGACCTGATGCTGGTGGAAGACGGCGACGCCTCCACGCCCGCGGGCCAGCTGTGCGACGTGCACGGCGTGCCGATGATCAGCACCATGTCGCCGTGGCAGGCCTTCCTGTTCGCCCGCAACGGCAAGATCAGCAAGGGCTTCCCGTTCTCGTTCCACTTCTTCTGGGGTGCGGACGACGTGGTGAAAACCTTCACCTCGCTCTGGGACAGCGTCAAGACCGGCAAGTCGGTCGGCACGCTGTACATCGACAACCCACCCGGCGCGGCCTTCGCCGACCCGCTGGCCGGCATGCCGCCCGCGCTGAGGAAGGCCGGCTACGCCGAGTCCACCGGCGGCTTCTTCAAGGTCGCCACGGACGACTTCAGCAACCCCATCGCCAGCTTCAAGAAGGCCAACGCCGACATCGTCTCGGGCTTCATGTACGAGAGCCACTTCGCCACCTTCTGGAAGCAGGCGCAGCAGCAGGGCTACAAGCCCGAGGTCTGCACCGTGGCGGCGGCCTTCCTGTTCCCCAGCGCACTCAAGGCCCTGGGCGCGGCGGGCAACGGCATGTCCACCGAGGTCTGGTGGACGCCCGCGTTTCCCTACCGGTCCTCGCTCACCAACCAGAGCGCCGCCGAGCTCGCGGCCGAGTGGGAGAAGTCCACCGGCAACCAGTGGACCCAGCCGCTGGGCTATGTGCACGCCATGTGGGAGGTGGGCCTGCACGCGCTCAAGACCGCGGGCGACCCGTTCGACCGCAAGGCGGTGCGCGACGCCATCCAGAACATGACGCTGGACACGGTGGTCGGCAAGGTCGACTTCAAGAACAGCCCGATCAAGAGCGTGGCCCGGACGGCGCTGGCCGGTGGCCAATGGAAGCGCACGGCCGCGGGGTCGAAGCACCCCTACGAACTCGTGGTGGTGAACAACGCGCTGGCGCCCGCCATCCCGCTGGGCGGCAAGCTCGAACTGCTCTCGCAAATCAAGTAAGGCGCCCCATGAGTCTGGAAGTCAGGGGCCTGTGCAAGGCCTACGGCCAGGTGGTGGTGGCCGACCGCATCGACATCGATCTGCCGGTCGGCCAGTGCCTGGGCGTGATCGGTCCCAACGGGGCCGGCAAGAGTTCGCTGTTCCACCTGCTCACCGGCACTGTGGCCGCCGACGCGGGGCACATCGCGCTGGAAGGCAAGCCGCTCTCGGGCCTGCCCGCCCACCGGCGCGCGCGCCTGGGCGTGGCGCGCGCCTTCCAGGTGCCGCAGCCCTTCGGCCACCTCAGCGTGTTCCAGAACGCGCTGGCGGCCGCCACCTTTGCGGCCGATCTGCGCGGCGAGGCCGCGGCCAGCGCCGCGCAGGACGCGCTGGAGCGCTGCGGGCTGTCCCGCGCCGCCGACAAGCTGGCCGGCGCCCTGCCCCTGCTGGACCGCAAGCGCCTGGAGATGGCCAAGGCCGTGGCCGCGCAGCCGCGCCTGCTGCTGCTGGACGAGGTGGCCGGCGGCCTGACCGAGCGCGAGGTGCACCAGATGGTGGACCTGGTGCAGCAGCTCAAGCAGCGCTACGCGGTGATCTGGATCGAGCACATCGCGCACGCGCTGCGCGCCGTGGCCGACCGCATCATGGTGCTGCACTTCGGCCGCAAGCTGCTGGAGGACACGCCCGCCGAGGTCATGGACAGCGCCATCGTGCGCGAGATCTACATGGGGGTGCCTGCCAATGCCGCTGCTTGAAGTCGACAGCGTCGACGTGTTCTACGGCGACTTCCAGGCGGTCTCCGGCGTGAGCCTGTCGCTCTCGGCCGGCGAGGTGCTGGCGCTCATCGGTGCCAATGGCGCCGGCAAGACCACGCTGCTGCGCGCGGTCACCGGTCTGCTGGCGCCGCGCGCGGGCCGCATCCGTTTCGACGGCGACGATGTGACCGGCCTGCCCGCCGAAGCCTTGGCGCGCCGCGGCGTGGCCATGGTGCCCGAGGGCCGCATGCTGTTCCCGTCGCTGACGGTGGAGGAGAACCTGCAGATGGGCACGCTCACCCGCCGGCGTGGGCCCTGGACGCTGGACGCGGTGTACGGGGTGTTCCCGGTGCTCAAGGAACTGCGCCAGCGCAACGCGATGCAGCTCTCGGGCGGGCAGCAGCAGATGGTGGCCATCGGCCGCGCGCTGCTGGGCAACCCGCGCCTGCTGGTCTGCGACGAGCTCTCGCTGGGCCTGGCGCCGCTGGTGGTGGAGGAGATCTACCGCACCTTCGACCGCATCCGCGGCGCCGACCTGGCCATCGTGCTGGTGGAGCAGGACGTGGCGCGCGCCCGCTCGGTCTCCGACCGGCTGACCTGTCTGCTCAAGGGCCAGGTCACGCTGCAGGGCGCGAGCCAGGGCATCACGCTGCCGCAGGTGACGGCGGCCTATTTCGGGGAATGACATGGACTGGCTATCGACCTTGATCAACGGCCTGCTGCTCGGCGGCCTCTACGCGCTGTTCGGCCTGGGCCTGGCGCTGGTGTTCGGCGTGATGCGGGTGGTGAACCTGGCGCACGGCGAGTTCATCGTGCTCGGCGCCTACGCCGGCTTCTTCCTGGTGGGCTGGTTCAGCAGCGTGCCGGTGTGGGCCATGCTCATCCCGGTGGTGCTGATCGGCTACGCCTTTGGCTGGCTGCTGCAGGCCACGCTGCTCAACCGCGCGGTGCGCACGGGCAATGTGCTCACGCCGCTGATGCTGACCTTCGGCCTGTCGGTGCTGCTGCGCAACGGCATGGTCGAGCTCTTCGGCGCCGACTCGCGCGCTGTGGACGCCGGCGCGCTGGGCAGCGCCAGCATGGACCTGCTGGGCCTTTCGGTGGGCGTGTACCCGGTGCTGATGCTGCTGCTGGCACTGGCCCTGTTCGCCAGCCTGCAGTGGGTGCTGCGGCACACCGAGTTCGGCCGCACGGTGCGCGCCACGGCCGACTTCCCGGACGTGGTGCGGCTGATGGGCGTCAAACCCGAACGCGTGTTCTGCCAGGTCATGGGCCTGGCCGCGGCCTTCGCCATGGGCGCGGGCTACCTGCTGGCGCAGCGCACGCTGTTCACACCGTTCTCCGGTGTCGAGCGCATGCTGGTGGCCTTCGAGGTGGTGATCATCGGCGGCCTGGGTTCGTTCTGGGGCGCGGTTGCCGGGGGTCTGGTGCTGGGCGTGGCCCAGCTGTTCGGCCAGCGCCTGGACTCCAACGCCGGCTCGCTGTACGCGCACCTGCTGTTCCTCTTCACGCTGATGGTCCGCCCCAAGGGCCTGGCCGGAGGCCGCGCATGAAAGCCCGCGCCCTGCTTCCCCTGGCCTGGACCCTGCCCTGCGCCATCGCCGCCGCGCTGGCGCCGCAGTGGCTGGACGCCGGCCTGATGCGCCTGGCCAGCGAGGTGCTGCTGGCCATCTGCCTGGCCCAGATGTGGAACCTGCTGGCCGGGTACGGCGGCCTGATGTCGCTGGGCCACCAGCTGTTCATCGGCGTCGGCGCCTACGCCCTGTTCGACCTCGCGCAGCGCACCGGCGTCTCGCCCTACTGGCTGCTGCCGCTCACCGCCCTGGCCGGCGCGCTGTGCGCGGTGCTGATCGCGCCCGCCCTGTTCCGGCTGCGCGAGGCCTACTTCGCCATCGGTATCTGGGTCATGGCCGAGGTGGTGCTGCTGCTGGTGACCAAGACCCAGGCCCTGGGCGGCAACGCGGGCCTGACGCTGGACATGTCGGCGCTGGAGGACATCGAGCTGTTCGGGCAGATGAGCTTCTGGCTGTCCTGCGCGCTGGGCATTGCGTCGGTGGCCGGGCTGCAGCTGCTGATGCGCTCGCGCCTGGGCCTGGCCATGACGGCCGTGCGCGACAACGAGGTGGCCGCACGCAGCGTGGGCATCGACGTGCAGCGCGTGCGCCTGGTGGCCTTTGTCATCTCCGGCGGCATGAGCGCGCTGGCCGGTGCCGTGTACTTCATGGGTGGCATGTTCCTCGCGCCCAGCGCCGCCTTCGACGTCAACTGGGTGGTGATGATGCTGTTCGCCACCCTGATCGGCGGCATCGGCACCATCGGCGGCCCGGTCATCGGCGTGCTGATCTGGTTTGCGCTGCGCGAGCTGCTGGCCACCTCGCTGGGCATCTCCGGCGGCTGGTACCTGATCGCCATGGGCGCGGTCGCCGTGCTGGTCAGCCTGTGGGCCCCGCGCGGCCTGCTGGGCCTGCGCCCCTGGACCTCCCTGCGAAAGGCCATGCCATGACACCCGCCGCCCGCCTCCTGCCCCTGGCCGCCGCCCTCGCGGCCTCGGCCACCAGCGTCTGCGCTCAGGACAAGCCACCGCAACCCATCGTGGTGGGCGCGGTCAGCAGCCTCACCGGGCCGGGCGCCTCGGACGCCAGCGTGCAGGCGGCGCGCATGGTCTTCGATTCGGTCAACGCCGCCGGGGGCGTCCAGGGCCGGCGCATCGAGTACCGGGTGATCGACGACCGGATGTCGCCGCCGCAGGCGCAGCGCGCGGCCACCGAGCTGATCGAGGACCCGCGCACCGTCGCCCTGGTGGGCGGTTCCAGTGCGCTGGAGTGCGGCGTGAACCAGGCGCGCTACGCCCAGGCCGGCCTGTTCAACCTGCCCGGCGCCGGTGGCGACCCCGCGTGTTTTTCTTCGACCCACATCGCGCCGCTGAACGCCGGCCCCTACGTGGCCACCGCCACGGCCCTGAGCTTCGCGCACCAGGTGCTGCGCCACGAGCGCCTGTGCGTGGTCTCGCCCGCGCTGCCGGGCATGACCGAGGCGTTCGAAAAATCAGTGCGGGACTGGACGCAGCGCACCAGGGCGCCCGCCCCGGCGCTGGACATGTACCAGCTGGGCGAGCCGCTGGCGCCGCTGGTGCAGCGGGTGGCGGCGCGCCAGTGCCAGGCGGTGGTCTACACCGGCCCCGGCGGCCCCGCCATCGAATGGGTGCTGGCCAGCCGGCCGGCCATGCCCCGGGTGCCCATCGTGATGCTCACCCCGGTCTACACCACGCAGGCCGCGCAGGCGCTGGCGGGTGCGGGCGACGGCCTCTACGCGATGGCCGAGTTCGACCCCTGGTCCAGCGGCTCGATGCAGATCATGGGCTGGCGCCGCCTGCTGATCGCCCGGCAGATCGAACCCAGCTCGCTCTCGCAGGGCGGCTATCTTGCGGCGCAGGCCCTGGTACACACGCTGCAGGGCCTGCGCGGCCCCATCACCCGGGCCAGCGTGGCGCAGGCCCTGCAGACCATGGCGCCCTGGCGCAGCGGCATGATGGAACAGCCCTTCCGGGTCGGCGCCGACGGCCGCCACCAGCTCAACCGCAGCGCGCTGCCGATGAAGCTGGAGGCGGGCAAATGGCGCATCGCCCACACCCAGTGGATCCGCGAGTGAATCAGAGGCTGCGCAGCCCATCTCCGAACACGTCCAGCGCCTTGAACAGCAGCTTGCGCGGGATGGTCAGCGAGGGCATGACGCGCATCACGTTGGTGTAGCGGCCGCAGGGCACCATCAGCACGCCGTGGCTCAGCACATGGCCCATGAGCTTGCCCAGCTTCTCGCCCGTCAGCGGCGCCTTGGTGGCCTGGTCCTCCACCAGTTCGATGCCGATCATCAGCCCGCGGCCGCGCACCTCGCCGATGTAGGGGTTGTTGAAGCCGCGGATGTACGCCTGCGCCTCCTGGCCCAGCTGGTGGGCGCGGTTGATCAGGTCCAGCTTCGGGTCCTGCAGCAGGCTGATGTTGGTCAGGGACACCGCGGCCGACAGCGAGTTGGCCGCGAAGGTGTTGGGCGCCGAGCCGTCGGGGATCTTCGCGGCCAGGTCGGAGCGCATCACCAGACCGGCCATCGGCACGTCGCCGCCCATGCCCTTGCCGAAGGTCAGCATGTCGGGCTTCACGCCCGAGTGCTCGACCGCCCACATCTTGCCGGTGCGGCCCGCGCCACACTGCACCTCGTCCACGATCAGCAGTGCGCCGCTCTTGTCGCAGGCCTTGCGCAGCAGCTGCAGGAACTCGGGCGACGGCGGCACATAACCGCCCTCGCCCTGCACCGGCTCCACGATCACGGCGGCCACGTCGTCGGCCGCGGTGTAGGGCGTGTTGAGCAGGTAGTCCACGTATTCACCGGCGATCTGCTCGGCGCTCTTGTGGGTGGTGTCGAACGGGAAGCGGTAGGCGTAGGGGTACGGCGCATGGATCACGCCGCCCATGAACGGTCCGTAGCCCTTGCGGTAGGCGGTGCCGGTGGTCAGCGCGTTCGAGGCGTTCCACACCCCGTGGTAGCCGCCGTGGAAGGCAATGATCTGGTGCCGACCGGTGACGCGCTTGGCGAACTTCACCGCCGCTTCCAGCGCGTCGCTGCCGCTCTGCGTGAAGAAGGTGATGCAGTCGCCGCGCAGGCCCTCGGGCATGATCTCGGAGATCTTGGCCGCCAGCTCGGTGCGCTTGGAGCTGTTGACCTCCATCGCGTGCATCAGCACTTCCGACTGCTGGCGGATCGCCTCCAGCACCTTCGGGTGGCAGCGGCCCACGCTGCTCACGCCCACGCCGGCCGAGAGGTCGATGAAGGTGTTGCCGTCCGGGTCCTGGAAGGTGACGCCCATGGCGCGGTCCATCACCACCGGCATGCGGCCACCACCGCGCGCCATCGACTCGGTGCGCGCGGACAGCGCCAGCGCTTCTTGCGCCTTGGGACCGGGGAAGGTGGCCGAGACCATCTTGGGCGCATCGGCAAAGCTCAGGGATTCAAAGTCAAGTTCGTTCACGGGGACACCTTGGAGAAACTGTGGTCGGCGATGCATCACCGGCAAGGGTGATCGCATCGAAGGACACAGAGCCGCGTGGCTCTGGTGGGACGGATTCTGTTGGTGCCCCCGCGAGCGGGGTTAGCCCGAATCGGCAAGCTTTGGCAGCCCGCCGGTGGGTGAAGAGACACAGGGGCCGGCGCGCTGCGCCGGCGGGTCTCAGGCCGCGGCGGCGGCCCGTGCGGGCGGCGCGCTGACCGCGCGCGGGGTCTGCGACGGCAGCTCCAGGAACAGCTCCTGGTACTCCGACGCGAAGTGGCTCAGGTGGAAGAAGCCCCACTTCGCGGCGGCGTCACCGATCGACAGCTGCTGGGGCGTGGTGGACATGAGTTCGCGCCGCACACCGTTCAGGCGCACGCTGCGGATGTAGTTCACCGGGTTGGTCTCGGTCACGCTCTGGAAGCTGTTCTGCACCGTGCGGCGGCTGACCCGCAGCCGTTTGCACAGGTCCACCACGCTGGGCGCGTTGGCGGCGTCCGACAGGGTCATGCGGTGGCACTTCTCCACGATGAAGCTGCGCGAGGAGCTGCCGTGGCGCTGGGACCGGTCGCACGCGGGATCGGAGATCAGGCGCATCAGCTCACCCAGCATCGCCTGCTCGACCTGCTGCTCCTCCTCGGGCGTGGACACCTGCCCGGAGACGGCGATCACCGCGTTGAACAGGGCCAGCAGGCGCTTGCGGCTCTCCGCCAGGCGGTGGCCAGGCACCTGCACCACCGGCTGCTTCAGCAGCGCGTCGATGCCGGTGGGCCAGGGGGCGCCCGCCATCATCCGCTCGAAGGCCTCGCGCTCGAAGGTGATGGACAGCATGTCCATGTGCATCGGCATGTGGAACATGAACTCGTCGCCGCCCTGCAGCACGAAGATGCACTTGTCGTCCGCCGCCCGGCCCTGCACCCGCGCTGCGCCGGGCACGGCCAGCGGCACCGCGAAGCAGATCTGGCCGCGCGGCGCCTCGCCGTGCTGCACCACGCGCTGGTTGATGAGTTCGCGGAACGCGTGGATGCGCGTGGTGGAGAACTGGGACAGGGCGCACTGCGCGGCGCCGGCCGAGATCTGGCTGTAGGTCTGGCCCCAGCCATGCACCGATGTGGCGTGCAGGTGCACGTCGTTGAAGCGATCTGTTCTGGTGTTCATGAGACCTCTGGTCAACGTGGTCCGAATGCGGGCATCTGGTGGCCCGTGACGTCGTGATCCCTGGTGCCGCAAGAAGTGTGCCTCTGGCCCCCGGCGCGCCGGTACCCGTGCTAACCCGCAGAAGCGGGTGCCGGGCGTGACAAGGTGCTGATTTGGGCTACTGAGGCGCCGGGCGCCAACCCGACACTCGCCCCGACTTCAGCCACCCACCCGAGTGTTCAACATGACCCAGCACCTCAAGCACTTCATCGAAGGCGCCCACACCGAATCGTCGGACGACGCGCGCCTGGACCTGATCAACCCCGTGGACGAGCAGGTGTACGCCACCGCCGCCAGCGGCACTGCGCAGGACGTGGACCGCGCCGTCTCGGCCGCCCACGCCCAGCTGGTCGGCGGCGCCTGGAGCAAGCTCAACGGCAGCCACCGCGCGGCGCTGCTGAACCAGCTGGCCAGCCTGGTCGAGCGCGACCTGGAGATCCTGGCCGACATGGACGCACGGGCCATCGGCCGCTCGCGCATGGAACCGCGCATGATGGACGTGCCCAACGCCGTGTCCCACCTGCGCGCGGCCGCGGGCTGGGCCAACCAGCTGGAGGGCCGCACCATCCCCACCGGCGGCTACATGGGGGTGCGCACGCTGTCCTACACGGTGCGCGAACCGGTGGGCGTGGTCGCGGCCATCGTGCCCTGGAACGCGCCGCTGATGATCACCACCTGGAAGCTGGCGGCCCTGCTCGCGGCCGGCTGCACCGTGGTCATCAAGCCGTCGGAAGAGACGCCGCAGTCGGCCCTGCACCTGGCCGCGCTGTGCCAGGAAGCGGGCTTCCCCGACGGTGTGGTCAACGTGGTGATGGGCCTGGGTGAGGTGGTGGGTCGCGCGCTGTGCGAGCACCCGCTGGTGGCCAAGATCAGCTTCACCGGCAGCCCCGAGGCGGGCGCGGCCATCCAGCGCATCGCGGCGCCGCTGTTCAAGCGGGTGACGCTGGAGCTGGGCGGCAAGAGCCCGCAGATCGTGTTCGACGACGCCCGCTTCGACGACGCGGTGCGCGGTTGCGCCATGGGCCTGTTCATCAACCAGGGCCAGGTCTGCGCGGCGGGCTCGCGCATTCTGGTGCAGAAGGGCATTGCCGCGAAGTTCTCGGCCGCGCTGGCGCAGGCCGCGAAGGCGGTCACCGTGGGCGACCCTTCGCAGGAGGGCGTGCAGATGGGGCCGGTGGCCAAGAAGGCCCAGTACGAGCGGGTGAACCGCTACATCTGCCAGGGCCTGGAAGAAGGCGCCGAGCTGCTGGCGGGCGGTGTGTCGAACACCGCCAAGGGCTGGTTCGTGCGGCCCACCATCTTCGGCGGCGCGAACAACCGCATGAGCATCGCGCGCGAGGAGATCTTCGGCCCGGTGGGCACGGTCATCGAGTTCGAGACCGACGACGAAGCCATTGCCCTAGCCAACGACTCGGCCTACGGCCTGGCGGCCACGGTGTGGACCGGCAGCCTGGAGCGCGCCCACAAGGTGGCCGGCGCCATGCGCGTGGGTGCCGTCGGCGTGAACTGCTGGAGCCCGCTGGACGCCAACCTGCCCTGGGGCGGCCTCAAGACCAGCGGCATCGGCCGCGAGGGCGGCCTGCCCGGTTCGCTGGCCTACACCGAAGAGAAGGTCATCACCGTGCTGCTGCCCTGACCCACCCCCTCTCCCCTTTCACACCCACGTCCACTGGAGAACCCGACATGAAGCACCAAGACAAGTACCCAGCCAGCATGCGCGCGCTGCACTGGCTGATGGCCCTCCTCATCCTCGGCCAGATCTTTGGCGGCTGGTTCATGACGCCCTACGACGAGACCCGCGAGCCGCTGGTGGGCCAGCTCTACTGGTGGCACAAGTCCTTCGGGCTGCTGGCCTTCCTGCTGATCTTCATCCGTCTGAGCAACCGGCTGCGCTACGTGCCACCCGAGCTGCCTGCGGGCCTGCCCGCCTTCGACCGCAAGCTGGCGCACTTCGCGCACTGGGCCATCTATTTCCTCATCGTGATGCTGCCCATCACCGGCTACACGCTGTCGAGCACCTTCGAGTACAGCGACGGTGTCACATTCTTCGGCATCCACGTGCCCGAGCTGTTCCCGAAGAACGAGACCGCCTACGAAGCCGCCGACTGGCTGCACGGCATCCTGGCCTACACCCTGCTGGCGGTGGTCGTGCTGCACCTGGCCGGCGTGATCAAACACCGCTACTTCGACAAGAACCCCGACAACGATGTCCTCCAACGCATGCTCTGAGAAACCCATGTCCCTGCAACTCAACACCTGCCCCCAGGCGCTGGAACTGATCCGCGCGCGCGTCTCGACCAGCCACTTCAACCCTGCGTTCGAGATCGACGACGACCTGGTCGCCGACCTCATCGGCCACGCCTGCGAGGCGCCCAGCGCCTACCACCTGCAGAACTGGCGCTTCATCGCGGTCCGCTCGCGCGAAGGCCGGCAGAAGCTGTGCGACCCGGCCTACGGCCAGCACCAGGTGAAGGACGCGGCGGTGACGGTGATCGTCATCGGCACCCTCGACGGCTACCAGCGCATCCGCGCCAACCTGCAGCCCCTGGTCGACGCCGGCCACATGGGGCCGGAGGACCTGGAAGCCTGGGCGAACGACACCCACCGCGGCATGCACGACCGGCCGGCGAAGCAGCGCGACGAGGCCATCCGCTCGGGCTCGCTGGCGGCCATGAACCTGATGACGGCGGCCCAGGCCCTGGGCCTGGCCAGCGCCCCGATGGGCGGTTTCGATGCCGCGGCCGTCAGCGCCGCATTCGGCCTCGCGCCGACCGAGCTGCCGGTGATGCTGGTGGCCATCGGCCGGCCCGCGCCGGGCAATTGGCCGCGCAAGCCGCGCCGCCCGGTCGGCGAGGTGCTGTCCATCGTCTGAGGGGCCCGGGCCCGGTCTCAGCTGAACTGGATCGGCGCCAGCTTGGCAATCAGCTCAGAGCTGGAGCGCACCCCCACCTTGGCGTAGATGTTCTGCACATGGCTGCGCAGGGTGGGCAGCGAGATACCCAGGTGCCGGCACAGCGCCTTGTTGCTGATGCCGGTGACCGCAATCTCCACCACGTCCAGCTCGCGCGCGGTCAGGTGGAACTGAACCGAGAGGCTGGTGCGGCTGATGACGCGGCTGGCCACGTGGATGGCGCCCAGGCTGTACTCCACGAAGGGCTGGATCTGGTTCAGGCCGGCCACCTCGGCCTCGGTGAACGGCTGGGCCGCGTCGCGCCGCACCAGCGACAGCACGGCCACGATGCGGCCCTGCTGCCGGAAGAACACATCGCAGTTGTGGAAGTAGCCGTTGGGCTGGTAGAAGCCGGTGTAGATGCCGCTCTGGCGCCACTCGTCGTCGGACATCAGCATCGAGTTGGACACCACCGCCGTGGCCTGGTCCTCGTAGCGCGAGGGGTGCATCGGGTCCTGCGCCCACCAGGTTTCCGAGTACTGGCGCAGCATGGTGTCCAGCTCGTGGTGCGAGGCGCTGTCCTGCTGCAGCTGCGCCCAGGGCACGTAGATGAAGAAGCGGATGCCGTCCACCGGCATCAGCCGGTGAACCAGGGCGAACAGGGCCCGCTTGAAATCGTCCGAGACATCCGAGTTGGCCATCGCCCCGCGTGCTCCGTGTTCACCACACCACCGGACCGGCAGGGCCCGGTGGTGACGGACGCTGCCTCAGAACTGGCTCTCGGGCAGGTGCACCGTCAGGCCGTCCAGATCCGAACTCAAAGCGATTTGACAGCACAAACGGCTGTTCGGGGAATCGGCCGCGGCCGATTCCAGCATGGCGCTTTCCATGGCCTCGGGCGCCGACAGCCGGCCGGCCCAGGCCGGGTCCACCTGGCAGACGCAGGTGGCACAGGAGCAGAAGCCCCCGCACTCACCGACGATGCCGGCGATGCTGTTGTCCACGGCGGCCTGCATGAGCGAGGTGCCGGGTGCAGCCTGCACGGTGGTGGCCTGCCGCTGGTGGTCGATGAAGGTGATGGTGATCATGGTGTGGTGGGGGTTGGTGTGGGGAGCCAGCGGCTCAGGTCCGACGATTCATCGGCCAGCGCGTCGGCGGGCATCTCGGCGGCGGCCGCGACCAGCTTCCGGCCGAGCAGGAAGTCCCTGGGGCGGTTGACGCAGTCCACCGCCAGCAGGCGGCCGCCCGCCAGGTAGAACACCGAGAAGCTGCGGCCCTGGTGGCTGTCGCCGCGGATCACGGCCTGGTCGTGGCCCTGCGACAGGCCCACCATCTGCAGCTTGAGGTCGTACTGGTCGGACCAGAACCAGGGCTGCGCCTGGTAGGCCACCGGCTTGCCGCACAGCGTGGCCGCCGCACAGCTGGCCTGCGCCATGGCGTGCGGCACCGACTCCAGCCGCAGCGCACGGCCATGAGCCTCGCTGAAAAACTCCGTGCAGTCGCCGGCCGCGACGATGAGCGGATCGCTGGTCTGCGCGAAGGCGTTGACCCGGATGCCGTTGCCGACGTCCAGTCCCGCGGCCGCGGCCAGCGCCACGTTGGGCAGCACGCCGATGCCGACGATGACCAGGTCGGCCGGGAAGGTGTCGCCGTCGGCGCACTGCACCGCCGTGACCGCGGACGCGCCCAGGATGCGCTGCACGCTCTTGCCGCAGCGGATGTCCACACCCTCTTCGGTGTGCACGCGCTGGTAGAAGGCCGCCACCTCGGCGCTGGTGACGCGCTCCAGCAGCCGTGGCATGGCTTCGAGCAAGGTGACCGACAGGCCGAGCTGGCGCAGGCCGGCGGCGGTTTCGAGGCCGATGTAGCCCCCGCCCACGATCACCGCGCGCTGGCCAGTGCCCACGCTGGCGTGGGCCTTGATGCGGTCCACATCGGCCAGGGTGCGCAGGTAGAAGACGCCCGGCAAATCGGCACCGGGCACCGTCAGCTCGCGCACACGCGCCCCCAGCGTCAGGGCCAGGGCGCTGTAGTCCAGCACCTCGCCGGAATCGAGGTGCACGCGCTGCTGCGCGCGGTCGATGCGCTCGGCCCGCACGCCCAGGCGCAGGTTCACGCCCGCCTTCTCATAGGCCGCGGCGTTCTTGATCAGCATCTGCTCAGCGCTCATCTGGCTGGCCAGGTAGGCCTTGGACAGCGGCGGGCGCTGGTAGGGCAGCACCGGCTCCTCGCCCACCAGGGTGATGGCGCCCTGCCAGCCCTGCTGGCGCAGGCTGGTCACCAGCTGCGCTGCGGCGTGCCCGGCGCCCAGGATGACGGCATGGGGTGATTGCATGGCCACCTCAGGCGGGGGTGAAGGCAACCGGCAGCCGCTTGATTCCGTGCACGTGGTTGCTGCGCAGGCGGTCGGCCGGACCGGTGAGTGCCATGGACGCCACGCGCTTGGCCATCTCTTCCAGCAGCACGCTCACCTGCAGCTTGGCCACGTGCGTGCCCAGGCAGAAGTGCGGGCCGCCACGGCCGAAGGCCATGTGGTGGTTGGGCGTGCGGTCGACGCGGAACTGCTGCGGCGCGTCGAAGTGCGCCTCGTCCCGGTTGCCCGAGGCGTAGTACATGGCCACCTTGTCGCCGCGCGTGATCTGCGCGCCGCCCAGCTCGGTGTCGGTGGTGGCGATGCGGCGCACGAAGTGCACCGGGCTGGCCCAGCGGAAGATCTCGTCGGCCGCCACGCGCCCATCGACCCCGCCCGCGCGGAAACGCGCCCACTGGTCCGGGAAGTCGCAGAAGGCCTTGATGCCGTGCGAGATGGAGTGGCGCGTGGTCTCGTTGCCGGCCACCACCAGCATCAGGAAGTAGTTGCAGAACTCCCCGTCCGAAAGCGGCCGGCCGTCGTAGGTGCCCAGCGCGAGCCGGCTGACGATGTCGTCCGTGCCCTGGTGGCGGCGCTCCTGCGCCAGCTGCAGGCCCAGCTCGAAAGCCTGCAGCGAGGCCGGGTGCCCGAAGGGCAGCATGCGCCGCTCGGCCTCCGGCACCGCGGCCACGGCCGGGTCGACAAACTCCGGGTCGTCGGAGCCGATCAGCTGGTCGCTCCAGCGGATCATGTCGTTACGCCGGTCTTCCGGAATGCCCAGCACGCGGCACAGCGTGACGATGGGCAGCTGCTTGGCCAGCACCTCCACCACGTCGACCTGAGGCTTCTGCAGCACCTCGTCGAGCAGGCGCGCGGCGGTGCTGCGCACCGAGGCCTCAAGCGCCGCCACCGCCCGCGGCATGAAACCGGGCACGGTGATCATGCGCATGGCCGGGTGCTGGGGCGCATCCATCTCCAGCAGGGTGCGGCGCGCGTCGTTCTGTGCGTCGTCGAAGTCGTCCAGGCTGATCACGCCGTTGCGCGACGAGAACACCTGGGTGTTGCCCGAGACGCTGACGATGTCGTCGTAGCGGGTCACGGCCCAGAAGCCCTTCTGGCCATCGTGGCGCTGATTCCAGGCCACGGGCGATTCGCGGCGCAGGCGCGCGAACTCTTCGGCGGGCACGGCCTGGTGCCAGACGCCGGCATCGGTGAGGTCGACACGCGTGGTCGGCCGGGTGGTGGTGAGCGAAGTCATGGAGATTCCCTTCAGCGGGTGGATGGGGTGTTGGCCGCGAGGCGGGCCAGGCGGTGGCGCACAAAGGCCAGTACCCAGTGCGCCGCGGGGTGGCTGTCGATGCGGGTCTGCAGGCTCTGCACGGCGGCGTCGGTCATCGCGTCGCCCTGTTCGGTGCGCTGCGATTCATAGATGTCCCGGGCCAGGCGCGTGGTCATCTCGGGGTGGGCCTGGATGGTCAGCACGTTCTCGCCGATGGTGGTGATGCCCAGCGGGCAGAAGCCGTTGCCGGCCAGCACGCGGGTGCCGGGCGCGGCCGTGGTGACCTGGTCCTGGTGCAGGGCGATCAGGCGGAAGGTGTCGCCTTCCAGCGCGCCGGGCGGCGCCCAGTCGGGCACGTTCTGCAACGGGTAGTCCTGCACGCCCACGCCCCAGCCCTTGCCAGAGCGCTGCACCTCGCCACCCAGCGTGTCGTGCAGCAGCTGGTGACCAAAGCAGATGCCGACCACCGGCCGCTGCTGCGCCGCACCGACAAGAATCTGCGCCAGCGCGGGTTGCCAGGGCAGGCGCTCGTGCACGCTGGCCGGGCTGCCGGTGACCAGCCAGGCGTCGCATTCGGTGGCCGTGGCCGGCAGTTGATTGCGGTGCGCCTTGTAGACCCTGAAGTCCAGCGCGGCGTCGGCGCTGCGCAGGAAGGGCGGGAACGGTGCGGCCACCTCACCGTGTTCTTCGATCCAGTCGGGACTGGTCTGGCCGCATTCGAGGATGCCAAACAGCATGGTGGACCTCAACCCAGTTCAAAGAAGCGGCGGCGCTCGTCGATCAGCGACTTACCGGCGAAGGACTTGCACTGCGCCTCGCGCGTGGCGCTGAAGGTCTCGACGAAACGTTCGCCCAGCCAGTCCTTCGCGCAGGCCGAGTCACGCAGCGCCGCGATCGCGGCCTGCATGTTCTTGTGCAGCGGCGGGCCGTGGCGCGCGTCGGGCAGGTAGCCGTTGCCCACCGTGGCGGCGCTGGGTTCGAGCTGTTGCTCGATGCCCGCCAGACCCGCCGCGATGCTGGCGGCCGCCGTTAGGTAGTGGTTGGCATCGGCACACGGCAGGCGGTTCTCGACGCGGATCGACGACGGGCTGTGCCCCACCACGCGCAGGCAGGTGGTGCGGTTCTCGATGCCCCAGGTGAAGGCGGGCGGCGCGAAGGTGCCTTCGGCGAAACGGCGCCAGCTGTTCACCGTGGGCGCGAAGATCAGCATGAAGTCGGGCATGTAACGCTGCACGCCCGCGATAAAGTGGCGGAAGCGCCGGGACATCTGGTGCTCGGCATCGGCGTCCCAGAACCAGGGCTTGCCCGCGCCGTCCAGCAGCGAGATGTGGATGTGGCTGGACTGGCTGTCTGCGTCTTCGGACCAGCGTGGCATGAAGGAAATGGTCTGGCCGCGGCGCATCGCGAACACACGCAGGAAGTTCTTCAGCAGCACGGCCTGGTCGGCCGCGGCCATGGCCGTGTTGGCGGCGATGCAGGCCTCCATGAAACCGCCGCCGATCTCTTCGTGCATCTTGGCCAGCTGGATGCCCAGCGGCTCGCAGAAGTCGGCCACGCCGTTGTAGAACTCCGACTGCGCAGCCTGGTAGATCACCAGGTCGTGGCTGGCGTGGGCGGTGGCGGTGCGCAGCTGGTCGTACTGCTTGGCCTGCAGGGTCTCGGCGGTCTCGTTGAACAGCGTGAACTCCAGCTCGTAGCCCAGCTTGGGAAAGACGTCCATGGCGGCGGCGCGGTCGAGCACCTTGCGCAGCACGCTGCGCGGGCAGAAGGCCTGAGCGTCGCCCGAGAACTCGGCCAGGTAGAGGCCCTGGTCGGACGTCGCCTCCCAGGGGATCGCGCGGCGGCTGGCGGTGTCCACCGTCAGCGCGCTGTCGTGGAAGTCGCCCGTGCCGTCGGTGACGCCGGGCATGCTCAAGAACACGTCGGTGGGGTCCAGCGCCAGCTGGGCGGGCGACATGCCCATGCCGCTGGCCAGGATGCCGGGCAGCTCGCTGGCGGCCACCTTCTGGCCCCGCAACAGGCCGTTGGTGTCGGCCACGGCAATGGTGAGAAATCGGTCCGCGCTGTCTTGTCTCATGGTGTTTTCAGGTGGGTTGGATGGAGGTCGCCATGACATCGGTCAATGCATTTGTCACGATGTCGTGCTAGGCAATCCAATGTAGGAAGAGCGGGACCAATCCACCATCGTCTGTTGAGATGAGACGGGCCCTCAGCCGGCGCGCAGGCACCAAAAAAAACAGGGGGATCTCTCCCCCTGCAACCTTGGATGCGCCGGTCGGCCCGCCCGGGCCGCGGTCTCAGGCGCGGCTGGCGCCCATGTTCGCGTAGGCCTTCGGATTGGCCGCCTTGAGGCGGCTGGCCAGCAGCCAGCCCACCAGGGCGGCCAGCGGAATCAGCGAGGGCAGCACGAGGCCCAGGCTGCCGCCCTGCGTGCCGGTGAGGTCGCCGAAGTTGAAGAAGATGTAGACGAAGAGCGCGGCCATCACCAGGCCCGACATCACTGGCATGACCCAGGCGGTCAGCAGCGAGGCCTCGCCATGGCGGCGGAAGAAGCACACCACCGCCAGCGAGGTGACGGACATCATGCCCAGCACGCCCAGCACGCCGACCTGCGAGATCCAGGTGAACATGTTGAGCACCGGGTCGAGCCCCAGGCCCGCGAACACCGCCAGCACGATCAGCGCGCCGATAGTCTGGGCCACCGAGCCGACGTGCGGGCTCTGGTGGGTCGCGTGGGTGCGGCCGAACACCGCGGGCAGCAGGCCTTCACGGCCGGCGACGTAGCTGTAGCGCGCGATGTAGTTGTGGAAGGCCGAGAGCGCGGCAAACAGGCTGGACACCAGCAGCAGCCCGGCGATCATCGGCACCGGCCCACCGACGTAGCGGCCTGCCAGCTCGAAGAAGAAGGTGGTCGGGTCCTTCAGGCCCTGGATGGTCGGGATCAGCTCGGCCGCGCCGACGCCGGCGATCATGAGCCAGGTGGTGAACACGAAGAACAGGCCGATCAACATCACCGAGAGGTAGGTGGCGCGCGGGATCGTGACATCCGGATCGCGTGCTTCCTCGGCGTAGATGGTGGTGGCCTCGAAGCCCATGAACGAGCCCAGGCAGAACAGCACCGCCACGGTGAACGAGCCGGAGGTGATGGCCGACATGTCGAAAATGTTCAGCGACAGGCCACTCGCACCGCCCGTGCCCAGAATGGCGAAGTCCACCAGCAGCACGATCAGGTACTCCAGCAGCACCAGCAGCACCAGCACCTTGGCCGAGAGGTCGACCTGCCGGTAGCCCAGGATGCCCACAAGCACCACCGCCACCAGGCTGTAGACCCACCAGGGCATCTGCAGGCCGAACTCGGAGAACACGCCCGCCGACACACCGCCCAGCAGGCCGATGAGACCGAACTGCAGTGCGTTGTAGGCCACCAGGGCCATCATCGCCGTAGCCCCGCCCCAGCGCCCGCCCAGCCCGCGCGCCGCGTAGGCGTAAAAGGCCCCGGCGTTGCGCACATGGCGGGACATGGCCACGTAGCCGACCGAGAAGGCCAGCATGATCAGGGTCATGAACAGGAAAGTCGCAGGCACGCCGGTGCCGTTGCCCAGCAGGAAGGCGATGGGCACGGCGCCGGCCACGCCGGTGAGCGGCGCCGCGGCCGAGATGACCATGAACGTCACCGAGATGAGGCCCAGCGAGTTCTTACGGAGTTCGTGAGGCCCGCCGTGTGGGGGGTACGCAGGCGTTTCCTGCTCTGACCGATGGTTGTCTGCCATGTTGTTGTCACTGTCTGTTTGCTGCCGATCACAAAGCCCCGCGTCGGCACAGGGTGTCGCGGAACCCCCGCAACTGTCGCGACTCTAGGCGCGCCCCGTCGCGGCGGTTAGCCCGGATCGGCACCTTTTCACGCACCGATGCGGTGCGGGTCCGTCGCCCGCTGGCCCTTGCCGATTCGGGCTACTCGGCCCCGCCGGCCGGCCCCTAGCATGCGCCGAACCACCAGCAGACTGGAGAACCACGGTGCGCCCCGACAGACACATTTCGCCGCTTTCCCGCCCCGCCGCAAGAGGGTGGACCCGACCCGCCCGGGCCCTGTGCCTGCTGGCCGCCGCCCTGCTGATGAACACGGCCCGTGCCGCCGAACTGGTGGTGGTGCAGGTGGCGCCACAGAAGGGCGAGCTGGCGCACTACACCAGCGAACTGCGCACGGGCATGCAGGCCCACCTGGACCATGTCAACGCCTCCGGTGGCATCCGCGGCGACACGGTGCGCCTGGTCTCGCTGGACGACGCTGCCAACCCGGCGCAGGCCATCAGGCAGATCGAGCAGGCCGCGGCCAGCCTGAATCCGGTGGCCTTCCTGTACCTGATCGGGCCCGAGACCATCGCGGCCACGCTGGAGGCCAACGTCTTCGGCCGGCTCGGCATCCCCCTCATCGGCACCTCGCCCGCCGCGGTGCAGCTGCGCACACCGACGCGGTCGCATGTGTTCCACCTCACCCAGGGCGAGAACAGCGAGTACGAGAAGCTGGCCCAGCAGCTGCGCACCATCGGCCTGCGCAAGGTCGCCCTGGTCCACTGGGACGACCCCGCCACCCTGGGCGAGGTGAAGTTCTTCGAGCAGTCCGCCGCGCGCGCCCCGGCCATCGAGGTGATCGCCCGCGCGCCGGTGGCGGCCAGCAGCGGCCAGCTGGACAAGGCGTTCGAGCAGGCCGCACAGGCGCGCGCCGACGCCATCGTCTCCATGCTGCCGGTGGAAGAGACCGCGAAGCTGCTCAAGACGCTGCGCGCCAAGGGTGTGTTCACCCCGGTGTACGGCGCCTCGTACAACGAGTCGGGCCGGCTGTTCGACCACGCGGGCGAAGCGGCCTCGCGCGGCATGACGGTGACCCAGGTGGTGCCCAACCCGTTCGGCGGCTCGCTGCCCGCGGTGCGCGACTACCAGGCCCAGATGAAGCAGTACGCGCCCAAGGACGCGCGGCACGGAACGCTGTCGCTCGAAGGCTTCCTGGCCGCGCGCCTGCTGGTGGAAGCGCTGCGCCAGACCCCCCGTCCGGTGACGGCCACGGGCCTTCGCGACGCACTGGAGCAGCGCGGTCCGTTCGACCTCGGCGGCCTCAAGGCCAGCTTTTCGAAGACCAATCACGTCGGCCTTGATTTCCTGGACATCGGCATCGTCACCTTCGGCGGGCGCCTGCGCTACTGAGCGCGCCAGCGACCGCAAAACACTGCCATTTCAGGCTCATCGATTTCGAACCTGCCTCACAGAATCCGATCCGCCCGTGGCAGCGGCATGCGCAAGGCACGGGCAACCGACCCACCCCACCCCTATCAACAAAGAGACAAACATGAACCGACTCCTCCTTCCTCTGACTGCCGCCGTCGCGCTGGCGTCCATCACCGCCCCAGCCTCTGCGCAAAGCATCTCCTACAACGTGGGGCTGACCTCCCTGTACAAGTACAACGGCATCGACCAGGACGTCCGCGCGCCGAAGAACGTTCGCCCGGCCCTGCAGGGCGGAGTGGACTACGACTTTGGCAACGGCCTCTACGTGGGCAACTGGAACTCCACCGGAAAGTTCGGCGCACAGGGCCAGGCCGACCTGGAGATCGACCTGTACGGCGGCTACCGCGGCGAGTTCGGCCAGGGCTGGCGCTACGACGTCGGCTCCATCCGCTTCGTCTATCCGAAGGACAACAGCTGGAACGCCAACGAGTGGTACGTGCGCCTGGGCCACGGCATCTTCTCGGCCCAGTACGGCCACGGCTTCGGCAACGGCAACAAGACGGCCCGCCTGGCGCTCTCGCTGGCGCAACCGCTGAGCGAGAAGCTGACCCTGGAAGCCGGCATCGCCTTCCGCAACCGCCACAACATGGACAGCGCCAAGGACGCGCACCTGGGCCTGGTCTACGACCTGGGCGGCGGCCTGACCACCTCCGCCCGAATCAGCGGCGCCGAGACCGCCAAGACCGGCCCCGCCGGCAAGACCCGCCTGGTGGTCGGGCTGGTCAAGGCCTTCTGATCAAGCCCTTTTGAGCGCACGGTGGTCTGACCAGGCCACCGTGGGCCGGCCATCCGCACGCAGTGTGTCGGATGGCAGCTCGCCGAACAGCTCGCGGTAGTGGCGCGCGAAATGGCTGAGATGGAAGAACCCCATCTCGGCCGCCGCGTCGCCCACCGGCAGCGCCTGCGCCGTGGTCTGGCCCAGCCGGCGGCGCACCGCGTTGAGCCGCAGGTTGCGCTGGTACTCCAGCGGGCCGATGCCGGCCTCGGTCTGGAAGCTGATCTGCAGTGTGCGGCGGCTGACCCGCAGCCGGGCACAGAGTTCCAGCACGCTCATTGCGCCACCGCCACCCTCCTCCATCAACTCGCGACTGCGCCGCACGATGTAGCTGCGCACTGCCCCGCCGCAGCGCGTCGGGGCACGGGCGTGGTCCACCGCGTCGAACAGGTCCAGAAAGGCGTTGAGCACCAGGTCGTCCAGCGCACAGTCCAGCGCACCTGTCTGCGCTTCATTGGGCTCATGCGTGCCGGCCTGGGCGAGCACCTGTTGCAGGGCCTGCCGCAGACGCAACACCGCCGCGTCGCCCACAGCCAGGCCGCGCGAGCCGCGCGCCAGCGCTCGCTGCTCCGGCGAGAGGTGCAGGTCGGCAATTTGAAGGAAACGCTCGTAGTCCACGTTGGCCGCCAACAGGCTCAGGCCCTGAGGCGCATGCAGCATGAACTCTTCCCGGTTCCTCAGCAGCACGACCTGCGACAGCGGATGGCGTGACCAACCGGTGGACGCCGGCTCCGGCATGGCCTCCGAGACAGCCAGGCACAGTCGCTGATCGGGGCAGCGCCCGCACTGCACCACCTGGCGGTTGAAGCGCTCGCGGAACACCAGGAAGTGGCCGGTGGAGACCTGCTGCAGGCTGCTGCTGAGCGCGCCGCGCCCGAGCTGGTCGTAGTCCTGTGCCCACCCGGGGATGGCCCGGGCGTGCTGGTTCACATCGTTGAAATGGCGCACATCGACGTTCATGGAACGGCCCGGCGAAGGTCCCGAAGGACCGGTGGCAGACGCAGTGGCGGCGGATCGCGGGCGCGGCTTACAGCGCGAGCGAGACCACTTTTTCTTCGAGGTAGGCGTCCAGCGCCTTGCGCGAGAGATCGCGGCCAATGCCGCTGTCCTTGGTGCCGCCCCAGGGCAGGCGCGCGTCCAGCGGGCTCCAGCAGTTGATGGCCACCGCGCCCACCTCGAGCTGCGCGGCCACGCGGTGCGCGGCCGACACGTCGCGCGTCCACACGCTGGCGGACAGGCCGTAGCGGCTGTCGTTGGCGATGGCGATGGCTTCGGCCTCGGTGTCGAACGGGATGATCGCGCCCACCGGTCCGAAGACCTCTTCCTGTGCCAGCTGCATGCCGGGCGTCACGTCGGTGAACACCGTGGGCCGCATGAAGAAGCCTTCGGCGGGCAGCTCACTCCCGGCCCCGCTCAGGCGCCGCGCGCCCTGCGAGATCGCGGTGTCGATGCAGGCCTGCACGCGCTCGCGGTGGCGCGCGCTGATCAGCGCGCCCATCTGCGCGCCCTCCACCTGCGCCCCGCCCAGCCGCACCGATTCGGCGGCCGCGGCCAGCGCCTGCTCCACCTGCGGCAGCAGCGAGCGGTGCACCAGGATGCGTGAGCCGGCCGCGCAGGTCTGGCCCTGGTTGACGAACAGGCCCATGGCCACGCCGGGAATCGCTTCGTCGAGGTTCGCGTCCTGCAGCAGGATCTGCGCGGCCTTGCCGCCGAGTTCCAGCGTGACGCGCTTGAACGACGCCGCCGCGTCGCGGGCGATGATGCGGCCAACCCCGGTGCTGCCGGTGAAGCTGATCTTGCTGACATCGGGGTGCGCCGTCAGCGCCGCGCCCGCCTCTGCGCCCATGCCGTGCACGATGTTGACCACGCCCGGCGGAAAGCCGGCTTCGGCCACCAGTCGACCGAGCTGGCCCACCGCCACCGGCGCGTCCTCGGAGGTCTTGATCACCACCGTGCAGCCGGCCGCCAGCGCGGGCGCGAGCTTCCAGATGGCGATCATCAGCGGCGCGTTCCAGGGCACGATCAGCGCCGCCACGCCCACCGGCTCCAGCCGCGTGTAGTGGTGCATCGGGCGGCCCATGAAGCCGGCGGTGGGCACAGTGCGGCCTTCGAGCTTGTCGGCCCAGCCGGCGAAGTAACGCAGGGTGTCGACCGACATCGGCAGGTCCATCACCGTCATGTCGAAAGCGGGGCGTCCCTGCTCCTCGGCCAGCGTGGCCACGAAAGCCGGTGCGTTGGCCTCCAGCAGGTCGGCCAGGCGGGACAGGCAGCGGCCCCGCTCCTGGCCGGGCATGGTGGCCCAGGGGCCGTGGCGCAGCGCCTGGCGGGCGGCCGCCACGGCGGTGTCCACATCGCCGGCGTCCGAGGCGCTCACGGTGGCGAAGGGGTGGCCGGTGGCCGGGGCCAGCTTCTGGAAGATGGCGCCCGAGCGGGCGGCCTGGTACTGGCCGTTGATGAAGTTGTGCAGCGTGACCGCCGACGTGGTTTGGGTATTCGTGTTCATGGGTGTCTCCTGTTGTTGTGGGCAGCGCTTGCGGCTCCATAGCCGCCAGACGGGCATCAGATGCCGGCCATGTTGATGTACTTGACGACCAGGTAGTCGTCCATGCCGAGGTGCGAGCCTTCGCGCCCGATGCCCGACTGCTTGACGCCGCCGAAGGGCGCCACCTCGCTCGAGATCAGGCCGGTGTTCACGCCCACCATGCCGTACTCCAGCCGCTCGGCCACGCGCCAGACGCGGCCGAGGTCGCGCGCATAGAAGTAGCTGGCCAGGCCGAACTCGGTGTCGTTGGCCATGGCCACCACCTCGTCCTCGGTCTCGAAGCGGAACAGCGGCGCCAGCGGGCCGAAGGTCTCCTCGCGCGCCACAAGCATGTCCTGCGTCACGTCGCCAAGGATGGTGGGCTGGAAGAAGCTCTGGCCCAGCGCGTGGCGACGGCCGCCGCTGAGCACCCGCGCGCCCTTGGCCACGGCGTCCGCGATGTGCTGCTCGACCTTCTGCACCGCGCGGTCGTCGATCAGCGGACCGATGCGCACATCGGCCCCCGTGCCCTCGCCCACCTTCAGCTGCGACACGGCCACCGCCAGCTTGGCGGCAAAGGCCTCGTACACCTTGCTGTGCACATAGAGGCGGTTGGCGCAGACGCAGGTCTGGCCCGCGTTGCGGTACTTGGAGACGATGGCGCCCTCGACCGCGGCGTCCAGGTCGGCGTCCTCGAACACGATGAAGGGCGCGTTGCCGCCCAGCTCCATCGACACCTTCTTGATCGTGGCCGCCGTGCGGGCCATGAGCTGGCGGCCCACCTCGGTGGAACCGGTGAACGAGAGCTTGCGCACCAGCGGGTTGTCGGCGAGCTCGTTGCCGACATCGCTGGCAGAGCCAGTGACCACCGAGAAAACGCCGGGCGGCACGCCCGCGCGCTCGGCCAGCACGGCCAGCGCCAGCGCGGTCAGCGGGGTCTGGCTCGCGGGCTTGACGACCATGGTGCAGCCCGCCGCCAGCGCCGGGCCGGCTTTGCGCGTGATCATGGCCGCGGGGAAGTTCCAGGGTGTGATGGCCGCGCAGACGCCGATGGGCTCCTTGGTGACCACGATGCGCTGCGAAGCGACCGGGGCGGGAATGGTGTCGCCGTAGACGCGCTTGGCCTCTTCCGAGAACCACTGGATGAAGGATGCTGCGTAGGCGATCTCGCCGCGCGCCTCGGCCAGCGGCTTGCCCTGCTCGCTGGTCATGATCAGGGCCAGGTCGTCCTGGTTCGCCAGCATCAGCGCGTACCACTGGGCCAGGATGGCCGAGCGCTCCTTGGCGGTGCGCGCGCGCCAGGCCGGCCAGGCGCGGTTGGCGGCCTCGATGGCCTCGCGCGTCTCGGCGGCGCCCAGGCGCGGCACCGTGGCAATGACTGCCCCCGTGGCGGGGTTCGTCACGTCGATGGAAGCGGTGCCCGACACCCACTGGCCCGCGACGAGACACTGGCCGGGCAGCAGGGAAGGATCTTTGAGTGGAAGCATGTGCATGGGGAAGAAAGAAAACTCAGATCTGCGTGACCATCTTGGTCACCAGGAAGCCGTCGAACGTCTCGGTGCCACCTTCGCTGCCGATGCCGCTGTCCTTGACGCCGCCAAACGGCAGCTCGGGGTGGGCCATGCCGGAGTGGTTGATGTTCACCATGCCCACCTCCAGCCCGTTCATGACCTGGGTCGCGGTCTTGTGCGACTCGGTGAACACGTAGGACGCCAGGCCGTAGGGCACGCTGTTGGCTACCTTCAGCGCGTCTTCGGTGCGCTCGAACTTCAGCAGCGCGGCCACTGGGCCGAAGGGCTCCTCCCGCAGGATGCGCGCATGCTCGGGCAGGTCGGCCACCACGGTCGGCGCGAAGAAGTGGCCAGCCCCGCTCAGGCGCGCACCGCCGGTGAGCACCCGGCCGCCGACGCGCGTGGCGTCGTCCACCAGCTCGCGCACGGCCTGCAGGCGGCGGTCGTGGATCAGCGGCCCCATCTGGGTGGTGGGGTCCAGGCCGTGGCCCACCGGCACCGCAGCGATGGCCTCGACAAAGCGCGCCACGAAACGCTCGTACACACCGGCCTGCACGAACACCCGCGAGGGCGAGACGCAGACCTGCCCGGCGTTGCGCACCTTCATGCGCGCCACCAGCGCGGCCGCGGCGTCCACGTCGGCGTCGTCGAACACCAGCACCGGCGAATGGCCGCCCAGCTCCATGCAGACGCGCTTCATGTGCTGGCCCGCCAGCGCCGCCAGCTGCTTGCCCACCGGCACCGAGCCGGTGAACGACACCTGCCGCACCACGGGCGACTCGATCAGGTGCTTCGAGATCTGTGCTGGCTGGCCGAACACCACGTTGAACACGCCCGGCGGTAGGCCGGCGTCGTGGAAGGCCCGGGCCATCTCGACGATGGCGCTGGGCGACTCCTCCGGCCCCTTGAGGATCAGGGTGCAGCCCGCGCCGATGGCCGCAGACACCTTCTTGATTGCCTGCCCGAGCGGGAAATTCCAGGGGCTGAAGGCGACGCACACCCCCACCGGCTCGCGCACCACCATCTGGCGCACGCGCGGGTCGCGCGCCGGCACCACGCGGCCGTAGATGCGGCGGCATTCTTCGGCGTGCCACTCGACGTGTTCGGCGCTGTTGAGCACCTCGGCCCGGGCGTCGGCCAGTGGCTTGCCGTTGTCCCGCGTGATGCCGTGGGCGATGGCCTCGACCCGGCTGCGCAGCAGCTCGGCGGTCTTGCGCAGCACGGCCGAGCGGTCCAGCGGCGAGCTGTGGCGCCAGGCCGCGAAGGCCTTGTCGGCGGCCGCCACGGCGGCGTCCAGGTCCTGTGGTGTGGCGCAGGGCAGATCGCCCAGGCGCTCCAGCGTCGCGGGGTCGGTCACCGCCAGGGTCTGGCGGGCACCGGCCTCGACGAACTGGCCGTCGATGTAGAGGGTGAGCGTGGGGTACATGGTGTCCTTCGCGGGCGGCGGTGCCGTCACTCGATCCTGATGCCCGCCTCGCGGATCACCTGCTCGTACTTCACGGTCTCCTGCTTCATGGCGGCCAGGGTGTCGGCCGGCTTGGAGGTGCCGACCTCCAGCCCACGCGCGGCGTACTGGGCCTTCATGGGCGAGCCGGCCACGGCCTGCACGACCGCCTGGTTGATCTGCATGACGACGGCGTCGGGCACCTTGCCCGGCGCAAACAGCGCGAATACCGTGGACGGAATCGAGCCGGCCTTGCCACCCGCTTCGGCGATGGTGGGCACCTCGGGCGCGAAGGCCGCGCGCTGCTCGTCGCCGATGGCCAGCAGGCGCACGCGCTCGGACTTGGCCTGCGCGGCCAGCGCCACGCCACCTGCGATCACCGCGTCCACCTCGCCACTGGCCAGGCCGGTGATGGCCGGGCCGATGCCCTTGTAGGGCACGTAGGTCTGGCTGTAGCCGTGCGCCTTGGACAGCATCTCCATGCCGATGTGCGTCACGTGGCCGTTGCCGCCCGTGCCCACGTTGAGCTTGCCCGGGTTGGCCTTGGCGTAGGCGACCAGCTCGGTGAAGGTCTTCACCGGCAGACCCGCGCGCACGCCGATCATCAGGTTCACGCGCGCCAGGTCGCTCACCGGCTTGACGGCCTCTTCCCACTTGTACGGCAGCTTGGAATACAGCATCGGGTTGGTCACCAGGGCCAGCCGGTCCACCATCAGCAGCGTGGCGCCATCGGGCTCGGCCTTGGCCACAGCGTCGGTGCCGATGATCGAGTTGGCGCCGGGCTTGTTGTCCACCACGAAGGTCTTGCCGGTCTGCTTCGACAGGGCGTTGCCGATGTCGCGGGCCAGCACGTCGGGCTCTGTCCCGGCCGGGTACGGCACCACGATGCGCACCGTGGCCGGGGGCCAGGCCTGCGCATGGGCGCCGCCCAGGCCCGCCACCAGCATCACACTGCCCAGCACGCTCGATTGGAGGAAGTTCATGGTTGTCGTCCTTTTGGTTGGTTGATGGAGAGGGAGGCGCGTCACACCGCCATCGGTGCTTCGGCGGAGGTGGAGGCCGGGCGGCGCGCCGCAGGGGCGGCGGGCAGCACGGCGTCGCAGAACTGGCGCAGCTGGGCGGGGGCATCCTGGGCCAGGCCGGCGGCGGCCACGAAGCGGTCCGGCCGCAGCAGCACCCAGTCCACGTTCCGTTTCTGGAACCACAGTTGCAGCTCGTTTTCCAGGTCCTGCACCACGGTCACCTCGGGGCTGGCCGCTGACATGCCCGGCTCGCTGGCACCGCTGCGGGCACGCACGCCCACCAGACGGGTGCAGCCCAGGGCCTGCAGGCGCTCCAGCAGCGCGGCCGGTGCCTGCGCCAGCGGGTCGCCGCGCCAGGACAGCAGCGCGAAGCGGCCGCCAATCACGTCGTCCAGCTTCTCGCTCTCCCCGGCCACGCGCTCGACGTTGGGCTGGATGAACATGCGCCCCACCAGCTCGTCCTGCGCGGCCTTGCCGCTGTTGAGCACCACGCCGGTGGAGAACCGGGGCATGGGCTTGAACTTCATCTGCAGCACGTAGTCGCGGAACTTGGGCACGTTGCGGATGGAGAGGAAGAACTTGTCCCGCATCCAGGCCACGAAGCGGTTGCGCTGCGACAGCACGGCGCCGAACAGGTCGGCCAGATCGATCATGGCCTTGGTGTGGGCGTGGCGCTCGTCGTGGTAGCTCTGCAGCAGCTCGGGCTTCATGCGGCCCTGGACGATCCAGGCCAGCTTCCACGACAGGTTGAAGGCGTCGCGCAGGCCGGCGTTGAGGCCCTGCCCGATCCAGGGCGGCGTGATGTGGGCGGCGTCGCCCGCGATGCAGACCCGGCCGGCCACGAAAGACTTGGCCACGCGAGAGTTGTGCGTGTACACCCGGGCCCGGATGACGTTCAGGCGGCTGGGGTCGGCCACGTGGTTGCGCAGCAGGTCCTGCACCTTGTCGGGCGCCAGCATCTGCTCGCCGTCCTCGCCGGGGAACAGCATGAACTCCCAGCGACGCAGGCCATAGGGCAGACGCAGGCAGACATACGGCCGGCGCGGCTCGCAGTGCAGCGCCGTGTAGGGCGCGTCCAGCGGGTCCTGGTCGCACTCGATCACCACCCACTTGTTCGGGTGCGTCTGTCCTTCGTAGGGGATCTTCAGCAGGCCCTCGCGCACGGTGCTGCGCCCGCCGTCGGCGCCCACCAGGTACTGCGCCCGCACGGTGGTGGTGCCGCCGCCCTCGGCCTGCAGCACCGCGGTCACACCCTCCGCGTCCTGTTCGATGGACTGCAGCGCCACCCCCAGCTGTGTGGTGACGTGCGGGTAGCGCGCCAGGCCCTTGCGCAGGGTCTGCTCGCCCAGCGGCTGCGAGAACAGGTTGCGGCGGAACCAGCCGAACTCGCGCGTGCTGGGCAGGATTTCGGCGAAGCAGCGCTTGTCGGCCGTGTACATGCGCATCGGCACGTTCTGGATCATGTCCCGCAGCATGGCCTCGGCCAGACCCACGGCCTGGAAGGTGCGCAGGGCCTCGTCGTCCAGACCGACGGCGCGCGGGTAGTCCAGCACCTGGGCACTGCGTTCCACCACCAGCGTCTTCACGCCGTAGTGGCCCAGCAGGTTGGCAATCGACACGCCGACCGGGCCCGCGCCCACGATCAGCACCTCGGTGGTTGTGGTTGTGTTCATCGTGTTATCTCCCCCAAAGGGTGTTCAGGCCGGGGTCAGCAGCTGGCTTTCCTGCTGCACCAGCAGGTGGCGCACCGACTTGCGGAATGCGGTGAAGCGTTCGTCGGCCATGAGGCGGGCGCGGCGCTGGCGGCGGTCCTCGAAATCGTCGAAGGCCCAGAGGTAGATCAGCTGGTTGAGGTCGCCGCTCTCGGGCTGCATCAGGCTGACCAGGCGGCCCAGCACTTCGGTCTGCACGGCGCGGCCGGCCTCGTTGTAGAGGCGCAGGTACTCGCGCACGCCGCCGGGCACCAGGGTGTAGGTTCTGAGTTCGTGGAGCATGGTGTCAGTGGGTGGGGAGCAGGAAGTCGCGCACCAGCTGGTGGAACAGCGCGGGCTGGTCGTCGTGGATGTAGTGACCGGCGTCGGGCACCACGGCGCTGCGGATGCGCGGGTTCAGGCGCTGCATCGCGTCGACCATCGCCGGCTGCAGGTAGTCGGAACGGCCGCCCCGCACCACCAGGGTCTCGCAGGCCAGCGCCGCCACGTGCGGCCGCAGGTCCACCACCCGCGCGGGGTCCGGGTTCAGGCGTGTGGCGGCGATGCCGGCGTGGTCGTATTGCCAGGTGAAGCCGCCGCCATCGGCCGGGCGCAGCATGCTCTTGAGGCGCTGCTCGCGCGCCTCTTCGGTCACGCTGGGGCGCAGGGCGCGCATGAAGGTGCGTGCGTCGTCCCAGCTGGCGAAGTGGCTGGGCGTGGTGGCCAGCTCGCCGCGGATGCGGGTGGCGCCCGGGCTGGCCTCGAAGGCGCCCGGCCCCGCGTCCTCCACCAGCAGGCGGTTCACCTTCGACGGGTGCTTGGCCGCGTAGACGATGGCGTTGATGCCGCCCATGGAATGGCCCAGCAGGTCGAAGCGGTCCAGCCCGAGGGCATCCACCACGGCCGCCAGATCGTTCACGTAGGCGTCGGTGTAGTAGTTGTGCTGCAGGTCCCAGTCCGACGTGCCGCGACCACGCTGGTCAAAGGCGATCACCCGACAACCGGGCTGCAGGGCGGCCGCGACACCAGCGAAGGTCTCCGCGTAGCCCCGAATGCCGTGCAGCATCACGACCGGGCGGGCCGTCGGCGCACCCCACTGCGTCACGTGCAGACGCAGGCCGGCGCTGGTCACGGTGTGGTCGAGGCGTTCCATCGTGCTGCTCAGACCAGACCGTCCAGGCCCTTGGCGTCGGCGGCCTTGAGGCCCCCCAGGCGCGCGTTCAGACGGCCGCGCGTGGCGAAGGCCCAGCACACCAGCACCTCGTCGCGGTTGGGCGCGTCGTTGAAGCTGGCGCTGACCGTGTCGTAGTGCGAGCGCACATACAGCGCGTCCTTGTAGGCCAGCGGGATGTCGAGCACCGTGCCGGGCACGCCGCGCTTGCCGGTGGAAGGCACCCAGGCCTTGCCGCCGCCCAGGGCCACACGGATCGGGTCGGCCGCCGGGTTGGTGAGCAGCGCGTTGCCGTGTTCGTACTCGCCGTCCAGGCCGACCAGGATGGCCTTGCCGTAGCTCTCGATCTTCTGCGGGCCGGCGGCTTCCACGATGCGGCGGCCGAACTCGCGGCCCAGTTCCGGGGAGCCTTCGATCCAGGCGCTCAGGTCCTGCTCGTAGCGGCCGGCGTAGGGGTTGTGGATGCAGGCGGCGATGACGAACTTGCGCAGCGGCGCGCCGTCGGCGGGTGCGCCGGTTTCGCCGGCCAGGCTGTCCTCCACCTGCAGGAACCACTTGCGGATGTGAAAGATGCCGAAATTCGGGGACTTCATGATGGGTGATCTCGGGAAGAAAGAAATCAGAGGGGCTGCAGGTCGAAGGGGTCGCTGGGCGCGTTGTAGTGGCCCAGCACCCGCTTGCCTTCTTCGTCGTCGTGCACGGTTTCGAGGAAGAACTCGAAGCGGTGGCCGTCGGGGTCGGTGAAGTACAGGCCATAGCCCACCTTGTGGTCGGTGGTCTTGACCACCGGCACGTTCCGCGCGAGCAACATGCCGTAGAGGCGGCGCAGTTCGTCGAGGTCGCCGTCGATCTCCAGCCCGTAGTGCTGCATGTTGACTTCGCCGATCTGTTGCGCGCGCAGCAGGGCCGGGTCGGCTTTGATCAGGGCGATGTCGTGGTGCTTCTTGCCGAAGGACATGAAGACCCAGCGCGGCTCGCGCGCCGTGACCTCCATGTCCAGCACCTCCTCGTACCAGCGCGCGCTGGCCTCCGGGTCCTTGACGTAGAGCGCCAGGTGGGTGCGCACGATGCGCGGCTTGACGTTGATCGATGCGGTGCTCATGCGCCGGTCCTTCAGTTGATGGATTGCGGGTGGGCCTTCACCGGCGCCACGAAGGGCGTCCAGGCGACCGAGGTGATCTCGCTGAAATCGCGCCACTCCTTGAACCAGCTCTTGCCGCCGTCCATGGAGCGCAGCAGGTGGCCGTACTTGGTGCCGGCAAACAGCAGCGACGGGTCGCACGCGTGCGCGCCGAAAGCCCAGACGGTGGAGTTCGGCGCGGTGTGCAGCAGCGCGGGCGCCCAGGTCTCGCCGCGGTCTTCCGAGCGGTAGATGCGGGTGCGCGTGCCGGGCGTGCCGTCGCCGATGGCCAGCAGCAGCGTGCTGCCGGAGGCGTCGACCACCTGCACGGTGCGCGTGTAGTACATGCCGTCGAAGCGCTCCTTCGAGGCCTTGCCCGACCAGGTCTGGCCGTCGTCGGCGCTGGTGTAGACCGAGTTCACCGTCAGCACCAGGTTCTTCTGCGGCTGGCCGTCCACCGGCGGCAGTACCGCGATGGCGTGGATGTCGGAGTTGTTGATGCCACTGGTGGGCGTATCGACGCGTTCCCAGGTATCGCCGCAATCCGGGCTGCGCCAGGCGCCGCCCTCTTCCACGCCGAACCAGACCTCGCCGCTGCGCACCGGGTTCACGCAGATGGTGAGGATGCGTGGGCGGTTCACGCCCTGGCAGAACTCGGGCAGCTCGATGTTGAGCTGCTCCCAGGACAGGCCACCGTCCTTCGATCGGTACATGCGCGCCCGCGACGGCGCGCCGGTGCCGGCGTAGACCATCTGCGGGTTGGTCGGATCGAAGGCGATCGCCCACACGGTCTGCTGGTTCATGGGCGAGTCCACCCGCTTGAAGTGCCCGCCGCCGTTCACGCTGATGCACAGGCCGGCGTCGGCCCCGGCCAGCACGCGCGAGGGGTCGGAGGGGTCGACCGCGAGGCTGCGCACCACGCCGTCGAATTCGATCGCTTCTTTCAGGCCGAGGCGATGCCAGGTGGCGCCGTCGTCCACGCTGCGCAGAATGCCCTGCCCTGCGGTGCCCACCAGAATGGTTCCGTTCATGTTGCTGCTCCTGTGTGGGGTGTCAGATGAAGATGCCGCGGGTGATGCCGCCGTCCACCGCGATCGACTCGCCGGTGATGGCGCCGGCGCGCTCGGAGGCGAGGAAGAGCACCGTGTCGGCGATCTCGTTGGGCTGCAGCACGCGGCGGATCGGCGTGACCTTGGCGTAGTTGGCTTCCACCTGCTCGGGCGTCAGGCCCTGCAGCTTGGCTTCCTTGGCGTAGAGCTCGTGGATGTGCGGGGTCTCGACCACGCCGGGGTGGACCACGTTGACCGTGATGCCCGAGGGGCCGAGCTGGTCGGACAGGGTCCTGGTCATGTGGCAGATCGCCACGTTGCGCATGCCCGAGAGCTGCTTGCTGCCGCGGCCGGTGAGGCCACCGATGTTGATGATGCGGCCGAAGCCGTTGGCTTTCATGTGGGCGGCCGCGGCCTTGGCGCAGCGCATGTAGCCCACCACCTTGATGTTGATGTCTTCGAGCAGGCCTTCCGGGTCGGCGTTCTCGATCTCGCTGCGCACCAGGCCGCCGGGGTGGGCGGCGCCGTTGACCAGGATGTCGATGCGGCCGAAGTGCTGGGCCACCTGGTCCATCATGGCCTGCACCTGGTCGGTCTTGCTGACGTCGGCCGGCGCGGCCAGGATCTCGACGCCGGTGGCCTCGGAGATTTCGCGCGCAGCTTCTTCCAGCGCGCCTTTGCTGCGCGCCACGATGGCCACGCGCACGCCTTCGCGCGCCAGCGCCTCTGTCACCGCCCGGCCGATGCCGAGGCTGCCACCGGTCACGACCGCGACCTTGCCTTTGAGATTCAGATCCACAACGTCTCCTTCAGGGATGGGGGAATGGCCGGCTCCGTGCCGGCCGCGTGTTGTTCAAACGAGCGACGGGCTCAGAGCGCCATCTCGATCAGCGTCGGGCCGCGCCTGCCGAAGGCCTGCTGCAGCAGCGCGGTGAGTTCGCCGCTGGTGCTGGCGCGCCCGCCGGGCACGCCGTAGGACTGGGCCAGGGTCACCCAGTCGATGCGCGGGTTGTCCAGGCTGGTGATCTGTGCCGCGCGGTCGCCGAGCGCCGCACCGCCGCGGCGCAGCTCGTTGCGCAAGATCGCGTACTGGTGGTTGGCGGCGATCAGCACCACCACGTCCAGGTGTTCGTGTGCGAGGGACCAGAGCGTCTGGATCGTGTACTGCGTGCTGCCGTCCGACAGCAGGGCCACGACCTGGCGGTCCGGGCAGGCGATGGCCGCACCCATGGCCACGGGCAGGCCCTGGCCGATGGCGCCACCGGTGTTGGTGAGCGTGGTGTGCGGCCGGGCGGCGGCCGACACCGCGTAGAAGGGGTAGCCGCAGGTGCCGCCTTCGACCGAGACGATGGCGCGCTCGGGCAGCTCATTCGCCAGGGCCAGCGCGATGCGCGCGGGCGTCAGCGGCCCCTCTTCCGGCGGGCTCAGCACCGCCAACGGCATCGGCACCTCGGCCGCGCCCAGCAACTCGGTCACCGCCTCCAGGCGCGTGGCCGCGTCCTCGCCCACGGCCGCCAGCGTCAGCAGGCGCTCGGCCGGCACCAGCAGGCTGGGGTGGCCTTCGTAGCCGAAGTAGGTCACCGGCGGCAGCGCGCCCACCAGCACCACCAGATCGGCCGGGTCCAGCACCTCGCGGGCGGGCTCGGGGAAGTACGGCAGGCGGTCGAAGGCCGGCAGACCCTGGCCGCGCTCCGAGCGCGAGGGGAAGGTCTCGGCGTAGGCCGTGGCGCCCAGGGCGGCGCACAGGCGCTGCACGGCCTTCTGTGCGCGCGCACCCAGGCCGCTCTGTTCGCCACCACCGCCGAGCAGGAAGACGATCTTGTTGGCCGCCTTCAGCCGCTGCACCGCTGCGGCGGGGTCGAAGGCGGCGGGCGCTTCGGCGACGGCACTGGCGCCCGGCTGCACCAGCGCGGTCTGCTCGCCACCGGTGTGGGCCTGGTGGTCGGCGGGAAAGATCAGGGTGGCGCCCTGGCCGCCGCGGGCCAGGCTCTGCTTCACGGCTTCGCGGCCGGCCGCGTCGCTCTGCTCTACGGCGGCGATGCGGTGCACCCAGCCCGACACCGGGCGCGCCAGCGACTCGATGTCCGAGGTCAGCGGCGCGTCGTAGGGCAGGTGCCAGCTGGTGTGGTCGCCGATGAGGTTGACGATGGGCGTGTGGGCGCGCCGGGCGTTGTGCAGGTTGGCGATGCCGTTGGCAAACCCGGGGCCCAGGTGCAGCAGGGTCGCCGCGGGCTGGCCGGTCATCCGCCCGTACCCGTCGGCGCCGCCGGTGCAGACGTTCTCCTGCAGGCCGACCACGCAGCGCATGCGTTCCTCGCGCTCCAGCGAGCGCACCAGATCGAGCTCGGTGGTGCCCGGATTGGCGAAGCACACGGTCACGCCCTCGTCCGCGAGGGCTGCGAGTAGCGCGTCTGCGCCGGTCATGTCTTTGCGATTTGTCATGTTGCTACTTTATCAAATATTGATAACTTAGCAAAACTTGACATTCATCATGTGTCTTTGGCGTTCTTCTTTATCTTTTAGATCAAACAATGTATTAGCGCGCGAAGTCGACCCAAAACCGGGACAGGGCATGGGAACGGGGTGTTCAGCGAGAATTCCGGCCTGGGCTCGGATAAGCTGCGCGCCCACGCCACCGCACCGAAACGCCAGAAAACGCCCCCATGAACAGCCTCCGCCGCATGCTCGACATCCTCAATCTGTTCAAGCCCGGACAGCCCGTGATCGACGTCGAGACCATCTGCTCGCAGCTGGGCTACGCCCAGGCCAGCGCCTACCGCTATGTGCGCGAACTGAGCGATGTGGGCCTGCTGGTGCGCCTGCCCCGCGGCTACGCGCTGGGGCCGCGGGTGATCGAACTCGACCGCCACATGACCGAGTACGACCCGCTGATCACCTGCAGCCGGGACCTGGTGGACGAGCTGGTGGCGCGCACCGGCATGCACGCGCTGATCAGCGAGCTCTACAGCGCCACGGTGATCAACATCCTGCAGAAGCACGGCAGCGAGACCGAGCCCCTGAACTTCGGCCGCGGCCGTCCCATGGCGCTGTTCCGCAGCGCCACGTCGCGGGTGATCCTGGCCTATCTGCTGCCGCGACAGCTCAAGCGCATCTACGAGAGCAATGCCGCGGAGCCCGACCTGCAGCGGCTCGGCCCGAGCTGGAAGGACTTCTCCAAGGCCATGCTCACCATCCGCAAGCAGGGCTATGCCATCAGCGCAGGCGAGCTGGACCCGGGCAAGACAGGCCTGGCCGCGCCCATCTTCGACGAGAAGTCGCGCATCCTGGGCGCCGTCACCCTGGTGGGCAGCAACGAGCGCTTTGGCGCCTTCTCGCAGGACTACCTGGTCAAGCTGATCACCGACGCGGCGGCCACCATCACGGCGCGCATCGCCGCCGAACAGCCCGCAGCCTGAACGGGCCTGGACCGGACGCGCGCGTCAGCGGCAGTCCGCCAGCAGGCAGGCGCCCTGCTTCGACACCAGCACCGTGGCGCCGCCGTCGGGCGCCAGCGCGCCCGTGTAGCCCACTCGGCTGGCCGACTGGCGAAGCTCGAAGGACTGGCCGTCCTTGCTGACCAGCACCACGCCGTCCAGCGCCGAGCCGACCACGTCGCCCGCGCCCGACTGCACCAGCCCGGTGATGGAACTGCGCCCTGCGTGCTCCACGCGCTGCCAGCTGCGCCCTTCGTCGGTGCTGCGCAGCAGGGTGCCGCGCAACCCGCCGGCCAGCAGGTCGCCATTGGCGAGTGACAAGCCGGCCCACAGGCTGCCGGCGTAGCCGGTGGGCAGCACCTCCCACTGGCGGCCCAGGTCGCGGGTGCGCAGCACCAGGCCCTGCTCGGCGGTCGCGTACAGCGCCCCGTCGCGCCCGGGGAACAGGCTGTAGAGGTTGACGTCCAGGGGCCGGCCGCCCGCTGCGTCGGACGGGTGGCGCGCGCCCAGGGTCACGGGTGTCCAGTGCACGCCGCCGTCCTCGGTGACCATCACGCGCGACCAGAGCCCCACCGCCACGCCGCGCCGCGCGTCCACAAAGTGCACCGCCAGCAGCGGTTGATCTTGCTCCAGCTCCTGGTGCTGGATGCGCCAGGTCTCGCCGCCGTCCTGCGTGTGCAGCACCAGGCCCCAGTGGCCCACAGCCCAGCCGTGGCGGGCATCGACGAAGCTCAGCGCGGTCAGCGTGCCGGAGGCGGGCACGCTGCGCGCCTGCCGCCATTGCCGGCCACCGTCGTCGGACAGCAGCACCACACCGCGCTCGCCCACCGCCACCAGGCGCGGGCCGGCCTGCGCCACGGCCAGCAGGGTGGAGGCGGCGGCGGCGGCGCGCCGGTCGGCGGGTGTGGTCTTGAGCGCGACGGGGCCGGCGCCCTGGGCCAGCGCGGGCTGCGCGCCCGCCAGCACGAGCAGCAGGCCGGCAAGAAGGGAAGTCAGTGGCTTCATGGGAGTGGATCGGAAAGGTCGTTCAATGCGCCATCAGCACGCCGGCCTGCACCGGGTGGCGGCGCGGGAACCAGCGCTGCAGCAGCACCGCCAGCGCGGGCAGCGAGGTCATGGCCATCAGCAGGTTGACCAGGAACATGAAGGCCAGCAGCTTGCCCATGTCGGCCTGGAACTTCAGCGGCGAGGCCATCCAGGTCGCCACGCCGATGGCCAGGGTCAGCGCGGTGAAGATGGTGGCGATGCCCACCTGGCGCAGCGCCTCCGACAGCGCCGTGGCCATGTCCTTGCCCGCGGCCAGGTGCACCTGCAGGCGGCTGTAGATGTAGAGCGCGTAGTCCACGCCGATGCCCGCGGCCAGCACCATCACCGGCAGCGTCGCCACCGTCAGGCCGATGTCGGCCAGCTTCATGAAGCCATAGCCCACGAAGGTGCCCACCGTCAGCGGCAGGCAGCAGGCGACCACGGCCCGCCAGTCGCGGAAGGCGAGCATCACGAACAGCGCGATGGCGGCGTACACGTAGAGCAGCATGGGCAGCTCGCTGCGCTGCACGGTCTCGTTGATGGCGGCCTGGATGCCCGCGTTGCCGGCGGCCAGGCGCAGCCGCAGCCCGGTGTCGGCGGTCTCGGCCGAGAAGGCCTGCGCCGCGTCCACCACCCGCTGCAGGGTCTGCGCCTTGTGGTCCGAGAGGAACAGGTGCAGCGCGCCCATGCTGCAGTCCTTGTTGACGAAGCCGGGGATGCGCGCGATCTCGGTGGTCAGCGAGGCGTAGTTCATCGGGTCGGTGGGCACCACGCCCATCTTGGGATGGCCTTCGTTGTAGCCCTCGTTGTAGGTGCGCAGCATGGTGGCGTAGGACACCGCGGACACCACGCCGGGCACCTCGCGCAGGGCCACGGTGGCGCGGTCGATGTAGTCGCCCAGCGCCGGGTTCTCGCAGCTGCCCGGCGGCGCTTCCACCACCAGGCTCATCCAGTCCAGGCCGATGTCGAAGCCACCGACGATGGCCACGGCGTCGCGGTTGTAGCGGGCGTCGGCGCGCAGCTCGGCGGCCCCGGGCAACACGCTGCCGACCACGCGGTCGCGGCTGAACCAGGCGCTGGCCGCCAGCGTGGCCAGCGTCAACAGGCCCACCAGCAGCGCGTTGCGCGGCACCGCAATGCGCTCCAGCGGCGCCAGCCAGTGGGCACGCCGCGCCTGCCGCTGCTCGGTGGCCAGCGCGTAGGCCAGGGTGGGCTGCACGTAGGACGCGGCCAGCGGCAGCATCACCAGGTTGGTGACGATCTTGAAGGCCACGCCCAGCGCCGCCGTCACCGCCAGCTCGCGGATCATGGGGATCGGGATCAGCAACAGGGTGATGAAGCTCACCCAGGCGATCAGCAGGGCCAGCGCGCCCGGCACCAGCAGGGCGTGGAAGGACTCGCGCGCGGCGGCCTCGCCGCTCATGCCCCGCGCCAGCCCGCCGACGATGGTGTTGATCTGCTGCACGCCGTGCGAGACACCGACGGCGAACACCAGGAACGGCACCAGCACGCCCAGCGGGTCCAGCCCGTAGCCCAGCAGGTGCAACGTGCCGAACTGCCACACCAGCGAGGTCAGCGAACAGGCGATGGGCAGCGCGGTCAGCCGCCACGAGCGGCAGTAGCCGTACACCGCTGCGGCGGTCAGCAGCAGCGCGATGGCGCAGAACTCCAGCACGCCAGTGGCGCCCTCGGCGATGTCGCCGGTCTGCTTGGCAAAGCCGATGATCTGGATTTCGAAGTCGGTGTCCTCGAAGGCCTGGCGCAGCTTCTGTTCCAGCAGTTGGTTGAAGGCGGGGTAGTCGATGCGGCGGCCGTCGCTGCCGATCTCGCGCAGGTCGGCGGTCACCATGGCCGAGCGGCCGTCGCGCGAGACCAGCGAGCCGACGTGCCCGCCCAGGCTGGTCGAGCGGCGGATCTGCGCGATCACCTCGGGCGTCAGCGACGCGGGGGTGATGGTGCCGGCGATCACCGGCTCGGCGCGGAAGCCCTCCTCGGTGATCTCGTTGACGAAGCTGTTGGGCGTCCACAGCGACTGCACACCGACCCGGTCGACGTGCGGCAGGAACTGCACCGCCTCGGTGACCTGGAGCAGGCGCCCCAGGCCCTCGGCGGTCCAGATGTCGCCCTGCCGGGCCTGCACCACCACGGTCAGGCGGTTGGCGCCGAACAGGTCCTTCTCGTACTGCCGGGCGGTGTCGATGTAGGGATGGCCAGCCGGCATCTGCTTCTCGAAGCCGGCGTCCATGCGCAGCTGCAGGGCAAACACCGCCATCACGGCAGTGAAGGCCAGCAGCGCGCACAGAACCAGGCCCCGGCGCCCGAACAGGACGTCTTCCAGCTTGCGGACCACGGGTTCAAGCACGGGGCGTCTCCATCAGAAGCTGTAGTTCACGAACGCGCCCACGAAATCGCGGTCGCGCAGCACCTGGTTGAAGGGGTCCGAGCCGCCACGGAAAGTGGTGTAGCTCAGCCCGCTCTGCCACTGCCCCGCGTTGCGCGAGAAGTTCAGGTACAGCGTGGTGGCCAGTGCGCCCTTGATCCAGGTGCCCTGGATGTTGGGCGTGTAGCCCGCCAGCGCGTAGTTCATGAAGACGCCGGGCGTCACCTGCCAGCCGGGAACCAGCTGGCCGTCGTAGGTCAGGCTCAGGTCGAGGTTGATGCCCGCCGAGGTCTTGCTGCCCTTGGCCACGGTGTTCATGGCCGCGGCCGCCGGATCGAACGCCGCCGCCCGCTCGTTGCCCCAGCCCCAGCCACCTGCGGCCACCACGTCGCCGCCGTAGTCCTTCTTCAGGCCAGGGTAGTGGATGGCCACCAGCTCGGCCAGCACCAGGCCGTTGGTCGCGCCCGTGGCTTCGAGCAGGCCACCCGCGTTGCCGGGCGCCAGCTGCAGCAGGCCCGTCAGGTGCCACTGCAGCTTCTTTTCGTCGACAAAGCAGTTGCCGCCCTGCGTGGCGCAGCCGGTGGTGTTGGGGTTGAGGAACACCGCATCCTTCGGCCGGTACGACAGCTCGGTGCCCACCGCCCAGTCGCCCACCGGGAAACTGGCGCTCACGCCCAGCAGGCGCCGGTCTTCCGGGTACACCAGCGAGGTGGCGAAGGTGGCCGGGTCGAGCCGCACCTGGGGCGACTTGTCGTGGTAGTTCATCGCGTAGAAGCCCAGGTCCACCGAGGTGTCCTTGGGCTGCCACTTCAGCGCCGCACCCCACTGGCCGCTGTTGCGCGCCTTGGTGTCGGTCACGCCGTAGGCCCCGGCACCGCGGCCCAGGCCGTTCACCACCGACCAGTAGCTGCCCGCAGGCGGCAGGTAGCTGGGCTTCCAGCGCGTCTGCACATAGACCTCGGCGTTGAGCCCATCGGCCAGTCCACTGGCCAGGCTGATCGTCGGCGTGGGCAGGATGCCCTCCTTGATCTGGGTGCCGGGCTGCGACAGGCGCATCACGTCCGCCGGGTTGGTGGCGTTGATGCCACCGGGCGTGATGATGCTCTCGCCCCAGTTGATGACCTGGTTGCCCACGCGCAGGCGAGCGCGCTGCTCGCCGATGTCGAAGCTCTTGCTGACCCAGAGGTCGAGCACGCGGGCCTTGAACTCCAGGTCCTTGCGTGCGTCGTCGGCCAGGCCGTCGTTCTGCAGTTCGGGCGCGAACGAGGCCGAACTGAGCCAGCCTGTGGTCTTGCTCGCAGCGAAGTCGCGCAGCCAGTTGACCCGCGCCATGAAGGTCACGTCCTGCGGCATCTTCAGCAGCAGCTCGTGGCTGCCCTTGAGGTAGAGCGTGAACGGGTCGCGCCGTCCGTAGTTCAGTGTGCCCTGGTCGCCCAGGCCGGAGGCCACGGGCGCGGCCACCCCGGCCGGGCCGCCGGTGTTGCCACTCAGGATCAGCTCGGGGCTGGGGTTCTTGAGGCGGATGCCGGTGCCCACACCGATGGTGGACTCGAAGGAACCCGAGACGCTCTCGGTCTCGAAGGTGACGGCCTGGGCGCCCATGGCGAGCGAAGCCAGGCAGGCCGCGGCGACCGCGGTGCGGGTGGTGGTGAAGGTCATGGGGATGCTCCTGTCGGATGGGGTTCAGCGCTCGCTGACGGCGCGCAGGCTCTCGGAGGTGTAGTAGCTCGACTTCATCCGGGGGCCGCTGGCCTCGGTGAACCAGCGCACGTCGGTGCCAGTGCCGGCGGCGTGGAAGTCGAACAGGTAGCGGTTGTCGACCAGGTTGTGCTGGGAGAACGCCACCACGTCGCAGGTGCCGGTTTCAAACACCGGGATCAGATACCCCTCACGCACCTTCCAGAGCTTGCCCTGCGCGTCGTAGTCCTCGGCCAGCACCGCGTTCCAGCTGTCCTCGTCGAGATAGAAGGTGCGCTTGGGCGCCAGGTGGCGCACGCCCTGCTTCACCGTGGCCTCGATCACCCACACGCGGTGCAGCTCGTAGCGCCGGTTCTTCGCATTGATCGCGTCGGGCTGGACGATCTCCTTCATGTCGCCGTCGAACTCGAAGGCGCCGAAGGCGTTGTAGGGCACCAGCAGCTCCTTCTTGCCGGCCAGCTTCCAGTCGAAGCGGTCCAGCGCGCCCTGGAACACCTGCACCTCGTCGATCGCGTACTGGTTCTCGAAGCCAACCTGCGGCGCGTCGTAGGCGTAGCTGGGCAGGCGGCGCACGCGCCGCTGGCCGGGGAAGTAGTAGAAGGCCTCGGTGCCCGCCTGATCGAGGAAGTCGGAGATCACACCGGCCTGGCCCGCCAGCGCCGTCGGCGAGATGTACGAGAACGCGGTGTGCGAGCGGTTCTTGCCGGTCTCGCTCAGCTTGCGCGAGCCCTTCTCCGCCCAGGGCAGGAAGATGGTCTGGTCGTACACGTACTTGATCCACTCGCTGCTGCCGGGACGTGGGGACACCAGGGAGGCGCCGTTCTTGAACTCGGTCGCCACGCCGCGGTAGCGCATGGCCATGTTCCACATCGCCTCGGTGCCGTTGGCGGGCATGGGGAAGAGCACCCCCGGCACCCAGCCGTCCTGCAGCGCCCAGCCGTTGTCCGCCAGCTTGGCAAAGCCCACGTTCTTGCGCGTGTTGTCGGCGACGAAGTCGGGCACACCGCAGCTGCGGCGCGTCGGGTAGACGTCCATCCGGTAGCCCTTGACCTGCTTGATGGTGGCGATCTGGCCCGGCGAGAGCTTGTCGGCGTGCTTGTCGACGTTGCCGGCATCGATGCTGTAGAGCGGCTTGTCGCCCTTGTGCTTCCAGCCGCTCAGGCGCGGCTTGCCCCAGGTCCAACCGGTGTCCTGTTTCTCGGGCGCCCAGGCCGGGATGCTGCCGTCCTTGTTGGCGGCGCGTTCGGCCCCCACCGGCGTCAGGCGCCCGGACAGCGCCGAGGCGTCCTGCGCCCACGCGTGGCCGCCCAGTGTGGTGGCCAGGGCGAGCAGGCCCAGGCGGCCAGCAGCGCGAAGCGATGAAACAGGCAATGGGCGTGCGCTGGGCGCAACGGTGCGGATCTCTGGGTGGGGCAGGACGGCTGTCATGGCGGTTCCTTCTGTCGTTGGAGGGAGGGGGGTTGGGTTCTACTTAAACCGAACTTTAGTTCGGCTATTGCGCTTTCGACCTAGCAAAAACCCTGCCCTGCCCGCCCAGGCGATTTCCGCACCAGATTCGCCAGCAGGCGCCCAACCACGGTGCAACCGCGCACCATTCAAGAGTGAAAACAGGGGGGATCTGACAGCGAATGGTGAGACTCCGACCCCATCCATCGCCATGTCTGGCACGGATAGGGTTCAGCCCCCATTGCCAGAAGCGACAACAAATAACAGAATAAAAGATCGGTTATGAAACCAATCCGTTTGTCCACCCGACCGAAGAAAGGCCCACCCAATGACTGCCCTCGACGCCCTCGCCCCGCGGCTGCGATTCATGACCGGAGGCCAGGTGGACCTGCTGCCGGAGATCGACCACGGCATGACGCCGCGCGGACGGCGCCTGCATGTCCCCATCACCGGCGGCCGGCTGGAAGGTCCGCTACTTCAAGCCCGGGTGCTGCCAGGCGGCGCCGACTGGCAGCTGGTGCGCGCCGACGGGGTGTTCGAACTGGAGGCCATCTACGACCTGCTTTGCGACGACGGCACACTGATCCACGTCCGAAACCAGGCGCTGTGGCGCAGCGACACCAACGACTGGCCGGCGCGCTACGCCATGTGCCAGCCGCGCTTCGAGGCGCCCGCTGGGCCACTGAGCTGGCTGAACGACCACCTGTTCGTCGGCACCATCGGACAGGGCCGCCAGCCCGGCACATCCATCCAGCTGGACGTGTTCCAGCTGCTGATGCCAGGGTCTGACTGAAACGTCAGATCAAACATCCGATCATTTGATCGGATTCATCGCATCAACAAGGGCGTCACGATGGCCAGCCAGCAGGCGCGGGCGTTGGCAAACATCAGGTCCCTCGGCGCCGTCCGGTAGACCAGCGCGGCGCACAGAAAGCTGTGGCTCAGCAGGCCGATGCAGCGCGCCGCGGTCTCCACCTTTGCCGCGTCGGCGTGCGGCGCGTAATGGGTCAGCGCCGAAGCCACGCTGGACGTGACGCGGTCGTCGTGGTCCCGCGTGAGCTGGCTCAGCTCGGGCACCGCATCCAGCGTGTGGATCAGCGCCCCCAGGCCGGGCCGGTCCTCGTACATCTGCGCCACCAGGTTGAACTGGTCGTTCAGGTAGGTCATGACGTCGCGCGAGCCGCCATGGCGCGGATGCACCTCGTCCACCGCCTCGGCCACGCGCTGCAGCCACTGCGTGACCAGTGCATGCACCACCGCCTGCTTGTTCGGAAAGTACTCGTACAGCGCGCCCACCGACAGACCGGCCGCCGCCGCGATGCGCTTGGTGGTGAGCTTGTCCAGACCCTCGCGCTCGATCTCGGAGGCCGCGGCCTCCAGCACCAGATCGACGGTCTGCAAGGCCCGCATCTGCGCCGGCCGGCGGCGCGGCGCCAGCCGTTCGTTCGGTGTGGTCTCGGCCGGCGCGCTGGCACTGTTCTTGCGGTTTTTCATGTGTTTCGAATGGGTGAAAACCCTGATCTACAGACCTCTATTCAGGCCTCAATACCCGAACTATAGTTCGGTTTATGGCGAAGCGCCCCTATTTCTGAACCACCCATCTCACCGCGGAAACGACCCAACGACCATGTCCGACGACGAACTCTGTTACCTCACCGCCACCGAGGCGATCGCACGCTTCAAGGCCCGGAGCCTCTCTCCGGTGGAGTTGCTGCAAGCCCAGCAGCACCGGGCCAACCAGCTGGAGCCCCGGATCAATGCGTTCTGCAACCGGCGAGATGAAGCGGCGCTGGATGCGGCCCGCAAGGCCGAACAGACCTACATGAACAACCCCGGGCAGGCCGCTGCGCTGGAAGGCATTCCGACGGCGCTGAAGGACGAACACAACCTGGTGGGTGAGCACATCACACAGGGGTCGTGGCTGCTCGGCGAGCAGGCCGACACGGCCAACGCGCCGCTGACACAAAGGCTGCTGGATGCAGGGGCTGTGATTCATGCGCGCACCAATGTACCCGAGTGCTGTGTGGCCATGTTCACCCGTTCGCCGCGCTACGGCGTGACCCGCAACCCGTGGAACCCGGTCTACACCTGCGGCGGCTCATCGGGTGGCAGCGGGGCCGCACTGGCCGCCGGGCTCACCACGCTGGCCTCGGGCTCGGACATCGGCGGCTCCATCCGCGTGCCGGCCGCCTACTGCGGCGTCGTGGGGCTCAAGCCTAGCTACGGCCGGGTGCCGGAGAGCAGCATGTTCTTCGCCATGAACCACCACAACCACAACGGTGTGCTGGCCCGCTCGGTGGCCGACTGTGCCCTGATGTTCAACGTCATCAACGGACCGCACCGCGCCGACCCCAGCAGCGTGAAGCCGCGCCTGGAGCTGCCGCTGCAGCAAGCGCCGGTGCGCGGCCTGCGCATCGCACTGTCGATGGATCTGGGTTTCTTCGACGTCAGTCCGGATGTGAGAAGGAACACCCTGCGCGCCGCCGAAATCCTGCGCCAGCAGGGTGCGCAGGTGACCGAGATCGACCTGCCCTGGACCGCCGATGTGCGCAAGGCATTCACCGACGCCCTGGTGTTTCCACTCGGGCGGCTGCTGGAGCAGCTGATCGAGGGCCGAGAGGAACGGGCCAGCGACTACGTTCGCGCCATGGCGGCCATGGCTCGGACCATCTCGCTGGACGAGCACCTGGCCTCGTTCGACCAGCTGGCCAAGATGCACCAGGCGCTGCAGGACGTGTTCGAGCAGCACGACGCGATGATCTGCCCCACACTGGCCGACAACCGCTGGCTGGCCGAAGGTTCGGACACACCGCACGCCGACCTGATGAATGCCGGCATGACCTACCCCTTCAACATGCTCAGCCGGCACCCGGTGCTCAGCGTGCCCAGCGGCATGGCCAGCCACGGCGTGCCCACGGGGCTGCAGATCGTCGGGCCGACCTATGAAGATGCCATGGTGATGCGCATCGGCGCTGCCCTGGAACAGGAGCTGCGCTGGCCCCAGTGGCGCCCGCCCGTGCAGGAACCGGCCGACGCCCTGGCCACCGTCTGAAGGAGATCACCATGATGTCGAGCAACACCACCGGCATGCCCGCCGAGGACGCCACAGACGCCGGGACCGAGCGCGGACAGCTCAAGCGCTCGCTGGGCTTTTTCGATCTGGTCGCGTATGGCCTGGCCTACATGGCGCTCATCGCGCCGCTGACCAACCTGGGCTTTGTGTGGACCGCCTCGGGTGGCGTGGTGGCCGGTGCCTATGTGGTCGCAGCCATCTGCATGTACTTCACCGCGCAGAGCTACGCCACCATGTCGCGCATCGTGCCCAACGCCGGCTCGGTCTACGGCTTCGCCCGCCACAGCCTGGGCGACTTCTGGGGCTTCTTCGCCGGCTGGGGCGTGCTGCTCGACTACATGATGGTGCCGGCCCTGGTGTTCGCACTGATGGCGGTGGGCATGCAGATGCTGGTGCCGGACATTCCCCGCAGCGGCTGGATCGTGGGCGTGGCGCTGCTGATGCTGGCGATCAACTGGGCCGGCATCAAGGTGGCCGCGCGTGTCAACGCCGCGTCCGTGATCGCCCAGGTGGTGATGGTGGTGGGCGTGATGGTGCTGCTGGTGATGGCGATGAACCAGGGCACGGCCAGTGGCGCGCGGCTCAGCGCCCAGCCCTTCCTGGGCGACGGCCCCACCCTGCCCTGGGGCCAGTGGCTGGCCGGCGCCTCCGTGGCGGTGATGACCTTTCTGGGGTTCGACGCGGTCAGCACGCTGTCGGAGGAGGTGAAGAACCCGAACGACCGCAGCACGGTCAGCCGCGCCATCATCGCCGTGCTGGCGATTGCAGCGTCGCTCTACGTGCTGATGAGCTGGATCCTGGGCAGCGCCATGGCGGCCATTCAGCTGCAGGACCCGGCTGCGGCGATCTTCGAACTGCTGGGGCAGGTGGTCGGTCCCTGGTCGCCGGTGCTGCTGGCCTGGCTGATGGGCATCGTGGTCGGCTTCACCAACACCCTGCCCATGCTGGCGGGTGTCGCCCGCATCCTGATGGCCATGGGGCGCGACCGCCAGCTGCCGACCCAGTTGGGCTGGGTGCACGCCGGCACCGGTGTGCCCCGCGTGGCCACCGTCGTCTCCACCCTGGTCTCGCTGGTGGTGGCGCTGTGGCTGAAGGACCGCATCGACCTGCTGGCCTCGATCATCAGCTTCGGTGCCCTGGTTGGCTTCCTGATGCTGCATCTGGCGGTGCTGGTGCACTTCCACCGCGAACCCGCCGGGCGCCATGTGTTCTTCCACCGCGTGGTGCCCGTGGTGGGCATTCTGTCGGTGCTGGCCATCCTGAGCGGCATGCACGCCGCGGCCCTGGAAGTGGGCCTGGCCTGGATTCTGGTGGGTGGTGTGTACGGCCTGTACCTGCGCCGCAGGGGCCGCGCCACCATTCACGTCTGAAATGAAGGCCAGGATCCCCGCGTCAGTGCCCCCGGACGAGCACGCGCATTTCACTGCGCTGGTGCTGGCCGAGTTCGCGGCGCTGGGGGTTGTGGAAGCCCTTCGCTCGCTGGACCGGCGCACCGGGGCGCCCTGCGCCGCTCATGTCCCCCGACGGCCTGCGGCCGTCTCCTCCTTTACTTCGCTATGCAGGACACCCCGGTGCGCCGGTCCGGGGGTTGGCACGCGGGAGGTCGGTTGTTCACTTTTCAGGCTGACCCGTTTCGGCCACCAGCAGTCTTGTTCAAAGGCCGACTTTGCGGCGGGTACGCGGCGGAATTGAGTGTCAGACTTTCTCAGTTTGCCGAAGTATGGCTTCGCGAATCGCCGCCGATATCTCGGCTTCGCTGCGCCCGCCGCTGATGACGACTCCAGAACCAAATTAGAAGTGAGGAACTGATCGAATGCCAGCAGCGGCAGATCTGGCGACTTCCTCTTCGACCTGTCTGCGCGCCGCGGGATCGAGCGCGACGGCGCGGGCTTCCAGGCGATCAAATCCATGGTGGGCAGCGACGTCCGCCAGGACATCGACGTCCCCGATGTTGCGCGCACCGAGGAAGTAGGCGTCGGTGATGGCGATCGCGAGTTGATGCTGGGTCCCCCGCTCGCGCGCGGCAAGGATGAGCGCGTGCGCCGGCTGGGTCGGATAGGTCCACAGTTGTCGACCGAGATCGAGTGCGAAACCCGAGGCGCGCGCCTCAGCCTCGGGTCGCGCAAACGCCGTCTTCGGATCGGTCACGCCATAGCGCGAATGAAGCAGGTCGGGAATGTAGAGCCCTGTAACGGGTGCGTCGGGCAGCAGCACCACCGGACGATGCCGGATGTCCACGGGGACATCGCTGAAGTGCTCCTGCAGAACCTTGTTGAGCCGATGGAGGCCGACGAAGCACCACGGGCACGTGATCTCGGCGTAGAGGTCGATGTGAAGCATGATGGCCTTTCCTTCTCAGTGATCCGCGATGCCTGGGGCCGCTCGAATGAATCGGGCGTCGTCGATCTGCTCGACGAGAAACTTGGCCAGGTTGCCGCGCGACAACTTCATGCCGAGCTGGGTCCTGCCGTACCAACCTGTGTCGATCACGCCCGCCGCGGGGCCGTCCTTGAGGTTCGGGATCCGCACCAGCGTCCAGTCGAGGTCCGACTTGGCGATCAACTCGGCCGTTGCCCGGATGTCCTCGAAGCCCTTGCGGGCGATGAGACTGAATAGCAATGCGAAGGCGCGCACGTTGAAGGCGAATCCGTCTTTTGGGTCGCGATAGGCCGCGGTGGAGATCTGGATCAGGCGGCGGACTTTCGACTTCTTCATGACCGCGATGATGTTGGACAGGCCATGCATCACGGGCCGGTCGCCCTGCACCTTGAGGCTGTTGGGGCCCAGCGCGCTGATGACGGCGTCGCTGCCGTGCAGGCACTTGGCGATCGCGTCCTTGTCTTGCAGATCGCCCACCACGATGTCGATCCGCCCGCGGAGCGCCTGAAGCTTCCTGGCGTCGCGCGTGTAGACCGACAGGCTGTGCCCTTGTCGCAGCGCTTCCTCGATCACGAATTTCCCGGTGGACCCGGTTGCTCCGAACAGGGCAATCCTCACTGCGCAACCTCCACGCTGGCGGCGGCCCGCTTCAGCAGCGATTGCAAGGCCTCGTCCGCTGACGCGATGGCGGCCTGGGCCGCTTCGGGCCCGTGTGCCATACCCTCGACACGCAGGTGCTCGATGTCGGTCAATCCGATGAAGCCGAGCAGGTGCTTGAGGTAGCCGGACTGGTGGTCCCACGCGGCCAGCGGCCCTTCAGAGAAGTTGCCTCCGGCGGCGGTGACCAGGTAGACCTTCTTGCCCTTGAGCAGGCCTTCCACCGAGTTGCCCGCGTACCGGAAGGTGACGCCGGGCCACGTCACGTGGTCGAACCACGCCTTCAAGGACGACGGCGGTCCGAAGTTGATCATGGCCGAGCCGATCACGACCGTGTCCGCGGCGGCCAGTTCGGCGACCAGGCTTTCGGCCAACCGGACGGCCTCGGTCTGCGCCGCGGTTCGCGCACCGGGCGGCGTGGCACGGCCCACCACATAGGCCTCGCCGATGTGGTTCAAGGGGGCTGCTGCCAGGTCGCGGACGGTGAGCGTGGTGCCAGGACGCTGCGCTGCAAGCCGCTTCGCCAACTGGCTAGCGTACCGAGTGGACAGCCCCTCCGATCCACGCGGGCTGGAGGTGACGAGAAGAATGTGGCTCATGAGCTTTCCTGAGAGGCTAATATGGGAACCAGGTAATCAATGAGAACTTGATTACCTACCGATACGAAGGATGGTATGGTTCCTACCCGAGCCCCACAAGAAGGCACACGCATGTCACCGAGTCACATCGACCTGTCCGAGATCCCGAAGCCTTCCGAGC
>NZ_BCTF01000032.1 GCF_001571145.1 Hydrogenophaga flava NBRC 102514
TCCCAAGGCGAACTGATTGGCTTGAGCCGCTGCACCAGCCGGTCAAGGCGGTGCGCGGCGGTTGACCAGACAAGGTTGCATGGAACAAAAAAAGCCCCGGTCTGCCGGGGCTTTTTGACGTTGGGGGCAACCGTCCAAGGCATGCAAACGCATGCCCAGGGCATCAGCTGGTCTTGGCGCCGGGGCCGTCGCAGCCCATGCCGCCGTCCATGGCGCCCATGCCACGGTGGCCGCCGTGACCACCTTTTCCGCCCATGCGGTGTTCACCCTTCATGCCGGCGCGGTGCATGCCGCCGTGGGCCTGGGTGTCGAACACCTTCTGCTGCTCGGGGGTGAGCGCGGCGTAGAAGGTCTTGACCGTCTCGATGCGCTTGGCCATCGCGGCATCGCGCTCGGCGCGCAGGGCCTGCATCTTGTCCAAGCGCTGCGGCGTGGTCAGCTGGCTCCAGTCTTCGCGGGCCATGCCGGGCGCGTTGACCGGCGGATTGGGCGCGGTGCCAGCGACATAGGCGTTCCAGGCGGCTTCCTGCGAGGCGGTGATCTTCAGGGCCGACTTGAGCTGCGCCTGGTGCTCGGCGTGGCGCTTGGCCATCTGCTCCATGCGCTGGGCGCGGCGCTCTTCCCATTTCTTGCTGTCGGCGCCGGCCTGGGGGCCCTGGCCGAGCTGGCCCATCTGCTGGGCGTGCGTCTGAGGGTCCATGCCGTGCTGCTGTCCCATGCCCTGGGCGATGGCGGTGGCCGACACGCCGACGATGCCGGCGAGGATGGCGGAGACGACGAGGCTGCGTTTGACAAAGGGTTTCATGCTGAGGCTCCTTGAGGTTGAGGGGGTGGACACCGGGGCGGGATGCCGGGGTGCCATGGGTTCAGTGTCAAACCCCCGTGTGAACCGCTGTCGGCCTTTGTGATGCTGTCCGGTAAAGATATGTTCCGGTGTCAGCGAGCCCCTGTGGGCGGGCTTGATCTGCGTCAAGGATGGGCCAGGTCGTCCAGGATCGGGCAGTCGGGCCGCTCGTCGCCGGGGCAGTGGCACAGCAGGGTGTGCAGGCTGCGCTGCATGGCCTGCAGCGCCTCGATGCGCTGGGCCAGGTCGTCGTGGTGCTTCTGCGCGATGCGCTTGACACTGGCGCTGCTGCGCCGCCGGTTGTGCCAGAGGCTTACCAGCTCGGTGATGGCGTCCAGCCCGAAGCCCATGTCGCGCGCGCGGCGGATGAAACGCAGCGTGTGCACGTCGGCCAGGCTGTACTGGCGGTAGTTGCTTTCCGTGCGCGCGACGTCGCCCAGCAGACCCAGCGACTCGTAGTGGCGCAGCATCTTGGGCGAGATGCCGGAGAGCTGCGCCGCGGTGCCAATGTTGACGGGCCAGCTCACTGTATGAAGCGAGGAGGAAGTCATGCGATCCGCCGCCGGGCCGCCCCAAGGCGGATCAGCCCCCTCGGGGGGCAGCGACCCGCGCAGCGGTGGAGCGTGGGGGCCAGTTTCATGCGGAGACCGCGTAGCCTTCTTCGCGGATCACGGCCGCCACCGCCTCACGCGGCTGGGCGGTGTTCACCTCGACGAGGTTCTGCGCGCGGTCGATCCTGACCTCGGCCTGCGAGTCCAGGGTTTTGATGGCCGTCTGCACCGCGCGTTCGCAGTGGCCGCAGGTCATGCCCTGCACGGTGAAGGTCTGTTGGCTCATGGATATCTCCGGTGGATTGGGAACAGCGCAATGATGCACCTTGACATGGTGTCAAGGTCAAGCGGCTTCATCGGATACACCTTGTCGCTTGACCTTCCCATGGTGGTAAACCTTATCCTCGCCCCATGAACTCCGCAACGCTTGCACTGAACGAAGACACCTGCCAGATCGACCTGGGCATCGGTGGCATGACCTGCGCCTCCTGCGTCACGCGCGTCGAGAAAGCGCTGCGCAAACACCCGGGTGTGGAGGCAGCGACGGTGAACCTGGCCACCGAGTCGGCGCGCATCGTCTACCGCGGCAGCGACGCCACCCACGCCGCGGCGCTGATGCGGCGGGCGGTGCGCGATGCGGGCTACGAGCCGCGCGCGATGGACGCGCCGGAGGTGGGACAGGAGCGTCTGTGGGGCCTGCCGGTGGACCTCTGGCCGGTGGTGATCGGTGCGCTGCTGTCGGCGCCGCTGGCCCTGCCCATGGTGGGTGACCTGTTCGGCAAACACTGGATGCTGCCGGCCTGGATCCAGTTCCTGCTGGCGACGCCGGTGCAGTTCTGGCTCGGCGCACGCTTCTACAAGGCCGGCTGGCACGCGCTCAAGGCCATGACGGGCAACATGGAGTTGCTGGTGGCCATTGGCACCACGGCGGCCTGGGCCCTGTCCACCTGGCTGTGGTTCAAGGCCGAGCCCGGCGAGATGGTGCACCTCTACTACGAAGGCGGCGCAGTGGTGATCACCCTGGTGTTGCTGGGCAAGTGGCTGGAGGCGCGCGCCAAGCGCCAGACCACCGACGCGATCCGCGCGCTGCACGCGCTGCGGCCCGAGACCGCGCACCTGGTGCCCGACGGCATCAAGCGCACCGAGATGAGCGATGTGCCGGTGGACGAGCTGCTGGCAGACGACATCGTGCGCGTGCTGCCCGGCGAGCGCTTTCCGGCCGACGGCGAGCTGCTGCTGGGCGAGACCCAGGCCGACGAATCCATGCTGACCGGCGAGGCGATGCCGGTGGCCAAGCGCCCCGGCGACCGCATCACCGGCGGGTCGCTCAATGGCGAGGGCTCGGTCGAGATCCGGGTGAAGGCGGTGGGCGCGCAGAGCGTGCTGGCCCACATCATCGCCCTGGTGCAGGACGCGCAGGCCGGCAAGGCGCCGGTGCAGCGCATGGTCGACCAGGTGGCGGCGGTGTTCGTGCCGGTGGTGCTGGTGATCGCGCTGGTCACACTGGTGGGCTGGCTCTGGACCGGCGCGCCGATGGAGGATGCCCTGCTGCACGCGGTGGCGGTGCTGGTGATTGCCTGCCCCTGTGCGCTGGGCCTGGCGACGCCCGCGGCCATCATGGCCGGCACCGGCGTGGCCGCGCGCCACGGTATCCTGATCAAGGACGCGCAGGCGCTGGAGATCGCGCACAAGGTCGACACCGTGGCCTTCGACAAGACCGGCACGCTGACGGTGGGCAAACCGCGCCTGCTGCTGATCGAGGCGGTGCCCGGGGCGGACGAGGAGGCGGTGCTGGGCGCGGCGGCGGCGCTGCAGGCGCAGAGCGCCCACCCGCTGGCGCATGCGGTGCTGGAGGCGGCCACGGCGCGCGGCCTGGTGGTGGCGGCCGACGGGGCCCGGGAGGTGCAGGCGGTGACCGGCCGCGGCACGCTGGGGCAGATCAAGGGTGTGACGCTGGCGCTGGGCAGCCTGCGCTGGATGGACGAGCTGGGCGTGCCGCTGGGGCCGCTGGCGCTGTCGGTGCACCGGCACCAGGCCGATGGCGCCACGGTGTCGCTGCTGGCCAGCCGTGCGGGCGAGGACCAGCCCTGGTCGGCCCTGGCCCTGCTGGCCTTCGGCGACGAGCCCAAGCCCGGTGCGGCCGGGGCGCTGGCGGCGCTCAAGGCCCAGGGGTTGAAGACCTACATGGTCTCAGGCGACAACCGCGGCGCGGCCGAGGCCATGGCGCGGCGGCTGGGCATGGACGTGGACGGCGGCGCGGTGATCGCCGAGGTGCTGCCGGGCGACAAGGCGGATATCGTCAAACGCCTGCGCGAAGAAGCCGGGGCCGGTCACACACACACCGTGGCCATGGTGGGCGACGGCGTCAACGACGCACCGGCCCTGGCCGCCGCTGACGTGGGCATCGCCATGGGCAGCCGCGAAGGCGGTTCCGATGTCGCCATGCACGCGGCCGGCATCACCCTGATGCGCGGCGACCCGGCGATGGTGCCGGCGGCGCTGGACATCTCGCGCCGCACGGTGAGCAAGATCCGGCAGAACCTGTTCTGGGCCTTCGCCTACAACGCCGCCGGCATCCCGCTGGCGGCGCTGGGCTACCTGAGCCCGGTGCTGGCCGGCGCGGCGATGGCGCTCAGCTCGGTCAGCGTGGTGAGCAACGCGCTGCTGCTCAAGCGCTGGAAACCCGGGCGCTGAGGCCGCGTTGGCCGCGAGTCACTGCCGCACGGCTTCGGCCGTGCGTTCGGGTGCCTGCACAGGAGTGGCCGGCGCCTCCACAAGGGGCTGTGCGGGCCGGTAGCCTTCCAGCGCCTGCCGGGTGTCCAGCTCGCGCATCTGCTTGAAGTCGTTCTGGAACAGGATCTTCTGCCCGTCGTTGCGCAGCTGGATGTGGGTGACCTCGCCCAGCGCCGCGCGGTGCTCCAGCAGGTAGTTCTGTGACGACTCGGCGATGCGGTCGATCTGGGCCTCGCTGAACCGGCCACCCGTGCGCAGGCCGTCGACCATGCGCTGCAGGGAGGCCGACGTGGTGGCGTCCAGCGCCGGCGCAATGCCCAGCGCCTTCAGGGTGGGGTGGTCGCCATAGCCGGTCGGGGCGAGCCGGTTCTCGCGCTGGAACTCGGTGAGCAGGCGCTCGGTTCCCGCGCCGAAATCGCTGTCGTCCTTGAGGGACTTGCCGTTGCGCTGCAAGGCCTGCTGCAGCACCTGCACCTCGTCACCTTTGTCTCCGCGGTCGAGCACCGACGGGTCGTTGACATCGCGCCAGTAGGCGGCCAGCGCAGTCTGTATCTCGGGGATGTGGCGCTCTTCGGAAGGGCGGTAGCTGTCACTGGCCACCTGGCGGTGCGCGGCTTCCATCGCCACCGCGTTGCCGGGCTTCTGGAAGTTCTCCTGGTACTGGCGGGCGAGTTCGCCGGCTTTGGGTCCCGCAAAGTAGCTCACGGCCGCTTTCTGCTGGTCCACCGCTTGCATGAAGCGTTCGTAGTCTGCACCGTCTCGCAGGGCGGCGACGAGCTTGTTGTAGGTCTTGGGGCGCTGGTTCTCTGCCTTCGCCAGCACACACATCACTTCCAGCTTGCGGTCATCGGGAATGCGGGAACCGTGGCGATCCAGTGCGTCTTTGGCGTCGTCTGCAATGGCCTGGACCTGTGGAAAGTCAATGTGCCTGTGAATCCACTGCTGTCCTTCTGGCGAGCTGGCCCAGGCGTTGATGGTGTCCCGGTGTTCGGCGGAGATGAACCGGATCGACGGGTTGTTTCCCTCGCCGTTGCCATGGCTGAGCAGGTCCTGGCGCAGCGTGGACAGCCCGGCCGCGTTGTCTGGAAACGGGTGCTTGTTGGCTTTGGCGTAGGCGGCCGCTTCTGCAATCACGGCATCGACGTACGTGGTTTCGCCAGCCTTCAGCGGCCGGCTTTCTATCGAACCCAGTGGCCAGGTGCCGCGCTGCCCGAGATCGACCTGGATGGTGCCGATGGAGTAGCCGCTGTTGTCGGCGACCTTTGAGATGTCGCCCCACTGGCTCGGAGTGACGCCAGCCACGCTCAGCCTGTAGGAGCTGTTGCCGCCCTCTGTGCCCCGACCGACGACGAAATAGACCGCGCCACTGCGCTGGATCGGGTCGTTGATATCGATGTTCTTCATGTTGTTCCTCCCTGTGATCTCTGTCTGACGTTTGGAGTCAGTTCAGGTCCAGATGCAGTTGCAGCTGCTGACGGCGCTGCGCGATCCACCGGATCTCGTTCGTCGAGACGGACAGATCCGAACTGCCGCCCTGCGGGTAGTACACCGACGTGGCGAAGCCTCGCTCGTTGTCCAGGAAGGTGGCCCATGCGGCCTGAGACTTCGCCAGGGACTTGCGCTGCTCCTCGTTGAGCTTGCCCGCCAGTTGCTTGTAAAGCAGATCCAGCTGCTTGAGCTGCCATGCTTTTTCGCTCTGGATGCACGGTGCCTGCTCCACCCGCCCATTGGCCTTCTTCATGCAGTCCACGTAGGTCTTGCTTTCCAGCTGTCCCAGCGCCGGCGGGGCTTCGGGTGTTTCGCTGGCGGTGGTGGCGCAGCTGGCGGCGCCCAGGGACAGGGCGAGGAGGGCGATTCGGATGGGTTTCATGTGGTGTGGTGTGACAGCGGTGGACAGAACCGGGCAGGACCCCGGGGCCCAAAAATGCTAGCACTTTGGTTTGCAACGACTTGTAAGACCCACCCCCATCGGAGGGGCTGGCTTGCAAGGCTTGACGTGGGTCAAACCCCCGGGCGCCGGGCTCCCCCATAGTCGCGGGACTATTCGCCGACCGGACGGTCGGCTCTGCCTTGCCGGAGACAAACCATGAGCCACGAAGCCCTGCGCGTCATTCGCGAAGAACACGCCACCCTGGCGGCCATGCTGCAGTCGCTGATGCAGCTGGTGCGGCGCGGGCCCGAGGTCAACGGGCTGGACGACTCCAACCGCTTTTTCGACGTGCTGCGCGCGATGCTGTTCTACATCGACGAGTTTCCCGAGCGGCACCACCACCCCAAGGAGTCGGATCTGCTGTTCCCGCGCGTGGTCAAGGCCGCGCCGCACACCATGGCCACCATCGACCAGCTGGAGCGCGACCACCTGCGCGGCGAGCCCCGAGTGCGCGAGCTGATGCACATGCTGGTGGCCTGGGAGCTGCTGGGCGACGGGCGCCGCCAGTGCTTCGTCGAGGAGGTCACGCGCTATGTGGACTTCTACCTGGAGCACATGCGGCTGGAAGAGACCGTGATCCTGCCGGAGGCCGAGCGCCACCTCACCGAGGCCGACTGGCACGCGCTCAATGCCGCCTTCGCAACCAACCAGGACCCGCTGAACGGCCGCATCCCGCGCGATCCGCAGTTCGACCGCCTGTTCACCCGCATCGTGATGAAGGCGCCGGTGCCGGTCGGCCTCGGAGGCTGAGGAAAGGCCCCCACGCTCTGCCGCTTCGCGGGTCGCTGTCCCCCGAGGGGGCTGGGCCTGCCTTGGGGCGGCCCGGCGGCTGGCCCGGTCACCCCCACGCTCCGCCGCCGACGCGGGGCGCTGACGGGCGCGCCACAATGGGCGCATGCTCCTTTCCTCGCCTCACGACCCCATTCCCTACGGGCGCCTGGCCCTGGCGCTCTCGCTGGGTGCGGCGGTGTCGCTGGGCATCACGCGCTTTGCCTACGGGCTGCTGCTGCCGCCGATGCGCGAGGACCTGGGCTGGAGCTATGCGCTGGCCGGGTCGATGAACACCGCCAACGCTGTGGGCTACCTGCTGGGGGCGATGGCCATGGCCCGGCTGCTGCAGCGCACGTCGCCCAGCCGGCTGTTCGTGGTCGGGGCTGTGCTGGCCACGCTGTTCATGGCGGCCAGCGGCTTTTTCACCAGTGCCGGGGCGCTGCTGCTGCAGCGGCTGCTGGCGGGCGTGGCCAGCGGCCTTGTGTTCAGCACCGGCGGGCTGCTGGCGGCGCGGCTGGGGGCGCGGCAGCCCCAGCGCAGCGGCCTGCTGCTGGGGCTGTACTACGGGGGAACGGGCATCGGCATCGCGCTGTCGGCGCTGGGGGTGCCGCTGGTGCTGTACATGGCCCAGGGACAGCCCCACGCGTGGTCCTGGGGCTGGTGGGCGATGGCGCTGCTGTGTGCGGGCGCCACGGCGCTGATGGTGTGGCCGGCCCGGGTGCTGGACCGGCTGGAGGCCACGCCGCCGCAGGCCGCCAGCGGTGCCGCCGGGTCCACGGCGCCGCTGCGCCCCTTCCGCTGGCGCGACTTCGCCTTCGGCCTGCTGGGATACATGGGTTTCGGCATCGGCTACATCGGCTACATGACCTTCGTGATCGCGCTGCTGCGCGAGCAGGGCGCCAGCGCGGCGGCGGTGTCCACCTTCTACGCGCTGCTGGGCCTGGCGGTGATCGCGTCCTCGCGCATCTGGGCCGGCCTGCTGGACCGCCACCGCGACGGCCAGCCGCTGGCGCGGCTGAACGCGCTGCTGGGGGTGGCCGCCATCGTGCCGGCGCTGACCACCGCCTGGCCGCTGCTGCTGGCCTCGGGCCTGCTGTTCGGCGCGGTGTTCCTGTCGGTGGTGGCCAGCACCACGGCCCTGGTGCGCCACAACCTGCCGCCGACGCAGTGGGCGGCCGGCATCAGCGCGTTCACCGTGACCTTCGCGGCCGGGCAGATCGTCGGCCCCACGGTGGTCGGCTTCATCGCCGACGGCCCCGGCGGCCTGGCGCGCGGCCTGGTGTTCTCGGCCGGCGCGCTGTGGCTGGGCGCGTTGCTGGCGTTGCGCCAGCGCGCCCTCTGAGCTTTACTTGGCCAGGCTCTCGGCCTTCAGCGCCGCCTGCACCGCCGGGCGGGCACCCACGCGGGCGCGGTAGGCATTCAGGTTGGCCAGGCCGCTGATGTCCACGCCGACGAAGGCGGCCCAGTTGGTGACGGTGAACAGGTAAGCGTCGGCCACGCTGAACGCATCGCCCAGCAGGTACTGCTTGCCGGCCAGCTCGCCGTCGACCCAGGCCAGGCGCTGCACCAGGCGGTCCTTGAAGACCTGCTTGGCCTCGGCCGGAACGGCCGGGTTGAACAGGGGCGAGAAGCCCTTGTGCAGCTCGGTGCCGATGAAGGTCAGCCACTCCATGAGGCGGTAGCGGCCCAGGGTGCCGTAGGCCGGGGCGAGGTTCTTGTCCGGTGCCTGGTCGGCGATGTACTGGACGATGGCCGGGCCTTCGCGCAGCTTCTCTCCATCCTTCATCACCAGCAGGGGCACATAGCCCAGCGGGTTGATGGTGTAGTAGTCGGTGCCGTCGGGCAGCTGGTGGGTTTTGGTCGGGGCCGGGATGGCCTCGAAGGGCAGACCGGACTCGTGCAGCACGATGTGGGGCGAGAGCGAGCAGGCGCCGGGGGAGTAGTAGAGCTTGAGCATGGGGTCTCCTTGGGGTGAACGACGAAAGCGGTCGATGCTATCGGGCTGTCGGGTTTTCTGCAGGACATGGGCCTGGCCCGACGCGCAGGGCCCCAAGTGGCACTGTCATGTTGATTGATTGGCGTTATCTTTCGGGCCACTTGGGCCCCTGTCGCCCGCCACTTCCTTCAAGCCATGGCCACCGGTCAATTCACCTACGCCCTCAATACCAACCGCTTCCTCGCCTGCGCGCCGCTGGTGAACCAGCCCTTCGCCATCTCGGGTGTGCCCTACGACTGCGCGGTGACCAACCGCCCCGGCGCGCGCTTCGGCCCGCAGGCGATCCGCTCCGCCAGCCTGATGCTGTGCGACGGCATCCACCCGGTGTTCGATGTCTCACCGCTGGAGCTGATGGGGGACGCGCTGGACATGCGCCTGCCCAACGCCTCGCCGCTGCCCGAGGTGCGCGCGCACATCGAGCGGCAGGCGGCCGAGCTGATGGCGAAGCACCACTGCGTGTTCCTCGGCGGCGACCATTCGGTCACGCTGTCGCTGCTGCGCGCCGCCCGTGCGCGCCACGGCGAGGCCCTGGCCTGCGTGCATTTCGACGCCCACTGCGACACCTGGACGGACCACTTCGGCGAGCCCTCGGGCCACGGCACCTGGACCTATGAGGCGATCCAGGAGGGCCTGATCAGCGCGGAACACACGGTGCAGATCGGCATCCGTTCGCCCGGCGTGCGCGCCGCGCGCGAGTACGTAGCAGACCAGGGCGGGCAGATTTTCACGGCGCGCGCGCTGCGCGGGCTGGACGGCGCGGCGCTGGAGCCCGTGCTGGCGGCGATCCGCGGGCGCATCGGCGACCGGCCCTGTTATCTGACGCTGGACATCGACGTGCTGGACCCGGCCTTTGCGCCCGGCACCGGCACGCCCGAACCGGGCGGCCTGACCAGTGCCCAGGTGCTGACCTTCATCGAGGAACTGGCCGGGCTGAACTGGGTGGGCATGGATTGCGTCGAGGTGGCGCCGGCCTACGACTACGCCGAACTCACCACCAACGCGGCCGCCACCTTCGTGTGGGCCTACCTGTGCGGCCAGGCAGCCAAGCGCACGACGGCCTGACCATGTTCGCGCGATCCCTCACCGGCTCCGACACCCAGCTCAACCAGAAGAGCTACTACGAGGCCAGCGTGGTCCGGCCGGCGGCGTATGCGCCGCTGGAAGGGTCGGTCGAGGCCGACGTGGTGGTGGTGGGCGGTGGCTTCGCCGGGCTGTCGGCGGCGCTGGAGCTGCGGCAGAAGGGGTTGAGCGTGGTGCTGCTGGAGGCCGACCGCATCGGCTCGGGCGCCAGCGGCCGCAACGGCGGCCAGGCCATCGTCGGCTACGCCAGCGGCCAGGGGCCGTTCGAAGACCAGCTGGGCGCGGCCGACGCGCAACGCGCCTGGGACCTGTCGGTGGAGGCGGTGGAACTGATCGAGCAGCGCATCGCCGCGCACGGCATCGAGTGCGACTGGCGGCGCGGCTACACCTACGTGGCCGATTCGGCGAAGAAGGCGCGGGCCCTGCGTGAGGAATTCGAGGACCACAGCCGGCGCGGCGTGGCCTGCGACTGGGCCGAGGGCGCGGACGTGGCGCGCTTCATCCGCAGCCCGCGCTACGTGGCGGCGTTCCGCGAGAACACCTCGGGCCACCTGCACCCGCTGAAGTACGCGCTGGGCCTGGCGCAGGCGGCGACGGCGGCGGGTGTGCGCATCCACGAACACTCGCCCGTCACGGGTCTGGCGCGTGGCCGCACGCTGGTGGCGCGCACCGCCCGCGGCCAGGTGACGGCGCGCTTTGGCGTGCTGGCGGGCAACTGCATGCTGCCGGAATTCGGGCCGGCGGTGGCGCCCGAGATCGCGCCGCGCATCATGCCGGTGGGCACCTACATCGTCGGCACGGCGCCGCTCGATCCGGCGCTGTGCGAGCGGCTGATTCCCGGCAACGCGGCGGTCTGCGACAACAACTTCGTGCTCGACTACTTCCGCTTCAGCGCCGACCACCGGATGTTGTTCGGCGGCCGGGTGAGCTACACCACCATGACGCCGCCGGACCTCAAGGGCGTGATGGCGCGGCGCATGGGCGCCGTGTTCCCCGAGCTGAAGGACGCGCCGGTGGACTACGTCTGGGGCGGCTTCGTCGACATCAGCATGAACCGCGCGCCGGACTTCGGGCGGCTGGGCGACAACCTGTATTACCTGCAGGGCTTCAGCGGCCACGGGGTGGCGCTGACCGGCCTGGCCGGCCAGATGGTGGCCGAGGCGGTGGCGGGGCAGGCCGGCCGCTTCGACCTGTTCGCGCGCCTGAAGCACCACGCGTTTCCCGGCGGTCCGCTGCTGCGCACGCCCACGCTGGCGCTGGGCATGCTGTGGCACCGGATGAAGGACGTGATCGGCTGAGCGCCGGTCTCAGGGCCAGGCGCGCTCGGCCTCGGCGCCGTCGGACGCCGGCACGTTCTTCTCCCCCGTGACCATGGCCTTGAACATGTTGTCGCGGTGGCGGATGCTCTCGTACAGGTTGGCGCCCACGTGCACGATCACTGCGATCACGGTGATGTCGACTGTGGTCACGTGCAGGGTCTCCACCAGATCGTTGCCCCAGAAGGCGTCGGTGGTCATGAGGTGGCCGGTGACACCGATCACCGCCACGGCCGCCAGCAGGTACAGGATCATCACCGCGCCGGCCGGGTTGTGGCCCAGGTGGCGCGGCTCGCGGCCCTGCAGCAGCAGCCGCAGGTAGCGCCACAGCCGCGCGGGCGTGGGCACGAAGCTGTCGAAGCGCGCGTGCGGGCCGGGTGCGATGAAACCCCAGACGCAGCGCGCCGCGATCAGGGCCAGCGCCAGGTAGCCGGCGCCCTTGTGCACCCAGCCGATGTGCTCGGTGACGAAGTAGGCGGTGGCAAAGGACGCCACCAGCGACCAGTGGAAGACCCGCACGAAGCGGTCCCAGACGCGCACGCGGTTCGTGGCCATGGGGTGTCCTCTCGCGGGGGCCCGCTCAGTTCTTCACGTTCTCTTCGGCGATGGCGCCGGTGATCGGGTGGAAGTACACCTCGACCTTGCGGCCCTGCTTGTCGGTGCCGTAGATCTCCCAGCACTTGCCCTTGGAGACGTGCAGCTTCTTGACGTCGTCCTTGTAGCCCAGGGCCTGGAAGCGCTTGGTCATCTCGGCCTCGCTGAGCCACTTGCTCTGGGGCTCGTCGGTGCAGGTCGGGCCGGCAACGGCGGCGCCGGTGGCGGACAGCAGGAGGGCGGTGATCAGGGCGGTGCGAATGGTCATGAAGACTCCGTTGAAAAAATGCGGAACAGAAAGAGAAAGGGGGCGCTCGGCGGCTGTCCGGTGGCGTTCTGCACCCTTTGTGTTGTTGGCGGCTGGCGCCACCCGCCCAGGCTCAGCCGGTGCCGCCTATGCCATACCAGCGCACCGGCACGTCCCGGACGTGGATGCACGGCGCGAGCACGGGCGCGGGGGCGCCGGTGTCGGGTCGTGCCGCGGGGGCGCGCGGAAAGCGGCGGTTCGGGGTGGCACCGGGGGCGGCATCGGGACCACTCGGCGCCCCCACCCGGAAGGCCGGCGCACGCGCGGGCAGCGGGTCCTGCTGCCGGGGGGTGTGGATGGGCCGTGCCATGAGGGGTGGGGTGGAGTGGGGGTGAAGGTGCGAATCCGGAACAGGTTTTGCAATCGCTGTGCCACCACCTCCCCGCCAACCCCCCTGTGGGCTGCAACCCCCATGAATCCAATGGATTTTTCTGCCTTCGCCGCGAAGGTCTGGTCCGTCGGCACGGGCCCCATGGGTGGGGCAAAAGCCCCATGTCCGGCGCGCCGTGGGTGTTTTGCCCCACCGCCGGCCGCGTGCCGCCGCCGACGCGGGCGCTGCCTAGAATGGCTGCGCGCCACTGTTGGTGCCTTTCATGCGTGAACCCATGGCGCTGGCCTCCGTCCGATCGCTGCTCGCCCGTCCGCCGCTGTTCTGGACCCGGCGCTTTGCCGCGATCAGCCTGCTGTGTGTGGTGGCGACGGCGCTCACCAGTGCGACGCTGCTGTCCAAGTACGTGGCCGAACGCATGATCCGCCACAACGCCGAGCTGGCGCGCGACTTCGTCGGCAGCCTCATGCGCATGCACCGCGGCGACCAGTTCTTTGTCGACCGGCAGGACACGCGCGGCATCGAGTCGCTGTTTGTGGAGCTGGCCCGCATGCCCGGGCTGGGCCATGCCAATGTGTTCGACACCGGGCGGCGCCTGGTGTGGTCGACCAATGCCCAGGCCATTGGCCAGGACGCCGGCACCAACCGCGAGCTCGACGGCGCCCTGGCCGGCGAGCTGGAGGTGGAGAGCGAGCTGCTGGAGACCACCAGCTTCATCAAGCCCGAACACGCCTTCCTGCGCAACGACGCGCGCGATGCGGTGGAGGTCTACATCCCGGTGGAGGATGGCGGTGGCCGGGTGGTGGGCGTGATCGAGCTGTACATGCTGCCCGAGGACCTGCTCAACGACGTGCACGAGATGACGCGCTTCGTCTGGATCGCCTGCGTGCTCAGCGGGCTGGTGACCTACCTGGCGCTGGTCTGGCTGGTGATGATGGCCGACCGCCAGATCGCGCAGCAGCAGCGCACCATTGTCGCCAACGAGTCGCTGGTGGCGGTGGGCGACATGGCCTCGGCGGTGGCGCACGGGCTGCGCAACCCGCTGGGCGCCATCCGTTCCAGCGCCGAGCTGATCGCCATGGGCCCCGAGCGCGAGATGGCGGGCGACATCATGTCCGAGGTCGACCGCCTGCAGGGCTGGATCGCCAAGCTGCTGGCCTATGCGCAGCAGGGCGGGCGGGCACTCGGGCCGGTGCGGATCGACGAGGTGCTCAACCACCTGGTCGAGACCCACACCACGCGCATGGAGCGCCAGGGCGTGACGGTGCGCTGCGACTGGCCGGCGCAGCTGCCGCAGGTGCAGGCCGATGCGCCGGCGCTGGAGCAGGCGCTGGACAACCTGGTGTCGAACGCACTGGACGCCATGCCGCAGGGCGGCACGCTGAGCCTGTCCGTGCAGCCGCTGGACCGCCGCCTGCGCTTGACCGTGGCCGACACGGGCGTCGGCATCTCTCCCGAGGATCTGGAGCGCGTGTTCACGCCCTACCACACCACCAAGCGCACCGGCATCGGCGTCGGCCTGCCGCTGGCGCGCCGCAGCGCCGAACGCCTGGGCGGCAGCCTGCGCCTGGAAAGCCGGCTGGGCGCCGGCACGCAGGCGATCCTGGAGCTGCCGCTGACCCCCCCGCACGACCCCACACCCAGCGCGAGAAGAACCTGATGAGCTACAGCGTATTGATCGTCGAAGACGAGCCGGTGCTGGCCCGCAACATGCTCCTGTACCTGGAGCGGCACGGCATCAGCTGCCAGACCGCCGCCAGCGGCGAGGAGGGGCTGGAGGCGATGGAGACCGCGCGGCCCGATGCGGTGGTGCTCGACCACAACCTGCCGGGCCAGGACGGGCTGACCGTGCTGCGGCGCATGCGCGAGCGCGAGCCGCAGCTGCCGGTGGTGATGGCCACGGGCCATGGCAGCGAGCAGGTGGCGGTGGAGGCGATGAAGGCCGGCGCGTTCGACTACCTGATCAAGCCGGTGTCGCTGCACCAGCTCAAGCAGGTGCTGGACCGCGCGGTGCAGCAGCAGCGCCAGGCCCAGGAGCTGCGCCACCTCCGCGGCGGCGGCGTTGCCGGTGTGGTGCCGGCGGCCCAGGGGCTGGCGGCGCTGCTGGGCGACTCCGTGGCCATGCAGCGCCTGCGCAGCCGCCTGCGGCAACTGGTCGATGCCGAGGAACGGATGAGCGACGGTCATCCGCCGGCGGTGCTGATCGGCGGCGAGACCGGCACCGGCAAGGAGCTGGTGGCGCGCGCGCTGCACTTCGAGGGGCCGCGCCGTGCCGGGCCGTTCGTGGAGATCAACTGCGCCAGCCTGCCGGCGGCGCTGGTGGAGAGCGAGCTGTTCGGCCACGAGCGCGGCGCCTTCACCGATGCGCGCGAGCGCCGCATCGGTCTGGTGGAGGCGGCGCACGGCGGCACCCTGTTCCTTGACGAGGTCGGCGAGCTGGAGCTGGCGACCCAGGCCAAGCTGCTCAAGCTGCTGGAGGACCGCCAGGTGCGGCGGCTGGGCAGCGTGCGCGAGCAGACCGTGGACGTGCGGGTGCTGGCGGCCACCAACCGGCCGCTGGAGGCCATGGTGCAGGCCGGGCAGTTCCGCGGCGACCTGTTCTACCGCCTGGGCACGCTGCGCATCGACCTGCCGCCGCTGCGCGAGCGCGGGGGCGACGCCGTCCTGCTGGCGCAGGCGTTCCTGGCGCGCTCGGCGCGGCGCTACGGCAAGGCCGGGCTGCGTTTCGCCGACGAGGCGCTGCAGGCCCTGTCGCGCCACCGCTGGCCGGGCAATGTGCGCGAACTGGGCAACCTGGTGGAGCAGTGCGTGATCCTGGCGACGGGCGCCGTGATCGAGGCCGACGAGCTGCCGCTGCCGGTGATGCCCGAGGCCGGCCCCGGGGCGCCGTTGGTGCTGGAGGAGCAGCCCGCCAGCCTGCCCGAGACCGAGCGGCGCCTGCTGCTCAGCGCGCTGGAGCGCAACCGCTGGAACGTGACCCAGGCCGCGCGGGCGCTGGGCATCTCGCGCGACACCCTGCGCTACCGGATCGACAAGTTCGGGCTCAGGCCCTGAGCGCCTGCTGCACTGCGGCGGCCAGCAGCGGCCCGCCGCGCGCGATGCCCGACAGCGGCGCGTAGCCGTAGCCGATCACCAGTCCCTTGAGGTCCTGGCGCGCCAGGCAGTAGGCCGAGAGTGGCCGCACCGTCAGGCCCTGCTGCGCGATGCGCTGGGCCAGCGCGCGGTCGTCGGTCTGGGCCGGCAGGCGCAGGCACAGGTGCAGGCCCTGTTCGGCGCCGCTGATGAAGGGGCCGTCCTGGCCGGCGGGTGCGAGCACCGGTTTGAGCGCCTCCAGCAGGCACTGGCGGCGCTCGCCGTAGCTCTGGCGGGCGCGGCGCAGCGCGCTGCTGAAGTGGCCCATCTCCATGAACTCGGCCAGCGCAGCCTGCAGCGGCATCTGGCCCGGCCGGTTGAGGTCGTAGTGCGCCTGGCGGAAGGACGCCACCAGCGGCTTGGGCACCACCAGGTAGCCCAGCTTGATGCCGGGGTAGAGCACCTTGGAGAAGGTGCCCATGTAGAGCACGCGGCCGTCGGTGTCCAGGCCTTCGAGGCTGGAGATCGGCGGGCCGCTGAAGCGGTATTCGCTGTCGTAGTCGTCTTCCAGCACCCAGGCGTTGTGGGTGCGCGCGGTGGACAGCAGCTGGTGGCGCCGCGGCAGGCTCATCACGGCGCCGCTGGGGTACTGGTGCGAGGGAGTCAGGTAGATCAGGCGCGGCGGCTTGCTGTCGTCGGCCGGGGTGGGCCGGATGCCCTCGTCGTCCACCGGCACCGGGTGCAGGTCCAGGCCGGTGGCCATGAAGGCCTTGACCGCGCCCCAGTAGGCCGGGTCTTCCACCCAGACGGTGTCGCCGTGGTCGGCCAGCAGGCGGGCGCAGAGTTCGAGCGACTGCTGGGTGCCGGTGGTGACGATGACCTGGTCGGCGTCCAGCTGCACGCTGCGGAACACGCGCAGGTAGTCGGCGATGGCGCGGCGCAGCGGCGCGTAGCCGCCCGAGCTGTTGTAGTCCAGCATGTCCGGGTAGGTCATGCGCCAGTGCTTGTTCTGCAGCCGCTGCCAAAGCGTGAGCGGAAAGGCGTTGAAGTCGGCGATGCCGGGCGTGAAGGGCTGGACCTCCAGCTCGGTGGCGCAGAAGCGGGTGGCCAGGGCCTGGCCGCGCGCCGACATGCGGGGCGATGCGGCGGGTGGGCGCGCACCGGTGGCGCCCGGGTGGCGGCCAGGTGCGGCGCGCGGCACGCTGTCGTTCACGTAGGTGCCGCTGCCGACCCGGCTGACCAGGTAGCCCTCCACCGAGAGCTGGTTGATGGCCGCCACCACCGTGTTGCGCGAGAGGTCCAGGTCCTGCGCCAGGTCGCGGCTGGAGGGCAGGCGCTCGCCCGGTCCGAGCTTGCCGTCGAGCATGGCGCGCCGCAGCGCCTCGTAAAGCTGGCGGTGCAGCGGCAGCGCGTCCTGCGCGCCCAGGCGGTGCATTTCGGCGAGGAGGAATTCGGACAGCATGCGGGTGTGGACAGGCCATGACGGCCGTCAAATGGCACCATGAAGTGGTGTTAAGTGGCCCCGATTGTGATCCAATTGCCTCGCCACAATCAAGTCTGGAGCTTTAAAGCCATGAATTCATCACCTTGCATGGTCTGGCTGCCGGCCGACCACCGCCTCATGGGCGACCACGGCCACCAGATGCCCTTCCTGCTGCTCGGCGACAAGTACGCCCGGGCCGTCAAGGTCGGCGCCGAGTGCCAGCCGGTCATGTTTCCGCTGGCCGACGCCGGCCAGATTCCCGAACTGCTGCCGCTGGTCGACGGCGTGATGCTGACCGGCTCGCCGTCCAACGTGCACCCCTCGCATTTCGACGAAGACGTGGCCGACCCCAGCCTGCCGCTGGACCCGGTGCGCGACTCGCTGACGCTGGCGCTGATCAAGGCCTGTGTGCACGAGGGCGTGCCGCTGCTGGGCATCTGCCGCGGCTTCCAGGAGATCAACGTGGCCCTGGGCGGCACCCTGCACCAGCGGGTGCACGAGGTGCCCGGCCGCATGGACCACCGCGAGTCCAAGACCGCGCCGTTCGAGGTGCAGTACGCACCCAGCCACCCGATCCGGCTGGTGCCGGGCAGCGTGTTCGAGACCTGGGCCGGCGGCCCCGAGGTGATGGTCAATTCGCTGCACGGCCAGGGCATCAACAAACTCGCCCCCGGGCTGGACGCACTGGCCCACGCGCCCGACGGCCAGGTGGAGGCGGTGGCGGTGCAGGGCGCCCGCACCTTTGCCTACGCGGTGCAGTTCCACCCCGAATGGCGCTGCTGGGAGAACCCCTTCTACACCGCCATCTTCCAGGCCTTCGGCAAGGCCTGCCGGCAGCGGCGCAGCCTGCGGCTGCAGGCCGCCGACCTGGCACGACACACACCGGCCTGACCTGTCCTGAGACGGTCCGGCCCGACAGAATCAACACAACGAGACAGCACTTTATGAACCAGCCGATGACCAGCCCCCAGACCTTCAACGACCTGGAGCAGTGGCTCAACCAGCACCGCGTGACCGAGGTCGAATGCCTCGTGCCCGACCTGACCGGCGTGGCCCGCGGCAAGATCCTGCCGCGCGAGAAGTTCACCGAGGACCGCGGCATGCGCCTGCCGCAGGGCATCGTGGCCATGGGCGTGACGGGCGAGTTCCCGGCCAGCGGCCCTTACTACGACGTGATCGAGCCGACCGACCGCGACATGCAGCTGCGGCCCGACCCGGCCACGGTGCGCATCGTGCCCTGGGCCACCGACCCGACCGCGCAGGTGATCCACGACTGCTTCGACCACACCGGCAAGCTGGTGCCGTTCGCGCCGCGCTCGGTGCTGCGCCACATCTGTGACCTCTACGCCGCCGAGGGCTGGGACCCGGTGATCGCGCCCGAGCTGGAGTTCTACCTGACGGCGCGCAACACCGACCCCAACACCCTGCTGCGCCCGCCGATCGGCCGCAGCGGCCGGGCCGAGACCTCGCGCCAGGCCTATTCCATCGACGCGGTGAACGAGTTCGACCCGCTGTTCGAGGAGATCTACGACTACTGCGACAAGATGCAGCTGAACGTGGACACGCTGATCCACGAAATCGGCGCTGGCCAGATGGAGATCAACTTCTTCCACGCCCACCCGCTGGGCCTGGCCGACGAGGTGTTCTTCTTCAAGCGCACGGTGCGCGAGGCCGCGCTGCGCCACGACATGTACGCCACCTTCATGGCCAAGCCGATTGCCGGCGAGCCAGGCAGCGCCATGCACATCCACCAGAGCGTGGTGGACAAGAAGACCGGCAAGAACATCTTCAGCAAGGAAGACGGCAGCGCGTCCGACGCCTTCTTCCACTACATCGGCGGCCTGCAGCGCTACATCCCGGCCGCCATGGCACTGGTCGCGCCCTACGTGAACAGCTACCGGCGCCTCTCGCGCCACACGGCCGCGCCGATCAACATCGAGTGGGGCTACGACAACCGCACGGTGGGCATCCGCTCGCCGATCTCCAGCCCGGCCGCGCGCCGGGTGGAGAACCGCGTCATCGGCGCCGATGCCAACCCCTATGTGGCGATGGCGATGACGCTGGCCTGCGGCTACCTGGGCATGAAGAACCAGATCAAGCCCAAGGCCGAGATGAAGGGCGACGCCTACCTCTCGCCCTACGCGCTGCCGCGCAGCCTGGGCGAGGCGCTGGACTGGCTGCGCCGCGAGACCGACCTGCACGAGGTGCTGGGCAAGGAGTTCGTGACCATCTACACCGAAATCAAGGAGCTGGAGTTCGAGGAGTTCATGAAGGTGATCTCACCCTGGGAACGCGAACACCTCTTGCTCCACGTCTGATCCGAAAGAAAGCGACACGCCATGAACACCTCCACCCTCATTGCCCCGCCCGCCCTGGTCCGCCGCGCCGAACAGCAGGACACCAAGGCCATCCAGGCGCTGGACAGCGCGCACTACATCCACCCGTTCACCGACCATGGTGATCTGGCCACGCGCGGCGCGCGCGTGATGACCCACGCCGACAACATCTACGTCTGGGACTCCGAGGGCAAGAAGGTGCTCGACGGCATGAGCGGGCTGTGGTGCGTGAACGCCGGCTACGGCCGCAAGGAGCTGGCGGACGCGGCCTACCAGCAGATGATGACGCTGCCCTTCTACAACAGCTTCTTCCAGACCACCAACGTGCCGGCGGTGCAGCTGGCCACCAAGCTGGCGGCGCTGGCGCCCAAGGTGGGCGACCGTTCGTTCAACCATGTGTTCTTCAGCAGCAGCGGCAGCGAGAGCAACGACACCAACGTGCGCATGGCGCGCCGCTACTGGGACCTGATGGGCCAGCCCCAGCGCAAGGTCATCATCAGCCGGAACAACGCCTACCACGGCAGCACCATGGCCGGCGCCTCGCTGGGCGGCATGAGTGGCATGCACGCGCAGGGCGACCTGCCGATCCCCAACATCACCCACATCGAGCAGCCGCACTACTGGGAGAACGCCCGTGGCGGCGAAACCCCGGCCGAGTTCGGCGTGCGCGCGGCGCGCTGGCTGGAAGAGAAGATCCTGGCCATCGGCCCGGACAAGGTGGCGGCCTTCATCGGCGAGCCGGTGCAGGGCGCCGGCGGCGTGATCATCCCGCCCGAGACCTACTGGCCCGAGATCCAGCGCATCGTCGACAAGTACGGCATCCTGCTGATCGCCGACGAGGTGATCTGCGCCTTCGGCCGCCTGGGCCACTGGTTCGCCTACGAGAAGTTCGGCATGAAGCCCGACCTGGTGACCTTCGCCAAGGGCGTGACCAGCGGCTACATCCCGCTGGGCGGCGTGATGGTGGGCAACCGCGTGGCCGAGGTGCTGATCGAAAAGGGCGGTGAGTTCAACCACGGCTACACCTACAGCGGCCACCCGGTGGCCTGCGCGGTGGCGCTGGCCAACCTGGAGCTGATGGAGCGCGAGGGCCTGGTCGACCGGGTGAAGAGCGACACCGGCCCCTACCTGGCCCAGCGCTTCGCCGAACTCAAGGACCACCCGCTGGTGGGGGATGCCGAGACCTGCGGCTTCGTGGCCGGGCTGGTGCTGGTCAAGGACAAGGTCCAGCGCACCATGTTCGACCCCGACCTGGCGGTGGGCATGATCTGCCGCGGTCACTGCTTCAGGAACGGCCTGATCATGCGCGCCGTGGGCGACCGCATGATCATCGCGCCGCCGCTGGTGATGACCCGGGCGCAGATCGACGAGATGATGGGCCTGATCCGCCTCTGTCTGGACGCGACGCTGGACGATTTGCGCTCGCAGGGACTGCTCGGCTGACCGTGCGCGCGCGATTGTTTGTTACAGTAAAAGACGCCCCAGATTGGGGATAAAGTTGGTCTGCTATTTGCTTGTTCAACGCAAGCGTTGAAGCAGGGTGTCTGTACATCAACCGTTGGGATTCTTTCCCTCATACCTGGAGCGTTCCTCACCATGAAGAAGCAAGTCCTGGCCCTGGCCATCACAGCCGTCCTGCTGGCCGCCTGCGGCAAGAAGGAAGAGCCCGCGCCTGCGCCGGCTGCACCGGTCGCCGCCGCCCCGGCGCCCGCCGCTGAACCCGCCAAGCCTGCCGGCCCGGTGTTCGACGACGAGAAGGTGCTGAACATCTACAACTGGCCCGACTACGTGCCCGAGGGCATGATCGCCGCCTTCGAGAAGGAAACCGGCATCAAGGTCAACTACGACACCTTCGAGACCAACGAGGCCCTGCACGCCAAGCTGGTGGCCGGCAACACCGGCTACGACATCGTCGTGCCCGGCACCGTGTTCGCCAAGGGCCAGATCGAATGCGGTCTGCTGCAGCCCCTGAAGAAGGAGCAGATCCCCAACCTGGCCAACATGGACCCGGCCATCATGTCCGTGCTGACCAAGGCCGACCCCGACAACAAGCACCTGGTGCCGTGGGCCTGGGGCTTCACGACGGTGGGCATCAACAAGACCAAGGTCGAGAAGGCCCTGGGCGGCATGGCCATGCCCGAGAACGCCTGGGACCTGGTGTTCAAGCCCGAGTACACGAGCAAGCTGAAGTCCTGCGGCATCGCCTACCTGGACTCGCCGACCGAGATCATCCCGGTGGCGCTGCACTACATCGGCAAGGACGCCTACTCCAACGACCCGGCCGACTACAAGGCCGCGGGCGAGATGCTGGCCAAGGTGCGCAAGGACGTGCGCCTGTTCAGCTCGACCATGATCGACGACATCGCCGGCGGCAAGGCCTGCGTGGCGATCGGCTGGTCGGGGGACATCAACATCGCCGCCGGTCGCGCCAAGGAGAACGGCTCCAAGGACGTCATCGAAGCCCTGCTGCCCTCCACCGGCGCGCTGATCTTCTTCGACACCATCGCCGTGACCAAGGACGCCAAGCACCCGAACAATGCCGCAGCCTTCATCGACTTCTACCTGCGTCCGGAAAACGCCGCGCTGATGTCCAACGAGATGGGCTACCCCACCGGCAACAAGGCCGGTGTGGCCCAGGTCAAGCCCGAGATCGCCGGCAACAAGACCATCTTCGTGGAGGCCGACTACTTCGCCAAGATGATCCCGCCGAGCAGCTTCACCAACGAAGCGCGTGAAGCCATGGCCAACGCCTACAACGCCTTCAAGAAGGGCAAGTAAGCACCGCCAGCGGGTTCGCCCTGAGCGCAACCGACCGGGCTGTTCGTACCCTGCGTATGAACAGCCCTTTTTAGTTTCCGAATCACCAACAACGAGGGGTCACCATGGCAGCAGCCGGTTCGCAAGAGGGCTATCTGGTCACGGAAAAACTGGTCAAGCGGTTCGACGAGGCGGTGGCCGTCGACGAGGTCTCGCTGTCCATCGGCAAGGGCGAGATCTTCGCTCTGCTCGGCAGCTCGGGCTGCGGCAAGTCCACGCTGCTGCGCATGCTGGCCGGCTTCGAGACCCCGACCAAGGGCCGCATCCTGCTTGGCGGCCAGGACGTGGCCACCATGCCCCCCTACGAGCGGCCGGTGAACATGATGTTCCAGAGCTACGCGCTGTTCCCGCACCTGAACATCTGGGAGAACGTGGCGTTCGGCCTCAAGCGCGAAGGGCTGGGCAAGGACGAGGTGCAAAAGCGCACCGACGAGATGCTGGCCCTGGTGCAGCTCACGCCCTACGCCAAGCGCAAGCCGCACCAGCTCTCGGGCGGCCAGCAGCAGCGTGTCGCGCTGGCGCGCAGCCTGGCCAAGAAGCCCAAGCTGCTGCTGCTCGATGAGCCGCTGGGCGCGCTGGACAAGAAGCTGCGCGAGCAGACGCAGTTCGAGCTGGTCAACATCATCGAGAAGGTGGGCGTGACCGTGGTGATGGTGACGCACGACCAGGAAGAGGCCATGACCATGGCCAGCCGCATCGCCATCATGAGCAAGGGCCGCGTGCTGCAGGTGGGCACGCCCAAGCAGATCTACGAGTACCCGGGCAACCGCTTCGTGGCCGACTTCATCGGCAACGTGAACCTGTTCGACGGCAAGCTGACCCTGGACGAGACCGACCGTTGCGCGGTGGGCACGGCGATCGGCGAGGTGCATGTGGGCCACGGCATCAGCGGCTCCATCGACATGCCGGTGGCGGTGGCCGTGCGGCCCGAGAAGATCGAGATCGCCAAGGAGCGTCCTGCGCACATCAGCCACAACCTGTTCGCCGGGCGGGTCAAGGAGATCGGCTACTTCGGTTCGTACAACACCTACATCGTGGTCACGCCGCAGGGCACCAAGGTGAAGATCACCGAGCCCAACGGCTCGCGCCACGAACTGCTGGACATCACCTGGGAGGACGACGTGTTCTTCTGGTGGGACGACCTCGACGCCGTGGTCCTGCGCGACTGACCCCGAACCGAGGAGCTCCACCATGGCGTCACCCCTTCCGGTTCCAGGCAAGCGCTTCGTCATCGGCGTGCCCTATGTCTGGCTGTTCGTCTTTTTCCTGCTGCCCTTCCTGATCCTGCTGTACATCAGCTTTGTCGACCAGGGCGAGAGCATCAACCCCTTCAAGCCGATTTGGGACCCGGAGACGGGCATCCTGAGCCTGAAGTACGAGAACTACTGGACCATCTTCCGCGACGGTGAGGGCGGCACGCTGTTCCAGACCATCTACATCGAGGCCTACCTGCGCTCGATCTGGTACGCCCTGTGCACCGCCTTCCTCTGCCTGCTGATCGGCTACCCGTTCGCCTACTTCATCGCGCGCTCGTCACCGTCGGTGCGGCCGGCTCTGCTGATGATGGTGATGCTGCCGTTCTGGACCTCGTTCCTGCTGCGGGTCTACGCCTGGAAGGGCATCCTGGCCGATCAGGGCGTGGTCAACAAGCTGCTGATGGCGGTGGGGATCACCAGCGAGCCGATCCAGATGCTCTACACCAACGTGTCGATGCTGGTGGGCATGACCTACGTCTACCTGCCCTTCATGATCCTGCCGCTGTATGCCAACCTGGTGAAGATGGACTTCCGCCTGCTCGAAGCCGCCTACGACCTGGGCACCACGCCCTTCAAGGCCTTCTGGCTGGTGACGGTGCCGCTGTCCAAGGCCGGCATCATCGCCGGCTTCATGCTGGTCTTCATCCCGGCGGTGGGCGAGTTCGTGATCCCCTCGCTGCTCGGCGGGCCCGAGAACATCATGATCGGCCGCGTGGTCTGGGACGAGATGTTCACCAGCAACAACTGGCCGCGCGCCTCGGCCCTGGCGGTGGTGATGATCGCGCTGATCATCGTGCCGCTGGCGATCTACTACCACTACACCGCCGAGGAGAAGAAGTGATGAAACGGATTCTCGAAAAGCACTTCGGCAAGGGCTGGATGGCGCTGGTCTACCTGTTCCTGTACCTGCCGCTGTTCTTCATGATCGTGTTCAGCTTCAACAGCACACGGCAGGATGCGAACTTCACCGGCTTCTCGCTGCGCTGGTACGAGGCGCTCACGCGCGACACCAAGATCGTCGAAGGCTTCTGGCTGTCGGTGAAGGTGGCCGCGGTCACGGGCGTGCTCTCGGCCATCCTGGGCACCTTCGCGGCCTTCGTGCTGGTGCGCTACCGCAAGTTCCTGGGCCGCACCATCTTCTCGGGCATGGTGAATGCGCCGCTGGTGATGCCCGAGGTGGTGATCGGCCTGTCGCTGCTGCTGCTGATGGTGGGCGCGCAGAACGTCTTCGGCTGGCCCGAGCGCGGCATGCTGACCATCATCCTGGGCCACACCCTGCTGGGCATGGCCTACGGCATGGTGGTGATCCAGAGCCGGCTGATGGAGATGGACCGGCGCATCGAGGAGGCGGCGATGGACCTGGGCGCGCGGCCGCACCAGGTGTTCTTCCTGATCACGCTGCCCAACATCTTCCAGGGCATCCTGGCGGCCTTCCTGCTGTCGTTCACGCTGTCGTTCGACGACGTGGTGATCTCCGAATTCCTCTCCGGCCCCGGCGTCTCCACGCTGCCGCAGGTGATCTTCGGTTACGCCCGCCGCGGCATCAACCCGACCATCTACGCCGCGGCCACGCTGCTGATCACCACCGTGACCATCGTGATCATCAGCTACAGCGTCTGGGTGGCGCGGCAGACGCGCAAGCGCGAGCGCGAGATCCAGGCCGCCACGCGGGCCGAGCTGGCGGCGCTCAAGTAGGGGCTATCCGCGCCAGCAGGGCCTGGAGCTTGGCCACCCGCGAAGGGGCCAGGCTCTGGCAGGCCCAGGCCACCTGGCCTTGCAGGCGGGCGCGCGCCGCCGGGTCCGCCGGCCCCGACAGCGCGGCGCGGTGCAGCGTGGCGCGCAGGCGGTCGTAGTCCTCGCGCGGCAGGTTGGGCCGTTCGTTGATCACCAGCCCGGTCACGCGCTGCTGCTGGTGGGCGCGCATCTGCCGCTGCTTGGCGGCGTTCAGCGCGAAGCCTTCGTCTTCGGCAATCGCCTGCACCCAGGCCTGCAGCGCGCGCGCCTCCCGGTACAGGCTCTGCGGCCCGGAGAACACCAGGTCGTCGGCGTAGCGCGCATAGACGGCACCGAAGCGCCGGGCCAACCCGTCCAGCCGCAGGTCCAGACCGAAGGCGCAGAGGTTGGCCAGCGCCGGCGAGGTCGGCGCGCCCTGCGGCAGGTGCGGGCGGGCCAGGCGCTTGAGTGACATCGCATCCATGGACGGGGCCTCTTGCAGACGCTCCCGCACCATGGCCGGCGTGGTGGTGGTGCACAGGCGCGTGAGCATGCGCGCCACCGGCTCGGGGTAGCCCCAGGCGCTCCAGAAGGCTTGGATGCGCGCGGCGCCGAGGCTGGGGAAAAAGTCCTGCAGGTCGAAGCGGATCACGCAGGCCTGGCCCGCGTGCACCTGCGCGAAGCTGTGCACGTTGCGCCCGCGCACAAAGCCATGCGCCGCCTCGTGCGCGGGAACCAGCGACAGCCAGCCGTCGAGCAGGCGGCGCTGCGCCTGGCGCAGGTCGGGGCGGGGCACTTCCAGCAACCGCAGGCCGCCGCTGCGCTTGGGCAGCAGGACGTGGCGGTAGTGCGCAGCGATCCGGCGGTGCGGCCGGTGATGGTCTTCGCGCCAGTCCACCGACGGGTGGCTCAGCCAGCGCAGCCGCTGCGGGTCCAGGCCCAGCCAGGCGGCCCAGGCGTCTTCGGTCGGCAGGTCGGGGCGCTCCACGGCGGGCAGGCCCGCGGCCGGTTGTGCGGTCTGTGCCGGGCGCAGCAGCCAGTGCCGCACACGCCAGGTCGATGGCGGGCGGTCGCTCCACAGATCGTTGATGGCCGGTGCCGCGAGGTCGTCGTCTTCGTCGGGCTCGGTGTCGTCGCATTCGAGCTGCCCGGCGAGGAACTGAGCCAGGCTGTCCAGGGTGTCGATGGGCCCGTGCCGCTGCCAGCGCAGCGCCACCGCCTGTGCCAGCGATGCCAGCCAGGGCGGCGGCGCGTCCTCGCACCCCAGGCACACACAGGCCCGGGCCAGCAGGGCGGGCGCCGCCGACCCGCCCGGGCGCCGGTGGTCGGCCAGCATCGCGTGGGCCAGCCCGATCGAGAGTCCCAGACGGCGGTGCAGGGCGGTCATGCGTGGGGTGTGGTGGGGGTAGTGGACCTGGTGCGCCAACCAGCCGGTCGGGTGCGATCTGTCCTGCGCCAGCGGCGCAGCGCGGATCGCGCGCCGTGTGTGCCAACCATCAGACGTTGCCATGGGGATGCCCCACAGCCCGAAAACCAAGAGGCTTTCGATTGCGCTTGGCGCACCAGGGCCGCGGGCATTGTGGCAGACGGGTCGGGCGGGGGGCCTCGGTTAAGCTGGCAGTTTTGTCGTCTCCGCGCTTGCGGACTTCGTGCCCGGTGTCCCACAGACTTCCCCTTGCCCCGCTCGGATTGCTGGGCCTGTTCCTCTTGCACGCCGTGGTTCACCAGGCCGGCTTCCACGCCGTCTGGCTGGACCCGGACCAGCTGGTGGTGGCCGACCAGGCCGCGTGGATGGCGCGCGGCGAGTTCCACGAGCCCTTCTTTTACGGCCAGGCCTACCTGCTGCCGTTCGAGGCCTACCTGGCTGTGCCCGCGGTCTGGCTGGGGCTGGACCCGCTGGTGGCGGTCAAGCTGGTGGCCGCGTTGAGCTTCTACCTGCCCTGGGCGCTGACCGCCTGGTGGCTGGGCCGCGAGCGGCCCTGGGCGGCGCTGGGCGTGACCCTGCTGTTCCTGGCGCTGCCGCTGGAGTACACGCTGGCCGCGGCGCTGCCGCGCGGCTTCATCACCGGCATCGCGCTGGCCTGGCTGGGCCTGGCGATGCTGCTGCGCCCGGCGGCGCCGTCGGCCCCGGCGCAGATCGGCTGGGCGGCCCTGGTCGGTTTCTGCACCGGTTCCTACATGAGCAACGTGCTGATGCTGCCGGCCCTGGTGTTCCTGCCCGACCGGCGGCGCTGGCTGCTGGCCGGGGCCGGGCTGCTGCTGGGCTATGCCCTGTTCAAGGTGCTGGGCCTGTTCTACGTGTGGAACCCCGACCATGTGGTGCACCGCTTCCCCGACCTGTTCTTCCGGCCGGGCTACCTGCTGGGCAACCTGCAGAACCCCGACGTGGTGGTGGCGCTGGGCGGCCTGTTGCTGCTTGCACTGGGTGCCGGGGCGCTGGTGATCCGAGCCGAGCGGCGCGACCCGGCGACGCTGGCGGACGGCTGGCGCTGGGCGCTGGGCGCCGCGGGTCTGGCGCTGCTCATCGCGCTGATGGTGGGCAACAACAAGTTCGCCGAGTACAACGCCGGCTCGCCCTTCTTCTCGCTCTACCGGATGATGCTGCCGCTGCCCTTGCTGGCGCTGCTGGTGATTGCGCGCTGGCCGCCGACCGGTGTGGCCTGGCGGGTGCCGCTGTGGGGCGGACTGGCGCTGGCGGTGGTGCTGGCCGGGGTGCAGCTGGGGCGTTTTGTGGTGGGCCAGGACAGCTTCATCGAGGCCGCGACCACGCTCGAACCCGTGACCCGCGACAAGGTGCGCCGCGTCTGCAAGCGGCTGGCGCAGGACTGGCGCCGCAGCGGCGAGCCGTATATGGTGCTGCGTGGTCGCGACGACGTGCTGGCCTACGGCTGCCATGCGCTGTATGGGGTGCCGGTGGTGCAGAGCGACTACGAGCGGCGCACCTGGCTGCGGCGGCGGTTCGAGCGGGACGCGGCGCAGTGAGCGGGCGCCCCACGCGCCGCGGCTGAGTCCACTCGGCCCTTCCGGGTGTCGAAAGTGGACGCAACATTTGACCGGATGTTGCCTTAGCATGGTGCCAATTCATTGTGGAGACCCGTGCCCATGTCCGACATCACCAACCCTTCCTTCGACGGCCGCGCCCTCATCAACGGTGAGCGCGTCGCCGCCCGCGACGGCCAGACCTTCGACTGCATCTCGCCGGTCGACGGTCGCGTGCTGACCCAGGTGGCCCGATGCGGCCAGGCCGACATCGACGCCGCCGTGGCCGCCGCCCGGGCCGCTTTTGAAGACCGCCGCTGGGCCGGCAAGGCGCCCGCGCAGCGCAAGCGCGTGATGATCAAGTTCGCCGAGCTGATCCAGGCCCATGGCGACCTGCTGGCGCTGACCGAGTCGCTCGACATGGGCAAGCCGGTGAAGTACGCCAAGGGCGTGGACGTGAACAGCGCGGCCAACTGCGTGCGCTGGTACGGCGAGGCGGTGGACAAGGTCTACGACGAGATCGCGCCCACGCCCGACACGGCGCTGGCCCTGATCACCCGCGAGCCGGTGGGCGTGGTCGGCGTCATCGTGCCCTGGAACTACCCGATGATCATGGCCGCGTGGAAGATCGCGCCGGCCCTGGCCGCGGGCAATTCGGTGGTGCTCAAGCCATCCGAGAAGAGCCCGCTGACGGCGCTCAAGCTGGCCGAGCTGGCGCTGGAAGCCGGCATTCCCGCGGGCGTGTTCAACGTGGTGACCGGTTACGGCCCCGAGGCCGGTTCGCCGCTGGCGCTGCACATGGACGTGGACTGCATCGCCTTCACCGGCAGCACCCGCGTGGGCAAGCAGATCCACGTGATGGCCGGGCAGAGCAACCTCAAGCGCGCCTGGACCGAGCTGGGCGGCAAGTCGCCCAACATCGTGTTCGCCGACTGCCCGGACCTGGACAAGGCGGTCGAGGCCTCGGTGGGCAGCATCTTCTTCAACCAGGGCGAGAGCTGCAACGCGCCCTCGCGCCTGTTCGTCGAGGCCTCGATCAAGGACGCCTTCCTGGAGAAGGCCTTGAAGCTGGTGCCGCAGTACCAGCCGGCCAACCCGCTGGACAAGAACACGGTGATGGGCGCCATCGTCGACCAGGTGCAGCTGGACAACGTGATGCGCTACATCGGCCTGGGCCAGAGCGAAGGTGCCAAGCTGCTGGCCGGTGGCGAGCGCGTGGCGCCGGTGGCCGGCGGCTGCTACGTGCAGCCCACCATCTTCGACGGCGTGACCAACAGCATGACCATCGCGCGCGAGGAGATCTTTGGCCCGGTGCTGTCGGTGCTGTCGTTCACCGACGCGGCCGACGTGGTGAAGCAGGCCAACAACAACATCTACGGCCTGCAGGCCGCGGTGTGGACGCGCGACATCAACAAGGCGCATGGCGTGGCGCGCGCGCTGCGCGCGGGCACGGTACACGTCAACTCTTATGACGAGGACGACATCACCGTGCCCTTCGGTGGCTTCAAGCAGAGCGGGGTGGGGCGCGACAAGTCGCTGCACGCGTTCGACAAGTACACCGAGTGCAAGACCACATGGATTCGCATCGACAGCCCGATCTGAAGGAGACACCCATGAACGCCATGAACGACCTCAAGACCGACCACATGTCAGAGCACACCAACGCCGCCTGGCACGCGCGCCGGCAGGCGGCCACGCCGCGCGGTGTGGGGGTGATGGGCGACTTCTTCATTGAGCGCGCCAAGAACGCCGAGTTCTGGGACATCGAGGGCCGGCGCTTCATCGACTTCGCGGGCGGCATTGCGGTGTTGAACACCGGCCACGTGCACCCCAAGGTGCAGGCGGCGATTGCGGCGCAGCTGCAGCGCTTCACGCACAGCTGCTACCAGGTCGTGCCTTACACCGAATACGTTGCGCTGGCCGAGCGCATCAACGCCATCGTGCCCATCGACGGTCCGGCCAAGACGGCCTTTTTCTCGACCGGCGCCGAGGCGATCGAGAACGCGATCAAGATCGCGCGCTCGTCCACCGGCCGCAGCGGCGTGATCGCCTTCGGCGCCGCCTTCCACGGCCGCAGCCTGTTCGCGGTGGCGCTGACCGGCAAGGTCCAGCCCTACAAGGCCGGCTTCGGGCCGTTCCCGCCCGAGATCTACCACGTGCCGTTCCCGTGCCACTGCAGTTCGCTGGAGGACACGAAGAAGGCGATGGAGCACGTGTTCAAGTGCGACATCGAGCCCAGCCGCGTGGCGGCCATCGTGTTCGAGCCGGTGCAGGGCGAGGGCGGCTTCAACCCGATCCAAAAAGAGGCTGTGCTGTGGCTGCGCCAGCTGTGCGACCAGCACGGCATTTTGCTGATCGCCGACGAGGTGCAGACCGGCTTCGCGCGCACCGGCAAGATGTTCGCGATGGAGCACTACGGCGCCAAACCCGACCTGATCACCATGGCCAAGAGCATGGCCGGCGGCACCACGCTGTCGGCCGTCAGCGGCAAGGCCGCGATCATGGACGGCCCCGCGCCGGGCGGCCTGGGCGGCACCTATGCCGGCAACCCGCTGGCGATTGCCGCGTCGCATGCGGTGCTGGACGTGATGGCCGAGGAAAAGCTGCCCGAGCGCGCGCAGATCCTGGGCGACCGGCTGGTCGCGCACCTGAAGGCACACCAGGCGAAACAGCCGCGGATCGCCGACGTGCGCGGCCTGGGCGCCATGGTGGCGGCCGAGTTCGTCGACGCCGCCGGCGCGCCCGACGCCGACCTGACCAAACGCATCCAGGCCGCCGCCCTCAAGCGCGGTCTGCTGCTGCTGACCTGCGGCGTCTACGGCAACGTGATCCGTTTCCTGTTCCCGCTGACGATTGAAGACAGCGTGTTCGCCGAGGCGCTGGGCGTGCTCGACGCCACAATGGCCGACGCGCTGGCCTGAGTCCCCCTTTCACACCAGCCGGGTTCGCCCGGCTTTTTGTTGCCTGGAACCCGCATGGACCAGCCCAGCCTTGAACAACGCACCGCCACCCTGCGCGAGCAGGGCATCCACACGGTGATGGCCACCTTCACCGACCTGCACGGCGTGCCCAAGGGCAAGCTGGTGCCGCTGGAGGCGCTGCCCGACGCGGTGGCCACCGGCGCCGGTTTCGCGGGCCCCAGCATCTGGGGCACGGGCCTGCCGCGCATGGGCGCGCGCAGCGAGTACTACGGCCGCGTGGTGCCCGATTCGCTGCGGCCGCTGCCGTGGTTGCCGGGTGTGGCGCACGCAGTGTGCGACGGCTTTGCGGGTGGGCAGCCGCTGGACACCTGCTCGCGCCAGATGCTGCGGCGCCAGCTGGCGCGCCTGCGCGAACGCGGCTGGACCTTCCACGTCGGCATCGAGCCCGAGTTCTTCCTGCTGCGCCGGGGCGCCGAGGGGCGCTGGGCCGTGGCCGACGGCGAGGACCGGCTCGGCAAGCCGTCTTACGACCTCAAGGCCATCGTGCGCAACCACGGCTTTCTGGACGACATGCGACGCCATCTGGGCGCGCTCGGTTTCGAGCTGCAGCAGATGGACCACGAGGACGCGACGGGCCAGTACGAGATCAACTACCTGTACGACGAGGCCCTGGCCGCGGCCGACCGCTACCAGCTGTTCAAGCTCACCGCGCACGCGGTGGCGCAGCAGCACGGACAGGTGTTCTCTTGCATGCCCAAGCCGCTGGCGGGCGCGCCCGGCAGTGGCCTGCATTTCCACCTCAGCCTGACCGATGCCGAAGGCCGGCCCGTGATGGCCGACGCGGAGGGCTCCATGGGCCTGAGCGCCGCCGGCCTGCAGTTCGCGGCTGGCCTGCTGGAACACGGCGATGCGCTGGCCGCGCTGTGCGCGCCCACGGTCAACAGCTACAAGCGGCTGGCGGTGAGCGAGAGCGCGTCCGGCACGACCTGGTCGCCGGTGTGGAAGGCGGCGGGCGACAACAACCGCACCTGCCTCGTGCGCACGGTGGCGGGCCGCATCGAGTGGCGCCTGCCCGACCCCTCGTGCAATGTGTACGCGGCGCTGGCGGCCACGCTGGCCGCGGGGCTGGACGGCCTCGACCGCGAGCTGCCCGCGCCCGAGGCCATCGACGCCGACCTCTACCAGCGGCACGCGGCCGGCGAGACCCTGCCGCCGCGCCTGCCGCGCGACCTGCACGAGGCCCTGGCCGCGCTGCGCGCCGACGCCATCCTGCGCGACGACCTGGGCGAGGCCTTCTGCGAGCAGTTCCTCACGCTCAAGCGCGCCGAGTGGGATGCGTACGCGCAGCAGGTGAGCGACTGGGAGCTGGCGCGCTACGCGGACGGGTTCTGAGGGGCGGTCAAGCCATCGCGCGCTCGGGCGCCGTGTGGGCAGGTGCGGCCGGGGCTGCGGCGGTGCGCGCGGTGTCCTGCGCCTGCACCTGCGCCGTTTGCTGCGCCTGCGCCAGGTGCTGCTCTGCGGGTTTTGTCTGCGCCTCGCGCACACTGAACTCGCTGACCGGCGCGCCGGCCTGCACCATCGCGATCCGCTCGCCATCCTTGCTCAGGTGGAAGGCGCGCACCTCGCCGCGGTTCGCATGCGCCTGCGCGTGGTTCACGGCGGCGGCGCTCACGCGGTCGATGCGCTCGTCGTCCAGCCCCCGGGCGCGCAGCCCCGGCGCCAGCTGCTCCCGGGCCAGCGCGTGGTGGCGCTGCTGTTCGGATGTGTGCGAGGTCTGGCACGGGCGCACCGGCGAGGCCTGAGGGGCGCGGGGCTTGAGCTCGGCCGGCAGCTCCGGCGGCGGCAGACCGCGTTCCTTGTAGGCGCCCCGGATCGCGCCCAGGTGACCGATGTCCCGCCACAGCTCGTTGGCCCCTTGCTGCACGCGCCCGGCCTGGCGCTGCTGCGCCAGCGCCCTGGGCCAGCCCTGGTCGACGTTGTTGTGCGAGTCCTTGTTGGCTTGCAGCGCCTCCACCGTGCGGCGGCCCTGCGCCACCTCGCCCGCGAACTGCTGGTGTTTCTGCGCCAGCTGCTCTTTGCTCAGGGCGCGGTAGTTCTCCAGCGGCTCGTGGGGCAGGGCGCGCGGGTACTTCTCGTGCACCGCGTCGCTGTAGGCCCCGCGCACGGCGTCGGCAGGCTTCTTGCTGGCGTCGATGTGGCGGGCCAGGGCGTCGTTCACGTCGTCCTTGTCCACCTTGGGAAAGCGCGCGTGCATCGCCTCCCAGCCCTTGTCGATGCCGGCCCGGCCCTCGAAGTAGCGCCCGTTGCGCTCGGCCTCTTTGCCGAAGGCCGCGCTGGCCGTGTCCAGCCGGGTTTGCAGGCGCGCGCGCTCGGCCGGGTCGGTGGTGTGCTGCAGGTCCTCTCTGAGGCCGTTGACCTGGCGCAGCAGGCGGCCTTCCTTGGACACGTAGTCGTAGCCCAGCTGCCCCACCTCGCGCCCCAGGGTCTTGCTCCACTGCTGCAGGCGCGAGTCCTCGTAGAGCTTTTCCGCGCCGACCGCTGCGGCGCCACCGGTGGCCAGACCGCCGACCACCGGGCCGACCGGCCCCGTCACGGGGCTGGTGAGCGTGCCGACGGCCGCGCCCGGGATGGCGCCCACGGTGGCCGCCCCGCCGGTGACGGCGGTCTTGACGGTCTGGTTGGCCGTCTCCTCGCCGCCGCGCACCCACTGCTCGCGGTTGGAGCGCGCGGTGTCGATGGCGGCGTCGACCTGGTCTTTGGCGTCCACCACGCCGTAGGCTGTGCCCAGCACGCCCGCGGCTTTGACGGTGGGGCGCACGGCGCGGTAGCCACCGACCTCGTTGTGCAGGCGCTTGACGCCTTCTTCCACCCGGCCGGTCTGGCGCTCGTCCAGCAGGTGGCGGGCCGTGTCCGGGCTGACGCGCTGATTGGGCACGCGGTCTGGCAGGTCGCGGTGCCACTGGCGCTGCGCGTCGGTGGATGCGTGCAGATCGTTCAGCCGGTCCTGGGTCAGGCGGCCGAGGCGGGCGGACTCCAGCGCGCGTCCGGGCGAGGCGTTGGGAGCGGTGCGCGAGTCGAAATGCAGCCTGCCCTCGCGGTCGTAGATCTGCACCGGTACGCCGGTCTGCCTTGCCACGTCGTCGAGGGTGGCGGGGAGTTGTTTGTAGACATCGTTGCGGAGATGTTCGGGCACGTAGCGGCCGTAGCCAGTCTCATCAATGCCCTTTCCAAAGCGATGGTCCACGCCCAGTTCACTCTCAAACCGGTGGGCGGCCACCGCACGGACCTCCACCTGGTAGCCCTTGGCCTGAAGCTCCCTGATCAGCTCCGCCTTGGGCATGGTGGAGTCGATGACCAGGTGCTTGCGCTGGGCGATGGCATCAGCGCGCAGCTCCTTGGCCCACTGGCTTGCATCGGGGTGGGTGTGGTCGGCCCAGGTGTAGGGGTGGTTGCGTCTCAGAACACCGGCCGACGGGTGCGCGTCCCGCAGCGTGTCCGGGTCCACGACGGCAATGTTCCCGTTGAACTCGGCCTTGGCAGCCGCGGTCAGACTGCCCTTGCCGGAACCGGGTTGACCCGACAGGATGATGGCGGTGGGCCGGGTATGTCCTCCGACAACGTCTGTGTAGCTGCGAGCACCCAGCACCTTTTCGCGGAGGACCGCGGCATGCTCGGCATCAGGTAGGGGCTTGATGTCCTCTGCCATGTGATGCCCCGGCTCAACCAAAGAACGTCGCAAGTTCGACGAGTGTGTCCGGGACCCGGGAGCGGCAATCGAACATCAGTAGGTCCTTGGCCCGGGCGCGTTCCATGGCATCTGGATCGCCGGAAGTATTGGCGCGCGTTCGCTCCTCTGCTGCGTTGGATGCGAACAAGCCCAGGATGTTTTCAAGAACGCCGATGGCGGCTTCCAGCTGGTCTGCGAGCTGGGCCTTGCTCATGCCGGGCGACCGACCCACGGACCCGAGTCCGCGCTCCAGCTCCTTGATCAGCTCCGGATAGTCCTTCAGCGCCTCCTGCAGCACCTTGGGCACAGGCGGGTGTTCGGTGAACGTGTGGGTGGTCATGGCGGCTTCCCTGAAATCGGTTGTTGTGAACGACGAACCGGGATGTTCCCACACCCCGGTGCCGCCCGGTCCAACCGCCTGCGGTTCGCCGCCACCGCCCTGGCGCGGCGTGGTCCGGCTCAGGTCCGGTAAGACGGGTCGCTGCGGTCGAGCTTGCGCAGCAGCGCCGGCCAGGCCAGCATCGCGCCCTGGCCGGCGGTCGCGATCTTCATCACCTCGGCCATGCCGGCGAGGATGCGCGGGTCCACCTGGGTGAGCTCACCGCCGCCGGCCTGCGCGTCGATCTGGATGCGGCAGGTGTTCTCGAAGGTGTACATCGAGAGGAAGGCGTCGGGGATCGAGCTGCCCACGGTCAGCAGGCCGTGGTTGCGCAGCACGAGGAAGTTGGCGCGGCCCAGGTCGGCCTGCAGGCGTGGCTTCTCGTCGGGGCGGAAGGCCACACCCTCGTAGCCGTGGTACGCGAGCGAGGCCAGCACGAAGGTGCTCTGCTGGCTGATGGGCAGGATGCCGGCCTTCTGCGCGCTGACCGCCACGCCCGCGCGGGTGTGGGTGTGCAGCACGCACTGCACCTCGGGCCGCGCCTCGTGCACCGCGCTGTGGATGACGAAGCCGGCCGGGTTGACCGGGAAGGGCGAGTCCAGCAGCTTGTTGCACTGCATGTCGACCTTGACCAGGCTGCTCGCCGTGATCTCGTCGAACATGAGGCCGTAGGGGTTGATCAGGAACTGGTGTTCGCCGCCGGTGACGCTGTCGGGCAGCTTGGCGCTGATGTGGGTGAACACCAGGTCGGACCAGCCGTAGGCGGCCACGAGCCGGTAGCAGGCCGCGAGGTCGCAGCGCAGCTGCCATTCCTCGGCGCTGACCGAGTCCTTGAGCGACGGGATGTTGAGCATGCCATGTCTCCTGCGCCGCGTCGGGGTGGGCGGCTGTGCGCGACATGGTCGCGCGGACACGGCATGCAGGCTGTCGCAGGTCCGACAGCCGCAGGGCTTATTTCTTCATGCTGCAGGTGTTGAAGCCGAGGATGGCGTAGGGCGGGCACCAGCCTGTCAGGCCGGTCAGCAGGGGCACGACGCCGATGTAGCCCCAGGCGCCGATGGTGCCGGTGGCGGCGGCCGCGATGAGGGAGAGGCCGACGACGATGCGGAGGGTGCGGTCAACGCCGCCAACGTTCTTGGTCATGTGAAGCTCCTGTGAGTGTTTGAGGGTGCGGACGTATTGGAGCCGCAGCGGCCCCGGTCGGTCTGTGACCGCGGTCACACAGGGTTCGCAGGGGGGCGCAACAGGAGCAGGGGGCTCAGCCGGCCTGGCCGGCGGCCAGTGCGCGCAGGCCGGCGCTGTCCTTGATGGCGATGCTCTCGCGCGAGAGCTCGACCAGGCCGTCGCGCTCGAAGCGGTGCAGCAGCCGGGTGACGATCTCGCGCACCGTGCCCAGCTCGTCGGCCAGGGCCTGGTGGGTGGTCCTGAGCGTCTGGCCGTGGCCGAGCAGGGCGGCGGCAAGGCGGCTGTCCAGGCGCTGGAAGGCGATGGCCTCGATCAGGCCGGTAAGGTCGGCCATGCGCGCCGCGAACAGGCCCAGCACGTATTCGCGGAACCCGGTGTCGGCCAGCGCGGCCTGGAAGGCGGGCGGTGGCAGCAGGCACAGCGTGGTCTCGCTGGTGGCGACGCCGCGCGCGGTCAGCGGCTGGTGGGCGAACAGGCCGGCCGAGGACACCAGGCACATTTCGCCAGGGGCGACGCGGTACAGCTCCAGCTCGCGCCCGTTGGCCGCGCTGCGCGAGACCTTGACCTCGCCGGACAGCACCAGCGGAAAGCCCTGGCAGGGGTCGTTCTCGCGGAACAGCCGGGTGCCGGCGGGCACGGTCATCGGGGTGAGTTTCGCCACCACCGCCGGCAGAGCGGCCAGCGCCGGGTACAGCGTCAGCAGGTCGGGCGGGGCGGTCTGGGACATGCGGCGCATTGTAGGGGCGGGGCTTGTCCAGGATGAGGGTGATGCGAACGAGAAGATAAAGTTCGTTCAATTTTTTTGAACTCAGGCTTCAAGCGCTTTTGACCTGAGCCGGCGGGCCCATCCCTACACTGCCGCCATGGTTACCTCCTCCGTCACCCCCTACCACCCGCTGGCCCGGGCCCTGCACTGGGCGCTGGCCCTGCTCATCGTGGGCAACTTCGCGCTGGGCGTCTACATGCACGAACTGCCGTTCTCGCCCGCCCGGCTGCAGTACTACAGCTGGCACAAGTGGGCCGGTGTGCTGGTGCTCGCTTTCTCCGCGGTTCGCCTGGTCACCCGCATCCTGAAGTCGCCGCCCGCGCTGCCCCCGGCCATCGAGGCCGCCATGCCCGGCTGGCAGAAGCTGGCCCACCACGCCACCCACATCGGCCTGTACGCGCTGTTCTTCGCCGTGCCGCTGAGCGGCTGGGCCTTCAGCTCGGCCGCCGGTTTCCCGGTGGTGCTGTTCGGCGTGCTGCCGCTGCCCGACTTCGTGCCGGTGAGCGAGGGCCTGGCCGACGCGCTCAAGGAAGCCCACAAGATCGCGGCTTTGTCCATGGCGGGCCTGGTGCTGCTGCACGTGGCCGGGGCGCTCAAACACCATTTCGTTGACCGCGATGGCCTCATGCAACGCATGGGCTTCAGCCGCTGATCTTTTCAGGAGCCGTTTCATGAACACCCGTCTTCTTTCCCTGGCGCTGGTCGCCGCAAGCGTCTCCCCGTTGGCCGTTCAGGCGCAGCAAGCCATCGTGCCCGCCCAGAGCGAGGTCGCGTTCACCAGCCGCCAGATGGGCGTGCCGGTGGATGGCAAGTTCAAGAGCTTCAGCGCCCAGGTGGCGTTCGACCCGGCCAAGCTGGCCACCAGCAGCATCGCCTTCACCGTGGACACCGGCAGCGCCGACATCAGCCGCGAGGCCAACGCCGAGCTGCCCAAGGCCAGCTGGTTCAACGTGGCCCAGTTCCCCAAGGCCACCTTCCAGTCCAGCGCCATCAAGCGCATCGACGCCACCAAGTACGAAGTCGCCGGCAAGCTGAGCATCAAGGGCGTGAGCAGCGACGTGGTTGTGCCGGTCACGCTGGCACAGAACGGCGCCACCACCGTGGCCAGCGGCGCCTTCCCGATCAAGCGCCTGACCTTCCGCATCGGCGAGAAGGAGTGGGCCGACACCTCGATGGTCGCCGACGAGGTGCAGGTGAAGTTCAAGATCGCCCTGACCGGCGTACCCAAGCTCTGATTTCGCGTTTCCCTTTCCAACCTCAATCCAGGAGTTCAACCATGCGCAAGTCCCTCTCCCTGCTGGCCGCCGCGGCCGTGCTCTCGACCGCCGGCATCGCCCAGGCCGCCGATTACGCGATCGACCCGACCCACACCTTCGCCACCTTCGAGATCGGCCACTTCGGCACCACGACCAACCGCGCCCGCTTCGACAAGAAGGAAGGCAAGGTCAGCTTCGACAAGGCCGCCAAGACCGGCAGCGTGGACATCAGCATCGACATCGCCTCGGTGAACTCCGGCACCGCCATGTTCGACAAGCACCTGGCCAGCGCCGAGATCCTGAACGCCGAGAAGTTTCCCAAGGCCCAGTTCGTCTCCAGCAAGTTCGTCTTCAGCGGCGACAAGGTCTCGGCCGTGGAAGGTAACCTGACCATCGCCGGCAAGACCCAGCCCGTCACGCTCAAGGCCACGCAGTTCAACTGCTACGACAGCCCCATGCTCAAGCGCGAAGTCTGCGGCGGCGACTTCGAAGCCACCATCGACCGCACCGCCTTCGGCGTGAACTACGGCATCGACTGGGGCTTCCCCAAGAACGTTCGCCTGGTGCTGCAGGTCGAGGCTGTGAAGCAGTAATCCCTGCGCCACCGTTCCTGAACAAAGGCCCGCTGCTGCGGGCCTTTTGTTTTGCGGGCTGCGGTACAAACGGGCGATGAACACCGGGACCACCAACACCATCCACTGGGAAGCGCGGCGCGTGCCGGTTCCCGGGCTGGGCGATCTGTACAGCGAGGCCTGCGGGCCGGCCGACAGGCCGCCGGTGCTGCTGGTGATGGGGGCGATGAACCCGGCGCATTTCTGGGCGCCGGGCTTTGTGGCCGCGCTGGTGCAGGCCGGCTGCCGGGTGCTGCGCTACGACCACCGCGACACCGGCCGTTCCTTCGTCCACCCGCTGCACGCGCCGCCGTATGCGCTGGGCGACCTGGTGGCCGATGCGCTGCGCGTGCTCGACGCCTGGGGGCTGGCGCGGGTGGCGGTGGTGGGCTGGTCCATGGGCGGCTACATCGCGCAGCACCTGGCGCACGAACAGCCGCAGCGCGTGAGCCGCCTGGTGCTGCTGGGCAGCTCGCCCGACCACCGGCCCTACATGGCCGCCACGCTGGGACGTCCGGTGCCCACCGACGGGCTGCCCGGGCCGGTGCCGGGGTTCCTGTCGGCGCTGCTGGAGACCTCGGTGCGCGCCCGCGGGCTGGCGCCGGACGAGGCGGCCGTGCAGGGCTGGTCGGTGTTCCACGGCGGCTCGCATCCGTTCCCGGCCGGCACCGTGCGCGAACAGGCGCGCGCTGCGGTGGCGGCGGGGCACCAGCCGCTGGCCGCGATGCAGCACGCGCTGGCGGTGGACCGCGCAGCGCCGCGCACCGGCTGGCTGCCGCAGCTGCGGGTGCCGACCCTGGTGCTGCACGGGGCCGAAGACCCCTGCCTGCCGCTGGCGCATGGCCAGGCGCTGGCTCGGCTGATCCCCGGGGCCCGCCTGACGGTGCTGGACATGGGGCATCTGCTGCCCGACGCGCTGGCGGCGCCGGTGGGTGCCCAGGTGGCCGACTTCATCCGCGCGAAAGAGGCTGCGTAGCCTGCTCCAGCCGCTGCAGAAAATGCAGCGCGTGTTCGCGCGTGTCGCCGCACATTTCGGTGCTGGGCTGCAGTGAGCCGCAGACCGCCGGCCGCTCGGGCCGGCCGAACAGGCGGCAGCGCAGGGCCTCGTCGAGATGAGGGCAGGGCATGCCCGCGGGCTTGCCGTCCGGCAGGCCGGGCATCGGGCTGCTGATCGAGGGCGCGATGCAACACGCCGCACAACCGGCGCGGCAGGGCGGCGGAGAGCTCAAAGGCATGGCACCATTGTCGCCTTTCGGGCGGCTGGGCTCCCCGGTTTCAAGGTCTGCATGTCGTCCCCACGGTTCTCTTCCAAATGGTTGCTGTCAGCGCCCGAGCTGCTGACCGCGCGTCTGACGCGCTGGCGTTTCTGGCTCCGCCTGGGCGTGGGGCTGCTGCTGTTCGGGCTGGTGGCCGAGGCGGTGCTGCGCGTGCTGAACGGGTTCAGCTACGGCGCCGTGATGGCCGCCGCCAAGGACACCCCGGCCTGGGATCTGCTGGCCGCCGTGGCGGCCACGGCGCTGAGCTTCCTGGCGCTCACCTTCTACGACCGCTCGGCCCTGCAGTACGCGGGCGCGCGCCTGCCCTACCGGGTGGTGGCGCAGACCTCGTTCATCGCTTACGCACTCTCCAACACGGTGGGTCTGGGCGTGTTCACCGGCGGCGCGGTGCGGCTGCGGCTGTACGGGGCCGCGGGGCTGGAGGCGGGGCAGATCTCGCGCGCCATCGCGTTCAACGCCCTGGGCTTCACGGTCGGCATCGCGGTGGTCGGCGCGGCGGCGCTGGTGTGGGGCGCCGAGTCGGTGGCCTCGCTGCTGCGTGCGCCGCCCGATCTGCTGCGCGCCGCCGGGGTGGCGGTGCTGGTGGTGACAGCGGCGACGCTGGGCGCCTGCCGTCGCGGGGGGCAATGGAGGGTGGCGGGCTGGACCTTCCACCTGCCCAGCGCCTCGCTGGCCGGCCAGCAGCTGCTGATTTCCGCGCTCGACGTGGTGGCCGCCGCCGCCGTGCTGTGGGTGCTGCTGCCCGCGGGCGCGGTCGGCTTCCCGGCCTTTGTCGGCTTCTATTCGCTGGCCATCGCCATCGGCGTGATCAGCCACGTGCCGGGTGGCCTGGGCGTGTTCGAGGCGGTGCTGCTGCTGGCGCTGGGGCAGCAGGTGCCGGCGGACCGGCTGGTGGGCGCGCTGGTGCTGTACCGGGTGATCTACCACCTGCTGCCGCTGGCCCTGGCGCTGCTGCTGCTGGTGGGCTCGTCGTGGCGGCGTGGCGTGTCGACGCCGCTGGTGCGGGTGGCGTCCGCGCTGGCGCCGCTGCTGCTGTCGGCCTTCACTTTCGTCAGCGGTGTGGTGCTGCTGGTGTCGGGCGCCACGCCCGCCACCGAGGACGCCACCGCGCACCTGCGCCAGTTCATGCCGCTCCCCGCGGTGGAGGCGGCGCACTTCCTGGCCAGCGTGATCGGCCTGGCGCTGCTGTTCGTCGCGCGCGGCATGCTGCTGCGGCTGGACGTGGCCTGGTGGGCTGGGCTGGTGCTGGCGCTGGCCAGCCTGGTGCTGTGCCTGCCCAAGGGCATCGCGGTGTCCGAGGCGGTGCTGCTGGGGCTGCTGGCGCTGTCCCTGGCGCTGTCGCACCGCCACTTCAACCGGCGCGCGGCGGTGCTGTCGCTGGCCTTCTCGCGCGGCTGGCTGGCGGCGGTGCTGGCCGTGGTGGCGGCGGTGGCGGCGCTGCTGGTGTTCGTCTACCAGGACACGGCCTATGTGGACCGGGTGTGGTGGCGCTTCGAGTTCGACGGCCATGCGCCGCGCTCGCTGCGCGCCATGGTGGCCGTGGCCCTGCTGACGCTGTGCGTGGCGCTGGCCCATCTGCTGCACCGCGCGCCGCCGGCGCTGCCGCGGCCCGACGGGGCCGAGCTGACCCGGGCTCAGGCCGTGGTGATGGCGCAGGACAGCGCCGGCGCGGGCCTGGCGCTGATGGGCGACAAGTGCCTGATGTTCTCGGAGTCGGGCCGGGCCTTCCTGATGTTCTCGCGCAAGGGCCGCTCCTGGGTGGCGCTGTACGACCCGGTGGGCCCGCGCGAAGAATGGCCGGAGCTGGTGTGGCGCTTTGTCGAGCTGGCGGGCGAGTCGGGCGGGCGCGCGGCCTTCTACCAGGTGCGGCCTCAGGCGCTGCCGGTGTACCTGGACGCCGGCCTGCGGGTCTACAAGCTGGGCGAGTGCGCCACGGTGGAGCTGGCCGGCTTCAGCCTGGAAGGCAAGCGCCGCGCCAACCTGCGCCACGGCGTGGCGCGGGCCCAGCGCGATGGCCTGGTCTTCGAGTGGCTGCCCGCCGGGGCAGCCGAGGCGGAGTTCGACGCCCTGCAGGCGGTGTCCGACGACTGGCTGGGCCGGCAGGACACGGCGGAGAAGGCGTTCTCGCTCGGCGCCTTCAGCCGCGAGTACGTGATGCGCCAGCCGGTGGCGCTGGTGCGGCACGAGGGCCGCATCGTCGCCTTCGCCACCATGCTGGTCACCGACCTGCCCGCCGAGGCCGCGGTGGACCTGATGCGCCAGCGCGGCGACGCCCCCAAGACCACCATGGACTTCCTGTTCACGCAGATCATCCTGCAGCTGCGCGAACAGGGTGTGGCGCGCTTCAACCTGGGCATGGTGCCGCTCTCGGGCATGGCCAGCCACCGGCTGGCGCCGCGCTGGCAGCGCCTGGGGCGCCTGCTGTTCAACCACGGCGAAAACTTCTACAACTTCCAGGGCCTGCGCTCGTTCAAGGAAAAATTCGATCCCGTCTGGGAACCCCGCTACCTGGCGGCCCCGGGCGGCCTGTCCCCCTTGCTGGTGCTGTCGGACACCGCCGCGCTGATCGCGGGCGGCTGGCGGCGCGTGATCACCAAATGAAGACCCTGCTGCTCTCCCTCATGCTCGGCGCCGCCCTGGTGCCCGCCGCCGCCCAGGAAACCGTCTCGCACGGCCGCTTCAAGGACGTGCGGCTGTTCCGCCCCAAGGGCGAGGTCAAGACCGTGGCCCTGTTGTTCTCGGGCGCGAATGGCTGGGGCGCGGCCGGCCCCGGGGCGGCGGCCCAGGTGCTGCTGGACACCGGCGCGGTGGTGGCGGCGATCGACACCCCCTCGCTGCTGGCCAACTTCAACCAGGACGGCGGCACTTGTGTGGTGCCCGAGGGCGATGTGGAAAACCTCTCGCGCTTCCTGCAGGGCTACGCCCGGTTGCCGGCCTACTTCCCGCCGCTGGCGGTGGGGGTGGGTTCCGGCGGCGCGCTGGCCTACGCCATGGCGGCGCAGGCGCCCGAGGGCACCTTCTCCGGCGCGGTGTCGCTCGGCTTCTGCCCCAGCCTGCCGCTGACCAAGCCGTTGTGCAAGGGCGAGGGCTCGGTGTTTCGGGTCAACAAAGAAAAGTCAGCCCTCACTCTGCTGCCGGACACGGCCATGCGGACGCCCTGGCTGGCGCTGCAGGGCGCGCAGGACCGCAGCTGCCCGGTGGCGGCGACGCAGGCCTTCGTGGCCAAGGTGCCGAGCAGCCACTGGGTGGGCGTGCCGGGCGCGGGGGACGACCTGCTGGGCACGGCGGCCGGCCTGTCGGCCTACGAGGTGTCGTACCGGCGCATGGCGACCGAGGTGTCGACCAGCCGGCTCAGCGCCGAGGCCGGCGTCGAGGTGGGCGACCTGCCGCTGGTGGAGGTGCCCTCCAGCGTGGCCTCGGACACGCTGGCGGTGCTGGTCTCGGGCGACGGCGGCTGGGCCGGGCTGGACAAGCGGGTGGCCGCGGTGATGGCGGCCAAGGGCGTGCCGGTGGTCGGCTGGGACTCGCTGCGCTACTTCTGGTCGGCGCGCACGCCGCAGGGCTTTGCCGACGACCTCTCGCGCACCATCCGCGCCTACACCCGGCAGTGGAAGCGCCAGCGGGTGGTGCTGATCGGCTACTCGCAGGGCGCCGACGTGCTGCCGTTCGCCGTCAACCGGCTGCCGGCGGCGACCCGGGCCATGGTGTCGCAGACCGTGCTGCTGGGGCCGGGCGAGCGGGCGTCCTTCGAGTTCAAGCTCACCAACTGGGTCTCGCGAGACGCCAGGGGCGCGCCGGTGGCGCCCGAGCTGGCCGGCTTCACGGCCGCCAGCGCCACCTGCATCTACGGCACCGACGACCGCGACACCATCTGCCCCAAGCTCCCGCCCGAACAGATGACCTTGGTGCCGCTCAAGGGCGACCACCACTTCGGCGGCAACTACGACGGGCTGGCCGAGCAGATCCTGCTGCGCAGCCGCTGACGCGCGAGCCGGGGAAGGGCTCAGGCGCCGAAGCGCCGCGCGGCCCAGAGCACCTGCTCGACCACGCCGCGCACGTTCTCGCGTGCGGCCTCGGCCACCAGCTGGCCATCGGGCGTGAAGGCCTCGCCGGCCTTGGACAGGGCGAACTGTTTCGGCGACACCCAGCACTGAAGGTTCATCAGCAGCGGCGCCAGGTGCGAGAGGCTGCGCAGGCCACCCAGCGCGCCGGGCGAGGCCGACAGCATGCCGACCACCTTGCCGGCGAACGGCTTGGTGCCGCTGGACCAGACCGGGTCGCCCTTGATGGGGCTGGAGACCCAGTCGATGGTGTTCTTCATCAGGCCGGTGTAGCTGCCGTTGTACTCGGGCGAGACCACGACCCAGGCCGGGTGGGCGAAGAACAGTTCCTTCAGGCGCACCACGTCTCGCGGCGTGCCCTTGGCTTCGAGGTCGGCGTTGTACAGCGGCACGTCGAAGTCGGCCAGCTCGATGTGGGTCACGGCGGCGCCGGCCTCACGACCGACCTCGGAGGCGACGGCGGCCAGCTTGCGGTTGAAGGATTGGGCGCGCGTGCTGCCCGCGAAGACGAGGAGGGGGGTGGGGTTGCTCATGGGCGGCATTGTGTCAGCGGGTCGGCGCAGGATTCCTGCGTGGGGGCTATGCCGGGCAGGTCGGACGGTGGGGAGGTGGGCACGGGTAAGTGGTGTGGGGGCGCAGGGCTGGGCGCTATCTAGGACAATAGTGGGTCGGCGCGGGCCAGGGCAGGCCCGCCGCCACTGTTTCACGTGAAACACCGCCCATGACCACCGGGCTGTCCGGATGGGCCCGATCCTCCCAAGCGCTCTATATATATGTTGTACCCCCAGGAATTCGATGTGATCGTCGTTGGCGGTGGCCATGCCGGCACCGAGGCCGCGCTCGCGGCCGCGCGCATGGGCTGCGCCACCCTGCTGCTCACCCACAACATCGAGACGCTGGGCCAGATGAGCTGCAACCCCAGCATCGGCGGCATCGGCAAGGGCCACCTGGTGAAAGAGGTGGACGCGCTGGGCGGGGCGATGGCGCTGGCCACGGACGAGGGCGGCATCCAGTTCCGCATCCTCAACAGCAGCAAGGGCCCGGCGGTTCGAGCCACCCGCGCCCAGGCCGACCGCATCCTGTACAAGGCCGCCATCCGCCGCATGCTGGAGAGCCAGCCGAACCTGTGGCTGTTCCAGCAGGCGGTGGACGACCTGATGGTGGAGGGCGACCGGGTCGTCGGCGCGGTGACGCAGGTGGGCATCCGCTTCCGCAGCCGCACCGTGGTGCTGACGGCGGGCACCTTCCTGGACGGCAAGATCCACGTCGGCCTGAACAACTACGCGGCCGGCCGGGCGGGCGATCCGCCCGCCGTGTCGCTGAGCGCGCGGCTGAAGGAACTGAATCTGCCGCAGGGTCGCCTGAAAACCGGCACGCCGCCGCGCATCGACGGGCGGACGATCGACTGGTCGAAGTGCACCGAGCAGCCGGGCGACGGCGTGCCCGGCGGCATGAACCCCGACCAGCCGGTGCCGGTGTTCAGCTTCATGGGCCAATCGGTGCTGCACCCGAAACAGGTGCCGTGCTGGATCACCCGCACCAACCAGCGCACGCACGACATCATCCGCTCCGGCTTCGACCGCAGCCCCATGTTCACCGGCAAGATCGAGGGCGTGGGTCCGCGCTACTGCCCGAGTGTGGAAGACAAGATCAACCGCTTCGCCGACAAGGACAGCCACCAGATCTTCCTGGAACCCGAGGGTCTGACCACGCACGAGGTCTACCCCAACGGCATCAGCACCAGCCTGCCGTTCGACATCCAGTACGCGCTGGTGCGCAGCATGCCTGGGCTGGAAAACGCCCACATCCTGCGGCCGGGCTACGCCATCGAATACGACTACTTCGACCCGCGCTCGCTCAAGGCCAGCTTCGAGACCAAGCAGATCCAGGGCCTGTTCTTCGCGGGCCAGATCAACGGCACCACCGGCTACGAAGAGGCGGCGGCCCAGGGGCTGTTCGCCGGCCTGAACGCCGCGCTGCAGTGCCAGGGCAAGGACGCCTGGCTGCCGCGCCGCGACGAGGCCTACCTGGGGGTGCTGGTGGACGACCTGGTGACCCAGGGAGTGACCGAGCCCTACCGCATGTTCACCAGCCGGGCCGAGTTCCGCCTGCAGCTGCGCGAGGACAACGCCGACATGCGCCTGACCGAGCAGGGCCGCTTACTGGGCCTGGTGGACGACGCCCGCTGGGGCGCTTTCAGCCGCAAGCGCGATGCTGTTTCACGTGAAACAGAGCGCCTGAAATCGACCTGGGTGAACCCGCGCATCCTCGAAGCCGCCGAGTCCGAGCGCGTGCTGGGCAAGGCCATTGAGCGCGAATACAACCTGTTCGACCTGCTGCGCCGGCCGGGTGTGTCGTACCCGGTCCTGATGGGCATGGGCGAAGGCCGCTGGGCGCCAGCGGCCAAAGCAGGCGACGAAGACGCCCGCCCCGTGGTTTCACGTGAAACACTGGGCGAGCTGCACGACGCGGTGGTGGAGCAGGTGGAGATCGCGGCCAAGTACTCGGGCTACATCGACCGGCAGAAGGACGAAGTGGAGCGTGCATCGCACTACGAACACCTGAAGCTGCCGGCCGATCTGGACTACGCGCAGGTCACAGCGCTGTCGTTCGAGGCGAGGCAGAAGCTGGCCAAGCACCGGCCGGAGACGCTGGGCCAGGCCTCGCGCATCTCGGGCATCACCCCGGCCAGCATTTCGCTGCTGATGATTCACCTGAAGAAGGGTGGGTTCAAGGGCTTTGCCCGCACCACGGAAGAGCAGGGCGCATGAGCGCGGTGAACCTGAAGCCGGCGCTCGAAGCCGGGCTGCACGAACTCGGCCTGAACCTGTCGGACATCCAGGTCGATCAACTGCTCGCCTACCAGGACCTGATCGCCAAGTGGAACAAGGTCTACAACCTGACCGCGGTGCGCGATCCGCAGGAGATGCTGACGCACCACCTGCTGGACAGCCTGGCGGCGATCCAGCCGCTGCTTCGGCAGACGGACGGGCAACCCATCAAGCTTTTGGATGTGGGCTCAGGTGGCGGGCTGCCGGGGGTGGTGATCGCCATCACCTGCCCGCAGATTGACGTGCATTGCGTGGACACGGTGCTCAAGAAAGCGACCTTCATCCAGCAGGTGGCGGCGTCGCTCAAGCTGCCGAACCTGCGCGGGATTCATGCGCGGGTGGAGTCGCTGAAGGCGGAGGAGGGGAGCGGCTACGACGTGGTCTGCTCGCGGGCTTTTGCCTCGCTGGTGGACTTCACGACCTGGTCGCGTGCGGCGCTGAAGCCGGGGGCGGTGTGGATGGCGATGAAGGGCAAGCACCCTGCGGACGAACTGTCTGCGCTGCCGGCGGATGTGTCGGTGTTTCACGTGGAACAGTTGGTGGTGCCGGGGCTTCAGGCTGATCGGTGCATCGTCTGGCTGCGGCCTGCTGCTTCGGCTTAAGTCCTGCTTCTCGTTGAGACATCGCGCCAGGCCATTGGCGACATGCGCGTTCTCCGGCCTACGCTCGCGGGGAGAGGCCCGGGTCCGCTGAGACCCTTTCGTCAACACCGGGCCTGAGTGCCGCCGCGCGGGCAACCGCGAATGGGGCCTGCGCCCGCGCACATCGCCAACGGCCTGCGAGAAGCAATGTTGGTGCACCACCGGGTTGTGCGCACAGGTAAACCCTGGAGGGGCTGTGGCGTGTGGATGGGCGGCGGGACGATTCGCGGTTGCCACAGAGCGGGTGGACCAGCGCGGAGTTGACGAAGTAACGCGGGCGCACAGACCCAGCCGCCCGCGAGCGAGACCAGAGCCCAGCCACACGACGCAGCCCCCTCTGAAGCAACGTTGGAGAGAAACGCGGAATGGAAACACAAGCCCCTCACGTAAACTCGACCGCTCCACCCCCAGAGAAAGCCCCCCATGTTCGGCATCGCTGACTACGGCGCCTTCGTCGCCGCCATCGTCCTGTTCCTCGCCATCCCCGGCCCGGGCAACCTCGCCCTCATCACCTCCACAGGCAAAGGCGGTATCCGCGGCGGCATGGCGGCCACTTTCGGCGTCATCGCCGGCGACCAGGTCCTGATGTGGCTGGCCGTGGCCGGCGTGGCCGCGCTGCTCGCCGCCTACCCGACCGCTTTCAGCTTCGTGCAATGGGCCGGCGCCGCCTACCTCGCCTGGCTGGGCTGGAAAATGCTCACCGCCAAACCCGGCGACGCGCCCGTGCTCAACATCCGCCCCAGCCAGTTCTTCCGGCAGGCCGTCACCATCACCCTGCTCAATCCCAAGGCCATCGTCTTCTACATGGCCTTCTTCCCGCTCTTCGTCGACCCGACGCGCCACCAGGGCCTGATCACCTTTGGCGCCATGGCCGCGACCATCGCCTTCCTGACCTTCCTCTACGGTCTGACGGTCGTGCTGCTGACCCACTTCCTGGCCGAACGCATGCGCGCCAACCCGCGCATCACCCAGACGCTGAACAAGCTCGCCGGCGTCTTCCTCATCGGCTTCGGCGTCAAGCTGGCCATCTCCAAATAAGCGACCGGGTTCGACCACATGGCCAAGATTTTCTGTGTCGCCAACCAGAAGGGCGGCGTCGGCAAGACCACCACCACCGTCAACCTTGCGGCTGGTCTGGCCAAGGTGGGGCAGCGCGTGCTGATGGTCGACCTGGACCCGCAGGGCAACGCCACCATGGGGTCGGGCGTGGACAAGCGCAGCATGGAGCTGTCGGTCTACGACGTGCTGCTGGAGTCGGCTTCGGTGGCCGAGGCTGCCATCCACTCCGAAAAATGCGGCTACCACGTGCTGGGCGCCAACCGCGAACTGGCTGGTGCCGAGGTCGAACTGGTCGAACTGGAGCGCCGCGACCAGCGCCTGAAGGCCGCGCTGGCCGCGGTGGATGCCGACTACGACTTCGTGCTCATCGACTGCCCGCCGTCGCTGTCCATGCTCACGCTCAACGGCCTGTGCTCGGCGCACGGCGTCATCGTGCCCATGCAGTGCGAGTACTTCGCGCTCGAAGGCCTGACCGACCTGGTCAACACCATCAAGCAGGTGCACGCCAACCTCAACCCCGACCTGCAGATCATCGGCCTGCTGCGCGTCATGTACGACCCGCGCATCACGCTGCAGCAGCAGGTGAGCGACCAGCTCAAGGCCCACTTCGGCGACAAGGTGTTCGACACCGTCATCCCGCGCAACGTGCGCCTGGCCGAGGCACCCAGCTACGGCCTGCCTGGGGTGGTGTTCGACCCGTCGGCCCGTGGCAGCCAGGCCTTCGTGGTCTTTGCCACGGAGATGGTGGACCGCATCCAGAAGATGTGATGTGAGCGCTGGCTTCCTCTGAATACCGCATGAAACCTGAAAACGTCCTGATCCTGCCGGGCTGGCAGAACAGCGGCCCCGAGCACTGGCAGAGCCGCTGGGAAGCATTGCACGGTTTTCGCCGCGTGGACCAGCACGACTGGATGAAGCCCAGGCGCGGCGACTGGATCGCCCGGCTGGAAGACGTGATCCTGGGCATTGACGGTCCGGTGGTGCTGGTCGCGCACAGCCTGGGCTGCATCCTGACCGCCGCCTGGGCCGAGGTCTCGCGCAGCACCGGCCGGGTGCAGGGCGCGCTGCTTGTGGCGCCCGGCGACCCGGAGCGCGACGAGCTGCGGGGCCTGCTGCCGAGCTGGGCGCCCATCGTGCGCCAGCGCCTGCCGTTCCCGGGCACCCTGGTCGGCAGCCGCAACGACCCGTACTGCAGTTTCGACAAGGCGCAGAGCCTGGCCGCGAGCTGGGGTGCGCGCTTTGTCGACTACGGCGAGCGCGGCCACATCAACGCCGAATCGGGGCTGGGCGATTGGCCGGAGGGCGTGGCCATGCTTCGCGCGCTCGCGCCGTTGCAGGGACCTCAATGAGGCTGCTGCGCAGTCCGAAGGACAGTACGGCGTCTCCGGTGGCTGAAGCAAGGCGGGACACAGGGTGGCTGGCGCGCACGAGGTGGCTGTCCAGGGGCGTGTGCTCTTGATGGTCGAGGCTGCGGGCGCCCTGGCGTCGGTGCTGGGTGTGCCGCTCGCCGCCCTGACCGGCAAGCTGTACCTGGCCGCGCTGGTCGCCCTGTTCGGGTTGGGTTGTTGTCTTCGGTTTGTGCGCTTGCGGCAGAGGCTGCGCGAGACCCGCCACGAAACGGTTGTGGTCCCGCCGCCCGCGCCGGTGTGGCTGACGCCGTTGGTTGGGCTGTTGTCTGCAGTCGAGGTCGCGGTGTTGGTAGAGGCCACGCGGCTGCCGGTGCGCGCAGACCAGGCGGGTTTTGACACCGCCCACTGGTGGTGGGTCCTGGCGGGATTCGTGGTGCTGTTCTGGTTGCAGCGAGGCTGGCTGGGCGAGCGCCTGACCAGCAGGGCGGCCACGCGCTGCTGAACCACCGAACGTTTTTTCAAGAACAAACAGAAAGAAGGAACCAGACCATGGTCACCAAAAAACCTAAAGGCCTCGGCCGCGGACTCGAAGCACTGCTCGGACCCAAGGTCGCCGACTCGCCCGCCGCGGCCGCACCTGCGGCCGACGGCAGCCCCAGCCGCCTGCCGCTGGACCAGATGGTCGCCGGTGTCTACCAGCCGCGCACGCGCATGGACGAGGGCGCGCTCTACGAGCTGGCCGAGTCGATCAAGGCGCAGGGCATCATGCAGCCCATCCTGGTGCGCCAGCTGGCCGACGGGCCCAACGCCGGCAAGTACGAAATCATCGCGGGCGAACGGCGCTTCCGGGCCTCGAAGCTGGCGGGTCTGGCCGAGGTGCCGGTGCTGGTGCGCGACGTGCCCAACGAGGCCGCGGCCGCGATGGCGCTGATCGAGAACATCCAGCGCGAGGATCTGAACCCGCTGGAAGAGGCGCAGGGCCTGCAGCGGCTGGTGAAGGAATTCGGTCTGACGCACGAGCAGGCGGCGCAGGCCGTTGGCCGCTCGCGCTCGGCGGCGTCCAACCTGCTGCGCCTGCTGCAGCTGGCCGAACCGGTGCAGACCATGCTCATGGCGGGCGACATCGACATGGGCCATGCGCGCGCACTGCTGTCGCTGGAGAAGGCGGCGCAGATCACGGCGGGCAACCAGATCGCGGCGAAGAAGCTGTCGGTGCGCGAGGCCGAGAACCTGGTCAAGAAGATCGGCGCCGAGTTCAACCTGGTGCCGCAGCAGCCCAAGAAGGAAAAGTCGCGCGACATCCGCCGCGTTGAGGAAGAGCTGTCGGACCTGCTGACCGCAGAGGTCGAGGTGCGCATCAAGAAGCGCGTCAAGCGCCACGGCCGTGTCGAGGAGGTGGGCGAACTGGCGATCCAGTTCGGCTCGCTCGATGAGCTCAACGGCCTCATTGATAAATTGCGCAACGAGCGCTGAGCCGCAGGCAAAAACACCAAAGAAAAAGGCCTCCAAGTGGAGGCCTTTTTCCTGGCGTGGCGCCAGCGTCAAGAACGCTGCGCAGCGGCGCAGGGGGGAGCTTAATTCCCGACTTTCAGCTGACCGCCCTTGCCCAGACCACCCTTGACTTCCTGCGCCTTGTAGTTGCGCAGGGCGATGACCATCTGGTTGTAGGAGTCGGTGAATGCGGCCACCGTGGCCTTGCCGGCCGGCGAGCGCGAGAAGCCGCCCAGGGAACCGGCGGCGCTGGGGCCGAACACGCTCAGGGCCGCGCCGTAGTTGGTGGCGGTGGCGTTGCCTTCGGAGATCGCGATCTGCACGCCCGAGCGGATGTCGAACATGGTCAGCGTCACGACCGAGGCCTTGCTTTCCAGACCACCGGCGATGGCGGCCAGGTTGCGGTTGCGGCCGCCCAGCAGGCCACCCAGCGCGCCGACCACCTGACCGGTCGACTCGTTGTCGATGATGATGGCGGGCTCCAGGTAGTAGTCGGCCGCGACGCGCTGGCCCTTCTGCTGCTGCGAACCGGCGCGGAACTCGCCCGAGTTGCGCTGCTTGTCGGTGATGGCGGAGATCTTGCTCTCGGTCTTGTTGTTGCCGATCGAGGTGATCACGAAGCAGTTGGACTGCGCCACGGCCAGGCGGATCAGCGGTTCGATGGTGGTGACCTGGGTGGCGGCGCCGAAGCTGCCCCACCATTCTTTGCCGCGGCCATCGTCCACCGCCAGCGTGCCCAGCGGGGAGGCGCAGCGCTCCAGCGAGCTGTTGGCGCCGACGCTGGTGCCGCCGGCGGCAGCGCCGGTGGTGGCGGTCGGGCTGGAGCCGGTGGTCACGCGGCCGCCGCCCGCGCCGCCGCAGGCGGTGAGCGTCAGGCCCAGGGCCAGGGCGATCGCAACGCGGGAGGGGGTGGTGTTCAGTTTCATGGATACCTTCCTGGTGTCAGAGAAAAACATGGCCGGCCGCTTCGGAGGAGTCGGCCCGCCGGGGGGGTCAATAGTAGTACCAGCGGCCGTCGCGCCAGTAGGTGCGGTAGGTGTAGCCGCTGTACCAGCCGACCAGCCAGCCGTTCTTGCGAACCATTTCGCGCCACTGGTAGTCCGACTGCGCCTGCTCCCGGGCCTTGCGTGCCTGGGTGAGCAGTTTCTTGGCTTCCTTGTCGCCCTTGTCGGCGGCCATCATCAGCCAGCGCTCGGCCTCGCCCGGGTCGGAGCCCATTTCTTCCACGCCGTACAGGTAGAAGCGGCCCAGCGCCTGGGCGGCCTTGAAGTCGCCGCGCTCGCCGGCATCGCGCATCCACTTGATGGCCAGGTAGGTGTCCTTCTTCACGCCGTCGCCGCGGAAGAAGCGCAGGCCCAGGTCGTATGCGGCGCGCGGGTCCTTCTCGGCCATGGCCTCCAGCGCCAGGCGCCTCGGGTCCTGGGCCGGGTCGGGCTGGGCGGCCAGTTCGGCTTCAAAGGTCGCGGTGTTGCGCGGCCGGTCGGAGCAGCCGCTGGCGTCGCAGATGCGGATGGTGTCCTGGGCGAAGGCCGCCGAGGACACCAGCAACAGGGAAAGGCAGAGTTGTTTCATGGGACCACCTGCAGGGGTGTGACAGAAGAAAAAAGTGTACAGCGCGATTTTCTCGCTGCACAGCGGTCCGACCCTCGGGTGGCGGACCGCCGGTTCCCCTGCGCGGAGGAGGTGCCGGGCCCAGAGTTGGCATGCCCAGCGCGCCTTCGCTGTCCACCCTCAGGCGCGCGAGGTCGTCGCCGGCGGACGACTTCTTGGCGCGGGTGCCGATGTGAATCACCTCACCCAGTGCTGCCAGCAGGTCGCCTTCCAGCGTGGGTGCGGTGCTGCGCCTATTCCAGCAGCACCTTCGGTTGCCTGATGTGATTGACTGGATGGAAGTGTTGCGTTTTTTAGTTCCAACCGTCAGGCGCTTGGTCAGAAGCGCCAGCCCGCGCCCATGCGCACCAGGTGCCGCTTGCCTGAGCCCAGCCCCACGCCGCCGTTGAACATGACCCGGCCTTTCTGGTGAGCGAATGCCATACCCACGGCCGTCTGTCCGCCATAGGAAGCGACGCCCACGTTGACGGTGGTTTCCCCGTCGCCGCCGGGTACAAGCGGTATCAGTGCGGCAGCCTGTGCGATGCCCGCAAACGCCTCCTTGCGCAGCGCCCCGACCTCTTGGCTGGTGTGCTGCATCGCGGATTCCAGGGTGCGCGCATCGCCCCGGTCGGCATACGCTTCGGCGTAGGCGGTTGCCCGCTCCAGCGTAGCCGCGTCGCCCTGGTCGGCATAGCTCTTGGCCTGGCGCAAGGTGCGGGCGTCCCCGGCGTCGGCGTAGTCTCTGGCTTCCTGCAGGTTCTGGGCGTTGATGTTGCGCACCTGGCGAACGGTGGCCGCATCACTGTCGGCAACCCCATCGGCCACATGGGTGATGCGCCGCTCGTTGCCGGCGGAGCCTACCGACACCGTGTTGTCCGCGCTGGTGACCGAGCCGTTGCCCAGCGCGACCGCGTTCCGGTGGCTGGCCTGGGCGTTGTTGCCCACGGCCACGCTGAGGTCACCGGTGGCGCTGGCGTTGTCACCGAGCGCCGTGGTGTTGGTGCCGGTAGCCTGTGCCCCGACACCGATTGCCACCGACGAGCGGGCCACTGCACCGGCGCCGATCGCAATGGAGTTGGACTGGATGGCTCGGGCGTCGGTGCCCAGGGCGATGCCATTGGATGACTGGACCGTCGATCCGCTGCCGATGGCAATCGCGCCGGAGGGTGATCCGGACGCTCCCGCGCCGATGGCCACTGATGCGCCTCCCAACGCAGCGCTCATCCGGGTGTCGGTGTAGGTA
>NZ_BCTF01000033.1 GCF_001571145.1 Hydrogenophaga flava NBRC 102514
CAGTCGCTGGCCCTCCTGGAGCACCCGCACATGCTGGATCGTGATCAGTTGGAAACGTTTGCCACCGTGGTCGAGCAGCAAAGCTTTGACCGAGCGGCAACCGTGCTCAGCATCACGCGCGGTGCCGTCTCTCAGCGGATCAAGGCCTTGGAAGAATCGCTGTCCACTGTGCTGGTCAAGCGAGAACGGCCGGTGGCGGCCACACACGCAGGCGAGGTGTTGCTGCGTCATGTGAAAGCATTGCGCATTCTTGAGGGTTCTGCGCTTCAAGAGTTGACGCCCACCGCCAAACCACACGCGCCCGTTTCGCTGGCCATCGCGGTGAATGCCGACTCCCTGGCCACCTGGTTTCCCGAGGTCCTCAAGGAGCTGCTGCTGGGCCAGTTGGTTGCGCTGGAGGTGATCGCAGACGATCAGGATCACACCTCTGCACTGCTGGCTCGCGGCGATGTGATCGGGTGCATATCGACATCTGCCAAACCCGCCGATGGCTTCTTGGCCGAATGCCTGGGTGCCATGGAATACCGCTGCTATGCGACGCCAGCCTTTGCCTCCACGCACTTTCCAAACGGGCTCACGGTGCCCGCTGTACTGTCAACACCGGCGGTTTTGTTCAACCGCAAGGACTCTCTGCACGACGATTTTCTGAAAAGGCATTTCGGGTTTGCCGTTGAGCGGTACGCGAGACACTACCTGCCTTCGCCAGTCGCCCTGCTTGAAGGGGTTGCCATGGGCGCGGGCTATGGCCTGATTCCCAGCTGGCAGGCGGCACCTTTGGTGGAAGCGGGACAGCTCGTGGACGTCTGCCCCAATGAACGGGAGATGGTGGACCTGTTCTGGCACCACTGGGACCTTGAACCGCCGATGGCCAGTGACATCACGGCCTTGATCGTCAAGGTGGCCAGGAACAGCTTGGAGCCTTCGGTCGGGTTCGAACCTTCAACGGCGCAGACTGGAGAATCGGCGAGCCCACCCTCCGGCCGCAAAGCGGAACCACAGGGCGGTGCCAGCGGACAAGAAGCATCCGAGCAGCAGTGACACCACGTCGGTGTCTCCACCATACTGCCCCAACCAGCCCGCCAGATACACGGCGACAGAAGCAGCAAAGCCAACCGCCACGATCCACCGCGCGTGCTGCGGCGGTACGACGATGCCTTTGACCATGGTGGCAAAGCAAACGCTGATGCTGGCGATATAGACCACGTTGACCGACACCATGGTGTCCACAATGCCCTGGTCACGTGAGGCCAGCAACGCACTCAAACCCAAGGCAATCAGCGCAAACAACGGGTGGCCTGCAGAGCGACTGCCAGAAGCAGCGCACGCCAGCGCTTCCGACATGGCGCGCAAGATCGCAGCGCCTGTACCCAACGCCGCCACCGACAATGCGATGAGCATCAACTTGTCTGCGCCCTGCCCCACCGATCCAGCGACCTGACCCAGCACCCAAGGAATCACTTGTTTGGCGTCCGCCAAGGCGCCCAACATGCCACCACTCTGCATAGCGACAACCACGGCCGACGGCAAAAAGGCGATCACAAATAGCAGAAGGCCCGCCAGAACGCAGCCACCCACGGCGGCCAAGGGTGAGCGCGCGGCCAACACAAATTGCTGGTAGTCGGCACCGGTACAGACCAACAAGCCGACGGCGAGAGAAATGGCCACCAAGCGGGATGGATTGAACGTAGACAGGTCTTCGGTAAAGGCGGGAATCGCCTGCAAGTAGACGCCCATGCCGTTGGTGACGATCAGGGCGTAGACCAGAACAGCGGCGCTCGCAAGAAGGCAAGTCGCAAACAGAGCCGATGCGAACCGCAAGTCCAATCGAGATGCGCCGTAGATCAGCAACAAGATCGCCAGGTAGCTGTGTGCCTGTTCAAGGCCCAGCAACCCCAGCACCGCAACGCCGCCTTGAATCTGGGCAGCCAATACGCCCGCCATCCAGATCAAAGACAACAACGCCACCACGCCTTGAAGCTGTTTGCCATAGGCACGGCCAAACAGATCCCAGACCGGAAGCCCAGTCGCCCAAAGTTGCCGTGCGAACACGGCCAACACCAGCATGCCAAATCCGGTGGCCACCCCATAGATGCTGCCTGCCATGCCATGGGAAAGAGCCAGTTCGCCCGACCCGAAAAGGAAACCAATCCCATAGCTGGCCGAGACCAGGAGTGCCGCGACCTGCAAGCTCCCCAGCGCCCTGTTCATGGAATCCGCCCTTGCTCCTGCCAAGCGCCCGTGACTGGATCGGTGCCGGTGAAGTAGGCACAGCAGACCTTGCCGCGATCCCGAAAGACGTCTTGCCCTTTCAGCAACCGGTGCGCCTCGGGCAGTCGGTAGTAAGGCACCGCTGGCAAAAGGTGATGGGTGAGGTGGTACCCGTTGTTGCGGGGGTGGATCAGCCAGCGCCAGGAACCGTGGCAAGCCATGTCACGCGTAAAGGTGAACACGCCACCTGGCTGAAGGCCGAAGTGATCACACATCTCGCGGAAGGTGGTGATCAGATGGAATGCTGTTGCCCTGGCCAGCAGCCACAGCACCAGAAAGGTGACCGTGAAGTCGGGGCCGGCCACAACCCACATCAACGCCACAGCCCCGACCCACCACCCGACGATGTACAGCAGGCTGGCCGCCCGGAGCTGACGCGAAAACAGATGCCCACCCACCGACGACAGCCAGGCGTTCAAAGAAAAGACCTGGTCCAGGTAGTTCGAGAACCAGGTCGTCGGCCCAATTCGAGCGAAAAACAGGAGGTCCGGGTCACCTCCATCCGTCCCGAGTTCCATGTGGTGTTTGAAGTGCGTTTCGCGGTAGCGGGTCAGGCTGGCGAACAAAAAGGGCGCGATGAAAAGGCGCGCCACCAGGTCGTTTCGCCGTCGGTCCCTCCACAGATTGCGATGCCCCGCGTCGTGAAGGATGTTGCCGAGTGCACGTTGGCGGTTGGCGATCAGCACAACAGCCAGCGGCGCGACCAGCTCGCTCCACCACATGACCAGCGCCACCGAGCTGAGAACGATGAGCCAGTCGAAGGCAATGTCCAGCACGGCTCGCCATGGCGCCAGCCGAAACAGTTCACAGTGCGGATCACCCTGTTGGCGCAGCTCTGATCGAAGCGCGGCCATGTCCGAAAGGACATGCGAAGTCGTTGTCATGATGGACACTCCTTCTTCACGGCGTGCGGCTGCGGACGGCCTCGCAGCGCACGGTAGCGTATGTCGGAGCACAAGTCCCAGGCCGCGCCAAACGGTAGCAGGAGATGCCAGCAGCGCGCGGTGGTTTAGGAACTTTGGCCTCACGTCAATTCAGCTAAACCAGTCCCTTCTGCGTTGCACCTGAGCACTTGTGCACACGCCGAGTTCACGCCAGCCGCCCATAATCAACGCCGAAAGCCAACACCATTTCCCTGTGCAGGAGGACATCGGAGTGAGCGGAGAAAAAGACCAAGTTCGGCTGCAGCAAATGATGGCCCCTGACCTACGGCCAGAGACTTACGTCTACTGCACCTTCCAGGACCATCGCCTACCTGTTGACCTCTCTCCCATCTGCACGTTCAGGGAGACCGAAGGTTTGACGGCCATCGTTGAGCGCTCGCAAGCCATACAGGCCAAGGTGCCCTTCATCTTTGAGGCCAAACTCATTACGCTCACCGTGCACTCGTCACTGGAAGCCATCGGTTTTCTGGCCATGATCGCCACAGCCCTGGCCAAAGCAGGCATCCCTTGCAATGCGGTCGCCGCCTTCCACCACGATCACCTGTTCATTCCGGTTGAGCGAGCCGAGGATGCGTTCTCTTTGTTGAATGCTTTGAGCCACGGCAGCGCACCGGCAGTGATTTGATGTGCTTAGTGTCCTGGGTCTTCGTCGTTTAGCGCGGCTGAACCCGCTGCAGATTTGGTCGCCCTGCCTGGATTTCCTTTGACATCGCGCGACGCGCTTGTCTACCCTACCCTCTATCCAGTCTCTTGAGACTTGGTGTGTGGGTTACGCGGTGTGAGCACTGCGTGGCCTGTCGGTCAACCAGACCTGCAGGAGTGGGCATGAACAACCTTCAACTCCCCGAGGTGACGCCGTCAGCATCTGCGGTCGTGACACGCCCTTCGGTAAAACGCCGTATCGATCCTATCGACGCGCCCGCCCGCCCCCTGGGAAACAAACGATTGGCGCTGATCGCAAAGCGCACCAACGCTGCCGCATCGACGTCATATCGCAATGCAAAGCGCATCGCTGCGGGCGATACCTTGCTGGCAAACCACGATGGCACCGTGACCTTCCTCCTGCGCGCCACCAGCTACGGTCTGCTGATGGAGCGCACCCAACGCCAAGCTTCGGGCATGCGGTTGGTGCAGACGATGGTCTTTCATGACGTGAAAAGCTTCGACCGCTGGTGTGCAGTTGAGCCGCTTCGCTTTGATGATGGTCTGCTGTACTGCAAGCTGGGACGAGAGGGTCATGCGGCATTCACCATCAAACGCTGAGCCCACCGGGCCTGTGTCCCTCGGGCGTGCAATCGAGGACAACGTGCGCGTCTTTCAGATCCTCCCATTGATCACAGATGCAAGTTCCTCGGGCGAAGTGATCTCACTGTTTCGCGAGGCCGTTGCGGGCCTTGGTGCTGATGCAGGCTTTTTCCTGAGTTGCGTTCGGGACGATGCAACCCGAACCTCTTTTCGATCGTTTTGGGCATGCGATCCAGCGTGGCCGGCTGAGTACGCTTCTCAACGATGGTTCGAACATGATCCCTGGTTGCGTTATGCATCGTGCGACGCAGAACCCACCCGTGCCAGTTACCTCAACTGCTCATCACCCGAAGAAAACGCCTTCATCCGCGCAGCTGCAGAGCATGGCTTCGCATCTGCTTTGATCGCACCTGCACCCAGCTCGGTTGGCCTCTCAAGGGTCGGGGTCCTGTGCCTGGGATCAGCTGACCCCGAAAGGTTCATGGGCGAAAGCTACCCGAGGGTCAGGGTACTGGCGCGCGCGCTCGCCATGGAGCTGCATCACTCGATTGCAATATCCATGCGTGAGGAACTGCTCCGGGGAGCGAGCCTCACAGAAGCCGACCTGCATCTTCTGCGCTGCGAGGCAGCCGGACAGAGCAGCAAAGTGATCGGTGCGGCCATGCATCTTGAGGCTAAAACCATCGACAGCCGGTTTCAGCGCGTCAACGCAAAGCTGGGCGCACCGGACAGGCGAACAGCTGTACGCATCGCCCGCCTTTACGGCCTGCTTTGACCACCTTCTGCCTTACTTTGTATCTGCAAGCTGCTTGAGCGGTAAGGCGTTTTCATTTCCCAATTCTCTGGCAAGGGCGCGCAGTGCTCCTAGGTTGACAACCTTTGTGCCAGTCCATTCCTTTGGAAGTAGACGCTCTCGCACTGGTGCTTCCAATCCGTTGTAAATCACCGTCGCTTTGCCAGCCGAAAAATCGAACTGAAAAAACAGCAGATAGCGTGCGATCCCGGTACCGGGGGTGAAGGCAGGACCAGAGTTCTCTAATCCGGATGCCTTAACTTGAACGGAGTGTCCGGAAGCAGTCAGCGCATATACTCCCTTCGCGCGCTTAGGCGGAAGGCAGAGTTCAAAGTGCTCTAGAGCCAGGGCCTCTGCGATATCTCCGACCAGACGTCCGTCTAAGGTGAACTTAAAACCAGTGTGGGCGTAGTGCTTCGCAAGCGCTTGCTGTGAGTGCCAAAGGTCTTTGACCGGCTGTGGTAGCGGTACGTCAATCGGCTTCTGCATTATTGAGGCACCACCACCCCTCAGGGCTTCGCTATTCGGATTCATGACCCTGAGCCCAATCTATAGCGATCATTCACAATTGGCTGGCCGCTCTTGGCCGACTCTAGCCGACCGGACGATCAGACTCGTCACCGCAAAGCGGTCCTCCAGGGTCTCGCCTCAGCTGGAGCTTTTGGACGTGGGCAACCGCCTGCTGACGGCAGGGGAACGGTTCTCGGCCGCACCGGCAGGGCACACAATGCCAGTTGGATGTCTAGAACCTACTTCGTGCAGGGAGCCTCTATCCGCCACACTACGCCTCGTTCTAGCCTCGACAATTCGACAGCGCCAATTCTCGGCGGCCTTCAGGAGCCTTGCATGTCAAAGCCATACAAGCGTGCCGACCCGCGCGCGCAGAAGCACGCTCCCAGCGACGCAGGTCGTGCGGAAAAGGACGCTGCTCGCCTTGGGCGCGACACACGTGGGTGGGTCGCCGCCAACAAGCGCCCAGGGAAGGAGTTCGAAACCCGACGCAACCTTCCATCCGGCCCGCTGGGCGGCTCAGGCCGCAAAACGAATATCTCGCGATCCTCCTAGACTGCCTCGAGACCGCCATCGGCCACAAACAGTGGCTGGGATCTGGTTGCTCAAGGTCAGTTCAAGGCTGGGTGCTGTCCTTCACCTTGAGCCGTAGAGCGACTGCTGCGATCGAAAGCCGTCAGTCGCAGACTGCGCTGACGGGTGGCGTCTAGAGCCAGCGGATTCAATCGATCTATGAGACAAGACAACGCTCACGCATCCGACTGCCGTGCCCGCTCAATGCTCGGGCGGTTCGTTCTCGTCGTCGAGGTCAAAGTCGTCCTCGGTCATCACTGGACCCAAAAGCGAATTGCGGCTTGGTGAATAGTGCCACCCCTCGGCTTTCATGCGCATCAGCTCTGACTCAGACCAACCTTGTTTGGCCATCTGCACAACTACTTCTGGCGTGATCTCCAAGGCATCGACTTGCCCGATCACCGCAGCCATCTTCATCATCGGAGACTGGGCCTGATCAAGCAGCATCCTTACCTCTTTCAGGGGGTAGCCGCCGATCGAGCGCGTGCCGATGATCGGGTGGAGGGATTCCACATTGAAGAAGTCGCCAAGAAGCTCGTAGGTGCAATCCCATTCCACTTCCAATCGCTCGGGATCTTCGTGCAGCCCGATGGTCTGACGTTTGCCCTGCCAGACCATGCACATGGCCAGCGCCTCATCCGGCTCGAGGAGCCAGGCGTCGCCGATCCCGGTTGAGAACAGAACGAAGGGCGGACAAGCAACACCATTGCTGGTTACTAGGGCCTTCGCTACGCCGCGAAGTTCTGCGGCGATGATCACCTCACACATGTCGCGAATTGCCCGCATCTGAGCGACCGCCTTGGCGTTCTCGTTGCACTTGACGACATGGTGCCAGTGGTCGTAGCCGGCCTGTTTGGCGACGCGATTGAGCAGGTCGGAGTGCTTGCCGGCGCCGGAACGCTGCAGCTTCTTGGCTTGCTTCTTGAGATGCTCGACGATTTCGTCGGGCGTGGAAAGGTAACGCATGACAGACTCCTTCTGTATGCGAATCACGGGTGCCCACTGCCTAGACTCGCCTACAAAGGGAATCAGGGGGTGAAGGTTGATAAACGTCGTCCCGCGAGGGTTTGCCGAGGTGGGCAGCCGGCGCCGACATGCGCCAAGAGAACTTTAACTGTTCCTCCGGATAGAAGTCAACGCCAATGCTTCCTGCCACTCAGATGCGAGCGGCCAATGTCGGTTTTCAACGAAAGCAGGCATTTGTTCTCTGGCTCATCCGATGGTCGTTACACGGGAATCCCGAGCCTTGTCTAGTTGTCCTCTTTTCAGGCCAAGCCTCAGTTCTGCGTCAATCGATCTAAAATTTCTGAACGGCCTCGAACACGAACACCCGTCGTTCAGTCCCTGTGACCTCGAGCTACTTCGTTCCCCTGCCGCGCAGCCTCAAGAAGTCTCTTTGAGGCCTGTATCGGTTTCTTGTTCGAGGATGTCAGATGCAGAAAACGCCTGTTCCCCAAGATGTTGCTTCAGCAACTCTGTGAACCGGGGACGCTTGGCCTCTGCCACGATTCGTCGGGCAGCTCGCAGAAACGTGTCTGTCCCTGCCTTGAATGGAGGCTCAGTCCCTGCCTGCTGAATCGGGTCCCTGATCTCCTTACGATAGAAGTAGATGAACGAACCGAAGTGCTCTCTATCTAGTGCGTAAATGGTCTCAATGATTTCATCTACCGTGGCGTCGTTGATCGCCATGGCGTCACCGGGGACCCATCCCCCGGTGGAAACCTTCAACACTGCGTCGAGCAGAGATGGAATGCTCGAGAAATGTCGATTCCCTTCCAGGATGGCGTCTTTGATGACCGGGTAGAAGTTGTCCAGAGAATGGAGATTACTGTTCCATAGCTTTGGCGATTCTTTCCAGCGCCGCGCCCATTCGCCTGCGATCTCTTGAGCAAGAACCCCAGCTCCGCGCCACTCGAGATCGCTAGCTATAGCACTTACCTTGTCCGCAGATATGCCGACCCATGCCGCCTTGTGGTCAGTCGCTCGTGCGATGAAATCTTGATTGGTCATCCCGGGATCGAGCAACGTGTCTTCGATGTATCGAATCGCAGCGTTCTCAGCCTGATTGGACGCCTCCTGCTCTCGACGCTGCTGAAACAGGAAATCGAACTGCTCCTTGAGTCTGTGCCCGGTCAGGATGTGCTGCATCAGCAGTGCAAGATACTCCACGTCGCGGGTCAGCTTCACATGCACACCGAATGCCACCGCATCGCTCATCTCTTGCCGGTCATCGTCAAAAAAGCGGGGCTGCCCACACCATGCCGGCCACCTTTTCATCAGCGATGCAACGTCTGGGCCGCTAGGCACGGCATTGAAGTTAAGTGCAGTCAGAGTCACCGTCGCTGGCAGCAGCGACTTCTGCAACCCATCAGGCAGACCAACTGCGTCTCCAAAAATCGTCTTCACGATTCTGTCGATCCGTTGGATGACACGGATGTTCGACACCTTCAACCGAGCCAGCGTATCCGTCACAACTGCTAGGTAGGGCATGTCCTGGCTCAGGCCGATGCTGGCGGCATCTACAGATGTGGTAAGCAGCGTGATTTCCCGATCAATGCATTTTTCTTTGAGCGTTCGCCAATCTGACGCGTGCGACTCCAACGGCTCCTCGTTCAGGATGAGCAGAATCTTGCAGTCATTTCGCTTGAGGAGGTCGATGAAGCCCAATAGCGTTTCTACCTGCAGCGTTTTGGTACGCCGCTCTATGTCATCCAGCACGATCAAGCGTGAGTGCAACACTTTGTCGATCAAAGCGGACTGGATCAAACCACCGAGGCTACCGACGACGGTGGCCGCGCCCTCGGCCCCTGGTGCAACTTTGGACGCGATCTTCTCTAGGACATCAATCGTGAAACCAGAGAACTTCCTTGCTGCGGTCACGGTCCCTTCGGCTCTCCCCAGCGAGTTCTGGAACAAGGCATTTTTGATCTGCTCCAGGGACTCCAGTCCGAAGCACGACGCGTACAGGTGATCATTCCCATCAATAGCTGGGAAGTCACTTTTGATCTCATCCCAAAGGTGGGTTTTTCCAGTACCCCAGAGCCCATTTAATGCGATGACACGCACCTTAGGGTCGGTCAGGTAATAGAGAAGATCATCCTTGGTCGTTTGTCGGCTCATGTTTCGTATCCAACATCTTGCAACTCGTCACCCGCTAGAAGCGCTGCCAACAAGCATTGAAGGTAAGGGTTAAATTTGTAGGGAATTTTGGGAGTCTATCGATACCCACGATCCACTCGGCCAGCACCAGCTCTCGGACGAGACGGCTCCCATCCTGAGGGCCGCTGGCCCCACCACAGGTCCACATGAGGGGCCATAAAGGGTAGCGCCTGCCTTCGGTAAACTGCCACCGCGCACCGCGAGCGCGGCCGGATGTCAGGAGGGCTCTGTCGGCAAGCGTGAGCCTATTACTGGAGCAATGAATTGAGAAAAAAGCCCGTAAAGGCCGCAGATGCGGACGGAGGTAACCCCTCGCTGGACGGCTGGTTCTACCAGTGCGACGTGTCCGTGCTGGCCGCGCTGGATCTGCTTGTCGTCAATCGTGTCTCCAAGGTGCTCCAGCTTGAGCCCGCATCGCAGGAGGACCTGGAGGCAGAGTTGGACGTTCCTTGCGTGTCGTCCAGCGCCGTCGTGGACGGCGTGCGCCTAGTCGTACAAGCCAAGCTTCGTCGCTCGGGTCAGTGGACTGCAGCCTCGATGCGCGGCCTGGTTAAACATGGCACCAAGCGCCCTTCGGCCCTGAAGCTGCTAGACGATGTTCGCGTAAGGTACGTCCTCATTACTAGCGCTGACGTCTCGGGACCGCTGGCATCCTTGCAGGTTGACGATCTCCTAGAGCCACCCAGCGACGACAATCTGCCCTCCACTGTCTTCCCTGCGTCGCATGTAAAGGCGGCGGCTGGCCGGTTCGCCGTCCTGGCTCAGTTCAATGAGGCCCGCGTCGCCGAGCGTATTGACTCATTCTTGCTCAGCCCACTGTGCATCCCGATAGAGCGGCATGACGCCTGCCGCGACGAGCTGCGCAAGATTGCGATGGCAGGAATGCGTTCGGGACTGGCCTGGAATCGCGTCGATGTCGAGGCCATCATCAAAAAGCACGGTGGCTCCATTCCCGGGGAGCGCGACGCGATTTTCGTTAAGCCAACGAACTGGGACGACATCGTCGCGCAAATGGACAAGCGCAACGCCATTGTCATCACGGGGCCTTCCGGCACCGGAAAGACGACGGTGGCGAAGGCGATGTATGAGCACTACAAGCGCATCGTGCCTGGCCTGAGCTATGTTGAACCGGAGAGGCCTGGCGAACTAAAAGCTCGTCCCGACGCTGGCCCAGCATTTTTCTACGTTGAGGATCCCTGGGGCAAGTACGAGATCAAGGGTGGCACGGCCGCCTGGACAGCAGAACTGCAGGAACGGCTGCTCAAAGCGAGCGCCCAGCAGAAGATCGTCGTAACCAGCCGCACGGACATACTGACCGCGACCGTTGGTACCGAGAACGCGTTCCTGAAACAGTGGGAAGTCCGGCTCGACGCATCCAAATACGGAGAAAGGGAGTTGGGAAGGATGTTCGAGGCGCGTGTGCGCCAACTGAGCTCCAGCGTGCTGATGATGGCAGCCATCCGCGCGAAGGACCGGGTACTTCGCACGTTGCAAACCCCCTTCGAGATCGACCGCTTCATTGCCCTGCTTCAGGGAGCTATCCCCCCGGACGAAAACGAGTCAGAGTTCGTGTCGCGAATCCTCAACGAAACCCAGACACGAGCCATTGAAAACGAAGTGCAGTGGGTGGTTGAGGCTCGCCACTACGAAAAGGCGGCTGTTGTAATCTGGGGCCTCATGACAGCCCGCAGAGGCATACGTCGCCAAGACCTGTCCCTGATCCGCCGCGCCATCAACAAGGTTGACCCCGAGTTTGGCTTCGGGCTGGAGAGGCTCGTCAATGATCTGGTCGCGGCTGGCTATCTGCGTCAGCCGGGAAGCGACGTCACGTACACCCATCCCCGCGTCGAGCAAGGCCTGATGGGGGTGGTGCGCACCAATCCCGAAGTGACTGAAGCGGCGTTGGAGCACCTGACGACGGCCCTCGTCCGTCTTGGGACCGGCGATGGTGGTCAGGCGATCGAGACCGTAGTGCGACTGCAAGCGGCCATCAAGGATTCCAACGAGTCCCTCTATGACGTGCCGGACGAGGTCCAGATCGCTATCGACGCGTGGCTGGAATCTGCGTTGAGTGCGGACCATGACGACTATCTCAGTCTTCTGCGCTTGGCAGCCATCGCGGGCTCCAGCGCCTGTGTTCCTGCCGAAATTTCCCGCTGGTTCCGGCCCGTGTCCACGGGTAGTCACTTCTTTGTGCGAGCTTGGAAGCACAGCAACCGCGATGAAGCCTGGTACCGAGAGGTGCGCAACCATCCATTGACGCGGGGCATTTGCGAGCGATTTATCCGGCTGGTGCTGACGGTGGAGACGCGCGACTACCCAAAACAAATGGCCGAGTTCATAGATGCATTTGCGTCAGGGCTCGACGCCACATGGGCCCATGCGGCAAGGGTGATAGTCAACCATGGGGAATCCCCAAACGCTGTCGCTGTCGCGTTTGGTGCGATGCGCGCGCCGGAAAACCGCGAGTCGCTGCTCCAGCTCGCGCTGGCCGTGTTGCGCAAGGGAGACCCCTCGCCCCAAGAGGATTCCGATCACTGGGCGTCGATCGACGGTCACTACAACGAGGACTGGGAGCCTTACGACGACTACTCCGACGAGGACTTCGCGGCTCGTGAGCTGGTTTCCGAATACGCCAAGGCGACGCGAAATGCTAATGGCTGGCAAACCCTGGCCAGCCATCCGAACGTGCAGGAACTGAAGCCGGCGTGGTTTGAAGCTATGGAGCAGTCAAAGCCCGCGGATGCCGGCGACGATGAGCTGCGCCAATTGTTGAAGCTGGGAACGGGCAGCCACTTGGAGCAACGCATCTGGCGCCTGCTGACCGAGAGTTGGCGCCCAGCCTTCGTAGACGAGCTCCGTGAGCGCCTGCTCGCAGGCGATGAAGCTGCCGAGCTCCGCGAGTCTGCGGCCCGCTGTGCCCTGGAGCACGTGCCCAACCTCCTGATGCAGGCGGCACAGACACTGTTTAACGAAGGCCACCTCGTGCGCCTTCTGGAATTGACACATGACGCGAAAGCCCACACCAAGCGCTTTGGCACCACCGACAACCGCGACCAGGCTTTCGAGGCCTTTGAGCTGAGTCTGCCAACGCCGTTCGGTGAGCTGTCTGCAGCCCTGATGCCTCTGGACGATCTCAAGGAGGTTCAGCTCAGCGATGCTGCACTGGATGCCCTTGTTCCGCTTTTAGGTCAGCACCAGGGTCCGCTGCGTGTTTTGCTGGTCTGGCTGGCCGCTACGAATGGGCGGGCGGCTGAGAGCGTGTTGCAGGACGCGTTGGGCGAATCCACTCGGCCGGAGGAAGCTGAAGCGTCCGTCCGGGCAGCGGCAGCTGCCGGATGCTGGAACCTCGTGCATGCCGGACTCAGCCATCCTCGCGCGACTGCGCGGCAGTGCGCCCTGGAATTCCTCGCTTCGGCTGGCGACCAGGATATCCCCGACGACGTCATGGCACTGGTGCGCGATCCCAGTTCCTTCGTTCGTCAAGCTCTGCTCACCGTGTTGTCGAACCAGCCCGACCGCTACGCCCGCGAACTGGTGGAGTTGAGCGAGGACACGTGGTCGCGCCATTCCGTTCCGGAGGGCGAAGCCCAGAGCTACCCCATCGCACTGGCCGCAGCCAAGGCGTTGTCTGCCCTGCCGAATGTGCCGCCGGACCTCAATGGACCTATCGTGGAGGCGGCGTTGGAGACAGCCGATTTGAATGTGACGGAGTTGCTTTTCACGCTCTTGACTGAGCGTGGCGATGACGACGCCATGGCTGAAGTCATCAACCAGGTTTTCACCTTCAAGCCGAATTGGGCCAGCGTGAAGGCTGCAGCGGCGCTGGCCTGCACGCAGCGCAGACTCGCTGACGGTGCACTCGCCCGAGCTGACGAGCGATGGTTCATGAAGTCGAATCGCTACCTAGCCGCCACAGCCGCTGAGGCAGTGGGCAACTGTGCCGACAGTTCGCAGATCATCGCGACGGCAACAGCCCTCGCGACCAAGGAGGACCGGCGCGCGCTCTTGATTCCTCTCGCCATCGGCGCCGAGCGTCAATCCGGCGATCTCGCCAAAAAAGTACTGAGCAAGCTGCCACCGGGACACCCTGCTACCGACATTTTGGACGCATCCAAGCATCCGCTCGCGCACGACGCCATGGACAACCTGGGAGACGCGCGTACTGTGAATGCCGTCCACGAGTTGATCGGTGGCCGCATCGCCGACCGACCGTCCGTTTTCAAGCGGTAGAGGCGCCGACACTGGTTGTCGGCCTAGCGCTCAGGCGAGGAGCTTGGTCAACTGCTCCCAGAGCACTTCAGGCTTCTCCTCTGCTACGCAGTGGCAACAGGTAATGGCACCGCTTGTCAGTTCGTTGGACACCAATCCATCATCGGTCCGAGTGCCTTCTCGCCACAGTGCGAGAACCGGCAAGGCCAACTTCTCGGCAAAGGCGCAGTGCAAGCATCGCCCTGGTCAATCTTCATGTTGGCCATCGACTGCTTTGGCGTCGGTCGCTGCAGCGTTGCGAGGGACTGCACTGGGTCGGTACCGCCCGTCCAGGTGATGGGGAAGCGGTCGGTGCCACGTAGCCAACCGGGTCGCGGATGCCCTATGACCGCAGTCCCTCATACTGCCCACATTCGGGCCAGCACCTATCGTCGTTCCCAACAGCCGCTTCGTGGCAGTCAGCGTGAGTACACATGGCAGCATCCACCGGCAGCAGTCGCTGCAAACCTGTCTCCCACCCTCCTTCAATCTCGTTCACTTCCCACCCTCAACCCCTCCGCCGCAAATGGCACCAGGAACTGCTCACTGCGCTCAGCCGTCGCTACCAGCCACTCGTCATAGACTGACTCCGGCAACACCACAACCATGCGTTTCTCGTCGGTCGGCTTGTGAAACTGGTTCATCAGCGGGTGGGTATCGGCGTTGGTCGTCAGCATGGTGTAGCTGTGCACCCATTCCCCTTGGGGAGACTTCCAGGCAGACCACAAACCTGCAATGCCCATGGGCCGACCGTCTGACCGTTCGATACGAGTGGGAATGGCCTTGCCGCTGCGCCAGTTCGGTTCGTAGATGGCCTGGGCCGGGATGATGCAGTGCTGCGCCCTCTTCCAAGCTTCCCGAAAACTCGGTTTGGTGGCCACCGTCTCGCTGCGGGCGTTGTAGGTACTGCGGCAGATCTTCAGGTCGGTCGCCCAATGGGGCACCAGGCCAAACAGGCCAGGTAACGCTTCCCGATCTGGTACTGCGTCATCCCCCGAGTCCTTCTCCCTGGGGCGGCGGATCAGCAGGCCGGAGTATCCCGGCCAGAGATCGGTTTTTCCTATGTCGGCCGGTGGCTCCACCTGGAACACCTTTCGCAAGACCTGGGCGTCCCGCACGCCTTCGTAGTGACTGCACATGGTTCCATCCTATGCGCGGATTCGCGCCGGTTTTCTGTGAAGCATTCCCAAGGGACGGGCTTGGCTTCTATACTGTTGTTATGTCCAGTATTGTAGAAGATCACCTGTTGTCACCCCTGTTCCATGGCGCCGAGTCGGGGCGCTGCAGCACACCAAAGCCCTTGGCCGATTGCGCCCTCCCCGCCTTCCAACTTGAATCCCGGATTCGGGCGGGTTTTCCGTCGCCGGCGGAGGATTTCCAGGCCAAGCGGATTGATGTGCTCGAACACCTGATCAAACACCCACAGGCCACCTACAGCATGACGGTGCGCGGCGAGTCCATGCGCGAGGCGGGCATCTTCGATGGGGATGTGCTGCTGGTGGACCGGGCGATCAAGCCCAGCCACGGCCAGATTGTGGTGGCGGTGGTGGACGGGGACTTCACCTGCAAGCAGCTCTGGCAACGCGGGGGGCGCCTGAAACTCAAGGCGGCGAACCCCACCTTCGCTGACATCACCCCCACCGAAGGTCAGACGGTCGAAGTCTGGGGAGTGGTTATCGCTGCGATCAAGCAGTTCAAGTGTTGATGTCTTCTCGCAGACCGGTCAGAAAAACATGGCGTCACCGCTCTATGCCCTGGTGGACGGGAACAACTTCTATGTGTCCTGCGAGAGGGTGTTTCGCCCGAGCCTGAACGGCAAACCCGTGGTGGTGCTCTCCAACAACGATGGTTGCGCCATCGCTCGCTCGAACGAAGCAAAGGCGCTGGGCATTGCCATGGGGGCACCCTGGTTCAAGATTCGGCACAGGCAGGAGTCGCATGGCCTGGTTGCACTGTCGGCCAACTTCCCGCTGTATGGGGACTTGAGCGACCGCATGATGAGCTTGGTGGCCGGGCTCGGGCACCGACAGGAGATCTATTCCATCGATGAGTCCTTTGTCGATCTCGCTGGCATCCGGGGTGACCTGGTCAAACGCAGCCAGGTGATCCGCGAGAGAGTGCTCCAGTGGGTTGGTATTCCCTGCTGCATTGGTATTGGTCAAACCAAGACACTGGCCAAGCTGGCCAACCACATCGCCAAAACGGCAGAGCGCAAGCCCGGCATCTACCCTGCGGAGCTGGCCCAGATCTGCAATCTGGCTGCCATGGACCGCGTGACCCTGGAAAGCGTCCTTGCAGTAACCGCTGTCGACGAAGTCTGGGGCGTGGGGCGCCGCATAGGGGCTCAACTCAAAGAAGGCGGAGTCCACACGGTACTGGATCTGTCGCGCATGGACCTGGGCACGGTTCGTCAGCGCTGGTCGGTGGTGCTGGAGCGAACGGTGCGGGAGTTGCAGGGTTTGCCATGTGTGGACCTAGAAGACGCCGCACCCGACAAACAAGAAATTGCCTGCACACGCTCTTTTGGTCGCACGGTGACTGCCCTTAGTGACTTGAGCGAGGCCGTGAGCGAATTTGCCAGCCGCGCCGCTGAGAAGCTGCGGCGCCAAGATGGCCAAGCCAACCAGGTGCTCACCTTCGTTCGCACCAGCCCATTTAGGTCGGACCCGCAGTACAGCCGCTCCATCGTGGTTCCGTTGCGTCGGCCGACATCGGACACAAGGCGGATCGTTGAGGCAGCGCTGGCCGGTCTGCACTGCATCTTCAAGCCCGATTTCTTGTACGCGAAAGCAGGGGTCATGTTGCTGGAGCTTCAACCGGCATCAGTGCACCAGACTGAGCTGGCCCTGGAACCAGAGGAAGAGCGGGACAAGGGAAGGCTAATGGGTGCGCTGGACGGGCTCAACCGGCGCTATGGCAGGGGCACAGTCCTGCTGGGAAGCACTGGGCTGCAAGGGGACCAGAGGCGGTGGTCGATGAAGCAAGAACGCCGCACGCCTCAGTACACGACCCGATGGGAAGATATGCCGGTGGTACGGGCCTGACATGCCCAAATGGAGGGGTGCCGGATGCAACCGGGCGCAAGTTTTCATAGACGGCTCGGGCAAGCCGAATCGATAATGCACTCGGGGCGACCTAAACAGCCGTCCCTCCTCCCTGAAAAGTCGTGTGACAGCGACTTTGATTTACCCGGCACTCGTGCCGGGTTTCTTTTTTCTTGCGCGCCAATTCAGCACGAGTCTCGCGCGTCACGAATGTGCTGGAAAACAGCCCAAATCCAGCAGCGGCGCAGGGGGTTTCAAGTCCTACATTGACCTCACGGTGTTCAAAGATCCGGCAAGAAATGCCGCTTCAAGAACAACGTCGAAACAAAGGACTTGACCATGGACCATCCATCGCTCGTCGATACGCTGTGTAGGCGCTTCATTGAAGCCAGAGGCTGAGGACCGCCACCATGGACGCGTCCACATTCCTAGCCCTCGCACTGGCCTGCGCGCCGCAGGTGCACACAACCACTGCGCATGCTTTGGTCAGTGTCGAAAGCGCCTTCAACCCCTGGGCCATCGGCGTCGTGGGCGGTTCGCTGCAACGCCAACCCCGCCACCGCACCGAGGCACTGGCCACCGCACTGGCTCTGCAGGCCGCCGGCCGCAACTTCAGCGTGGGCCTCGGGCAGATCAACCTGGGCAACTTCCAGCGCCTGGGCCTGTCGTTGGAATCGGCCTTCGAACCTTGCTCCAACCTGGCCGCCATGCAGGCGGTGTTGAGCGAGTGTTTTGAGCGGGCGCGACGCAAGTCGTCTCGGGCATCAACAGAGCAGGCAGCCCTGCGCGCTGCCCTCTCCTGCTACTACAGCGGCAACTTCAGCACCGGCTTTCGCCATGGCTACGTGCGCAAGGTGGTCGCCGCTGCGCGCAACCCTCTCCCCGTCAGCCAACCCAACCCCGTGAAGGAGCCGTCATGAACCGCTTTCGTTTCTTCGTTTCCCAGCCCCACACCGCAACCGCCCTGCTGCTGTTGGCTGCAGCCTCCAAGGGCTGGGCGCAGGGCTTCGACAAGATCAACACCACAGTCACCAACGTCAACACCATCCTGGTGACGATATCGATTGCGGTGGTGACCATCGCGATCATCTGGGCAGGCTTCAAGATGATTTTCCAGGGCGCTCGCTTGGCCGACGTGGCCAATGTGCTGATTGGCGGCACGCTGGTGGGCGGGGCGGCTGCCTTCGCCAGCTACATCGTCAGCTGACGGCTGAAGGTGCAGATCATGCAAGCCGAAGCCATCTACAAGGGCGCCACGCGCCCGGCCATGAAGCTGGGCATCCCGCTGGTGCCGCTGGTGATCCTGTTTGGCACCGGCATGTTGCTGATCATGTGGGGCGGCATTCTGGTGAGCTGGTGGCTTGCGCTGGGTGTGGTCCTTTCCATCGCACCAGTGTTGCTCTGGATGCGCTGGTTGACGGCCCGTGATGACCAGCGGTTCCGGCAGATTTTTGTGGCTCTCAAGCTGAAGCTGCACGACCGCAACCGACGTTTCTGGCGCGCGCGCAGCTACTCACCCACGCTCTACCGGGGAGGCTCCGATGTTTGGCATGTTTGACCGATCGGGTGGAGCAGCCCATCGTCGCCCCGGGCGACCTGCTGCAGGGCAGCCACAGCCGCGCCACTGGGCACAGGCGCTGAAGGAGAACCCGCTCACTTGCTTTGTGCCTTTCTCCTCACTGGTCAGCGAGCACGACGTGATCACGCGTGGGGGCGACTTCATGCGCGTGTGGCGCCTAGACGGCGTGGCCTTTGAATGCGCTGATGAACACCTCATCGCAGAGCGGCATGAGGCCCTGTGCAGCCTGTTGCGCAATCTGGCGGGCGGCCAATGGGCCGTGTGGACCCACCGGCTGCACCGGAAGATCCAGGATCAACTGGAAGATCCGCCCCAGGCAGGCTTTGCACGCGACCTGTCACAGGCGTACCAGGCGAGGCTGGGCAACCACGCCATGATGAGCAACGAGCTGTACCTGACGCTGGTCTACCGGCCCAATGCCTCACGCCTCAGCCGGGCGCTGCAATCGACCCAGCGTTCAAAGACCGCCATTGCCGCAGCGCATGCCGAAGCCTTGCGCGTGATGGAGGAACGCACCGCGTTCGTACACCGGGTGCTGCGCGGCTTTGGCCCTCAACTGCTGGGAGCGCGCATGCAAGGTGCGAGGCAGTATTCCGAACTGGCGGAGTTTCTGGGCTACCTGGTCAACGGCAGCTGGAGGCCGGTGCCCCTTGCGGCAGGTCCGCTGTACCGAACCTTGCCCACCACCCGCCTGTCCTTCGGTGGCGACAAGCTGGAGCTGCGCCATGGGGAACAGCGCCGTTGCGCGGCCCTGGTGGACATCAAGGAATACGCCGATGCGGTGGAGCCTGGCATCCTGAACTCGCTGCTGTATGAAGACAGCGAGTTCATCGAAACCCAGAGTTTTTCAATACTGCCTCGGCGCGAAGCCATGCGAGCGCTGGAGCTGCAACGCGATCAGCTGATCGCCAGCGACGACGTGGTGGCCAGCCAGATCGCCGACATGGACGCAGCGCTCAACGAACTGGGCGACGGTCAGTTCTGCATGGGCGAGTACCACTACAGCCTGGTGGTGTTCGGTCAGCCCGGCGAAGACAGTCTGGCCGATGCCGGGCGACGGGCCGCACAGGCGATTGGGGCAGTGGGCGAAGCGTCCAGCCTGCAGATGTCGCCGGTGGATCTGGTGGCCGACGCAGCCTGGTTTGCCCAGATGCCCGGCAACTGGCAGTGGCGCCCGCGCGATGCCAAGCTGTCGTCCCGCGCCTTCGCAGCCCTGGCCAGCGGTCATAACTTTGCCCGAGGCAAGCGGGACGGCAACCCCTGGGGAGAAGCGCTGGCCTTGCTGCGCACCCCATCGGGCCAGCCCTTCTACCTGAACCTGCACAGCAGCCCGGAAGGCGAAGACTCGGCCGACAAGAAGCTGCCGGGCAACACCATCATCATCGGCTCCACCGGCGTCGGTAAGACCACGCTGGAGATGTTCCTGCTCACGCTCACCCGCAAGTGGAACCCAGCGCCACGCCTGGTGCTGTTCGATCTGGACCGAGGCTGCGAGATCGCCATACGTGCATTAAACGGCCGCTACTTCACCCTCGAAGCGGGCAAGCCCACACACCTGAACCCGCTGCAGCGCGACCCGACACCAGCGCGTATCCAATTCTGGGAACAGCTGATCCGCATCTGCATTGCCACGCCCGCCCTGCCCTTGCTGCCGGCCGATGAGCGGGCGATTGCCGACGCCGTCAAGACGGTGGCCACCATGCCAACCGCTCTGCGCCGCTTCTCGACGGTGCGCCAGAACCTGCCGAAGTCGGGCGAAAACAGCCTGTACGAGCGACTCGGGCGCTGGTGCGAAGGTGGTGCCCTGGGCTGGGTGTTCGACCAAGCCAACGACCGGTTGGCGGACCTGGACGCGGCATCGGTGATTGCCTTCGACACCACGGAGTTTCTGGACCTGCCCGAAGTGCGGACGCCGGTCATGCTCTACCTGCTGCAGGTGATGGAAGAGTTGGTCAACGGCGAACGCCTGATCTACGTGATCTCGGAGTTCTGGAAAGCGCTGGACCACGAGATCTTCAGCGACTTCGCCAAACAGAAGCAGAAGACCATCCGCAAGCAAAACGGCCTTGGCATTTTCGACACACAGAGCCCGTCCGATGTGCTGCGCCACCCCATCGGGCGGACCATGGTCGAACAAAGCGTGACCAAGATCTTCCTGGCCAACCCGGAAGCGGTACGCGAGGAATACGTCGAAGGTTTTGGCCTCAGCGAGGCTGAATTCGGCATTGTGCGCAGCCTCGGCGCGCAAGGCGGGCGCCGCTTCCTCGTGAAACAAGGCCACAGCAGCGCCATCTGCGAGCTGGACCTCAGCGGGATGGACGATTTCATCACCGTGCTTTCGGCCACCACCGACAACGTGGCCCTGCTCGACACCGTTCGTGAACTGTACGGTAACGATCCGTTTCTGTGGCTTCCCGAGCTGCTGCGCGAGGTTCAGGATCGCAAATCCCGTACTTCAAGGAGAACCCCATGAAACCGAACGCTCAATGGTTTGCGCTGATCGCTTTGGCGCTGACCACCAGCTCCGCCTCGGCCCAGTTCGTCCAAGGCAATGAGGCCGTCCGTGTCATGGCCGATGGCACCAAGAAGGTGGAGGTTCCGCCACTCCCGTCGGTGGCCTTGGGCTCGCCATGCCCAGCCAACAAGCCGGGCTGTGCAGGAGGTGGCTGGAAGATGCTGGAGAGCGATTCGGGTGTGGTCGAGTGCACCGAAGTCTTTGCGCGACCCACGACCTGCAGGCCCTCTACCTACGGCGTGGAAAAGCGGTCCCGCGCGTGGATCGTGAAAGTCAAAGGCCAGTGGATGCAGTGCGCGCAGCCCGACATTTCGGGGAAGTGCATCAGCCTGAAAAGTCTCCCTGTCAGCGCTGTTCAATAGCCGAGGAGAAATCCCATGTTTGCCTGGGTCGGCTCACAGTTCGATGCGGTCTTGAGCACCTACGTGCTCGGCGTTGTGAGTTCGCTCATGACCGGGATCGCTCCGATCGCACTGACGGCGATGACGATCTGGGTGGCGCTGTATGGGTGGGCCGTTCTGCGCAATGAGGTTCCAGAGACGGTGCCCACCTTTCTCTGGAAGGTATTCAAGATCGGCCTGGTGCTGGCGTTAGCTCTGCAATCGGCTTTTTACATCGCGAACGTCGCCGACACCGCCAATGCGTTGGCTACGGGGGTGGCCACCACGTTTCTACCGGCAGCCGCAGACCCCACCACGATCTCCTCTCCGTACGCACTGTTGGACCGGTTCAATGACGGCGCCAGCCAACTGGTGCTCGATCTGCTGAAGGACGCGGGAATCATGCGTCTGGACCTGCTCTTCGCTGCCGTGGTCTGCTCCATCGGAAATGTCGTCTTTCTTTGCATCGCCCTCTTTGTCGTCACGCTGGCCAAGCTCTTCCTGACGTTCGTGATCGCGGTGGGCCCGCTTTTTGTCTTGTGCCTGGCCTGGCGCCCCACCGCACGCTTTTTCGACAGCTGGTTGTCGATGGTGCTGAACGCCGTCGTACTGACCTGGTTCGCCTTCTTTGCCCTGGGCATCAGTGCGTTCATGGGCGATGCGATTGTGCAGACCGTCCAGGTCAACGGCGGCTTCCAGGGCTCGACGTTCAACGTCGTTGGGGAAAGCCTGAAGTACTGCGTCGTCATGGTGCTCATGGCCATCATCTGTTTCCAGGCGCCCAGCTTGGCGTCGGCCCTTACTGGCGGCGCTGCCATCCAGCAAGGCATACAGATGATCCAGAACGCCATGATGGTTTCGGGCATGCGGTCTGCCTCGTCCGCTCGGAGTGCCAGTGCCGCCGCAAGCGCTGGCGGCGTCATCCGCGCGGGCACAGGTCTTCCACACGCCGCCGAGTCCATGGCCCGCAGGGGCTACGGCGCGGCCCGCTCTGCCGCTTACAAACTCGCCGCCCAACGCGGCCGGTCCTGACCACCCCACCCACCAAGGAGTTCACCATGCACACCCGCCTCAAAGTTGCCGCTGCCGTCCTCATTGCTCTGGGCGCCACCCAGGCCCGAGCCACCGGCATCCCCGTGATCGACGTGGCCAACCTGGTTCAGACCGTCCAGCAGGTCATCAACGACATCACCAAAATCAACAACCAGATTCAGCAGATTCGACAGCTGCAAACCCAGATCGAGAGCATCAACGGCATCCGGAACCTGGGCGACGTGTTCAACAACCCGCTGTTGAAGAACTACATCCCAGCCGAGGCCTTCACCTACCTCAACGCGGTGAACACCTCGGGCTACAGCGGGCTCAACGCCACGGCCAAGGTCCTGCGCGACGTGAGCATGATCTACAACTGCATGGACCTCACAGGCGACGCCCGCACCCAGTGCCAGGCCGCTCTGGCGCAGCCCTATCAACAAAAAGGGCTGCTGCAAGACGCCATGCAGACCGCAGCGGGCCGACTCACGCAGATCCAGTCGTTGATGACCCAGATCAACGCGACCACCGACCAGAAGTCGGTGCAGGAAATCCAGGCCCGCATCGGCGCTGAAAACGCCCTGCTCGCACACGAGGTGTCACAGGTGCAGATGCTGCAAGGCATGGCCGACAGCGAAGAGCGCATTGCCCGATCTCGCGAGCGCGAACGGCAGCTTCAGATGCTGGGCCGCACCGGCAAGGTAGCGGACTTTTTGCCGTAACCCTGGCTGATTCCCGCCGCTAACCAGAACCACCGGAGAATCCCATGAGTGCCATCCTGTTGTCAGGTAAAGCCGCTGCATGGCCAAAACGGCCCCCTGAACCGTCGAACGAGGGCGAATCGCCGCCCTTCAACGCGAACCGCGACTGGGAAATCGACCGCGCGCTGATGCTCGAACGCTCGGAGCGCCGGGCCTGGCGGGTGGCGGTGGCCGGGTTGATTCTGGGCCTGATCGGTATCGCTGCCGTGTTCGTGCAGGGACCGCTGCGCCGCGTGGTGGAGATCCCCATCGTGGTGGACCGCGTCACTGGCGAAACCACCATCCAGCAGCGCCTGAGCGAAGAAACCATCCCCGCCATGGAGGCGCTGGACAAGCACAACCTGGCGGCCTTCGTGCGGGCGCGTGAAAGCTACAGCTGGATGTTCTTGCAACGCGACTTTGACCAGGTGGCACGCATGGCCGTGCCGGGTGTCTTCGCCGAATACAACCGGCAGTTCGAGGGCGACGGCGCGCTGCAGAAGAAGATCGGCGCCGCTGAGGAATGGCGCATCAACATCGTGGGGGTGCGCCTGCGGGCTTCCGGACGAAGCGGCAACCTGAGTGACGCTACGGTCACCTACGACAAAGCGGTCCGTCTGACCGACCGCAACCTGCCAGACGTCACGACCCGCCACGTGGCCAGCATCGTCTACCAGTACCAGCCCAAGGTCCTCGCCAAAGAAGCCGACCGGCTGGAGAACCCCTTCGGCTTCGTGGTCACCGCCTACCGGTCTGACCCGGAGATCAACACCCAGGCAGCGGGAGCACGGCCATGAAGCGCACTGTCTTGACGTTGCTGGGTACCTGCGCCATGGCTTCGAGCCTGTTCGCTCAATCGAATCAGAAATCGGCAGACCCGCGCCTGCGCGACGTGGTCTACGACCCAACGGCAGTGGTGACCGTCCCCGTCAAACGGGGCATGGTGACCCTGGTGGTGCTCGCCCAAGACGAAGTGATCACCGAAGTGGCCGCAGGCCAAGGCGGCGATTGCAGCAAGGCCGATGCCGTCTGGTGCGTGGCCGCTCAGCCAGGGGGCCGCAACCTCTTCGTCAAAGCCAAATCCGGTGCGGATGCGCCCAACAACCTGGCCGTGGTCACGGACCGTCGCACGCATGCGCTGCGCTTCGTGGTCCTGCCCGACGGCGATCGGCAACAGCCGGTCTACCGCTTGACCGTCAAGGCGCCGGCACAACCCAAGCCCGCCTCGGGCCTGTCAACGAAAGACCTCGCAGCACTCGCCACCCTGCCCCCTTTGCCATACCAGCCGACGCCCCAACAGGTGGTGGCTGAACGATTGCAGGCCAGTCACACGGTGATGAACACCCAGTATTCGCTGGCCGAAGGTGCGGGCTCGCAAGACATCGTGCCAACCCTGATCTACGACGACGGGCGATTCACCTACCTGCGCTTCCCGGGCAACCGCGAAGTCCCAGCGGTCTTTCATGTGCTCGGCTATGGCAGTGAAACCCTGGTCAATGCCCGGATGGAAGACGACCTGCTGGTGGTGGACCGCGTCAGCCGGCAACTGATGCTGCGAGCGGGCAACGCGGTCGTGGGCATCTGGAACGAGGCCTTTGATCTGGATGGCACCCCGGCAGAAGGTGCGACCACCGTTCCGGGTGTGCAGCGGGTGCTCAAGGCTGCCAACGCCTCTCTCGACAACCGCCCCACCGGAGTCAGGCCATGAACGATCAAGCCAACGCCCACAACCCGTCGACTTCCGAGCCTTCGGACGGCAACACCATCACCCCCCTGCCGGGAGAGCCTGGCATCCCCCAGGTGACGGCGGCACGCAGCGTCAACTGGTCGCGCAAGGGCGCGCTGGGGCTCGGCATGATGGTGCTGACCCTGGTGCTTTTTGCGGGCTTCGCCATCAATCGCACCTTCACCAGTGGGACTGCAACGGACGAAGACGCCAAGCTGGTGCGGGACAAGCCCTCCGCCGCCAGCGCCGGGACACGAGCACTGGACATGACGGCTCCACCCGCGCCGCGTGTGCCCGCTTTGCTGCCAACCACTGAGGCGGCGGAGCCCATTGGCGTACGCGGCAGCGGGCCTGCGGCGCCAAAAGGCCTATCGGCCGACGATGCCCCTGTGCTGATCGTGTCCTCTCGCCCTGGCGGGCACTCCGGATCGGCGGGCATGCCCAACGGAACGGATCCAGGCCAAGCCTCGGCCGACCCGGACGATCCAGTGGCCAACACCAGCCGCAACCTGCAGGCCTACCAGAGACAACTGCAGGGCCTGCTCGACAACCTGACCCAGAGCACAGCCATGACCAATGGCCAGGGTGGCGACACAGCCAACCTCGGCGCCCTGGGCTCAATGGCAGGCACATCATCGGGCGCGGTTTTGCCTGCGCCTTCTGCGGGCCTGTTCGGCGGTCAACTGCAAGGCTCCGCCACCCCCAAGGTCGCGGCCAGCACGCTGGGCGACCGCAACCTCACGCTGCCCAAGGGCACGGCCTTCACCTGCGCCCTCAAAACCAGGGTGATCAGCGCCACCTCAGGCCTGGTGGGCTGCCAGGTCCAGCGCAACGTGTACGGCGACAACGGTCGAGTGCTGCTGATCGAACGCGGCTCGCACCTGGACGGTGAATACCGCATCTCGTCGGTCCGCCCCGGCATGGTCCGCATACCGGTGTTGTGGACCCGGGTGCGAACACCCCATGGCGTCACGGTGGACATCGAGTCGCCAGGCACCGGCCAGCTCGGCGAGTCCGGGATTGATGGTTACGTGGACAACCGCTGGGGTGAACGCATCGGCGCCGCCATGCTGCTCTCGCTGATCGACGACTCGGTCAAGCTGGTGATCCAGAACCAGACCCAAGACCAGCAGGCCGACACCATCGTCCTGCCATCCACCACCGACAACACCAGCAAGCTGGCCGAGAAGGTGCTCGACAGCACGATCAACATCCCGCCCCTGCTGTACCAGAACCAGGGCGGCATCGTCGGCATCTACGTCGCCCGCGACGTGGACTTTTCCTCGGTCTACGAACTCCAGCCGCGGGAAAGGTGAAAGCGATGAACACCCTGCCCGGCATTGAAGAAGACCCGCTCGACGGCTGGTGCGGCGACGCCACCTCGGTGGTTGAGTTCCTGCGCCCGCTGCGCGAACAGCTGGACGCTCCAGGCGTGCTGGAGGTTTGCTTGAACCGCCCTGGCGAGCTGCAGGTGGAAACCGTGAACGGTTGGCAAGCGGTCAACGCACCGGCCATGACGCAGGAGCGTTGCCTCTCCCTGGCCACGGCTCTGGCTACCTACTGCGACCAGCAGATCAACCAGGAACGCCCGCTGCTGTCGGCCACGCTGCCCACCGGCGAGCGCATCCAGTTCGCCATACCGCCCGCTGTGCCACGCGGCACCGTGTCCATCACCATCCGCAAGCCGTCGAATGTGGTGCTCAGGTTGAGTGACTTCGAACAAGACGGCTTGTTCGGCCGCGTAGGCGAAAAAGCCGCCGCACCGAACCCGGAGCGGAACGACGGCCTGCAGCCCTTTGAGCGCGAGCTGCTGGCCTTGAAAGCCGCTGGCCGATACGCCGACTTCATGCGTCTGGCCGTGCGGCACCACCGCACCATCGTGGTCAGCGGAAAAACCGGCTCGGGCAAGACCACCTTCATGAAAGGGCTGGTCGAAGAGGTGCCGAAACACGAGCGCCTGATCACCATCCAGGACACGGCCGAACTGACCTTGCCCAACCACCCCAACGCGGTTCACCTGTTCTACAGCAAGGACGCCCAGGGTACGGCCCGGGTCACCGCCAAGTCGCTGCTCGAAGCCTGCCTGCGCATGAAGCCCGACCGAATCTTTCTGGCCGAGCTGCGCGGTGAAGAGTGCTTCTCGTTCATCCGGCTGGCCGCCTCGGGCCACCCGGGCAGCATCACCAGCGTGCACGCCGGCAGCTGCGATCTGGCGCTGGAACAGATGTCGCTGATGATCCGCGAAAGTGGCGCGGGTGGCGGCCTGCGCATGGACGAGATCAAAGGCCTGCTGCGCATCGTGATCGATGTCATCGTGCAGTTCGACCGGGACGAACGGGGCCGATTCATCGCCGATGTCGCCTATGAACCCCGGCGCAGACACCACGCCGTCGGCCACAACCCACTGCGCGTCTGCACCCTGCAGGAGCCCGGCGCGGCAGCGAGCGAAGAGTTGCCATCATGAGTCAGGCGTTGGCCTTGCCCTTCACCGCCTGGTCCGTGGGCCGACGGGTTGCCGCGGGCGCCTTTGCAGCGGTCGTGGCCACTGCCCTGCTCTGTGCGGCGGTCTACGTCTCGGGGGTGTTGTTTCTGATGCTCAGCAAGGCAGACCCCAGGCAGGCCCGTTGGAGCAGCATCACCAGCTACTGGCAACTCTATTCCGAAGATGCTGTTTTGCGCCAGCGCCTGTTCACCTCCATGACCCTGTCCGCTGCGGGCTTGCTGGTCATCCTGCCCGGCGCTCTGATCGCAGCGGCCCGGCCACGCCGCGCCTTGCACGGCGACGCGCGTTTCGCCTCGGCTGGCGAAGTGGCCCGCGCTGGGCTTGTCGATTCGTCCAAACACCCTGACACGCCAAGCATCCTCATCGGGCGATTCAAAGGCCGGTACCTCGCCTTGCCCGGCCAGTTATCCGTGATGTTGTCTGCCCCCACCCGAAGCGGCAAGGGTGTGGGCGTGGTGATTCCCAACCTGCTCAACTGGCCCGACTCCGTTGTCGTGCTCGACATCAAAGGTGAAAACCACGCCATCACGGCGGGCTACCGCGCCGCCCACGGCCAGGCGGTGTACGCCTTCTCGCCGTTCGACGAACAGGCCCGCAGCCACCGCTGGAACCCGCTGACGGCGGTTCGTACCAGCCCGCTGCACCGGGTGGGCGATCTGCTGGGTATCGGCCAGGTCTTCTTCCCCAACGACGGCAGTGGCACCTCGTCCGAAGCCTTCTTCAACGACCAGGCACGCAACCTGTTTCTGGGCCTGGGCCTGTTGCTGCTGGAAACCCCCGAGCTGCCCCGCACAGTAGGTGAGCTGTTGCGCCAGTCTTCTGGCAAAGGCCAGCCACTGAAAGACCACCTGGGCAGTCAGATCGCCCAGCGCCGTGATCAAGGCAATCCGCTCACCGACGAATGCGTCGATGCGCTACAGCGTTTGCTGAGCAATTCCGAGAACACGCTGTCCAGCGTGGTCGCCACCTTCCACGCGCCGCTTACCATCTTTGCCGATGCGGTGGTCGATGCCGCCACCAGCGCCGACGACTTTCGGCTCGAAGACCTGCGGCGCCAGCGCATGTCGGTCTATGTGCGCATTCCGCCCCACCGGCTGGCCAATGCCCGCCCCTTGCTGAACCTTTTCTTCTCCCAGCTGGTCAGCCTCAACACCCAGCACCTGCCCGAACAAGATCCCAGCCTCCGGTTTCAATGCCTGCTGGTCAATGACGAGTTCACCGCCATGGGCCGCGTGGGCGTCATCACCCACTCAGCAGCCTTCCTGGCTGGCTACAACCTGCGCCTGCTCACGGTGGTGCAAGCCATGTCGCAGCTGGACGCGGTCTACGGCGACAAAGAAGCCCGCACCTTCGCCACCAACCACGGCCTGCAGATCCTCTTCGCCCCGCGCGAACAGCGCGACGCCGACGAATACAGCGCCATGCTTGGCCACTTCACCGAACGCGCGACCTCGCGCGGGCGCAGTCGTTCTTTCAGCGGACACGGTCACAGCACCGTCAGCCGCAACGAAAGCGAGCAACGCCGCGCCCTGCTGCTGCCGCAGGAGTTCAAGGAGTTGGGGCGCGAGCGGCTGGTGGTGATCTTCGAGAACTGCAAACCGATCCTCGGCGAAAAGATCCGCTACTTCCAAGACAAGGCCTTTACGGCGCGCCTGATGTCCGCGCCGGAAGTGAAGCCCATGGACATGGACCTGCATCTGGCCAAAGCCCAGCAGCGCTGGCGCGTGGCCGACGACGAACTCCCTCCAGAAAAAAAGGAGTTGCACGTCGAAGAGCTGGCACACGACACGACCGTCCTCAAAGACAAGTTGGAAGGTTCTGCAGCAGAAGCAGCTCAAACATGCATCGACTTCTTCTGTCAGTTCGCAGCGCCAGAGGCGGATGGCGGAACCATCGAACCCGCCGACGAAGAAGCCAGTGATCCCGCTCCCTCCACCCAGGAAGTTGCAACCATGGTGGAACCCTTGCGCCTTGAAACCTTGGGAGAAAGTCCATGAACACACGCCTCGCCCGCATTGCCTTGATCGCCTCGCTGAGCTTCCTACTGAGCGCCTGCAGTTCGCCCCCCAAACCACCCACCGTGGACGAGTCTCAAAAGCGACCAGCCAACGCCCAGACGGCCGTGGAGTTGCAGGTCTGCAAGAACGATCTGCAGAACACACGCATCCTGGCCAACGAGTCCAGCCGCCTTGCCGAGACCACAGCGGCAACGCTCGCTCATATGGCCGCACGGCAACAGCTGCTGGCGTCGATGCAAGAAAAGGCGATGGCCAACCGCGTGCACACCGTTCACTTCGCCTTCAACAGCAGCCGTGTGTCGATTCCAACGACCGAGGCTGCCGCCCTGGTGGACGAATCCAAGGCCGCTCCGCTCGTGCTTCTGCGGGGGCGCACCGACGGCCTCAGCGACTCATCTGCCGAGAGCCGCATTGCCCAGGCCAGGGCCAACGCCGTGCGCGACTACCTGATTGCTGCCGGGGTGGACCCCACGCGCATACGCGCCACCCACCAACCCAGCGGTGACCACATGGCCGACAACCGCAACCGACAGGGCCGCCACCTCAATCGGCGGGTGGAGATCGAGGTGTACCGCGCCCTCCCCACGTCCACACAACCCTCGGCAACGCTTCAACCCTGACCTGTGGCGATCTGAAACCACCACCGAAGGAGAACCCCATGGAAGAGAAAGCCGCTCCCTCCCGTCGCGCGGATCGGTCCGCATCGGATGCCCCTGCGTCTGGTGGTGGCACGGTGGAGCCCGCCGACAGAGCCCAGGTTGCCATCCGAACCTTCCAGACACCCGAACCAGAACCGGGCGAACGGTACGAACTGCGCGACCCCTTTGCCGACCTCACCTACCGCAGCTACCGCTACCAAGACATCACGGCCAAAGCCGATCAGCTTGGCGCCAACCGCTTTGTGGCGCTGGACGCCAGGGGCCAGAAGTCGTTCGTTCACAAGGTCGATGGGCAATGGCAGCGGGAAGAACCGCGCGAGCCACAACGCCCTTCATCAAACCCTCAACCGGAAATAGCTGCACCAGAAGCAGCACCTTCTCAGGCGTCTGCCCGACTGGACGCCCAAGCTGAGCGCGAAGCGCTTGTCGCCCGACTGGAGGCCGCGCTGACCGACCGCTACATCATCAAGCGCGCCCCCTTCACGGTGGGCGACCTGAGCATCGGCCTGACCGAATACCGCTTCCGGGGTGACACCTCTCGCGTCGCCTTCACCGAATCCACCTTCCGGCTGGCCACTGACACCAACAGCCCATCGGTGGCGCGCTCCATGGTCGATGTTGCCGAAGCACGTAACTGGCAGTCTCTGCGGGTGACTGGCAACGAAGACTTCCGGCGGATGGTCTGGCTGGAAGCGGCCGCGCGTGGCGTGAAAACTCTGGGCTTCGAGCCCAACCTCGCCGACCAGGAGCGCCTCAAGGTGGAGCGCGAGCTGCGACAGACCAACCGCATCGAACCCGCTCGCGACGCCGGTGCAGCCCACGGGAACGGCGTTGCCGACAAACCTGCAGGACGGGGCAGTGGCGGGCGCAAGACCGTGCTCGCCGCCATCGAGGCCATCCTCGTGGCCAACCGCGTCCCAGAGAAGCGGCGCGAAGCCATCTTGGCAGCGGCAGAACAGAAGCTCGCCCAACGCATCCGCGAAGGTCAGATCCCCAAGGTCAAGCTCTACGACAAGAACGCGCCCTCACAACGGCCCGCCGTCGCGCCAACGCAGGAGCAACAACGCACCCGCGAACGGGCGGCTCCTGCGCGTTGAGGAAGCGCTGTGGACACCCCGCCCGTACCGATACCCGCCTACGAAATCGGCGGCCAGCGCTGGGATCGGACCATGCCCGACTTCCCCGAAGCCATCGCCAAAGCCCACGCCCACGCCCACCACCTGCGTCCGCGCTGCCTGTGCCGGCCAGGCGCTTCAGGCATTGAGATGTATGTCGCCCGGCTGAGCGATGGCTGTGTCATCAAGCGCATGCCCAACACCGGCTGGCAACACGCCACCGATTGCCCGTCTTACGAGCCACCGGCCGACTTTTCAGGCCTCGGCCCGCTGGTAGGCTCCGCCATCGTTGAAAACCCGGTCACGGGCGTCACGGCGCTCAGGCTGGACTTTCCCATGACCAAGCTGCCCGGTCGACACGTGCAACCGGCGGCGGGCAGCGCCAGCAGCAGCGTGGCCTCACAGGGTCAGAAGCTCGGTTTGCGCGCCCTGCTCCACTACCTGTGGGACCAGGCCGAACTCACCCAATGGAAGCCCAGTTTCGCCGGCCGGCGCTACTGGGCCACCGTGCGGCGACATCTGCTGCAGGCGGCAGAAAACAAAACCACCCATGGTCAGCCCCTGCTGGCCAGCCTCTACATCCCGGAAGTGTTTTCAGTGGAACAGCGCGACGCCATCCAGACTCGCCGACAGCGTTTGTGGGCCCGCGCAGCCCCCAGACTGGGCCAACCCCAGCCCCTGCTGCTCATGTTGGCCGAGGTCAAGGAAATCGCGCCCACTCGCTACGGGCACAGAGCGGTCATCAAACACCTCCCAGACCTGGCGTTTGCACTGGACGATGCGCTCTACCGGCGCCTAGGCAGAAGCTTTGAACGCGAACTCACCCTCTGGGGCGCGGAGCCCAACCTGCACCTGCTCATGGTCGCCACCATCCGGGTGGACGAAGCAGGTACACCGTGCATCGCGGAAATGTCTGTGATGCTCACCACCAGCCAGTGGCTGCCGGTGGACGACAGCTGGGACCGGCAACTGGTCGAGGCACTGGTTCGGCAGGGGCGCAGCTTTGTCAAAGGCCTGCGGTACAACATGCAAAGCGATCAAACGCTGGTGTGTGCCAGCTTGCTGGACTGCGGCGCGATGCCCTGCCCCTTGTTCATCGACCGCGAACACAGCGGAGATGCGCGCTTGCCGGCCGATCAGCCCGTGCCAACGCCGGACCCGAGTGCCCCTGCCTGGCGGTGGAGCCCAGCCTTCAGCGACATGCCCGCGCTACCGCCGCGCCAGTTCAAGGCCCTGCCGTCGGCCTTGCCCGAGCCGATCGGTGCAGAGTGAGCCCCAGCGCCGGCCCTTCAGCTTCCGGACAAGGCCTCTTCCACTTCCGATACCAGGAATTTTCCAGATATGAAAAATACCAACAGGCCGTAAATAGCTTATTTTAAAAAGACTTTTTGTCTTAAAGTCCAGATATCTTCAAGCCCCGCTACAGATGCCAACCACCATGGTTCAGTTTGTTCACCACCCCCTGCGCCTGCTGAACCCCAGCTTTGACTCTCCGCTGCTGGACGTGTTGACAGACCTTGAGCACCTGCGGCGCCTGCAGATACAGGGCACTACCCCGCTGCCGGTGTTCATGCAGCTCAAGCAGGTGTTTCATGTGCTGGAGAGCCTGGCCTCGGCCCGCATCGAGGGTAACCACACCACGCTGGCCGACTATGTGGAAGCCCGGGTGATCGATGGCCCGAACCTGCCTGAGCAGTTGCAGGAGATCGCCAACATCGAGCGCGCCATGCATCAGGTGGAAGACAGCGTGGACCCAGGCGCCCCGATAACCGAGCACCTGCTGCGCGGCCTGCACGCCACCACGGTGACCGGCCTCACGCGCGAGGGCGACACCAACCCGGGCGCCTACCGCCAGGGCGCGGTGAAGATCGCCCAGGCCGAACACCTGCCGCCCGAAGCTCCCCAGGTGCCGGACTACATGACCGAACTGGTGGCATTCATCAACCGGGCGGACCCACCCAAGTACGACCTGATGAAGGTGGCGCTGGCCCATCACCGGTTCGCCTGGGTGCACCCGTTTGGCAACGGCAACGGTCGGGTGGTGCGCCTGCTCACCTACGCCATGCTCATCAAGTACGGTTTCCGCGTGAACGCGGTGGGCCGCCTGCTCAACCCGGCAGCCGTGTTCTGCGCGGATCGCAACGCCTACTACGCCCGATTGGGCGATGCCGATGCCGGCACCGACGAAGCGCTGGAGCGCTGGTGCGTGTACGTGCTCAGCGGCGTGCGCGACGAGCTGACCAAAGTAGACCGCCTGGCCGATTACGAACACCTCAAAGCCAAGGTTCTGCTGCCGGCGGTGAACTATGCCCGCGAGCGGCAGCTGATCACCCCGCTGGAACAGGCGGTGCTAAACACCACGATCAAGGAAGGCACGGTGAAGGCGGGCGACCTGGAAGCCGCCATGCCAGACCTCAACGCGAACCAGCGCACCTACCAGATACGCAAACTGGTGGACGGTGGCATGCTGCAACCCACCAAGCCAGGGGCGCGGCAGTACAGCATCGGGTTCAGCCACAACATGCTGCTGCGCGGGGTGGTGCGTGCGCTGACGGATGAGGGGTTCATTCCTGCGGCATTGGTGGCACCACCGGCCTGAATACCCGAGCCGCAGCGTTTGCCTCCTTTATTCGCCGCGCCCAAACGTTCGCTCTCAGATGCATTGCAATCATCGGCTTGTTCGGCCTCTGGCCAGACAAACGTCCGATCTGAAGATCGCCGCAGTGCTTGTTGCATAAAGTATCGTAAGACCAGACCTCCCTAGCCCCGGAGTTGGCTACGCCACAACCACCGTCAGTGGATGGCCCAGTTCCGTGAACCTATTGTGAATGGCCGCCCAATGTGCTGCTCGTTGACCTAGCGTTCAAACGTGCGCGACACCACCAGCTCGCCAGCTCTTGATGCAGTCCAGTCTTGGCCTGGGCCTCATATGTCCAATTGTTGGCATATGTCGTGTTACAACCTGCGTATTGACGTTGCGAACTGAAGTACAGCGGGAGGAGATTGTGTTAAAAAAAATGAGGCGCATGAGCGTCATTGAGACTGCCAGCACTCCGCTCCAGGGAGGTGCGAGACTGGCGTACGTATGCCTACGGAGGTCAGTGCCAGTTTTTGTCGGAGTAGTGGGCATCCAGCATCGTGGCCCGAGCCACCTCTTCAACCGATCAGAGTAGCCAAGCCGATGCCTACGACAGCGACGAAGTCAAAGCGAATTGACTACACAGACAACCAGCACAGCATCTTGTACGCGGAGACGGGGGGCTGCTGTCCTTTGTGTAGGGCTCCAATTCTCTTCCTTAAGCCCGGGGTTAAGAAGATCACGAAAAGCTATGAGATTGCTCATATCTTTCCACTCCATCCCACGCCCGCCCAAACATTGGCGCTCGTCGGGCGGACACCCCCTATTGACATCAACGGTCTAGAAAACGTCATTGCGTTGTGCCCTACATGTCACACACGTTTCGACAAGAATTTCCAGATTGACGAGATGGATCGCATCCGAAAAGTAAAGGATGGGTTCCTCGCTGATGCAAAGGCCAAGGAGACAGCGGCCCAATATGGAATTCAGCAAGAGGTATTTGGAATACTCGACAAAATCGCGGCCATGGAAAGCGACGTTGCAACAATACCGCCGGCACAGTTCGAAACATCCACCATCGAAAATAAGCTGCGAAATGGTATGAGCCCGCTGCAGCAAAACGAGATAAAGCTCTATGCAACCAGCTACTACATCCGGATTCGAGACCATATTCGGCTTCTTGAACAAAACGACCAACTTTCAATCAGAATACTGCAGTCGCAAATAAAGACTTACTATCTTGAGATGCATCGACAGCATCCCAATAATAAAGATGCTGTTTTTAGCTACGTGGCCGAGTGGATAAGCAGCAGGACAGGAAAAGCACTAATTGCTGCAAGGGTTCTTACCTCCTTCTTCGTCCAGAATTGCGAGGTATTCGATGCTGGTACCTAGTAAATTCACAAGACTTGAAGAGTCAACCATCTTCAAGGCGGCGAAAATTCTTCGAGGTAGGCCGGATTCTGAAAGTGTCTTGGATCTTTATTACCGAACTCGAAGCGTTTTTCAAGACACAAGTGAATTTCTCCACGCAGTTGACGCGCTTTATGTACTCGGGATGCTAGAAGTAGACGAACAGGGGCAGGTTAATTATGCTTAAAGCAATAAGTTGCAAACACTTTAGCCAGGGTGAGATTGTTTTTCATGAAGGTCTGAACATCGTCCTTGGGGACGATGATGCACGAAACTCCATCGGAAAATCAACTGTTTTAATGGTGATTGACTTCGTTATGGGAGGATCAACCTTCCTCAGGGACGAGGCGGGCGTTATTCGGGAGTTGGGGCATCACCATTACAACTTTTCTTTGGAGTTCAATGGAGAGGTTTTTTATCTCTCACGCAACACCGCCTCACCGGAGATCATTCATCTTTGCGATGACAAATACATTTGGGTTGGCGAGAAGTCACTTGATGAATACAAAGGCTTCCTGGAGTCAAACTACGAACTGGAAGATTTAGAGACATCTTTCAGATCGATCGTAAATCCCTACTCTCGGATATGGCGAAAGGGAGGACTTGATCCCAATCAGCCGTTTGCAGGCGCCACAAAAGAGGCGAACGCAATAGCAATTGCTAGGATTATTGATATGTTTGGGCGAAGCTCCGACATAGCTGCTGAGCGGACCACCCTTGAAGCGCAAAAGGAAAAGAAAACACTTATAAATAAATCTATGGATGCAAATATAATTCCAAACATCAACAAGAAAAAGCGCGAGGAGAATCTCCGGCTGATCGAAGAGAACGGCGGGAAAATTCAGCAGCTCAAGGATGGGTTTGGTGGCGCATTGAATGCCTATGAATCACTGTTTGATGAAGATCTCAAGAAGCAGCAGTATCGAAAAAATGATCTATCTGCATCTCGCGCTGAGTTGCAGAACAAGATTCGACGATTGCAAAGAGAGATGACGGGAATCACCCCTCGGCTTGCTGCAAATATCGCACTCTTAACAGATTTTTTCCCTGCCATCAATGTTGAACGCTTAGAGCAAGTCGAAATGTTTCATCAGAAGATTGGCGCCGCTGTTAAAAAACAACTAAAAGAAGAACTAGCGAATGCACAGCTTGAAGACAATGCCATGGGTACTGAAATTGCCACAGTCGAGAGTCATATTCAGGCAAAACTTAGTTCCAAGGGAATGCCTGACGATCTTTTTAAACAGGTTTTTGACCTCAAGGAAACTACTGATAGAGCTACAGAGGAAATTAGGCACTTTGACCAGAAGGTAGACTTGGAGGAGGCGATCAAGGCTACCAACGAAAGACTCGATAGAATATACACAAAGATATTTCTTGATCTTGAAAATCGCATTAACTTAAAACTGAAAGCCTTCAATGCAGTTGTTTATGGTGCATCCAGGGCTAGTTCTGAGTTGCGCTTCAAAAGCGCCAGTTCTTATCAATTCACATCCCCAGCGGATTCTGGAACGGGGGCGTCTTATGCGGGCTTGATCGGCTTTGACCTTGCAATGCTTTCGCTAACAAAGATTCCTTACGTCATCCACGACTCGGTTATTTATAAGAACATTCAAGTAACAGCAGTCAAAAGAATTCTGCGCATCTTTGCGGCAGCCAAGACAAAACAGATTTTCATCTCATTCGATGAAGGGAAGAAGTATGGCCAAGAGTTTGTCGCGTTCCTTCAGCGCTTCACTGTCTTGAAACTAGCCCATGACAAATTGCTTTACAACAAGGACTGGCGAGACCGCAAGTGAGGCCATCGTCACTACGTGTCGCTTTGTGCGTGAATGACCCTGTTCAGCCTTGTGCCGCTTTTCGATGTATTGAGTTGCTCAGGTGCTTGGCTGAAAACACAATCCCACTGCCCTTCAACAGGCTCAGCGCCGCATCGTTGGATTGCCCCCCTGCGCTGAAGGCGGTATATCCCGCTCAGACACTCTGTCAATCTTCGATGGCGCCCAGGTAGCCGACTGTTCTTGAATGAATGCCGCAATCGAAGTGGCCAGTTGCACATCCTTGGCGTCGCCGGTTCTGGCCAGTGCTTTTCCAATCTGAACCCATGCCCCAAGTGCATCTGCCCGGCTGGCACGCGCCTGTGCTCCGGCTTTGTTCATCGGCCGGGCCTTCTTCAATCGTCCGTCATCCCTGGCCTTCAGGCGCCACAGCGCGTCCGGGCTCCGGCTCTGCCCGCGTGCCGCCTGCCGCGTCGCCTCCGCGTCGATGCCATAACCGCGTAACCTCTCGGCAAAGGTTTCTCGCCAACGGTGGAGATCGGCCTTGCGGGGGTTGAGGCGCCGGCCGTATATGGACTCAGCCCGCACGCTGATGTGCACATGTGGGTTGGCCTGGTGGTCGTGCAGCACCATCACGTACTTGTGGTCGGCCAGCTCGGTCTGCGCGAACTCGCGCGCCGCTTTTTGCACGATCAACGGGTCGGTGCCACGGGGCATCGACAGCATGAGGTTGAAGGCCTCGCGCCGGTACCCGACGTCGTCGATCAGGCTGCCCCCGAACCGCCAGTCGTCGGCCAGCTCGTGCACCGCGCTTTTGCCTCGAATGGTCTCGCCCTGCTCGTTCTCAATGTCGAGCCGGCCATTCTTGCTGATGTAACGAAGGTGGGCCGCAATGGCCTGCATGCCCCGCCCTCCCCCCGTTACCTTGACCATGACCTGCGGCGCCCGGCGCACCACCGTGGCTTCGATGCGTTGGCGGATCGCGGTCGCCCGCTGTCGCATGGAACCATTGTCTAGCCGGGGCTGGGGTTGGACCTTGACGACCCGGTTGCCCGGGTAGAACAGGCGATCGCCCCACTGAGCGAGCACGCCATCGATGTTGGGTGTCTGGGCCATGGTGTACTCCTGGGTGTCAGCGGTTGGATTGGTGCCGGGTTTCGGCGGTTTGCCCACGCGGGCGCAGATCGGCCAGCAAGCCAGCGGCTTGGGTGAGGTGGCGCCGGACATCCCCATCCAGGGTGTCGAGCATGTCGCGGTACACCAGCGCCTGCGGCACGTTGCCCAGGGTCAGAAACCGCGTGAGGGCGTGGATGTTGCGGCTGAGGCTGGAGAGCTGGGCGTTGGACGCGGTGAGCGCTGCGAGCTGATCGACTCGGCTGGTCCCTGATGTCAGCGCGGGGATGCCTGCGATGAGACCGGCCAGGTAGGCGCCGCGCGAGAGCCCCACCGAACGTGCGCCCGCCACCAGCCGTTCAGCTTCGTCGGTTGTCAATCGGATGGACAACTTGACGATGGCGGCACCCGAGGCCAAGCCTTGCAGAGCATCGGGCTTGTCCTGTGCAGGGGGCTCACCCAAGCCCAGTTCGCGGGCCACAGCCCGCCGAACCAGCACCGACACACTCACCCGCTCGGCTTGAGCGCGCTCGACCAGCGAGGTCTTGAGACCGCGCATATCGACCGAGACGAAGTCAGGTTGATGGGTGTTCATGATGCGATCGAAGGGAGCACAACGTGAGCGCAGCGAGGCGTTTGTGAAGCTGGCGGCGCACCGCCTTTCCTGCACTCACCTATGAACCTATGGTCGTCGAGGATCGGTCGATTCGAGGCGCTGGATTCGGTCGAAAATCCAGCAAAACCGGCGCAGCCTCTCGCCCACTGGTTGTCAAGCTGCTTTACAACCAGTGAGGCAGGGAGAGCGATCAGAGTGAGGATGGCAGAGGCCCGATGGCGTCAGAGCCAGGGACCGGCTGTCGAGCACCCGTCGAGTTGTGGCGCGACTTTGAACGGTGAGTTGTCAAGCTGCTTGACAACCCTTGTCCGGGACAAGTCCAACCAGAGTCAGCTGACTGGCGAGAACCGCTTGCACCTTGCCACCGTCCACCGGGATCACATAGACCTGTCCGGCCTGCGGTGGGGCTTGCTGGGTGTTGACCGCCACCTGCGCAGTACCCAGCTGGGCCATCAGTCTCAGCGGTGCCAGCCGAGGTGCACGGGGTATGGGCTCGGCGGCTTGCGGGACGGATGGGCTGCTCTTCACAGAGGGGCCCTGAGCAGCGCTCTGCTCCAAACTGGTCTGCATGGACTCGATCAGTGCCGACGTGCCTCTTCGAACGCTGTTCGAACCATCGGCCAAGTCGGCGCGCAGTGCCATGACAAGTTCGCGCGTGATGGCCCCACGATCTGAGGCCCAGGCTTCGACATACTGCGGATGCTCTGCGGCCAGTTTGCGCAGTTCGTAGAGCTCTGTCAGCCCCCGGCAGCGCCCATGCCGGTACGCCGTCATCAGCCAGTCGGGCGGGTCGATCAGCGCGGTGGCCAGGGTCACGTACTGGCGGCTCTTGCCGATGGTCCTCGCAATGTCGGCTTGCGACTCGCCCCGGTTGAGTGCCCGCTGCACGAACAGCGCTATCTCCAGCGGGGTCAGGCCTTTGCGCTGCTCGTTCTCGATGAACTGGTCCACGCTGTTGGCCGTGTGGTCCACGAAAGCCGGTATGTCGGCCGTTCCTGCAAGACGGGACTCACGCAGGCGCCTGGCTCCGAAGTTGAGCACCCATCGGCCAGGCTGCGCAGGGTGCGGGCGCACCGACACCGGCTGACGCACGCCTCGCGTTCGGATGGTCTCGGCGAGTTCGGCTAGGGACTCGTTGTCGAACTCCTGCCGGGGTTGGTCCGGGTCCTCTTCTATGGCATCGAGCGGGATGCGCATCGGGGTACCGATCTCCCCTGCCCCGGCTGGTGGCAGCAGGTTCAGGTCATCGAGCGACAAGGCCATGTTTCGCTCCGTTCAAGGGTTGGGTCGCGGTGGTCGTGGTCGCTGGGGTCGGCAACAGCACCGTGTTGGCGATGAAGCGCAGACCAGGTTCGATCTCGCGCCAGGCTTCGCGCGCGGCGGTCTTCTTCATCTCCCACAGAACCAGCCCTTCGGCCTGCGCTTCGGCCACGGCCGAACGGCGTGGCATTGAAGCAATCTCACCCGGCTTGGGGCCGATGGGAATCAGCATCGGGCTGTACTTCTGAATCAGCTGCATGAAATTCTCGCGCTGAAGCGGCGTGGCCTCCACCATCGTTGGGTACAGACCGATCAGGTGCAGCTTGGGGTTGAGCACCGCCTTGATCCTGCGCACGCCCACCCGAGGGTGGTTGAGCAGCGCGGACACGCCGTCCATGGCTTCCTGGTTGAGCTGGATCGGCGAGAGTACAAAGTCGGCCGAGGCGAGTGCCGTGGTCATGCGGATGTCAGGGTTGGGGTTGGTGTCCACGATGCAGACGTCGAACCGTTTGTCCATCGACGCCAGGAACTCGCGGAAGTGATTGGCGAACACGTTGTGCAGGCTCGGCTGGCGCTCCAGCCCGGAGAGATCCGGGTCTGCAGCCACCAGCACGAACTCGGCGGGCGGGATGGCGGGTTTGCTCTGCGTCAGCAAGCCACTGGCCGGGACCTCGGCCACGGCAGCGCGCTGGCTCTTTCTCACTGGGTCAGAGAAGTTGCCCTGGTGGTCCAGGTCGATGGCCAGCACGCGCAGGCCGAGTTGGCGGAAATGATGGGCCAGCAAGGTGGCGACGGCAGATTTGCCGACGCCACCCTTCTGGTTGGCAAGCACAAGGGTCTTCATGGGGGAGTCCTCCAGCGCGACCGACATGGGGATCACCGAGGCGGAGGACGTTTCCCGGGCGCCGCGCTCGATGCGCCAGCGGCCGGGATCGCGCGAGCCGGCGCCAGCCGGCGAGCGCGCTTCGGAATTTCACGCGCACGCACCGCCCGATGATGGGCCAGGTGCGGCGTGGCGCGAGAGCTGGATTCGAGTCTGAATCCAGCGTTTCAATTGCTCATGCCTTGAGCTTGCGCATCTCTTCAGCCCGCACCCACAGCGCGCGGTTCAAGCTCACGCTGCGGTCGATGCTGGCCACCGGGCGGGTGTGCAGGCGCCGGCCCTTGGCACCGCGCCCCGGCTGACCACCACGCAGGGCGTTCTCCTGCACCCGCTGAAACGTGGTCCACAGGCTGTTGCCGAAGTCTTCCGGACGGCGTGCTTCGATCAGTTGCTCGGCGGTCACAGGGGCGGGTGACTCACCCTCCCCCCGTTCTCCGTAGCGCAGCGCCAGGGCGGCGGTGGCAAAGGCCTGCTGTTCCTCACGCTGCAGCGGCAGGGCCTTCATGCTGTCGGTGGACGCGTCTACCAGCTCAAAGTCCTCCAGCACCCGGAACGCGCCTTCGATCACCTCGTCCTGGATGTTGCCCTTGTGCGGGATGCGGATGTCGTTGGCAACGTCACCCACCACCAGACCGTTGCAGCAGACAAAGCGGAACACGCCCGCCAGCATCTGGTAGCTGCTGGCGCCGTCGTGGCTGTTGATCAGGATGATCTCGTTGGCCTCGGGCCGGGTGTTCACCTGCCCCGCGTGGCGCATGCGGATCATGTGTTTGGTGAACTCGGTCTTACCTTCGATGCGGCTCTTGCTCTGGGCCACCATGAAGGGTTCGAAGCCTTCCTGGCGCAGACCTCGCAGCACGTCGATGGTGGGGATGTAGGTGTAGCGCTCGGAGCGGCTGCCGTGTTTGCCCTCGGCAAAGATCGACGGCGCGGCCCGGCGCATCTGGTCTTCGGCCAGCGGGGTCTCGCTGCGGATCACGAAGGTGTTCTGGCCAAAGCGGGCGGCCAGACGGGGGGAATGGGCGGAAGAGATCATGGTGATGCTCCTGATTCGGTGAATGGGGAAACTGGATGAGGAAGCCGGGCGGCCGAACCGCCCGGCTTGCTGCGTCAGTCGTGTGCCGGTTGGCGCTCGTTGCGGGCCTTGCGGCTGGGGGTGGGTGCGCTGGGGGCGGCTGCGGGGGGATCACCGGCACCCTCACGCGCGCGGCGTGCCTCGCCTTCGGCCTTGCTGTCGAGGTAGTCGATTTCGTCCACGGTGAACGCTAGCCCGTAGACCTCCACCCCGTCGTTGTCCTGGTAGTGGTTGTTGCGCACCCGGCCAACGAGGTTCACGTGCGAGCCCTTGCCCAGGTACTCGGCCGCGTGTTCGGCCTGCTTGGCCCACAGCGTCCACTGGATCGCGGTGGCTTCCTCGGAGCGTTCTTCGCCGCTGCCCCGGCGGCTGTTGCTGATGGCGGTCAGCACCGCCTTGGCGACCTTGCCCTCGCGCCCGTTGACAAATTCAAGCTTGACGGCGGATGCCAGGTGCGCGTGGCGCTGGATGACTTGAACATTGGCCATGGTGGAACTCCTTGCAAGAGCGACCAGCCGGACCCCGATCCGGGCTCCTCAAAACCGATCCTCTCGCTCGGACTCCCTCGCTCCCGCCCACGGGCGGGCGGGGGGTGGGCAAATCCCCTTCCCTCGGGAAGGGGTGGGGGATGGGGAAACCTTGCAGTACGAAACAGTGAGCCAGTCACCTGGCCCACCGCTGAAAGATCCCCCCACAAGTCCCCCTCACCTGTGGATGGGGGCGCCGTGGGGGGATAGCGGTGGGTCCTTTGGCGCACGCGCTGCCCCAGCCTCTTCGGGCGACCAGCACAGCGCAGGCGACCGAGCTACTTGAGCAGCGGCGGCTCTGCGGACGGCGTGACACCAAGTGCCGCGACTGGCGCGGCGTTCGAGCCGATGCGATCACTTCAGGTGTTCGCTGCCCCCCGGAATTCCCAGCGGCCCGGCTTCGGGCATGGCGGGTGACCGGGGGGACGATCTGGCGGGTGGGACGAGACCACAGCGCAGCGGCGCGAGCGGACCGAACGTCAGTTCGTCCAGCGGGCTCGTTCCCGCGCAGCGGGAAGGAAACCAGACCGCGATCCCCGGGCACGGGACAGGGCCGCTGCCCCCTGTGAAGCCGGTGGATCACCGGCCATGCTCCGCCCTCCCCTCTGCCCGCGCACCGCGCGCTGATCAAGAACAAAAAGATGGGGCCGAAGGCCCCAGGGGCTACACGAGGCCCAGTTCAGCCATCGAGCTGACCGAATCGCCCGCCACGATGAAGTGATCGAGCACCCGCACATCGACCAACGCTGCCGCCTGCTTCAGCGTCTGCGTCAGAACCTCGTCGGCCCGCGATGGACGGGCAGCGCCGCTGGGATGGTTGTGCACCAGGACCAGGGCGCAGCTGTTGCGCAGGAGCGCATCGCGCACCACCTCTCGCGGGTACACAGAAGTCTGACTCACAGTGCCTCGGAACATCTCGACGTAGTCCAGCACGCGGTTCTGTGCGTCCAGATGCACCACGGCAAACACCTCATGAGGCAGGTTGCCCAGCCGGGCGCGCAGGAAGTCCTTCACCACAGCGGGTGAGTCCATCAAGTCGCTGCCGCGCACCTGGGCGGCCAGCAACTGCTGCGCCGCCAGCAGCACCTCGTCGGCCTCGGCCGGACGGTACTGGCCAGCGACATCGCTCACCAGCAAGGCGGAAGCGGCAAGCGAGAGTGCCTGGAAGGAATCGAGGGAAGAAAACAGATCGTGCTGCATGACCAACTCCAGTGATCGGGCGGGATTGCCCGAGACCGGAACCGGCACGCCGCAGCGCAGCGGTCACAGGTTCGAAGACGGCCGAACGGCCGCCAGCGCATGCAATGCGCGCTGACCTTGACGGCGAGAACGGTGTGCAAGGATGAAGGGAACAGCAAGCCAGCCCCACCACACAAGCAGGCGTGAGGAGGGCAAGCGCAGCGCGCAGGCCGGGGGCATGCCCGCGGCCGGAGACGTCAGGGATCGGAGCCGCATGGCCGCGAACCACAGGGGCGCGGGGCGCAGCCCGCAGAGCCCGACGGCGGTACGCCGGGACGCAATCAATTGCTTGAAACGCATCGGCCAGGAAAAGCTTTTAACCTCTGAACAGTTCAAGGAGCGGGTCATGCGTTCGGGTAATCTTCTCTGGAAACCGCATCAACAAATCTCGGGGAGCCCTCTTGAAAACAGCTTTGTTCGTCGATTTCGATAACGTGTACTCCGGCCTGAGACGCATCAGCACACAAGGCGCAGATCGGCTGGCCCGACAACCGGCCAAGTGGCTGCAGTGGCTCACAGACAACCTGCCCACGGCAGGAGCGAACGCAGAAGCGACTGGCAATCGCAGGGTGCTGGTGCGCCGCTGCTACTTGAACCCGGTCATGTTCAACCAGTTCAGGCGCCCTTTTCATGAGGCAGGCTTTGAAATCGTCGATTGCCCACCGACCACCGCGTCCGGAAAAACCAGCACGGACATCCACTTGGTACTGGACACGATAGACGCCCTGCAGGACTCGACGCACTTCGACGAGTTCGTCGTTTTTTCCGCCGACGCAGACTTTTCACCCTTGCCGCGCCGTTTGCGACGACACGATCGGCGCACCATCATCTTTGCGGCTGGTGCCATGTCGGAGTCCTACAAGGCCGCGGCCGATGCCGTGATCGACATCCCCACGTTCATTCGGGAGGCCCTCCAACTGGTCGAGGATGACTCCGACGCTGACACCGATCAAGTTTTCGATCCTGGCTCGCAATCCCTTCGCCTGGGCGAGTTTCGGAAAAAAGCTGAAGGATCGATACGCCGTCTGGTTCTGGATGCTGCAGATCCTGTCTCGTTGGCAAAGCTGGCCCAACAGTTGCAGCGAGAAGTCCCTGGACTGAAGGATTCCCAGTGGGCGGGCGCGGGCACCTTTGGAGCCCTGATTCGTCAACTGTCTCCTGCAGGAGTGCACTTCGACTTCAAAGAAGAACTGGCATTCGACCTCGTTCGGAGGGAGAAAGCCATCGCGAGACCGACAAGCCTTTTGCCACCACCGTCGCTGGCCGAGCCTAATGGAACGGCAAACAAACCCAAATCGGCGGAAGCACAGGAAGCATCATCCATGTCGAGCGAACAACTCGATGACGCTGCCATCCGCCATATCCGCCAATGGATGAGTGCAGCCCAGCGCCCCCTGCACTTCTCGACCCTGGGCACCGAACTCAGGAAGGCGCTGCCGCAGTTGGTGGACGGATGGAATGGCGCTCCGACATTGGCCGGATACCTTCAACGGCTTGCGCTGGAGCCGCTCATGCGGGGCTCGCTGGAAGATGGTTCAACCTTTGTCCTTTATGACCCAGAGCGGCATCAAGCACCCGCTGGCGTCGTTGGAGACACACTGGTTTCGTCGATGCTTCGCGCAACCGAACTGCCAGCGATACGCGCCCAGGATTTCGCACGCATCCTGTACCACGCACGCCTGCATATGGGTCAAGAAGAACCCTTCGAGATCGCCGCAGTCAGTCGGAAAGTCTCAGAGTCGCTCGCGGCTGAGAACCGACATGTCCCGACCAAGCGCGTTGCGGCCGTCCTCCAAGCCTTGATCTTTGGAGGCCTCGACACCACCAAAGCCTTTTCCGATCCGCAGGACCTGATTACCGCGGCGATGGGAGTGATTTTGTCGGCGTGGTCGCGTGAGACTCAAGTCCAGGCGGACGATGAGGCACGACAGCGCCTCATTTCTTGGCTTGCGGCGACAGGCTTTTCCGCGCCGACCGAGAGCTGAGACAGTTTTGAGAGCAGCCCCACACCATCCAGGCGCTGATAGTTCAGGCATCAAGTTATCGATTCCTTCTCGGGCTATGACCACCACCAGAACCGTAACCACTGCCTGGGCCTTCCGTGCCCGGTTCCGCCGGGGCGCGTTTGGCTGGAAAGGCACTCAGCTGGCCATCGGCCGCATCAACGAAGCCCTGACCGAGATCCGCGCCGTCGCCAGTCACGACCCCGCCTGTGCAGCCGAAGGCGCCGTGCTGCTGCTTGAGAAGCTTTCCCCTGCGCTCTGCCAGATCGACAGCTCATCGGGCACCCTTGGCAATGCCACCTACGCCACGGTCCAGGAACTGGCGCCCCTGATCAGCCATGCGCCCGTGAGCACCAACGTGCGCCAGAAATGGCTCGACCGCCTGTTCGAGGCCATTCAGGAAGACGATCCCCCCTACATCGAATCCCTCGGTGATCACTGGGGCGACCTGTGCTCCACAAAGGCACTGGCCTCCACCTGGTCCGACCAGCTCCTCCCGACCCTGAAGAATGTCTTGCGAGAGCGCAAGCGCGGCACATACGCCTTCTTCTCCGGCACCACCCTCTGCTACAGCGCCCTGTTCAAGGCAGAGCGGCACGATCAGATCATGGAGCTGCTGGACATGGACCCGCGCCCGATCTGGCCCTACCTGGTCTGGGGCGCCAAAGTGCTGGCGACCCGAGGCCAGATCGAGGAAGCCGTCGCCTACCTACGTGAACGCGCAGGCAGCACCACCAGCGAAACCTTTATCGCCCGCTTCGCCGAGGTAGAACTGCTCAAGGCCGGTCGCCGCCCCGAAGCCTTCAACCAGTACGCCCTGCTTGCCAACCAGGCGAACACCCACCTCGCCACCTTCAGGGCCCTCGCCAAAAAGTACCCCGAGCTGGCAAAAGAGAAGCTGCTGGACCACCTGATCGCCTCCACGCCCGGTGAGCCCGGCAAGTGGTTCTCCGCCGCCAAGACCCTAAAGCTGTTCGAGCAGGCCACTCGCCTTGCTTGGGCCTCACCGTGCGACCCCAAAACCCTGAATCGAGCTGCACGCGACCACCTCAAGACCCAGCCGGACTTCGCCATGCAATGTGCGCTGGCCTCTTTGCACTGGATGTCCATGGGCCATGGCTACGAACTCACTGGCATGGACGTGCAGGATGCCCACCGAATCGCCAATGTCGCTGCAAGCGAAGCCCAAAAGACCGAACAAGCCCGATCGATCATCGAACAAGTGCTCGCATCCGACAGACCATCTACTGCGTGGATAAAGCGAGTGCTGTGCATCGTGCTGCAGCCAGCAGAGCAAGGGACATGCGCTTCCCACATTTAGCAATTCTCCCAACATGTGAGTGTTCCCAATCAGGCGGGTATGGTCTCCAGTAGGCTGCTTTTGACAGTTCAACGCTGACTGCAGCCGATCGGGTTATGCCGCCCAATGACAGTCGCCGCCATAACACGCCATTCGTCGTCCTGTGAGGAGACCGACCACTACACCTTGAGCAGCGGCAATTCAACAAATATGGCTCGCATGAGGGACCGAGCGTCTCCTACCCGCCAAGGTGACCGGCTCTTCGCGACCCAATAGTGACATCCGGAGGTGATGCAGTAGATCGCCTTCATGCTGGTGAGGAGGGGAAATTCTCGTGGGTGGTTACGCAGGCGTAAACGGGGCGCTAGTTTCGCGGCACCGTTGAAACGCAGCGATCAAGCCTCGCTTGCCCCCCCCATGTCGCGAACGCCAATGCAGCGGCAGCGAACGTCGCACCAGGGTCCCTACTGTCGAAGCGTTGAACGCCATCGCCGAAGAACACCCACAGCACATCAGCCCTATCGACCTGCCCGGCAAAGCGGTTGGCGCGCGTGATGTCGTCGCTGATAGGCAGACCGGCGACGGAGCGCGCCAATGCGACCGATCCTTCGCCGATTCGCGGCCCCGCATCGCCAATGACAAAGGGTACCGCGATCCTCTTGCGAATGCTGTACGCCACGCCGAAGCTTCCAATTGCCGCGCCGTGCACCGCGATCGACTTCGGCGCCACCGCGGCCGCGATGCGCAGCGGGTTCACGTAGCGCGACTGCTCCGCGCGGTCGCTCACCGTCGCGTCAGCCAGCGAGGTCGGCGAAACGTAGAAGCCGCTTCCGTCGCGCTGCTCGACCGGCTTGACCGACGACACCTTGCGTCCCGCGACCACAGCCGTTCCTTCGCCAAGGATGCCGTACCACTCCACCGCGCCGACGCTGCGATCCATCCAGCCTGCCTGTTCGATGCGGGCGACATCGGTCATGAATTTGCCGGTGCAGGTGGCGTTGTTCTCCGAGCCGTGATAACGCGTGCCGTCAGGCAGCACCACGCGACCGGCATTGCACAGGTGAATCAGAGCGCCGCCTCCTGCGTTGTTCGGGTGATAGGCCTTTGCGTAGCCGTCGATGTTGATGTTCATCTTGGCGAAGGCCGCGATGCCACCGCCGTCGAGCTTCCAGGCTTTGGGCACACCGCCGGCACCGGCCAGCGGTGTGCCGCCGCACTCAGCCCCCGACGCGAGCTGGGCCGCCAGAAGTGCCGACGCCAGGGCAAGAAGCTTCACCGCGCTCATCGCGTCAACACCAAGACCATCAACCACCCCGTGCCCGTCGCAGCCTCCTTCGCCGGCTTGCGCAAGAAGCCCCCTGCCGTCGGCCGCTCGGTCTTCTTGACCGAGTCGCCGAGGTTGCCGCCGACGGAGTCGATAGTGGTCGGGCTGACATGCACGACGACGTCGCAGTGGCTCTCGAAGGCAAAGCGGTCGCTGCCGCCGGTGTTGCCCCATCGCGCGAGCACATCGGCCCACGACTTAATCGGCATCGTGCGGCTGAAGCACACCAGGTCGCCGACGCGCGGCTTGACCCACGCCGGATCACAGGGCAGCTGGCCGTAGACGGCGCGGCCGTCATTGAAGGCGCGAATCGCGCTGCGCATGTAGATCGAGTGCGACGCCGAGCCTTCGAACTCGGAGCTGGAATAGCCGCCGAGCTTGAACATCGTGCTGATGAATACCGCCGACCACGGCACGGCGCTGATGCCCGAGCGCCGCAGCGCCGAGGTGATGCGTGCCTGCCGCTGCGGGTCGGCTGCAAAGGCCCTGCGCACGGCGTTGACCTCGTCCATGTAGGAGGCCTTCGTGGTGCCGTTGGGCCTGCCGCCGGCATCGACGCTGACGCCGAACGGAAAGTGCAGCAACGATTCGTTGCGCGTAGCTACCCAGTACTGGAACACCTTGTCCCAGGTCAGCAGCGGCGTCTCGCTCGAGTCCATGACGAACTTGTCGTCGCTGGCCTCCGTGATCTTGCCTTGGCCGAACTTGGTCCATTCGCCGATCGACAGATCCGCGAGCGCGGCCGAGCGTGCAGGCGACGGAGCTGCGGCCGCGGCCGTGCAGGCCGACTGCAGGCGGCCGAGATCAAGCGCGGCGTTGGCCGGGCTTGATATGGCGCAGGCCGCCAGGGCCAGTGCCGCTGTCGAGTTCAAACGCCGCGCGTTCATCGCTTCTCCTCCGGGCAAGCGCGCAGCGTGAAGACGCCGCAGATATCAACCGGCTTGTCTTGCAGCCCCACGTCACTGGCTTTGAGTCGGCTTTGCGCCACCCAGGCTTCGATCTCGTCGCGCTCAAGCTTGCCGTCGGCGCCGTCGATGTACACCGCCACGTCGTAGCCGGTCTGGAACGAGCGCGCGCCGGGCGACGCTGCGTTGAAGGTGCGCGATGCCAATCGGCGCAGCTGCCACGGCGCGGCGGCCGAAGCGGCCTCGGCCTTAAAGTGATCCACCTGCTCCTTGGTCACGTTGGTGTACTGCAGAGAGCGCTGCAGGAAGAACGCGGCGTCCACTTCGGTGACTTCGCGGCCCGCGGCCTTCCACGCCGCCGCATAGGCCTCCACGGGAGCCAGCCGAACGCCACCGCGGCCGTAGAACACGTCGTCGTAAATCGCACGCACGCGCGCCGAGGTGGCGAGCAGCGCCAACGCAAGCTGCAGGGCGTCGCCGCGCGCGGCGTCCCGCGTCAGCGGCAGCAGCAGCGCCTTCGCGCGCGTACAGCCATCCTTGCCGAGCAAGTCTTCCAGCAATGGAGCCAACAGTTCACCCTCGAAGGCGGCGACCAACAACGGCTGCGTCTGTGCGTCTTCGTTCAGCCGCCCCAGTACGCGCTGCAGCGTGCAACCGTGACCGGCCGTGGCGCGCCATGGTCCCCAGGTGAAAAGCGAGTCGGGGTCGGCGCTGCGGCGGTGGCCGTCTCCTGTGAGGTCCCAGAACGTTCGGTCGTAGTCGGGCGTGAGCGGCGATGCGCGCAGCGCCAGCGCACGCGCACGGTCGAACACCCTGGGCGACGGCTGACCCGTCTCGAGCGCGGCCAGCCGATCGAAGGCCGACGGCCCACTGCCGCCGCCGACGACGGGCTTGCACTTCTGCAGCTGGTTCAGCGCATCGACCGTCGACGTCGTGACGAGGTGCGGCGCGATGCGCAACAGCGCGGCCAGGCTCGGGTCAGCGCCGGCACAACCGTCGAGTTCGCGCGCCAGCGCGAGGCTGTAGTGCGCGACGAAGCCGAAGCGACTGTCGGTCAGCGTCCAATCGACAAGGCGCCCGCCTTGTGGGTACGAAGGAAGCCGCAAGGCACCATCAGCCGCCGCTACGGCCAGTGGCACCACCAGCGCCGCCGAAAGCAACGACACCCCAGCAAAGCGCGACGCGCTCAACAGCAAATGCATCATCCGGTTCCTCTTCCAACAGGTGAGTACATCAATGCGACCTACAAGGCGAATGAATACATCGAATGTTGACCGCAAACGAGCGTTGCTCGCCCAGTACGGCACCAGTTTCTCGCATCGGTACGTCAATAGCAACCATGTCGAGATGCCAGTACCGTCGGATGACGGGCACTAGGTAACCCGGCCAGACATGGCCCTTCTTTCCGGTGGGTGACCCACCTCTTAATGCATCGCAGGCGCTCGGGCAGGATAAGGGATTCAAAGTGATCACACATGACAGGCACCACACTTTGGGCGGAAAGACGTGCCTCACATTTGGAAACTTGGCAGGCGGTCTTCCGGCAGACCGTGTCGCCGGTAGAATTTCTGTAGGCGATTACGTGCAGCATCACCCTGGCGCAGTCCTAGAAAAGTCGCGGCATTCTGCGAGAACAGACGTGAAAGCATTGCATCGCTAAAGCCGATGTTTCGGCGGAAGTACTGATAGACCCGCTCGGTATACCCCTCATAAGCCTTGTCGAGGCCTAGCATCATCCAGTCGGTACCGAACATCAAATGACGGCATTCCGGGTCGAACCGTGAAATCCAGTCACTCATCGTGGCGTCGTACTTCGCCGAATCGGCCGGGTTACGACCTACTATCTCAACCAGATAGCTAATATCCGCATACACAGTTGCGCGCGGATTGCGCTGCAGCCAGCGACCCAGAGTCCACTCCCAGCTCGCCTGCGCACCAGTAGAGCCATCTGGTCTTCCGACTGAAACCGCGTCGAAGGAACCGAAGTGAGCAAGTGCCACGCGTAGCTTTGGCCAGCGGACGAACACATCGAGCCAGTACGCGGGATCGGCGCGATGACTGTAGCCGTCGTTCGCGCCGTTGCTATCGTTGGCGTGAGCGATGATCGCGCCCTCTTCGCGCACGCATTCGTCGAATAGCTTCCCTAAGGAGGCATCTAGCCGACGTCCCAGCGCCGGTGATCCAGCGTGCGGCCGCGGCGCCATACAACCCTCTACAGCCCGATCATCGGGGCCGAGAGACAATAGTCGTTCGACCGCTGCGTTGCGCTCTCCTGGGTAGGTCTGGCATGGGTCAGCGTTACCGATAGCTCGGAAGCCCATGGGCGGGTAGAGCTTCACACCGAGAAAGCCCTCCTCACGCAGTGCCTTGCGTACTAGTGCCAGTGGGTCGTAGCCCTTGAAAATGCCCGCCTCGAAGGCCGCTTGGCGCAGCGGATCGAAGCCGATGTAACCATGAACCGCGGGGCCCTCTGACCGGCGTGCAATGCGTCCCATCACGGTAACCTGCTCAGGAAGCGGTGAAGAACCGCTTCCCTCGATGTACTGGCCAAGCCAGTGGTCATAGTCCACCAACGCGGGGCATAGCAGCGCCACGGTGAACTTCTGTC
>NZ_BCTF01000034.1 GCF_001571145.1 Hydrogenophaga flava NBRC 102514
TGCCGATGGTGGCGTGCCCAATATCAACCAGTACGGCAACTCATACAAGCTGCTACCGTCCGATTGGGTAGGGCCGTTCTTCACCCGGTAGCGGCCGTATCTGGCCTGTTGAACGGCTGGCATCCCCAAAACCAGGGTTCTTGCTCCTGGTGGCGGTGTCACGAGCGCTTGCGCTGGAACAGGTACAAATTGTTGCGTGTACCATCCGTTCCAGTACCCAGCTGAATACTGCCGACTCAGTCTCGGGCCCCTACCCAAGATGTGCATAACCCCCATATGACACAGCGTTATGTTTTGATCTCGCCGTGCCGCAACGAGGCGAAGTATATGCGCCAGACGCTGGACACCGTGGTGGGCCAGTCTGTTCGCCCGGCCCGCTGGGTCATCGTCGATGACGGTTCCAGCGATGCGACGCCACAGATCCTGGCCGAATACGCTGCCCGCCACGACTGGATCCAGATCGTCACCCGGCAGGACCGTGGTCACCGCGCAGTAGGCCCGGGGGTCGTGGATGCCTTCTATTCAGGATATGCAGCGATCAACCCGCAGGACTACGAGTTCGTCTGCAAGCTGGATCTGGACCTGCGTCTGCCACCCCGGTACTTCGAGATCCTGATGCAGCGCATGGCCGACGAGCCCCGTATCGCCACCTGCAGCGGCAAGGCCTATGTGGAGGAGGGTGGGCAACTCATTCCAGAGCGCCACGGTGATGAAACGTCGCTGGGCATGACCAAGTTCTACCGGGTTAGCTGCTTCGAGGCTATTGGCGGATTTGTGCGCGAGGTGATGTGGGACGGCATTGACTGCCACCAGTGCCGCATGAAGGGCTGGATCGCCTGCAGCTGGGACGACCCCGAACTGCGCTTCGTGCACCTGCGACCCATGGGGTCCAGCCAGGACAGCATCTACACCGGCCGCATGCGCCACGGCTACGGCCAGTACTTCATGGGGACCGGCTTTCTGTTCATGGCGGCGAGCGCGCTGTCGCGTGCCAACCAGAAACCCTATGTGCTGGGCAGTGCTGCGATGTTGTGGGGCTGGCTGAAGGCCGCCCTGCAGCGCAAGCCGCGCTACGACAACCCGGAGTTCCGGCGCTTTCTGCGCGCTTACCAGCTCCGGGCGCTGCTGGTCGGCAAAGCACGCGCGGCGCGCGAACTGACGGGGCGTGCCTGATGTGCGGCCTTGCTGGAATTGTTGGACGCGTCGGTGAGGCGAACCGCCTCGCGCTGCAACGCATGACGGACGCCATGGCGCATCGGGGCCCGGATGGCGACGGCATCTGGATGGGACCGGCGGATGCCCGTGGCTGGGGCGTCATGCTCGGGCACCGGCGGCTGTCGATTCTCGACCTCACCTCGGCAGCCTCGCAGCCGATGACAGACCCCGAGCGCGGCGACGTCACCGTGCTCAACGGCGAGATCTACAACTACATCGACATCCGCAGGGCGCTGGGCGCCCAGGGCCAGACCCTGTGGTCGAGTGGTGACACCGCGGCCATGCTGCGGCTCATCAGCATGCATGGCTTCGACGCCGTGCAGGAGCTTCGTGGCATGTTCGCGCTGGCCGTGTGGGACCCGCGCCGCAACGAGCTGCTGCTGGCGCGCGACGCGCTGGGCATCAAGCCGCTGTACTTCATGAGGAACCCCGACGCATCGGGTGACTGGACCTTTGCATTTGCGTCCGAAGTGCGCGCGCTGCTGCGTTCCGGGCTGCTGCGCAAGCCCCGTCTGCGCCGGTCTGCCGTGGCCAGCATGGTCTGGAACGGGTTCACGGTGGCGCCGGAAACCATCGTCGATGGCATTGAGTCTCTGTGGCCGGGCGAGATGAGGGTCTACGCCCAGGATGGTCGCGAGCTGCGGCGCAAGCGCTACTGGACGCAGGCCGCGCTGCCGCGCACGGGTGAATCGACCGACCAGGACGTGGCCATGGCGCTCGAAGACAGCGTGCGCCGCCACCTTGCGTCCGATGTGCCGCTCGGGGTCTTCCTCTCGGGCGGGGTGGACTCTTCCGCCATCGCCAATGTGGCCAAACGCGTCTCCCGCGACCCGGTGCACTCGTTCACGCTGGCGTTTGCCGAGCAGGAGCGCAACGAAGGAGAGATCGCCCGGGTCGTTTCCAAGGCGATCGGCACGCAGCACCACGAGATCGTCCTGCGCCAGGAGGGGTTTGTCGACCGGCTGGACGAGGCCATGGGCAGTCTGGACCAGCCGAGCTTTGATGGTTTGAATTCGTTCTTCATGTCGCAGGCCGTTGCGCAGGCCGGCTTCAAAGTGGCTCTGGTGGGCAGCGGGGGCGACGAACTGTTCGGCGGTTACACCTCGTTCCGCGACCTTCCTGCGATGGCGGCGTGGTCGCGCCGCCTCGGCTTCGTTCCGGGTGGTCTGCGCAACGCCGGGGCGCGGGCGTTTGCGCGCTGGAAGGCGCCCGATAGTGGGGCCTTCAGGCCTCAGACCCGCTGGGCCAAGCTGCCGACCATGGTCGCCGCCGGGGACGACCTGCTGGCGCTCTACCAATGTGCCTACGCACTGTTTCTGCCCGACACCCACCGCAGCCTGCTGGGCACGGCAGGGCAGGGATTGGAGGCGGGCTACCGGGGGCTGCCGTCCGAGGTGGTCGCGGCGCTGCGCACCGAGGTGGACGGGCGCAGCGATCTGTCGTCCATTGCCATGCTGGAACAGCGCCTGTTCCTGGGCGAACGCCTGCTGCGCGACGCCGACTCGACGAGCATGGCCGCCTCCATCGAGACCCGTCTGCCGCTGGTCGATCAGCAGTTGCTAGAGGCGGTGGCGTCCTTGCCGGACGACATCCGTTTCCATCCGGTGCGCTCCAAGGCGATGCTGCGCAGCGCGGGGCTTCAGGGGCTGGACCCGGCCCTGTTTGACCGGCCCAAATCGGGCTTCGAGCTGCCCTACGACCACTGGCTGCTCGGCGCATTGGGCTCGGAAGTGGGCGCGGTGCTCACCGACCGCGCCCTGATGGCCAGCGTGGGGCTGGCGCCGGACGAGGTGGCCGACCTCTGGCGCGCCTATCGGGCGGGCGCCCCGGGTCTCTACTGGACGCGGATCTGGTGCCTCTATGCGCTGGCATCGTGGGCGCGGCGGCATGGTATGTCTGTGGAGTCCGCGCCATGAGGGTGGCCTACCTCATCAGCGAATATCCGAAGGTCAGCCACAGTTTCATCCGCAGAGAAATCGCAGCGCTGGAGCGGCAGGGTGTCGACGTGCTGCGTTTTGCGATCCGGGGGCCGTCCGACGGAAGCCCCGACTCGGCGGACGTCGAGGAACTGCGTCGCACGCGCTATGTGCTCGGTGCGGGTGCCGCCTCCACGCTTGCCCACGTGGTGCGTGCCATGGTGCGACGTCCGCGCACCTTCTTCGGTGCAGCGCGCTCAGCCTGGCGGCTGTCCCGCCGCGCGGAGCGCAGTCTGCTGCACCATGTGGCCTATCTGGTCGAGGCCTGCATCGTCGGGAACTGGATGCACGAGGAGAAAGTGCCTCACCTGCACGCACACTTCGGCTCGAACCCGGCTGCGGTGGCCATGCTGGCGGCGCAGATCAACGGTGGCAGCTTCAGCTTTACCGCGCACGGCACGGTGGAGACGGACGCCGCGCAGTTCATCGGCATTCCCGAGAAAGTACGCCGCGCGGCGCACGTGGTCGCTGTCAGCGAGTACGGGCGCAGCCAGCTGTGCCGCTGGGTGGAGCCCCCTCACTGGAAGAAGATCTCGGTGGTGCACTGCGGACTGGACGAGGGCTACCGTGCACCTCCCGCGAAGCCGTTCAACGCGGTGCGGCGTTTTGTCTGTGTGGGGCGGCTGAGTTCGGAGAAAGGGCAGTTCGTGCTGATCGACGCACTGGGCGAGCTGCGCAGCCAGGGCGTGGATGCCGAGCTGGTGCTGGCTGGCGACGGCGAGCTCCGGTCCGCCATCGAACAGCACTGCCAGCTGCGCGGGGTGGAGGACCGGGTGCGCATCACCGGCTGGATTTCGGGTGCCGATGTGCGCAAGGAGATCGAGGCCTCGCGCGCCCTGGTGCTCAGCAGCTTTGCCGAGGGCTTGCCTGTGGTGCTGATGGAGGCCATGGCCTGTGCGCGGCCGGTGATCGCCACGCGCGTCTCCGGCATTCCCGAACTGGTGCGCGATGGCCAGGACGGCTGGATCGTGGCGCCCGGCAACGCGCTGGAACTGGCGCAGGCCATGCGCCGCTGCATCGAAACGGATGCCCTACAGCTCCAGGCCATGGGCGAAGGGGCCCGGGCGCGGGCGCTGGAACGGCACGATGTCGACCGGTCGGCGCGACAGCTGCGTGAGATCTTCTCGCCACTCGCCGGGGCCAGCGCGTGAACGCATACAGCGAGTGGGTGTCATGAGCGCAGTCTCGACCCTCAAGGCCCTGGTCCGGGACACCTGCGGCCAGGCGCTGTCCATGACCCGCGTGACCGCGCCGTCGGTCCGGCTCGGGCAAAGGCTCTCCGTCGTCACCTTCCACCGCGTCCTGACCGAACCGCAGCGGCGGCTCTACCCATTGCCGGGTCTCGCCGTCACCCCGGATGAACTGGACGACCACCTCCGGTTTCTCACCCGCCATTTCCAGTGCCTGTCGCTCGATGCCGCCCTCGGGCTGTGGGAGAGAGGTCAGGGAGCCGGACGGCCTTTGTTGGCGATCACGTTTGACGATGGCCAACTCGACAACTACGAGAACGCGCTGCCTGTCCTGGAAAAGAACGGCGTGACCGCCAGCTTCTATGTGCCCAGCCAGGTGCTGGAGGACGCCACGCCGCTGTGGCACGACACCATGGCGGTCTCGGTTGCCTGGCTGGTGAAGCATTCGACGGGACAGGGCAATCGGTCAGGATCCACTGAGCGCGACGCAGCGATCGCGTTGTTCGCCGAACTGCACCCTGAGGGGGAGCTGGGCGGTGCGGCGGGCCACCTCACCGTTGAAGCTGCGCTGGAGCACACGAAGCGCTGGAACCCCGCGCAGCGCGAGGACTGGATGCGGCGCGCCAGCGGCGTGCTGCCCCCCGCGCAGCGGCCCGCCTGGGACGGATTCATGAGTGTCGAGCAGATGAAAGACCTCGTGGCCCGCGGTCACGAAATTGGCAGCCACTCCCACTCCCACGCGCTGCTGCCGCAGTGCACGGACGACGAACTGCGCGCCGAGATCGCCGGCTCCCGCCAGAGGCTGGAAGCCGTGCTGGGCACGCCGGTGACCACCTTCTGTTATCCCAACGGGTCTTTTGATTCGCGGTGCGTGGCTCAGGCCCGCGAGGCCGGCTACCGGGCGGCCGTCACCACCCTCTGGGGCAGCAATGTGCCCGGGGCAGATCCCTTCCGCCTGCAGCGCTTCAACATGAACGCACAGCATGCGCAAGACCGGAACGGGCGCTTTTCCGAAGCCCGCCTGGCCTGGCGCATGAGCGGCCTGCACCCTGGACTTGGCCGGGTGACCCAGGACCCCTGTGGTGGCGACGTCGCGTAACGGCAGAAACGCGCCCAGGGCCCTGCGGGAGGCTCAGTCTTTTCTGGGTGAAAACCCCATCACGGCCGGATGATCCAGCCGGTGCAGCAACGCCTGCATCGAGGCGATGCTCTGGAAGCGGCCGACGAACTTGCCGAACAGCGAGCGCTTGAGCAGCGGGAAGCCGGCGTCGATCATCTGCTCGGGGCAGTTCAGGCACAGGTCCAAATGGCGAGAGCCGTCGGTGTACCAATAGGCGCCCACGCTCATGTGTGGGCTGGCCACCCGGGCCAGCAGGGTCTCCTGTAGCAGGATGACCGATTCGGAGGAGTCGTAGCACCACTCGGTGGAAATCACCGGCGCGATCACTTGCAGCAGCTCTGCGTCGACCTGCCGGGCCATCAGGGCAAAAGACTGCAGGTGGTTTTCTTCGAGCGCATTGGCGCTCAGGCCCGCCACCCGCCAGGGGGCCTGCTCGACAAAGGGAGTCAGCGGCAAAAAGGGGCCGAGCACGGAGTCGTTGAACATCAGCACATCTGAGCCTGGGGCCCGTTGTGCCAGCTCGCTCAGGCAGATCGCGTACGCCGAGAAGTCAAAACCATCCGTCCCTTTCCAGTACAGCGCATCGCAGTGCCGCTTCAGCTCATCGAGCACCGGGTGGCCGTGGGGGCAGGCGCACACGATCATCACCGAGGCATCCTCGGCTGCGAGGCGCTTGAGTGTGAACCGGTGCTGGGTCGCCAGCTGGCCCTGGGGTGCGTACAGGAAGTACATGAGCCAGCGACCGGCGCCGCTCACCGGCACCAGGGGCTTCCAGACGGGGGGCTTCTGTCGCGTTCGGCGGGCCCGCCAGCGGGCCACGATGATGCGCGGGCGCGGCTGGCTGGGTGCGTAGTTCCAGAAGGTCTGTGCACCTTCCACCGGCCTGGCGAGTTCAGTACGCATTCTTGCCCGTCAGTGCGCCCAGGGTGCGCAGCAGGATGGAAATGTCGAGCCACAGCGACCAGTTGTTGATGTACTCGATGTCCGACTCGATGCGTTCCTGCATGCGCTCGATCTCGCTGGTCTCGCCCCGAAGGCCGCGCACCTGGGCCAGCCCCGTGATGCCGGGCTTGATATTGTGGCGGGCGAAGTAGGCATTGATGCCCTTGGAGTACAGCTCGTCGTGCTGCACCGCGTGCGGCCTCGGCCCCACCAGCGACATCTCGCCCACGAGCACGTTGAAGATCTGTGGAAGCTCGTCCAGACTGGTTTTGCGCAGGAACGCCCCCACACGGGTGACCCGGGGGTCGTTGCGCGTGGCCTGGCGAATGACGCCGGCCTCGGGCTGGTGCACATACATGCTGCGGAACTTCCAGATGTGGAACACCCGACCGCTCCATCCCTTGCGCGCCTGCCGGAAGAACACGGGGCCCTGGCTGTCGAGCTTGATGGCCGCCGCGATGATCAGCAGGAACGGAGAGATCAGCACCAGGATCAGCAGGCCCAGGATGCGATCCTCCAGGGCCTTGAGCAGGAGCCGGGTGCCCGTCAGCGGCGTTTCAGACAGGGTCAGCACGGGCAGCCCTGCGATTTCCCGAACGCTGTGGTTGACCAGCAGCAGCGAAAAGATGTCCGGGACCCAGTGCACCGAGACATGGCGGTCCAGCAGCTGGAAATACAGGTCCTCGATCAGGTCGGACTCGCCCAGGGGGATGGCGAAATACACCGTGCGCACGTCGTGGCGCTCGATGATGGACAGCATCTGGTCGAGCGGTCCGATGATGTTGAGTTCCTTGAGCGATGCGAAGTCCGAGCTTTCATACAGGGTGGCGCCCGCCCGGGCCTCGCTGCCCCGTGCGGCGGAGGGCAGCTCCAGACAACCCACCACCTTCTGGTTCAGCCACGGGTTGCCCGAAATCTTGTTCTGCAGATAGCTCGCGAGCTTGCCCGTTCCGACGATCAGCACGTTCTCGGCGGGCACTGCGTGGACCATGACCCGGATCTGGATCTCGCGACTGAGGTATTGCAGAAAAACCTGCAGCAGATAGCCCGCGATGAACAGCTGCCCCAGCAGCAGGCGCGAAAACACATCGGTCTGCTTGGTCACAAAACCGACCACCAGCAGGAAGCCGAATGTCAGCGACCAGGCCTTGAAGAGGGTCAGCGCCTTGCGCGTGAAACTGCTGTTGCTGCGGTAGACACCGAACTGGTTGTAGGCGAACACCATCACCATGGCCAGGAGGAGGAGCAGGACGGAATAGGGCGGGGTGACGGTACCGATCTGTTTCTGGATCAGCAGCAGGGACAGGGCCATCACGGCCACCACGTCCACCACGGCCTGCACCGCCGTGGAAATGCTCCCGCGGCGCTTGAGGATGGATCGTTGGGGTCTCTTCGAGAGTGCCATGGAACAAATGTATCGGTTTCCGATGCGATCAACGGCAGACCAGCAGGGCTGGCCGGGCCCTGTGGTCCTCAAGTTGGTTGAGGTAGGTCACCGCTTTGCGGGGTGCGGCGACAGCCTCATGGCAGCACGGCATGCACATCGGCATCAGTTGCCGCGCTGTGCCACGCCGGTCTTGGGGTAGCTGGTCACCACCGACCAGATCACCTCGCTCATCAGGCGGGCCAGTTCCGGCGAGATGGGGGGCAGCTGTGTCCCGTCGACCAGCCGGATGGCCTGTGGCTCCGCCGGCGGCGGGCGGTGATAGAGGACCGCGTAGTGGGTGAGGGCGACCAGGTAGTTGCCCAGCGCGCTGAGATGGATCATGTCGCGCTTGCCCTCGTCGCTGATGTAGAAGAGGTCTTCGCGCGATCGCAGCCGGTCGACGCCACCGCGGGCTTCCACCTCCCGCACCAGACGGGCCATCACCTGGCCTGCGGGAATGACGTACACCGGACCGCCTGTGTCGCCGTGCGCCAGACCCCTGGCCAGGAGCACACCCTCCCAGTAGAGGCTCAGATCCTCGTCCAGCCGCTCCAGCCATCCCTTGGGGTCGTTCAGTTCATGCCAGAGCTCGTAGAGGTAGACGCGGATCTTGGGATTGGCTGTCCGCGCCGCCCGTGCCCACTGACGGATGTATTGCGGGCTGTCGTGGTGCTTGATCGCATCCTTGATCTCGACCGACTCGGTCAGCACCAGCACATCGAACTGCCCGCTGTCCACAGCCTGGCGCGCGTCCTGGAAGCGGGGGTGCGCGTTCTCGACCTCGAATCCGTTGACTGGCACGTCCGGTTCCCAGTGCGACCTCAGCGAGGCGCCCCAGCCCAGCTGCGAGCGGTGGTCGTGCCCTGTGCCCGCCAATTGCTCCAGCATCATGGGGATGTCCTTGTTCACCAGGCTGTGGCCGATGTGGAAGACGCGCAGCGGCTTGTCCGGCGGTGACAGCGGCTGCGTGTACAGGGCCGAAAGCTCGGCCTGGTCGAGCGACTTGTGCCATCCGCAGGCGGTGAGCGCGAAGGCGAGCAGGTATTTCAACGAGTGTTTCAGCATCATGTGGTGGAGGCACGGGTTGAAGGAGGCGCCGCAGTATGACCGGTCTGGTTCGCGGAAGTGCCCGCGCGTCGGGCTTCGGCGATGTGTGGGCGCATGGCGGCGGCCAGCACTTCCACGTGTGGGGGCTCCAGGATGTCCATGTGCTTGCCAGGGACGCGTTCGATGGTCAACCGGGGCAGCAGCGAGCGCCAGCCATAGGCCGGAGCCGTGGAACGGTCGTCACCGGCCTGCAGGAACACCGCGGGCAGATCGCAGGGCAGGGCCTCGTGGTCGCGCATGGCCTTCGCATAGATGTGGACGCGGCGGCTGCCGGGTTCGTGGCGGTGCTCGCTCTCGTGGCGGTACACGCGGTAGATGTGCAGCAGGTGCCCGAACCCCTGGCGCCGGAGCAGGCGCAGGCGCCGGAGCACGCCCGCCACCAGGTGCTTGAAACCATGCCCGGGCAGTTTGGAGTCGAGCAAGGCGATCAGACCGATGGTTTCGCCCTCGGTCTGCAGCTGTCGTGCCACCTCGAACGCGAGCAGGCCGCCGATCGAAAAGCCGCCGAGGAAGTAAGGCCCGTGCGGCTGGATGCCTCGGATCAGATCCTTGTATTCCCGCGCCAGCGTCTCCACGGTCACCACGGGCGGCGCCAGGTCCATTGGCTGCTCCAGCAGGTCGATTTCGGTCTGTGAGAACACGCCATACACCGGCATGTCCGGGCCGAGCAGCTGCGCCAGCCGCCTGTACATCTCGGCGCCGGCCAGCAGGAAAAGGCCGGGGCCCTGGCCACGGGGTTGCAGCACCGCCACCGGGATGTCCTTGTGGTCCTCGGGCACGGTCTGTGACAGCGCCTCGGCCAGTTCCGCCACCGTGGAATGTTTGAACAGCAGGGCCAGCGCGCACGGCCGTTGAAGCGCCGCCTCGATGCGGCTGACCACGCCCACGGCCAGGATCGAGTGCCCGCCGAGGTCGAAGAAGTTGTCGTGAATACCGATCGCCTCGACCTGCAGGGCGGCCTGCCAGATCGACAGGATGGTCGTTTCGGTCGCGTTGCGGGGAGGGGTGGGCGGGGTGCGCGCCCGCGACGCCTCGGCGGACGGGGGCGGCAGTGCCCGGCGGTTGGTCTTGCCGTTGGGCAGCACGGGAATGGCATCCAGCTCGACGAACAGGCCGGGCACCATGTGGTCGGGCAGCCAGCGGCGCAGGTGCTCGCGCAGGTCTTCGCGGGTGGGCATGGCGCCCCTGGGCACCACGTAGGCGACCAGCCGGGGCTGGCCTGGCGCGTCTTCGCGCAGCATGACGACCGCGCGCGCGATGGCCTCGTGGCTGAGCAGTCGGGACTCGATTTCCCCGAGTTCCACCCGGAACCCGCGCAGTTTGATCTGGTCGTCGAGCCGGCCACCGTGTTCCAGCGACCCGTCGCACCGCCAGCGACCGCGGTCGCCGGTGCGGTAGATGCGCGTGACAAGCGGGTCCGCTGCACCGGGCTGGTCGATGAAGCGCTCGGCGGTCAGCGCCGCCTGCCGGTGGTAGCCGATGGCCACGCCGGTGCCGCCGATGTAGATCTCACCCGGCACGCCGATCGGGCAGGGTTGCAGGTGCGGGTCGAGCACCTGGACCGAGGTGTTGAGCACCGGGCGCCCTAGGTCAATGGCCTGGACGGCGTCCGGCGACACCCGCCAGCAGCTGGACCACACCGTGGTTTCGGTGGGGCCGTACATGTTCCAGACCTCGCCGCACCGGGCGAGCAGCCGGGAGGCCAGGTCGGGCGTGAGGGGTTCGCCGCCCACCAGCGCCTTGAGCCGCGGGTTGCCGGCCCAGCCGGCGTCGAGCAGCAGGTGCCAGCGCGACGGCGTGGCCTGCAGCACGGTGATCTCCTCCCGCGCCAGCAGCTCGGCCAGCGCCCGGCCATCGGTGGCATCGGCCTGGCTGGCCACCACCACGGTGCCGCCCGAGCCCAGGGGGAGAAACAGCTCCAGGACGGCGATGTCGAAGCTGGGGGTGGTCACGGCCAGCAACCGGTCGTGCACGGTGCAGCCGGGCGCGCGCGCCATGCTCTCCAGCAGGTTCACCATGGCCCGGTGCGGCACGGCGACCCCCTTGGGCCGGCCGGTGGAGCCGGAGGTGTAGATCAGGTAGGCCGGGTCTTCGGGGCGGGCATCCAGCAGGGCATCGTCCGGTAGCCGGTGCGCCGCGGTGGCGTCGATCTGTGCGCGGTCCCCATCGACCAGCAGGCGCGGTGTCTGCCCACCCTCCAGCGCCACCGAGCTGTGGCTCACGAGCAGCGCCAGCTCGGCGTCCTGCATCTGGTCGCTCAGCCGTTGCAGGGGATAGTCCGGGTCCAGGGGCACGTAGGCCGCGCCCGATTTGAGAATGGCCAGCAGCACGACCACGAGTTCGTGGTTGCGGGGCAGGCAGACGCCCACACGGCAACCCCGCGCAATGCCGCGCTGGCGCAGAAGCCTCGCCAGCCGGTTCGAGGCCTCGTCCAGCTCGTGGTGGGTCAGCCGCGCAGCGCCGTGGACCAGCGCGGGCCGCTGGGCCGCCTGCAGCAATCCCCGGGCCACCCAGGCGTGCGCCGATGCGGCGGCGGGTGCCTCGACGGGGCCATGCGACCACTGGTTCAGGCGCTCGCGTTCGGCCGTGCCCAGCAGCGGGAGTGTGGCCACGCGGGAGTCCGGCGCCTGCACGGCCATGCGCAGGATCTGCAACAGGTGCTCGCCCATGCGCTGCACCATTTCCGGCACGAACAGGTCGGTGGCGTACTCGATCGTGAAGGCCTGGTCGTACATCACGTCGACCACCACGCTCAGGTCGAACTGGGTCGACGCCCGGTCGAAGTCCAGCCGCGACCAGGTCAGGCCTTCGAAGTGGCAGTCCCGGGCCTGCGTGTTCACCATGTTGAAGAGCACGTTGAACAGCGGCTGCCGGCTGCTGTCCGGCCTGGCCGCGAGTTCGCGGACCAGCACCTCGAACGGCATGTCCTGGTGCGAAAAGGCCTCCAGGGAGACGGTGCGCACACGGGAAAGCACCGTGAGGAAGTCCGGGTCGCCGTCCAGATCGGTCCGGAACACCAGGGTGTTGACGAAGGTGCCGATGAGGTTTTCGGAGGCCAGGTGATGCCGGTTGGCAATGGGCACGCCGATGCCGATGTCGGTTTTGCCGGTGTGCCGGTGCAGCAGCACCTTGAGCGCCGCGATCAGCACCATGGACAGGCTGGCTCCGTGCGCCGCGCCAAGGGCGCGCAGGCCGGCGATGTGCTCCTGCTCCAGCGGGAGACGCAGCGCCGCACCGCGGAAGCTCTGCTCCAGCGGGCGCGGCAGGTCGTTGTTGAGCGGCAGTGGCTCCAGGCCCTCCAGGCGTTTTGACCAGTACGCCAGCTCGCTCGCCCGACGCGTCTGTTCAAACCAGTCCCGGTGCCAGCGCGCGTAGTCTGCGTACTGGATCGGGAGCTCGGGCAGGCAGGCCTCAGACCCGGACACCAGGGCGCTGTAGTGCGCCGCCAGCTCCCGACCCAGCTCCGCGAACGACCACTGGTCGCTGATGATGTGGTGCATCACGATCAGCAGTACCGCATCGTGTTCGGCCAGGTGGATGAGCTGCACCCGGACCAGCGGGCACTGGTCCAGCACAAAGGGCTGGCAGGTGACATCGGCCAGATGGCGGCGCAACAGCTCGTCGGGCACACCGCGTCCGTCGGTGGCCAGCCGCACCTGCTGAAGGGGCACGGCCGGGGGCGGCACCACCTCGGCAAACACGCCGTCGGCCGTCTTGACAAAGCGCGTGCGGAGGATTTCGTGGCGTTCGACCACGCGATCCAGCGCCGCCTGCAGGGCCGCCACCTCCAGCGGCCCCTTCAGCCGCATGGCCAGCGGGATGTTGTACGCGCTGCTCTGTGGCGCCAGTTCGTGCATGAACCACATGCGCTCCTGGGAGAACGACAGGTCCAGCCGGCTGCCGGGGCCGCGCGCGGCTGCCGGTGTGGCCGCCGCCGGCACTGGCGGGCTCGCCACGGCGCTGTTCGGCGCGGCCGACAGCTGCCCCAGCCTCTCGGCGAGTCCGCGCACCGTGGGGGTCTCGAACACCGCACTGATGGGCAGGTCCAGGCCGAGCCTTGTGCGCAGACGCGAGACCAGCTGTGTGGCCAGCAGCGAATCTCCACCGAGGTCGAAGAAGTTCGCATCGTGGTCGATCACCTCGTGTCCAAGGATTTCGGACCACAGCAGGGTCAGGGTGTCGAGCAGCGCGGCGTCGGCGGGGAGGTCGGGCGACGGCGCAGTCTGCGAGAACGTCTGCGCTGAAAGGCGCAGCGGCTCCAGCCGCCCTTGCAGGTAGAGGCGCCGGGCCGCGTTGCGCTGCGGCTTGCCGCTGGAGGTTCGGGGCAGGGTGCCGGTCCGCAGGGGAACGATGTCGTGCAGATCGACCTGGTGTTCGGCCGCCACCCGTTTGTGGACGGCATCGACCAGCTGCCGCACCACGTCCGGCGATGGGCGCCGGCTGCACTCGACCAGCATCACGACGGCCTCTCGCGCCCCCTTGTCCACCGAAATCGCGATGACGCCGCCGCCCCGGATGCCGGGGTGCGCCGACTCGGCGGTCTGCTCCAGGTCCTGGGGGTAGAGGTTGCGGCCGTTCGCGATGATCAGGTCCTTGCGCCGGCCGGCGACGAACAGCTCGCCGCCGTGCAGGAAACCCAGATCGCCGGTGCGCAGGTAGTGCGTGGGGTCGGCAACTTCGGGGGCGAGGGTGCCGCCAAAGTGCTCGGCGGTGGCGTCGGGCTGTCCCCAGTAGCCCCGGCCCACGCTCGGTCCGGCCACCCAGATCTCACCGATGCGGTCGGGGGCGCAGGGCGTCCTGGTGTCGGGATCGACGATGCGCAGCTGGAAGCCCGGCAGTGCCGGTCCGCAACCCACCAGCGTTCTGGTGCCGGTCGCTTCAGGGGCGGTGGGTCGCACCTCGTTGCGTTCGATGGCCTGCGCATCCAGCGTGACCTGTTGCAGCGGTGTGGTTGCGTTCTTCACGGTGACCGCGAGCACCGCTTCCGCAAGTCCGTAGGAAGGTGCCAGCGCCGTACGCTGGAACCCGAACGGCGTGAAGGCCTGCGAGAACGCTTCCAGCGTGGTGGCACGCACGGGTTCCGCGCCACAGGTGGCGTATCGCCAGCTGTCCAGACGGGCATTCCATCCGGGCGAGCGGGCCAGTGCCTGCACGCAGGCGGCGTAGGCGAAGTTGGGTGCCCCGCTGTGGGTGACGCCATGCATGGCAATGGCATCCAGCCACTTCAGGGGGTGCAGCAGGAACTGCACGGTCGACATCAGAAACGAGGTACCCCCGGAGTACAGCGGCTGGAGCACCCCGTGCACCAGGCCGTAGTCGTGGAACCAGGGCAGCCAGACCAGCGCCTTCATCCAGGGCGTGTCCGCCCCGCTCACCAGCGACCGGCACTGGGCCATCACGTTGTGGTGGGTGATCTCGACGCCCCGCGGGGCGCTCGTGGACCCGGATGTGTACTGCAGGTACGCCACCGGGCTCTCGACCAGGCCTTCGGGCGCTGACGCCACCGCGTCGTTCTGCGGCGTCTCGTTCAGCAGGGCACCCAGCGTGCACCAGGTCCGCCCGGGAATCTGGGTGCGGCCGGTTTCGATGTGTCCTTCATCGGTCATGGCCAGCGCCACGTCCGCATCGTTGGCAATGCCCAGCAAGCGCGATTCGCTGGTACGTCCATTCCTGTTGTCCGGCGCCGGTGCCGGGACGGGGATGGCACCGGCCAGGATGCAACCCCAGAACAGCTGCACAGCGTCCAGGTGGTTGTCGAACGCGAGCAACACCCGGTCTCCGGGCCCGATGCGCGCACGCAGACGCTTCGCGATGGCATCGGCCGACTGGCCAAGCGCGGCGTAGCTCAGCGTGTGGCTGGCTTCCAGACCGTGCCCCAGGAACACGTAGGCCGCGTGCTCTCCGTAGTCCGTCACACGTTTGCACAGCAGTTCGCGCAGATGCGCGTACTGAACATCAGAGGTGGGCACGAATCACCTCACTGCGGTGCCGGAAGACTGCGACGTCGTTGAAGGGGTGACCATCTTGCGCGGCCCGGCCAATCAGATCCGCCAGCCGCTGGCGATCCCGCGCCAGGCCGGCCAGACCGGACACCAGTGCGCCGATGTCGTCCTTGGGGGTCAGCAGGCCGCCGCCGTGGGCGGAAATCAGGTCCTTCGGGAATGGGCTGTCGTAGCCGACCAACGGGGTTCCGGACACCAGCGCTTCGATCAGGTTTCTCGGTGACTCCGGGGTCTTGTGGCAGAACACGAACACCTGGGCCTCGCGCAGAACCTTGAGGATGGCCGCACGGTCCCTGATGAAGCCGGGCAGCGCGACCTGCCCGGTCAGTCCCAGCCGCTCCACCTGCGCCTTCATCTCCGGCAGACGTTCGCCGTCCCCCCACCAGGTTGCGCGGAAATCGACGCCGGCTTCCTTCAGCGAAGCCATCACCTGGATCCAGTCGTCGGCACCCTTCATCACGTCGGCCCGGCCGAGATAGCAGATGTGCAGCGGGCCTTCCATGACACCCTGCAGCTTGTTGCGGAGGGCATCGGGCGGGATGCGGTCCTCCTCGCGGAGGTGGATGTCGTGGACGATTTCAGCCTGTGAGGCGTAGGGCGCGTAGGTGGCGTAGGTTTCGGCACCATGGAACAGCCCGAGGGCCGAGCGCCGGATGATGGCCCGCTCCAGCAAGGCCATCGGCCGGTGGTAGATCGATGCTTTCAGCCGCGCCCTGCGGGTGCGGGCCGCGCGGGCCTCGTGTCGCACCACTTCGGACTCCACCCGGTCGGTCCAGACGGCAAAGCGCCGGCCCTTGCGGTGGGCTTCCAGGGCGGCCACCGAACCCCAGTCGCCAAAGAGCCCGCCAATCGAGAACGACAGGTAGTCCGCTTCGTCGATCAGCTGAGCGATCTGGCGGCGCACCGAAGGCAGGAAGCGGAAGAAGCGGTCGGGGCGGTAGGCCGATGGCAGGGCGACGAGGTGCACGCGCTCCAGGTCGACGGCCGACGAACGCACCGGAATCCAGCTCGGTGGCGGGGTGCCGGGCTCCAGCGGGTGCATCACCGTGACCTGTTCGAAGTTTTCGGCCCAGAGGCGCAGTCCGTTGCAGGCCTGGTCTTCCAGCAGGTATCCGTCTTTCCCGGCGTAGAGCGGCACGGGTGCGTACAACAGCAGGCGGCTGCCGGAGGTCTTCATGTCGGTGCTTTCAAGGTGTTCCATGGCTCTTCGGCGCGCAGCGTTCGTTCATGAGGCAGGCCCGAGCAGCCAGGCCAGAACCAGGCCGTCGCGCGCGAGCAGGGTGCCTTGCCGGCTGCACCGGGGAAGCGGGGCGCCGTCAGAGGTGGCGCGCACCACAAAACCGGTCGCATCCGCCGAGAACGTCACCTGCACATCAAGGAAGTCCAGCAGGCGCTCGGTCTGCGGGTACTGCCACTTGTAGAAGGCCTCCTTGGCGCAGAACAGCCGGGTCACCCGCCGCCCCCGCTCGTGTGGTGGCAGCTGATCGAGCAGGGCCAGTTCTTCGTCGGTGCAGAGGCTCGGCCAGAGGTCCGGCCCCATGGCCCGGTCTTCTTCGATGTCGATGCCCACGGCGTGCACCTCGTGCCGCCAGCCGACCACCCCCACGCACACCCGCCCGCCGTGCGCGATAGAGCCCGTAAGTCCGTCGGGCCAGACCGGTGAGCGGTCGGGGGCGCTCGGAATGGCTTCAGGAGCGCATCCGATCTGCTGCATCGCTGTGCGTGCCGCCTGGCGCCCGGCGGCGTATTCGCGCTGCCGGCTCGGCACAGCTTTCAGGATGGCCGTGCGTTCGGAGGGCCAGAGCAGGTTCGGATCGCCGTCAACACCTGTGCAGGCCACGCCAATACCCCCGCCAAGAGCCCGCGCCAGCTGCAGGCGCAAGGGCTGCAGCAGCAGGGGCTCTGAGGGGGGCTGGAGGCATTGAGCGGCGTCCATCAGTCCTGAGGCAGCTTGCTACCCGAGCGCATGGCGCGCCGGCGCGACATTGCGTCGGCCCGCATCTGCGCGCGCTCCGTGGATTCCGCCGCGGTCTCGGCGGTGTCGCGGGGCTTGTCGTCCAGGTGCTGCGCCAGCGCCGAGAGGGTCGGGAAGCGGAAGATGTCGGTGATGCTCAGGCGGGGGGTGTTGAGTGCCTGCTTGATCTCGCGGTGGGCCTGAACCGCCAGCAGCGAATGACCGCCCAGGGCGAAGAAGCTGTCCTTAGACCCGATCTGTGGCACGCCCAGGATGCGGGACCAGATGGCCGCGATCTTCTGTTCGACCTCGTTCTCGGGGGCAACGAAGGCCTCGGTGCGCTCGCGCTGGGTGGTCTGGGACGGCGCTGGCAGGGCCTTGCGGTCCACCTTGCGGTTGGGCGTGAGCGGGAACTCATCGACCACCACGAAGTGCGCGGGCACCATGTGCTCGGGCAGCCGGGTGGCGGCCCAGTCGTGCAACTGCTCGGTCGACACGCCTGTGTCGGCGCGCAGGTAGGCCACCAGGCGCACGTCGCCCGGCTGGTCTTCGCGGGCCACCACCACGGCCTGCTGCACGCCATCGGACGATTCGAGCACCGCCTCGATCTCACCGAGTTCGATGCGGTAGCCACGGATCTTGACCTGGAAGTCGGCGCGACCGAGAAAGTCGATGCGCCCGTCCGCGCGCCAGCGCGCCAGGTCACCCGTGCGGTACATGCGGGCACCGCCGGGGGCGGCGCACTCCGGACGCACGAACGGGTCGGCCGGGAAGCGCTCGGCGGTGAGGTCGGGGCGCTGCCAGTAGCCGCGCGTGACCCCGTCGCCACCGATATACAGCTCGCCCGGCACCCCCACCGGCACAGGTTCCTGGTGCTCGTCCAGCACGTACATCTGCGTGTTGGCAATCGGACGACCGATGTTGACGATGCTCTCGCCGGGCCCCGCCGTTTCTGTGGACGACCAGATGGTGGTCTCGGTGGGGCCGTACATGTTTTCGATGGTGGCTGCACCGAGCTGGGACAGTTCGGCCACCAGCGAACCGGGCAGGGCCTCGCCGCCGATCATCAGGTGCTGCACCTTGCCCAGCGCCAGGCGGGCCTCGTCGTTCATCGCGATCATGCGCGCCATGCTGGGCGTGCACTGCAGGTGGGTGACGCCGTGTCGGACGATCTGGGCCGCGATGGAGAAGTCGTCCGGTGCCGGGCCTGCGCCCTCGTTGGACCTGCGCAGCACCTCCGCCAGCGGGTAGAGGCCCTCCATGACCTTTTCGGACGGGATGCCGTAGTCGATCAGGCAGGCGATTTCGTGCACACCGATGCGCTTGAGCTGCTCCACGCGGTCCAGGCAGTCCTCCACCGTGCCGAACAGGCCGGAGTCCTCGAAGTAGCGCTGGAACGCAAATTCCAGGATGCCTTCGAGTTCCTCGGCGTCGAGGGAGCGGATGTCGATTTCGGCCGGGTTGGTGACGCCCTTGGGTTTCTTGAAGGCGGGGAAGGCCCAGGCGTACTGCTTGATGAGGCCTGCCGCGCTGCGCAGGTAGTCCTTCATGGGGCCGCGCGCGGTTTCGCGGGCCTGCTCGCGGTCGCGCGCCACATAGGTGTGCAGCATCAGCGTCACCGTGAACTTGGCCGGGTCGTGGCCGGCCTCGCGCAGCGCCTGGTGGTAGAGGCCGATCTTCTCGGCCACCTCGTCGATCGTCTGACCCAGCAGGTGGGTCAGCACGTTGGCACCCACCCGGCCGGTGTCGCGCCAGGTCTCGGGGTTGCCGGCGGTGGTGACCCAGATCGGCAGCTCCTTCGACACAGGGCGCGGTTGCGTCTTGACCGGGAACGTGCCGCCGTCCTTGGTGGGGAAGTCCACTGCCTCGCCCCGCCACAGGCGCCGGATCTGCTCGGTGGCATCGAACAGGGCCTGCCGGTTGGCGGGTGGCGTGTTCTCAGGGCGCAGCACGAAGTCGTCCGGGTGCCAGCCAGACGCCACCGCGAGCGCGGCGCGGCCATTGGTCAGGTTGTCGATCACGGCCCACTCTTCGGCGATGCGCGCCGGGTGGTGCAGCGGCACGACGCAGCTGCCGGCGCGCACGCCGATGTTCTTGGTGACGGCCGCGACAGCGGCGCCGGTCACCGAGGGGTTGGGGTAGGGGCCACCGAAGGCGTGGAAGTGGCGCTCAGGTGTCCACACCGCGCAGAAGCCATGCGTGTCGGCGAACTTGGCGCCTTCGAGCAGCAGCTCGTACTTCTTGGGGCCGGCGCCGTCGTCGTTGCCCCAGTAGTAGATGGAGAAGTCCATCTTCTGGCCGCTGGCGATGCGCCCGGACGACACCAGCGCGCGGTTCTCGTCGCTGCTGAGCACCAGCTTGAACCCGCGGGCCAGCGTGTAGAACAGTTCGAGCACCGAGATGTCGAAGGACAGGCTGGTGACGGCCAGCCACACGCCCGGCGGATCGTGCCGGATGCGGTCGTCCATGCCGCGGAAGAAGTTGGCCACGTTGCGGTGTTCGACCATCACGCCCTTGGGGCGGCCGGTCGAGCCCGAGGTGTAGATCATGTAGGCGATGTCGGCCACGCTCACGCCGCTGGCCGGATCGGTGTCGGGCTGGCTGGCGATGGCGGGGTCCTGGTCGATCACCAGCACCTGGGCCTGGTGGGCGGGCAGGCTGTCCACCAGCGTCGACTGGGCGACGATCACCGGCGCGCCGCTGTCCTCGATGTACAGGGCAATGCGGTCGGGCGGGTAGGCCGGGTCCAGCGGCACGTAGCCGCCACCCGCCTTCTGGATGGCCAGGGCACCCACCAGCAGGTCCAGCGAGCGGGGCGTGTACAGCCCGACCAGGGTGCCGGGCAGCACGCCCATGGCGATGAGGCGATGGGCCACCTGGTTGGCGCGACGGTTGAGCTGTGCATAGCTCAGCGCCTCGCCTTCGAACACCACCGCCGTGGCGTCGGGCGTGCGCAGAACCTGTTGCTCGAAGAACTGGTGCACGCAGGTCTGGCGCTCGTAGTCGCAGCGGGTGTCGTTCCAGCCATAGAGCACCTGTTCGCGCTCGGCCTCGCTCATGACGGGAAGCCGGCCCAGCCGGGTGTCCTGGGCGCTGGCGTCGGCCAGAGCGTCCAGCACGCGCTGCAGGCGCTGGCACAGGGTGTTCGCGGTCTCGGCGCTCAGGCGCGTTTCGTCGTACCAAAGGGCGAGGCAGCCGTGTGCGGCGACCTGGATCGTGAGGGCCGTGCCGTCGATGCCGGCCGTGGCGACACCTGTGGCCAGACCGACCTGGGGCACGGTGAGGGACTTGATCGCCGGGTCGCGGGCCACCAGGTCGAGCGCGAAGGCGGGTGTCTTGCGGGCTGCCGCCAAGGCGTCCGTGCACTGGGCCGAGAACGCCGAGAACGGTGTGTCCCCTGCGGCGTCGAGGCGCAGCGGCACCCAGGTCGAGAGGAAGCCAGGGGCCTGCGTGATGTTCGCGTCCTGGTAGGCTAGGTCGAAGCGGTTCTTGCCGCTGACGCGTGCGACCCAGGCCGCCGCGGCGGCCAGCAGGCGGTCGCCGCCAAGGCTGGCGGGCGCGTTCAGCGGCAACGAGCGCCAGAGGCTGGGTGCGGTCGATGCGGACACCAGCGGCAGATCGACTCCTTCGGGCGCCTGCAGGCACTTGCGCCAGGCGGCTTCACCGGCGACGACGCGTGCCATGGCATCGGTGAGGGCCGTCGTGCTGGCGGCGTCGGGCAGCGGCAGGCGATCGCCCGCCTGTGCCACGGTTGTCGGGCACACGGCGAAGCCCTGGGTGTCGCGCAGGCCGGCCAGGCGCACCGGGACCGAACCCGTGCCCACCACCAGTCCGCCCATGGTGGCTTCGAGCACCTCGCCCGGAGCCGCTGCAGCGCTGGCCTCGACCGCCGCCGTGGCCACCAGCAGCACCCGGTCGCCGACCACCAGCTTGGGGCAACTGATCGGGTTCCAGTAGCTGCCGTGGTCCAGCGCCGCCACCAGGGCCACCACATCCTCGGCAGGCCGGGACAGGTCGATGCGGGCCGCTGCGGCGGGCCGGTCCAGGCGCGCGTGGTAGGAGCGCTGGCTCAGGTCCTGGGGGCGGCGCTGGGGACCGGCACCGTGCAGATCTGCCAGCAGTTCGGAGAAGCTTTCGATGGCTGCTTCGTAGCAGCGGGTGTTCAGCGTGAGCGCCGTTTCGTTGGGCGCCATGTCGAACAGGCGCTGCTTGACGATGTCGCCCTCGTCGATGCCGCCTTCGATCATGTGCCAGGTCACACCGTGCTGACGCTCCCGCGCCAGGATGGCCCAGACCGGTGCGTTCAGGCCGGCGTGGCGGGGCAGGGGACCATCGTGGAAGTTGATGGCGCCACGCGTCGCCTTGGCCAGCACCGGCTGGGGAATGACCGACAGGTTGGCGATGCTGAAGAACCAGTCGAACTGCAGGTCGGCCAGGCGCTCGGCGAGTCCTTCGCCAGGCGCCTCCACACGCAGCCTGTGGTTCGCCGCCCACGAGCGGATATCGGGGTTGCGGGTGATCACCGCGCCGATGCGGTCACCCGCGCGCATAAGTTGTTCGGCACATTCGATCAGCAGGGACTCATTGCCCATCACCACACAGGAAAAACTGCTCATGGGGGACTCCGGGATTGGTCAGTTCGGAAAGATCAGGAGGAAGCCGCTTCGGGGCGGCCAACCAGCCGCCGGTGCCATGCGCAGCGCAGGGCGTGCGACACCAGGTCACCAAGGAAGCGCTCGGGCTGGTCAGAGCGCTTCTTCTGAAAAAGTCGGCGGACTCTGAGGATCAGGGCACCCGCCACATGGGCCAGCGTGGCCAGGGCCGCGTAGAACACGCCATGGTTCTTGGTGAAGTACCACAGCCGCGAATCGAACCAGAACGGGGGGATGCGCTTCCAGGACTTCATGCCGGTGGACACCGAGCCGATGTGCATCACGCGGCTTTCCGGGAGGTAGACGGACCGCCACCCGGACCGGTGCGCCCGCAGGCTCAGGTCGGTCTCTTCGAAGTACAGGAAGAAGCGCTCGTCGAACCCGCCGGTCTCCTCAAAGACGCGGTGGCGCACCATGAGGCTGGCCCCTGCCAGCCAGTCCACCACCTGCACCTCATCGGACTCTGGCAGGGCCACGATGTAGCGGCGCAGCAGGCGCGAGATAGGGCCGGTGGCCGCCGCGTGCTCGAACTCGCTGAACACGGTCGGAAAGCGGAACGCCGTCTGGTGGAAAGCGCCGTCTTCGCCGTACAGGCGGCTGCCGGCAAAGCCCACATGGGGATGGGCGTCCAGATACTCCGCGAGCACACGGATGGCGCCGGGCTCGGGAAAAGCGTCGGAGTTCAGGATGTAGACGTAGTCGGGCGACGAGCCGTCGGGCAGGCCCTGGCGGACTCCGAAGTTGTTGCCTGCGCCGTAGCCGCCATTGCGACCGGACTGCACCACCCGCACGCGGTTCCAGCCGCGCTCCCGGACCGCCTGCGTGAGCTTCTCGAACGATCCGTCGCCCGAATCGTTGTCCACCACGGTGATGCCACCTTCCAGACCATCCATCTCGCGCAACGCGGCCTCCACCGACCGCAGCGTGAGCTCGGGCGTGCGGTAGTTGAGCACGATCGTCAGCACGCGGGTCTTGGTGGCCTGGCTCATGAGCGGGCCTCGGGTTGTCGGGTGGCCTCGATGCAGTCCCGCATCAGGCCCGCCAGCACGCGCACATTGGGTTCCAGCACCATGGAGTCGTGATCGCCGGGCACCTCCAGCACGCGCAGCGACGGCAGATAGCGGGTCCAGTCGTTGTCGGCGGAGACATATTCGCGTTCGGCCGAGACCCAGCGCCCACCTGTCACCTTCCAGCGCAGGTCAAGGGGCGGGCGGAAAAGCACGGCGTTGCCGTTCCAGACCTGCAGACGGTAACGCGGCAGGGCGCCCAGGAACGCGGCCTGGATGGCCTCGTTGTTCAGCTGGTTCGCGCGGGGCTGGATCGGTGCCGTATTCCGGTTGCGCAGGCGCTTGAGTTCCCAGTCCAGGCGCCCGCGCGCCCAGGTCCAGAGGTAGCCCAAGCCCTTCTTGCGCAGCTCCGCCAGCTTGATGATGGACTTGTCCACGCGGTTGATCTGGGGCCTGACCGGCAGCGGTGTGTCCAGCAGCACGAGCAGACGGACCTGCTCGCCAGCCGCTTCCAGCTGGCGGGCGATCTCGTAGGCGGTGATGCCACCGCCCGAGAAGCCGCCCAGAAGGTAGGGGCCACGTGGCTGCACCTGGCGCATCTCGGCGATGTAGTCTGCCGCCGCCGCTTCAAAGGTCTCGTGCGGTGCCTGGTCGCCATAGAGACCCCGCGCCTGCAGGCCGTAGAAGGGCCGTTCGGTGCCGAGCAGGCGCGCCAGGTGCCGCAGGTTCAGCACGTTGCCGAACATGCCAGCCACCAGGAAGAACGGTGTCTGTTCGCCGCCTTCGCCGTCGTGCATCGGCACCAGGTGGACAAAGCGGCGCCGGGCGGGCGTGGCCGCGCTGGCTTCGCCGGCGGGGGCGTCCGATGCACCACCGGCGTCGCCGATGCGCTCGCGGATCAGTGCGGCGCACAGGGCGATGGTGGGAGCCTCGAACAGCACGGAAATCGGGAACTCGACCCGGTACGCCTTCTTGATCATGGCGAACAGGCGCACCGCGATCAGCGAATGCCCGCCCAGATCGAAGAAGCTGTCCTGCACGCCCACCTGATCGACGCCCAGCAGCTCTTCCCAGAAACCGACCAGCGTGCGTTCCACATCGTTGCTCGGCGCCACGTAGTCGCTGTCAAGGTCGGGGCGCTGGAATTTCTGGCCGGACGCCACATCGGCCTGCGCTACCTCGCTGGCCTTGCGCACCAGCGCGTCCAGGCTCATGGACGAGACGATGACCTGCGGCAGGCCCGTGGCCAGCGCGCGGCCAAAGGCATCGGCACCTTCGTGCGGCAGGATGCCTTGCGACATCGCGTGCTGGAGTTGCTCTTCCGCGGGAGACAGCCGGGTCTGGGCGTTGTCTCCGGCACTCTTCTCGAACACCACTTCGCGCGCATCAAGCCGGCTGTTCGAGGCGGAGAAGCCGCCTTCCTGCAGCCGCTTGATGGAGAAGCCGCGCACCTCGACGCAGACCTCGCCCTGGGCGTCGCACAGCGTCACATCGAACACGGCAAAGGGCGCGTCGGCGTGGTTGGCCTGGGCATTGCGCGCCCAGCTCCAGACGGTGCCGGGCATGGGGCGGTGCACCTTGACCGACTGGTACGACACCGGCACCCAGAGGTGGTCGGCCCGGTACCCGTCGATCAGGTGCATGGCCCAGCCGGTGGCCAGGTCGAGCAGGGCGGGGTGCAGCAGGTAGCCGGCGCTGAGATCGTCCTCAAACGCAGGCGGCAACTGCAGCAGCGCGATGCCTTCGTTGTCACCATAGGCCGAGGAGCGCAGCACGCGCCAGCGCGGCCCGAAGTTCAGGTGTTCTTCTTGGGGTGACCTCAGACCATCCGCGGCTTCGTCCCGCTGGCGGGCGCAGCGGGCCTGCAGTGCAGCCGTGTCCACCCGCGCGGCGGCCGGCAGCGCGCCCGGCACCAGCGTGGCCTGCGCATTGAGCTGGAAGCCCTTGCGCCCTTCGTACTGCACATCGCTGCGCACTTCCAGGGCATAGCCCTCGTCGCTGCGCGCCAGCTTGACGCGCACCTCGCGCGTCTGGTCGTCGTTGACTTCCAGCGGGCGGAAAAAATACAGGTCTTTGATGGTGAACGGGCCGGTCTCGCCATTGCCTCGGAGCGCTTGGGCCGCCAGCTCCAGGTAACCCGTTCCGGGCAGCAGGGCCTGGCCTGCCTTGGTGCGGTGGCCATCCAGGATCCAGCGGTTGCTGGTCTGCCAGCTCGCGGTGAACAGCCGGTGCCCGGCTGCGTCGAAAGTCGCCTCGTCCAGCAAGGGACTGCCGGCGGGATGTCGCGGGGGCGGCGCGGCGTCGCCCAGGCGGCTGGCCATGGCCTTCGCGGCCATGCCCACTTCGTTCCAGATGCCCCAGTCGATGGCCAGCACCTTGGTGCGCTGCCCGGCGCGTCTGGCGGCGTAGGCATTGAGGTACTCGTTGGCCGCCACGTAGTCGACCTGCCCAGCGGGTGCCGTCACCGTGCTGGTCGACGAGAACAGCACCAGCCAGTCGATGCTGCCGTCCGGGAACAGGTCGTGCAGGATCTGCACCCCGTGCACCTTGGGTGCGAACACCTCTTCCACACCGCCCGAGGTCTTGGTCAACAGCGGGCCGTCGTCCACGACGCCCGCAGCATGGATCACCACCTCGATGCGGCCGAAGCGCTGCCGCGCCTGTTCGGCGGCATCGCGCATGTCCTTGACGTTGCAGACATCTGCCGCCACGACCATCACTTCCGCGCCCAGGCCCTGCAGACGGCGCACGGCCGTGATGCGCTGGACCACCGGGTCCAGGGGGTCGTTGTTGCGCAGGCAGGCGTCCCAGGTGTCGGTCGGCGGCAGGGGCTGGCGCGCGAGCAGCACCAGGCGCGCCTGCTTCTCGCGCGCCAGTCGCTCGGCCAGCGTCAGTGCAATACCACCCAGGCCACCGGTGAGCAGGCAGACACAGCCCTTGGGGAGTCCGGCCAGCTCTTCGGACGGCGGAAGGGGCAGGGGGACGTGCGTCAGCTCAAAGCGCTTGTCTGACCGGATCGCCGCCACGCAGTTGTCAGGGGCAGCAAAGAGCTCCTCCAGCACGCGATCGGTCAGGGACGCCCAGTCCTGGGCATTGGGTTTGGCGCGCCAGCCCTTGTCGACAGTGGGCAGCACCAGGTCCAGCACCGAGCAGGTCAGACCCGGCAATTCCCGCGGGGCGACCTTGGCCGGTCCCATCAGGGTCGACTTCTCCGGGTAGCGCAGTGTTTCGTTGCGCACGCGCACGGCGTCGGAGCTCAGCACGGTCAGGTGCTGGGGGCGCGGCAGGTTTTCTTCTGCAATCGCCTGGACCAGGAACAGCAGGCTGAAGAAGCCCTGTTCGATGTTGCGGTGGAAAAAACTGCTGCCGGGCCGGAAGCGCTCTTCCTGGGTGACCAGCCAGGCGTGCACGATGTGCTGGGGCGTGTTGCCCGAGGCCACCAGGTCGCGCAGCAGTTCGTCGTAGCCCTCGCGGCCGCGTTCCGGCGCCAGCAGGTACTCGGTGTCATTCAGCCGTGCAAAGAGGTCACCAGCTCGAACTACCGTGACGCGGTGGGAGGCGTCTCGCAAGCGGGCCACGAGCCGGTCGGCAAGGCCTGCTTCATCAGCGAACACCAGCCAGTTTTGAGGAGACGTTTGGCCCAGGTCCAGGGTCACGTCGATGTCGACATTGGCCTGCCGCGGGCGCCAGCGGGGCTGGTAGCCCCATGCACCGACGTCGTCGGTGCGCAGCAGTTGCGGCGCCTCTTCCGCTGCGGTCCGGGCCTTGCCGGGCTCGATGAAGTAGGGCTTGCGCTGAAAGGCGTAGGTGGGCAGTGGTACCCGCAGCCGGCGGGCTTCGCCCCAGATGGGCTCCCAGTCCACCCGGACCCCGTTGGCCCACAGACGGCCCAGAGTGCCCAGGAACCACACGTCGTCGGGCACCGCGTGCTCCGCATGGCGCAGCGAGTTGATCACTTGGGAGGAGGGGACCCCGTTGGCCTGGGCCAGCGAGCCCAGTGCCTTGCCGGGGCCGACCTCCAGGTACACCCGTTGACTGCTCTTCTTCAGCGTGGCGAGACAGTCGGCGAACTGCACCGTGTTGCGCAGGTGCCGAACCCAGTACAGCGGATCGGTCGCGTCGGCCGCACTCAGCGGCTGCCCGTCGCGGTTGGAGATGATGGGAATCTTGGGCGGGTTGAGACGGATGCTTCGCAGATAGGCCTCGAAACGGCCCAGGATCGGCTCCAGCATGCGCGAGTGCGCAGCAATGTCGATCTGTATGCGCTGCGGCTCCACCTCGCGCGCGCGCAGCCGGGCTTCCAGCTCGTCCAGCGCGGCCTGCGGGCCCGAGACCACGCACAGTTCCGGCGCGTTCACGCTGGCCATGTCCAGCTCCGGCCCCAGCAGGCCGCGCACCTCGTCCGCAGCCAGCGGGACGCTGAGCATCCCTCCCGGCGGCACCGTGTCGAAGAGCCGGCCGCGCAGAAGCACCAGGCCGATGCAGTCCTCGAACGACATCACACCCGCCAGACACGCCGCCGTGTTCTCGCCCATGCTGTGCCCGACCATGGCCGCCGGTTTGACACCCCAGGACATCCAGAGCTGCGCCAGCGCGTACTCGACGATCATGATCAGCGGCAGCTGCACCGAGGGCTGCTTGAGCTTCTCAACCGCTGCCGCGTGGTTCTCGGCGTCGGGCAGCCAGAGGGCCCGCACGTCGTAGTCCAGCTGCCGCTGCAGGATCTCCAGTCCGCGGTCCATCCAGTCCTGGAAGACAGGTTCGGTTGCATACAGCTCTCGAGCCATGCCGGCGTACTGCGCGCCGCCGCCCGGGAACATGAACACGACCTCCGGATCGTCTTCCAGATGGGTGTGGGTGAATACCCGCCGGGCGTCGCTGCCTTCCAGCAGGGCGGCCGCTTCTTCATGGCTCTCGGCCACGAGCACACGCCGGTGCTCGAATGCGCGCCGACCTTCCTTCAGCGTGAACGCCACGTCAGCGAGGGCCTGCTCCGGGTGGGCCCTGAGGTGGGCCGCCAGTGCCTTGGCGTTGGCATCCAGCGCGGCCCGCGTCCGGCCCGACACGACCAGCAACTGGAAGGGCCAGTCCGACGGGGGAGAGGGCTCGCGCGCAGGCGCTTCCTCCACAACCGCGTGGGCATTTGTACCGCCCACGCCCAGCGAGTTCACCCCGGCGCGGCGTGGACCTTTGTGCGAGTGCCAAGGACTCAGCGCATGGTTGACCTGGAACGGGCTGGACTCGAAGTCGATGGAGGGATTGGGCTTCTCATAGCCCAGGCTCGGCGGGATCTCCCGGTTTTTGAGTGCCAGCGCGACCTTGATCAGGCTCGCGACCCCGGCCGCCGTGTCGGTGTGGCCGATGTTGGTCTTGACCGAACCGATGCGGCAGAAGCCGCTGTCCTGCGTCGTCTCCCGGAACGCCTGGGTCAGGGCGGCCACTTCGATGGGGTCGCCCAGGTAGGTGCCGGTGCCGTGGCATTCGATGTAGTCGATGGTGTCGGCGCTGATGCCGGCCACGGCCTGCGCTTCAGCGATCGCCTTGGCCTGGCCGTCCACGCTCGGCGCCAGGTAACCGGCTTTGGCCGCGCCGTCGTTGTTGATGGCCGTTCCCTTGACGACGGCCCAGATGTGATCCCCATCCTTGAGTGCATCGGCCAGGCGGCGCAACACCACCACGCCGGCACCCGAGCCGAACACGGTGCCCTGGGCACGGTGGTCGAAAGCGTGACAGTGCCCGTCGGGCGAGAGGATTTCGCCCTCTTGAAAGATGTAGCCGCGAGCGTGGGGAAGTTCGATGGTGACCCCGCCTGCCAGGGCCATATCGCACTCCCCCAGCAACAGGGACTGGCAGGCATGGTGCACCGCCACCAGCGAGGTCGAGCAGGCAGTCTGTATGTTGACGCTGGGACCCTTGAGGTCAAAGATGTGGCTCACCCGGGTGGACAGGAAATCCTTGTCGTTGCCGGTGTGGCGCAGCAGGAACATGCCCGTGCTCGCCACCAGGTCGGGGTTGGAGCAGATGTTGAAGTAGAAGTAGCTCCCCATGCCACAGCCTGCATACACGGCGATGGGGCCGGAGAAGGTCTCGGGTGGGTGCCCGGCGTTTTCCAGCGCCTCCCAGGCCACCTCCAGAAACTGGCGGTGTTGGGGGTCCATGATGGCCGCTTCTTTGGGACTGAAGCCGAAGAAGTCCGCGTCGAACTGTTCGAACCCGCCCAGCGGTGCTGCGGCTGGCACATAGTTGCGGTGCCGCATGCGTTCGGGGCTTTCACCCGCAGCCAACAACTCGCTTTCGCTCAGCCGCCGGATGGACTCTACCCCCTCCCGCAAGTTGGACCAGTAGGCCGTCAGGGAGGCTGCGCCTGGTAGATGGGCGGCCATGCCGACAATGGCAATGTCGTTCGAATCTTCTGAAGGCGTGGTCACACAGATCTCTCAGGTATGGCACCCGGTCCTACTCCCATCGGGTAAACCATTATGACTCAACAATTTGTTACTTTATGTGAGGCAACTCACACTTTTGGGGGATCTGATGCGGGCGGAAAGTTGCTGTCACCCCATTGGCTGTTGCTGGCCTGCCCAATGTGGAAATTGGTGTCTCCCAACACACCATAGTCGCTGCGGTCCCGCAGCACCTCGTCGATCACCTGCACGTCGATCAGCCTGGCTTCGGACGCAAACCCATACACCAGGGCCATGTCGCACAGAATGTTGATGCTTCGGGGAATGCCGTGGGTTGCTTTGGCAATCTTGGCCGCTGCGTACGGCGTGAACAATTGCCTGTCACGGCCGGCCACTTTCAGCCGGTGCTCGATGTAGTCTCCGACCTCGACCGTGTTCAATGGAGAAATGAAAAAATCAGCCGCCACTCGCTGGGCGAACTGCTGAAGTTCGGGGCGCCTGAGCAAATCGCGCAACTGGGGTTGCCCCACCAGCACCACTTGCAGCAACTGGTCCTTGTCTGCATTGATGTTGGAGAGCATGCGCAGAGATTCCATCGCTGCCGAGCTCAGGTTCTGTGCCTCGTCAACGATCAGAACCACCCTGCGATTCTTCCCGTACTCACCGATGAGGTAACGCTGAAAGGCGTCGTACCGGGCAACTGGCGACAGGCCATCGTAGGGGAGGCCAAAGGCCAGCATGATCCACTCTGTCAGGTCGGCCAGGTCGGGATGGGTGTTGGTAACCAGCCCCACTGACACTTCCTCCCCGAGTTCTCGAAGAAGCCGGCGAATCAAGGTCGTTTTGCCGCAGCCGATGTCGCCACAGATGACCGTGAAACCAGCACGGTTGTATATCGCGTACTGCAGCATCGTGTAGGCGAGCGAATGCCGCTTGCCCATGTAGAGGAAGTCCGGGTCAGGCTGGATGGAGAGCGGCTTCTCTCGAAGCCCATAAAAGTTTTCGTACACGCTGAAGCCTTGAAAATTGCGCTGTTTACCAGTGTCCTGCTCCCACACCCTTCGCCATCTTGATTTGTGCATTGATGTACACGACGAGATCAAATCCAAAGCCCAGGACGAGGACGAATATCTGCCGTGGATGCAACAGTTTTTTGGGCTGCCGGGCGATGAATCCGATGCGTTTTGTCAGGTAGTGCAATGGAATCCACCCATACGGCCATTTCGGGAGCTGGGAGCGAATGACCTCAGAGAGCCAGTTGTCCTGACTTGCTGCCGCTGCCAGAGCGGCGCGACGCTGGGGCAGCGGAACGGCGCGCAGAGCCGTGAATGCCGCGTTGTTGATGGCCGACCCGATGACGATGCGCGTCTGGTGCTTGATCAATGCAAGGACTGATCGTTCAGAGGCGAAAACATGAAAGACATCGCCCCCGTCGATTCTTGAAAAGTCTTCATCGGCAGTCAGGGCATCGGTCAGAATCATTGCACGAAGAAAACCATCCTCGACGGCCAGACCGACGGGCATGTGCAGGACGCGTGCTCTGGCGGATGGCATGGCATACAAAGACCCGCAGATGGCTGTCTTCCAGTCGTTCAGCGTTTCGCTTCCCATGGCGATGGCCTTGTCCAGTAAGCCCAGGTTCTCAGGTCGGTAAACGATGTCCTTGATGGGATGCGAGTTGAACGCATGCAGCGCGGGATTGGATGTCAGCCCCTTCACCAATCTCAACAGGCTGTCCGATTCGGGTATGTCGATATCGGCATCCATGAAGATCAATACTTCTGCGTCTGGCCGACTCAGTTCGTGGACGTATCGATTCCACGTTCTGGACTTCCCGCCTTGCGCCAACTCGGCCACTTCGACTCTTGCGCCAAGCGGGGAGTTGGTCCCTGACTGGGCGAATGTGCGCGCCAGCTCGGCCGTGTCGTCCGTACATCCATTGGCGAGCACCAATACACGGACGTCCAGACCAGCCACTTCCTGGCGCATGAGTTCCTGGAGTGTTCGCGTGATTCCTCCGGCCTCGTTGTGCGCAAATACACCAACGTCTACTCTGATGATCGTGTGCCCCATGTTGTTGCGCTGTGATTGCATTGGCCTCAGAAAGATTGATCCAAAGGAAAACGAATTCCTCTGGGGATTCGCGAGCAGTGTCAGTGACGAGAGGCCTGGGCTTGGGGTTTGAAGCAATCCCTTAGCAGCAAACCCAAGCCGGCCGGGTAGTAGACCAGATAGCGCCTCCACAAGCGACCGGGTTCTCGTGTCAGCCGGAACAGCCACTCCAGCCCAGCGTTCTGCATCCATTGGGGTGCACGGCTGCCTTTCGGGCCCAGAATTTCAAAGCTGCCGCCAATGCCCGAAACAACCAGTCCAGGCACGGCCTTTTTCAGCATGAACGCCAGCTGGTCCTGTTTTTTCCCACCCAAGGCCAGGAAAGCCATTCTCACCTGCTTCTCAAGCAGTGCATCAGCAAATTGTTGAACCTGCTCAGCACTCAGATCCACGCGTCCATCAAACAGATACTGGCAGGCTCGAACGGCAGACTCTCCATACCGCGCCAGTGTGGCTGCCGGATCGACGCCACCAATCACCGCGTAGGCGGGAATGTTGGGAAGCCTGAGGTAGGCATCCACCAGGTCCACGCCCGTCGTACGCTCCGGAATGGCTTGATCCGGTCCCTTGAACCGGGACGCCCAGACCAGAGGCATGCCGTCTGCGGTGATGATGTCCGCCTGGGACAGGAGGTCGTGGTAGCTTGGTTCGCGTGCAAGGCGTGCAAGCATTTCTGTATTGAGTGTGACAACCCAGGCCCCCTTTTTCTGGCGTATGCGCGCAAGAATGTCTTCCAGCGTTTGCTTCATGTGTGCTCGCGAGACGGGCAACCCGCACAGGACGCAATGTTCACTCATGGTTGGTATTCCGGTTGGGCCGAGTCGAAAGGGTTGAGGAGGGCGACTTCAGCCTGTCGGCCAACATCCCGTTTGCAAAAGGTCTGCACCATTCCACCGCCGGAGCATGGTCCTTTGCGTATTGTCCACCTACTTGTATTCGATGATCTGGCGGGTGCCCCCCCCAAGGCGCGACAAGTGGAACTTCATGGCGCCCCAGGCCTCAGCGAATTTGCCCAGAATCATGAAGGTGCTTTCGCGGGCAGAGCCGCTTCGAATCAGCAAACGCACCCACTGGAGGGGGTAGAGGGCAGCAAGCAGTGCAGCAGGGGGACCAGCCAGGAGCACGGCCAAGACGGTTGACATCGGCAACAACACCCCCCAGAGCCAGGCGCGGCGGGCCTCCCGCACCCAGAATCGTTCGGGTGACGATCCGTGTAACCATGCCCCTTCGGCGAACGCATGTCCTGATCGCACCGTGCGCACCCACCATTGCCGCAAGTGCGTGATGTTTGCATCGTGCAGCGTCATGTCTCTGTCAAGCCGGTGGATGCGCCAGCCTGCCTGACGCAGACGAAAGCACAATTCCGGCTCTTCGCCGGCGATCATGCTGTCACGGTAGCCTGAGGCGGCCTTCAGCGCGTCGACCCGCATCATGGCGTCACCACCACAGGTCTGGGTGTCGCCGATGGGGGTGTCCCATTCCCGGTCGCACATTGCGTTGTACATGGAGCGTTCAGGGTGGCGCTCGCGGCGTCTGCCGCACACCACGGCATACGCTGGATGCTCCATCAGGAAACTGTGCGCCGCCTCCAGCCAGCCAGCGACCACTTCACAGTCTCCATCCACGAACTGGACAAGGGTGACGTCGGGGAACTGTCGAAGCAATTGCCGGAAGCCTGTATTTCTTGCTCGCGCAGCGGTGAATGGTTGCGACATGTCGAGATCAACGACCACCGCACCCATTTTGGAAGCCATCTGGCTGGAGCCATCGGTGGATCCGGAGTCGACGTAGACCACGGCGGGCACTGCTGGCAGCAGAGACAGCAGGCACCTGCGCAGCCGCTCCCCCTCGTTGCGCCCGATCGCAACCACGCCCAGCTTGTGTTCTTGCATGTGAATTGACTTCCCGATGACCGGGAGGGCGACATACGCAACGCCTTCCGCATTTGCCGGAGTTCAGAAGTATTAAAACTTCCGTTCGATCCTAGCATTGATCGCGAGGCCATCCGGAGCATCTGCCATGGCTCTCTCGGGCTCGTCGTTCGCGGGCCGTGACCGCCTATGTGGCCTGGAGAACATGGCAACTGATGCAGACGCGCAACGCCTCATGGCTTCGCTGCGGAGCCTGTAAGCGTTTCGTAGTGCCGGTGCTATGCTGCCGGCGAGCTTCCTCCGCGTTGCGTGTCAATGAACCACAGGTACTGAGAATGCAGATATCAACGTTGCGTGCAACCGGTCTGATTCGGCGAAATTCCCTCTCTTTCATAGAGCATGTGTTTGCGCTGAACGAGAAGCGCCAGCCACTGGTCAGTTTTCAGGATGAAGCATCGGCCAAGGAGCCGGTGGGCATCGCGATCGATCAATGCATCGTTCCCGAAACAGGGGGCGGCTGGTTCCGGCAGCAGCATGCATTGATCCGTGACGATCTTCCAGCCCAGGTGACCTTCACATCGGGAACCGAAGGCAAACCCAAGGGCATTGTTCTCAGCTATGCCAACCTGGCAGATGCAGCCGACAGGATCATCGACCAGATGCAGCTGACGGTGGAGGTTCGCGAGTACGTCGGGGTTCCCGTCACGCACAGCTTCGGCATGGCGCGCATTCGCGTCATCAGTGCGGTGGGTGGGCAATCCTTCATTCCCTCACGCGGCTTCGATCCTCTGGAACTGGCGCGCATGCTGGAGGCTGGCGAAGTGAATTCGCTTTCGGCGGTGCCGACCCTTCTTCGGATCCTGCTTCAGAAGCCGCAGGTCATCGGTGCGGCGGGAAAGAAGCTTCGCTGGATGGAGATCGGGTCCCAGTACATGACCGCCGCGGAAAAGCGGGGTGTTCGTGATCTCTTTCCCAATGCGCGAATCATCCAGCACTATGGATTGACGGAAGCTTCGCGCAGCACGTTCTTGCAGATTTCGGACGTCTCGGACGACTTGCTCGAATCGGTGGGGCATGCGGTTGGAAAAACCGAAGTGGGCATTTCTCCTGAGGGTCGCATCCGGATACGCGGCCCTCACGTGGCTCAGTGGCGTATCGAAGGCGACCATTTGAAGGCGCTGCCGGGCGCAGATGGCTGGCTGGTCACCGGCGATCTGGGGCATTTGAAGGGCGGCTACCTGTTCTTTGACGGAAGAGCCGACGATTTGATCAACAGCGGTGGCGTGAAGATCAATCCGGACCTCCTGGAGGAGAAGATCGGCAATCTGCTGCCGCAAAGCGGGCGGCTGGTCGTGGCCAAGGTGCCCGACGCCATGCGCGGTGAGGGCGTCCTGGTGGTGGCGGAATCGGCGGACATGGATCCCGCTCAATTGCAGACTGCCTCGAACGAAGCGTTGAAGATGCTCGGTCTGGAGGTTGGAGATGCCTTGCACGTCAAGGTCATGCCCTCCATTCCGCAAACGGCGACTGGAAAGCCGTTGCGCCGCGTGTTGACAGAGGCATTCGTTGCTGAGAGCAAGGACACTCGAAGAAAACCAGACCTTCGAAACTCTGCCGAGCAGCCAAAGGCTGCGGATGTCATGGGTTTCTTCCAGCAATTCTTTCCAGGACGAAAGATTGATGCAGGCGCTAGTTTCGAAGCGCTGGGTGGCGATTCGCTGGGCTATATCCAGTTCTCAATGGGATTCGAGGACCGGTTTGGCCCACTGCCCAGCGGATGGGAAGCGCTGACGGTCGCGCAATTGCAAAGCAGCGTTCAGTCTGCACCAAAAAGCGGTTTCGTTCGCTTGGAGGCCGCCACGCTCACGCGGGCGTTCTTCATGATCTGCATCGTCGCTTTGCATTTGGATACCTTCGTCTACAGCAACAACTGGGGCGCCGCCTACTTCTTGTTCCTGCTCGCTGGCTACAGCGTGATGCGCTTCCAGTGGCCGGAAATCAGCCGAACCGGCAAGGTGAGCACGATATTGGGCACGGTGGTCCGAATTGCTGTTCCAACAGTCATGGTGGTTGCTGCGCTTCAACTGTGGGCGCACGAGACAGAATTGAAGCCACTCCTGCTGATATCGAACCTGTTTGATCCACGCGAATATCACGTTGCATATTTCTATTTTGCCGAAATATACATGCAACTGCTGCTTCTGATTGCCTTGTTGTTTTCATTCAAGGCGGCGAGGGATGCATTCAGGAGGAGCCCTTTGGTCAGCGGCACGGTGCTGCTTGCTTTTGCGATGGTGTTGAGCTATTTCACAGAGCTTGTCTGGGACACGAACTACATTTTCCACCGCACTCCGACCTGGTATTTGTGGACAGTGGCGTGCGGCATGTTGATCGCCAGTGCTGGCGCACGTGATGTGCTGACACGCCTGATGGTCATGATCATCGTGTCGATCGCTGTGGTGATGCACCATGGAATCACGTCAGCAACTTATTACATCTGTGCAGGCTGTTCGCTGTTGCTGTTTTGGCCCGAAATTTCAGTCCCAGCTCCTGTCAAACGGGTGATTGGTGAAATTGCCGGAGCTTCCATGTTCATGTATCTCAGTCACTACCAGGTCAAATCGGTGGTGACCCGGCTGTTTCATGGGCCGATGCCTTGGGTAGCCCTGTTTGCTGCGGTGGTTGCAGGCATTGTGTTTGCTCGGGTTTATTATTGGAGCGAAGGGCGTGTACTGGCTTTGGGGCGGCAGCAGGGATGGTGGGGAAGGCAGTAGGCTATTCTTTGATCAGGTTCAGTGGGATCTGCTCATTCGCTTGAACAAAGAGGAAGGCAGTTTGCTTGCCCGGGCAGACGTCTTGAGCAGTTTGCTCCAGCGAAGTGGCGCAAATATACCGCCCAATTTGCAGGCTTAGCTTTGTTGTAGAGCTGGACCGATGGCCGGTGATGGAGCAGACGGTGCACGAACCTGATCTCTGACCACACCGGTGTATGCCACGCACAATCCAATGAGCGACCAGTACACCACCGGGATAGCAATGATGCTGCTTACCGTGTAAATGATGAACATGATGGCTACTACCGTTGAAAACAGCGCTCTGCCCATGACCGCAATCCGTGGGGCCATCTGACGCGCCATTCGTGTGTGCTGGCGAAGTTGATTGAGTGCGCTCAGGAAAATCCCGAGAAAGAGCACCAAACCAAGCATTCCGGAGTACAACGCAACACCCACATACGAGTTGACCACATCAATGATGCCTTCGCCTTGCATCATGACCTGAAGCTCTGGTGCGCGAAGAAAATCGAACGAACCCAGCAGGAAGTGACGTTCAATGACCGGCAGTGCTGCGGTGAGGAGGTTGGCCCGGTATTCGACATTGCCCTGATCGGCCGTGCCGATCACAGGCAGCATGTCGATCAGCAACTGGCCACTGGGCAAGGCGCTCAGAACCAAGAATGCCGCCAGGATGCCCAGGCAGAGACCACCCAGTCGCTTGAGGGCTCTCGGGCCCATCGCCAAGTAGACAAGAACAAGAAGCAACGCGCCCACCCAGGGGCCTCGCGATATGGAGGCAACAATGCCTCCAGCCAACACCGACATGCCAAGAAGTCTCTGCGAGGGCTTCGCAATCGCCTTGTTCAAATAGAAGATGAAACCCAGGGCGACAACCAGTACATAGCCAAGGACGATTGAGTTGCCCACAGACGCGTTGGGTCGCAAGAGTCCTGATCGCATCAGATAGCCACCGAACATCCATTCGTTCACGCCCAGTGACCCTAGGACGGCTGAATACAGCTTCCAGCTTCGGAGGATTTCGAAGGTAGCAACCAGAGACAGGATCATTGATGCAACGACGAATCCAGTCATGGCGTGCCGGAGTCCCTCTTCGTTGCGAATGCTCCTGCTGGCCACGTAGTACGGCAGAAAGATGTCAATGCACAGCGACAGGACGGTCCGGAGCCCGCTGGTGACATTGCCAGGGCGAAATGCAAGCAACGACATGAGAGCGAGGTAGCCCAGCACCCACCAATCCACTGGCGAGCTGCCCAGGCGAGGTGTGCTGGTCCGTTGCAAGAGCGCGAGCGCCACCGGCAGCAGCAGAGTCACACCTAGCAGTCTGTAATGGTCCAGCACCCAGAGGTGGTCGATGATGCCCAGTCCTGGTATTTCCGCCGGTACCGGCGGAGATGCGAACAGCAGCACAAAGTACAGCCCCATGACATGTTCTTCGCGCCTCCGGTAGAGAAGGAGCAAGGCCCCGGTGACCAGGATGCAAACCCACACACTGTTTGAGAGAAACAGTGCCAGCGTGGCTGCCACCCAGAGATTGCGCCAGCGTCTGAACGTCGCCTCTGGAATCAGTTGAAAAACCGTGCCTCGGGCCACCTGGAAGAACACCAGGCTGAGTGCCATCAACACGATCAGCGCACGCAGATGTTCAGCCATAGCAGGGAGGTCGTGTGCTCACGGGATTGGGGCGGTGATACAGCCCGAAGGCGGCCATCACGGTGGACGGCCACAAGAAACAAGTGGCGCATCGGCTGCGTGTGGCCAAGGCGCTGCCTCTCTGGGGTGAGAAATCAGTAGTAGGCGTTCTGGGTGGGCGACTCGTCCTTGTTCAGAACGACACCCATCAGGTTGGCTTTCGAAAGCCGGCTCATGGCTTCCTCGACTTCCGTCTGTGTGGATACACCACTGCCAACCACCATCAGAACGCAGTCAACACGAGGAAGCACGCTCATGACGTCATCTGCCGCCAGAACCGGTGGCAGATCGAAGATCACGATCCGGTCGCTGTAGCGCTCGCGCAGATCCTTGATCAACTTGCCCACCTTTGCAGATGAGAGCAACTCCGACGCACCACTGACCGGTTGGTTGGTCGGCAGCACAACAAAACGCTCAAGACCGGGGTTGACCAGCGCCTCTGCGAGGTTTGCGTGCCCGTCCAGAAAATCGTTGAGTGACTTCGGGCGGTTCAGTCCCAGGGAGCGGGCAACGCTGGGACGGCGCAAGTCGAAGTCCACCAGCAGAGCCGTGCGGTTGGTCTGCTGGGCAATGCTGATGGCCAGGTTGATGGCAACCACCGTCTTGCCGGACTCGACGCTGGGAGACGTGATCGCCAGTGTCCGCCAGCCGGACTCATCCATTTTCTGGAGCACCTGCGTCCGCAACACGTCGAACGCCCAGCTTGCGGGGTGGGCCTTCTGATGTGCGACGACTCGATGGCGTTCCAGATGTGCGGGATCCAAGGACACCACGGCTGTCTGCGCATACTGCACGGCGCCCAGATCGTCGGGCGTGTCTTCTTCCCTTTCGGGCGAGTCGAGCTCGGCGGACATTCCTGCGTCGCCGTGGTGCGACGAACGGCTGTCCGGCAACAACAGATCCGGCCTGGAGGCCTTCGCCTTCTCGATTGCTAGCTTGATACGTTCCATGTGACAGCTTTCCTTCAACCCAGATGGGAGAACAAGGAGATCAATAGGGTCTGAAGGGGGATCACCAGGAAATGGACCACTGCAACTCCAACCAAGGCGAGGACTGCGGCGAGCTTTACAAGCCGCTTTCGCAACAGTTGAGTGGACTGGATTTCATTGGCCGTCGTGATGTACGGCACCACTACCATGGGGCGTTGACCCGTCAGGGCTGTGAGCGAGTTGACGCCGCGCACACGCGCGAAGATCAACTCCAGCACGACAACAACGGCCGCTGCAGCGGCCAGCGCAAGGAAAAAGCCCAATGCGACGATCTTCCGGCGATCTGGCTTGATCGGGTATTCGGGCAGCAAGGGAGGCTCGAGCAGGGTGAAGCGCTCGCCTTGCTGTCCGCCTTCCAGGTTTTGAACGATCTGAGCGGAAAGTTGCTTGGACCGAAGGTCTTCGTACTTGGCCCGGGTGGCCTCGTAATCTCTTTGGAGGGCAGCCAGGTCCCGTTCCACCTGAGGGGCACGTGACACCTGCGCTCTTTGCTGGGCAATGGCGCTGCGAAGGCTTCGTTGTTGCTCTGCCAGCAGGTCTGCACGCGCCCGGGCGGTGCGGCTCTGCGCTTCAAGACGGGACACGGCCAGCTTGCCCTGTGCAGCGATGGCGTCGCGGGTCGGGCTGCTGGCGGTGACTTCCGAGCGCACGGCGCGCTCCAGAAGATCAATCTTCTGCCGCTGCGCCCTCACATCCGGGTGGTCATCGGTGTAAGCGCCCCGCAGGCGGGCCAGCTCTGCTCGGGCGCGTTCCAGATCCTGTTCTACGGCAGATGGGCCCGATGGAGTGACTGTGCCGGGCGCCAGCACACCTGCTCGCGCCCCCGCCAGCTCCACTTCCAGCGTTTGCAACTCGTCCAGCGCCATGCGGTGCTCGCGCTCCGCGGCTCGCAAATCACTTTCGAGCGCCTGAATGTTGGTCAGTGCAACCACCTGACCGTCTTCCGAGGCGCCGCCTTGCGAACGCTTGTAGGCAGCGATGCGCTGCTCCAGGTTTTCCAGCTGCGTCTTGACGCGATCGGCTTCCTGACTCAGAAATTCGTTGGCTCTTGAAGCCTGCTCGACCCGTTCTCTCACGCTGCTTTCAAGAAACAACTGAACCAGTGCGTTGGTGACTTCCAGCGCTTTCTCCGGCTCACTGTGCTGGAAAGACACGTTGAATGCCAGGTTGTTGGTGGGCCGTTCCCACGCCGGCATGTTTCCAACCTGCACATTGACACCAATGCTCGCGCGCATCGCGGTGGCTATGTCGGTATCCTTTAGCACGACGCCTGGAGGCGGCTCAAAAACACGATGTTCGGCTGCAATGCGTAGCAGGCTCTCGCGGGTCATGATCCGCTGGCGCAGAGCCTGAACCCGTTGTTCAGCGTTGCCGCCCGAGGGCGGCTGCACCACATCTCCTGCAATCTGTGGCCCCTCCACCAGCAGAGTGCCGCTGGCCTGGTAGGCGCGCGGCAGCATCAGCGCCACCACCACCGAGGCGCCGATCACGACAACAAAGGTCAGGACAATCACCCAAGCACGGCGTCGGATGATGGACAAGTAGTCGTTCAGGCTCAGTTGGTAGTCGGCCGGCATGAGGGATCGTGAAGTTAGAAGTCGGGGTGCGAATACACCAGCCCAATGGCCACCGAGTGGCCTTTGGCTGTGGGGCCGCCAGAGGGTCTGGCGCGTCGCTGCTCCAGGCTCATGGAAACGGCCCAGAACCTGGTGATCTCGGACTGGATCCGTGCGTACACCATGGACCCAGTGTCGCGGTCTCCGTCCAGAGACTGGGCATGGCTGAGACCCAGGGAGAAGGATGTATTGATGGTGAGAGGATAGGTGGCAGAGGCGTCGAATACCTGTGAGCGCGTGTATCCCGCCACCACCCCGTCTGCGCTGACCTCGCGGGACCATGCCACGGCATAGCCGATGCGCTCCCCCGTGTAGGTCAGGCGCAGAGCGCCGACAGGTGCCGTCTTGCCTCTCACGGTGTTGGTGCGTACCGCTCCTGCCGCTGCGTTCAGAACAAGGCCTTCGCTGAGGTCTCTTTCGTACCCGAAGCCAAGCTCGCTGCGGGACTCCCGCACACGATCTCCGTCGGGGGTCAGGCGAGAAGCACCTGCCGTCAGCGAGTACCGTGCGTTGGAGCTCGCAGAAATGCGATAGGCGATCGACCCACTGGTCTCCCGGTGATTCACCAGCAGCGGCGTGTCGTAGGTGACGCGGGCATGCGAGAGATCCACCTCCAGGGCAGTTCCAGCCGTCAGGTTGTAGGTCCAGGTGCCACCAACGGCCCCCGTACGTTCCTTGCTGTCCAGCGTCACCCGGCCAAAATCTGCAAATTCGGTTTCGCGGGTGGACGCTTCCTCCAGGGAGGCCCGGAGTCCAAAGACCGCCACAGGGCTTTCGTTCTCCCAGAGCACGCGGACGCTGGGCAAGCTGCGATTGGCGCTCAGATCGGTGTTGCCAGATCTTTCTACCAGCGCACCGAGCGACAGCTCGGTGCTTGAGGCCCCTTGGGTGGTCCGCAGCGTGTACTGCGGGTGCAGTCTGAACAAAGTGACACTGCCACGGCTCTCTGGAGCCAGGTCCGGGTTGCTGATCCGAACGGCCTCCAAGGGGACGGTCAGCGAATTTTGCGCCAAGGCAGGAGACCAGGCGATGGCCTGGAGGACGAACGCCAACGGGGTGGTGAGTCTTGCGTTCATGATCATGGAACCAGAATGGTGTCGCCGGGCATCAGAACCACGTTGGTGTCGAGCTGGTTCCCTTTGACCAGATCGTCGTAGCGAACCGGCAGCACCCGGTTGCCCTGCGGAGAACTGCGCAATACCCGGATCGAGTTGCCGTCGGCAAACCGATCCAGCCCACCGACCTGACTGAGCATTTGCAGCGCGGTGGTCTCTGATGACATCAGGGTCACCGCTCCGGGGCGCACCACTTTGCCGAGCACAAACACCTGATTGCCGTCCGTGGCTGTAATCGCCACGGTCACAACGGGCTCAGGAATGTACTTTTTGAGTTTCTCGGCCACCTTGGCCTCGACTTCCGGGGTGCTCAGGCCCACCACCGAAACGCGCCCCGCCAACGGAAAAGTGATGCTGCCGTCGGGCAGCACGCGCACGCCCATCCGCAAAGCCTCGTCCTTCCAGACGGAGACCATCAATGCGTCGCCATGCCGCAACTTGTAGGCAGCGTCAGACTGCGCCATCAAGGAACTGCTGGCTGTCAGCAAAACAGCGGTCGTCACAAAGCTGGACAGAACAGACATGGCAATCTCCAAGAATCAGAGCTGTTGCAGGGAACCCGTTGACCAGGCAAAGAATGAAATTCTCCATGCTCATACATGGCGAGGTTTCAAATTATTACGAACTTTATCTTACGCCAAGTCGATGAAGTCACAGCCCCTCAATCGCCATCCGCACCCTCCAAAGAAGTAGCAGGAGCCAACTGTCGGCCCAGAGCTCGGCATCCTGGTTCTGTTGTGGCCTGAAGCGCGAGTGGTTCAAGGCCCAAACGAAAAAGCCCCAAGTGATCAAGTCACTTGGGGCGTGTTCTGGGAGGGCGTCGTTCACATCATGGTCTGTAGGCCGCATGAAACCTCGGTTTTTCCTCGGTCGGTTTTTCCAGATACCACCAAAAATACCACCACGCGTTCAGGCTGGCCTTTGCAGCGTCTGAAACACGTTGCGCAGCAGCCCGACCACCTCGATCAAGTCCATTGGCTGCAGCCGGTTCTTTTTCAGGAAGGCCGCCCACTGAGCCTGTTTCACCCCGTCCTGCGCGAACGCATCACTCAACCCGGTGGGGATGGTGTCGGGCACGGTCAGTTGCCGGCGTGAGAACGTGGCCTCGACGGCTCGGCGCAGTTCTGCCGTGTCCAGGCCACCTTCGCTGAGCAGCACCCGGAGGTCGAAATAGTCCTTCATGCGGGTGTTGGCCATGCCCAGCAGGCACACCGCATGGAACTTCTCGGCCACCACGGTGTACTTCGGGTACGAGCGCAGCAGGGGTACGGGCAGGTCGTCGAGCAGCACCGGGTAGCGCACCGATTCCGGGGCCGGTGTGACCGCATCGCCGAAACCGATGTCCACCTGCAGCACGATGCGCGCCCCATCCAGCTTCGCCTGCAGGTCGATCCGCACACCGCCATAGCCGGCGTCCTTGCGGATCACAGAGCCCTTGACCGATGCGGGGTCGAACACGATGCCGTCTTCCACTGCTATCGAGCAGATATCGCGGAAAGCCGCCACGGCGGTGCCGATGTCGTCCGGACCAAATCCCAGCAGATCCACATCGCGTGTCGGTCGGTGCGGCTGGTCGTACCAGAGCGAAAACAGCAGCGCCCCTTTGAGTAGGTAGTTGCCGACATGGGATGAGATGGACAGGCGGTACAGGAGCCGCTCCAATCCGTAGTGGGTGAGCGTCAGGTTGAAGTCCTGTTTGGTTGCATCGGCCCGTTGCTTCAGGCGGGCACGGATCGACGCGGCGAGGTTCCTGCTCATGCCGTGGTGCTTTCCAGGTAGGGCCGCATCACATTGGAGACGCGGTTGACCGCGGCGTAGTGCCAGAGAGCATCCATCGTGAGCTTTCGCTGGGCCCAGCCATCGCGCAGGGCCTCCAGCGCCACGTCCAGACCAATCTTGTTGCGGAACTTGAAGCAGTCGGCCACGGTCTTGGCCGCGTTGAACACCGGAACCTGAACGCCGTCAATCTCGAAGTGCTCGATGCCTTCCGTGAGGGCCCGTCCCGACATGCGCACCACGCGCAGCACTGGCTGGTCCGTTCGCGGTGTGGGGGTGTGAGGCGGGATGGCCAGCCAGACCTCGAACGGTGCCTGGGTGCCGATGCCATGGACCCGCAGCGCCGAGAGGAGGCACACAACACCACGCGGCATGCGCAGGGACACTTCGGCGAGGGAGCGGTGTTCACTGAGCGCTTGTCCGGGCAGGCTGTAGATGCCGCGGGCCACACGCTCCAGCTTGCCTGCAGCGACGAGCCGGCTGAGCATGGCAGTCGGAAGCGACTCCGCCGTCAGATCGCGCGCGCGCAGCAGGGGCTGTCGTTCAGCGAGTGCGAGCACAGCTTGTTCCAGCGTTGAAGGTTGTTCAGGGAGCATCCATGCAGTTTGTTTTAAATATTAGTTACTTGTCAACAACTAACTAGATAAAGAAACTCACCGTGTAAGCCGCAGCTGGCTCATCGGACCCAGATCATTACCACGACCAGCCAGGTCAGCGCAGCGCCGGTCACGAACGCCGCGCCGTGCGTCACCCACGGCATCCAGGGGTTGGGGCGGGGTTGGGCCAGCCGCGCGAGGTGCTGCAGCCGAGCGATCACTTGATTCACCGTTGGATGGAATTCCTTCTTGAACATGTCCAGTGCCGCTTCCCGCATCGCCTGAACTTGCATTTCTTTCGCGCGCTGGGTCACATCCGTCACGCTGCGGTCGATCTGTTTGGCCGTCTGGACCTTGGCGTAGTCGGTGAACTGCTTCATGTGCGGAGCGAAGCTCGCAATCTCGTGGGACACCATCTCGGTGGACTTGATCAACGATTTGCGTGTCGCATCCACCAAAGGCACCACCGCCTCCAATCGCTTGAGTAGCAGATCCAGGTCACCCAGCGCCTCGGCAATCAGCGCCTCCTTGGCCGTGCTCATGCGGTTCATGATTTCAGCTCCAGCTCTGCGAAGCAGGCATCAAGCTCGGGCACCACGCCACAGGCCAGGCGCCGCGTGGCCAGTTTCTGAGCAAGCGCCAGTTTCTCGTTCACGCCCTTGGCCTGAACGATCAGGGCCTTGTAGTCCGTCGGGTCGCTGGCCAGCGAGGCCAGATCCGTCTTCGTGCCCTTGATGCGGCCATAGATCTCGTTCTCCCCCAGCCTGCAGTTGAGGTTCACCTTCGTGATCGGCTGCTGCTTGAGGAATGCCAGCAGGGGATCAAAGGCCTGGTCTACCTTGACGCCGGCCTCGACCATGTTGAACACCAGCTTCAGGCGGGTCGACGGAACACCGATCCGGCTGAGTTCGATCAGCGTGGCGATGGTGTCCTGCTGCTGTTTGAGCGCCGGCACCGTGGGCACCACAAACCCATCGAAGTCTTCGTGGCTGCCGCGGTAGCGCTGCATCTGGGCCATCAGCTCCTCCACGTTGCTGGCCCCGATGTCCACCACCACGTTGTCCACGGTCTGCACGTACTCCTGCAGCTCGCCGAACTGGCGACCTCGCAGTGCCTGACCCTGACCTTCGTCGGCGTTCAGGCTTTCGATGGGGATGAGGTCGGCCCCTGGAATCCGGGGCAACAGCAGGTGCCGGGCAATGGTGGACTTGCCCACGTTGCCCGAGAAGTTGATGACGGCGATCTTCATTCGGGGCTCCTTGAACGGAAGAGGGGATTGGTGTTCTGGGTGGCGGTGAAGGCTTCGGCGATCTCCCGGCCGCTGCGCGGGTCTGCTTCGGTGCGCATACACGAGGCCGCGGGTGTTGGTGCCGGACCGGTGGTCGGGCGTCCATCGCTGGCTGCGCCAAGTCCTTTGACAGCCCTGGCCACCTCGCGCTGCACGGTCGCGTTGCTCACGTGCACGCCGACCGCTGCGAGGGCCATTCGGATCGCCTCGAAGGTGTAGCCCTGGTCGCGAAGTTCACGTATGTCCTGTGCAAAGTGCCTGGCCTTGCGTGAGCTTCTGCCCGGTGGATCGGCTGGAACCAGTTTCATCGTGCAGTTTCTACTCAAGAGTTGTTCAGCTGGCGTTCGCTCGCTGTTCCTTTGATGCGGTGGCGGCTCACGTGTAGATGGTTTGTCGTTCTGTTTGCGCGGTTGTTGTGCAGCGGCGGTGTCTGTGCGTCCATGTTCCACCCGCTGGAGGCCTTCCAGCCTGCTGGATTCGGAGGCAAATCCAGCAACGCAAGAGCATCGAAACGGGTCAACACTGGGTCCATGGGTGAGTGCAGAGATAGGCGCGGTGGCGCCGGTGTCAGACACATTCACCCAGGGGTGTTTCACCGTCCGGAGACCGCCATGAACAGCAAGCTGCGCGAGCGCATCAGCATCGATCTGCAGGGCCTGAAGGCAACCCTCATGGCGAGTGCGCAGGCCACGGGGACGTCGCCCTCGGAGATCGTGCGAAAGGCCTTGGAGCAGGCGCTGGGCACGCCTGCTGTGCCCAAGACCGGGGACGGGAACCCGCTGCTGACCAGGAGGGCTGGCGAGCGAGTGCGGCTGTGCCTGCGCATGGATAGCGAGGACGTTCAGGCCCTGCGGGTGGCCGCCAGGCGGGCGGAATTGAGCACCGGCGACTACGTGGCCGGTCTGGTGGCCGGAGCGCCAGTGCTGACGATGGCGGGCAGGCGGTCCGAACACATCGCCGTACTGGCAACTTCCAACGCCCAGCTCTCGGGCCTGAGCCGCAACATCCACGCGCTCACGCGCTTCCTCACCCTGGGCAACGTGCCACAGGCGCTGGTGTACCGCGACACGCTCAGGACGCTCGACGGGGACATCCGACGCCATCTCAGCCAGGCCGCAGCCCTGATGGCTGATCTGAGCCGACGCAGGTCATCTGCGGGGACCTCACGCCGGCCTCTCCGGTGACTTCCAGGAGAACGCCATGAACCCGAATCCGAACGTCGATGGGGTGCTCGTCCAGTGGGGCGACCGCTTGTTCTATTCGGGCAACCGCATCGTCAAGGCCAGGCCACTGCCCAGGCTGGGCGATGCCAGTACGCATCAGCGGGCCGACGCCATCCGCAGGCGCATCGAAGCCACAGTGGTGAAGCGGGCGCCCCAGGTCATGGTCAAGGTCACCGGGGGAGGGCGGGGCATGCTGGCCATTGCCGCCCACTTCCGCTACATCAGCAAGAACGGCCGGCTCGACATGGAGACCGACCAGGGCGACATCCTGCAGGGCAAGAGCTCGGTGCACGAGCTGGCCGACGAATGGCGCTACGGGGGCAGCCTGATTGGTGACGAAGGTTTCCGGCGTGAGGCCTTCAACATCATGCTGTCCATGCCACGGGGAACCGACCCGCTGACCGTGCAGAAGGCGACCAGAGCGTTCGCACAGACCGAGCTGGCCGACCACAAGTACGTGATGGTGCTGCACGACCACCAGGCCAACCCGCATGTGCACCTGAGTGTGCGCGCCGAGTCGATGTCGGGCAGGCGCCTCAATCCGCGCAAGGCGGACCTGCATCGCTGGCGGGAAACCTTTGCCGAGCAGCTGCGCGGCTACGGCGTCGAAGCCGAAGCCACCCGGCAGGCCACGCGGCTTCGAACCTGGAATGCGCAAGAGCTATGGCGGCTGAAGGCAAAAGAAGAAGGACGCTTGAGGAAAGACCGACCGGAAGACAAACACAGCCCGCGATCAAGGAACACCCGGGCCGCGATGCTGGGCGCGTGGGCCCACATTGGCAAGGCCCTGGCCCAGTCGCCCGATATCAAAGACGTGAAACTGGCCGCGGCGATCATGTCGTTTCTGCGTGGTTCAGGCGTGGCGATGGGGCATGCGAGGGCTTCGCCAGACGTGACGCAGTCGGTGCGGACGGCACCAGTTGTTGATCATAAGGTCCGTCGATAACCAGTATCGACTGCTGATAGGGGCTCAATCGAGGGATTCGCGGTGCCCATAGCGTTGTCTGGTAAAGACTGTTTAAGGCTGGAAGCGGCAGTTCCTCAATGTCCGCTACGGGGCAGGCTGTCGCGCCGGCAGGCATCTGTCAAATGCCCTTGGTCCGCTCCCGAGCGCGGCTGGCGCCGCCGGAAATGGCAGATCCAGCATAGCGCGCCCGCTTCCTCCTAGACATCCAATTCAACGCACTGTAAAAACACGGCGATCGTGCTCGCGCGTCGCCTCGGCGTACGCCTGGCTCCACTCTCTGTATATTTCACTGAGTTATACGTGCGTCAATGACTATGGCGCCAGCGTCGGCAGGACCTGAAGACCTACGACTTGGACATCAGGTGCCCGTGACTGGTTGAGGTCAAGCAAGGGAGGACAAGTGGCAACGCAAACAGACAAGTACGCTGCCGGCGAGCAGGGACTCGGCTACGTCTATCAGATTCGCTTCGCGCTCGCGCACCTAATGAAGCAGGACGAGAGCCAAGCACTGCTAATCGAGGCCGACGACGACGTCGAACTGAGAGACGTTGAGGGCAAAAAGACGCTGATTTCGCTGAAGCACAAGCAGGTCGGCGAGACCGTCGGCACGCTGTCGACCGATTTTTGGAAGTCCGTCCGTATCTGGCTCGACCGGTACATCCGCGACGGCAACCTCGCCTGCGACCACTCATATTGCATGGCAACGACGGCGCGCGTAGGTCCAAACTCACTGCTTCGGTATTTCCTAGCCGGCGCCGATGCCAAGCCAGCGGATTTTGCAAAGCAGCTTGTCGCTGAGCTCAAGGGCTCGAGGGCGGCGCTGAGTGCGCAGATTGATACTACGTTCAGCTCGTTGACCTCTGCCCAACAGGACGACTTCCTCGCCCGCATAGTGATTGCCGACAGTTCGCTGCGGATCATAGAGCTCGACGCCGCCTTTGCCCCTCTGCTGCGGTCGGTGGCGGCGAAATTCCGCGTCGATGTCCGCGAACGCATGGAAGGTTGGTGGCTCAGGGAAGCCATCGAGCTGATTCAGGGCGAGCGCAAGCCCATCACCGGCGCCGAGGTCTGGGCGAAGTTCGCGCAGGTCAACAGCGAGTACTACGACGAGCGTCTGCCAATCACCTTCGACGACGCGTACCCAGACCAAGAAATCGACGCAATGAAAGACACGCGTCAGTTCGTCGAGCAGCTGCGAGCGATTGGCATGTCCAGCGACAGCCTAGAGATGGCCATCTTGGACTTCTACCGCGCGTTCTCCCAACGCGCACACTGGACCCGAGTTAACGCCCTTGTAGGCGGCGAGATTCGGAAGTTCGAGCTGCGCCTGATCGAAGAATGGAAGCGCGCCAGAGGTTGGGCGATGGTGAAGGCGCCTCAGAACGAGGCCGAGTTCCAGGCTGCAGGTCGCCAGCTATATGACTGGGCCGAGAACCAGTCCAAGGGCTTACAAATCCGCAAAGACGTCACGGAGGACTTCGTTCGCCGCGGCAGCTTTCACATCCTAGCAGACGAGAAACCGCTGCCTCGTGTGCACTGGCATCCCCAGTTCCTTGAGCGCCTGAAGGCTGCCACGTCCAAGGTGCCTGCATGAGGGGCTGGTCATCTCGCCCTTTTGAGGAGCGTAACCTCTTCAACCCGGCTTTCTGTGCGGTAGTCTTGGTTGCCGCCATCCGCGAGTACGAACGCGTTGCGAGGAAGCCCATGCCCTACTCCTTGACCCTGCTTGTTCTGCCGATGTGCCTGCACCAGGCCTCGCGAGAGGAGATTCTGGAGAACAAGAGGCTATCCGTCCTGCGTGTGTTCGCGCTTCGCCCGGACTTGCTGGTCAACTTCGCTGAGCGGGCACGGTCGCTGGTCCAGTACGCCACAGAGGCCTTCGCACTGCTCGCAAGCAAGGACTGCATCAAGGTAGGTGATGACGGCTGCATCAGCCTCACTCCCAGACGGGTGTCACCTCAGCCGTTGAACACCAACGACGCCGAGAGGTGCCGCGCCGCCGCAATCGTCCTCGGTCGCGATTTCGCCCAGATTAACGACCGCGTGACGGTCTACGCCAGTTTGTCCATCCGCCCATGAAAATTGCTTCGATTCATATCTACAGCCACGACGGTCGTAGGCGCGACCTCACCCTCAATCCCGATGGGCTGAACATCATCACCGGCCTTGCCTCGACGGGTAAGTCGTCCCTCTCGGACATCGTCGAGTACTGCATGGGCGAGGACGTATGCAAGATTGCGGAGGGCTTCATCCGCGAAAAGGTGTCCTGGTTCGCGGTCACCTTCCAGTTTCCACACGAGCAGGTGTTCGTCGCCAAGCCCAACCCCAAGCCGGGTCAGGTTCAGTGCTCGCTTGCAATGGTCATGCGTGGCAGGCAGATCCAGACGCCGGATTTCAACGCCCTAAAGCACAACGGTGGCGATGAGCTTGTCCACGAACTGCTTTCATCTTTGCTGGGCATCCCGGAGACGAAGACACCTGTTCCTGAACGCAGCAGTCGCACAGGCTACTCGGTGAACGTCAAGCACACGGCGTTCTATCTCTTCCAGAAGCAAGGCTTGGTGGCCAGCAAGGAGCTACTGTTCTACCGACAGGCAGAGGAACACCTTCCCCAGACCATCCGTGACACCTTTGCTGTCCTCTTCGGCATCTCCAACGTCGGCGACATGGAGACTGAGGCGAACCGACGTGCGACGCAGCGCGAGCTAAAGATTGCTCAGAGAGAACTGAAGCTGGCACAGGAGACTGAGGATGCGCTGGACACGCGCGGCTTGGGCCTACTGGCGGAGGCGCGGGCTGTGGGTATCCCCTTCAGCAACACGCCAGGCCGTGCCGGGCCGAGCACGGACGGAGCCGAGAGCGACCTGGTCGCGTCCCTTCGTGAAGTCCTTAGTTGGCGGCCCGGGCAGGTAGCACTCATGGCCGAGAATGAAATGGCGAAGCTCCAGGCACGCCGTTCAAATCTGCGGACAGAGCGCCGCCAGGTCCTGGACCAGATTGCATCGGCGCAGAGGTACGTCAAAGGCGCGTCCGACTTCCAGACTGAGGCCCAGGAGCAGCGTTCTCGCCTTGAGTCCATCAATGCGCTGCCGCGTTCGTCAACCGGCGTGTGGCAATGGCCGTTCCTGAAAGAGGAAGACGCCCGCATGGATGGCTTCGCCCAATCGCTGATGGCCGAGCTATCGAGCCTGGAAGGCGAGCTTGAGCACGTTGGCGGCGCGCGCCCTCGCCTGGATGAGCACCTGGCGGCGCTCACCGACCGTTCCGGCCAACTGAAGGATGCCATCCGTAAGGTCGAAGTTGACCTCAACGCTGCGGTCCTGACCGATGAGAAGGCAGCAGT
>NZ_BCTF01000035.1 GCF_001571145.1 Hydrogenophaga flava NBRC 102514
GCAGGGCCGTGGATTTGCGGTGGTGGCCGGCGAGGTGCGCACGCTGGCCCAGCGCAGCGCCGAGGCCGCCCGGGAGATCAAGGCGCTCATCGGAGCCAGCGTGGACAAGGTGGAGGCAGGGTCGCGCCTGGTCAACCAGGCCGGCGAGGCCATGCACGACATCGTCTCGCAGGTGCGCCGCGTGTCGGACCTGATCAGCGAGATCAGCGCGTCCACCATCGAACAGACCAGTGGCATCGGCCAGGTCAGCGATGCGGTGAGCCAGCTTGATCAGTCCACCCAGCAGAACGCGGCTCTGGTGGAGCAGAGCGCCGCTGCGGCGGCCAGCCTGCAGCAGCAGACCCACCGGCTGACCGAGGTGGTCAAGACCTTCCACCTCGGCGCCTGAGTCGGCGGTTTCAGAACAACTGGCTGATCACCGGTTCCGGCTCGGGCGCGCCCGATGGCGCCTGGGCCGCGGCCTGCCCGGCCGTCACCAGCTTGCCCACCCGCACGCCCAGCAGCCGGAAGCGCCGGGACAGGTCCACCCGCTTGAGGCACAGGCCCGCGTGCCGGCGGATCACCGCGGCGTCGGCGGTGGCCACGGCTATGGTGGTGTCGCGCGTGACCTTCTCGAAGTTGTCGAAGGTGATCTTGATGCCGATGGTGCGGCCGGTGTAGCCCTTGCGCTGCAGGTCGGCCGCCACCTGCTCGCACAGCCGGGTGAGCACGGCGCCCGCTTCGGCCCGGTCGCGCACCGCGTGCAGGTCGCGGTCGAAGGTGGTCTCGCGGCTCATGCTGACGGGCTCGCTCTCGGTTTCCACCGGCCGGTCGTCGCGGCCCCAGGCGGCGTCGTGCAGCCAGGCGCCGTAGCTCTTGCCGAAGGTCTCGACAAGCCAGTGCTTCTCGCGCGCCGCCAGCTCGCCAATGGTGTGGATGCCGTGGCTCTGCAGCTTCGCGTCGGCCTTGGGGCCGACGCCGTTGATCTTGCGGCAGGGCAGGGGCCAGATCATTCTTTCCAGGTCTTCCGGCCGCACGATGCTGATGCCATTGGGCTTGTTGAATTCGCTCGCCATCTTGGCCAGCAGCTTGTTGGGCGCCACGCCAATGGAGCAGGTCAAGCCGGTCGCCTGGAAGATGGATTTCTGGATCAGCCTCGCCAGCACCCGCCCGCCCTCGCGCTGGCCGCCGGGCACGTCGGTGAAGTCGATGTAGACCTCGTCCACGCCGCGGTCCTGCATCACCGGCGCGATCTCCAGGATGGTCTGCTTGAACAGGCGCGAGAGGCGCTTGACCTCCTCGAAGTCCACCGGCAGCAGGATCGCGTCGGGGCACAGCTTGGCCGCCTTCATCAGCCCCATGGCCGAGCCGACGCCGAACTGCCGCGCCGCGTAGGTGGCGGTGGTGGCCACGCCGCGTCCGGTGTAGTCCTTCAGGCGCGGGAAGAAGTCCACCGGGATGCGGTCCAGCGTGGCCGGTCCCCATTCCCGCTCGGGGTAGGTCTGGCGCAGGCGTTCGAACATCTCGGCCTCGCGCCGGCGCCCGCCGCCAATCACCATGGGCAGGCCCTTGAGCTGCGGGTAGCGCAGCAGCTCCACCGACGCGTAGAACGCGTCCATGTCGAGGTGGGCGATGCGGCGGGGACGGGGCGCTGGCTCGGTCACGGTGCAGCGAGCATAGCGCCGCGGCGCGGCCGAAACCGCCCCTCAGCGCGGCCCTTATATGGCCTTGTGCACCAGGGCGCCCTTGAACAGCCAGGGCAGGCGGGGGCCCTGGGTCTCGGGCACACCGCCCTTGTCCTCGACGCTGATCGCCAGCTCGGTCACGCCGGCCAGCGCCGCCTCCTGCGCGGGCAGCTGCAGGGTCTTGAACTTGCTCTCGATCACGCCCAGCGAGCGCGGGGGCTGGCCGTCCTTCACCGCCCACAGCTGCATGCTGTCCTCGCGGCCTTCCTTGACCTCGTTCAGGCGCTGCAGCTGCAGCACACCGGTCTGCGGGTCCATGGTCACCAGCATGGCTGCGGCGCCCTTGTCGTCCAGCAGCACCGCGATGTGGCGGATCTGCGGCACGTTGGCCACCTTGTCCTGCAGGTGGCCCACCTGCGCCTTGAGCTGCTCGTAGAGGCTGGCGCTGGCGGCCCAGCCCAGCATCAGCGCCAGCAGCAGGACGATGGCCAGCGCGCGCCACCACGGCGAGACGCGGCGGCTGGCGGGGGAGCGGGGGGTGTCGGTCTGGACAGTGTGCGGATCGTTCATGCCGGAAGTATGCCCGCGAGGGGACGGGGGGCTGCGGGCACGGCCAGACACTGCCGGCGGTACACTGCGCCGCAGTCTGAACGCCGTCCACCGCCTGCGGCGTGCGCATCCGTTGCTACAGAAGCGGTAGTCCTTCCTCCTTCACTGCCAGCCATGCAAGTTCTAGAAGTGGCGATCTGGTCTGCCATGGCGGGTGTCCTGCTGACGCTGGCCATGGCGGCCACACTCGACGTGGCCACCCGGCCCAGCGTTCCGTCGGCCCGCTCGTGGCTGAGTCTGGTGCTCACGGGCGGCGCCTGCATCCTGATGTCGGGCCTGCCCGAGGCGCTGTGGCCCGCCTGGAACCACATCGACTGGCTGCCGCTGAAGGCCACGATTGGTCCCTTGTGTGGCGCGCTGGCGATGACCTACCTCGGGCTGTGGTCGGGCCTGCGCCGCGAAGACCTGCTGGTGCGCCGCATCATGGGGCCGGGTGCGTCGGTGCTGATCACCGGCACCCTCGTGCTGCTGGGCCTGGTGGTGGCGGGTGTGCCGGCCGACACCGTGCTGTTGCTGACGGGTGCGGTCAACAGCCTGGCGGTGCTCATGGGGGTGCTGATCGCCGTGCGCAGCGTGACGCTGGGCGACCAGCTCTCGCGCTGGATGGTGCTGGCCTGCCTCTGCCTGGCCCAGATGACCGCCGGGCTCTATGCCAAGGGCCTGGGCATGGACATGGGCAACGCCTACTGGGCGCTCACCGCGTTGGCCACTGTCGGTTACTTCACCACCGTGGTGGTGCTGGTGCGCATGCGCAGCCGCCACTTCCGGCAGCTCCGGCGCCAGGCCGCCGGCCAGGTGCCCGCGATGGCCTCGGCCGCCCTGCCGGGCGGTGCCCATCTGGTGGCCCGGGTAGAGGACGCGCTCTGGCGCAGCCAGCGCATGGGCCGGCCCTGTCTCGTGGCCGCGGTGTCGGTGTCCAACCTGTACGCCTACCGCGAGTCGCCGGTCATGAACCCGGAGGGGGAAATCCTCGTGGCGCTGTCCGCGCGCATCCGCCAGTTGGTGGGCTTCCGCAACGTCGTGGGCCTGTACCACCAGCGCTGCTTCGTGCTGGCCATCTCGGCCGTGCAGGACCCGACGCGCGCCGAGCTGGTGACCGAACGCGTGCTGCGCGAACTGCGCATGTCGGTCAGCGTCGGGCCCGATCCGCTGTCGCTGCCGTTCCAGCCCGAGGTGGCCATCGGCGTGGTCGACGTGCCGGCCGGCACCGAAGAATCGGCCTCGGTCCGCATCATCAACCTGGCCGAACAGCTGGCCCTGCGCGCGCACGACGAGCCCGAACGGGCGCTGCGACGCAACTGGGTGCCGCGGCCGGACGCCCCGGTGGCGCTGTCGCCCTGGCTGGCCGAGACCCAGCCCGCCAGCCTCTGATTGCGGGGTGGCGCCCGCCGCCGCTGCGTCAAAACCCCTGCAGGCATGACATCCTGCACAGGTGGTGCGTGATCGTCCGCTGGTTACAGGGGACAATTTCTCATGAGCTCCCTGCCCCAGGACCCCGACAACACCGACTGGCCCTACAGCGGCAGTGAGCTGTCGCGCCAGGACCTGGGCCGGCTGATCTACGCCAGCATCTGCCAGGTCGACGGCCCGGTGCTCGACGAGATGCGCCGCATCCGCGAGCACGCGGTGGTCAACAACCAGGAGCACAACATCCGCGTCGCGCTGATGCACCGCTGCGGCTGGTTCGTCGAGTGGATCGAGGGGCCACCCGACGGCATCCAGGCACTGATGGAGCGCGTCGCGCTCGACCCGCGCCACCGCAGTCTGCGGGTGGTGCACGAGAGCGTGGGCAAGCCGCGGCTGTTCAAGCCCTGGATCGGCTCCATCGCCGAGGCCACCGAGAGCACCGGCGAGTTCGCGCGCCGCGTGATGGCGCTGCACGAGCGCCACCAGAAGGGCAAGGGCTACGAGCCGGCCAGCGTCTGGCGCAGCCTGTGTTCACCGCTGCCGGGCCATGTCGAGGTGGCCGCCGCGAGCGAGGGCCGTTACCAGCGGGTGATGATGATGTCGGCCGCCCGCACCGACGCCTTCGACCTGCTGCACTGGCTGGCCACCCGCGAAAAGCGGGCGGTGGTGCATCGGCGTTTTGCCGGTGCGGCGCGCGACGCGCTGGACGTGGAAAGCGACTACCTCGACCTGCCGCAACAGGCCGCGGCCGGGCGGCGGCTGATCGCCAACGCCCGCAAGGGGCTGGCGATGGGCATGACGCACGCCTTCCTGCCCGACTACGCGGCCCTTGTCATCGTGCTGGACACCGACCCCGAGCGCAACGAACACCTGCTGGACCGGTTGCTGACCGCCTCCCAGCACGTGGCCCACCAGCCGGTCATCGTGGGCCTGGGGGCCGACAGCTGGTTCAGCGACTCGCTGCGCAGCACCACCGAAGCGCGCGGCCTGCGCTGGGTCGAGGCGCGCACCGGCGACCGGGCCCACGACATGGCCACCCTGTGGTGGGCTCTGAAACGAGTCCTCGACGCGCTGACCTGAAACCGCTCAGGCTGTCGGGTAGGTGCCCGGCAGCAGGATGGATTTGTCGACGTTCTGGATGTTGGTGTGGCCGCAGAAGGCCATGGTGATGTCCAGCTCCTTGTGGATGATCTGCAGCGCCTTGAGCACGCCTTCTTCACCCATCGCGCCCAGGCCATAGACCATGGCGCGGCCGATCATGGTGCCGCGTGCGCCAAGCGCCCAGGCCTTGAGCACGTCCTGCCCGCTGCGAATGCCGCCGTCCATCCAGACCTCGATCCGGTCACCCACGGCCGCCACGATGGCCGGCAGCGCCTCGATGCTGCTGGGCGCGCCGTCGAGCTGGCGGCCGCCGTGGTTGCTCACCACGATGGCGTCGGCGCCGCTCTGCACCGCCAGCTTCGCGTCTTCCACGTCCATGATGCCCTTGAGGATCAGCTTGCCGCCCCACTGCTGTTTGACCCATGCCACGTCTTCCCACGACAGCGTCGGGTCGAACTGCTCGTTGGTCCACGAGGCCAGCGACTTCATGTTGGTCACTGCCTTCACGTGGCCCACCAGGTTGCCGAAGCTGTGGCGCTTCGTGCCCGCCATGCCGAGACACCAGCGCGGCTTGGTCATCAGGTTGATGATGTTGGCGATGGTGGGGCGGGGCGGCGCGGTCAGGCCGTTCTTCAGGTCCTTGTGGCGCTGGCCGATCACCTGCAGGTCCAGCGTCAGCACCAGCGCGCTGCACTTGGCCACCTTGCAGCGCTGGATCATGCGGGCCATCGCCTCGCGGTCGCGCATCATGTAGAGCTGGAACCAGAACGGCGCCGTGGTGTTGGCCGCAATGTCTTCGATGGAGCAGATGCTCATGGTGGACAGCGTGAACGGAATGCCGAAGCGCTCGGCCGCCTTGGCCGCCTTGATCTCGCCATCCGCGCTCTGCATGCCGGTCAGGCCCACGGGCGCGATGCACACCGGCATCTTCACGTCCTGGCCCACCATCTTGGTGGCGGTGGTGCGGTTCTCCATGTTCACCGCCACGCGCTGGCGCAGCTTGATCTTCTGGAAGTCGTCGCTGTTGGCGCGGTAGGTACCCTCGGTCCACGAGCCGGAATCGGCGTAGTCGTAGAACATGCGCGGCACGCGCTTTTCGGCCAGTACGCGCAGGTCTTCGATGTTGGTGATCACGGGCATGGGTTGTCTCCGGGGTGGGCTTGAATGCACCGGATCGTAGCGGCGCAGCCCGCCGCCGCACATTGAAAACCGCTTTTCGGTTTTGAAATTTGCTGCGCAGCCGGGCCGGCTCAGCCTTGCGCCGGCCTGGACGGCAGCGTGGCGACGATGGTGGTGCCCGCGCCTGGCGCGCTGTCCACCCGCAGCTCGCCGCCGTGCGATTCCACCCGCACGCGCATGCCCAGCAGCCCGTGGCGGCCGTGCGGCACGCGCTGCGGGTCGAAGCCCTTGCCGTTGTCGTGCACGCTCAGCCGCACCGTGGCGCCATCGGCCTGCAGGCGCACCCGGGCCTCGGTGCAGCCGGCGTACTTGCCGATGTTGGTCAGCGACTCCTGCGCGATGCGGTAGAGCGCGAGCTGCGCCGGCTTGTCCAGGGCCACGTCCTGCAGCTCGGCGTGCACCGGCTTGTCCAGCCGCTCGCCCATCTCGCGGCACAGGATCTCCAGCGCCTGCACCAGGCCCAGCTGCGTCAGCGCGGACGGGTGCAGGTCCTCGATGATGCGGCGCTTGAGGGCGATGCCCTCGCCCAGCCGGGCCTCGATCGCCTGGATGCGCTCGACCGTCTTGGGTGGGAGGTCGGGCTGGCGGCGCAGACGGGCGAAGTCCAGCTTCATCGACGTCAGCAGCCCGCCCATCTCGTCGTGCAGTTCGCGGGCGATGTGGGCGCGCTCGTCCTCCCGGGCGTTGACCAGGTGGGTGGCCATTTCGGTCAGCTCGGCGGTGCGTTCCTTCACCCGGGCCGCCAGACGCTGTCCTTCTTCGAGCATCTGCCGGTCGCCCCGGTGCAGCTGACGCTGGAACAGGAACAGGCCGAGCATGGTGGCCAGCGCCAGCAGGTGCACCGCCACGCGGTTGATCATCAGCGCGTCGTACAGGTTGACGCGCGCCGTCTGCTGCACGGCAGCCGTCTGTTCCAGCACCTCGGCAAAGGCCTGGCGCAGGGCGTTGCGCCGCTCCAGGCTGGCGCTGCTGGCGGCGGCGGCGATGGCCGGGGCGCGCTCGCCGCGCGCCACCATGTCCATCCAGGAATCGGTGGTGCGGACGTGTTCGTCGATCAGGCGCTCGATCGGCTCCACCGACACCGTTTCCTCCGGCACTTCCCGAGTGAGCAGGGCGAAGGCGCTGTCCTTGACCACGTGCAGCTCCTCCACCGCCGCGCGGTAGCGGGCCGCCTCCTGGGGGCTGGCGGTGAGGATGTAGGAGCGTGCATACAGGCCCACCTCGGTGAGCCGCTGCAGCGTCTCGGCCGACTTCACCCGGGCGTCGGTGAGCGCGATGCCGTTGTCCAGCGTGGCTTCGGAGTGCTGGTAGGCGCTCTCGTTGACCACCATGCCGAACACCCCCAGGGCGATCACGATGGGCATGGTGTAGCGGCCACGGGCGGCCACTTCAAAACGGTTGCGGATGCGGTGCACGCGCTCGGTGTCGGGTGTGAGGCTGGGGGGCGGGGGCATGCGGCAGTCTCAGACCTCGGCCAGCTTGTCGCAATAGTCGATCAGGGCGTCCAGGTCGCGGGACTTGTCGAACACCTCGGCCGCGCCCAGCGCCAGACAGCGCCGCCGCACCTCGGGGGTGGCGAAGTTGGAGAGCACCACGCGCTGGGCGCGCATCTGCATGCCCTGCGCCGCCTCCAGCACACCCAGGCCGCTGCCGGCGGCCAGGAAGATGTCCACGATCACCAGGTCCAGGTCGGTGGCATGTTCGTGCAGCCCGCGCACCGCGGCCTCCTCGGACGGCGCAGACCCCACGATCCGGACGCTGGTCAGTTCCTCCAGGGTCGCGACCAGGTTGCTGAGGATGGTGGGGTTGTCTTCGACGATGAATGCGCTGAGGGTCGGCATGGAACACGGGCCTGGAAAGTCCTGCAACGATAGCCACTGTGCGTGGCCACCGCTGTAGGACGTGTCTGACACACTTTATTTCACGATGATGTCGTTGGTCACACGCGAGACACCTTTCACGTTGGCCGCGATGGTTTCGGCCTGGTCGCGCTCGGCGCTGTTCTTGGCGAAGCCCGAGAGCTGCACCACGCCCTTGAGCGTTTCCACCTTGATGGACATGGCGCTGACGGTCGGGTCTTCGGCGAAGCGTGCCTTGACCTGGGTGGTGATGGTGGTGTCGTCGATGTAGGACCCCACGGTCTGCTGGTCGCGCGCCACGGCACAGCCGGTGATGGTGACGGTGCCCAGCGCGAGGGCCGAGGCGAGGGCGATGGTCTTGAACATGTGGATCTCCTGGGTGTTGGGGTGATCGGTGGTGGGCTCAGGGTCAGCCCTGGCCGCCCACCACCAGCTTGTTCTGGACATCGGTCACGCCTTCGACGGCCTTGGCCAGCGTGGTGGCGCGGTCGGCGGCTTCGGCGGTGGGCGCCGGGCCGGTCAGCGACACCACGCCCTGCACGGTGTCGACCTCGATCTTGAGGGCGCTGAGCTGGTCGTCCGCGGCCAGCGCCGCCTTGACCTTGGTGGTGATGGTCATGTCCGTCGCCGTGGTGGCCACGGACTGGACGGCCTGTTCACCTTCGCGCTTGATGTCTGCAGCAGTGCTCTCCATGTCCTGCTTGGCCTGCTGCGCGGCCTGCTCGGTGCTGTTGATGGCGCCGTCGATCTTCTGGCCGACCGTGGCGTCTTCCTGTTGGCCGCAGGCGGTCAGCGACAGCAGGACGGCGGTGGTGGCGATGACCACTTGTGCTCGGTTGGAAAGTTTCATCTCGTGCTCCTTGAATGGGTTGGCGGAAGGCCGGGCCTCTGCGTGGACCGACCCGGAACAGCCAGGGCGAAGGACTCGCCGCGCTGTGTGGTCACTGTAGAAAACGCAGCGCCCGCGGACTGTCGGTCGGGCCCCTGTGCCGCTGTAGGACATCGCCCCGCCCGGCTGTCGGAGGGGTGTAGGAACTGTCTGACGGACAGGGCTGCGACCCCGCGCTACATTGGTCGAGCCGCCTGCGGGCGGCACGCACGAGAGACCCCAGGACACAAGGAGAACGCATGATCCGGATTGGCATCGTCGACGACCACGCGGTGGTGAGGGCCGGGCTGCGGCAGTACCTGGCCGACCACGTGGACCTGCGCGTCACGGGCGAAGCCACCAACGGCGCCGAGGCGCTGGAGCTGGCCCGTTCTGGCGAGGTGGACGTGCTGCTGCTGGACATTTCCATGCCCGACCAGAGCGGTGTGGATGCACTCAAGGCCATCAAGACCCGCTTCCCCGACCTGGCCGTGCTCATCCTCAGCGGCTTCCCCGAGGCGCACTACGCCACCAACCTGCTGCGCGTGGGCGCCAGCGGCTACCTGAACAAAGAGTGCGAGCCGGACGAGATCGTGCTGGCCATCCGCACCGTGTCCATGGGCCGCAAGTACATCAGCCAGGCGGTGGCCACGCTGCTGGCCGAAGGTGTGGCCGGCGGCCTGGACCGGCCGCCGCACGAGCTGCTGTCCGAGCGCGAGCTGCAGGTGTTCCTGCGGCTTGCCAAGGGCGAGACCATCGGCGCCATGGCCGAGGCGATGTTCCTGAGCGTGAAGACGGTGAGCACCTACCGCACCCGTGTGCTGGAAAAACTCAAGCTCTCCAGCAACAGCGAACTCACCTACTACGCGATGACCAACGGCCTGATCCAGTGAGCCCGCTGGCGCCGGCCGGCCTCAGGGGCCGTCGGCGTGCGGTGGGGGTGGTGCGGGTGATGGGGGCGGGCTCCGGTCCTGGCCCCTGTCTTTGAGCCAGGCCGTGAGCGCCCCCAGCAGGGCCAGCTGCACCGGCGCCTGCGCCAGCTGTTGCCACAGCATGCGGCCCACGCGGTGGGGCAGGTCGCGGGTCTGGCGGCGCAGCGAGTGCGCCACCCAGGGCCGGGCCATCATCAAGGCGCCGCCCACGGCGGCAGCCGCCGCCAGACTGGCCCAGGGGTGCCGGCGCACCACCGGCTTCACCTCGTCGGCCAGGGTGCCCGCCACCAGCTCCACCGACGCGTGCCAGGGCTGGCGCGTCCACCAGCGGCGCGCCAGCGCACGCGCGGTGCGCCAGGCGGCCCGGGGCAGGCCGTCGCGCTGGGCGCGGGCCATCAGGACATTCATCAGAGAAGCCACCAGGCCCACGGCACCCGCATCACCGGCGGCTGCGTGAGCGCCACGGTCCGACGGCGCCGGGTACAGCCGCTGGATCAGCTGCGTGCGCGAGGCGTCCAGACGCGCCAGCGCCAGCGCCTTGCGCTGGGCGGCCGTCGGCGGGCGTTCGGGCGAAGGGGGTTGCGGGTTCATTCTTCGTCCAGGATGCGCAGCGTCGCCAGGTCCTGCGCCATTTGCTGGCGCAGGGCGGCGAAGGGTGGCGACTTTTCCAGGCGGTGCGCTCGCCAGGCGAGCAGGGCCGCCAGCAGCAGCGGCACCGCGGGGATGACCACCAGCAGCCAGGGCATGGGCATGGCCTGCAGCGGCACCACGGCCGCGGCGATCCCCGCCACACCCGCCAGGCCCAGGGCGAGCACCGCCAGCAGGGCGGCGGCGCTGTTCAGCCCGGCACGGTGCTTCCACTGCGTGCCCCACTCGTCCAGCTCGGCCGAGGCGAGGTCCACATAGGCGTCGGCGTGTTCCAGCACCAGGCCGGGCTGCCGCGCCAGGGCCATGAAGGCGGGGTGTATCACCGTGCGGGCCCTGGCCGGTGTCAGTAGCGCTCGCTGCGGCGGCGAGCGGCCCAGGTCACCAGCAGCGTGGCCGCGGCGCCCGCGGCGGCGGCCATCAGCAGGGCCTTGGCGGGTTCCTGGCGCACGTAGTCGGTGGTGCGCTCACCCACCTCGTGGGCCTTGTTGGCCACCACCGTGCCGGCGGCGCGCGCCTTGTCGATGCCCGCACGGGCCAGGTCTTCGGCGCGGTGGGCGGCGCGGTTCAGGTGCACCGGCACGGCGTCGCGCACCTGGCGCAGGCCGGCCTGGATGCTGGCTTCCGCCTCGGCCGCGGCGCGGCGCGAATCGCTCATCAGCTCATCAGCCCGGTCGGCCGTGCGGGCCACGGCCTGCTGTGCGGTGTCCACACCGGCTTCGATCATGTCCTGGGCGTTGTCCATGGCGGTCTTGACTTTGGTGCTCATAGGAATCTCCTGTGGTTGAAGGGAAGGGGATGGAAGGGAATGAAACCGGGCGGTGTGAACGCCCGTCAGCGCTTGAAAAGTCCGAAGACGAAGGTGGCCGCGGCCATGATCAGGAACACGAAGAACAGAGTCTTCGCGATGCCGGCGGCGCTGGCGGCGATGCCACCAAAGCCCAGCACGGCTGCGATCAGTGCGATCACGAAGAACACAACGGCGTAATGCAGCATGGCGATCTCCTGGTTGGTTACCGCAGCGCCACGGCTGCGATGGATTCAGTGTGCGCGCGGGTCGCGGGCGCCGGTGTCGGCCAATGTCAGCGCGGCGTGTAGGACGGAGCCGACACCGCCTGGCGCGGCGGTGCGCTGCTGAACAGCACGTCCAGGAAACGCAGCGGCGCCAGGTGCCGGCCCATCACCACCAGACACACCGTCAGCGGCGTGGCCAGCACCAGCCCCACCGGCCCCCACAGCAGCGCCCAGAACGCGGCCGAGAGCAGCACCGCCAGCGGCGAGACGCCGGTGGAGCCTCCGTAGGCCAGGGGCTCCACCACGTTGTTGCTGACCAGCTCCAGCGTGGCGATCAGGCCCAGCGTCCACAGCACCATCGACCAGCCGGGGTCGACCGCGAACGCCAGCACCAGCGGGAACACCGCACCCAGCGCCGGCCCCAGGTAGGGCACGAAGCGCAGCACCGTGGCCAGGCCGCCCCACAGCCAGGCACCCGGCACCCCGATGCACCACAGCCCCAGGGCCATGGGCACGCCATAGCCCAGGTTCACCATCAGCTGCGCGGTGAGGTAGCGGCTCACGCGCCGGCCCGACTCCGTCAGCGCCTCGGCCATGCGCGGCGTGTCGCCGCCCAGCAGCCGCAGCAGGCGGTCGCGCAGCTCGGCGCGCTGCAGCAGCATGATCACCGCCAGGATCAGCACGAAGGCCACCGTGGCCAGCTGCACGCCCACCGTCATCACCAGGTCGATGGTGCGTTCGCTGCTGCTGCGGGTTTCCACCGCCACCTGTTGCACCTTGGGCGCTGCGGTGCCCGGGGGCTCGAACGCGCGCGTGGTGGTCTCGACCTCGCGCGCCACCATGTCCATCAGCCGCGTCACCTCCCGCGTGGTGCCCGAGGGCGTCAGCGCCGGCCGCAGCTCGCGCAGTTTCTTCTGGATGTTCTGGCGGTGGGTGGGCAGCTCCTGCCCGAGTTCGCCCACCTGCACGGTCGCCACGGCCGTTGCGCCCAGCAGCCCGGCCACAGCCATCGTCATCACCACCCCAACCGCCAGACCCCGCGGCAGCCGGAGGCGCTGCAGCCAGTTCACCGCCGGGTCGAGCGCGAACGCCAGCAGCGCCGCCAGCGCCAGCGGAATCAGCAGCGCCTTGCCGAAGTGCAGGCCCAGGATGCCGAGCGCCAGCGCCGCGCCGCAGAGCACGAAGCGCTGCACGCCGGGCATCACCGGCTGGGTGGGGGCCGGTGTGGTGGAAATGACCGTGGGGGGAATGTTCATGGCAAGGGTCCGGAGGTCGCAGGTGACCGGATGTTCCGGTCGCCGGCCGCGTCGGCTTGTCGGCCGCACCCGCGCCGCCGTGTCGGACAGCGCCGACACCGCGGCCGCATGCCTTGCCCGGGGGAATGTGGTGCCCGACGCCGTCTTGGAAGCGCCAGGGGCGCGGCGTATCATGGTTTTGCAGGCCGTCGTCCGCAACGGAGGAACCCCATGGTGCAGCGTTTTTCGAAGCAGCTTGTCCAATCCCTTCAACCCCTGGCGGCGGTCGCCGCGCTGGCGTGCGCACCGCTGGCGGCACAGGCCCAGACCGCACCCACCCAGCTCTGGATCGACCTGTCCACCTCCACCATGACCGGCATGCCCGAGTTCATGCAGGGCGGCGTGGGCGGCGTCATCAGCGGGCTGTTCGGTGGCGGCAAGGGCGGTGGCGGCTCGCACGTCTATGGCCACGCCAGCGGCCGCTTCATCCAGCAGGGCAGCCAGCCGGGCCTGACCGGCGCCTTCCCGCCCAGCCGCGTGATCGACGTGGCGCTCTACAACCCGCGCAAACCCGGCACCGAGGCCGCGCTCTTCGTGCCGCTGACCATGGGCATGGGCGAGTCGCTGCCGCTCGTGCCGCCCAGCCCCAGCTTCAAGGAAGCGGGCGAGGGCGGCCCGACCGAGGTGCCCGAGATCAAGGGCCGCATCCTCATCTACTGGGGCTGCGGCGAGGCGGTGCGCGCCGGCCAGCCCAAGGTCATCAACCTCTCCAACAACCCGGCGGCGTGGGCGGGTGCGCTGGCCGGCCGCATGGCGCCCGAGCGCGCCGCCCGCGTGGGCGCGCAGCACGCGCTCTACCCGAACGAGAAGAACACGGTGAACCCCAAGGCCGACACCTCTCTGCAGGGCGTGCACCAGGTGCGCGGCGAGGGCGTGCCCGAGTCGATGCAGTTCACCCTGGCCGAGCGGCAGGACCTGATGCCCGCCATCCAGTTGCAGCAGCAGGGCGACCCGGCGCAGAGCATCCGCCTGTCCTGGCAGCCGGTGCCGCGCGCGGCCGCCTACCACCTGCACGCCATGGGCATGGCGGGCGATGACATGGTGCTCTGGTCCAGCGCCGACAACGGCGACGCGGGTCTGGGCCTGTTCGATTACCTCACCGAGACCACGGCCACCAAGTGGGTGAAGGACAAGGTGCTGCTCTCGCCCGAAACCACGCAGTGCGCCGTGCCCCAGGGCATCTTCGCGGGCGGGCAGGGCGGCGGCGGCCGGGCCGAGGCGGGCGGCGCCATGCTGCGCATGATTGCCTACGGCCCCGAGAGCCACTTCAGCCACCCGGTGCGCCCGCCCAAGGCACCGAACAACTGGCAGCCCGAGTGGGCGGTGCGCGTGCGCGCCAAGAGCCAGACCATGGCAATGCTCGGCATGGACATGGCGGGCATGGCCAGCGGCCGCGACAGCGCGCCGGCACCGGAAGAAAAGCCCTCGGGCGGTCTGCCCGGCGCGGCCGGCAGCATCCTGCGCGGCATCTTCGGGCGCTGACGGAATCGCCCCGCGGGGCTCAGGCCGTCAGGCCACGCGCCCGCTCGGCCTCGTCCAGCGGCTCCAGCCAGCCGAACTGCTGCTCCAGCACCGCCAGCGTCGCCTCCGAGGCGTCCCGGCCAGAGGCCTGGCGCGCGCTGATGCGCCGCCGCAGCTCGTCCGCGGGCGCCTCGCAGGCCAGGATGTGGAAGGGGCAGCCCTCGGCCTGCGCCAGCTCGGCGAACGAGCGCCGCTCGGCCTCGCGCAGAAAGGCCGCGTCCACCACCACCGACCAGCCGTCCTGCAGCAGCATGCGGGCGCGTGCGCGCAGCGAGGCGTAGGTCTCTTCGTTCGCTTCCTTGCGGTACAGGCCCTCGTGAAGACCTGAGCCGCTGGTGGCCAGCGCGCTCATCCCGTGCAGGCGCTTGCGCTCCACGTCCGAGCGCAGGCGGATCGCGCGGCCACTCGCCTCGCTCTGCAGCCAGCGGCCCGAGGCCCAGGTCTTGCCGCTGCCCGACAGGCCGTGGGTGATGACCAGCTGCGGCGCGGGCGGGTGGGCGATGTCCTGCGCCAGCGCGAGGTAGCGCCGCGCTTCGGCCAGGTGCTCATCCGCTTCTGGTGAGCCGGCCAGCTGCCCCGCCCGGATCGCTGCGATCTTGGCGCGCACGGCTGCCCGGTAGCTCGCGAAAAAGCCCCAGACGGTGTGTGCCGACACGTCGCCGCTGGCGTCGGTCCACTCGCTCAGCAGCACGTTCGCCAGCCCCGGCTGGCCGTGGTCCAGCAGGTCCATCCAGCAGAACGCCATGTCGTTGGCCACATCGATCCAGCGCAGCTCGTCGTTGAACTCGATGGCGTCGAAGGGCAGCACCTCGTCTTCGATCAGCACCAGGTTCGCCAGGTGCAGGTCGCCGTGCCCCTCGCGCACGCGTTCCTTCTGGCGCCGCCGCGACAGCAGGGGTTCGATGGCCACAAAGCGCTGCTCCGTCCAATCGCTGAGCGACTGCACCAGCGCCGCGTCGGCCGGGTCCTTGAGCAGGGTGCGCAGGGTACCGAAGTTGTCGCGCGGCCAGCGCATGGCCGCGGTGGCGTGGCTCCAGGACTGGGTCTTGCCGGCCACCGCCGCGCGGGCCTGGAACGCCGCCATGCGCCGCGCCAGCCCCCCCATGTGTTCCGCCGTCAGTTCCCCGCGCCGGCACACATGGTCCAGCCGCGCCGCTTCGTCGAAGCGCCGCATCTGCACCGCGTATTCGATGGCTGGCTGCCCGTCGCCCGCCGCGCCCCAGTGCGGGTTGTCGGGTGTGCCGACGATGGGCCACACGCCCAGGTACAGGTGGGTGGCCGGCCGGTCGTGCTGCTGGAAGCGCCTGTTCACCCGGATCTCGGTCTCGCAGGCGTGGCGCCGCGCGCCCAGGGTGCCGAAGTCCATGAACGGGAAACGCACCGGCTTCTTGATCTTGTAGGCGAATTCGCCCGCCAGCAGCACCCAGGCGCCGTGCGTCTGCACCAGCTCGACGCGGTCGACCGGGTGCGGGTAGCGCGCCGGCTGCATCAGCGCGGCAATCAGGGGCGGGACAGGCTCGGACATGAAGCCACTGTATCGTTTTGCCAGTACACCAAGGAGACAAGAGGAGACCTCATGAACCTCGCCCACCTGCTGTTGCGCAAATCCCTCGAACACCCCGACCGCCCCGCCATCTTCAACGGCACACAGGCAGTGGCCACCCACCAACAGTGGGCCATGCGTGCTGAGAGAGTGGGTGCTCACCTGTGTGCAGCAGGCCTGCAGCCCGGCGACCGCGTGGTGCTGTTCATGCGCAATCACCCGCGCTACTTGGAACTGCTGTTCAGCGCCTGGTGGGCCGGGCTGGTGGCGGTGCCGGTGAACGCCAAGCTGCACCTCAAGGAAGTGCAGTGGATCGTGGAGAACGCCGGGGCGCGCTGGGCCTTCGTCACCTCGGACATCGTGCCCGACCCGGCGGCACTCACGGGGCTGGACGGTGTGATGGACGTGGACAGCGCCGAATGCGACGCCTGGATCAACGTGGACCCAGGGAAGGGCGAAGGCCACCTATATATAGAGGAGCGCGCCCCCGACGACACCGCCTGGCTGTTCTACACCAGCGGCACCACCGGCCGGCCCAAGGGCGTGATGATCACGCACCGCAACCTGCTCACCATGGGGCTGGGCTACTTCAACGACGTCGATCACGTCGCCCCGCAGGACGCCATCGCCTACGCCGCGCCCATGTCGCACGGGGCCGGCCTCTACGCCCTCCCGCACCTCATGGCCGGCGCGCGGCACGTGGTGCCCGCTTCGGGCGGCTTCGACGCGGCCGAACTGTTCGAGCTCGGCAGACAGCTGGGGCCCCTCTCGCTGTTCGCAGCCCCGACCATCGTCAAACGCATCGTCGACGAGGCCGAGGCGCAGGGCCTCACGCCCGAACAGTGCGGCCAGAGCTTCAAGACCATCGTCTACGGCGGCGCGCCCATGTACGCCGCCGACATCCGCCGCGCGCTGCGCACCATGGGCCCGCGCTTCGTGCAGATCTACGGCCAGGGCGAAAGCCCCATGACCGGCACCGCCCTCAGCCGCGCCCACCTGGCCGACACCGCGCACCCGCGGCACGAAGCACGCATCGCCTCCGTCGGCGTGGCGCAGACCCCCGTGCGCATCCGCGTCGCGGGGCCCGACGGGCAGGCGCTGCCCGTGGGCGGGGTGGGTGAAGTGCTGATCCGCGGCGACAGCGTCATGGCCGGCTACTGGCGCAACCCCGAGGCCACCCAGGAGGCCATCCGAGACGGCTGGCTGTGGACCGGCGACATGGGCGCACTCGACGCCGACGGCTTCCTGACCCTCAAGGACCGCAGCAAGGACCTCATCATCAGCGGCGGCAGCAACATCTACCCGCGCGAGGTGGAAGAGGTGCTGCTCAACGCGCCCGGCGTGGCCGAAGTGGCGGTGGTCGGCGCGCCCGATACCGAGTGGGGCGAAATCGTGGTGGCCTTCGTGGTGCCGCAGCCGGGGGCGGCGCTGGATGCAACGGCGCTCGATGCCTTCTGCCTGGACCAGATCGCCCGCTTCAAGCGGCCCAAGCGGTATGAGTTTGTCGAGGCGTTGCCGAAGAACAACTATGGGAAGGTGTTGAAGACAGTGTTACGGCAGAAGTAGTCGGAATCTGGCTGGCAACAAGATTGTATTGATTAATTTGGATCGAAAAACGACTTCTCATTCAATTGATCGTCGGTTTGATTGTCAGCTTTGTTGTATTGGGTATTAACAAAGTGCTTTATATCTCGGATGAAATCTCTGCTCTTGTAGTAGTTTGACCAATTGAAAACGCCTTTCTTGTTAAAGGCATGAGTGCCAAAGCTATCGGGCTTATTTTGAATTCGATTTTTCACTTGACCTATGAAGTTCTGCCATAGGCCATTGGGTGAGTGCAATGCGTTTTTGATTTGTGTTTGGTCAATTTTTGAAATGTCTGGAAATAATTCTATGCAAGCGTAGATTTGGGCGTATTGTGCGTAGCCAAATTTAATGCTATTTTGCGTCTCCGAGTTGATTTGTGTGAAAATTTCGTAACCAATTCGCCATCTGTCTAGTGCTGCTGAATCTTTTGATATTGAGGGGTTAAACTTGTTCTTTTGAAAGAGGCGTTTTTGCACTGCGATGTCGAGTTTTCCGTTTGCGGCATAAAAAATCCTCCAAAAGCTATTTCGCTCAATTATGGATGTGGGATGTATATATCGTTCTCTTACACCGTCGGAGAACTCTCCGCGCTTTCTTTCGTACAGTAGGCCATATTGAGAGAAGATGATTTGTTGTAGATTTTTGTGAAATGTATCGTTAGAAAATCTGTCGGCATTTATAACGACGGTCTGCCTGTTGGTTGCAACGGATATTTCATCGATCAGTCTTTCTCTGTTTTGTTGGGAGCATTCTGCGACGGTGATCACTTTTAGCATGATCTCTTTGTCGCCGAAAACGGCTGGAGCATTTTCTGGTGATTCGCTATATATTCTGCTGAGCGTAAATGATGTTTGGCCGCCGTTAATGATTTGTGGATTCTTTACATAAAGCTGAGCTTTCCCTTTTTGTCCGATTCTTTCATTGATTGATGTGTCGTCGGATAGCATGGTGATGCCATTGTTATATAAGGCTAATTCGTTGGTTTCGGAGTCGAGTATTGTCGTTCTAATTGCGTTGTTGACAGCTTGTCCATCTAGTTCAAGGTAGCTCCGAGGATTGTATTGCAGAATGGCATTCTTGTATTTGTGCATAATCTTTGCAATTTCTATTGCGGGCACAAAGATTCCTGTGATTTGGCATTCCGCGAATTTTGTTTTCGCTTCGTAGCTAATTTTGCTGCCGGAGTTCTTGTTTGAGAGATCAATAGGAATTGTTAGTTCATTTGCTGTAAAGTAGGTTCCACTTAGTACTGGAAATACTAGGTCAGAATAGGTTTTTTGTGAATCTACAATTTCGAAAGGTAGGCCGCCTAAAAGTGACTTAATCTTGCTCTCTTGGGGATTCTTTAGGTTGGCCAAAATGACGATCTGATACTTGTATCGCCCAATGTCCGGAATTTCTAGTATTTGGCGTTGAAGTTGTTTAATTTTTCCGTTGTAGGGATTGTTGCTTTCGTCATTTTCGAATCCGCTAGTTATTCTTTCGATATCCATTGATAGAATTTCTTCTAGTTCGATTTCCTTGGAGTGGAAATTTGAGGCGGTTGTTCGAAATTTACTTTGTATGAAATAGACCTTCTTTGTGTTGTTGTCTATATGGTATCCGTCGATTCCGCCATCGTAACTTCCATCAGTCACTTGTTGCTCTCGCTCTTCAAAGTTTGTTATGCCGAACTTAACTTTGAGGAATAGGTGAATCAACGCCCTTGCGCGCACCTGATTGACTGTCGTTTCGTCAACTAATTGCTTAGGATACTTTTTGGAAAATTTTTCTGGAGCTTCTGAAGCTAAATTGTCAAGTACTTGGACTAGAAAACTGTATTGAAGGTCTTGGTTGTTTTTCATTTTTCTGGGCTAGGGGTCTGTGGTGAATGGCTAAAGATGCTGTTTGATTGCTAAGTTAAAAGGTCCATAAACCGACTAAACGGATCCTTCCGGTAATCCGCAAACGGCCCACATTCCACAAACCCGAACCGCCGGTACATCGCGATCGCCGGTTCAAACGCCGGCGTGCTGCCGGTTTCCAGGCTGACGCGCGCGTAGCCGCGCTCGCGTGCGAGGGTCAGCAACTCGGTGAGGATGGCCTGCGCGGCGCCTTGGCGTAGGTGGCGCGCGCTGGTGCGCATGGACTTGAGTTCGCCGTGGCCGCCTTCGGTGGCGGTGGTGGGCGTCAGTTCCTTCAGGGCGCCCATGGCGACCAGTTCGCCCACGGCTTCGGGGTCAGCGCCGGGCGCGGCGTCCGGCGGAAGGCGCCAGGCGGTGAGGAAGGTGATCTCGGGCCGGCGCAGGCCGTTCAGGTCCAGCGCGAACACGCATTCGGGCGGGGAAGCGGCGCGCATGCCGGCCAGGTGTTCGTCCAGCAGGCTGAGCACTTGCGGGTGCGTGAGTGCGCGGTCAACGCGGATGTGAAACCGGCGCGGCGGTGCCTCTGGTGTCATGTCGCTCCCTCCCCGGGCGATGCGTGTGGTCTGGCCGGAATGGCTCTGCGGCCATTTTGTTCTTTTTGTTACCAGTGAGGCAAGCGGCGCACAGGGGCCAGTAGCGCCGCCGGTTCAAGCCACCCAGCCCACCAGCCGATAGCTCCTGAACAGCTTCAAAGGATTCCCCATGGACATGTCCGTTTCTCCCGCCCTGGTCGTGGACCGCGTGGCCCAGATGGGCCAAGGCGCCACCAAGCAGCAGGTGCAGATAGAGGTGCTCAAAGAGGCCATGCAGACGCAGGAGTCGGCCGCGGCCTCGCTGCTCAATTCCGTGGCCGGCAACCTGCCGCTGGCGGGCAGCGGCCCGGTGGGCACGCAGGTCAACGCGATGGTGTGACCCGCGCAGCGGCTATGACGGCCGCCGCAGCATGCGCGCCGCCAGCACGCTGGCGAGCAGCACCAGCACGCTGCTGGCCAGCGCCGTGAACTGCAGCGCGTCGGTGAAGGCGGCCTGAGCGGCGCTCACCAGCGCCTGAGCCGTTTCCGGCGGCATCCGGTTCGCGGCTTCCAGGGCGCCACCAAGCGTGCCTTGGGCCTGCGCAGGCACATCGGCCAACCCCGCGCCGCCCAGCTGGTGGCGGTAGATGAGCGTGCCCGCGCTGCCGAACAGCGCGATACCCAGCGCGCCGCTGAACTCCGAGGCGGTTTCGGCGATGGACGAGGCCGCACCCGCGCGTTCGGGCGGCGCCGAGGTGATGATCTGCTCGGTGCCCACGGCAAACACCGGCGCCATGCCCAGGCTGACCACGACCATGCCGGCCACCAGCACCCACAACGCCCACGGGCCGTCGGCGCCCACCATCAGCAGCATGCCCACGGCCGCAGCGGCCAGGCCCCAGACCATCACCGGCCCGGGGCCGACGCGCGCGGCCATCTTGGGTGCCAGCACCATCGAGCCGAACACGAAGCCGCCGGCCCAGGGCACGGTGGCCCAGCCGGCCTGCAGCGGCGTGAGCATCAGCACCATCTGCAGGTACTGCGCGATGAAGATGTAGACGCCGAACATGGCCAGGCACGACAGCGCGTAGGCCACGATGGCGGTGCGGAAGGTCGGGATGGCGAACAGCCGCAGCTCCAGCAGCGGGTAGTCGATCACCCGCTGGCGCCGCACGAACACCCAGCCTACCGCCACGCCCGCGGCCAGCAGCGCCAGCCGCGCCGCGCTGGGGCCGGCCTCGGCCATGGCCTTGATGGCGTAGATGGTGCTGAGCACAGCCGCCAGCGAGAGCAGCACGCTGGCGGCGTCGATGCGGCCGGCGTTCTCGTCGCGGTACTCGGGCAGCAGGCGCGGCCCCAGCACCAGCAGCAACACCATCACCGGCACGGCGGGCAGGAACACCGAGCCCCACCAGAAGTGCTCCAGCAGCCAGCCGCCCACCAGCGGGCCGATGGCGCTGCCGACCGAGAACGCGGTGATCCACACGCCGATGGCGAACTGGCGCTGCGTCTCGTCGTGGAACATGTTGCGGATCAGCGAGAGCGTGGACGGCGCCAGCGTGGCGCCGGCAATGCCGAGCAGCGCGCGCAGCACGATCAGCTCGGCGGGCGTGCGCGCGAACGCGGCCAGCACCGAGGCGGCGGCGAAGAAGGCCGCGCCGATCAGCAGCAGACGGCGGCGCCCGATGCGGTCGCCCAGCGTGCCCATGGTGATGAGGAAGCCGGCGACCAGAAAGCCATAGATGTCGATGATCCACAGCAGTTGCGAGGCACTGGGCGCCAGCGCGCGGCTGAGCGCCGGCACCGCGAGGTTCAGCACCGTCAGGTCCATGGCATAGACCAGACAGGGCAGGGCGATCACGGCCAGGCCCCACCATTCGCGGGGGGTGGCTTTGGAGTGTGTGGTCATTCGATGTTCAGAAGGCTGCCGACCGACTGCACCAGCAGCTCGACCAGCTCGGGGTCCATGTACTTGTACTCATCGGGGATGTCGAGCACGTGAACGGGCTTGTCAGCCAGAAGGTCACCGAAGTCCGCGACGAGCCGCGACTTGTGCTTGTGCTCCATCACGATCACCACGTCGGCCCACTCGACGTCGGCGTCCGAAACCGTGTGGCGCGCACTGGGGCTGGTGCCGCCCGAGCGCACATTCAGCTGCGGATGCCGCCGCCAGACCTGCTCGGCCGTGGGGCTGCGCCACTGGTTGCGGCTGCAGACGAAGAGGACGTTCTGTTGTTTCCTTTGCATCGACGAGAGTGTCGCCAAAAGGCATCAGCTGCGTCCGATCCGCTTGCGCGCTTCGTCGCAGGACCGCTACAGTTCGCCCCTCGCTTCGCGCAGTCATCGTCCCCGATGCACCGTGCGCGCAAGCGCCCACCCCCTCAACCACTCACCAGGAGAAGCACATGCAAAACAACATGACCTCCCTGTGGGCTGGGTCAGCGGTGGCGGGGCTGTCGGTCTAAGACGCCCCCCTCTCTGTTGTTCCGCGCCCATGGCTGGCCGGCAACGCGTTCGCGTTGCGCGGTGGGTTGTGGTGCGCGCGTCTGTCCCGGTCCGGTTTCAACGTTTTTGAATCTGGATTTTTCATGGGCAACTTTGTCAGAACCCTGTCGGACCGCGCCTGCGTGGTCGCGTCCGACACGACGTGGATGGAAGACGCTGCACTGGCGCAGCTGGTCACCACGTCACAACTCGAAGGCATGCAGCGCGTCGCCGGCATGCCCGATCTGCACCCTGGTCGGGGCTACCCGGTGGGCGCGGCCTTCTTCTCGGTGGGGCGGTTCTATCCCGCGCTGGTCGGCAACGACATCGGCTGCGGCATGGCGCTGTGGCAGACCGATCTGAAGGCGGCTTCGGTCAGCCTCGACAAGCTGGACCGCCGCGTGGGCAACATCGACGGCGCGATGGAAGACGAGGCGCTGCGTGCGCAGGCGATGGCGGCGCACGGTGTGATGCCCGGCGCGCACGATGCGTCGCTGGGCACCATCGGCGGTGGCAACCACTTTGCGGAGTTCCAGCAGGTGGACACGGTGTTCGACGCGGACGCGCTGTCCGCGCTGGGCATCGAGGCGAAACGTTTGCTGCTGCTGGTGCACACCGGTTCGCGCGGTCTGGGCGAGCGCGTGCTGCGCAGCCATGTGGACACCTTCGGGCACCGCGGGCTGGTCGACGGCACGCCCGAAGCCGAGGCCTACCTCGCGCAGCACGGCGCGGCCTTGCGCTACGCGCTGTGCAACCGCGAACTGGTCGCGCAGCGCTTGCTGGCGAATGTGCGAGCCGATGGGCAGCGGGTGCTCGACGTGCACCACAACTTCGTGGCGCCCGCGCAGATGCTCGGCGCGACGGGCTGGCTGCACCGCAAGGGCGCGACGCCGTCGGACCAGGGGCCGGTGCTGATCCCCGGTTCGCGCGGCGATCACAGCTACCTGGTGCAGCCGCTGGCCATCAGCGACGACACGCTGCACTCGCTGGCGCACGGGGCCGGCCGCAAGTGGATCCGCTCGGCCTGCAAGGACCGGCTGTTCAAGCTGATGACGCCCACGCAGATGGGCCGCACGGCGCTGGGCAGCCGCGTGATCTGCAACGACCGGCAACTGATCTACGAGGAAGCGCCGCAGGCCTACAAGGCCATCGACAGCGTCGTGCAAGCGCTGGTTGGGGCCGGGCTGGTGGCGCTGATCGCGCGCACGAAGCCGGTGCTGACCTACAAGACGCGTGGGGAGTGCTGCGAATGATGCTGCTGCAATTGACGGCCAACACCGGGCCGGAGGAATGCTGCCTGGCGGTGCGCAAGGCGCTGGCGCAGCTGCTGCGCGAGTGCGAGGCGGCGGGTGTGCGTGTGGAACTGCTGGAGCAGGTGGACAGCGAGGTGCGTGGCAACCTGCGCTCGGTGCTGCTGGCGCTGGAGGGCGAGGGCGCCGGGTGCGTGGCGAGTCGCTGGAGCGGCAGCCTGCTGTGGGTCTGCCCCAGCCCGTACCGACCTCGGCATGGGCGCAAGAACTGGTTCATCGGCGGCGCGGTGTTCGACACGGGTGAAGCGGGCGACGGGTCTGACGAACTCGACGACCGCGACATCCGCTTTGAGGCGGTGCGCGCCAGCGGGCCGGGCGGTCAGCACGTCAACAAGACCGACTCGGCCGTGCGGGCCACGCACATGCCCAGTGGCCTGAGCGTGAAGGTGCAGACCGAGCGCAGCCAGCACGCCAACAAGCGCCTGGCGCGGGCGCTGCTGGCGCACAAGCTGACTGCGCTGGCAGACGCGGCCGCCAGCGCAGCGCGCGACCAGCGCTGGCGCCAGCACCAGGATGTGGAGCGGGGCAACGCCGTGAGGACGTTCGTCGGGGAGCGCTTTGTGGAACGGCTGGCGGTCCCCTGATCTGGCGTCCGGGTGGTCCCGTGGGGACGCATGTGGCGGGGGTAAATTCCCTCCATGAAAGCCGCCTACCTGTACCTCGGCGCGGCCATCGTCGCCGAGGTGATCGCCACCTCCCTGCTCAAGACATCCCAAGGTTTCACCCGCCTATGGCCCAGCGTGGCCACGGTGATCGGCTACGCGATTTCGTTTTACTGTCTGGCGCAGACGTTGGGCAGCGTGCCGACCGGCGTGGCCTATGCCATCTGGTCGGGCGTGGGCATCGTGCTGATCTCGCTGATCGCGTGGTGGGTGTTCGGCCAGACGCTGGACGGCCCAGCCCTGCTGGGGATGGGCCTGATCATCGCGGGCGTCGTGGTGATCAACCTGTTCTCTAAGTCGGTGGCGCACTGATTTCGGGTTTGCCCAGACGGCAGCGACGGGATGAGTTGTTTACAATTTGTTGCATTCGCGCCGGACATCCCGGCCGTGCAAAGCCGTCCATGAAGTTCCTGGTCATCGTCGTCAACGTGCTCGCTTCCCTGGCCCTGCTGCCAGCGCTTTACATGGCGATGTTCTCGCCCATGATGTTCGACTCCGGGGCCACCACGCGTACGTGGACGCTGTTCTGGACGGTGCTGGCGATCCCGGCCTCGATCATCCTGACCCAGATCGTGTCCTGGGTGCTGTTCGCCAAAAGCCTGTACACGCCGGCACTGTGGGTGTCCCTCATTCCGCTGCTCTTTGTGGTGCTGCTGGTGGTGTTGTTCCTCAAATCCAGCAGCCTCACCTGAGAACCCCTCACCATGGACAAACGTTACGGTGGCTACAAGATCGGCAAGGTGCCGGATGACGCCAAGCGCCGCGCGCGCAGCAAGCGTCACAAGCAGTTGCCCCAGCGGGTGGACCTGCGCAAGTTCCTGACCTCGATCGAAACCCAAGTCGGCAACAGCTGCGTGGCCAACGCCATGGCGGGGGCCTACGAGTACCTGGCCAAGCGAGAGCTGGGCGACTCGGAAGACGTCAGCCGCCTCTACATCTACTACAACGCGCGCTACATCGACGACAGCCACGATGAAGACGGCGGCTCCTACATGCACTCCGCGATCAAGGGGCTGATGGAGTACGGCGCCTGCTCTGAGCAGATGTGGCCCAACGACGAGGACATGATCAACGACGAGCCGGACGAAGACGCCTACACGCAGGGCGGCGAGTTCTGCATCGTCGAAGCCGAGGCGGTGGACACCGATCTGCAGCTGTGGAAAGAGACGCTGGCGGACGGCTACCCGATTGCGTTCGCGCTCAACACCTTCAGCAATTTCGACGACGCCAGCCGCAACCGGGGCCGTGTGCCCATGCCCAAGAAGAATGCCCGCACGCGCGAGGAGCACGGCTGGCACGCGATGCTCTGCGTGGGATATTCGGACATCGACCGGGTCTTCATCGTGCGCAACTCCTGGGGTGATGAGTGGGGCCACAAGGGCTACTGCTACATCCCGTACGACTACGTGATGCACGACGATTACAACGCCCACGACAGCTGGGTGATCAAGTCGGTGCAGAACCTGGACTACAGCGAGGGCATCGAGGTCGACGGCGACGACTCGTACTTCTACGACGACGAGTACCTCCAGATCTACGACTACTACGTCTACACCGAGGACACCGACGAGTTCCTGGAGCGGCTCGAAGCGCTGGTGGAAGAGTGGGTCGAGTCGGAGGACGAGTACTTCTTCGACTGGGAAGTCGACGAGGACGACGACGGGACCTTCATCCAGTTCGGCGAGTTCTACCTGCTGGTCGAGGACCAGGAGGGTTTCCTCGAAGCGCTTGACGAACTGTCGGAAGAGTTCTGCGGCGAAGACGGTTACGACTACTCGCTCGAAGAGAGTGAGGAAGAGGAAGAAGAGTGAGACCTGGGGCTCAGGTCCGCGTGTCGGAGCCGGGGCCGAAACGAATGGCTGCGAGGTCGATGAAGGCGCGCACCTTGGGCGTCAGGTAGCGCGCGCTGGCGAACACGGCGTGCACCGGCGCAGGTGGCAGCTGCCAGTCCGACATCACTGACCGCAACCGGCCGGCCGTGACCTCGGGCTGCGCGAGCAACAGCGGCAGCTGCGCGATGCCCAGCCCGTCGAGCGCGGCGTCGCGCACTGCGAAGTTGTTGTTGACTTTCAGGCGCGCCGCGGGCTCGACGCTTTGCGCTTGGCCGCCGCGCGTGAAGCTCCACACCAGGCGCCGCCGCGCGCCGGAGAACTGCACGATGTCGTGGGCCGCGAGCTGTTCCGGCGCCTCGGGCAGACCGCGCCGGGTGGCATAGGCCGGCGCGGCGAACAGTCCGTAGTGCAGGTCACCCAGCTTGCGCGCCGCCAGGGTCGAATCGGCCAGCGGGCCCACGCGCACGGCCAGGTCGAAGCCCTCGTGCACGATGTCCACCACCCGCCCGGTCATCTCCAGGTCGACGTTCACGCCGGGGTGGCGGATCAGGTAGTCGCGCACCCAGCCGTTGACCGCGAGCATCCCGAACTCCACGCCGCAGGTCAGGCGCAGCGTGCCGCGCGGCTCGCCCTGCGCCTGCTGCACTGCGCGCCGCGCGTCCTCGGCCGCGCCCAGGATGCCGACGGCGCGCTCGAAGAATTCGCGCCCGACCTCGGTGAGCGAGAGCGAACGCGTCGTGCGCTCCAGCAGGCGCACGCCCAGGTCGGCTTCCAGCTGGCTGACCACGCGCGAGACGTGGGCCTTCTGGGTGTGCAACTGCTCGGCCGCGCGGGTGAAGCTGCCGGTCTGCACGACTTTCACGAAGGTGTCGAGGTGGCTGAGTTCCATTGTTGTCATTAAATGCAACAGATAGTCGCATTTTTCTGGATTTATATGAATTATGAAACGGCGGAGACTGCGACCCGTTCCCACTTCAACCTTTCCAGGAGACCGCCATGAGCCTCAGAGACCCCAACACCGTGAACCCCAACGCCCGCAAGCGCGTGGCCATCGTCATCGCCAATCCCGCCGTGTCCACCACCACCGGCTGGCCAGTGGGCTTCTGGTGGAGCGAGCTGACTCACCCGTACCACGTGTTTACCGAGGCCGGCTACGCGGTCGAGGTGTTCAGCCCCGACGGCGGGAAGTGCGAGGCCGACGGCATGAGCGACCCCAACGACGCCAGCGGCTACAGCAAGACCGACCTGATCAGCCAGGGCTTCATCCACACGCCCGAACTCAAGGCGCTGGTGGAGAACACGAAGAAGGTGGCCGAAATCGACGTGGCCGCCTTCGACGCCATCGTGGTGGCTGGCGGCCAGGCGCCAATGTTCAGCTTCGAGCAGGCGACCGACCTTCACGCAAAGTTCGCCGCCTTCCACAACGCGGGCAAGGTCGCGGCCGCGCTGTGCCACGGCGTGGCGGTGCTGGCCTATGCCAAGGGCCCGGACGGCGAGCTGATCGCCAAGGGCAAGACGGTGACCGGCTTCGCCAACTGCGAGGAAGACTTCGCCGACAACGCCGTCTGGAGCTACGGCCTGCTGCCGCGCGACAAGCATGTGATGCCCTGGCGCATCGAGGACCGCCTCAAGGAGGTCGGCGCCAACTACGTGCAGGCGGGCCTGTGGCGCGGCTTCGCGGTGCGCGACGGCAACCTGATTACCGGGCAGCAGAACTTCTCGGGCGAGGAGACGGCGCGCCTGGTGGTCGAGGCGTTGGGGCGCTGAAGGAGCACGACCATGAGCATTGCCATCATCGGTGCCGGCAACGTCGGCATGGCGCTGGGTCAGGCTCTGACCCGGCGTGGCGAAACCGTGGTCTTCGGCGTGCCGGAGCCTCAGAAATACGCGGCAGCCGTCGCGGCGCTGGGCGAGAGGGCGCGCCTGACGACCACCCACGACGCGATCGCCGTCAGCGATCTGGTCATCCTGGCCGTGCCCCACGCGGCCACGGCTGGCATTGCGCAGAGCGTGACCGACTGGCAGGGCAGGGTGCTGGTGGACGCCACCAACCCGCTGGCGCCGGGCCTGGCTGGACTGACCCTGGGCACCACCACCTCGGGCGCCGAGGTGCTGGCGCAGCAGGCCCGGGGCGCGCGCGTGGTCAAGGCCTTCAACAGCACCGGCGCCGAAAACATGGCCGATGCGGCCTACGCCGGGGGCTTGCCCATGATGCCGGTCTGCGGCGACGACGCCGAGGCGCGTCAGCGCGTGATGGCGCTGGCCACGCTGATCGGCTTCGAGGCGGTGGACATGGGGCCGCTGATGGTCGCGCGCTATCTGGAGCCGTTCGCCATGACCTGGATCCACCTCGCGTTCCGCCAGGGCATGGGCCGGCGCTTCGCCTTCGGGCTGCTGCGCCGTGGCTGAGGGGTTGCCGATGACCAACCGCGATGACCTGCCCCGGTACGCCGAGGGCCGCAAGGCGACCTGGTTCGAGCTGTTCTTCGACCTGGTGTTTGTGGTGGCGGTGGCGCAGCTCTCGGGCGCCTACGCGCACCACTACGACCTGGCTGGGGCGCTGGTGTTCGCGCTGGCCTTCTTGGCGATGTGGTGGTGCTGGCTGGGCCACACCTTCCACGCCACGCGCTTCGATGACGACAGTGGCCGTCGGCGCGGCCTGGGCTTCTTGCAGATCGTGGCGGTCGCGCTGATCGGCTACGGCGTGTCGGACCCGCTGAGTGATCGCGCCTGGGCGTTCGGTGGCGGCATCGCGGCTTTCAAGGCGCTGCTGGCGCTGGCGCGGCGCCGCCGGGCTGATCCGCGTGTACGCCACGCTCTACGCGCTGCAGGCGCTGCTGTGGCTGGCCGGCGCGGTGTCCGAGCCGCTTCGCTGGACGGTGTGGGGACTGGCGCTGGTGCTGGACCTGGCCTCACCCTGGCTGGTGGCGCGGCACACGGCGGCGGTGCCGCCGCACCCCGAGCACCTGCCCGAGCGCTTCGGCCTGTTCACCATCATCCTGCTGGGCGAAGGCATGGCCGCGGTGGTGCACGCGCTGGACCACGGCGAGCACCTGCATCTCTCGTCAGCGGTGGCGGCGCTGGTCGGTGCGGCGCTGAGCTTCGGGCTGTGGCTGCTCTACTTCCACCGCGTCAAGGGACAGGGCGAGCGCCACATCGCTGACGCGGTGGGCGGCCGGCGCCTGCGCCTCTGGGCCTACGGCCATGTGCCGCTCTACATGGGCATCGCGAGTCTGGCGGCCGGCACCGTGGCGCTGTCGGCGCCCGGCGCGCTCACCATCACGTCCGGCGCGATTTACCTGGGCGGGCTGGCGCTGGCCGGGCTGGGCCTCCGTTTGATGAAGCGGGCGGGCGAGCCGCGCGCGCACCCCTGAGGCGAGAGCTTCACCAGCTCACTTCGCGGTCCGGTGTGGCGCTGATCTTGTGGATGCTCAGGTCGGCGCCGTCGTATTCCTCTTCCTGGTCCAGCCGCAGGCCCAGCGTGAGCTTGAGCAGCCCGTAGACCACCGTCCCGCCCAGCAGCGCCCAGGTCACGCCCATCGCAGTTCCCAGCAGCTGCGCGCCGAAGCTGACGCCACCCAGGCCGCCCAGCGCCTGTTGGCCGAAGATGCCGGCCGCTATGCCACCCCAGGTGCCGCACAGGCCGTGCAGCGGCCAGACGCCCAGCACGTCGTCGATCTTCCAGCGGTTCTGCGTGGCGGTGAACATCACCACGAACAGCAGGCCCGCCACGGCACCGACCACCAGCGCGCCCAGCGGGTGCATCAGGTCCGAGCCAGCGCACACAGCCACCAGACCGGCCAGCGGGCCGTTGTGCACGAAGCCGGGGTCGTTCTTGCCGGCGATCAGCGCGGCCAGCGTGCCGCCGACCATGGCCATCAGCGAGTTGACCGCGACCAGACCGGAGATCTTGTCCAGCGTCTGCGCGCTCATCACATTGAAGCCGAACCAGCCCACGCAGAGGATCCAGGCGCCCAGGGCCAGGAAGGGGATGTTCGAAGGCGGGTGGGCCGAGATGCCGCCGTCCTTGCGGTAGCGGTTGGCGCGGGCGCCCAGGAAGATGACCGCGGGCAGGGCGATCCAGCCGCCGACCGCGTGCACCACGATGGAGCCGGCGAAATCATGGAACGTGGCGCCGGTGGTGGCTTCGATCCAGGCCTGCACGCCGAAGTGACCGTTCCAGGCGATGCCCTCGAAGAACGGATAGAAGAAGCCGACGATGACGGCCGTTGCGATCAGTTGCGGCCAGAATTTGGCGCGTTCGGCAATGCCGCCGGAGATGATCGCCGGGATGGCGGCGGCGAAGGTCAGCAGGAAGAAGAACTTGACCAGGTCGTAGCCGTTCTTCTGGGCCAAGGTTTCGGCGCCGATGAAGAAGTGCGTGCCGTAGGCGACGCCGTAGCCGACGACGAAGTAGGCGATGGTCGATACCGAGAAGTCGACCAGGATCTTGACCAGGGCGTTGACCTGGTTCTTCTTGCGAACCGTGCCGAGCTCCAGAAAAGCGAAACCGGCGTGCATGGCCAGAACCATGATCCCGCCGAGCAGGATGAACAGGGCATCGGCGCCCTGTTTGAGTGCGTCCATGAGGAATCTCCGTGCAGAAAGCTTGTTTTGGTGCGTGATTGGCGCCAAAACAGGGTCTGCATGGCGAATCGCACCATGTCAAAGCAAAAAACGCACCAATGGAGAGGTTTGTCGATGGGTGTGGTGCGTCATGCACCGATCGCGCGCAGCACCGACGGCGCGATCAGCTTGTGCATGGGTTTGACCGGCAGCATGTACAGCCGCCCCAACAGGTTCTTGGTGTGCACCACGGTGGTGACGGTCACGCGCACGGGCTGGCCGGCCGGGCGGGTGCAATGCACCGAAACCACCACGTCCAGGTGCTTGTCGCGGTCGCCCAGCAGCACCTCGTCGGGTGTGTTCTCGAACAGGGTGAAGATGCCCACGCGGTCGCCGGGCTGGTAGTCGGTATCTGGCCGGGTCGGGTTGATTCCGGAGAGTTCGCCCAGGTTCTTCAGGCCCACAAGCCGCACCGCGCGGTTGCGCAGCGTCATGCAGGCATCGACCCAGCGCGGGGTGGCCCGGGCCGATTTCAGGAACTGGCCGAGCGCGCTCAGCGTCGGGTCGTCGGCGGCGATGGCCCAGGCGTCGAAGAAGTCGGCGCCTTCCAGGCGCTGGGCGATGCGGCTGCCCGCAGGCGGGGAGACGGCGATGGGCGTGTTCATCCGCCCACTGTAGCCGCGCGGCGGCGGTCAGGAGCAGCTGACGCTGCCGCAGCCGCTCATGGTGGCCGGGCGCACCCGGCTCGGGTCGGCCAGGGTTTCGGTGCGGGAGTCGAAGCCCACGTCCTTCATGTGCAGCGCCAAGCCGGCGTCCATGGTGGCGGCGTGCTGCGGGAACCACTCGACCAGCGCCTCGGCCAGGCGGGTGATGATTTCCTTGTCGTCTTTTTCGTAGTGCTCCACCACGGCGTGCAGCGTTTCCATGATGGTGGCGTGGTGGCCGGCGTGGCAGTTGTCGGGCGCGAAGCCGGTGGCCACCATCCATCGCTCTTCCTGGGCGAAGTGCTCCTTGGTGTGCTCGACAAATTCAAGGTATAGCGGCAGCTGCTGGTCCTGCGGGGTGGCGAGCAGGCGGTTGAGCATCTCCACGAACTCTTCGTGGGTGTCGTCCATGCGGCCGTCGCCGGTCTGCAGCTGCGGGGTCCAGTCCAGGCCGGTGGTGGCCTGGGCGGGGGCTTCGGGGGTGGTGGTCGCGTCCATGGGGCGTCACTGTAGCGGCAAACCACCTCGCAGGTGCTTGATGGTGGTCAAGCTGCGGCGGTGCTCCGGCCCAGCATCTCGTCTAGCGCGGCCTGCAGATCGGGAGCGGCCAGCGCCTGGTCAAGCCGGGCCAGCACGGGGTGGGCCAGGCTGGCACGCAGGTGGTGGGTGTCGGCGGCGATGTCCAGCGCCGGGTCGTAGCCTTCCAGGCTGTCGAGCTCGCCGAGTGCGAAGCGCTCGCCCAGCCGGGCGCAGAGATAGGCCAGCGCAAAGCGCGGGGCTCGGGCGCGGTCGGTCACCATGAAAGGGGTGACCAGCTGGCGACCGACGCCACGGACCTCATCGATCAGGCTCTCCGGCAGGTCCCAGGATTTCATCAGCAAGCTGCCGATTTCGCTGGCGTTCAGGCCCAGCAACTCCTGTTCGGTGTGGGCGCGCAGCAAACGGTCGCATTTCAACCACTTCTCAACACCGCCGGCTGGAATCAATGACGCAGTGGTGAGTTGTCCAACGAAGCTGAGCACGACCTGGGTCGAGAGGCTGCCCTGGTCGGGCAGATTCAGCGTCTTGCCCAGCCGCACGCACAGTTCGCTGGCGATGGCACTGGCGCGCCAGATCGCGTCGAGCCAGCGCTGTGTTTCGGCCAGCTTGGGCTTGAAGGCCTCGGCCAGCATGTACTGCAGGCAAAGGCTGCGCACAGTGTTCATGCCCAGAAAGGTCACCGCCTGCCCGATGCTGGTGACCGGCTTTTGCAGGCCGTAGAGGGGTGCATTCACCGTGGACAGCACTTTGGCTGCGATCAGTGGCTCACCCATCACCAGTTCGCTGAGTTCGGTCGAACCTGCTTTGGCCACGAACTCTGGCGACAGCAGCTTCTGCATCGAGCGTGGGGGGCGCGGGATGTCTTTGATGGCTTTCAACAGGGCATCCCGGCGCGAGGGATCCAGGTTTTGCTCGGTGAGCCATTGGTATGCGCTCAGTTCTGGCGGAATGGGCACTTCTGGCAACAGTGGCGAGTGCGCCGCAACCGAGGGGACCGCGGCAGCAGTTGCCCGGGTGGGGGGGAGGCTGCGTGCCGTTTTTCCGTGTTCAGATACCGCCTTTGCTGGTTGCTGACTAAAAAAAGAGAAAAAAGACACTGGGACCCCCATTCCTTTTGGCAACCCGCACCATTACGGATTGAACCAGGAATGGATCGACCGATTCAGCCCAATCTTGAGCGGTCGATGGGGTCAGGCGAAGCGGGCGCGGTGGCGCGCGATCTGCGCCTTCACCTGTGCCGGCGCCGTGCCACCCAGGGTGTTGCGCGCGTTCAGGCTGCCGCGCAGGCTCAGGCATTCGTACACGTCTTTTTCGATCGAGGCGTTGAAGCCCTGCAGCACGGTCAGTGGCAGCTCGGACAGGTCGCAGTTGTGGCTGGTGGCGGCCTTGACGGCGTGGGCCACGGTTTCGTGCGCGTCGCGGAAGGGCAGGCCCTTCTTGACCAGGTAGTCGGCCAGGTCGGTGGCGGTGGCGTAGCCCTTGTTGGCCGCGGCCTCCATGGCGGCAGCGTTGACTGTGATGCCGCCTTCCTTGGCGCCGGTGGCCGGGTTGGGCTGGCCGCCCACCATCTCGCAGAAGATGCGCAGCGTGTCCTTGAGCGTGTCGACGGTGTCGAACAGCGGCTCCTTGTCTTCCTGGTTGTCCTTGTTGTAGGCCAGGGGCTGGCCCTTCATCAGGGTGATCAGGCCCATCAGGTGGCCGACCACGCGGCCGGTCTTGCCGCGCGCCAGTTCGGGCACGTCGGGGTTTTTCTTCTGCGGCATGATGGACGAGCCGGTGGTGAAGCGGTCGGCGATCTTCACGAAGCCGAAGTTCTGGCTCATCCACAAAATCAGCTCTTCGCTGAAGCGGCTGATGTGCACCATGCACAGGCTGGCGGCGGCGGTGAACTCGATCGCGAAGTCGCGGTCGCTCACGCCGTCCAGGCTGTTCTGGCACACGCCTTCCATGCCCAGTGTCTTGGCCACGCGCTCGCGGTCCAGCGGGTAGGTGGTGCCGGCCAGTGCCGCCGAACCCAGCGGCAGGCGGTTGGTGCGGCGGCGCACGTCGGCCATGCGCTCGGCGTCGCGGCTGAACATTTCCACATAGGCCAGCAGGTGGTGCGCGAAGCTCACCGGCTGCGCCACCTGCAGGTGGGTGAAACCGGGCAGGATCACTTCCACGTTCTGCTCGGCCACATCGACCAGTGCGACCTGCAGTTCCTTGAGCAGGTCGCTGATCAGGTCGATCTCGTCGCGCAGCCACAGGCGCACGTCGGTGGCCACCTGGTCGTTTCGCGAGCGGCCGGTGTGCAGGCGCTTGCCGGCGTCGCCCACCAGCTGGGTCAGGCGCGCCTCGATGTTCAGGTGCACGTCTTCCAGATCGAGCTTCCACTCGAACGTGCCGGCTTCGATTTCCGAGCGGATCTGCGCCATGCCGCGCTGGATATCGGCCAGGTCGCTGGCGGCGATGATGTGCTGCGCGGCAAGCATCTCGGCGTGGGCCAGACTGCCGGTGATGTCGGCCAGCCAGAGGCGTTTGTCGAAGAACACGCTGGCGGTGTAGCGCTTGACCAGCTCGCTCATGGGCTCCGAGAATAAGGCGGACCAGGCTTCGGATTTTTTGTCGAGTTGGTTGGTGGACATGGTGGTGCCAGCGGCGAGAGAAGGGATCGGAGGGCGGCGCGTGCGCCTGGAGGAATGGGCCCGGGCGCTGTGGCCGATGCGGTCTGACGGCGACAACCTATAGTGCGAGCCATGCGGGACTCCCGAATTTTATCGAGCTTCCAGGACCTGTCGTCGACCATGGGCACGCTGCCGCTGTCGCAGATGCCCGAGCATCGGCGCGACGTCGAGCTGGTGTACGACACCTGTCAACTGGGCGTGGTGCTGCGCGCGGTGCTGTTCGTGCAGGCGATCGCCTGGGTGGCGGCCTTGTATGGTGCGCAGAGTCTGGTCGGCTGGCTGGAGACGCTGGCGGTGCTGACGGCGGCCACGCTCCCCTCGGTGCTGATCTGGCTGCTGGTGACTTGCGCGCTCAAGCGCCAGCTGGCACAGCTGCCCATGCCGGCCCAGTGGGCGGCCGGCATCGTGCTGGGCGCGGTCTCGGCGATCTATGGTTGCGGCATGCTGGTCTGGACGGGCTTGGTTTCGCCGGCCCCCTGGCTGGCCAGCGCCGCCAGCGGCGCGCTGGTCGCGACCGTGCTCGTGGCGGGCCTGGTCTGGCGCCTGCGGGCCAAGGCCCCGGCCGGCACCACGGCGCGCCTGGCCGAGCTGCAGGCACGCATCCGGCCGCACTTCCTCTTCAACACGCTCAACAGCGCCATCGCACTGGTGCGCGCTGAGCCCGCCAAGGCCGAAGCCTTGCTGGAAGACCTGAGCGAGCTGTTCCGCCACGCCCTGGCAGATTCGCAGGAGGCGGTGCCGCTGTCGCAGGAGCTGGCGCTGGCCGAGCACTACCTGGCGATCGAGCAGGTGCGCTTTGGCGACCGCCTGCGCCTGGAGTGGAACCTGGACCCGAAAGCGGCAGGCGCGAAGCTGCCACCGCTGATCCTGCAGCCGCTGGTCGAGAATGCGGTCAAGCACGGCGTCGAACCCAGCCCGACCGGGGCCACGGTGCGCATCACCACCAAGCGCCGCGGCGGCATGGTGGTGATCAAGGTGACCAACACCGTGCCCGCCGGCAGTGGTCCACCGGGGCACGGGCTGGCACAGGACAATGTGCGCCAGCGGCTGGCGCTGCTGCACGATGTCGAGGGCCGGTTCCAGTCGGCGCTGGTCAACGGGGTGTACCAGGTTCGACTCGAAATACCGATATAAGACATTCTGGACGCAGGGATCAATGGAGCGTGACATGGCACTCAAGGTACTGATCGTGGACGACGAAGCGCTGGCGCGGTCGCGGCTGCGCACGCTGCTGGGCGACTGCAACGATCCGCGCGCCGAGGTGGTCGGCGAGGCCGGCAACGCGGTGCTGGCGATGGACCAGATCCAGCGCGCGCCCTGCGACCTGCTGCTGCTGGACATCCACATGCCGGGCGTGGACGGCATCGCACTGGCGGAGAACCTGCGCACCATGGCCGCTCCGCCCCGTGTGGTGTTCGTGACCGCGCACGCCGAGCACGCGGTGCATGCCTTCGAGCTGGAGGCGGTCGACTACCTGACCAAGCCGGTGCGTCTGGAGCGCCTGCAGCAGGCCCTGCAGAAGGTGCAGCGGCTGATGACGGCGGAGCCTTCGGAATCGGGCGGTGGTTCGGAGAGCCTGCTGATCCAGGAGCGGGGCCGCAGCGAGCGGGTGGCGCTGTCGGAGGTGATTTACCTGAAAGCCGAGCTGAAGTACATCACCGTGCGCACGGCCGAAAAGGAGCACATCTACGACGGCGCGCTGAGCGATCTGGAGCAGAAGTACGCGCACCTGTTCGTGCGGGTGCACCGCAATGCGCTGGTGGCGCGGCGTTGTGTGCGGGCGGTGGAGAAGCACAACGACCCGGTCGAGGGTGAGGGCTGGACGGTGCGCCTCGATGGCTGCGACGAGCGGCTGGCGGTGTCGCGCCGTCAGCTGGCGGCTGTTCGCGAATCCTTGGTCGGTTGACCGTTTGTTCTCCGCTTTGTTGGTGTTGGCGGGGCTCCGGTCGACGGCGACTGGGGTGACCGGCTCCGCTCATGTCCCCCGGATCGGGCTGTGCCCGATCCTCCTCCTTTACTTCGCTGCGCCGGTCACCCCAGCCACCGCCGACCTCCTGGCGGGCGCCAGTCGGGGAGATCCATTGCTTCAATGGATGCCGAGGGCATGGTGCTTTGCAGAGCGAAGTAAAGGAGGAGAACCCGGCGCAGCCGGGTTCGGGGGACATGAGCGGCGCAGAGTGCCGTGACCTCGGCAGCCCGCGAGGTGCAACAACGGCAAGTCAGACCTCCGCCGCCTCGATCAGAAAGCGAACCCGCCGCTGCCCCTGCCACTCGTCCGCATCCAGACGAAAAGCGATCTTGACGGTCGAAGGCAAAGGCTCCGTGTGACCGAACCAGATGCCGTCCACCGGGTCGCCCTGGTGCTTGAGCTTCACCGAGAGGTGCTTCTCACCCACCAGCCGCTGGCTCAGCACCTGCACCTCCTCGCAGAACACCGGCGGCGCAAAGCCCTGGCCCCAGACCTCGGCGTGCAGTGTGTCCACCAGGTCCGCACGCCGGTACTGCTTGTCCAGCGCACCATCGGCTTCCAGCCGGCGCTGCAGCGTGGCGGCGTCCAGCCACTCGTGGGCGACCTGTGCAAAGGCCTGCTCGAAGGTGTCGATGTGTTCTTCGTCAATCGTGCAGCCGGCGGCCATGGCGTGGCCGCCGAAGCGCAGCAGCACGCCCGGGTGGCGCTTGGCGACCAGGTCCAGCGCGTCGCGCAGGTGGAAGCCCGGGATGGAGCGGCCCGATCCCTTGAGTTCGTGCTCCTTGCCTTCGGCACCGCTGGCCGCGAACACGAAGGTCGGGCGGTGCAGCTTGTCCTTCAGGCGCGAGGCCACGATGCCGACCACGCCCTCGTGGAAGTCGGGGTCGAACACGGTGATGGCCGGCGGCGGCGCTTCGCTCTCGTCGAACAGCTCCTCCACGATCATCAGCGCCTGCTCGCGCATTTCGCCTTCAATCGTCTTGCGCTCGCGGTTGATGCCGTCGAGCGTGCGCGCGAGTTCGTCGGCGCGGCTGGCGTCGTCGGTCAGCAGGCACTCGATGCCCAGCGTCATGTCGGCCAGACGGCCGGCCGCGTTCAGGCGTGGGCCGAGGGCAAAGCCGAAGTCGAAGGCGCTGGCCTTGGCCGGCTGGCGCGCCGCGACCGCAAACAGCGCGGCCATGCCCGGCGGCATCGCGCCGGCGCGCACGCGCTTCAGGCCCTGCGCCACCAGGCGGCGGTTGTTGGCATCGAGCTTCACCACGTCGGCCACCGTGCCCAGCGCCACCAGCGGCAGCAGCGTGTCGATCTTGGGCTGGGTCTTCGCGTCGAACACCCCGCGCTCACGAAGCTCGGCCCGCAGCGCCAGCAGCACATAGAACATCACGCCCACGCCCGCGATGCTCTTGCTATCGAAGCCGCAACCCGGCTGATTGGGGTTGACGATGGTGCAGTCGGTCGGCAGCGTCACGGCGCCGTCGATGACCGCAGGCAGGTGGTGGTCGGTCACCAGCACGTTCAGACCGGCCTCGCGCGCGGCACGCACGCCGGCCACGCTGGCGATGCCGTTGTCCACCGTGACCAGCCAGTCGGCGCCGCGCAGCTTGACGCGCTGCGCGATCGAGGGCGTGAGGCCGTAGCCGTCGGTCACGCGGTCGGGTACCAGGTACTCGACCTTGTCCCAGCTCATCGGTGCGCCAAGCAGCTTGAGCCCGCGCACGCCCACGGCACAGGCGGTGGCGCCGTCGCAGTCGTAGTCGGCCACGATGCACAGGCGCTGTCCCGCGGCCATGGCGTCGGCCAGCTGCTTCGCGGCGGTGGTGGCATTCAGCATCTGCGCGGGCGGGATCAGCAGGGACAGCGCGTCGTCCAGCTGCTCTTTGGCGGTGATGCCGCGGGCGGCGAACAGGCGGGCCAGCAGCGGGTGCAGGCCGGCCTGCTCAAGCGCCCAGGCGGCGCGCGGCGGCACGTCGCGGGTGATGATCTTCATAGGTCTTTCAGGGTATCGCTGACCGGCGCGCTGCCGAACAGCTGCTTGATCGAACGGCCGAGGCGCGCGAAGGCGCCGGCCGGTGCGGTGGTCCAGGTGCGGGCGTGGCGTTCGCCGCAGAGCGTCAGGGTGACGGGCTCGCCGCGCTGGGCGGCTGACAGCAGTGCGGCAATCTCGCCCGTGTCCAGCGCCTGCCATGCGGCGGTCCAGCCAGCCCAGTCGCCGCGCAGCGCGGCCTGGCGCAGGGTGTCGGGCATGTCCGGGGCCTCAGCCAGTGCCGGGGACGTGTCCAGCGCGCCCGCGCCGTGCACCCAGAAGCCGTTGACGGGCAGCAGGCCACGCGCGGTGCGGGCGTCGTGCGCCGGGTGGGTGTAGAACAGCATCTGCGCCTCGCTCTGCAGGCGCTTGAGCAGGCGCGCGCCGGCCGGGTTGGCGGGGCTCTCGGCCAGCCAGGCGTCCACCATGCGGCCACTCACCCGGTCCAGGCTGGCGCAGGCGATGCCGCGCAGCGGTTCGCCGCTGGCGTGCCACTCGGTGGCGCTCTCCCGCCGCAGCGTGAGGCCGTCTTCGGCGCACATCGGCTCGAAGGCCTCGAACAGGGCGCGCGAGTCGGCGTCGTCCATCGCCAGCTGCGCGCCGGGCAGCAGCGTCACCTGCTCCATACCCACCTGGTAGTGGCAGAGGCTGAACCAGGCCTGGGGCACGGTGGGGGCTTCGCTCTGTGCGGCGGCCCAGGGAATCTGTCCGTCGGCCACCGGCAGGCCCAGTGCGCGGGCCAGGGCCCGCTCGTGCGGGGGTGTGAGCTGGTGGTCGTCGCCCCGGTCGGCGGGCTGCTCGGCCAGGTGGGCCAGCAGGGCCTGCAGGTTGGGTAGTTTCAGACCGGGCAGCAGCGCTTGGCATTCGGGGGCGCTGGCGGCGGCAAAGGGGATCAGCAGGTGGTGGGGCACGGAGGGACAAGCCGGACGGGGGAACAGCCGGGATTGTCGGGGATGCCACAATCGCCGCTGGATTTCATCGATGCAAACCCCTTACGAACTCATCCTCGGCTGGCGCTACACGCGCGCCGGCCGCGCCACCCGGCGCAACGGCTTCATCTCCTTCATCTCGGGCGTGTCCATGCTGGGCATTGCGCTCGGCGTGGCGGCGCTCATCGTGGTGCTGTCGGTGATGAACGGCTTCCAGAAAGAGGTGCGCGACCGCATGCTGGGCGTGCTCTCGCACATCGAGCTGTACGACGCCAGCGGCCAGGCCATCCCCGACCTCAATGCGGTGCTGACCACTGTGCGAAAGCACCCCGAGGTGGTCGGCGCGGCGCCGTACGTGGGCGCGCAGGCGCTGCTGGCGCGCGGCGAGGACATGAAGGGCGCCATCGTGCGCGGCATCGACCCAGCGCAGGAACCGCAGGTGGCCGACCTCGCCAAAGACCTGTCGCAGACCTCGCTGCCGCGGCTGGTACCGGGCGGCTTCGGCGTGATCCTGGGTGGCGAGCTGGCGCGCAGCCTGGGGGTGGGCATGGGCGACACGGTCACGCTGATCGCGCCCAGCGGCCAGGTCACACCGGCCGGCGTGGTGCCGCGGGTGCGGCAGATGAACGTGGTCGGCACCTTCGATTCCGGCCACTACGAGTACGACTCGGCGCTGGCGCTGCTGCACGTCGAGGACGCGGCACGCATCTTCCGCGTCGAAGGGCCGACGGGCGTGCGCATCAAGATCCGTGACCTGCACCAGGCGCGCGAGGTCGCGATTTCGCTGGCCGGCCAGTTGCCCGAGGGCATGCTGGTGAAGGACTGGACGCGCCAGAACCGCACCTGGTTCGCGGCCGTGCAGCTGGAAAAACGCATGATGTTCATCATTCTCACCCTCATCGTGGCGGTGGCGGCGTTCAACCTGGTTTCGACGCTGGTGATGACGGTGACCGACAAGCGCGCCGACATCGCCATCCTGCGCACTCTGGGCGCCAGCCCGAAAAGCATCATGGGCGTGTTCATGGTGCAGGGCGCGATGGTGGGCGTGATCGGCACCGGCCTCGGCTTGCTGCTGGGGCTGGGCATCGCGTTCAACATCGACACCATCGTGCCGGCGCTGGAGCACGCACTGGGCGCCAGCTTTCTGCCGCAGGATGTCTACCTCATCAGCCGCATGCCCAGCGACCCGCAGCGCGCCGACATCCTGCCCATTGCGGTGATCTCGCTGGTGCTGTCCTTCGTGGCCACGATCTACCCGAGCTGGCGCGCCAGCCGCGTGAACCCTGCCGAAGCCTTGAGGTACGAGTAAGCCATGAGTGATGTCGTTCTACAGGCTACTGGCCTGACCAAGCGCTTCACCGAAGGCCGGCTGGACGTGACCGTGCTCAAGGGCGTGGACCTCACGGTGCGCGCGGGCGAGACGGTGGCCATCGTCGGTGCGTCGGGCTCGGGCAAGAGCACGCTGCTGCACCTGCTGGGCGGGCTGGACGCGCCCACCGCCGGCAGCGTCACGCTGATGAAGCAGCCACTCGCCGGGCTGAGCGCGGCGCAGCAGGGCGAGCTGCGCAACCGCCACCTGGGCTTCGTCTACCAGTTCCACCACTTGTTGCCCGAATTCAGTGCGCGCGACAACGTCGCGATGCCGCTGTGGATCCGCCGCATGCCGCGCGCTGAGGCGGGCGCCCAGGCGGCCCAGGTGCTGGCCAAGGTCGGGCTGTCCGAACGTCTTCTGCACCGACCGGCCGAGCTCTCGGGCGGCGAGCGCCAGCGCGTGGCGATTGCGCGCGCCCTGGTCACCAAGCCGGCCTGCGTGCTGGCCGACGAGCCCACCGGCAACCTGGACCGCAGCACCGCCGATGGCGTGTTCGAACTGATGATGCAGCTGGCCCGCGACCAGGGCACGGCCTTCATCGTCGTCACCCACGACGACGCCCTGGCCGCACGCTGCGGCCGGGTGCTGCGGCTCACTTCCGGGGTGCTGTCCTGACGAAGCGCAGCGGCTGGTCCATGCCCTGTGCGTGGATCAGCAGCGTGTCGCCTTGCACCTCGTAGCGCTGGGCCTTTTGCAGCGCGCCCAGGTAGCGCGACTCCTGCTCGCTGGCCCCACCGATGCAGGCCATCTTGGTGGACATCAGCGGACCGAACTTCAAACGGTCCCGGTCAATCTCGACCGCTCCGGAAAAGCGGTTGCAGGAGCCGTGACCCACCGCTTGCCCAGGCTGTGGGAACACCAGTGTGGCCGCCGGCTGCGGCAGCGCGACCTGACCAGCGATGGACTGCAGCCGCCACTCGCTGCCCCACAGCGGTTCGGGCGCCGTCGCGGGCGCCGCACAGGCCCCCAGCGTGCCGGCGATGGCCAGGGTCGCGATGGAAAACAAACGGGTGGTGCGCAGTGACATGGGAATTCCTCCGTGGTGCGTGGCAGCCCCGGCGTGCGGGGCACAATCGTTCGAGGAGTTATACCCCCGATGTGGATCGACACGCACTGCCATCTGGACGCCCCCGAATTCGGTCCCGACCACGCGCTTGCCGTGCAGGCGCGCACGTTGGCGGCGCAGCGCGGAGTGGGGCTGTGCGTGATTCCGGCGGTGATGCGGCAGAACCTGGACACGGTGCGGCTGCTGGCACACCGGCTGGGCGACGCCTACGCGCTCGGCATCCACCCGCTGTACGTGCCCCGGGCCGCGGACGAAGACCTGGATGCGCTGGACGCGGCGCTGACCGAACACCGCAACGACCCGCGCCTGGTGGCGGTGGGCGAGATCGGGCTGGACTTTTTCGTGCCCGCCCTTTGCGAACCGGCGATGCGCGAACGGCAGGAGCGCTTCTACCGCGCCCAGCTGCGGCTGGCGCGCAAGCACGGCCGGCCGGTGATCCTGCACGTGCGCCGCAGCGCGGACGGGCTGCTCAAGCACCTGCGCGTGCTGCCCACCGGCGGCGGCATCGCCCACGCCTTCAACGGCAGCGCCGAGCAGGCGCGCGCCTTCACCGACCTGGGCTTCGCGCTGGGCTTCGGTGGGGCGTCCACCTTCGAGCCGGCCAAGCGCCTGCGCGCGCTGGCGGCCGAACTGCCGCTGTCGGCACTGGTGCTGGAGACCGACGCGCCGGACATTCCGCCGCACTGGCTCTATGCCACCGCCGCCGAGCGCGCCGCAGGCCGGCCGCAGGGCCTGAACACGCCGGCCGAGCTGCCGCGCATCGGTGGCGTGCTCGCAGAGCTGCGGGGCATGGCACCGAGCGAATTGGCCGAAGCGACCAGTGGGAACGCCTGTCGCGTGCTGCCGCGGCTGGCGGCGCTGGCGCCGGTGAGCTCATGACCCGCCTGGTCGGCCTGCCGCCGGTGATCGGGCCGCAGACCCGGCTGCTGGTGCTGGGCAGTTTCCCGGGTGTGGCCTCGCTGCGCGAGCAGCGCTACTACGGCCACTCGCAGAACCAGTTCTGGAAGATCCTGGCTGCGCTCTGGTCGGTGGACCTGGTGTCCATGGGGTACGCCGAGCGGCTGGACGTGGTGCGCGAGCGCGGGCTCGGGATCTGGGACGTGTACGCCGCCTGCGAGCGCGAGGGCAGTCTGGACACTGCTATCCGGAATGCCGAGCTCAATGACTTCGACCTCGTGCGGCGCGAGTGTCCCGGTCTGGTGGCGGTTGCCCACAACGGCGGTGAGAGCTTCCGCCATGCGAAGCACACCCAGGCGCTGGGTCTGCCGGTGCACAAGCTGCCGTCCACGAGTCCTGCGAATGCCAGCTGGTCGTTGGATCGCAAGCTGGCGGCTTGGGGAGAGGTGTTTCGGCTGTACGGGTTGGGCTGAATTTTGCGGGGTCACACCTCGCGGGATCGCTGCGGCGGTGCGCTCTGCGCCGCTCGTGTCCCCCGGACCGGGCGAAGCCCGGTCCTCCTCCTTTACCTCGCTTTGCAGAACGCACCGCCGCTGCGATCCACAGGCTGGCTTGGTTCTGAACCTGTCGATGGCCCCGACCTTGGCAGGAGGCTGGTGATCGGTGGCCGACGCAGCGAAATAAAGGAGGAGGGCCGGAACGGCCCGGGGGACATTCGCGGAGTCGGCTGCCGGTCGCCAGTCTCCCCGCGAGGTGCCCGAATCACACAGAACGATGCGCCAAGGGAGTCTCCGGCACCGGGTACCCAGCCGCCCCGAAGGTAGAAACGATGGCCTTGTTCGTGTCGAAGTAAACCTGCCAGTAGTGGTCCGTGTGCGTGTACGGACGCACACACAGCAGCGGACCCTCCGGTGTGAACTGCAGAATCTCGATGTCCGGGGCTGGCGAGTCCTTCACATTCGGGATCGCGGCGATCACCGGCCGCAGGCGCGCAATGGCGTCCATCACGTCCACACTGTTGGCCACCTTGGCCACGCAGTCCACGCGCCGGTACGGCTCGGCGCTGAAGTTCTGCACGTTGTCCGCAAACACCTTGTTGTTGCCCACCACCGTCAGCACGTTGTCCGGTGTCAGCACCGTGGTGGCGAACAGGCCCAGCTCCTTTACCGTGCCCAGCGTGCCGCCCGCGTTGATGAAGTCGCCCACCTTGTAGGGCCGCAGCACCTGCAGGAACAGACCGGCTGCGAAATTGCCCAGCATGCCGCTCCAGGCCGCACCGATGGCCAGGCCCGCGCCGGCCAGCAGGGCCGCGAACGAGGTGGTCTTGATGCCGAAGATGTCCAGGATGGCCAGCACCAGCACCAGGGTCAGCAGCACCGAGATGATGGACTTGAGGTACTGCGTCAGCGTGGCGTCGATCTTGCGGCCCTTCTCCAGCGCTGAGCCGATCAGGCGCACGGCCAGCGAGATCAGCCAGCGGCCGATCACCCAGGCTGCGATGGCACCCAGGATCTTCAGGCCGAAGTCGGCCCCCTGCGTGCTGAGGAAATTCCAGACCACTTCCATGTTCATAATGAATCCTTTCTCCTGGAACACCTTGTCCCGATGCGATCTTCCTTCGCCCATGCGAACTTTTTTCGACAGGCCGGCGCCTTGACGCGCAACGCCGTGTCGTTTGCGCCGCCGCTGTGGCATTCCTGCGAGTGGGGGGCGCTTCGATGAGGAGTTCTTCACGCGCCGCAGCCGGTGCCCTGCCGGACGTCACGCTCTCCGAGGACGGCGAGGTGCGCTTCCTGCACCTGGGCACCGAGTGGATCCAGGGCTCGATGATCATCGACGACCCCTTTGCCATCGAGCTGGACTACGTGCAGCGCATGATGGCCTGGCTGCTGTTCGTCGACCCTGACTCGGTGTCCAAACGCCGAGCCATGCAGCTGGGCCTGGGGTCGGCGGCGCTGACCAAGTTCCATTGCAAAAAGTTGCGCATGGACACCACGGCGGTGGAGATCAACCCGCAGGTGGTCGCGGCCTGCCGTGGCTGGTTCAAGCTGCCGCCCGACGGGCCGCGCCTGCGCGTGCTGCTGGCCGATGCGGCGCAGGAGGTTCGCCGGGCGGCTCACCTGGGCAGCATCGACGCCCTGCAGGTGGACCTGTACGACCACGAGGCGGCGGCGCCCGTGCTCGACAGCCCCGACTTCTACGCCGACTGCCGCGCGTTGCTGACCGACGAGGGTGCGATGACAGTGAACCTGTTCGGACGCGATGCCAGCTACGAGCGCTCCCTCGAATCCATCTGCGCAGCGTTCGGGCGCGACGCTGTCTGGGCCTTCAAGCCCACGCGCGAAGGCAATACCATCGTGCTGGCGCAGCGCACGGCCCAGCGGCCCACGCGCATGGAGCTGCTGGCACGCGCGGAAGAGATCCACACGCGCTGGGACCTGCCCGCGGTGAAATGGCTGCGCATCTTCAAACCGGTTGAGTGAGACCCGCATGAAAACCACCCACAAGCCCGCTGCCCCGAAAACCGTCGACGCCGGTCCGCTGGACTGGCGCGTCCTGGTGGGGTGGCTTCGCGAGGATGGCGTGATCTCGGCCGACGAGGCTGCGCGCACCATCGCCCGCTGCGCCTCGGCCCACAGCGCGCAGCACCCGCTGGTGCGGCTGGCGGTGGTGGGCATGTCGCGCCAGTCGGATGGCCAGGTGCTCGACGTGGAGATGCTCACGCAGTGGCTGGCCGCGCGCAGCGGCATGGAGTTCTTCCGCATCGACCCGCTCAAGGTCGATGTGGGCAAGGTGGGCGACGTGATGAGCGCCGCCTACGCCGAGCGCCACAAGGTGCTGCCGGTGCAGGTGGGGCTCGCCGAGGTGGTGGTGGCCACGCCCGAGCCCTTCGTGCGCGACTGGATTCCCGAGGTCGAGCGCCAGACGCGCAAGAGCGTTCGCGTGGTGGTCTCGCCGCCGCAGGACGTGGCGCGCTACACGGCCGAGTTCTTCGCGCTGGCCAAGTCCGTCCGGGCGGCCAGCAAGATGGGCAACCAGACCAACCCGTTCGGTACCTTTGAACAGCTGGTCGAACTGGGCAAGGCCAACAAGCTGGACGCCAACGACCAGCACGTCGTGCAGGTGGTCGACTGGCTCTGGCAATACGCGTTTGACCAGCGCGCCAGCGACATCCACCTGGAACCGCGCCGCGACCAGGGCGTGATCCGCTTCCGCATCGACGGCGTGCTGCACCCGGTCTACCAGATGCCGATGACGGTGATGAACGCCATGACCGCGCGCATCAAGCTGCTGGGTCGCATGGACGTGGTCGAGCGCCGCCGCCCGCAGGATGGCCGCATCAAGACGCTGCGGCCTGAGCGCGGCAACGGCAAGGGCGACGAAGTCGAAATGCGCCTCTCGACCCTGCCTACCGCCTTCGGCGAAAAGCTGGTGATGCGCATCTTCGACCCGGACGCGACGGTGAAGGACCTGGCCGGCCTGGGGTTCTCGACCACCGACGCGCCGCGCTGGGAAGCGCTCACCAAGCGCCCGCACGGCATCATCCTGGTGACCGGTCCGACCGGCTCGGGCAAGACCACCACGCTGTACGCCACGCTCAAGCGGCTGGCGACCGAGGAGGTCAACGTCAGCACGGTGGAAGACCCGATCGAAATGATCGAGCCTGCTTTCAACCAGACCCAGGTGCAGCCGCACCTCGACCTGGACTTTGCGCAGGGGCTGCGCTCGCTGATGCGCCAGGACCCGGACATCATCATGGTCGGCGAAATCCGCGATCTGCCCACCGCAGAGATGGCGGTGCAGGCGGCGCTGACCGGCCACCTGGTCTTCTCGACCCTGCACACCAACGACGCGCCCAGCGCCATCATGCGGCTGATGGAACTGGGCATTCCGCCCTACCTGATCAACGCCACGGTGCTCGGGGTGCTGGCGCAGCGCCTGGTACGCACGCTCTGCCCGTCGTGCAAGGTGCTCGAGGACGATGCGGCGGCCGAGGCCTCGCTCTCGTCGCTGGCCGAGCTGGTCAAGCCCTGGCAGGTGAGCGGGAAGTACCGGCCCTACCAGCCCGTGGGTTGCGTGGAGTGCCGCATGACCGGTTTCCGCGGCCGCACCGGCCTGTACGAGCTGCTGACCATCACCGAGGTCTTCAAGGACAAGGTCAACCGCGAGCCGAAGATGGAGAACCTTCGCCGCCAGGGCGTGACCGACGGCATGCGGCCGCTGCGCCTGGCCGGGGCGGCCCGGGTCGCCGAAGGCCTGACCACGCTGGACGAGGTGCTGGCCTGCACGCCACCGGTGCAATGACACCCCGAGAACCATGATTCCCATCAAGACCGAGTCGGCCTGGCGCGGCACCGCCGACTGCCGCGCCTGCGGCATCCGCGACATGGTGCTGTTCGCCGACCTGCACGAAGACGACTTCAACCTGATCCACGCCCCCATCGACGACCTCGAATACGCACCGGGGCACGCGGTGGCGCGCATGGGCGAGACGGCCACCTCGCTGTTCACGCTGCGGGCGGGCATGGTCAAGCTGGTGCGCAACACGGTGGACGGCCGCCAGCGCATCGTGCGGGTGCTGCGCAGCGGCGACGTGATCGGCCTGGAGGCGCTTATGGGGCCGACCTACGACGCCGACGCCATCGCGCTGACCAGTGTCCGCGTCTGCCGCCTGCCGCTGCAGGTGATCCAGCGCCTGAACAGCGAGACACCGCGCCTGCACCAGCGCCTGCTGGAGCGCTGGCACCGCAGCCTCAAGGAGGCCGACGACTGGCTGGCCGACCTCAACTTTGGCAACGCGCGCCAGCGGCTGGCCGGCCTGATCCTCAAGATGCGCACCGACCAGGACCCCGGAATGTGCACGCTGTTCTCGCGCGAGGACATGGGGGCCATGCTCGACCTCAAGCTGGAGACGGTCAGCCGCACGCTCAACGCCTTCGTGCGCGAGGGGCTGATCGAGTCCATGGACCGCATCGGCCGCGCCTACCGCATCGTCGACGCGGAACGACTGACCTCGCCCAAAGACTGAGCGCGAAGGCTCCCATCGCCGAACACGACAGCGGGGCTGGCGCGGCCTGCCGATAATTCCCGGATGACGGCTTCCGCCACCCGACCGCCCCACCTTGTTTCCGGACTGCTGCTGGCCTGCGCCGGCTCCATCGCCTTCAGCGGCAAGGCCATCATCGTCAAGCTTGCGTACCGCCACGGGGTCGATGCGGTGACGCTGATCATGTACCGCATGCTGTTCGCGCTGCCCATGTTCCTGGCCTTGGCCTGGTGGGCCACCTACCGGCAGGGTGGTGGTGCGAAGACGCCGCTGACCCGCAAAGACTGGCTGGGCATCCTGGGCCTGGGCGTGACGGGCTACTACCTCGCCAGTTTCCTGGACTTCTGGGGCCTGAGCTACATCAGCGCCAGCCTGGAGCGGCTCATCCTCTACCTCAACCCCACCCTGGTGCTGCTGCTGGGCTGGCTGCTGTATGGCCGCCGCATCAGCGCCACGCAGGCGGTGGCGATGGCGGTGAGCTACGCCGGCGTGCTGCTGGTGTTCGGCCACGAGGCCGACTTCGCAGGCCCGGGCGCGGCGCTGGGCGCGCTGCTGGTGTTCGGTAGCGCCATCAGCTACGCGATCTACCTCGTCTACAGCGGCGAGATGGTCAAGCGCCTGGGGTCGATGCGGCTGGTGGGGCTGGCGACCAGCGTGGCCTGCGGGCTGTGCCTGCTGCAGTTCGTGATCCTGCGGCCGCTGAGCGCCGCCGAGGTGGCACCCGAGGTGATCTGGCTGTCGGTGCTCAACGCCACCGCCTGCACCTTCGCGCCGGTGATCATGGTGATGATGGCCATTGAGCGCATCGGCGCGGGGCTGGCGGCGCAGACCGGCATGATCGGGCCGATGTCGACCATCGCCATGGGGGTGCTCATACTGGAAGAGCCCTTCAACGGCTGGATCGTGGCTGGCACGGTGCTGGTGGTCTCGGGCGTGTTCCTGGTGACGCGCTTCGGTGGCAAGGCGGTGCAACCCAAACAGGATTAGGAGCAATCAACGATGGATCTGGGCATTGCAGGCAAGTGGGCGCTGGTGTGCGGCGCGAGCAAGGGCCTCGGGCTGGGCTGCGCGCAGGCGCTGGCGGCCGAGGGCGTGAACGTGGTGATGGTGGCGCGTGGGCGCGAGGTGCTGGATGCCTCGGCCGCGGCGCTGCGTTCGGTCTCACCGGGCGTGGCGGTGATCGCGGTGGCCGCCGACATCACCACACCCGAAGGGCGCGCCGCGGCGTTCGCGGCGCCGGGCGGGCCGGGCACGGCCTTCGACATCGTGGTCACCAACGCCGGCGGCCCGCCGCCCGGCGACTTCCGTTCGTGGGACCGCGAGGCCTGGATCAAGGCCGTGGACGCCAACATGCTCACGCCCATCGAGCTGATCAAGGCCACGGTGGACGGCATGGCGGCGCGCGGCTTCGGCCGCATCGTCAACATCACCAGCAGCGCGGTGAAGGCGCCCATCGACATCCTGGGCCTTTCCAACGGCGCGCGCAGTGGCCTCACGGGTTTTGTGGCCGGGGTCGCACGCAGCGGCATCGCGGCCCAGGGCGTGACGATCAACAACCTGCTGCCCGGCAAGTTCGACACCGACCGTCTGCAGGGAACGATTGCTGGCGCTGCCAGCAAGGCCGGCAAGACGGTGGACGAGGTGCGCGCCGCGCAGATGGCGCAGGTCCCGGCCCGGCGCTTCGGCACACCCGAGGAGTTCGGCGCGATCTGCGCCTTCCTCTGCAGCCGGCACGCGGGCTACCTCAACGGCCAGAACATCCTGCCCGACGGCGGGCTGTACCCCGGAACGTATTGAACCCCCCCCCC
>NZ_BCTF01000036.1 GCF_001571145.1 Hydrogenophaga flava NBRC 102514
AGTGAACAATGACCCGTTGTTCGGGCTTTCGACGCCACACGGCCATCAGCACAGCGTCCAGCGCGAGTTCCCTGCTCAACGAGGGCTTCATGGACCAACCCACCACCTTGCGAGCGTAGAGATCCAACACCACCGCCAGATACAGCCAGCCTTGCCAGGTGCGGATGTAGGTGATGTCCGTGACCCAGACCTTGTTGGGTGCGTCCACCGTGAATTCGCGCTGCAAATGGTTGGGGGCAATGATGGAGGGTCTTCCTGCAATCGAGCGCGGCTTCTTGTAGCCACGCACGGCCTTGATTTTGTGGCGCTGCATGAGCCGTTCCACACGATGCAGGCCACAGTTCTCGCCCGCTTCACGAAGGTCGCCAAAGACACGCCGAGCGCCATAAACACCATGGCTGGCCGCGTAGGAGTGCCGAATGAGCTCCAGCAGCCTGGCGTCGTCCTTGGCCCGCTCGGATAGCGGACACTGCAGCCAGGCATAGAAACCGGCGCGGGCCACCTGTAACACCCTGCACATCAGCGCCAGCGGATATTCATGGCGATGCTCGTTCATGAAGCGGTACTTCACTCGGGCTCCCTGGCAAAGTACCGCGCGGCTTTTTTTAACAGGTCGCGCTCCTCTTCGATACGGCGCATCTGGGCTCGCAGCCGGAGAATTTCGCTCTTGGCCTCCAGCAACTCCTTGGAGTGCTGCTCGGACTTGTCTGGCGCAATGGCTTTGACCCACTTGTACAGACTGTGCGCTGATACACCCAAACGCGCTGCCACATCGGGCACGGTGTAGCCGCGCTCGACGACCTGCTTGACTGCCTCTTCCTTGAATTCCGGTGAAACCTATGGGTGCTCATCGCACGCCCTCCTATGCTCAAAGGATAGGCAGGGGTTGTCTACCGGACCAGGGGCAGTCCAGCCATTGATGCTGCCGCGCTGCTGAGAGAGGATGGCAGCTTAGCGCTTGGCACTGTGAATCCAGCTTCTGTCTGCGACCGAAGGCAATCGCTGGGGACCGGACTACCCACCCCCACTCAACAAAGCTACTCGCCATGTATCTCACATGGTCTGGGGAGATCACTCAGCAGCATACCGATCAAATCCCTGCACTGATTGAGCTGGCGTGCAACTTTGACAAAAGCCTCACCGCTGAAATCCCTCGTTTGAGAATGGCCTACCGTGAAAGCCAGAAAAGCCTCTGTCAGAGAAACCACAGAGAAAAAACCACCGCCCCAAACCCCGCGAAAACACTGAGCCCAGAAAGACAAAAGGCCCCCACTTGCGTGGGAGCCTTGTCTTACTGGCGGTGGACGCAGTCCGCAGCGAACCTGTATCGCGCCTGCAATCGTTTTGGCCGCTCTTTCTCTTGCTCAGAAATTTCTGGTGAGCGCTGGGTTCATTTGGCCGGACACCCATTAAAGAATAAATACGCGCGCACGCCCGCGCGCGCGAAAAAGGGATTCCGCCTTCGGACCCTGCAAGCCCCCACCCTCCTGCCCGACATGCCAGGCCCGGCCTCCTTCGGCTTGGAGCTCATGGCCGCCGGCCGCCCACCAACTCCCGGGCCTTCCGAAGCTGCGCGTTCTCCATGGCAGCTTCAAGTGATGCGATGTCGGTGTTCGTCATGCGCACCGGATACTGCTCTGCCTTCACCTTCCACCGGCTGATGACCTCGACCATCCTCTTGAGGAGCGTGCTTGCCTCGTTCTGAGATATCCCGAATGCCACCGATTGCTTGAGCAGCTGATCCACATCCCATCGCAGGCCCGGCCCCGGGATGTGGGACTGGGCCGGTTGGCATTCGGGCTCCATGGCCGGTCGCAGTGCGGTGGCGGGTGCCAGCTCCCAGCGAGCAAAAGACCGGTACACAAAGCCGAACTTTCCCAGCGACACACGGGCGTTGATCAGTCTCATGAACACCAAGCGCAGCCACAGCTGGCGGGCATCTGCCCCAAAAACTTTGCTGTAGGTCCTCATGACCGCCAGCAGTTCGAGCCAGTCCGGTTCTTCGCCCTCTTCCGCGAGCAACAGGCTTCGGGCGGACAGGTAGGGCTTTCGACCGCCATCAGCGTCCCGATCCAATCGCTGGGTGATCAGTACCGTCGCGCTGCACAGGTTCTTCAGCGCCATGTCCACCACCCGGATACCCGCTTCCCGGGCCAGCTGTCCTAGGAGCATTTCCGCTTTGGCCACCGGGAAGTGATCGGCCACGCTGGGCAGCCGGGCCACCGCCAGCGTTCCCCCATTCTGCTTTTGTGCGTTCTGAACAAAGCAGACCTTGGGACGGGAACCGCCCAGGGCGGTGGCACTGGAGAGCAGGAGCCGGATCTGGCGCTCGTGGGCTTCCCCGCGCTCGAAGGCCGCTACTGCCTCGGCCATGGTGTCCAGGTCTGCGGTGAACGGCAGGTCGAAGCGCCTGCCGGACACGGTCAGTGCCGGGTTCCTGGGCCTGATCCGCAGTGCACCGAGCCGGCAGAGGTCGTGGGTCGCGCACAGGGACGCCAAGGCCCGGGACTCCAGACCTGCGAGGGGATGGGTTGTGAGGGTGGCCTCACCCAGGGACCTTTCAAGGAGGGCTTGTGCAAACCCGTCGGGTTGCGTGTCGGCCAATGCCGCAAAGAAGGGGCTTCCCTGACCCAGGGGACGGGCTCTCCACTGGCCGTGAGGGTGGCAGCGCAGATCGGGTGACGGGCTGAAGAGCAGTTCGCGGCCCAGCCACCGCCGATCAAAAGTGAACTCAGAACACTCGGTGGGTCCGTCCTGGACATGGTGCAGCACGCCCAGAGGCTGCTCGGACTTCCCCATCGTGATGTCCAGGATCTCATCGCTGCGCGGGCCGTAGGCGAGCGTAGGGACTGGCCTTGCCGGCCGAATCGCACCGCCGGCTGTTGGAGTCGTGGTGGTTGCACTCATTCGACGGCCTCGCCTTCTGCGCGGCCCCGGATGCGCTCGGGCAATGCGGCGTCTTGCACCTGCAGGCCGATGGTGTCTTGTGGGGTGTCCAGCAGGGCATTGAACCGGTCGATCATTCCGAAAGCCGCCAAGGCGCCGAGCAGGTGCTGGATGGCAACACCCGCATCGCCCGCCTCCAGGCGCCTCACGGTGCTGACCGATGCGCCGATCTGTTCGGCCATCGCCCGCTGACTCCAGTGGCGCCGCCGCCGGGCCATGGAGATGTTGGCGCCCAGACGCTTGAGCACGCGTTCGTGGGACAAAGAAACTGGTTTCGTCATGGCAGGTCCTCAGTGATGGAACTGCCTCGATTCGACTGTCACGACACCCTGCAAGAGGCGGCTGTTGGTTTTCTGCCAACGAGCGCAGGATCAGATCAGAGCGCTCAAGCCTGACAAGCGATCGAATTTGAACGATCCGCGGTGGACCTGTTTGAAGTCCCCTCGAATTTCTGCGCCGGTCAGAAATTGAGGTTGTGGGACAGATCTGAGTGTTTGCATCAGATTGGCACCCGGACTTGAGCAACCCACATAGGGCTTGTCCCCATCCACCTTGGAGAAGCCTGTGGATATCTCGTGCGCGGATATGTCAAACCCGCGTCTTTGCTGGCCGGGCGGCCCATTGCTGAAAAATCGGGCAGCGGCCGCGGAGCTGCGCCGGGCCACCGAGGTTTGCATGAAGACGAGGAGCCCTCTTCACTGGCGAAACCGCGCCTCTGCCCGCAGCGTGCGAACAAAGGGTTGCCCGTCGAGGTCGTGCCGCACATCCACCGGCACCTGGTACAGGCGCTGGATCAGTTCGGCCGACAGCACCTGCGCCGGCGGACCGAAGGCCAGCAGGCGCCCTTCCCCCAGCACGATCAGCTGGTCTGCAAACTGCGCCGCCAGATTCAGGTCGTGCAGCACCGCCACGCTGATCCAGTCCTGTTGGACGGTCTGTGCCTGCAGGTGCTCCATGAGCTGCATCTGGTGCTTCAGGTCCAGCGCGCTGACGGGCTCGTCCAGCAGCATCAAGCGGGGCTGGCGCAGCAGCACCTGGGCAAACAGCACCATCTGGCGCTGGCCACCGCTGAGCGTGTGCATGGCGCGGTCGGCCAGATGGGCGAGATCGAGCGCCTGCAGCGCACCCAGGGCCGCCGCGAGGTCGTCGTCCGAGAGGCGCATCGACAGGCGCTGCAGCCGGCCGAGCACCACCACCTCCAGCACGCTGAGGTCCAGCTCCAGCTGGGTGTTCTGCGGCATGTAGCCGATGGCCTGGCGCCAGGCGACCAGGGTGCGGGGTACCATCGGTCGCCCGTCCAGGCGCACCTGCCCCTGGGCCAGCGGCAGCTCGCCGAACAGCGCCCGCAGCAGGCTGGTCTTGCCGGTCCCATTGGGTCCGATGATGGCGTGCAGCTGCCCCGGCTGCAGGGTGAGCTTCAGGCCCTCGGCCAGGGTCAGCCCGCCCAGGCGCAGTGTCAGATCGTCCAGCTCAAGCACGGCCGCGGCCCCTTCGGCTCAGCACGAGCCAGATGAAGAACGGCACACCGATCAGCGCCGTGACGATGCCGATGGGAAACAGCGCCCCGGGCACGATGGACTTGGACACCACCGACGCGGACGACAGCATCAGGGCGCCGCACAGCGCCGACAGCGGAATGAGAAACCGCTGGTCCTCGCCCACCAGCATGCGCGCGATGTGGGGTGCGACCAGGCCGATGAAGCCGATGATGCCCACGAAGCTGATGGCGGTGGCGGTCATCAGCGCCACCAGGGCCAGGGTCTTCAGGCGCAGCCGCACCACGTTCACGCCCAGGCTGCGCGCGCGCGCCTCGCCCAGGCGCAGGCAGGTCAGCTGCCAGGCGTCGCGGTGCAGCAGCACGCCGCAGACCAGGGTCACGCCCACGGTGATCCACAGCATGGGCCAGGTGGTGCGCTGGAGGCTGCCGAACAGCCAGAAGAGGATCTGCTGGTTCAGCTCCGGCGAGGACAGGAACTGCACCAGCGACAGCAGGGACTGGAACAGGAACAGCAGCGCAATGCCGGCCAGGATGAGGGTCTGGCTGCCCACGTGGCGCATCAGCGCCAGTCCGAAGAGCAAGCTGGCGGCCAGCATGCAGAAGACGAAGGCGCCAGCCGGGATGGCCAGCAGCGGCGGCAGGCCCAGGCCGCCGCTGACCAGCGCAAGCGCGGCGCCAAAGCCCGCTGCCGCCGCCAGGCCGAGCGTGTAGGGGCTGGCCAGCGGGTTGTCCAGCAAGGTCTGCATCTGCACACCGCCGAGCCCGAGCGCCGCGCCCACCACCAGCGCCATCAGGGCAATGGGCAGGCGCATGTCCATCACGATGGCGCGCGTCATCGGGTCGGCCGCGGCGGGCGCAAGCAGCGTGGCCAGCACCTCGCGCACCCCCAGCAGCGAGGGCCCGGTGGCCACATCGAGCGTGAGGCTGCACAGGATCAGCCCGGCGAACAGTGCCAGGAAGCGCCAGCGGCGGGCCTCGCGGCGGCGCTGTCGTTGCAGCAGCTCGGCCCCCGAGACCGGTGCCACGGTGGTGGCGGTCATTGCGCGCGCAGCATGAAGCTGCCCTGAGGCTGGATGGGCAGGTGGCGGCGGTAAAAGTCTCGGTAGGTGGCCTCCGGATCGATGTCGGTGAACAGCGCCGGGTACATGGCCTTGGCCAGGTACTGCAGCAGCGCCGCATCCAGGATGCTGCGGGTGGCGCCGTGGTAGAGACCGTGCAGGCGGCCATCCTGCATCGCGGGCAGGCCGCTCCAGCCGCTGCGCTGGGCAAAGCCCCTCAGGCGCTGGCGCGCTTCGCCCGCCGGCACGCCAAAGCCGATCTTCATGGCCTCGGGCTGGCTGACGCTTTCATAGCCCGCGATGAACACCACCTGCGGTTTCGAGACCAGCAACTGCTCAGGGTTGATCGGCCCCCAGTCCTTGACGAACGGCGCAGCGATGTTGTCGCCACCGGCCAGATCGACCATGGCGCCCCACATGTTCTTGCCGTAGGTGTAGCTGAGTTCGGCCGGTCCCTTGTCGCCCAGTTCGATGTACACCCGCGGCCGCGGTGCCTTGGCCTTGGCGATGCGCTGCTGGATCGTCTCCACCACCTGGCGGTATTCGTCGGCAATGTGCTGCGCGCGCGCCGTCTCGCCAGTGACCTGTCCAAGTACCTTGGTGCTGGCCAGGTGGCGCTCCAGGGTCTGCGCGTTGTAGTCCACCACCACCACTGGAATGCCGGCGGCTTCCAGCCGGGGAATCTCCGAGGCCAGGGCCTTGAACTGCCAGTCGGCCAGCACCATCACGTCCGGCTTGGTGGCCAGGGCCTTTTCCAGCGAAAAGGTCTGGAACTGCACGCTGCCCACGTCGACCACGTCGCGCAGCGTGGGCCGGGCGGCGACGTACTGTTCCCACACCGCGGGCCGCGACTTGACGAACCAGCCCAGCGACAGGCCGACCAGACGGTCAAAGGCCTTGTCGCCGCCCACGGCAAAGTAGTCCTCAATGTAGAAGCCCAGCAGCACGCGCTTGGCGGGCAGTTCGAGCGTGACCTTGCGGCCCAGCACGTCTTCGATGGTGGTGGGCGTGGCCCAGGCGGCACCGACGGCGCCCAGCGCCAAGGCCGTGGACAGGAGCAGCTGCTTCAACAGGCGGTACGGCATCTTTTACATCCCTTGTGCGAAGCTGCCCTTGGCCTGCACCGGCAGGTAGCGCTTGTAGAAGTTCAGGTAGTTGGCCTGGGGATCGATGTCTTTGAACAGGCTGGGGTACAGGGCCTTGGCCATGAACTGCACCATGGTGTAGTCCAGCACCGAACGCGAGGCCCCCTGGTAGATCCCATACACGCGCTTGTCTCTCACCGCTGGCAGGGCGCTCCAGCCGGGACGCTGGGCGAAGCCTTGCAGGCGCTGCACCGATTGTTCTGGCGCCACGCCCTGCCCCATGAGCATGGAGGCCGTGTTCCTGGTGGACTCGGTGCCGGCGATGAACACCACCTCAGGCTGGGCGGCCAACACCTTCTCCGGGTTCATCGGTCCGTACCACTCGACGAAAGGAGCGGCGATGTTCTCACCCCCGGCCAGCGCACCCAACGGACCCCACATACCCTTGCCGTAGCTGAAGCTGTACTCGGCCGGCCCCTTGTTGCCAAACTCGACATAGAAGCGCGGTTTGGGCAGCTTGGCGGCTGCGATGCGCGACTGCACCTGATCAATGGCGGTCTTGTATTCGTCCGCGATCTTCTGCGCGCGCTTCTGGTCGCCAGCGATCCTGCCCAGCAACAGGGTGCTGGCGTAGTGGTTGGCCGGCAGCTCCATGTTGTAGTCCACCACCACCACGGGCACCCCGGCGTCTTCCAGCCGTTTCACATCTGGGCCCAGGCCCTTGTATTGCCATTCGGCCAACACCACCACATCGGGCTTGAGCACGAGCGCCTTCTCGACGGAGAAGGTCTGCGCCTCGACCTCGCCCACATCGGGCAGTTCCTTGAGCGAGGGCCGGTGGGCGGCGAACAGCGCCCAGTTGGCCGGCCGCCAGCCCTCCCACGCCTCGCGGGAGAGCCCGACCACCTTGTCGAAGGCCTTTTCGCCGCCGATGGCCATGTAGTCCTCGAAATAGAAACCCAGCAGCACGCGCTTGGCGGGCAGGTCGACGCGGACCGATCGGCCCAGTACGTCCTTGACCACCTCGGGGGCGGCGTGGGCGGACGGCAGCCACGCGGCCACCAGCGCTCCCACGACAGACCACTTGCGGATGGATGAAACCCACTGCATGAACACACCTCTTTTCACAGGCCGGGCGATGCCGGCAAAAAGAGGTGATTTTACATGCGAACCACTCTTATTTGCATTTGCAAATGAATTGATTGGGACGCTTCCTGGAGTCCGTGAATCAGGGCCGCGCCTCATGCGCGAGCGCCCGCGCCACCACCTCGCAGAACCAGCGCACCCCCAGGGGCAAGGCGTCGTCGTTGAAGTCGTAGCAGGGGTGGTGCAGCGCGAACGAGTCCCCGGCCGCCAGCCCCTCTCTGCCCTGCCCCAGCCAGAGGTAGGCCCCCGGCCGGCGCTGCAACATGAAGGCGAAGTCTTCCGAGGTGAACGCCGCGCGCGGTGCCATCCCGGCCAGCAAGCCCGCGGCCTGCGCCGCTTCCAGCGCCACGGCGGCTTCGGCTGCGGTGTTGACCGTGGCGGGGTAGTAGCGCCGGTAGTCCACCTCCACCACCGTGCCGCTCGCCAGCGCCATGCCCTGTGCGGCGTCGCGCAGCGCGGCCTCGATGCGGTCCTGGGTGTCGGCATCGAAACTGCGCACCGTGCCGGTGATGCTCACCTCGGCAGGCAGCACGTTGTGGCTGTGGCCGCCCTCGATGCGGGTGACCGAGAGCACGGCCGACTCGTTCGGATCGATGCGCCGGGACACGATGGTGTTGAGCTGCACCACCAGTTGGCTGGCCGCCAGCAGCGCATCGGGTGTGTGGTGCGGTTGCGCGGCGTGACCGCCCTTGCCGCGCACCGTGATGTCGAAGCGGTCGGCCGCCGCCATGATGGGGCCAGGTCGCGTCTGTGCATGGCCTAGGGGCAGGTCGGGCCAGTTGTGCAGGGCATAGACGCTGTCGCAGGGGAAGCGCTCGAACAGCCCCTCATCGATCATGCGGGCTGCGCCAGCCTGCCCTTCTTCGGCGGGCTGGAAGATGAAATGCACGGTCCCGGTCAGCCCCAGGGACCGGTGCGTGCGGACCAGCTGCCGGGCCGCGCCGATGAGCATCGCGGTGTGCCCGTCATGGCCACAGCCATGGTGTTTGCCCGCATGCTGGCTGGCGTGGGGCCGCTGCCCGAGCTCCACCAACGGCAGGGCATCCATGTCGGCGCGCAGGCCGACGCTGCGCACACGCGGGCCATCGGCCCGCGCAGCGCCCGGCTCGCCACAGCGCAGGGTTCCGACCACGCCGGTGCCCCCCACGCCTTCGCTCACCTCCAGGCCCAGCAGGCGCAGGGCCTGTGCCACGATGCCGGCGGTGCGGCGCTCCTCGTAGGCCAGTTCGGGGTGGGCGTGCAGGTCGCGCCGCAGCGCGACCAGGTCCGGCAGCAGGTCCCCGACCGGGGAGGCATGGTTTGGCAAGAGGGACATGGTGCTACCCGTTTGTGTTGGAGAACCCGCTGCGCGCCGAGACAGGCTCAGAAGTTGTGGGTCAGGCCCACGCCATAGACCTGCTTGGTGCCGTCGGTGATGTAGCGCTTGGACGCCACGTCAACGTAGACGCTGGTGCGCTTGGACAGCGCGTAGTTCGCACCGACGGACACCACACGCTGCTTCTTGACACCGTCCACATCGGCGCTGCCCCAACCGGCCTTCAGCGTCGTGGCACCCAGCGCATACGTGGCGCCCAGCGTCGTCACCTTGGCTTCGGAGCCGGCAGCCGACTCGCTGACGTTGTACATGCCCATCAGCGTCAGGTCGGCGAAGCGGCTGCGCAGGCCCAGCGAGGTTTCCTTGGCACCAGCGCTGTTCTTGCCGGCACCCAGCATGGCGCGCGTGCGGCCGTCGTTGTAGACCAGCGCACCGGCGCGCGTGGTGCCGACGGCGTCAGCCGGCTTCTCGGGCGAGTAGCTCAGGTGCGCAGAGAAGTTGGCGAACTTGGCGGAGTCGTAGAACACGGCGTTGGCCACGCGGCCGGAGCCACCGCCGGCCGGATCGGCCGAGTAGTTCCAGTGCCACAGGTCCCAGGCCGGGGATGCGATGCGGCTGAAGTTGTCCCAGGCGTCAAAAGCCCAGTCGTTGCTCTGGATCGCATCGACCGCGCGGCCCAGGCGCAGGGCGCCGAACCCACCCTTGAGGCCGACGGTGGTCTCGCCGTGCCAGGCAGGCTTGGTGCCCGCCCCTTCGAGTGCGCCCGTGTCCACGTCCAGGCGCTGGCGCAGCTTGAAGGTAGCCGTCAAACCACCGCCGAGGTCTTCTGTGCCATCGAACTGGAGGTGGCTGCGCTTGATGGTGCCGAGGTTGGTCATCGATGCCTTGTCGCGGAACACGCCGACGTCGAGGCTGCCGCTGATGGTGACACCCGACTGGGCGATGGCTGCGCCACTGGCCAGCACGAGCGCCGTTGGAAGAAGGTGGCGAAGGTTGGTGGAGAGTTTCATTTGTTCCTCAGGTTGTAGCTTTTGATCACCCCTCGGGAACATCCTTCGGGGCCGGGTCATTGAAGCACCGTCGAACAAATTTCCCGTTTCAAACTGGGGGCCTGCAACAGCACAGCTGGTGTTTGTGAGGCCCGCAAAAAAACATTCTTCGGCAGAAAAAACCGAGGGCCTTTCGGCCCCCGGGAAATTCAGTCCAGCTGCCCCTGGCACAGGTACTTGATGTGCGTGTAGTCGTCCAGACCATGCGTGGAACCCTCGCGGCCGAAGCCCGATTCCTTCACGCCGCCGAAGGGCGCTGCCTCCGACGCGAGCGCACCTTCGTTGATGCCGACGATGCCGGTTTCCAGCGCCTCGGCCACGCGCCAGATGCGCCGCACGTCCTGGCTGTAGAAGTACGCGGCCAGACCGAAAGGCGTGTCGTTGGCCTGCGCCACCACGGTCGCCTCGTCGTCGAACACCGCCATCGCCGCGACCGGGCCGAAGGTTTCTTCGCACGAGCAGGCCATGTGCGGACTGACCCCCATGAGCACGGTGGGCGCGTAGTAGTTCGGACCCAGCGCCGTCAGGCGCTTGCCGCCAATGAGCAGCTGCGCGCCTTGTGCCACGGCGTCCTGCACATGGCGCTCGATCTTGTCCACTGCGCGGGCGTTGATCATGGGGCCGATCTGCGACGCCGGGTCGCTGGCCGGACCGACCTTGAGGGCCTCCACGCGGGCGCATAGCTTCTGGGCGAACTGCTCCTGCACCTTGCGGTGCACGAACAGCCGGTTGGGGCTGACGCAGGTCTGCCCGCCGTTGCGGAACTTCGCCGCCATCACACCGTCCACCGCGGCGTCCAGATCGGCGTCCTCGAAGACGATAAAGGGCGCGTTGCCGCCGAGCTCCAGCGACAACTTCTTGAGCGTGTCCGCGCTGCGCCGCGCCAGGTGCTTGCCGACCGCGGTGGAGCCGGTGAAGGTGATCTTGCGCACACGGCTGTCGTCCAGCCACAGGTCCACCACCTCCGGCGTCTTCTCGCGCGAGGCGGTGACGATGTTCAGCACGCCCGGGGGCACCCCGGCCTCGTTCGCCAGATGCACCAGGGCCAGCGAGGTCAACGGGGTGTCCTCGGCGGGCTTGCAGACCACGGTGCACCCGGCGGCCAGCGCGGGCGCGATCTTGCGGGCGATCATTGCGGCCGGAAAGTTCCACGGCGTGATGGCGGCCACCACGCCGATGGCCTCCTTCAGCACGAACACCTTGCGGCCGCTGACGTGCGCGGGAATGACCTCGCCGTTCAGCCGCGTGGCTTCTTCGCCGAACCACTCGATGTAGCTGGCGGCGTAGGCGACTTCGCCCTTGCCCTCGGCCAGTGGCTTGCCCTGCTCGCGCGAGATGAGCTTGCCCAGGTCGTCCTGTTGCGCCATGACCAGGTCGTTCCAGCGCTTGATGATCGCGGCCCGCTGCTTGGCCGGCACCTTCTTCCAGCTGGCAAACGCCTGGTGGGCGGCGTCCAGCGCCGCGGCGGCCTCGGCCGCGCCCGAGTCGGGCACGCGGGTGATCAGCTCGCCGGTGGCGGGATCGGTGACGTCCAGTGTGGCCGCGGTAGAAGACCACTGGCCGGCGATGAAGTTGGCGCTGCGGACCAGGTCCGCGCGTTGAAGGGTCAGAGACATGACAGTGAAAGAAGAAAGGAGGAAAGAGACAAGGCCGGCGGTTCAGGCCGCCACGGCCGCCGCAGACATGGCGGCATCGCGCTCGTCCAGCCAGCCCTGGCGCATCTCGGGCACCGACGCCTCCAGCAGTTCGTAGTACGGGTGGTGGGGACCGTGGTCGAAGTCGGCCCGCGCCACCTGGTCGAGCTTGCGGCCGTGCTGCATGACGATGATCTCGTCGCACACCGATTTCACGGTGTGCAGGTCGTGGCTGATGAACAGGTAGGACACGCCCAGCTCGCGCCGCAGGTCGGCCATCAGTTCCAGCACCGCCGCACCCACCACGGTGTCCAGGGCCGAGGTCACCTCGTCGCAGAGGATCAGCTCGGGCTCGGCGGCCAGGGCGCGGGCCAAGTTGACGCGCTGCTTCTGCCCACCCGACAGCCCGCCCGGCAGGCGCTGCGCCACGCCACGCGGCAGCCGCACCAGGTCCAGCAGCTCGTGGATGCGCTTGTCCAGCGCCGGGCCCTTGAGACCCTTGTAGAACTGCAGGGGCCGCGCGATGATGCGTTCGATGGTCTGGGACGGGTTGAGCGCCGTGTCGGCCATCTGGAACACGATCTGGATCTGCCGCAGCTCTTCCTTGCTGCGCTGGCGCACCACGGGTCTGAGCGCGCGGCCTTTGAACAGGATGTTGCCGCGGCAGGGTGCGATCAGACCGGCCACAGCGCGGGCCAGCGTGGTCTTGCCCGAACCCGACTCGCCAATGACCCCGATGGCCTGGCCCTTGTAGAGCTTGAAGTTGATGTCTTCCAGGATCAGGGATGCGGGCTGACCCTGGGCGTTGAGCGCGCCGTAACCGGCCGACAGCTGGTTGACCTCCAGCAGAAGTTCGCCCTTGTGCAGGTCGGTGGCCAGGGGCGCGGGGCGCGCGGCCGCCAGCAGGCTGCGGGTGTACTCGTGCGCGGGTTCGGACAGGATGCGCCCGGTGGTGTTGAGCTCCTGCGCCAGGCCGTTTCGCAGCACCAGGATGTGGTCCGCCATCTGGGCCACCACCGCGAGGTCGTGGCTCACGTACACCGCCGTCGCGTTGCGCTCGCGCACCACGCGGCGGAAGGCGCGCAGCACCTCGATCTGCGTGGTCACGTCCAGCGCTGTGGTGGGCTCGTCCAGGATCACCAGATCGGGGTCCGTGATGAGCGCCATCGCGGCCATCAGGCGCTGCAGCTGACCGCCAGAGACCTGGTGCGGGTAACGCTGACCGATGGTCTCGGGGTTGGGCAGGGCCAGCTCGCGGAACAGCTGCACGGCCTTGACTTCCGCATCGTGGCGCGAGAGCGTGCCGTGGATGCGCGTGGGCTCAATCACCTGGTCCATGATGGTGCGGGACGGGTCGAACGACGCGGCCGCGCTCTGCGCGATGTAGGAGACCGTGCGGCCCCGCAACGCCCGCAGCGCGCCCGCGCCCAGCGAGAGCACGTCCGTCTCGCCGATGCGCACGCTGCCGCCGCTGATCTGGCAGCCGCGGCGCGCATGCCCCATCAGCGCCAGCGCGGTGGTGGTCTTGCCGGAACCCGACTCGCCGATCAGCGCCAGCACCTCGCCGGGGCGGATGGTGAAGCTCAGCGCATCGACCAGTGTGGCATCGCCGGCCCGGATGGTGAGTTTGTCTACAACGACCAGTGAGCCCATGTCAGCGCCCTCCCCGTTCGCGGGCCGCACGGCCCGGCAGATTGTCGATGACCAGATTGACGGCGATCGTCAGGCTGGCGATGGCGATGGAGGGCGCGATAACCGCGGCCCCAGCGTCGGGCAGTGCCTCGATGTTCTCGCGCACCAGCGAGCCCCAGTCGGCCTCCGGCGGCTGGATGCCCAGCCCCAGGAAGCTCATGCTGGCCAGCAGCAGCACCACGTAGACGAAGCGCAACCCGAAATCGGCCAGCATGGGGCCGGTGATGTTGGGCAGGATCTCGTTCAGCATCACGTAAAACGTGCCTTCGCCGCGCGTACGGGCCACGGTCACGTAGTCCATCGCGTTGATGTTGACGGCCAGCGAGCGCGCAATCCGGTAGGAGCCCGGCGTGTAGATGATGCCCGCCATGACGATGAGCATGGCCACCGACGAACCGAAGCTGGCCACCATCAGCAGCGCGAACATCTTGCTGGGGATTGCGGTCAGCGTGTCCAGCACGCGGCTGAGCACGCTGTCGGTCCAGCGCCCGGTGGCCGCCGCCAGCAGGGCCAGCAGCGTGCCTGTGCCGCTGGCCAGCACCGTGGCCACGAAGGCCACGCCCACGGTGTAGCGGGCACCTTCGATGACCCGCGCCAGCATGTCGCGCCCAAGGTAGTCGGTGCCCAGCCAGTGCGCGGCGCTGATGGGTGCGAACACGTCGCCGCCATCGGCGGCGCCGGTTTGCGACAGCAGCGACGGCCCGAAGGCCGCGGCGCCGGCCCAGAACAGCACAACGGCCAGACCGATCCAGCCGGTGGGTCCGAAGTGGGCCAGGCGCCGGTACCAGCGGGGCCGGGCCGGTCTGTTCTGGCCGCCGCCCTGAATGGCGTTGCTCATGGCGAAGTCCTTCATGCGTGCCTCAGACGGGGGTTGGCCACGATGCCGCACACGTCAGCGAGCGTGACCAGGAACAGGTAACCGGCGCAGAACAGCATGGTGCAGGCCTGCACCAGCGGAATGTCGCGCTGGGCCACGCCTTCCACCATCAGCTTGGCGATGCCGGGGTAGTTGAAGATGGTCTCGACGATGATCACGCCGCCCAGCAGGTACGACAGGCTCAGCGCCACCGCGTTGGCGATCGGCCCCACGGCGTTGGGCAGCGCGTGCGCGAGCACGGTGCGCATCGGCGAGGCGCCCTTGAGGCGCACCATCTCGATGTAGGGTGCCTCCAGCTGGTCGATCACCGCGGCGCGCGTCATGCGCATCATCTGCGCCACGATCACGCAGGTCAGCGTCACCACCGGCATGGCAAAGGCGCGCAGCATCTGGCCCAGGGACTCGATGTCGCTGGCGTAAGACAGCGCCGGCAGCCAGCGCAGCTGCACCGCGAACACCAGCACCGCCAGGGTGGCCACCAGGAACTCGGGCACCGAGACCACGGTGACGGCGGCGGTAGACATGGCACGGTCGAACCAGGAGCCGCGCCACACCGCCGCCGAGATACCCAACGTCAGCGCGATCGGAACCGAGAACAGCGCAGTCACCGCCGCCAGCAGCAGCGAATTGGGCAGTCGGCTGGCGATGAGGTCCACCACCGGCACCCGGGCTGCAGCCGAGAGACCCAGGTCGCCCTGGGCAAGCCCGCCAAGCCAGCGCAGGTAGCGCTCGTGCGCCGGCCGGTCCAGGCCCATCTGGGTGCGCAGTTCGGCCAGCACCTCGGGTGTGGCCTCCTGACCCAGCATTTCCTGCGCCGCATCGCCCGGCAGCACGGAGGTGATGGCAAACACCACCACCGACACCGCCAGCAGCGACAGCAGCGCCAGCCCGATGCGCTGCGCGACCAGTTTGAACAAGATGCCGTTCATGGCCTTGTTGTCCGCTTCAGGCGTCGAGCCACACGTGCTCGGCGAACGAGGTGCCCATCATCCCGCCAATCGGGATCGGCGACAGGCCTTTGAGCTTCTTGGTGTGGCCATCCAGGCTGGAGTTGAAGCACGGGATGCCGATGCCCCCATCCTGGTGGATCATCACCTGCATGTCGGCGTACATCTGGGTGCGCTTGGCCAGGTCGGTCTCACCACGCGCGGCCACCAGCAGCTGGTCGAACTTCTCGTTCTTCCAGCCCGCCTCGTTCCACGGTGCATCAGACTTGAAGAACAGGGTCAGGGCCAGATCGGCACTGGGACGGGAGTTGATGTTGCCGAAGCCCACCGGGTGCTTCATCCAGTGCGAAGACCAGTAGCCGTCGGCTGGCATGCGGCGCACGTCCAGGTTCAGACCGATCTGCTTGGCGGCGTACTGCATGACCAGCGCCGTTTCGACCGAGTTGGTCGCGGCCGGGGAGGCCACCACCGGGATAGGGGTGCTGCCCAGGTTGGCTTTCTGCAGGTGCCACTTGGCCTTCTCGGGGTCGTAGGGCCGCTGCGGCAGGCCCTTGAAGAAGAAGCGGTTGTTCGGGGCGATCGGCTGGTCGTTGGCCACCATCCCGCGGCCGGCCTGGATGTTCTTGAGCAGCTGCTCGCGGTTGAACAGGTGTTTCATGGCCAGCACGAAGTCGGGGTTGGTCCCCGGGCCGCCGTCGCGCCGCATGATGAGGTTGGTGTAGTTAGTGGCCTTGGTCTCGAAGATCGTGTGGGAGCCACTGTCCAGCACACGGTTGAGCGAGCGCGGCGACACAGCCGCCACCAGGTCCAGCTGGCCGGACAGCAGCGCATTGACGCGCGCTGACTCGTCGGAAATGCCCACGAGCTCGATTTCGTCCAGATAGGGCCGGTTGGGCTTCCAGTAGCTGTCATTGCGGACCGCGATCGAACGCTCGCCCGGCTTGAACTCCTTGAGCTTGAAGGGGCCAGTGCCGATGCCGGCAGCGAAGTTGGTGGTGCCGTCCGGAACAATGTGGAAATGGTAGGTGCCCAGGATCACGGGCAGGTCGGCGTTCGGCGCGGTCAGGCGGAAGGTCACCTCGTTGGGGCCGGTGGCGGTCACCGACTCGAATTGGTCGGCCAACACCTTGGCCCGCGATCCGGTCGCCGGGTCTTTGTGCCGCATCATGGAGAACACCACGTCGGCCGGCGTCAGCGGCTTGCCATTGTGGAAGCTCACGCCCTTGCGCAGCTTGAACACCCAGGTCTGGGCGTCTTTGGTGCTGAACTCCTCGGCCAGCTGCGGTTGCGGCGTCAGGCTGCCGTCCAGCACGGTCAGGCCGTTGTAGAACATGAAGCCACGGCAATAGTCGATGTGGCCGGACTGACGAGCCGGGTCCAGCGTGTCGTTCACGCCCGAGGACAAGCTGGCCACCTTGATGCGGCCTCCCTTTTTCGGCGTCTGCGCATGGGCCGTGGTGGCCAGCGACGCGATGCTGCCCGCCAGCGTGGCCTGCATGCCTCCAGCCGCCAGCATGGCCAGCACGTCGCGGCGCGAAGCGCCACGACGCAGCGAGTCCATCATGCGGATGCTCTCTTCGGGACCGACAAGTTCCCGAAACTGTTTCTGGTTATTGCTCATGGTTGCTCCTCGTTTGAAAAGTGGCGGTTGCCGGGTGGGGTTCAGGGAAATCGTTCGGGCCCGAAGGCCGTTTCAGCGTCAGGCCAGCCGGTCCTTCAACCGGAAGTACAGGCCCACGGCGGGCAGGAACCAGGGGGGGCCGATGTGGCCGGGAATGGCCGGCCAGGAGCGTCCCCTCCAGGGGTTGGCGTTTTCGTTGCCGGCCATCACCTCGGCCATGCGCTGGCCCATCAGCACCGACATCTGCGTGCCGTGGCCGCTGTAGCCCAGCGAATAGAACAAGCCGTCGTGCTCGCCCGCATGGGGAAGGCGGTCCTGCGTCACATCCACCAGCCCGCCCCAGCAATAGTCCAGCCGGACGGGGCCCAGCTGGGGAAAAGTCTCGGCCAGACCTTGGCGCAGCACTTCGCCACTGGCGGCGTCGGAGGTGGGGTTGGAGATGGCAAAGCGCGCGCGGCCGCCGAACACCAGCCGGTGGTCCTGGGTGAGGCGGAAGTAGTGGTGGATGTTGGCGATGGTGGTGTAGGTGCGCCGATGGGCGAGCAAGGCGCGTGCCCGCTCGGCGCCCAAGGGCTCGGTCACCACGATGAAGCTGCCGATGGGCACGATGCGCCGACGCAGCCAGCCGAAGCTGCCGTAGCCGCCGTGGCGCGAAGCCCCGGTGGCCAGCAGCACCTGGTTGGCCCGCACCACTCCGCGCTCGGTGTGCAGTCGGTGCACCTGTCCCTGCACCCGCTCCACGCGGTTGACCCGGGTGCCGGTGTGGATCTGGGCACCCTGGCGCAGTGCCGCCTGAGCCAGGCCCTGGGCGAAGCGCCCCATGTGCATCTGCGCGCTGCGCGGGTAGAGCAGACCGCCCACGAAGCGCTCGCTCTGCACCTCCGAACGCACCTCGTCGGCGTCCAGCACCCGCACATCCGGGTCCACACCGTCGGCCACCAGCCGCTCGGCGCTGCGATGCAGCGCATCCACCTGGTAGGTCTTGGTGGCCAGCTTGAGTTTGCCGTGACGCAGGAAGTCGCAGTCGATGCCCTCCTGCTGCACCAGTTGCTCGACCGCATCGACGGCGCCGTTGTAGGCGTGGTACCAGGCGCGCGCCTTCTCGACGCCCACCTTGGCGGCCACCTCGGCGTAATCCACTGCCAAGCCGTTGTTCACATGGCCACCGTTGCGGCCCGACGCCTCAGGCGCCACCGTGGCGCCGGCTTCGAACACCGCCACCGAGGCGCCACGCCTCGCCAGCTGGAGGGCGGCAGATAGCCCCGTGAAGCCGCCGCCGACGATGGCCACGTCGACCTGTGCAGGCAAGGCATGCGCCGAGGTCACAGGGGCCGCCAGCAGCGAGTCGTTCCAGTAGGAGTCGAGCTTCATGATGCAGTGGGGCGTTGGGTTGCGCGCAAGGGAATCAAAGACCAACCACGCCGGGCAGGCCGCCAATGTCCTGGATCTCGGTGTAGTTGTACGCCGGGCAACCCGGGCCGTGGCCCCGGTTCACAAACACCTTGTGCCTGATGCCGATGTCGTCGGCCGACATCAGGTCGTAGCGCAAGCTCGACGACACATGCAGCACGTCTTCAGGGTTGCAGCCCAGCGAGTCGAGCATGTACTCGAAGGCCTGCAGACGCGGCTTGTAGGCCTGGGCCTGCTGCGCCGTGTAAACACGGTGGAACGGCGCGCCCAGCATCGCAACGTTCTTCTGGATCTGGCAGTCCATGGCGTTGGAGATGATGACCAGCGGAATCTCCTTGGCCACCTTGGCCAGCCCGGCCGGCACGTCGGCGTGCGGGTCCCAGGTGGGCACGGCGTCGTAGTAGGTCTGGCCGTCGGTGTCGAAGTACTGGATCTTCCACTTCTTGCACAGGCGGCGCACCGCGTTCTTGAGCACCACGTCGTACGGCTGCCAGGCGCCCAGCACCTCGTCGAAGCGGTAGGCGGTGAAATCGGCGATGAACTGTTCCATCTGCTCGGGACGGATGCGGTCGGCAAAGAGCTCGCGCGTCAGCTCGCCCATGCGGAAACGGGTGAGCGTGCCGTAGCAGTCGAAAGTGATGTACTTGGGGCGAAAGATCATTGTCTCGGTTCCTTGAAAAATCGGTTGCCGACCGTCGCGGGTCGCATTCTCAACAGGCTGTCTGCGACAGGGTGATGACGGAGTGATTGGAGCATTCAGAAACGCAAGCTGCGTTGGGAAATGGGGTGGTCCGACGCGACAAAGTTGCGCATTTCATGGGGCTGCTCAGCATCTCGTGTGGTTGGCACTTCATGGGTGCGGACACCCTTCATTGGTGCGTCGCAGCAAAGTCCATCAGCACGCTTTTGAAGCGCAGATTGGCCTCCACCGCCTGACGCCCCAGGTCCTTGCCGATGCCCGACTGGTGGTAACCCCCGGTGGGGATCACGAAGTCGTCGCTGCGGCCATAGCGGTTGATCCACACCGTGCCGGTCGACAGGCCGCGCATGGCGCGCATGGCGCGGCCGATGTCGGCCGTGTACACGCCCGCGGCCAGCCCGTAGTGTTCGTGCGAAGCCAGGACCAGGCCCTCTTCTTCGGTGTCGAAGGTCTGCACGGTCAGCACGGGGCCGAAGATTTCTTCCTGCACCGCTGGATTGCTGGCCGTCACCCCATCGATCAGCGTGGGCTGGAAATACGCCCCGCCCGGGCCGCCGTCGAACAGGCCACCACCACAGCGCAGCTGAGCGCCTTCGCCTTGCGCCCGCCCGACGATGTCCAGCATGCGCGCGGCCTGCTGGGCCGAGATGATTGGCGGCAGCGTCGCCTGGTCGTCCCAGGTGGCGCCGGGCCGCAGCGCGGCAAAGCGCTGCGCGATCCCATCGATCAGTTCTTCGGCGATGCCGCGCTGCACGATCAGGCGCGAACCCGCCACACACACCTGGCCCGCGTTGCCCGTAATGGCGCGGGCCACGATGCCCGCCACGCGGTCCACGTCGGGCACGTCGTCGAACACCAGCTGCGGGCTCTTGCCGCCCAGTTCCAGCGTCACCGGCTTGGGCCCCTGCAGGGCGCAGCTGGCCATGATGGCAGCGCCGGTGCGCGTGGAACCGGTGAAGGTCATCTTGCTGATCAGCGGGTGCCGCGTGAGCGCGTCGCCCGTCGTGCGGCCATCGCCCTGCACGATGTTGAAGATGCCGGCAGGTACACCGGCCTCGATGGCCAGCTCGGCCAGACGGATGACCGAAAAAGGCGTCATCTCCGACGGCTTGAGCACCACCGCATTGCCGGCCGCCAGCGCGGCACCGACCTTCCACGACACCATGACCAGCGGGAAATTCCACGGCGTGATCGCACCGATCACGCCATAGGGCTCGGCCACCACCATGCCAAGGTGGTCGTGTCGCGTGGCGGCCACTTCGCCGCCCAGCTTGTCGGCGTATTCAGAAAAGAAGCGCAAGCCCTCGGCGGTGAAGGGCACATCCCATGCCGCAGCATCGCGCACCGGGCGGGTGGAGCACACGGCCTCCAGCACCGACAGGCGCTGCACATCGGCCTCGATCAGGTCGGCCCAGCGGCGCAGCACCCGGGCCCGCTCGCGCGGCGCCCGGCGCGCCCAGTCGCTGTGGCGCCAGGCCTGCCAGGCGTTCTGCACGGCGGCGTCCACGGTGCTGGCATCGGCCAGCGGCAGGCCGGCGTGCACCTGGCCGTCGGAGGGGCGCAGCACGTTCAGCTGCGCGGTGTCGGGCACCACACGTCCACCGATGAAGTGGGCGCTCTGGACGGCGACGGCATGGGGGTCAAAGATCTGCATGGGGCATATGAAGAATGGGGAAAACAAACACCGGGAACACCCTCCACAGACAGAAGCGCACACCGGCGAAACCTGTCGTCGATGCTAGGCAGTAAGCCCCAGCATTTGTCGCCATTCGTGGGCCGCTCGCAGCAGCGAATTGCAAAAACCGGAAGCCTCACAGCGCAAGCTTGCGAATTGCTCCAGACCCCCTTTTCGCACTGGCGAAGCGGCACGATGTCGTCCAAGATATCGCCCAAATCACTGACCCGAAGGTTGACTCCCATGCTGATGAAGAACCCCTTTCCTACCCTGGAGGGCGCCGGCCCGGCCGAGGATGGCGTGCTGATCCGCCCCATGACCGAGGACGATCTGCCGCACGCCCACGCGCTCTCCGCGGAGCTGCGCTGGCCCCACCGCCTCACCGACTGGGAGCAGGTGTTTGCGCTCTCCGAAGGGCTGGTGGCCGAACGCGACGGCAAGATCATCGCCACCGCTCTGCGCTGGCGCTGGGGCACAAAGGCCGCAACCGTGGGCCTGATCATCGTCGCGCCCGCCTGCCAGGGACGCCGCATCGGCAACCGCCTGCTCACCACCCTGCTCGATGGGCTGGACGGGCACTCCGTGCTGCTGCAGGCCACGGCGGAGGGCCGCGGCCTCTATGAGCGGCTGGGATTCGTGCGCATTGGTGAAGTCCGCCAGCACCAGGGTGTGGCGCAACCAGCGCCGCTTATCGCTCTGCCCGACGGCTGGCGGCTGCGGCCGGTGGGCCAGAACGAGGCACAGGCCTTGCACAAGCTCGATGCCGATGCCCGGGGCATGCCGCGCCCCGAGCTGATCGACAGCCTGCTGGCCCAGGCCGAGGCCTGCGTGGTGCTGGACCACGACGGCACGCAGCAGGGCTTTGCCATCCTGCGCCGCTTCGGTCGGGGCCATGTGATCGGCCCGGTGGTGGCCCCCGACGCGGAGAGCGCCAAGGCCTTGATCGCCCACCTCGCAGGCACCAACGCCGGGCGCTTCACGCGCATCGACATCGACTTCGACTCCGGTCTGGCCGAGTGGCTGGAGAGCTTCGGTCTGCTGCGCGTGGACGCCGCCACTACCATGGTTCGCGGCGCGCCGCTGCGGCACCCCGAGGGCGCGCCACGGCTGTTTGCCATCGTGACGCAGGCGCTCTGCTGAACGACCGCCGACCCCAATGCCCTGCCTGACCTGAGGCAGGCCACCAGGAGACATGACATGAGCCAACGATTCGTCCGTCTGGCAGAGAAAGGCCGCGCCCGCGTGCGCATCGTGATCGACGGACAGATGGTCGCCGCGCTGGCCGGCGACACCCTGATGGTCGCGCTGCTGAGCCACACGCGGCACCTGCGCGAATCCGAATTCGGCGATGGCCGGCGCGCCGGCTTCTGCCTGATGGGCGCTTGCCAGGACTGCTGGGTGTGGACCGCCAGTGGCGAACGCCTGCGCGCCTGCACCACCGCCGTGGAAGAAGGCCTGCACATCCTGACCCACCAACCGGAGGCGACATGGCCCAACCCCGCGTGATCATTGTCGGCGCCGGCCCTGCCGGCGTGCGCTGCGCCCAGACCCTGGTGGCCGCCGGCCTGCACCCCACCGTCATCGACGAGAACCGGCGCGACGGTGGCCAGATCTACCGCCGCCAGCCGGAGAACTTCACCCGCCCCTACGCCCAGCTCTACGGCACCGAAGCCGGTCGCGCGGAGGCGCTGCACACCAGCTTCGACGCGCTGCGCGCACAGGTCGACTACCGGCCCGAGGCCCTGGCCTGGAATGTTTTCGATAAGAAGTTGCACGTCGTCAGGGACGAGGCCTCATCGGCCCTGCCCTACGACGCGCTGGTGATCTGTTCCGGCGCCACCGACCGCCTGATGCCGGTCAAGGGCTGGCAACTGGCCGGCACCTACAGCCTGGGCGCCGCGCAGATCGCCCTGAAGGCACAGGCCTGTGCCATCGGCCGGCGCGTCGTGTTCATGGGCACCGGCCCCCTGCTCTACCTGGTAGCGGCGCAGTACATCAAGGCCGGCGCCGAGGTGGCCGCCGTGCTCGACACTTCGCCCTTCGCGCGGCGCATCGCCGCCCTGCCCAAGCTGCTGGCGCGGCCCGGCGTGCTGTTCAAGGGCCTGGCCCTGGTGGCGCGCATCCGCCGCGCGGGTGTGCCGGTGCTCGCCGGCGTCACACCTGTGGAAATCACCGGCTCGCCGGACGACGGCGTGCAGGGTGTGGTGGTCCGCGATGCGGGCGGAACGACGCACCGTTTCGAGTGCGACGCGGTCGCCATGGGTTACCACCTGCGCCCCGAAACCCAGCTCGCCGACCTGGCGCGCTGCGCCTTCCGCTTCGACGCCGAGACGCGGCAGTGGCTGCCCGAGGTCGGTGAAGACGGCCGCACCTCGACACCCGGTGTCTACCTGGCCGGCGACGGCGCGCGCGTGCTGGGCGCGGACGCCGCCGAAATCGCAGGCCGGCTGGCCGCCCTGGCCGTGCTCAAGGATTTTGGTCTGGACGCGTCGCAGGACGAGCTGCAGCGGCTGCGCGCCGAGCAGGCCGGCATGGAGCGCTTCCGCCAGGGCCTGGCGCAGGCCTTCCCGTGGCCGGTGCAGCAGGCCGCGCAGTTGCCGGACGAAGCCATCGTCTGCCGCTGCGAAGCGATCACTGCTGGCGAACTGCGCCGCGTGGTGTGCGACATGGGCGCGCAGGAAGCGAACCGGGCCAAGGCCCTGAGCCGTGTCGGCATGGGCCGCTGCCAGGGCCGCTATTGCGGACACGCCGGGGCGGAGGTGATTGCGCATGCTGCCGGTGTGCCGGTGGACCAGGTCGGACGGCTGCGCGGCCAGGCGCCGGTCAAGCCGCTGTCGATGGCGGTGCGGGAGGCCGTGGAATGAGTGCGAACAAAGCAGATGTGGTCATCGTCGGTGGCGGCATCATGGGCGCCTCTGCGGCCTTCTTTTTGCGTCAGCGCGGGATGTCGGTCATCCTGCTGGAGCGGGGATTGATCGGCCAGCAGGCCAGCGGCGTCAACTTCGGCAATACGCGCCGTATGGGCCGCCCCCTTGAACAACTGCCACTGTCCAACCGCGCGCGCGAGACCTGGCTGAAGTTCAAGGAGTTGTTCGGTGCGGACGTCGAGCTCTTGCTGAACGGCCACCTGCGCCTCGGCTTCACGTCGGCCCACGAAGAACGCATTGCACAGTACGCGCAGGATGCGAAGGACTTCGGCATTGGCATGCAGATGCTGAGCAAGCAAGCGCTGCGCGAACGCTTTCCCTACCTGGGGCCGGAAGTCACTTCGGGTTGTTATGCCCCCAACGACGGCCATGCGAACCCCCGTCTGGCGGCACCGATCATCGGCCGGGCTGCAGCGCGCGAAGGTGCGCAGGTGTTCGAAAACACCGAGATCGTGGCGGTTGAAAAGGACGGCGCAGAGTTCCGCGTGACCGCTGCCGATGGCCGCATCTTCCGTGCGCCCGTGGCCCTCATCACCGCCGGCGCCTGGGGCGACCGCATCAGCGCCAGCTTCGGCGAGCCGGTGCCGATGATCGTCAAAGCACCGCAGATGTGCGTCACCGAACCGGTGCCTTACGCCATCGGGCCGACCATGGGCGCGTTGACGGACGTGCCCGAGCAAAGCGCCTACTTCCGTCAGGTGGCGCGCGGCAACATCGTCATCGGCGGCGGCGGCCATGAACCGGTGGACATGGAGAACCGGCGCGCTTGCGTGAACCCGCGCAGAACGCTGATCAAGCTGGCGCAGGCGCCGCGTGTGATCCCAGCACTCAAGCACCTCCACATCATCCGCGTCTGGAGCGGGATCGAGGGCTACATGCAAGACAGCCGGCCGGCCATGGGGCCGAGCGCTCGCGTGCCCGGCCTGTACTACGCCTTTGGCTTCTCCGGCGAAGGCTTCCAGCTGGGCCCAGGCGTGGGCGACGTGATGGCCGAGCTGATCCACACCGGCGCCACGACCACCCCCATCGAGTGCTACCACATCGGGCGTTTTGCCCAGCAGGCCACGCAAGCGGCCTAGCCTTTCTATTCATCTTCATCACATCGCGAACAAACCATGTCGAATTTGCAGCAAGCAGCGGCCATGCTGGCCAACCCCCCTTCCTTTGTGGATCTGCGCCAGTTCGCACGCGACCAGAGCCAGGGCATCGCAGTGAGCGCGCCGGCCGCAGAGGACCGCTTCCTGTCCAGCCGCCGCGTCCTGGACTGGGCGCCGGGCGGCCCCGTGACCGCGGGCGTGATCGCGCTCGACGCCGGCCAGGGCTCGGTGCCATCCCTGCCGGCGGATGAATTCATCCTCGTCACCGAGGGCAGCCTGACCCTGTCGCAGCCGGGTGCCACGCTGACACTGGCGCCGGGCCAGAGCGCGGTGATCCAGCACGGCGCGGCATTCACCTGGTCGGCGCAAGGGCCGGTGTCGCTGATCTTCACGCGCTACCACCACAGCCAGCCGGGCACCGGCGCCATCGTGCAGATCCAGCAAGGGCCAGAGCTCAAGCCTTCGGGCACGCCATCGCTCGACCTGTTGACCACGCCAGTGCCCTCTTGCCGGAACTTCACCGACTACACCAGCGCCGACGGCGAATTCATGTGCGGCACCTGGGACTCCACGCCCTACGCGCGCCGTCCCTTGTTCTACCGCCACTACGAACTGATGTACCTGCTCGAAGGCAGCGTGGACTTCGTGGATGAAACCGGCCGCAGCGGTACCTTCGCCGAAGGTGACATCTTCCTCGTCGAGCAAGGTGCCAGCTGCACCTGGGACAGCCGCGAGCCGGTGACCAAGGTCTACGTGATCTACCGCCCGAAGTGATGGCCCATGAGCTTTCTCTACAAATCCGACCCCGTGCGCGGCGCCCTGTGGGCTGAGCGGTTCGCGCAAAAACTGCCGGAACTGCGTTTTCGCATCTGGCCCGACACCGGAGACACGCATGACGTGCGCTACCTCGCCGCGTGGGAGCCCCCGCAGGACCTGGCCACCCGGTTTCCAAATCTGGAGGTGCTGTTCTCCGTTGGGGCTGGCATCGACCAGTTCGATTTTTCCGCGATCCCCGAGACGCTGCCGGTGGTGCGCATGGTCGAGTCCGGCATCGTCAACGGCATGGTCGAGTACGTGACCCTGGCCGTGTTGTCCCTGCACCGCGACTGGCACACCTACCGCCAACAGCAGCAGGAAGGCCGCTGGCAGACCCATCGCGTGTTTCCCGCCTCGTCGCGACGCGTCGGTGTGCTGGGCCTGGGTGTGCTGGGCCGCGCCGTGCTGGAGCGCCTGGGCAGCTTCGGCTTTCCCTGTGCGGGCTGGAGCCGGTCGCCGCAAACCATCGAAGGCGCCGAATGCCATGCCGGCCCCGATGGCTTGCAGGCCTTTCTGGAACGCACCGACATCCTGATCTGCCTGCTGCCCCTGACCGACAGCACCTGCGGCATTCTGTGCCAATCGCTGTTCGACCAGTTGCCGCGGGGTGCCTGCCTGATCAACGTGGGCAGGGGCGCGCACCTGGTGCAGGACGATCTGCTGAAGGCCCTCGAAGCAGGCCAGCTCTCCCGCGCTGTGCTGGACGTGTGCGAACCGGAGCCGCTGCCGCCAGGGCATGCGTTCTGGACGCACTCCCAGGTGACCCTCACGCCCCACATCGCCAGCATGACGCAGCCCGAAACCGCAGCCGATGCGGTCCTCGACAACCTGCGGCGGCACCAACAAGGCCTGCCCATGATCGGGCTGGTCGACCGCACGCGCGGTTACTGAAACCCCAACCGACCACCATGAAGACACTGTTGTTGAACAAAGAGAACGTGGGCCGCCTGATCCGCATGAACGAAGTCATCGGGACGGTGGAAGAGGCCTACAAGGCCTTCAACAGCGGCCAGGTGAATCAGCCGCCCTACACCTGCATCCACCTGCCACCGCCTCGGGGCGAGATCGACTTCAAGCTGGGCTATTGCGAAGCCAATGAAATGATTTCCATGAAGGCCTCGTCCGGTGGCTTTCCCAACAACCTGGCGGAGCACGGCGTGCCCAGCGGCATGGGCACCATTTTGCTGTTCGACGCCCGCACCTGCGCCCTGGTCTGCGTCATGGACGGCAGCCTGATCACCGGCCTGCGCACCGGTGCCGCGGGTGCCGTGTCGGTCAAGGTGCTGGCCCGCCAGAACGCCCGGAAGATCACCTCCATCGGCACCGGCAACCAGGCCCGCATGCAGATCCGGGCCATCCGCGAGGTGATGAAGATCGAAGAAATCCACGCCTGGGACCACCACCCCGAGAACCTCGCCCGCTACAAGGCCGACATCGAACACGAGTTTGGCATTCCGGTGGTGATGGCCCGCTCCATGCAAGCCGCGGTGGAACAGGCAGACATCCTGATCACCACCACCCGCGGCAAAGGCGCGCTGGTGCAAGCCGCCTGGATACAGCCCGGCACGCACATCGTGGCCATGGGCACGGACACGTATGGCAAGCAGGAACTGGAACCAGAGATTTTTCGCAACGCCAAGATCGTCAACGACTCGATCGCGCAGTGCATCGAAAAGGGCGAGACCTGGCACCCGCTGAACCAGAACATCATCACCCAGGACAACATCCACGCAGAGATCGGCGAGATCCTGCTGGGCCAAAAGCCGGGGCGCGAGACCGACCAAGAGATCACGATCTTCGACTCCACGGGCATGGCCATCCAGGACAACACCACCGCGGCCAGGATCTACCGAAACGCCATCGCCAGCCACACCGGCACCACCTTTGAGTTCATTCCATGAGCATGCTCGAACACCCCACCCTGCAGGACATCCACCAGGCCCGTGATCGGCTGAGGCCCCTCATCCGGCACACGCCGCTGCTGCGCGCAGAGAAGATCGAGGCCAGCGTCGGTTGCCAGCTGTATCTGAAGCCCGAGACCCTGCAGATCACCGGCGCCTTCAAGATCCGGGGCGCGCTGAACAAGTCGCTGTCACTCCCCAAAGAAGCCATTGCCAACGGCATCATCGCCACCTCGTCGGGCAACCATGCCCAGGGGCTGGCCTATGCCGCCCGGATGCTGGGCGTCAAGGCGGTGCTGGTGGTGCCCGTGACCACGCCCAAGATCAAGATTCAGAACACCCAGGCGCTGGGCGCGGAAGTGGTGCTGTTCGATGGCGACACCGCCGCCCGATGGAAGCGGGGGTACGAGATCGCCGCAGAGCACCACTACGCGGTGGTGCACGCCTTTGAGGACCCGCTGGTCATGGCCGGCCAGGGCACCATCGGCCTTGAAATCCTGGAAGACCTGGCCGATGTGGACACGGTCATCATCCCCATGGGCGGCGGCGGCCTCATCTCCGGCATCGCCACCGCCATCAAGGAAACCCGGTCCTCGGTGCGTGTCATCGGCGCCGAACCCGCCCTGACCCCCAAGTACTTCCACAGCCGCATCAACAAGGAACGCACTTCGCTGCCGCTCAAGAACACCATTGCGGACGGTTTGCGCATCAGCGTGCCAGGGCAGAACCCCTACCCCATCATCGAAAGGTATGTCGACGAAATCATCCTCGTCGAGGACGAACACATCATCGCGGGCATGCGCGCGCTGGCCAAGGATGCCAAGCTGATCGCCGAGCCCGCCGCCTCCATCGGCATCGGCGCCATGCTGGCCGGCAGCGTGAAGCTCAGGCCCGACGAAAAGGTCTGTGTGGTGCTGACCGGTGGCAACTGGGACCTGTGCGACCTGGCCGACGTCTATCAACGCGAAGAGTGATCGCGCAAGTTTGCGGTTCATGCGAGAGGACGGCAGTGTGACCAAAGCATCATCTGCCAAGTCCCACTCCAAAACGATATGAAGCGTGGCCTCGCACCCTGAAGCCCGCATCACGCTGTGGCGCAGCGCGCTCAATCTCTCCGTCACGATGACACATGGGAAACCCAATGAGCACCAAACACCTTGCTGAACTTGTCGCTCTCGACCATGTACACCTCGCCCACCCCGTCGCGGCGTGGCGCCAGCACGCAGCACGCGATCCGCTGCTGACCGGCGCGCGGTGACTGGCTCACGGACGATAAGGCCACGAACTGCTGGACGCCTTCGCCGACCTGTGGTGCGTGAACCTCTTCCATGGCCAGGAAGGTGTGGTGCAGGTCACCACCGCAAAGAAGCGCCAGCGTAGGCCGCCCTCCACTTCGACCTTGCCTGCGAGCTGTCGATCCGCCTTGTCACCAAGCTGGTCGAGATCACGACCCTGAGCCGACCCTCGCCTGAGACATGGCCCTGGGAGGGAGCCTGTAGTCGTCCATACCCAATGCCGACTGTTCAGCAAACCGCATCATCGTTCGGCCTTCTCCGTTGTTGGTCGGCCATCCGGGAAGGCCGTCAACGACAAACCGGACCCATGCTGTGTGCATCGCGGCGGCCAAGGACAACGGCGCACCCGGACCAGTGATCTCGCGACCTGCTGGCGTGTCGATCTGATCGAACACAAACGGGATTTCCAATCCGTGCGCCGCGCCCAGCCTGCCTCCGTGAAGGCACGACTGCCACTCGAACTCATAGAGATACGCGTCGCAACCTGCTTCAGCTGCGTGATGGGCGATGAGCCGTGCAGGCTCTCTGTAGAAGTAGTCCGATTGCATGGCACAGAGCAGCTCGCCGGGTCGGCAATTGGCGTACTTTCGCTGGTAGTGCAACTCAAGTCGGCTCGACCACCCCACTGCGTCGGCAAACCGCCTCGGGAGATCGCCTTCTGCCTGGTCCAGCGTTCCATTGGGAAGCAGATACAGCCGCATCTCCTCAAGGTTGGATCCGACAAGGATGTCGACCTTCGCGAGGTCCGAGCCCCCCTGCCTCCCAGACAATGCATCGATCGGCGCGTGAGTCAACACCTCTGCGTCGACCACAGGACGCAGCGGGAAGTATTGCCGTGCACTCATTCCAAGGGTCTGCCGAAGTGCCGGATCGCCAGCCAACCTGTTGACGGCGGCGATGCACCTCTCGATGGGAACCGTCTTCATCGCCTCGACTGTTGGCGCAACGCCCAGCAGTCGTGCGATCGCTCGACTCGCAAGTTCGGCCTCTTCGATCGTTTGCGTGCTGGTGCTGGGGCTCTGCAGGATGGCGCGGCCGAACAAGCCCTTGGTGTCTGGCATCCCGATCAGGCAAGCCACGGAGCCTGCGCCGGCTGAGCCACCAGCAATCGTCACACGCCGCGGATCGCCACCAAAGCGATGGATGTGCTTCTGCACCCACCGCAATGCACACACCTGGTCAAGAAGTCCGCGATTGGCCGGCGTCCCTGGCAAATGCATGAAGCCGTCGATGCCCACTCGGTAGTTCAGCGAAACGAACACGATTCCGTGCCGTGCGAAGGCGGCCCCGTCGTAAACCGGGTCGCCCGCATAGCCTCGCATGAAAGCGCCACCGGGAATCCAGATCATCACCGGCCAACCGGCGCCTTGGGGTGGATCGGACGGCGCCCACACGTTCAGTGTCAGGCAGTCATCACCACCGAAGAACGCTTCGCCGGCGCGCCGAGGGGCTTGAGGCGATGCCGGTCCAAACTGGAGAGCCTGCAATTCCCCATCCCATGGACCTCGCGCCTGCGGGGCAGCGAAGCGCTGGGTCCCATAGGGAGTGGCCGCGTAGGGCACCCCACGGAACACCATGAGCCCGTCCTCGAACCGACCACGTATGGACCCGAGCCCGTCGATAGCCAGGCACGGCCCCGATCTTGCGGAAGCGACCACCGACGGCTCTTACTCGGCCAGCCCGAGCCGCGTGATGATCGGGCGAAACACAGCTGAATAGCGATCCGTCCAGGCCTTCACGTCTGCAGGCGTTGACTCGATGGGCGATACATGCACCGTTTCGAGGTTCTTGCGGTACCCAGCGTCGGATCGAACGCAATTCGTTGTAACTTCGCTCAAGCGCTTCAAAACTGCGGGCGGTGTTCCTGCCTTGACGACCAGAGCAAGCCACCCCGGGCGCGCCAAGTCCTTGCTGCCAGTCAACTCCACGATGGTCGGAACATCCGCAAATGCCTTCTCTCGCGCCTCGGTGTAGACCGAAAGCGCCACGATTCGACCATCCTTGATGAGCGGACCTGCCGTTCCGGAGGTGAGTGTCATGATGTCGATCTGGCCACCCGTCAGCGCAATGGCGCCGGCCGACTCGCCAACGAATGGCACATGCGTTCCTTCGGCTTTGAGGTGATGCGCCACTGCCGCCGTCAGCAGATGTGCAGGGCTGCCCTTGCCCGGGGAGCCGAAGTTCACGCCGCCGGGCTGCTTGGCGGCATAGGCCGAAATGTCAGACAGCTTCTTGATCCCGCTCTGCGTGCTCGCGACCAACATCAGCGGTGACGTGCTCAGCACCGCAACGCCGTCGAAGTCCTTCTCCACGTCGTAGGGAAGTTTCTTGTAGACGTACGGCGTGATCGTCATCTGCGACATGCCGACGGTCATGATGGTGTAGCCGTCGGCGGGCTGGTTCTTCAGGAAGTTGGTCGCCACGACGCCGTTCGCACCCGGCTTGTTGATGACGACGACCGGCTGGCCCAGCTCACGGGCTGCGCATTCTGCCCAGATGCGGCTGATTTTCTCGGATTGGCTCCCCGGCGGCTGCTGCGCAATGAGCTCCACAGCCCTGTTCGGATACGCGGCTTGCGCATGGGCGCCAAGAGGAGCAACCAGCGCGGCTGCACAGGTCGCGGCGGCAAGACAAAGGGATGTTGAAGGCTTGAACTGGTACACGGAGTCTCCTGTTTATTGAACAACCGGCCTGTGTCCGACCGATCGCATGCAGGGCAGTTTAGGGAGGCCAGCGCCCGCGGACAAACGGGAATATTGAATGACTGCACGCATAAAATTCATGGATGCAGTTCCTGCCCACGACCACCGCCCTCCGATGCCTGGACGCGAGTGCACGCTCGGGCAGCTTTACGCGTGCGGCGAAAGAGCTCAATCTGACACAAAGCGCCGTCAGCAATCAGATCCTCAACCTGGAACGACAGCTCGGGGTGACATTGTTCGACCGAGAGCACGGACGCCTGGAACTGACTCCCGTCGGCCGCTTGTACTGGGAAGAAACCCTGGCGGCACTCCAACAGCTCCACCGAGCAACCCGCCGCATCACCGACAAGAGTGACAAGCACTCCACGCTGACCGTGTCCGCTCCGTCCTCCTTTGCGAACTTGTGGCTGATGCCTCGAATCGGTGAGTTCGTGCGCCAGAACCCAGAGGTCAGACTCAACCTGATTGATCGCTCGGACGCTCAGGGCGCGCAATCCGCGCAATCGGATGCCGCGATCGAACTCTGCGAGACCCATCCGACGGGGATGTCGTCCGTATGCCTTCTCTCCTTGGTCTATCGGCCCTACGCATCGCCAGCCTTGTTGTGTCGGCCTGACCTTGCGAAATATCTGGTCGAGGGGACCACCTTCTCGCCACAAGGCTTGCCAGACCTGCTGAAGTCAGTGCCGTTGATCAGAACGAGCATGGCCAACGCATGGGAGGCCTGGTTGCGCCTGGCAAACCTCGACAGGGAGGTCGAGCCAGGCCTTCTCGCAGAGGGGCCTGCGTACGCCCAAGCCTCACTCGCCCTCACCGCCGTGATCAGTGGCATCGGCGTCGCACTTCTTCCTGGTTATGTGGCGGATGGATACCGCAAGCAAGGCGCGATCACTCAACTGAGTTCGATCGGCTGGCCCGCGAACAGGGCCTACCGACTTCAGTGGAACTCGGATGCCACGCCCAGGGCAGGCTTGCGCCGCCTCATTGAATGGGCGGAGACGATCGCGACCTCGGAGCTTGACGTTTTGGCAGGCATTTAGAGCAAGTGCAGATGGGTCAAACAGACGGGGCACCGTGCGAGTTGCCAGGCATCTGGATTCGCTACAGCCCCATCGGGCTGACCCGGTGCAAGAGCATTACCTGACGCAGCGTGTGAGCGCCTGTGGGCCATCACCCGCAGTCGTCCGTGCGCCGTCGACACGGTGTGGGTCGCGTCACGCGGCAAGCGCCATCTCGTCCACCGCACAGAACCAGCTCACGCCGTGCGGCAGCGCGTCGTCGTTGAAGTCGTGCAAGGGTGGTGAAGCGGGCGTTCGCCGCCGCCCTAACCGAGCCAGAGATAGGCGCCGGGCCGCTTGCGAAGCATGAACGCGAAGTCCTCGGGGGCGCATGCCGGCCACGGTGCGACGCCGGATTTCAGGCCGGCAACCTCGGTGGCCCGCTGCGCGAGTTGCGCCTCAGCTGCGCTGTTCACAGCGACTGGACAATAGCGGTGGCACGTCACCTAGGCCTGACCTATCTGGACACGGTCATCATCCCCATGAGTGGCGGCGGCCTCATCTCCGGCATCGCTACCGCCATCAAGGAAACCTGCCTCTCGGTGCCGCTCAAGAACACCATTGCGGACGGTTTGCGCATCAGCGTGCCGGGGCAGAACCCCTATCCCATCATTGAAAAGTACGTGGACGAGATCGTTCTGGTCGAGGACGAACACATCATCGCGGGCATGCGCGCGCTGGTCAAAGATGCGAAGCTGATCGCCGAGCCTGCCGCCTCCATCGGCATCGGCGCCCTGCTGGCCGGCAGCGTGAAGCTCAGGCCCGACGAAAAAGTCTGTGTGGTGCTGACCGGCGGCAACTGGGACTTGTGCGACCTGGCCGAGGTCTATGCGGGTGGTTGACTAGAAATCCGCCACCTTGCCCCACGCCGAAGCGCTGAACCGTTCCGGCCGGAAGGGTGCGGGATCAAAGATCGGTGGGGCGCCGCTGGCCAGGTCCGCGATCAGATGGCCGGCGCCAGGGCCGATGCCAAAGCCATGACCGGAAAAGCCCGCGGCCAGGATGAAACCCGGCACCCCCGGCACCTCACCGATGCCGGGCACGCCGTCGGGTGTGCTGTCGATGTAACCGGCCCAGGTGTGGGTGATCGGGGCGTCGCGAAGCTGGGGCAGCAGTTCGACGGCGCGGTGGTGGATCTTCCGGAGCATGGACGCATCGGGCCTCGGATCGAGGATGCGCACCCGCTCCATGGGCGTCGGCGCGTCGAGCCGCCAACGCGCCAGCGTTTCATGGCCGCCGCGAATGCCTTCCAGGCCACCCGGGCGGATGTTGCGCCAGCGCTTGGCGAACATCGGCAGAAACTGAGGCGAGAAGCGCAACAGCTGCAGGCTCGGGTCCACATGCCCACTGCCGCTGATGGCCAGTGCGTAGCGCCCGTCGCTGCGGCGCGTCACGGACACGTCGGCGCTGAACAGGACATCCGGCAAGCCTTGTTCCACCGGCGACACGCTCAGGAGGGATTGCCGAACCGTCGCCTGCGGGAACCGGATGCCCAGCTGGCGGCAGAACGAAGACGCCCAGGCGCCGCCGGCCAGCACGGCCGTTTTTGTCTTGATGACGCCGGCTTCCGTGATGACGCCGCTGACGCGCCCGCCCGAAAGCTCAATGCCGCGGGCCGCGCAGTTCTGGTGGACGCTGCCACCGAGCTTGATGAGCGCGGCCGCCACCGCGGGCGCGGCCTTGCCGGGGTCGGCCGTGCCATCGGTGGGTGAGAACACGCCGCCTTTCCAGGCGCGGCCGGTCGCCCGCCCGCGCTCGGCGGCCTCACGGGCGCTCAGCATGTGGGTGGTCACGCCGGCGGTCTTGGCAAATTCGCCCCAGCTGGCCCAACGCGATATCTCGGCCTCGTCATTGCTCAGGTACAAGAGCCCGCAGCGATGAAACCCCGTGTCTTCACCGCTCTCGGCGGCAAACTGTTCCCACAGGTCGAGGCTTTTGCTCGCCATGGGCAGCTCGCGGGCGTCGCGGTTTTGCTGGCGGCACCAGCCCCAGTTGCGGCTGGACTGTTCAGCGCCGATCCTGCCCTTCTCGACCAGGGCGACCGACACGCCGCGCTGTGCCAGGTAGTAGGCGGTGAAGACACCGATGATGCCGCCGCCGATCACCACGACGTCGGCAGAGGCCGGCAGCGTGGTCGAGGTCTGGATGTGTTGCAGCGGAGGGGACATGGTGGATCTCATTCGTCGCTCAGGGATGGATCACCAAAAGTCTAGGCCCCATGCCCCTCGCGCCCATGCCGTATTGAGGGGCGTGCGCAAAGCAGCCTGCGATTGTGTGGGGACCTGCCAGCAGATCCTGCCGTGGTGTGGTCGCTCCCGAGCCTTATTCCCAGCGCTTGCGGTTCGCGATGATGCCCAGTGGGTATTCGCGCCGGTTCAGCGGCTGACGCAGCACGATCCGGCTGGCGAAACGTTCGATGCCCATGTCGTCTTCCAGCATCTGGTCCATCAGCGCCTGGAAATAGCCGACGCCCGGCGCCACGATCTTCAGCAGGTAGTCGTAGCCGCCGCTGACGTTGTAGCACTCGACGATTTCCTCGTGCTTGGCGGCGGCTTGCTCGAACTTGCGGAAGTCGTGGGGCGTGTGGCTGCCGAGGGTGACCTCGGAGAACACGATGACGTGGTCACCCAGTTTTTCCAGTGCGATGTCGGCGCCATAGCTGCGGATCAGCCCGACCTCTTGCATACGCTTCGTGCGCAGCAAGCACGGGCTGGGACTGAGGCCCACGGCCTCCGCCAGATCCACGTTCGAGCAGCGGCCCTCGCGCTGAAGGCGCACCAGGATCTTGAGGTCAAACCGGTCGAACGAAACCACTGATTTCATGGCGCCATCGTATCGTCAGGCCGACCGCGACGATGTGGTCTTCGCCTCGGTGAGCGATTGGTCCAGCACATCGATCACCATGCCGGCCTGCTCAGCCGACAGCACCAGCGGCGGCCGGATCTTGAGCACGTTGTGGCCCTGGGCGCAGGCGCTGAGCAGCACGCCCTTGTCGCGCATCAGGTTGACGACCCGACTGGTGAGGCCACGATCTGCCACCCGTGTCTTGCGGTCTGACACGAACTCGACGCCGACGAAAAGCCCCGCCCCGCGCACGTCGCCAATGGCCTCGTGCTTGGCGGCGAGCCCGGCGATGCCGTCGAGCAGCAGCTGGCCGACCTTGGCGGCGTGCGACATCAGCTGTTCCCGCTCAATGGTCTCCAGCACCGCGAGGGCCGCCGCGCACGAGACCGTGTTGCCGGCGAAGGTGTTGAAGTAGCGCGAGTACTCGCCGAACTCCGCCAGGGCGTCGGCGGTCGCCAGCAGGCCGGCGATGGGCTGGCCGTTGCCCATGGGCTTGCCCAGGGTGACGATGTCGGGAACCAGGCCGTGACGCTGGAAGCCCCACATGTGCCCGCCGGTGCGGCCAAAGCCGGGCTGCACCTCGTCGGCGATGAACAGGCCGCCGGCACGTTTGATCGCTTCGACCGCACCCTTCAGGAAGCCCGCAGGCTCGGGCAGGATGCCGTCGCTGGTGAAGAGCGAATCGACGATCAGGGCCGCCGGCTTGATGCCGTGGCGCTGCAGGTCGGCGATGGCCGCCTCCACATCGCGCGTGAAGCGCTCGCCCAGGTCGGCGCCCTCGGCGTGGTACTGGCGCGGCGCCGCCACAAGGCGAACGTGCGGGCCGAGATCAACCGTCGGGCCCAGCGATGGCGAGAACTGCGACACGGCGTCGGTGATGCCGTGGTAGGCGGTGTCGGTGACGATCACGCCGGTGCCCTTCGTGCGCACCTTGGCAATGCGGTAGGCCAGGTCGTTGGCCTCGCTGCCGGTGCAGGTCAGCATCAGGTGGGCCAGGTCGGTGCCGGGCACGCTGGCGAGCAGGCGCTCGGCCAGTTCCAGGATGGTGTCGTGCAGGTAACGCGTGTTGGTCGCGAGCGTCTGCACCTGGCGGCAGATGGCGTCGGCCACCGCGGGGTGGCAGTGCCCGAGCGAGGTGACGTTGTTGTAGGCGTCCAGGTAGCGGCGGCCTTGCGGGTCGATCAGCCACGCGCCTTCGCCGCGCACGATGTGCAGCGGGTGTTCGTACATCAGCCGGTAGGCCGGGCCGAGCAGCGCATTGCGCCGCGCAATCATGGCCTCGGTGGCGGGCTCGACATTGGCGCGCCCGGGAATGTAGGCGTTGACCATGTTGAAGTCGGCGGTGGTTTTCATGAGGAGGTTCCTTTGCGTGTTGGGGTCAGTAAACGGTCGCGCACTTCGTGGCGGGGGAGGTCCGCCATCTGCGACAGCGCCTCCCAGGCTGCGGGGTTGTGGCGCATGATGTACGCCCGGTTTTCGGGGTAGCGCAGCGCGCGCCACTCCGAGATCAGGGCGGTGATGAGGTGGCGCGTCGCCATGAGGTCGCCAACGATCTCCTGCTCCGGCGCGGTCAGCGGCAGCACGGCCTGGTAGGCGCCGACGAACTGCGACGGCCCTTCGAACGGGTCGGCGCTGCCAGTCATGTGGAAGGCGGCAGCGGTGGCCACCTCGCCGACCAGTGGCGCATGAAGCATGTCGCCGAAATCGATGATGCCGGTGATGCGCGCCTGGTCATCGGGCGCGACCAGCACGTTGTAGAGGTGGTAGTCGTTGTGGATCACCTGCGCCCGCAGCGATCTCAGGCGGGGCAGCACATGCTCGGTGAAGCGCGCCATGAACGACCGCGCCAGTGTGCGCCGTGGCCCTTCAGGCAGGCTGTCCAGTTGCACCGTCAGGCGGTGCGCGGCCGACACGTTCCACAGCAGCTCGTGCTTGGCCGCAGGGTGCGTGAAGCCTTGCAGGGCGAGGTTCAATTCGGCCAGTCCCCGGCCCATCGCCACGCGCTGCGCGGCGGTGCGCGGCGTCTCGCGGATCTGGGTGCCTTCCAGGTAGGTGAGCATGCGCACCGAAGTGCGGGCGCCGTCGGCGAGCTCCACGGTGTCACGCGTGCGGCCGTCCAGCGTGCGCACCACGCGCGGGACGGGTTGGCTGGGCGATGTTCTGGCGATGTGCTCCAGCGCGGCGATCTGGAAATCGACCAGCGGCACCGGCTCGGAGGCGTTGCTGATCTTGAACACGTAGCGCGTGCCATCGACCGTCTCCACCGCGCAGTTCTGGTCGCGCTCGCCCGCCAGCGGCTGGATGGTGCTGCCGTCGATGCCGTAGAGGCGCGCCACCAGCGCCTGCGCCTCGGCCGGCGCCAGGCTCGGCGCCGCGGTGCTCAGCTCCGCGGCCTCGTCCGGTCCTTCCGGTGGCACCGCCTCGGGCGGTCCACGGTGTGCGTCGGGGCCGAACATCAGAGGCCCAGCAGCGCTGGCAGTTGGCGCACGTCGCTCAGGCGGCTCACGCCGTATTCGGTCGACGTGGGCTCGTGACCGCGGTCGATGAAGGCCTTGGCCATGAAGCCCAGGTCGGACGCTGTCATCAGGTCGTACCGGAAGCTCGACGAGACATGCATCATCTGTTCGGGTCCGCAACCGAGCTGGTCGAACATGTATTCGAAGGTCTGCATGCGCGGCTTGTAGGCGCGCGCCTCTTCAGCGGTGTAGACCTTGTAGAAAGGGGCCTTGAGGTGCGCGACGCTGTGGGGAATGAGATCCACCATCGAGTTCGACAGGATCACCAGCGGCACATGCGGCGCGATGGCTTCCAGCACCTCGACCACGTTCGGATGCGGCTGAAAGGTGGGCACGGCAGCGTACAAAGCGACCGCATCAGCGTCCAGGCATTCGATGCCGTGTTTCTTGCAGGTGCGTTGAATGGCGTTCTCCAGCACGTTGAAAAACGGCTTCCAGTCGCCCAGCACCTCGTCGAGGCGATAGGCCCTGAAGCTGTCCAGAAACGCCGGCATGCGCTCGACCGGCACACGGTCCTTGAACAGGACCTTGGCCGTCGGCCCCATCTCGAAGTTGATGAGGGTGCCGTAGCAATCGAAACTGATGAATTTGGGTTGGAAGGTCATGGGTTGATCCGCTGCGTTGAGACGGAACAAGTCTAGGTTTGCACCCTGTTCAGGAGATGCCAAATCGCAGCGGCCTGCACGCAGATTCGTTGTCAATCCGCTGGGGGCCTGGCATTTTTTGCCAGCGCGGTTCGGGCGCTCGCCGCCGCTCGAACGACACACCAACGCGCCCGGACGGTCGCATCCAAACGATGTGCTGTCTGGCCTCCAATAACCGCACGCTGCTGCGCGCAAGCCCCTCAAAGCAGCACCACCTTGCCGGGCAATCCCCCTAACCTTGAGCCCATGAAGAGGTGCTGCAGTGCCGGTCGCACCGCCCCTCGTGTCCTTGTCCTCCTGTCACCAATGGATGCCGCCATGACCCACTCCGAAGCCCTCCCCCAGATCGCCACACTGGATGCGCTGGACCGTGCCCACCTCATCCACCCCGTTGCGCCCTGGCGTGTGCATGAAGAGCGTGGTCCCAACATCCTCACCGGCGCCCAGGGCATCTGGCTGACCGACGGCAAGGGCCAGCAACTGCTCGACGCGTTTGCCGGCCTGTGGTGCGTGAATGTGGGCTATGGCCAGGAAAGCGTGGTGCAGGCCGCCGCCGAACAGATGCGCAAGCTGCCCTACGCCACCGGGTACTTCCATTTCAGCAGCGAGCCCGCCATTCGCCTGGCCGCCAAGCTGGTGCAGATCTCGCCCGCGTCGCTGCCGCACGTGTACCTCACGCTGGGCGGCTCGGAGTCGGTGGACGCGGCGGTGCGCTTCATCGTGCAGTACCACAACGCCATCGGCAAACCGGCCAAGAAGCACTTCATTGCGCTGGAGCGTGGTTACCACGGCTCCTCGTCCACCGGCGCGGGCCTGACGGCACTGCCGGTGTTCCACCGGGGCTTCGACCTGCCGCTGCCCACACAGCACTACATCCCCTCGCCCAACCCCTACCGCGCCGCCAATCCGGCCGACAGCCAGGCCATCATCGACGCCTCGGTGGCGGCTCTCAAGGCCAAGGTGGCCGAACTTGGCGCTGAAAATGTGGCCGCCTTCTTCTGCGAACCCATCCAGGGTTCGGGCGGCGTGATCGTGCCGCCCAAGGGCTGGCTCAAGGCCATGCGCGAGGCCGCCCGCGCACTCGACATCCTGTTCGTGGTGGACGAGGTCATCACCGGCTTCGGCCGCACCGGTCCCATGTTCGCCTGCGACGCCGAAGGCGTGGAGCCCGACCTGATGACCGTGGCCAAGGGCCTCACATCCGGCTACGTGCCCATGGGCGCCACGCTGATGAGCGACCAGGTCTATGCGGCGATTGCCGACGGCGCGCCCAAGGGCGCCCCCATCGGCCACGGCGCCACCTACTCGGCTCACCCGGTGAGCGCGGCCGTGGCGCTGGAGGTGCTGCGCCTGTACGAAGAAGGCGGTGTGCTGGCCAACGGCCAGCGCGTGGCCCCGGTGTTCGCGCAGGGCCTGGACGACCTGCTGGCCCACCCGCTGGTGGGCGACTCGCGCCACCGCGGCCTGCTGGGTGCGCTGGAGCTGGTGAGCAACAAGGCCACCAAAGCCGGCTTCGATGCCGCGCTGGACCTGCCCAACCGCATGGCGGCCACCGCCTACAGGAACGGCATCATCTTCCGTGCGTTCAGCGACAACTGCCTGGGCTTCGCGCCAGCACTCACCTTCACCGAGTCGGACTTCAGCCAGATGTTCGAACGCCTGAAGAAGACGCTCGACGACGTGCTGACGGAGCCCGATGTGCGCGCGGCTCTGAAAGGCTGAGCACTGGTATTCCACAGTTCCGCAGGCCGCTGTCACGCTGCAGAATGCCTGCACTCCAACAGTCCACAGGACACCGTGATGAACGACGCCACCAAGATCGACCGACTCGACCTGCGCATCCTGGCCCAGTTGCAGAAAAACGGGCGCATGACCAACGTAGATCTGGCCGACGCGGTGGGCCTGTCGCCCAGCCCCTGCCTCATCCGGGTCAAGCGGCTGGAACAGGCGGGCTACATCGCGGGTTACGGCGCCCACCTGCGGCTGGAAAAACTGGGCGACACGCTCACGGTGTTCACCGAGGTCACGCTGGCCGACCACCGCCGCGAAGACTTCGCGCGCTTCGAGGCGGCCATCCGCGAGGTGGACGAGGTGCTGGAATGCCACCTGGTCAGCGGCGGCTACGACTACCTGCTGCGCTTTCTCACCCGCGGCGTCAACCATTACCAGGAAGTGATCGAAGAGCTGCTGGAGCGCAACATCGGCATCGCGAAGTACTTCAGCTACATCGTGATCAAGTCGCCCTTCATCAAGACGCACTGCCCGATCGAGAAGCTGTTTCCGCACCAGCGCTGAACGAAGTCTGGGCGATCCCAACCGGCAACACAGCCCGGACAGCTCTCGCACTTCCCCTTCGCGCGATTTGGCCTGCTGACCTGCCAACCTCGCCGCCGCCTGGACATGTCGAGCGCTGATGAAGGATGCATGCTTGCCAGCTTGCAAGGCGGCGCACTTGACCTTGCGATCTCGCCGCGGCCGCGTGGCTACCATGTCGCCGGGCTGGACTGTCAGCCGCTTTACCAGCTCACGCCGCTGGTTTACCCCCGCCGCGCCCACCCGTTGGTCAAGCGCAATCACTGGTGGAACTTCAAGCAACGTCTTGAGCCATCGTTGGGCCCAGCGTAAGCGGGTCCGTGGACATGCTGTGACCCTGTACCCGATTCAGTACCGCTCAGAAGTGGAGATTTCCGGCTCCTCTGAGATCGTCGTTGCGGGCAGCTGCCTGCAACGACGGGCGAATTCGGCGGGCGTGGTCCAGTCCAGCGATGAGTGGGGACGACTCTCGTTGTAGTACTGCCGCCAAGCTTTGATTTTGCCTCGTGCGTCGTCCAACGACATGAACCATGTGGCGTTGAATCGACCCGGGCTTCCTAGACACCCGTGAGCTGCTGGTTTTTTTCCACTTGCAGACGCTCATATCTCCTTGCCTCCTGCAGTGACAAGTGCAGTGCAATTAGCAGATCAACAGCAGGAAAGGAGCGTCTGCAACAGCGCCGTGTTCTTGCCTAGGCCGCCCCTACGAATCGGCGTGGATCAAGCTCCTCCTCTCCCTCCCACCGGTAAGCCACCAGCGGCCCTCCCTTGCCGGCGCTGTAGTCCACGCATGCAAAGTGGCTGCCCTGTAACACCGGGTCTCCGTGCATCCAGTAGTGGCCGTAGAACACAGGCTTGCTTTTGTCGTAGACAGGCTTGGCCTTCGCGCTCAGCGGCAGGTCCGGTAACTTCTGTCGCTCAGGCTCCGGCATGATCGCCAGATCACGGTAGGTGTCGCTGCCCTCTTCCCACCAGCGGATGCGGACGTTGCGCCTCTCGTGCCCGTCCTTGTCGTGGAAGAAGTGCCCATCGGGCAGTGGCACTTCGATGCCCTTGGTCAGGGTTTCCACAGCCTCGAACACTGGGTCACCCTGACGACTCGCCCTGACCATCAGCTCAGGCATCAGAGTGCGACCAGGCCCCAGCAGTGGCGCCAGCGAGGACATCAGCCCGTCGTGCCAGCAGGCGTGCACAACTCGTAGTTCAGGCAGCTCCAGCCAAAGGGGCAAGGTCAGAAACCAGGCGATCAGCTCCTGATGCATGGGAGTGCCCTCTACTTCGGCCAGGAAGGCCTGGTGCTGGTGGCGGTTCTTCATTCCCTTCTCGCCGTGGCGCGGCCGCAGATAGTGCTCTGCGCTTTCGCCTTCTGGATCCTGCATGAACCAAGCTACCGCGTTGAATTCGTGGTTGCCCATCACCGCCTGTGCGCTGCCAGCGTCCACCATCTCGCGGACCAGGCGACAGCTGTCCACTTGGCGCGGGCCTCGGTCAATAAAGTCGCCCACAAAGATGGCCGTTCTCGACGGATGGCGGTAAGCACCTGCCTTGCGCTGGTAGCCCATGGTCTCGAGCAGCGCCTCCAGCTTGTCCGCCTGCCCATGAATATCTCCCACGATGTCATACGCCATATCGTCAACCCTTAGTGGCACAATGCCAATATGATAACCACATATTGACACTCTGCAACTATGGTCGTCGTGCGAGAGCTTTTTCCTCTGGTTGGTGTGGACGTGGCCCTGTTCTGTGTGGACGACGACGGCTTGAAGGTGCTGCTGGTCAAACGGGCCGAAGATCCGTATGCCCGCCACTGGGCACTGCCCAGTGGCGTCCTCAAGCCGCACCTGGACGACTCGCTGATGGCTGCCGCTCGACGTGTACTGGCCCACAAGGTGAGCGTAGAGCTGCCGCATGTGGCCGAGGTGTCCACCTTCAGTGGCCCCACCCGTGATCCCCGAGGCTGGTCCATTGCCACTCTGTTCTATGCCTTGCTACCCAAGGACAAGATCAATGCAATCGTGCGCAACAAGGTCGAAGCTGTCCAGTGGGTCAGTGCCTCCAGTCCCCGTCACCGTCTGGCCTTCGACCATGAGGAACAGCTGCAGGCCGCATTGCGAGCTCTGCGCTCGCGGGTGGGAGACGACGTGCTGCCACTGCACCTGTTGCCCGAGAAGTTCACCCTGACCCAACTGCAGAAGGTCTGTGAAGCCATCCTCGGCCGTGACCTGGACAAGAGCGTGTTCCGGCGTCGACTCAAGGGTTCAACAGACCTGGTGGAACTGGACGAGTACGAGCGTGGTCCGCAACGGCCAGCGCAGCTCTTCAAGGCTCGGGAGGGATTCACGTTCTGAGCTGCAAGGTCGGTCGTGGACTCCAGGTCTTCACTAGCGCTACTACACGAACGATGTCTTCAGTGGCCACTACCGCGGCGAAGAACGCTCCGACACAGCAACGTATCGGAGGTGAGGGCCCAGCGCGACTGACGTTCCCCCACGGAAACCGGAAAGTTCTGGACTACAGGCCGGCCGCTTCGACGCTCACCAGTTCCCTCATCTGCGCCGACGGAGGCCCATAACTCACCAGCCGCACATCCAAGCCGTGGCCCTGCGCCTTCTTGAGCGCGCGTTCGATGGCGGTGTGAATCCACTCCGTTGCGTTTCCGAATGCACCGCCTCCCAGCATGGTCAGCAGCACGGTGTTCGAACCGCCCTGGCGGCTGTTGAGCACGGCTGCCCACACGGTGGCTTCGTAGGCCGCATCCAGCACGAGCTGGGCGAAGCCTTGCCAGTGCGGCTGCGCGACCCTGCCGTAGGCCACGGGAAGCGCTGAGCAGAACGCCTGGCTAACCAGTTGCTCCGTTGAGGTCGGTCCATCGGTCACCTCCACGTCTTGGTGCAAGCCGATCCTCAGATGCCCGGCCAATTCACTTCTGGCGGCGTCATCCATCTTCAGCAACAGCTCAGCAATCTTGTCCAGCCCCGACCTGCTCGCCAGCGCGTATCCGTTCTGCATGTGCCAGAGATCGGAAACTGGGCAACCCAGCTTGGCACTGAGTGCGGCTCCAAGATCCGCCAGCCCGTCGAGCTGGTGCTCGGCGTTCTGCCCGATCTGCTCACCCACCGGCACGAAGTAGTTGCGGTAGATCGTGGCTGCGCCTGCGGCGATGGCGCAGGCTGGCCCCTGCGTGCGGTCGTGCTCGTAACGAGTCACACCGTCTTCCGGGGTGACGCTGGGTCCCACCATCTCCAGCGCGTTGAACTGGCTGGCCACCTGGAACAGCGCCCCCGCGTACTGCGGCATCTGGTGCATCTGCCTCACGTCGCCGGTGACGATGCTCACCTGTGTCGGTGCCGCTTTCACCTGATCCTGAGCCACCCTCTGCCGCAGTTCGGCCAGCGAAACCATCTCAAACCGACCGATGCCAAAGCTGCGGCCATTTACTTTGGAGCGCAGAGTGTTGCCCTGAACTTCCAGCTGCGCCTGCGTGGTGGCGTAGGCCTCTTCGTTGAAGCCGGTCAGGCGGCTGAACCAGTTGTGATGCATATCTGTTCTTCTTGATGAGCGGTGTGTGGCGGCACAGTTTGCCGACGACAAAACACAAGTCAAGACAATCAGGAAACGTCGGCCGGAGGCTGCCCGGCCACGCAGCGCCATAGCACTTCAGCCGGTTGTGAAGAAGCGGATGGACCGCTAGAACTGGTTGTCTCCCGCTCGTAGAACTGCGCCCTGCCCCACGCTGCTCGAATGCCTTCGGTCACCGTGCAGGTTTTGCAAAGAACGCCCCACCGGCCACCGTGTGCCGGCAACTGCGCGTCGCAGAAAAACTGTTCATCCCTCAGCGGTCGACCGCACACATCGCAGTCGCCGGGATCACCAACGTATTGGCTTTCAGCGGTCTTGCACCGCATACATCGCCGACCAGACGTTCATGTAGGCGTCGTGCCGCTTCTTGGCCTTCACGGCTCCTTTGAAGTTGCTCCAGTCCAGGTTCATCACCTGGTCGTGCAGCACCTGGGCCACGGCTTCTCGGGGCACCCTCGCCCGGTACTTGTAGTCCGTCCCCTGGTTCACATCGACCTTTGCCTGTGGGAACACCGATTCGATGTCGCCCTTGATGCGGGCCCGAACCGTGAGCGTGTCTGTGTCTCCGGGTTTCTGGACCACGCTGATGAAACTCTTCGGCAGAAAAATCCACATGCTTCTGGCTCCTTGATCCTGGGTCCTCAGCCCAACGCTGCCAAGGCCTGCAGAACACCCTGATCGTTCGGGTGGGTGACGAAGCTGCTCAGCAGGTTCCGTGGCACCAGATGCACCGCCTGGCTCTCCCAGCACATGTCGGCCGGGTGGCCTCCTACCCGCCTGGCGGTGTAGTAGCGGGTCACGGAGGTGCTGCGCACCGAGTCGCACAGGAACCCGGTCAGCACCACCTGCAGGCCTGATTCCTCGAATCCTTCCTTCAGGGCATTGGCTCGCAGGCCCATTCCGGAGTCCAGCTTGCCCTTGGGGAAGGTGTTCACATAACCCCCATGTTGGTTGCTGGGCGAGACCACCCAGACCCGACCATCGCTCTCGAGGATCACCACGCCCGAAGCGGCGAACTTGCCGGGTGCGGTCGTCATCGCTGGCTCGGTGAAGTCCTCGCTCTGCTGGGTCGCGAGGGTCGCCCATGCGGCGGTGTCGGTGGGCGCGCCTATCCAGGAGACCACGTCGATGCCATTCAGCCTGGCTGGCATCGGCCCGTCCGGGATGACCGTGGCCCGCTCAAGTGGATCCGCCCAGCTCTCCAGGCTCGTGGGCGCGCTGGGGGCCTTGAGTTCCACAAGGCGGCCGGCGTCATTTTTGCGGGGGTGAAGGCTCTTCATGATCAACACAGCACATCATTGGACGACTGTGCCGAGGCAGTCAACGGCAATTGCAGCGTAGGAGCACTGGGCCAAGTCTTTTTGTACTGCTCGAAGAACGCTGCGTCCACGACCGGTTCAGGATCGCTGGTCACACCCAGTTTTAGTTTCCAGAGCATCTGGATGAGCTGGTCCAGCGGAACCAGGCGGATGGGGGTCTTGCCCAGGGCCTCGCTCTCTTTCATGGCCTCGGCCGTGAAGGTCGAGGTGGTGAAGAAGATCCCATGATCGGTTGTGTGGTCCAGCGAGCCGCGGAAGTTGCGGATCTCTTCGGATTTGACGGTGGAGTTGCCGGTGTAGCGCTTGCACTGCCAGGCCACACGGATCGACAACAGACCGGCGTCGTCCAGGTACATCAGTCCGATGCCATCCACACCCTTGTCGTTGGACTGACCGGTCACCTTGGTCTGGTCCAGACCGTTGGCGGTCATGATGGCCGCGCACAGGTGCTCGAACCCCTTGTCCGAGAGCGACCAGAGGATGTCCTTGAGCTGCACCTGCCAGTTGACCGTGCCCTCCAGGTCCTGCTGCAGGTCGTCACCGCTGGGCGCGGGCAGGTCCGCCTCGTCCTTGTTCTTGCTGGCCTTGCTCGCGGTCTTGAAGTAGATCGCCGCCGCGGTGGCCATGTCCAGGGGGGACTCCCAGCCTTCGGTGGTGAGTTTCCAGATCCCGTGCCCTGCCGTCTTGGTCGGCTCCAGCAGACCCGCATTGACCAGGTACATGCGCGCCCAGTAGATGTCGTTCTGGTACTTGGGTACGCCGCTGGCCAGCATCTGGTCGTTGACCTTCTCACCGGCTTCATCAATGGCCTGCACCACAGCAGACTTGACGGCACCGGCCTTAGCCACGCCGTTCATCTCGCGCAGGGCGGCGAGGATGCGGGGGATGAACCGCACGACTTCGGGCAGCTTCTCGGTATCGATGTTCTGGTTCATGGGATTGTCTTCTTGACGCGATCCCATTGCCGAACAGCCAGCGTCCTCCCTGAGATCACTTTTTAGTCTACGAATAACGTAGATAAATGTACAGAGCGTTCTACGAATATCGATGAATGCCTCGGCAATCCCCCACTTCAACGCTATTCGGTCGGCGCCTGCGCGCCGCCCGCAATCGCGCAGGGGTACCGCAGGACAAGCTGGGCGTCATGATCGGACTGGACGAGAGTTCCAGCAGCGCCCGCATCAGCCGCTACGAGACCGGCATTCACGAACCGCCCTTTGCCACCGCCCAGAACCTGGGACAGGTGCTCAATGCGCCGGCGGCCTACTTCTATTGCGAAGACGACAAGCTGGCCGAGTTGCTGATTCAGTACACCCGGCTGGATGCAAAGCGCAGAAAACAGGTGCTGAATCTGGCGGCAGAACTTCACGCCGAGATGGATTGATCCCCTCTTTTGTTGTTCCCATCTGTGCGCTGGCCAGCACAATGCAGCCATGGACAACAAGACCCCAGCGAACGCCTGCCACCGTTGTGGAGCCACCGCCTACCGTCCGGTGATCGCGCGCGACGCCAGCGGTGCCATGACTCCCAGCGGAGCGTACCGCTGTGTGCAGTGCAAGCTGGAGTTCACCTCCATCGATCAGTGGCGCCTCTCAGGGCCTGCGAATTCGGCTTCGTCATGGACTCAGGGCCGTTCTGCCGCCTGATCGGCCCGCACCACTTGCCGCAGAGCGACTTGCAAGGCAAGCACGGGATGTGAATCACGACCACACACCACGGCTACTGCGCTGCATCAGTTGATCCGTCGTGAAGACAGAGCGTTACTTGCTCCGTGCCGCTGTTGGCACTGGAGCATTCAATGAAACGCAAACCGTCCCCCTCTTCCAAATCTTCCTCGGCCAAGCAGGCCCGTGCCGCGTCAGGCACTCGTACCAAGGCAGCCGCCGCCACCAAGCCCGCGGTCAAAAGGGCCAAGACAGCACCCGCCCAGGCCCCTGAAGTCACCACCACCAAACAGTCCCAGCTGATCACCATGCTGCGCAGTGCCGCGGGTGCCAGCATGGAGCAGATGATGGCGCTCACGGGCTGGCAGTCCCACACTGTGCGCGGCATGCTCAGCGGTTCGCTGCGCAAGCGCCTGGGTCTGGATGTGCAATGCCAGCGGGTCGATGGTGTTCATCTCTACCGGATCGTGGAGGCGGCGGCAGCATGAGCGTGGTGGAGCAGATCCTTCAGGCGGACCGGGCCACACTGGTCGAGCGCTGGCGGTCCCTGTTCGATCGGGAGCCACCGGCCCATGTGCAGGTGAACCTGATACGCCGTGTCCTGTCCTGGCACGCGCAGGACCAGATGCTGGACAACGACTGGTGTGGCCCCAAGGGCGCGGCGCGCCTCAAACGTGTCCTGCGCAGCACCGCCTCTGCTCCGGTGCTGGCACCGGGCACCCGTCTGCTGCGGGAATGGCAGGGTGTCACCCACGAGGTGCTGGTCCTGCCCCAGGGCTTTGCCCACCAGGGCCAGACCTACAAGAGCCTGAGTGCGGTGGCCAAGGCCATCACGGGCACCCACTGGTCCGGGCCGGTGTTCTTCGGGGTGCGGCGCTGATGGCCACGAAACCGACTGTCTCTTCCGGCGCTCTGGCCTTGCCAGCACTGTCTTGTGCGATCTACACGCGCAAGTCCTCCGAGGAAGGGCTGGAGCAGGACTTCAATTCGCTGCACGCACAGCGCGAGGCCTGCGAGGCCTTCGTGCTCAGCCAGAAGGGTCTGGGCTGGAGCCTGATCCCCACGGCCTACGACGACGGTGGTTTCTCGGGCGGCAACGTGGAGCGCCCGGCCCTGCGCCGGCTGATCCAGGACATCGAAGCGGGCAAGGTCAATGTGATCGTGGTCTACAAGGTAGACCGCCTGACCCGGTCCCTGGCCGACTTCGCCAAGCTGGTGGATCTGTTCGATGCCAAGGGGGTTTCCTTTGTGTCGGTCACCCAGCAGTTCAACACCACGACCTCGATGGGCCGGCTGACCTTGAACGTGCTGCTGTCGTTCGCACAGTTCGAGCGCGAGGTGACCGGTGAACGCATCCGGGACAAGATCGCCGCCTCCAAGCGCAAGGGATTGTGGATGGGTGGTATTCCACCCGTGGGCTACCGGGCCAAGGGCCGGACACTGGAAGCCGATGTGGAACAGGCGCCCCGGGTGCGGGAGATCTACGAGCTGTACTTGAAGCTCGGGAGCGTGACCGAGCTGGGTGAAGAACTGCAAAAGCGCGGCTGGCTCACGCCCGAACGGGAACACAAGCGGCCGGGCTTCGGAGGCAACAAGCCGTTCAGCCGCGGGCACCTGTACCGCATCCTGAGCAACCCGGTCTACATCGGTCAGATGGTGCACAAGGGAGAGATGCATCCTGGGCAACACCCGCCGCTGATCGAGAAAAGTCTGTGGGACGCCGTGCAGGCCAAGCTCGAAGCCCAGCGCAATGGGCACAAGAGCCAGGCCCATGCGGCGCATCCGAGTCTGCTGAGCGGGAAACTCTTTGACGAGACAGGTCGACGCCTGATCCCTTCGCATGCGCGCAAGGGCAACAAGCGCTACCGCTACTACGTAACACCGGCGGACGATCCCGGGACTCT
>NZ_BCTF01000037.1 GCF_001571145.1 Hydrogenophaga flava NBRC 102514
AATCGCCCCGATCGCCATGGAAGAAGGTCTGCGCTTTGCCATTCGCGAAGGCGGCCGCACCGTCGGCGCCGGCGTCGTGGCAAAAATCATTGCCTAACTAACCTTCCTGCTAGTCAGGATTTCAGCCAAGTAGGGGTATAGCTCAATTGGCAGAGCGTCGGTCTCCAAAACCGAAGGTTGGGGGTTCGATTCCCTCTGCCCCTGCCACCCAACAGGACCAGTGAGTCGTTCAGGGTTTTGAACCCTGTCTGTTGAGTGTCATCAGGCCCGCCGAAGTCCTCCGGACTTCTGGTGGGCTTGCGTGTCTGGGGCTTTCGGGTTCTGGCCTCGCCCACAAGTCAAGCATCTTCTGGTATCTCATGGCCACTTCCGAAGTACAAACCGTCAACACAGGTGCCGACAAGGCCAAGCTGGCGGTTGCCGTCGCCTTGCTTCTGGGTGCATTTGTCGCGTTCTACCTGTTGTCCGCGCAAGGCGCTATTGCGCAATGGGGTGCCCTGATCGTTGGCGTTCTGGCTGCGGTTGCGGTGTTCGGTGTGTCCGAGTCCGGCAAGCAGCTGGTGGCCTTCGGGCGCGATTCCTGGCGTGAAACCAAGAAGGTGGTGTGGCCGGCCCGCAAAGAAGCGATCCAGATGACGGCCTATGTGTTCGCCTTCGTTGTGGTGATGGCGCTTTTCCTCTGGCTGACCGACAAGACCCTGGAGTGGCTGTTCTACGACTTGATTCTGGGGTGGAGAAAATAATGAGCGAAAACAACAGTCTGCTGGGGACGCCGACGGAAGGCATGCGCTGGTATGTGGTGCATGCCTATTCCGGCATGGAAAAAGCCGCTGAGCGCAGCATCGTCGAGCGCATCAACCGCGAAGGCATGCAGAGCAAGTTTGGCCGCATCCTGGTCCCGACCGAAGAGGTGGTCGAGGTCAAAAACGGCCAGAAGCGCACCACTGAGCGCAAGTTCTTCCCCGGCTACGTCCTGGTGGAAATGGTGATGGACGACGAGACTTGGCACCTGGTCAAGCACACCAACAAGGTCACAGGCTTTGTCGGTGGTGCCAAGAACCGGCCCGCACCGATTTCCGAAGAGGACGTGCAGAAGATCGTCAGCCAGATGCAGGAAGGCACCGACAAACCTCGCCACAAGGTGGAGTTCGTGGTGGGCGAATACGTGCGCGTCAAGGAAGGCCCGTTCACCGACTTCAATGGCACGGTCGAAGAGGTCAACTACGAAAAGAACAAGCTGCGCGTGTCGGTGACCATTTTCGGTCGTGCCACGCCAGTCGAGCTCGAATTCAGCCAGGTCGAGAAGACCTGAATCTCTCGGTCGCAGACGGTTCCACCCGGCGCCTGCGGCTTTCGTCCTTTCCGGGTTTCAACCGCGAGGAGGTTGTCTTGATGGCAGCCGCCTGTACTCGCAGGAGCTAAAACATGGCGAAGAAAATCGTCGGCTTCATCAAGCTGCAAGTGCCAGCTGGTAAGGCCAACCCCTCCCCCCCGATCGGTCCGGCGCTGGGTCAGCGTGGTCTGAACATCATGGAGTTCTGCAAGGCGTTCAACGCCCAGACCCAGGGCGTCGAGCCCGGTCTGCCGCTGCCGGTGGTGATCACCGCCTTCGCGGACAAGAGCTTCACCTTCATCATCAAGACCCCCCCGGCGACGACCCTCATCAAGAAGGCCATCAAGCTGGACAAGGGTTCTCCGGTGCCCAACAAGCAGAAGGTCGGCAAGATCACCCGCGCTCAGCTGGAAGAAATCGCCAAGACCAAGATGAAGGACATGACCGCTGCCGACATCGACGCAGCCGTCAAGACCATCGCTGGTTCTGCCCGTTCGATGGGCGTGATCGTGGAGGGTGTGTGACATGGCCAAGCTGACCAAGAAGCAAAAAGCCTTTGAAGGCAAAGTCGACAGCAACAAGCTGTATGCCCTGACCGACGCCCTGGCGATCGTCAAGGAATGCGCCAATGCCAAGTTCGACGAGTCCATCGACGTGGCCATCCAGCTCGGCGTGGACGCCAAGAAGTCGGACCAGGTGGTGCGCGGTGCCGTCGTGATGCCCAATGGCACCGGCAAGACCAAGCGCGTGGCCGTGTTCGCCCAGGGTGCCAAGGCCGAAGAAGCCAAGGCCGCTGGCGCCGACATCGTCGGCATGGACGATCTGGCTGCCGAGGTCAAGTCCGGCAAGATGGACTTCGACGTCGTGATCGCCTCCCCCGATGCGATGCGTGTGGTCGGTACCTTGGGTCAGGTGCTGGGTCCCCGTGGCCTGATGCCCAACCCCAAGGTCGGCACCGTGACGCCCGACGTGGCCCAGGCTGTGCGCAACGCCAAAGCTGGTCAGGTGCAGTTCCGCGTTGACAAGGCTGGTATCGTGCACGGCACGATCGGCCGCCGCTCGTTCGACGCCGACAAGCTGCAGGGCAACCTGGCTGCTCTTATCGACGCGCTGAACAAGGCCAAGCCGGCCACCAGCAAGGGTGTGTACCTGCGCAAGGTGGCGGTGTCGTCGACCATGGGTGTGGGCGTCCGCGTGGACACCCAGTCCATCTCGGCGTAATCGCAAGAGATCCCCGGGGCGCCTCGGCGTACCGGGTGTGGTGGGCCCGCCCGCCGGCCGCAAGGTCAGCAGGTGGGGCCATCCAAGACCGCTGGTGTCAACGGATCCCCGGATCTGGCGACTTAATCGAAGAAAGCCAGCGCAGATGGCGATCCCGCTGCAGATGGAACCCGTGTCCCTCAACAGTTGGTCGCTGCAATGAAGCGTGTGGACGGGCGCAAGCCCCAAGCACATTGAAGGAGTAGACCTTGAGTCTGAATCGCAGTGAGAAAGAAGCGGTCATTTCCGAAGTGACCAGCCTCGCCGCAAAAGCTCAAACGCTCGTGATGGCGGAATACCGCGGCATCACGGTCGCTGCCATGGACCAACTGCGCGTGAAGGCACGCAGCAACGGTGTCAGCCTGAGTGTTCTGAAGAACACGCTGGCTCGCCGCGCTGTGGCCGGAAGCCCGTTCGAAGTGGCCGGCGACCAGATGACCGGTCCGCTGATCTACGGCTTCTCCGAAGACGCTGTGGCCGCCGCCAAGGTGGTGGCCGATTTCGCGAAGACCAACGACAAGCTGGTCATTCGCGGTGGCGTTTACGGTGGCAAAGTCCTGGATCAAAACGGCGTGAAGCAGCTCGCAAGCATCCCTTCCAAGGAAGTGCTGCTGGCCCAGCTGTGTGGCTTGCTGATGTCCCCGATCTCCCGCACCGCCGTGGTGCTGGGCGCTCTGGCGGCCAAAAAAGGCGAAGGCGCTGCCGCTCCGGCAGCCGAAGAAGCTGCTGCCGCCTGAAGGCGCAGCCAGTTCGTTTAACCAATTGTTAGGAAATCAAAATGGCATTCGATAAAGACGCATTTCTGACGGCGCTGGACAGCATGACCGTCATGGAACTCAATGACCTGGTCAAGGCCATTGAAGAGAAGTTCGGCGTGTCCGCCGCGGCCATGGCTGCTCCGGCCGCCGGTGGCGGCGGTGCTGCCGCTGCAGCCGCTGAAGAGAAGACCGAGTTCAACGTCGTGCTGACCGAAGCCGGTGCCAACAAGGTGTCCGTCATCAAGGCCGTGCGCGAAATCACCGGTCTGGGTCTGAAGGAAGCCAAGGACCTGGTCGACGGCGCTCCGAAGAACGTCAAGGAAGGCGTTGCCAAGGCCGACGCCGAAGCCGCCGTCAAGAAGCTGGTGGAAGCCGGCGCCAAGGCCGAACTCAAGTAATTCGGTTCTGGTCAGGGGCTGGAGTGCTCGAAAGGGCCTCCAGCCTTTGGTGCTTTCAGAACACCGATAAGCAGATTCGCAGAGTCTTCTTATCCGTGTCTTCTGACCCCGACTGCAGAAGACCACTTGGTCCGGACCTGCGTGCAATGCGCAGGTCGTCCGCCAACGGCAGGTAGTGGCCTGCCGCCAAGCCCGTCACCCGCCGCCTTGAGAGCGACGGTTTGGCTGATCAGTCGCCGCAGACCTCAAGCCCGGAGATCTCATGGCATCCGCATCGAAATATTCCTACACCGAACGCAAGCGCATCCGCAAGAGCTTTGGCAGCCGCGAGAATGTGCTCGCGATTCCCTACCTGCTGCAGATGCAGAAGGACGCCTATACCGCGTTCCTGCAGGCCGATACCGCGCCCAAGAAGCGCACCGCTGAAGGCCTGCAGGCCGCCTTCGAAGCCGCCTTCCCCATCGTCTCGCACAACGGTTTTGTCGAGATGAAGTTCGTCGAATACAACCTGGCCAAGCCAGCGTTCGACGTGCGCGAGTGCCAGACCCGCGGTCTGACCTTCGCCTCTGCCGTGCGCGCGCGCGTGCAGCTGATCATCTACGACCGCGAGTCTTCGACCGCACAGTCCAAAGTGGTCAAGGAAGTGAAGGAGCAAGAGGTCTACATGGGTGAAGTGCCCCTGATGACCGACAAGGGCTCCTTCATCATCAACGGCACAGAGCGTGTCATCGTGTCGCAGCTGCACCGCTCGCCGGGTGTGTTCTTCGAACACGACAAGGGCAAGACGCACAGCTCGGGCAAGCTGCTGTTCTCGGCCCGCATCATTCCCTACCGCGGCTCCTGGCTGGACTTCGAGTTCGACCCAAAGGACGTCCTGTTCTTCCGCGTCGACCGCCGCCGCAAGATGCCGGTCACCATCCTGCTCAAGGCCATCGGCCTGACGCCGGAAACCATCCTGGCGAACTTCTTCGTCAACGACCACTTCCGCCTGATGGACAGCGGCGCCCAGATGGCCTTCGTGTCCGAGCGTCTGCGCGGCGAGGTGGCCCGCTTCGACATCACCGACAAGTCGGGCAAGGTGGTGGTGGCCAAGGACAAGCGGATCACCGCGCGCCACACCCGTGAGCTGGAGCAGTCGGGCACCACGCACATCAGCGTGCCGGAAGACTTCCTGATCGGCCGCGTGGTGGCCAAGAACATCGTCGATCCGGACACCGGCGAAATCATCGCCAAGGCCAACGACGAGCTGACCGAAGCCCTGCTGAAGAAGCTGCGCTCGGCCGGTGTGCAGGAACTGCCTTGCATCTACACCAACGAGCTGGACCAGGGCGCCTACATCAGCCAGACCCTGCGCACCGACGAAACCGTCGACGAGTTCGCTGCCCGCGTGGCCATCTACCGCATGATGCGCCCCGGCGAGCCGCCGACCGAAGACGCTGTGCAGGCCCTGTTCCATCGCCTGTTCTACAACCCGGACACCTACGACCTGTCGCGCGTGGGCCGCATGAAGTTCAACGCCCGCGTGGGCCGCGACGAGGCCACCGGCCCGATGGTGCTGTCCAACGACGACATCCTGGCCGTGGTCAAGATCCTCGTGGATCTGCGCAACGGCCGCGGTGAAGTCGACGACATCGACCACCTGGGCAACCGCCGCGTGCGCTGCGTGGGCGAGCTGGCCGAGAACCAGTACCGCACCGGCCTGGCCCGCATCGAGAAGGCCGTGAAGGAGCGTCTGGGCCAGGCCGAGCAAGAGCCGCTGATGCCGCACGACCTGATCAACTCCAAGCCGATTTCCGCGGCGCTCAAGGAGTTCTTCGGTGCATCCCAGCTGTCGCAGTTCATGGACCAGACCAACCCGCTGGCCGAGATCACCCACAAGCGCCGCGTATCGGCCCTGGGCCCGGGCGGTCTGACCCGCGAACGCGCCGGCTTTGAGGTGCGCGACGTGCACGTGACCCACTACGGCCGCGTCTGCCCGATCGAAACGCCGGAAGGCCCGAACATCGGCCTGATCAACTCGCTGGCCCTATACGCCCGCCTGAACGAGTACGGGTTCATCGAAACCCCGTACCGCCGCGTGGTGGACGGCAAGGTCACGAACCAGATCGACTACCTGTCGGCCATCGAAGAAGGCAAGTACGTCATCGCCCAGGCGAACGCGACGCTGGACGCAGAAGGCCGCCTGACCGGTGACCTGATCTCTGCCCGCGAGAAGGGTGAATCCATCCTGACCCCGGCCGACACCATCCAGTACATGGACGTGTCGCCCGCGCAGATCGTCTCGGTGGCTGCTTCGCTGGTGCCCTTCCTGGAGCACGACGACGCCAACCGCGCACTGATGGGCGCCAACATGTCGCGCCAGGCCGTGCCCACGCTGCGTCCGGAAAAGCCGCTGGTCGGCACTGGCATCGAGCGCGTGGCCGCGATCGACTCCGGCACTGTGGTGACCTCGCGCCGCGGTGGCGTGGTCGACTACGTCGACGCCACCCGCATCGTGATCCGTGTCAACGACGACGAGGCCGTGGCCGGTGAAGTCGGTGTGGACATCTACAACCTGATCAAGTACCAGCGTTCCAACCAGAACACCAACATCCACCAGCGCCCCATCGTCAAGAAAGGCGACAAGCTGGCCAAGGGTGACGTGATCGCCGATGGCGCATCGACCGATCTGGGCGAGATCTCGATCGGCCAGAACATGCTGATCGCCTTCATGCCCTGGAACGGCTACAACTTCGAGGACTCGATCCTGATCAGCGAGCGCGTGGTGGCCGATGACCGCTACACCAGCATCCACATCGAGGAGCTGGTGGTGATGGCGCGCGACACCAAGCTGGGCGCCGAAGAAATTACCCGCGACATCCCGAACCTGGCCGAGCAGCAGCTCAACCGCCTGGACGACTCCGGCATCATCTACGTGGGCGCCGAAGTGCAGCCTGGCGACGTGCTGGTCGGCAAGGTCACGCCCAAGGGCGAGACCACGCTGACGCCGGAAGAGAAGCTGCTGCGCGCCATCTTCGGCGAGAAGGCGTCTGACGTGAAGGACACCTCGCTGCGTGTGGACCAGGGCTCGCAGGGCACCGTGATCGATGTGCAGGTCTTCACCCGCGAAGGCATCCAGCGCGACAAGCGCGCCCAGCAGATCATCGACGATGAGCTCAAGCGCTTCCGTCTGGACCTGAACGACCAGCTGCGCATCGTCGAGGCCGACGCCTTCGACCGTATCGAAAAGCTGCTGACCGGCAAGGTCGCCAACGGCGGCCCGAAGAAGCTGGCCAAGGGCACGAAGATCGACAAGGCCTATCTGGACGAGGTCGAGAAGTACCACTGGTTCGACATCCGCCCGGCGGAAGACGACGTGGCCGCCCAACTGGAGTCGATCAAGAACTCCATGGAGCAGACCCGCCACAGCTTCGACCTGGCCTTCGAAGAGAAGCGCAAGAAGCTCACCCAGGGTGACGAGCTGCCCGCGGGCGTGCTCAAGATGGTCAAGGTGTACCTGGCCGTCAAGCGCCGCCTGCAGCCTGGCGACAAGATGGCCGGCCGCCACGGCAACAAGGGTGTGGTCTCCAAGATCACCCCGGTGGAAGACATGCCCCACCTGGCCGACGGCACACCGGTCGACATCGTGCTGAACCCGCTGGGCGTGCCTTCGCGCATGAACATCGGTCAGGTGCTGGAAGTCCACCTGGGCTGGGCCGGCAAGGGCCTTGGCCAGCGCATCGGCGACATGCTGCAGCGCGAAGCCGCGATGTCGGAAGTGCGCGGTTTCCTGGAGCAGATCTACAACGTCACCGGCCGCAAGGAAGACCTCTCCCAGCTGTCCGACGACGAGATGCGCGTGATGGCGCAGGAGCTGACCAACGGCGTCCCGTTCGCCTCGCCCGTGTTCGACGGCGCGTCCGAGAAGGAAATCATGGACATGCTCAAGCTGGCCTACCCGGATGACATCGCCAAGGCCAAGGGCCTGACCGAGACCCGCACCCAGGCGCAGCTCTACGACGGCCGCACCGGCGAAGCCTTCGAGCGCAAGACCACCGTGGGCTACATGCACTACCTCAAGCTGCACCACCTGGTCGACGACAAGATGCACGCCCGTTCCACCGGCCCGTACTCCCTGGTCACCCAGCAGCCGTTGGGCGGCAAGGCCCAGCTCGGTGGCCAGCGTTTCGGCGAGATGGAAGTGTGGGCGCTGGAAGCCTACGGTGCTTCGTACATCCTGCAGGAAATGCTCACCGTCAAGTCCGACGACGTGCAGGGCCGCACCAAGGTGTACGAGTCCATCGTCAAAGGCGAGCACTCGATCGACGCGGGCATGCCCGAGTCGTTCAACGTGCTGGTCAAGGAAATCCGTTCGCTCGGTATCGACATCGAGCTGGACCGCTCCTGATTCACTGAAGAAAAGGAAAGCAATTCATGAAATCCTTGCTCGACCTGTTCAAGCAGTTCACGCCCGACGAACATTTCGATGCGATCCGCATCGGTCTGGCCTCGCCGGAAAAAATCCGCTCCTGGTCCTTCGGTGAAGTCAAGAAGCCCGAGACCATCAACTACCGCACGTTCAAACCCGAGCGCGACGGTCTGTTCTGCGCCAAGATCTTCGGCCCCATCAAGGACTACGAGTGCCTGTGCGGCAAGTACAAGCGCCTGAAGCACCGCGGCGTGATCTGCGAGAAGTGCGGCGTTGAAGTCACGCAGACCAAGGTGCGCCGCGAGCGCATGGGTCACATCGACCTGGCCGCGCCCTGTGCCCACATCTGGTTCCTGAAGTCGCTGCCTTCGCGTCTGGGCCTGATCCTGGACATGACGCTGCGCGACATCGAGCGCGTGCTGTACTTCGAAGCCTATGTGATCGTCGATCCGGGCATGACGCCGCTGAAGAAGTTCGCGATCATGTCGGAGGACGACTACGACGCCAAGCGCAAGGAATACGGCGACGAGTTCATCGCCAAGATGGGCGCTGAAGGCATCAAGGAACTGCTGCAGGCCATCGACCTCGACATCGAGATCGAGAAGCTGCGCAACGACCTGACCGGCTCCGAGCTGAAGATCAAGAAGAACGCCAAGCGCCTGAAGGTGCTGGAAGCCTTCAAGAAGTCCGGCATCAAGCCCGAGTGGATGGTGCTGGACGTGCTGCCTGTGCTGCCGCCGGACCTGCGTCCGCTGGTGCCGCTGGACGGCGGCCGCTTCGCGACCTCCGACCTGAACGACCTGTACCGCCGCGTCATCAACCGCAACAGCCGTCTGCGCCGTCTGCTGGAGCTGAAGGCCCCTGAAATCATCGCGCGCAACGAGAAGCGCATGCTGCAGGAAGCCGTGGACTCGCTGCTGGACAACGGCCGCCGTGGCAAGGCCATGACGGGCGCCAACAAGCGCGCCCTGAAGTCGCTGGCCGACATGATCAAGGGCAAGAGCGGCCGCTTCCGCCAGAACTTGCTGGGCAAGCGCGTCGACTACTCAGGCCGTTCCGTCATCACCGTGGGCCCAACGCTCAAGCTGCACCAGTGCGGTCTGCCCAAGCTGATGGCCCTGGAGCTGTTCAAGCCCTTCATCTTCTCGCGCCTGGAAGCCATGGGCATCGCCACCACCATCAAGGCGGCGAAGAAGGAAGTCGAATCTGGCACGCCGGTGGTGTGGGACATCCTGGAAGAGGTCATCAAGGAGCACCCGGTTCTGCTGAACCGTGCGCCCACGCTGCACCGTCTGGGCATTCAGGCGTTCGAGCCCATCCTGATCGAAGGCAAGGCCATCCAGCTGCACCCGCTCGTCTGCGCGGCCTTCAACGCCGACTTCGACGGTGACCAGATGGCCGTTCACGTGCCGCTGTCGGTGGAAGCCCAGCTGGAAGCCCGCACGCTGATGCTGGCCTCCAACAACGTGCTGTTCCCGGCCAACGGCGAACCCTCCATCGTGCCCTCGCAGGACGTGGTGCTGGGTCTGTACTACGCGACCCGCGAGCGCATCAACGGCAAGGGCGAAGGCATGATCTTCGCCGACCTGCCGGAGCTGCAGCGCGCACTGGACAACGGCGTGGTCGAAATCACCGCCAAGATCAGCGTGCGCCTGACCGAGTGGACCAAGAACAAGGAAACCGGCGAATTCGTGCCCTCCACCAAGCTGGTGGACACGACCGTGGGCCGTGCCCTGCTGTCGGAAATCCTGCCCAAGGGTCTGGCCTTCGAGGTGCTGAACAAGGCGCTGAAGAAGAAGGAAATCTCCAAGCTGATCAACGCCTCCTTCCGCAAGTGCGGTCTGAAGGAGACCGTGGTCTTCGCCGACAAGCTGCTGCAGAACGGTTTCCGCCTGGCCACCCGCGCCGGCATCTCGATCTGCGTGGACGACATGCTGGTGCCCAAGGAGAAGGCCGGTGTGATCGAACGCGCCGAAGCCGAGGTGAAGGAAATCGCCCAGCAGTACGCCTCGGGTCTGGTGACCGCTGGCGAGCGCTACAACAAGGTGGTGGACATCTGGGGCAAGGCCGGTGACGAGATCTCCAAGGTCATGATGGCCCAGCTGGCCAAGCAGAAGACCATCGACGCGTCGGGCAAGGAAGTCGACCAGGAATCGTTCAACTCGATCTACATGATGGCCGACTCCGGCGCCCGCGGTTCCGCGGCCCAGATCCGCCAGCTGGCCGGCATGCGCGGCCTGATGGCCAAGCCGGACGGCTCCATCATCGAGACCCCCATCACGGCGAACTTCCGTGAAGGTCTGAACGTGCTGCAGTACTTCATCTCCACCCACGGCGCCCGTAAGGGTCTGGCCGACACGGCGCTGAAGACCGCGAACTCCGGTTACCTGACCCGCCGTCTGGTGGACGTGACGCAGGATCTGGTGGTGAACCAGGAAGACTGCGGCACGACCAATGGCACGCTGATGCGCGCCATCGTCGAGGGCGGTGAAGTGATCGAGTCGCTGCGCGACCGAATCCTGGGCCGCACCACGGCCGAGGAAGTGATCCACCCCGAGACCCGCAAGGTGCTGATCGCTGCCGGCGTGCTGCTGGACGAAGACATGCTCGACGACCTCGAGGCCGCGGGTGTGGACGAAGTGAAGGTCCGCACGGCCCTGACCTGCGAGACCCGCTTCGGCATCTGCGCCAAGTGCTATGGCCGCGACCTGGGCCGTGGCGGTCTGGTGAACATCGGCGAAGCGGTCGGCGTGATCGCCGCCCAGTCGATTGGCGAACCCGGCACGCAGCTGACCATGCGCACCTTCCACATCGGTGGTGCAGCGTCGCGTGCGGCCGTGGCCTCCAGCGTGGAAGCCAAGTCTTCGGGCGTGATCGGCTTCAACGCCACGATGCGCTACGTGACCAACACCAAGGGCGAGCTGGTGGTGATTGCGCGTTCCGGCGAAATCATCATCCACGACGAACACGGTCGTGAGCGCGAGCGCCACAAGGTGCCCTACGGCGCCACGCTGTCGGTCAAGGCCGATCAGCAGATCAAGGCCGGCGCCATTCTGGCCAACTGGGACCCGCTGACCCGACCCATCATCACGGAATTCGCCGGTCAGGTGAAGTTCGAGAACGTGGAAGAGGGCCTGACGGTGGCCAAGCAGGTCAACGACGTGACCGGTCTGTCCTCGCTGGTGGTGATCGATCCGAAGCACCGCGGCTCTGCCAAGGTGGTGCGTCCGCTGGTCAAGCTGCTCGACGCGCAGGGCCAGGAAGTGAAGATCCCCGGCACCGACCACTCGGTGACGGTGGGCTTCCAGATCGGCGCGCTGCTGGAAGTGCGCGACGGTCAGGACGTTGGCCCCGGCCACGTGCTGGCCCGCATCCCGGTCGAAGGCCAGAAGACGCGCGACATCACCGGCGGTCTGCCGCGGGTGGCCGAGCTGTTCGAAGCCCGCTCGCCCAAGGACAAGGGCATGCTGGCCGAGATGACCGGCACGGTGTCGTTCGGCAAGGAAACCAAGGGCAAGGTCCGCCTGCAGATCACCGATCCGGAAGGCAAGGTCTGGGACGAGCTCATCCCCAAGGAAAAGAACATCCTGGTGCACGAAGGCCAGGTGGTCAACAAGGGCGAGAGCGTGGTGGACGGCCCGGCCGATCCGCAGGACATCCTGCGCCTGCTGGGCATCGAAGAGCTGTCGCGCTACATCGTCGACGAGGTGCAGGACGTCTACCGTCTGCAGGGCGTGAAGATCAACGATAAGCACATCGAGGTGATCGTTCGCCAGATGCTGCGCCGCGTGGTCGTCGACGCCGTGGGCGATTCGTCCTACATCGCCGGCGAGCAGGTCGAGCGTTCGGAGATCCTCAACACCAACGACGCCCTGCGCGCCGAAGGCAAGATCCCCGCGACCTACTCCAACGTGCTGCTGGGCATCACCAAGGCCTCGCTGTCGACCGACTCGTTCATCTCGGCCGCTTCCTTCCAGGAAACGACCCGCGTGCTCACCGAAGCCGCGATCATGGGCAAGAAGGACGAGCTGCGCGGCCTGAAGGAAAACGTCATCGTCGGTCGCCTGATCCCCGCGGGCACCGGCATGGCTTATCACGAAGCCCGCAAGGTCAAGGAAAAGATGGACGACGAAGAGCGCCGTGCCATCGCCGAGGCCGACGCGCTGTCGCTGGCCGCTGACCAGGCCGAGGCGGCCGGGTCCGGCGAAGCGTCGGAATAAGCCGGCGCCAGGACGGAACAGCCGTCCGATCCTTCAACGCCCCCGGCCGTCAGGCCGGGGGCGTTTTTCATGGGCACTCCACACCGCGGTGGACAGAGGCTTGGGCTATATTGCGCACGCCCGCCGGGGTGGTCCCGGCGCCCCAAGAAGGAGCGTTAGAGATGTCGCCTGTGTCATGGATCCTGCTGGCCGTCGCTCTGCTGGTAGTGTTCTGGGCCATCGGGGCCTTCAACCGCCTGACCCGTCTGAAGAACGCGATCGCCAATGCCTTCGGGCAGATCGACGTGCAGCTCAAGCGCCGCTACGACCTGATTCCCAACCTGGTCGAGGTCGCGCGCAAGTACCTGGCCCACGAAGCGCAGACGCTGGAGGCCGTGATCGCGGCCCGCAACCAGGCCCGCAGCGCCGAGCAGTCGGCCGCGGCGAGCCCCCTGAACGCAGGCGCCATCGGCGCGCTGGCCGGGGCGGAGCAGGTGCTCGGTGGTGCGCTCGGGCGACTGATGGCCGTGGCCGAGGCCTACCCCGAACTAAAGGCCGACCAGACCATGCGCGAGCTCAGCGAGGAACTGGCCAGCACCGAGAACCGCATCGGCTTCGCCCGGCAGGCCTACAACGACCATGTGCTGGAGTTCAACGACGCGGCGGCGCAGTTCCCGACCCTGATCATCGCGCGCCTGTTCAACTTCCAGACCCAGTCCATGCTGGCCTCGACCACCAGCGAGGCCGAGCGCCAGCCGGTCAAGGTCTCGTTCTGACCTGACACCGTTTTCGGCACGTGCTGATCTTCGAGTCCCAGCGAGAGGCGCGCGGCCGCACGCTGCAGCTGCTGGGTGCGTTTGTCCTGGCGGTGTTGTTGCTCATCGTGCTGGTCAATGCGGCGCTGGCCCTGGCCTGGGGGCTGACCTGGAGCTTCTGGGTGCCCGGGGCGGGCTACCCACACTACTTCTTCGAGGTCAACACCGCTGTGACCCTGCTGTTCGTGCTGGGCGGCTGGTGGCTGGAAACGTCCCGCCTGTCGCGTGGCGGCCGGATGCTGGCCGAACAGATGGGCGCCCGGCTGGCGCAGTCCAGCGACTTCGCCGAGCAGCGTTTTGCCAACATCGTCGACGAGATGGCGATCTCGTCGGGCATGAAGCGGCCGACGGCGATGGTGCTGGCGCGCGACGAGGGCATCAACGCCTTTGCCGCCGGCTGGGACGAGGACGATGCGGTGGTGGCGGTGACCAGTGGCGCGCTGGAACACCTGAGCCGCGAGGAGCTGCAAGGGCTGGTGGCGCACGAGTTCAGCCACATCCGTGAGGGCGACACCCGCTTGAACATGCGGCTGGTGGGCATGGTGTTCGGGCTGGAGATGCTGTTTCGCATGGGCCAAGACCTGGCCGAACCCGACATCCGCGAGCACCGCACCCTGGCGACCCTGCTCGGACTGGCGCTGATGGGCGCCGGCTGGCTGGGCTGGATGACGGGCCACGCACTGCAGGCGGCGGTCTCACGCCAGCGCGAGTTTCTGGCCGATGCACGCTCGGTGCAATGGACGCGCAGCCGCGATGGCATCGGTGGCGTGCTGCGCAAGGTGATGAGCCAGCAGAACGAGGGTGTGCAGTCGCGTCGCATCGGGTCCATGGTGCAGCACATGCTGCTGGTCGGCACCGAGGAGAGCCGCATGGCACACTGGTTCGACTCCCATCCCTCTCTCGAAGAACGTGTGCGCCGCATTTACGGACGGCGCATGGCGCCTTTGCCCTTGAACCAGGCCTGATCCTTTGAACGACGCTCTTTCTCCGCGCCTGGCGCCCCGCCTGAGCGAGCAGCTGCACGAAGTGGCGCGCTGCGTGCTGGCGGTCGAACAGGGGCGCTCGCTGACCGAGGTCCTGCCCCAGGTGCCACAAGGCCTGCGACCCGGTGTGCAGTCCCTGACCTTCCAGGTGCTCCGCCACCTCGGCACGGCCCGCGCCGTGGCTCGGCTGCTGGCCCGGCGCCCGCCGGCCCCCGCGGCGCTGGCGCTGCTGCACACCGCGCTGGCCCTGCTGATCGGCGACGGGCAGGGCGCCTCCTACCCGCCCCATACCCTGGTCGACCAGGCGGTCGACGCCGCCAAGCGCGGGCGCGACACGCGCATGCAGTCCGGCTTTCTCAACGCCTGCCTGCGGCGCTACCTGCGCGAATCGTCGGCGCTGCTCGCGCAGGCCAGGCAGGACGCGACCGCCCTCTGGAACCACCCGGCCTGGTGGGTCGAGCGCGTGCGGCGCGACCATCCTGCCCACTGGGAGGCCATCCTGGCGGCGAGCAACCAGCCGGGCCCCATGGTGCTGCGCGTGAACCGCCGCCGCGTGACACGCGATGCGTATGCGGCGCAGCTGGCCGAACAGGGGATCGGTGCGGTGCCGCTCGGCGACGACGGGCTGTTGCTGGCCTCGCCGCAACCCGTGGAACGGTTGCCCGGGTTTGAGCAGGGCCTGTGTTCCGTGCAGGACGGCGCGGCCCAGCTGGCGGCTGGTCTGCTGCTGGACGGGCGTGCCTGGAGCCGGGGCGACCGGGTGCTGGATGCCTGCGCGGCACCGGGCGGCAAGACGGCCCATCTGCTGGAGCGCGCCGACCTGGACCTGCTGGCGCTGGACGTCGATCCGCGCCGTTGCGAGCGCATCCACCAGAACCTGCAACGGCTGGGCCTGCAGGCCGAGGTGCGGGCCGCCGACGCCGGGGAGCCCGCGGGCTGGTGGGACGGCCGCCCCTTCGATGCCATCCTGCTGGATGCGCCCTGCACCGCGTCGGGCATCGTGCGCCGCCACCCGGACGTTCGCTGGCTGCGCCGCCCGGGCGACGTCGCGCAACTGGTGGCGATCCAGCGCCGGCTGCTGGACACCCTCTGGCCGCTGCTGAAGCCGGGCGGGCGCCTGGTCTATTGCACCTGTTCGGTCTTTCGCGCCGAGGGGCAGGAACAGGTCGATGCGTTCCTTGAGCGCCACACCGACGCCCTCGCGCTCCCTTCCCCGGGGCATTTGCGACCCGGAACTGTCATCGCCGACGGGCAGTTCAACGACAATGATCCGGGTGGATACGACGGATTTTTCTACGCCCGCATGGACAAGGCGCGGCCTTGATCCCGTGACGCCCGGACCGACGGTCCGGCCGTGGCGACGGGGGTGGACCTGTCTGCTGGCCGGCTTGCTGCTGTGGTGCCTGATGCAGGCGGCGCCGGCCATGGCCCGCGAGCCGGAGGTTCTGCAGAGCACGGTCCAGCGCAGCGCCGATGGTGCCAAGCTGTCGGTGCGGCTGGCCCTGGAAGCCACTCCCCCGGTGGAGGACGCGCTGCTCAAGGGCGTGCCGCTCTATTTCGTCTGGCAGGCCGACGTGGTCCGGGAGCGCTGGTACTGGACCGACAAGCGCATGGGCTCGGCAACCCGCACGGTGCGGCTGGCCTACCAGCCGCTGACCCGGCGCTGGCGGGTCAGCGTCTCCACCGACGGCGCCCCGAATGCCGCCGGCCTGCAGTACGCGCTGCACCAGAACTTCGAGGACCTGAACGAGGCGCTGGCCTCCGTCAGCCGGGTGGCGGGCTGGACGATCGTGGAGCCCGGGCGGCTGGAAGAGGGGGTGGACTACCGCGCCCAGTGGCGTTTCCGGCTGGACCTGTCGCTGCTGCCGCGACCCTTCCAGATCGGCATGGCGAACCAGCCCGAGTGGCTGATCGAGGTGCAGCGGAGTTTCGACCTGCCGACCCGCAACGAGGCCGAGGGCGGGCCCGCCGCTGCCGCGGCAGACAGCCGCTGACCCCGCGGTGGAGGTGAGCCAGGTGAACCGGGACGACCCCAAGCTCGACCCCAAGGCCTCCCGGCGGCGGCGCTGGGCACTGCTGGTGGCGCTGGTGTTCATGGCCGGTCTGGGCCTGGTGCTGATGTTCCTGCTCACGCTGGCCACCCGCAACCGCGCCTTCTACGAACAGAACTTCGGCTGGCTGGCCATGGTGAACGTGGCGGTGGCGGTGCTGCTGGCACTGATCATCGTGTGGCTGGCTGTGCGCCTCTACCTGCGGTTCCGGCTCGGGCGCTTCGGCAGCCGGCTGCTGCTCAAGCTGGCCGCCATCATCGGGCTGGTGGGCGTGTTGCCGGGGGTGCTCATTTACACGGTGTCCTACCAGTTCGTGTCGCGCTCCATCGAAAGCTGGTTCGACGTGCGCGTTGAGTCGGCCCTGGCCGCCGGCCTGAACCTCGGGCGCACCACCCTGGACACCATGAGCGCCGACCTGGGCGACAAAACCCGCATGGTGGCCGAAGAACTGGCACGCCAGCCCCGCTCGTCGGCCCTGCTGGCCATGGAGCGCCTGCGCACGCGGCTGGGGGCCAGCGACATGGTGCTCTGGAGCGCGTCCGGGCAGGCGCTGGCCACGGCGGGTGCGTCCCGCTTCGACTTCACGCCCAACCGGCCGCCGCTGGCGGTGCTGCGCACCGTGCGCGCCAAGCGGGTGGTGGCGCAGGTCGAAGGTCTGGAGGAGCGGGACGCCGGAGACAACGACATCGAGGGGCTGGCGCTTGGCCAGGCCCGCATCAAGGTGCTGGCCCTGGTCAGCGCGCCGGGCTTCGACCTGGACGATGAACCGCGCTACCTGCAGGTGGTGGTGCCTCTGTCCGAGGCCCTGGTCACCGACGCACTGGCGGTCCAGGTGGCCAACCGCGAGTACCAGGAGCGCGCCCTGGGTCGGGAAGGCCTGCGCCGGATGTACATCGGCACCCTGACCCTGGCGCTGTTCCTGTCCGTGTTCGGCGCCGTGCTGCTGGCGGTGGTCCTGGGCAACCAGATGGTGCGGCCGCTGCTGGTGCTGGCCGAGGGCATGCGCGAGGTGGCGCAGGGCGACCTCTCGCCCAAGGCGGCCATGGCCTCGCGCGATGAGCTGGCCGGGCTCACGCGCACCTTCGCCCGCATGACCCAGGAACTGGCCGATGCGCGGGAGACGGTGCAGCGCAGCATGCAGCAGGTGGACGCGGCGCGCGACAACCTGCAGACGATCCTGGACAACCTGACCGCGGGCGTGGCAGTGCTGGACGAGCAGGGGAGGTTGCACAGCGTCAACCCCGGCGCCTCGCGCATCCTGCGCACACCGCTGGCCCTGCACCTCGGCCAGCCGTTGGCAGAAGTGCCGGGCCTTGAGGCCTTCGGTCAAGGCGTGATGCAGCAGTTCGAGCGCTTTCTGTCGGACGACACGCCGCACGGGGGCGGCCACTGGCAGCAGTCGTTTGAACTGGGAGAACACGACCGCCTGCCAGTCGAAGGCAGCATCACCCTGATCGCCCGCGGTGCGCTACTGCCCAACAACGAGCGGCTGCTGGTGTTCGATGACGTCTCCGAAATGGTGTCGGCCCAGCGCGCGCAGGCCTGGGGAGATGTAGCCCGGCGGCTGGCGCACGAAATCAAGAATCCGCTGACGCCGATCCAGCTCTCGGCCGAGCGGCTGGCGATGAAGCTCGAAGGCAAGGTGCAGCCCCCCGAGCAGACCATCCTGAACAAGTCCGTGCGCACCATCGTCGACCAGGTGGACGCGATGAAGCGCCTGGTCAACGAGTTCCGCGACTACGCCCGCCTGCCGGCGGCGCACCTGGCACCCACCGACCTCAACGCCCTGATCAAGGACATCCTGGTGCTCTACGACCACGCGGCGATCCCGGTGCGAACCGAGCTGGCCGAGCAACTGCCACCCGTGATGGCCGACCCGCAGCAGGTGCGCCAGATCGTGCACAACCTGGTCCAGAACGCACAGGACGCCATGGCCGGTCAGACGGACGCCTTCGTGCTGCTGCGCACGCGCCGTTCCGACAGCGGACCCTGGGTTCGGCTGGCGGTGATCGACCAGGGGCCAGGCTTTTCCGAACACATCCTCAAGCGGGCCTTCGAGCCTTACGTGACCACCAAGTCCAAAGGCACCGGACTGGGACTGGCGGTGGTCAAGAAGATCATGGAGGAGCACGGCGGCCGGGTCGACATCGGCAACCGCATGACGGAGGACAAAGTGACAGGGGCGCAAGTGTCGCTATCATTCGCAGTTGCGAATTGACAACATCGAACGAGGGACACTTTCGGGACCATGGCAACTATTCTGGTGGTAGACGACGAGCTGGGCATCCGCGACCTGCTCTCCGAGATCCTCAACGACGAAGGGCACACCGTCGAACTGGCGGAGAACGCCGCCCAGGCGCGCAGTGTGCGCACCCAGCTCAGACCCGATCTCGTGCTGCTGGACATCTGGATGCCCGACACCGACGGCGTGACCCTGCTCAAGGAATGGGCCAGTTCGGGCATGCTGACCATGCCGGTGATCATGATGAGCGGCCACGCCACCATCGACACGGCCGTCGAGGCCACGCGCATCGGCGCCACCGCCTTTCTTGAAAAGCCCATCACGCTGCAGAAGCTGCTCAAGGCGGTGGATGTCGGCCTGAACAAGTCCGTGCACAAGCCAGCGGCCCCGGTGACGCACAAGCCCGGGCTGCAGATGGCACCCGCCGAGCTCACGGTCGAGGCGGCCATGACCGGTGGCACCCTGCCCGAGATGGTGCTGGACATCGGGCCGCAGTCCCAGCAGTCTTTCAACCTCGATGGCCCGCTGCGCGAGGCGCGGGACGAGTTCGAGAAGGCCTATTTCGAATACCACCTGGCCAAGGAGTCCGGTTCGATGACCCGCGTGGCGGAGAAGACCGGCCTGGAGCGCACCCACCTCTACCGCAAGCTCAAGCAGCTGGGCGTGGATCTCGCACGCAGCAAGCGCAACGCGCTCTGATCCCGGGCGCCGAAACTGCTGCTATAATCACAGGCTCCGGCCCGGTAGCTCAGTTGGTAGAGCAGCGGATTGAAAATCCGCGTGTCGATGGTTCGATTCCGTCCCAGGCCACCAAATTCCAGAACGCCCAGCACCCGCTGGGCGTTCTGCTTTGTGGCTGTCTTCCTCATGAGATCCTCGATCCACATCGTTGATGTCGACCGCATCGAGACCTGGACGCGCTACCGCGCCGGGTTGTGCGACAGCTGCGTGGCCAACTGCTGCACCATGCCACTGGAAGTGCGGCTGCCCGATCTGGTACGGCTGGGGCTGGTGGACCCGTTCGAGGTCGAACACGAGGCGCCCAAGCAGATCGCCAAGCGCCTGGAGAAGGCTGGTCTGATCGAACACTTCAACTTCAAACGCGAAGTCTTCACCATCGCGCGGCGTGCCAGCGGCGACTGCCATTTCCTGGATGCGAAGACGCGCCGCTGCACAGTGTACGAGCAGCGGCCGGACACCTGCCGCAAGCACCCGCAGGTGGGGCCGCGGCCGAACCACTGCCCTTACGGAGCCAAGCGCCACGTCGGGTCCCCAGGCCATGACCGCTGAGTTTTTTGCCACGCCTGCTGGGTGACAACCTGCGCGCGCTGGCGGCGGCCCGAAAGCCCGGGCGTTGCCCGGCCTGTGCGCCGCTGGTGGGGGCTGGCTGGGACTCGGTGCCCGCCACCTTCGATCAGTCCCATTTGTGCCGCATCGGCACGCTGCGCGACGGGCAGATCGAAGACCCCACCCTGCTGGAACACCATCCGCGCGGCACGCACACCTGGTCGCCCGACGCACCGATCGCCCCGGCCTTCTTTCCCTACAACCGGTGCGATGTGTGGGTCTGCAGGGCTTGCGCGCGCCCCTTCCTGCGCTACACCGAATACGGCGGCTACTACGAGGACCAGCGCATTCGCGAACTGGGCGCGGATCTGCTGGACGACACCCGGCCCTGAAGGGCCGGCGACTCAGTGTCCCGCGGGCGCCCGCTGCAGCAGGAACTGCATCGCCGGGCCGGCGTCGGGCCTGCCTTCGGCGGGGCGGCGCTGGCCCCGGATGGTCCGGCCGCAGTCCGAGGGCTGGCCGGTCCACACCGCGTCCATGGCACGGCCGTCGGCTGATTCGTCGAGGTTGAACTCGCCGTCGTCGCCCACGTCCCCCGCCACCTCGGCTTCGAGGTCGGCCCCCGGGCTGGAGCGCCGCAGCCGTCCGCGCACGCTGCCGGGGTACTCGGGATGGGGGCCGAACAGCATGGCGCCGGTGGAGGCGGGTGCCGATTCGCTGCCGTCTTCGGGCCAGAGGACCAGGCGCCAGAGACCGTGCAGGTCCTGGGCCCTGAGCTCGGTTGCGGTGGGGCACGTGGCTGCCCGCAGGGGCTGCGGCGACTGGGCGCGGGCGGTGGCCATCAGGCCCACCAGCGCCAGACTGCCCAGCGCCAGGGCGCACGCGGAAGGCGCAGGCCGCCTCACATCGCCTCCGGCTTGGGTGCGGCCGCTGCGCGCTGCGCAAACTCGGCCCGCAGCGCGCGCAGCTTCTCGCGCGGGTCTTCCTTGACCGTGGCCTGGTCCAGCGCCATTTCCTTGATGAAGCGGCTGGGCGTGCCGGGCACGCTCTCGCGGCCTTTCTTGCGCCGCTTCAGCCAGCTCACGGCCAGCGTGCGCTGCGCGCGCGTGATGCCCACGTACATCAGCCGCCGCTCTTCCTGCACCCGCAGCGCCAGCAGCTCGGCGCTGAGGTCGCTGTCGGCGTCGTCGGTCTTGAAGGGCAGCAGACCTTCGTTCACGCCCACCAGCATCACGTGAGGCCACTCCAGACCCTTGGAGGCGTGCAGGGTGGACAGCGTGACCACGTTCTGGTCCTGTTCGCGGTCGGAGAGGGTGGAGATCAACGCGATGGTCTGCACCACTTCGAGCAGGCTCTTGCGCTCGGTTTCGACCTGCAAGCCCGCGCCATCGTCTTCCATCTTGCCGCCGCAGCGCCCCGCGACCCAGTCGATGAAGTCCATCACGTTGGTCCAGCGCGCGGCGGCGATCTTCTCGTTCTCCTCGCTGTCGTACAGGTGCTGTTCGTAGCCGATGTCCTTGAGCCACTGCAGCAGGAAGGCGAGCGCAGCCTCGTGGCCGATGGTGTGGCGGGCGCGGTATTCGAGGTCGTTCACTTGCCGGCCGAACTCGTGCAGTGCGGTGATGGCGCGGCTGTTCACCGCGCTGGGCAGTGAGTGCGAGAACAGCGCCTCGAACAGGCTGAGCTTGTACTGCGTGGCAAAGGTGCCCAGCTGGCCGAGCGTGGTGTGGCCGATGCCGCGCTTGGGCGTGGTGGCCGAGCGCAGGAAGGCTGGGTCGTCGTTGTTGTTGGTGATCAGGCGCAGCCAGGCACAGAGGTCGCGGATCTCGGCCTTGTCGAAAAAGCTCTGCCCGCCCGAGACCTTGTAGGGGATCTGCGCGCGGCGCAGCGCCTGTTCGAACGAGCGCGCCATGTGGTTGGCGCGGTAGAGGATGGCGAAGTCGCGCCACTCCTTGTACTGCGAGTTCGCACGCAGGCTCTGGATGCGCGCCACCGCGCGCTCGGCCTCGTGCTCCTCGTTGTCGGCGTCCACCACGCGCACCGGCTCGCCCTCGCCCAGGTCGCTCCACAGCGTCTTGGGAAACAGCTTGGGGTTGGGGCCGATCACATTGTTGGCCGCGCGCAGGATGGCGCTGGTGGAGCGGTAGTTCTGCTCCAGCTTGATCACGCGCAGCTGCGGGAAATCGATCGGCAGCTTTTTCAGGTTGTCCAGCGTGGCGCCGCGCCAGCCGTAGATGGACTGGTCGTCGTCGCCCACGGCGGTGAAGCGCGCACGCTCGCCCACCAGCAGCTTGAGCAGCTCGTACTGCGTGGCGTTGGTGTCCTGGTACTCGTCCACCAGGACATGGCCCAGCTTCTTCTGCCACTTCTCGCGCACCTCGGCGTGCTCGCCCAGCAGCTTGAGCGGCAGGCGGATCAGGTCGTCGAAGTCCACGCTCTGGTAGGCCGTCAGGCGTTCCTCGTAGCGCGCCATGATGGTCGCGGCCACGCGCTCGTTCTCGTCCTTGGCGCGCTTGAGGGCGTCGGCGGCGGTCATGCCCTCGCCCTTCCAGCTGCTGATGGTCCACTGCCAGGCGCGCGCGGTGTTGGCGTCGGTGGTGCCGCCACAGTCCTTGAGCAGGCTGGTGATGTCGTCGGTGTCGAGGATGGAGAACTGCGGCTTGAGACCCAGCACCTGACCGTCCTCGCGCAGCAGGCGCACGCCCAGCGCGTGGAAGGTGCAGATCAGCACCTTGCGCGCGTCGCGCCCCACCAGGTGGCCAGCGCGCTCGCGCATTTCGGCGGCGGCCTTGTTGGTGAAGGTGATGGCCGCGATACGGTCGGCCGCCAGCCCGGCCTGGATCAGGCGGCCGATCTTGTGCGTGATCACCCGCGTCTTGCCCGAACCGGCGCCCGCCAGCACCAGACTGGGGCCGCCCAGGTGGTTCACAGCGTCGAGCTGGGCAAGGTTGAGGCCGGGGCCGGGGGAGGACATGGGGCGGGAGGGGGCAGGGCGGAGCGGCGAATGATACCGGCGGGGTGTCGGCCGCGCCGGCGCGACACCCGTTGCGCAGGCCCAAACGTGCACCCTGAGACAATCGCCCCCTGTGCTCAACATCCTGATCGTCACCTTCCCCTTCTTCGCGCTCGTGGCTGCGGGCTTTGTCGCCGCCCACCGGCGCATGCTGCCACTGGAGGCGATTCCGGGGCTAAATGGCTTTGTGCTGTACTTCGCGCTGCCCTGCATGCTCTACCGCTTCGGCTCGACCACGCCGATCGCGCAGCTGCTGGACGCGACCGTGGCGGGTGTCTACCTGCTCTGTGCCCTGGTGATGGTGGCGTTTGCCATCGTCTGGACCATGGACCGCCGCATCCGCTGGAACGACGCCTCGCTGGGTGCGCTGGTGGCGGCGTTTCCCAATTCGGGTTTCATGGGTGTGCCGCTGCTGGTGGCGCTGCTCGGACCCGCGGCGGCGGGGCCAGCCATCCTGACCATGCTGGTGGACATGGTGGTCACCAGCTCGCTGTGCGTGGCGCTCTCGCGCCTGGACGAGGGCGAAGGCCACGGGCGCGAGGCCATGATCGATGCGGGCAAGAAGGCGCTCAAGGGTGTGGCCGCGAACCCCATGCCCTGGGCCATCCTGCTCGGTGCCCTGGCTTCCTATCTGCAGTTCCGCCTGCCCGGCCCGGTCGAGAAGACCGCCTGGCTGCTGGCCGACGCGGCGTCACCCGTGGCGCTGTTCACCATCGGCGCGGTGCTGGCGCGTTCGCAGATCCAGTCCAGCCACCCGATGCCGGTGAGCGACTATCTGCCGGTGGCGGTCATGAAGCTGCTGCTGCACCCGCTGCTGGTGCTGGCGGTGGGCTTGGCGGTGCGGCAACTGGGCGTGCCGCTGGACGGCTTCGCGCTCACGGTCATCGTGCTGGTGGCCGCGCTGCCGAGCGCCAGCAACGTCTCGCTGCTGGCCGAGCGGCTGGGCGCAGACAACGGGCGCATCGCCCGCATCATCCTGGTGACCACCGTCGCCGCGTTCATCACCTTCTCGGGCGCGGTGTCGCTGCTGACCTGAGCCGGCGGTCTCAGCGCGTCAAGGCCGGTTCGGTCTGGACGGGCGCGGCGCGCTCGGGTTGAGCGGCCGGTGTGGCCTGCGCCTGCTGCAGGTCCTGCACCCGGTCCAGGTGGGCGGTGGTGCTGCTCTGGAGCGCCTCGTTCACACGGACCTCGTTGAAGCGCCCGTTCTGGTGCTGCACCGCCACCTGTTCGCCGTTCTTGCTGAGCAGGTAGCGCTGCGGATTGCCCCAGTCCGGGTGCTCGGCCGCCTTGGCCACGCAGGCGGCGCTGACCTGCAGGCACTGCTCGCCGTCCAGCCCGCGCGCTTTCAGGCCGGGCGCCAGCTCGGTGTAGGACTGGCGCAGCTGCGCCTTGGTCTGCTCGGACATGAGGGGTTTGACCGTGATGCGGGGCCTGGTCTCGTCGTCCAGCGGCCAGCGCGGCTGCTTGTTGCCGTTTTCGTCGGTGAGCACATCGCCATTGCGTGCGGTCTGGTAGTTCTCCGTCCGGATCATGGCGCGCTCATTGGGGTTGTGGCGCTGCTCGGGCGGCACGTCGGCCAGCGGCACGCCGCGGCGCTGGAAGTAGGCCGTCACACCTTCGTGCACGTTGGCCGCCGTGCCGTCGCGGTCGTAGCCGCCGCCCACGCCGACGTGGTTGCCCGGATGTTTCACCGTGGTCACACGCGGGTCGTCGCTGTAGTCCACGGGCCGGAACCAGCTGCGGTTCTCGTGCTCGGCCTGCACCACCAGCACCTGGCCCTTGACGTTGGCCGGGATGCCCGTTTCGCCCTGGACGCCGGTGGCCACCGGGTCCATCAGCGCCATGCCGGTGATGGGGACACTGCCGGGCGGGGCGATGACGGTGCCGTCGGGCGCGACCAGGCCGCGGTCGTTGACCAGCTGGGAAAAGCGCACGGCGGCGGCGCAGCCTCGGCTGAAGCCGGTGACGGAGGCGCCTAGGTCGGCGGGGGTGGCGCCGGGGTGGGTGGAGAGGTACTCGTTGGACGACTTCACGAAGTCACGGTAAGCCTTTTCGGCGGCGGCATCGATGGCGGGCGTGGGGTTCGGGCCGGCGTTGACGATGTTGCCTTGGTCGCCGCCGGTGCCGACGCCGGGGTAGTACCTTGTTTGAAGCGTGTCCGACGCTGCGCTTTCTGCCTGTTTGAACAGATTTCCAACGTTGGTAGGGTGAGGGTCCCCAGACAGTTCCAGTTTGTCTTTGTGGTTGTTCGTACCGTCAAAGGTCGCGAAGAAGCTGAAGCGGCTGGTGGTTCCGCCTTTGCCCGCTTCTTCCATGGCTGCGCGGGCGGACGGCAAGCCTGCCATCTCTTCATCGTTCAGAGGACGCACAAGTGACGTACCCATGGCTATTTCCCCCCCGCTTTTTCGATGGTCGGGAAGATCTCGTAAGTCACGTTGTATTTGGAGTGCCAGGTGCGATGGGTGGCGGTCTTGCCCCAAGGCTTTTGTGCCACGGGCGTCATCACATACACATAGAGTCGACGCCCATCGATCACAAAAGTGAGTTCGTGGTCGGTCATGTCCTTGGGCAGCCGGTCCCGCAAATCGACCTGCTCTTCGAAAACCTCGCCTGTGGCCTTGAGGCGCCATTTGACGCGAAGAAATTCACCGACCGGCATGGGACCGTTGACACCTGTGGTTGGTGGCAGCCCCTGCTTGCCCGCGTACAAGGATGAGCTGGGCTTTGCCAGGTCTTCGCGAACCATGTGGTACTGGTCGCCATAGGCGTAAGCCAGCAGATCGACCGACTCGGCCCATCCATCTTTCTGTCCGTCAAAACTGAACGCGTGCGGCACCACCGTTGACACCACCTTCGGCCCCGTCGCACAGCCAGCCATCATCACCAACAGGCTCAGCGCCAGCCAATGCCGCCACAGGCGACCCAGCACAGTGTGAATCGTCATCATCTTTTTTCCTCCCCAGGTTGATTGCACTCAGGCGCGCATTGGAGCACGACCGGGCGCTCGGCTTCCATCCCCCTTGCAGGTCTTGTCAGGCCGGCGTGTTGCGCCGCCGCATTGGGAATTGCTATGAAATTGATGGAAGCAATTGAATCGACTTCTTGATAGTGAACTTCTAAAGTCTGGGCTCCTCAACCCAACACCGGAGCCTGTCATGAAGCCGTCCTCATCGTCCCCCACCGTTCACAGCGACTGGATCGAGGTGCTGGCGGCCCTGGCTGCTGCACACTGAGTCCCGTTTCCGGCCCCGTCCCACACCACAGGAGATCTCCATGAGCCAACCGTCCTCTGAAGCCAAGTGTCCCTTCCACGCCGCCGGCGGCGCCCGGGCCACGCACGGTGCCCAGTCCAACGCCGACTGGTGGCCCAACCAGCTGAACCTGTCCATCCTGCACCAGCACCAGCAGGTGTCCAATCCGATGGACCCGGATTTCGACTACGCCGAAGCGTTCAAGAAGCTGGACTTCAAGGCCCTGAAGAAAGACCTGGCCGACCTGATGACCCAGAGCCAGGACTGGTGGCCGGCCGACTACGGCCACTACGGCGGCCTGATGATCCGCCTGGCCTGGCACGCCGCCGGCACCTACCGCACGGCCGACGGCCGCGGCGGTGCCAACACCGGCAACCAGCGCTTCGCGCCGCTGAACTCCTGGCCCGACAACGGCAACCTCGACAAGGGCCGCCGCCTGCTCTGGCCGATCAAGCAGAAGTACGGCAACGCCATCTCCTGGGCCGACCTGTTCATCCTGGCCGGCAACGTGGCCATGGAGACCATGGGCTTCAAGACCTTCGGCTTCGCCGGCGGCCGCCCGGACATCTGGGCACCGGAAGAAGACATCTACTGGGGCGCTGAAAAAGAGTGGCTGGCCACCAGCGACAAGCCCCACAGCCGCTACAGCGGCGAGCGCGACCTGGAGAACCCGCTGGCCGCCGTGCAGATGGGCCTGATCTACGTGAACCCGCAGGGCCCGGACGGCAAGCCCGACCCGGTGGCCTCGGGGCGCGACGTGCGCGAGACCTTCGCCCGCATGGCCATGGACGACTACGAGACCGTGGCCCTGGTGGCCGGCGGCCACACCTTCGGCAAGATGCACGGCGCCGGTGACGCGGCCCTGGTCGGTCCCGAGCCCGAGGCCGGGCCGATGGAAGACATGGGCTTCGGCTGGATCAACAAGCACGGCACCGGCAAGGGCGGCGACACCACCACCAGCGGCTTCGAAGGCGCCTGGAAGCCCAACCCGACGAAATGGGACATGGGCTACCTCAAGGTGCTGTTCAAGTACGACTACGAGCAGATGACCACCGCGGCCGGCGCGATCCAGTGGCGCGCCAAGAACGTCGACGCCGAGGACATGATCGTGGACGCCCACGACCCCGGCAAGAAGCACCCGCCGCACATGACCACGGCCGACCTCTCGCTCAAGTTCGACCCGGCCTACGAGAAGATCGCCCGCCACTTCCTCAACCACCCGGACGAGTTCGCCGACGCCTACGCCCGCGCCTGGTTCAAGCTGACCCACCGCGACATGGGCCCGAAGGCCCGCTACCTCGGCCCCGAAGTGCCGGCCGAAGACCTGATCTGGCAGGACCCGGTGCCCGCAGTGGACCACCCGCTGATCGACGCCGCCGACGCGAAAGAGCTCAAGGCCCGCGTGCTGGCCAGCGGCCTCTCCGTGAGCGAGCTGGTCTCCACCGCCTGGGCCTCGGCCTCCACCTACCGCGGCTCCGACATGCGCGGTGGCGCCAACGGTGCCCGCATCCGCCTGGCGCCGCAAAAGGACTGGGAGGCCAACCAGCCGGCCCAGCTGGCCAAGGTGCTGGCGGTGCTGGAAGAGATCCGGCGCGGCTTCAACACCGGCGCCACGGGCGGCAAGAAGGTCTCGCTGGCCGACCTCATCGTGCTGGCCGGCAACGCGGGTGTGGAGTCGGCGGCCAAGGCTGCGGGCCATACGGTCGAGGTGCCTTTCACCCCCGGCCGCACCGACGCGACTGCCGAGCAGACCGACGCCGAGTCCTTCGCGGTGCTGGAACCGGTGGCCGACGGCTTCCGCAACTACCGCAAGCAGGCGTTCCGCGTCTCGCCCGAGGAGATGCTGCTCGACAAGGCGCAGCTGCTCACGCTCAGCGCCCCGGAAATGACGGTGCTGGTCGGCGGCCTGCGCGTGCTCGGCGCCAACCACGGCGGTTCGAAGCACGGCGTGTTCACCCAGCGGGCCGGCCAGCTGACGAACGACTTCTTCGTCAACCTGGTGGACATGTCCACCGCCTGGAAGCCGAGCGGTGACAACGCCTACGAGGGCCGCGATCGCAAGACCGGCGCCGTGAAGTGGACCGCCACCCGCGTCGACCTGGCCTTTGGCTCCAACTCGCAACTGCGTGCCATCGCCGAGGTCTACGCGCAGAGCGACAACGGCGGCAAGTTCGTGCGCGACTTCGTGGCCGCGTGGAACAAGGTGATGAACCTGGACCGCTTCGACCTGAAGAAGTAAGACTCCGAACGGGCGCGTGTGCTGCCCGGGCCCCCGGTGTCCGCCCAGGACCCCGGGGGCATTTTTTTGGGTGGATCAGTCCTTGAGCTCGGGGAAGTCGCGGTCGAAGAACTCGTCCGGCAGGCGCTCGTCCACGCCGCGAGCCTGTTCAGCGCGGCGCAGCTCGACGCGGCGGATCTTGCCCGAGATGGTTTTGGGCAGGTCGGCGAAGGACAGGCGGCGGATGCGCTTGTACGGCGCCAGCCGCTCGCGGGTGAAGGCGAAGATGTCGCGCGCCAGCTCGGGGCTGGGCTGCTGGCCGCCGACCAGGACCACCACCGCCTTGGGCACCGACAGGCGCACCGGGTCGGGGCTGGGCACCACCGCCGCTTCGGCCACCGCCGGGTGCTCGATCAGCACGCTCTCCAGCTCGAAGGGGCTGATGCGGTAGTCGGAGGACTTGAACACATCGTCGGCGCGACCGACGTAGGTGATGTAGCCCTCGTCGTCGACGCTGGCGACATCGCCGGTGCGGTAGTGGCCGGCGCGGGTGGCCTCGGCGGTCTTGCCGGCATCACCGGCGTAGCCAACCATCAGGCCCAGGGGCCGCTGCTCACCCAGCACCAGCGCCACCTCGCCCTCGCGCGCGGGCCGGTCGTCGACGTCCAGCAGCGCCACGGTGTAGCCCGGCAGCGGGCGGCCCATGGAGCCGGGCTTGACCGGCTGGCCGGGCGGGTTGCCGATCTGCGCCGTCGTCTCGGTCTGGCCGAAGCCGTCGCGGATGGTGATGCCCCAGGCCTTCTGCACCTGGTCGATCACCTCCGGGTTCAGCGGCTCGCCGGCGCCGATCAGCTCGCGCAGCCGGGTCTTGACCGCGGCCAGGTCCTGCTGGATCAGCATGCGCCACACCGTCGGCGGCGCGCACAGCGTGGTCACCTCGTACTTCACCAGCACATCGAGCAGGGCTGCGGCGTTGAAGCGGCTGTAGTTGTAGAGGAACACGCAGGCGCCCGCGTTCCAGGGCGCGAAGAAGCAGCTCCAGGCGTGCTTGGCCCAGCCCGGCGACGAGATGTTCATGTGGCGGTCGTGGGGCTGCAGGCCGATCCAGTACATCGTGGACAGGTGGCCGACCGGGTAGGACTGGTGGGTGTGCAGCACCAGCTTGGGCTTGGAGGTGGTGCCCGAGGTGAAGTACAGCAGCAGCGGGTCGTCGACGTGCGTCGCGCCGTCCGGGGTGAAGCGGTCGGACGCCGCCGCCGCGTCCTCGAAGGCCTTCCAGCCCGCGGGGGCGCCGCCCACGGCGATGCGGCCGAAGCCGCCCGGCAGCGGGTCGAACTTGGCGGTGTGGGCCGCGCCGACCACGACGTGCCGGACCTGGCCGCGCTCCAGCCGGTCCAGCAGGTCGTCCGGCGTCAGCAGCGTGGTCGCCGGGATCACCACCGCGCCCAGCTTGAACGCGGCGAGCATGGTCTCCCACAGCGGCACCTCGTTGCCCAGCATGAGGAGGATGCGGTCGCCGCGCCGCACCCCCTGTTCGCGCAGCCAGTTGGCCACGCGGCTGGATCGCGCCGAGAGCTCGGCGAAGCTCAGCCGGGCCTCGCGGCCGTCTTCCTCGACGATCCAGAGCGCGGGCTGGTGATTGCCCTCGGCCATGGCGTCGAAGTAGTCCAGTGCCCAGTTGAAGTGCTCCATGCGTGGCCAGCGGAAGCCCTGGTACGCGGTGGCGTAGTCGCTGCGGTGCTGCAGCAGGAAGTCGCGTGCGGCCAGAAAGTCGCGGACAGCGCTCATGGTGTTGTCTCCTGTTTTTGGTGCTGGACGGCCGAAGGACATTGTCATCCCGGAACTTCGGCTGGCGCGTCACCTTGGCCGACAAGCCGCGCGCTGCGGTAGCCACTTTTGGCAATCGTGGCGGCCTGCGGCCCGCCCGCCACACGCACCTTGGGGCCGTGGCGCTCCTGTGCCACCATGCCCGCATGTTCGGCCTGCTCGTTCCCTTGCTGGCTCGGCGGCGCCCGGAGGGCGAGCGCCGGCACTGGGCGTGGCTGCTCGGTTTCGTGCGGCCGCGCGCGCGCGCCATGGCGAGCGTGATGGCGCTTTCGGTCATCGCCTCGGCCCTGGTGCTGCTGCAGCCGCTGCTGGTCAAGCGGCTGATCGACGACGGCCTGATCGCGCGCAGCCACGAGGTGCTCTGGACCACCGCGCTCTTCATGCTGCTGGCCGGGCTGGCGGCCACGCTGCTGGCCGGCCTCAACCGCTACCTGCACACGAAGCTCTCGGCCGCGGTGCTGTTCGACCTGCGGCACGACCTGTTCGCGCACCTGCAGCGGCTCTCACCGTCGTTCTGGGCGCGGCGCCGCACGGGGGACGTGATGTCGCGGCTGGACGGCGACATGGCCGAGATCCAGCGCTTCGCGGTCGACAGCCTGTTCGCCGTGTTGTCCAACCTGCTGGGGCTGGTGGGCGCGGTGGGCTGGATGCTCTGGCTGTCGTGGGAACTGACCCTGCTGGTGGCGCTGCTGCTGCCGCTGGAGTGGTGGTGGCTGCGGCGCATGCGCCCGCGCGTGGCGGACGGCACACGCGCACTGCGCGAGCGCTCGGGCGATGTGTCCAGCTTCTTCGTCGAGGTGCTGCCGGCGCTCAAGTTCGTGCAGGCCAGCCGGCAGGAGGCGCGCGAGGCGCAGCGGCTGGACGGGCTGCACGCGGGTTACCTGTCGTCGCTGCTGCGGCTGCAGATCATCGAGTTCGCCACCCACGCCGTGCCCGGCCAGCTCACCGCCTGGACGCGCGCGCTGGCATTCCTGATCGGCGGCGCCTGGGTCATCGACGGCCAGTGGGCGCTGGGCTCGCTGGTCGCGTTCTCGACCTACCTGGGCATGGCCAGCGGGCCGGTCAACAGCCTGCTGGGCTGGTACGTGGGGCTGCAGAAGGTGCGCGTGAGCCTGGAGCGCGTGGCCGAGCTGCGCGACGAGCCGGTGGCCGTGAGCGACCCGGCCGAGCCGCGGGCGCTGCCGTCGCCGCTGCGGGGCGAGCTGCGGCTGGAGGCGGTGGTGTTCGCGCACGCGGGTGGCGGCGAGCCGGTGCTGACCGGCGCGAGCGCGCTGATCCCGGCCGGAGCCTGCGTGGCCCTGACCGGCGCCTCGGGCGCAGGCAAGAGCACGCTGATCGACCTGCTGCTGCGCCACCACGACCCGCAGGCCGGCGCGGTCCTGCTCGACGGCATCGACCTGCGCCAGCTGGCATTGGCAGACCTGCGCCGCGCGGTGGCGGTGGTGAGCCAGGACATCGTGCTGTTCCGCGCGCCGCTGCTGGAAAACCTGCGCTACGCCTGCCCGAACGCCGACGACGCGGCGGTGGCGCAGGCGGCGCAGCGCGCGGGGCTGGGCGAGTGGATCGCCGCGCTGCCGGAGGGGTTGCACACCACGGTCGGCGAGCGCGGCCAGACGCTCTCGGGCGGCCAGCGCCAGCGCATCGCCATCGCGCGCGCGCTGCTGCAGGACCCTGCCGTGCTGGTGCTGGACGAGGCCACCTCTGCCGTGGACGAGGCCATGGAGGCGCAGATCCTGGCGCAGATCGACACTTGCTTTGCCGGCCGCACGCGGCTGATCGTCAGCCACCGGCCCAGCGCCTGGGCAGGCTGTTCGATGCGGCTGCACCTGGCCGGCGGGCGCATCGAAGTGCAGACGCAGGTGGGCGCGGAGGGTGCGCATGGCTGAACCGGTGCGGGTCGGCGTGGTCGACAGCGGCTGGCCGCTGGCGCTGCAGGACCGGGTGCTCGCGGCGCGCAGCTTCGTGGCCGGCGGTGGCAACGCGCAGGACCGCCTGGGCCACGGCACGCGCACCCTGCAGGCGATGGCCGCACAAGCGCCCGACGCCCGCTTCGTGGTCGCGCAGGTGTTCGGCGAGGCGCTGCGCACCGACATGGGCACGGTGGCGCGCGCGGTGGACTGGCTGGTGGGCGAGGGCGTTGCGCTCATCAACCTCAGCCTGGGCGTGCAGCAGGATTACCCGGCCTTGCGCACCGCCTGCGAGCGCGCCGTGGCGAGTGGCTGTTTGCTGGTCGCGTCCACGCCCGCACGCGGCGGGCCGGTGTTCCCGGCCGCCTACCCGGGCGCGATCCGCGCCATGGGCGATGCGCGCTGCGCAGCCGGCCAGCACTCGGCACTGGGGCTGCCCCACGCCGACTTCGGCGCCTGCGTGCTGCCGCCCGATGGCGACCGGGCCCACGCCGGCGCGAGCCTGGGCTGCGCGCACCTGAGCGGGCGCGTGGCCGCGCTGCTGGCGGCGGGTGTAGCGCCCACGCGCGATGCGGTCTGGCAGGCGCTGGTCGATAGTGCCGCCTTCCACGGCCCTGAGCGGAGAACGCGGTGACGCGGATCGAACGCGGCATCGTGGTGCTGGGCGCCGGCCCGGCCGGTGCGGCCGTGGCGCTGGGCCTGCGGCGGCTGGGCCATGCTGTGACAGTGGTCGGCGTGCCGCGCGCCTTCGACGCCATCGAGGGCGTGTCCGAGCGCGTGGTGGCGGGGCTGAGCGGTGTCGGCATCGAAGCGGCGCTGGCGGCCATCGCCGAACCGTCGCCGCGCCTTGCCACCTGGGCCGGCCAGACCACCGCGCTCAACAGCGAACGCCTGGTCGACCGCGCCGCCTTCGACCGGCTTTTGTGGCAGGAGCAGCAAGACCACGGCGTCGAGTGCCTGGCCGCGCGCGTGATGCGCTGGACGCCTGGCGAGCACGGTGACCAAGGCCACACGCTGCAGGTCCAGCGTCCCGGCGATGCGCAGTCGCAGACCCTGCGCGCGCGTTTCGTGGTCGAGGCGCGCGGCCGGCTCGCGCCGCACCCGCCGCAGGGCGTCGTCCGCGGGCCCGAGACCGTGGCCCTGCTCTGGCGCGGCCAGGGCGCGGCGGGTGGCGAGGCGGGCTCGGCGGTGGAAAGCCTGCCAGGCGGCTGGGCCTGGTGTGCGCGGCTGCCCACGGGCGCCGTCGCGCTGCAGCTCACGGTCGATCCGTCGGCGGTGGAGCTGCCGCCGCGCGTACAACTCGGGGCCTTCATCCGAGAACGGCTGGCAGCGGTCGACGCGGCCTTGCCATTTCTGGATACCGCGGCAGCCGAGGTGCACGCGCTGGCGCGCACCAGCGGCGCCGTGCTTGCGCCCGAGGTGTGTGCGGAGAACTGGCTGCGCGTGGGAGACGCGGCCATGGCGGCCGACCCGCTCTCGGGCAACGGCATCTTCCAGTCGCTCTCGTCCGCGCTGCAGGCGCCGATGGTGGTGCACACCCTGCTGAACCACCCGGCCGACGCGCCGCACGCGCGGCGTTTCCACACCGAGCGGGTGCAGGGCCTGTTCCATCGCTTCGCGCGCATCGGCCGCGACTTCTACGCGCAGGAGGCGCGCTGGGCCGGCGAGCCATTCTGGGCCGCACGCCGCGCCTGGCCCGACGCGCTGCCGGCGCATGGGGCGGCGGGCCACGTGCCACCGCACATCGAAGAACGGCCGGTGGTCGACCGCGACCGCATCCGCCTGGCCGAGGTGCTGGTCACCACGGACCAGCCGCTGGGCATCTGGCATGTGGACGGGGTCGAGGTGGCGCCGCTGTGGCGCGCCGCGCAGGCCGCGCCGGGGCGCGAAGTGGAGGCGCTGGCGCCGCTGCTGGGTGGCTCGGTGCCGCGGGCGCAGGCTGCGCTGCGCTGGTTGCGCGCGCAAGGCGGGCTGTAGGGGCCGCGACCGGCGGCCGGTCAGTGCTTCACCGCGGCCTTGAGCGTGGCCGAGGGCAGCTCGCCGAACAGCGACTTGTATTCCGACGCAAACCGCGAGGGGTGCCAGAAGCCCCAGCGCGCCGCGATGTCGGCCACCGGCGCGCGCTCGTCGGTCTGGCGGCGGATCTCGCGCCGCGCGCCGTTCAGGCGCATGTTGCGCAGGTAGCGCGCCGGGTTGGTGCCCAGCACGTCCTGGAACGAGTACTGCAGCGTGCGGCGCGAGACGCGGATGTGCGCGCACAGGTCGCTCACGGTGATCGGCTCGTCCACGTGTTCGCGCATGTAGTCGCGTGCCTTGTTCACCACGTACTGGCGCGTGCAGGCGGTCAGATCCTTGCTGGTGTTTTCGGTCGGACCGCACAGGCCCAGCACGGTGCTTTGCAGGCCTTCGGCCAGGCAGCGGCGCAGCGTGTCGTGGCGCAGCCTGTCGGGCGAATGGCGCAGGCTCTGCATCAGGCTGGTGAGTACGCCGCCCAGCTCGTCCTGCGCCCCCTTGCGGATCAGGCCGTTGTCCACGCAGGCGCCGGGCGGTGGCAGCTCGCCCACGCGCTGGCAGTAGGCGGCAAAACGCTCCATGTCCATCGTCACCGCGGCCAGGGTCAGGCGCTGCGGCGTGCGGAAGTGGAACTCCTTGCCGCCGCGCAGGAAGAAGTAGTGCGCGGGGGTGACCTGGGTGCCGCAGAAGCGCCCGTCGTCGCTGGTGTCCAGCAGCGTCGCCAGCGTCATGGTGCCGGCCTGCGGCTGGCCGTACTGCTGCACCACCTGGTTGGTGTCTTCCCGGAAGATCTCGATGCCGTCGAAGCGGTAGCTCTCGAAGTGGCCGTCGAAGCTGCCGTGGCTCATCTGCTCGTAGCACTGGCCCCAGTCGGTCAGGCAGGCGGCCTGTTCGTCGGCGTCGTGCGTGTCGCTCACGCGCACGTCCACCACGTCGGCGGTGGCGTTGCGCGGGATGCTGGGACCTAGGAAGCGGTTCATGGGGCGACTCGCAATTCGTGGGGCGGGATCTGCACACGGGTGGTGCGCGCCTGTGCTGCGGTGCAAAAAACATGCCGCCGGGCAGGTGCGCAAGCGTTTGCCAAAAGTGGATACGGCGCCATCGGGAATCTCCCTACAGTGAATCGCACGCCGCCACGAAGGCGGTGACTTTGCGAGGAGAGAACCCCCATGAACTGGAAACAGACACTCAGGTCGCTGCTGCCGCTGGGCGCGGCGCTGGCGTGGCTGGCGGCAACGCCGGCTGCGGGCGCCGCCACTGCGCAGGAGATCATCAACAGCAAGTGCGTCGCCTGCCACACCAAGGTGGGCGACCAGGTCAACCGCCTGCAGCAGCGCAAATCGCCAGAGAGCTGGCTGATGACCGTCACGCGCATGCGCACCATGCACGGCGCGCAGCTCTCGCCCGAGGAGGTGCGCACCGTGGTGAAGCACCTGGCCGACACGCAGGGCCTGGCGCCATCGGAAACGCAAGGCGCGCGCTTCGCGATGGAGCGGCGCCTGAACACCATCGAGCAGCACAAGAACGAGTTGTTTGGCCAGATGTGCGCGCGCTGCCACTCCGGCGCCCGCGTGGAGCTGCAACGGCGCCCGATGGCCGAGTGGGAGCACCTGGTGCATTTCCACCTCGGCCAGTTCCCGACCACCGAGTACCAGGCCGGCGGCCGCGACCGCGACTGGCTGGGCATTGCGCTGAAAGAGATGGTGCCCTACCTCGCCAAGACCTACCCCTACGAGTCCAAGGCCTGGGACGAATGGAAGGCCAGTGCGCCGGTGAGCCCGGTGGGCCGCTGGACGGTGGCCGGCCGCTGGCCCGGCAAGGGCGACTACGCGGGCGTGATGACGGTAGCCGCAGGCAGCTCGGCCGACCGCTACGCGGTGGAGCTGGACGGCAGCTGGGCCGACGGCAGCCCGCTCAAGGGCAGCGGCGCGGCCCTGGTCTACACCGGCTACGAATGGCGCGCCGACCTCGACGTGGGCGGCGTGAAGATGCGCCAGGTGATGGCGCTGGACGGTGACCGCGCCAGCGGCCGCATGTACGAGCGCGAGCAGGACGCCAGCGGCGGTGACCTGAACGCGGCGCGGCAGGACAAGGGCGCGGTGGTGCTGGCGGTGCAGCCGGCGCTCATCCGCGCTGGCGAGACGGCCACGCTGCGCATCGTCGGCACCGGGCTCGACGGCGAGGTGAAGCTGCCCAAGGGCCTGAGCGTGGCCGAGACGGTCTCGCGCGATGCGAACCAGCTGGTGCTCAAGGTGAGCGCGGCGAAGTCCGCAGCCAAGGGCGTGAAGGCGCTGCAGGTGGGCGCGGCCAGCAGCCCGCTGGCGGTGTACGACCGCATCGACTATGTGAAGGTGGCGCCCGAGTACGCGGTCGGCCGCATCGGCGGCAACGGCGGATCGACGCCGGTGGTGCAGGGCCGCTTCGAGGCCATCGCCCACTCGGTTGGGCGCGACGGCAAGAAGGGCACCAAGGACGACTGGGCCATCGGCCCGGTGCCCGCCAAGTGGTCGGTCGAGCCCTTCAACGAGGTGGCCAAGGAAGACCGCGACGCCGAGTTCGCCGGCCTGATGGACGCCGACACCGGCGTCTTCACCCCGGCCGGCGCGGGCCCCAACCCCAAGCGCCGCATGAGCACCAACAACGCCGGCAACCTCAACGCGGTGGCGACGGTAACCGAAGGCAAGAAGACGCTGACCGGCAAGGGCCACTTCATCGTGACCGTGCAGCGCTGGAACAACCCGCCGCTGCCCTGAGCGCACACCACAAGGAGCACAACATGAGTGAGATCCTGAGCCTGCGCGAACACAACCTGCACAAGGTGCGGGTGGGCGAGCGCACGATGATGCTGCACATCCCGACCAACGCGCTGTACGGCATCGACGAGATGACCGACACCGTGCTGGAGCGGGTGCGCGCCGAATCCCTCTCGGCCGACCAGCTGGTGCAGCAACTGCGCGGCCGGTTCGACGAGCAGGACCTGCGCGAGACCGTCGGCGAGCTGCTGACGCTGGACCTGCTGAGCGACGGCCGCCCCGCGCCCGCCGCCAAGCCGGTCACCACGGTGGGCAACCTGGCGATCAACACCGTGGTGCTGAACGTCAACACCGGCTGCAACCTCAGCTGCACCTACTGCTACAAGGAAGACCTCGACACGCCCGACAAAGGGCGGCGCATGTCGCTGGAGACCGCGAAGCAGTCGATCGAGCTGATGCTGGCCGAGTCGCCCAACGAGAAGCGCTTTTCCGTGGTGTTCTTCGGCGGCGAGCCGCTGTCCAACCTCAAGCTGATCCGTGCGGTGGTCGAATACTGCGAGGCGCGCTTCGCCCAGCTGGGCAAGCAGGTGGACTTCGTCATGACCACCAACGCCACGCTGCTGACCGACGAGATCGTCGACTGGCTGGACGAGCACCGCTTCGGCCTCTCGATCAGCATGGACGGCCCCGAGGCGATCCACGACCGCAACCGGCGCACGGTGGGCGGCAAGGGCACCTACCGCACGGTCAGCGACAAGGCGCGCAAGCTGCTGGCCCGCTACCACGCGCGGCCCATCGGCGCTCGCGTCACGCTCACCCACGGCACCACCGAGGTCGAGCGCATCTGGGACCACCTGTTCAACGAACTGGGCTTTGCGGAGGTCGGTTTCGCGCCCGTCACCTCGGGCGATATCGACACCTTCAACCTCTCGGTGGAAGAGTTGCACGAGGTCTTCGCCGGCTTCAAGCGTCTCGGTGAGCGCTACCTCGCCGAAGCGCTGCAGGGCCGCACCACCGGTTTCTCCAACCTGCACCAGCTCATCACCGACCTGCACGAAGGCCAGCGCAAGGCGCTGCCCTGCGGCGCGGGGCTGAAGATGCTGGCGGTGGACCACGAGGGCGGCCTCAACCTCTGCCACCGCTTCACCGGCTCCTCGCTGCCGACCTTCGGCGACGTCAAGACCGGCATCGAGAAAGAGGCCCTGGGCGCGTTCCTCGACCAGCGGCTGGACCGCACCGGCACCGGCTGCGAGACCTGCCGCATCCGCAACTTCTGCGCCGGCGGCTGCTACCACGAGAGCTACGCCCGCTACCAGGACCCGATCCACCCGACCTACCACTACTGCGAACTCATGCGCGACTGGGTCGACTTCGGCATCGGCGTCTACAGCGAAATCATGGCCAAGAACCCGTCCTTCATCGACCGCTTCATCTCACCGCGAAAGGTGCACTGACATGAAACACCTCCAAGCCATCAACCAGAAGGCCCAGCTGCTGGACCAGGCGGCCGAACAGAACCAAGTGGAAGACGTGGTCGCCATGCAGAGCGTGGCCGGCTGCACCGCCACCTTCGACCCCGGCTGGGAAGTAGACGCCTTCGGCGGCGTCGCCTCGCTGTGCCAGCCGATGGAGTCCGACCTCTACGGCTGCGCCGACCCCTGCTGGTGGCCGGCCCAGGTGCCGGACACCATGAACACCTACCCGGACTGGGGCAAGCAGACCGCCAGCACCAGGGACGACTGGCGCAACCTCGGCTCCGTCTTCCCCAACGAGTGACCCGCCACCGGAGAACCCGCATGAACAAGACCTTTGCCCCCGCGTGGCAGGCCCTCGCGCTGGCCGCCGCTTTGCCCGCCGCCGTGCACGCTGCGCCGCTCAACACCGATAAGCCCCTGGTCCCGGGCGACGAGTACCTGGTGGTCGGCAACTACCCCGACAACCTGCACGTCGTCGACCTCAAGACCGACAGCCTTTACAAGACCTGCGCCGTGCCCGGCTCGGTTGGCCCCGCCACCCTGGTCATGTCGCCAGACAAGGCCACGGCCTACCTCATCACCAACCGCTTCGACGAGGTGCACGGCATCGCGCTGGACAGCTGCAAGCTGGTGTTCCGCGCCAAGATGTCGCAGAAGCCCGAGGAGCGCGCCAAGGCGCTGTTCGCGCTCTCGCTGAGCAACGACAGCAAGCAGCTCTACGTCATCCAGACGCCGACCACGCTCAACGCCGACCACTACCGCGTCGGCGAGCCGCGCCTGGCGGTCTACGACGCGCTGGCCGGCGAGGGCGCCAAGCCGCTGCGCACCCTGCCCGCGCCGCGCCAGGTGACGGTGATGGCCACCGGCCACGACGGCTCGCTCTACATGGTCGGGCCCGACATCTACAAGTTCAACCCCGAGACCGGCGAGAAGACCGTCGCCATCCCCTCGCGCAACTGGAAGCGCGCGCGCTATGCCCAGCCCGACGTGCTGAGCGTCTGGCCGCTGCGCAACGCCAACGACGACTTCACCATCCTCTACACCACGGCGAAGTTCAAGGGCAAGACCGACGACCCGGCCACGGCCGACTGGATCTACGGCTACTTCAACGTCAACCTCAAGACCGGCAAGACCGAGACCCGCGACTTCGGGCCCTTCACCGAGATCTACTTCACCGGCGTGCGCTCGCCCAAGGACCCGAGCCTGATGTACGGCGTGCTCAACCGGCTCGCCAAGTACGACATCAAGCAGAAGAAGCTGCTCAAGGCCGCCGAGATCCCGCACTCGCACTACACGGTCTCGATGAACCGGGACGGCAGCAAGGTGTACCTGGGAGGCACCTGGAACAACCTGGCGGTGTACGACGCGGCCGATCTCAAGCCGCTGAGCACGCTGGCGCTGCCGGGCGGCGACATGGGCGCGGCGGCGCCGCAGACCTTCACGCGCTGAGGCAGTAGGGGCGGGGTCGTGGTTCAAGTTTTCGGCCGTTGCGGCCGAAAACGCCGGAAAGGGTGCAATCCACCCCGGAAGCGCAACCATGATCCTGGCCCCGATTCCCGAGTACGACAGCCAGCGCCTGAAGGCGCTGCGCAAGCTGCTCATCCTCGACACGCCCGCGGAAGAGCGGTTCGACCGCATCACGCAGTTCGCCATGCGGGAGTTCGACATGCCCATGGCCCTGGTCTCCCTGGTGGACCGGGACCGGCAGTGGTTCAAGTCGAACTTCGGCATCGAGGAGCGTGAGACGCCGAGGGACATCTCCTTCTGCGGCCACGCCATCCTGGAGCGCAACATCCTGGTGATCCCGGACGCGCTGAAGGACGAACGCTTCCACGACAACCCGCTGGTGATCAACAAGCCCTGGATCCGCTTCTACGCAGGGGCCGTGCTGCGCATGCCCTATGGCGCGGCGCTTGGGACCCTGTGCGTGATGGACACCCGGCCGCGCCAGATGGACCCGGTGGACCTGTCCATCCTGGGGTCCCTGCGAGACCTCGTGGTGGAAGAGATGCTCCGCCAGGAGGCCGCCCCATGCCAACCGTGATCGGGGCCCGCCGGTTGCCGCGCATCCTGCTGGTCGAACCGGACGGTCTGGTCCGGGGGACGGTGGTGTCCGTCTGCCGCGACCTCCAGCTGGCCGACGTGGTCCAGGCGGGCAGCTGCGACCTGGCGCTGAAGTGTCTGCAGGACGATTCGCTGCAGGCCGGCGTCCTGTCCCTGTCGGACGGTGGATCGGGTCTGGACCTGCTCACCCAGCTGCGCGAGGGATCGTTCGCCTGCCCGGCCGGCATGCCCGTGGCCATGACGGCCGCCGGCATCGACGCCACCATGGCCGCGCGGCTCAAGGAACTGCGCATCCGGCGGCTGCTGCTCAAGCCGTTCAAGATCCGCGATCTGGTCGCCACGGTGTCCGGCTGAGAGGCGCCTGCACCCGGACGGGTATGCTGCCGCATGACCCACCTGACCCTGCTGCTGGCCCGCCACGGAGAGACCGATCTGAACAGCGCAGAGCGCTGGCAGGGGCGCATCGACGCCCCTCTGAACGCCGCCGGCCTCGCCCAGGCGCAGCGCCTGGCGGACGAGCTGCCGGCCGGCATCGGGGCCATCGTCGCCTCGCCGATGCAGCGCGCGCGCCAGACCGCCGAACCCGCCGCCGCCCGGCTGGGCCTGCCCATCGCCTTTGACGCCGACTTCCGCGAACGCGACTTCGGCGTGTTCGACGGCCTGACCGAAGCCGAGGCCGCGGCGCAGTTCCCCGAACTCGCGGCGCGCAACGCCGCCTACCGCTGGGACCTGGAGCCGCCCGGCGCCGAGCCCACACGGGATGTGGTCGGGCGCGTGGCACGCGGCCTGCAGCGCCTGCGCGAACGGCACGCGGGCCAGACCGTGCTGCTGGTCTCGCACGGCTTCGTGGTGCGCTGCCTGCGCCACCTGATCGACGGCGTGCCCGAGGCCGAGTTCTTCACCGCCGCGCGCATCCCGAACGGCCACTTCCTGACGCGGACCCTGGCGCCCTAACGGGCCGCGCCGTCGCCGCGCCGGCGGCGCTGCCCCAGATCCGCGTAGGGCGGGATGTGGACGTGCCGCTCCTGCTGGCGCTTTTTCTTCCTGTCGCTGCCCCAGTCGCAGCTGCCCACATCGCAGCAGCTGAAGATGTCCCAGAGGTCCAGGCCCTTGCCCGGCAGAAAGTCGAAGTCGCAGCCCAGGTCGCAGTCGCCCCGCTCGCGCGCCGGCGGGCGGCGCGGCAACGGGCTGAGCCGGCGGTGGGCCACCCCGCACAGCGCCGTGCGCTGCCGCAGCAGGTGCCAGCCCCCGGCCACGCCGAAGCGGCGGATGGCGCGGAAACCGAGCTGCGAACAGCTGCAGCGGCCCGTGTGCACGCGGTACGCACAGGCAAAACCCTTGTGGGGCGAGAGCCAGCGCTGATAGAGACGGATGGCGCCCAGCGCCGCAGAACGCATCAGATCCATCGGCCCAGTGTAGGGGGCCGCGACCCGCGCAGCGGCGGAGCGTGGGGCGTCATATCGACAAGGGGTCCACGTCCACCGCGAAGCGGATCAGGCCACGCGCGCCCGGCACGCTGCGGCCGTCCAGCAGCAGCGGCTGCCAGGCCGCGAGGAAGCGCTGCAGCGCCGCGCGCGAGGCGCTTTCCACCAGCAGCTGCGCGCGCTCGACGTTCGCCACGCGCTGGATGGTCAGCGGCACCGCCGGGTAGAGCGTCACCTCGTCGCGGTACGGCAGGCTGGCCGCGGCTTCGGCGGCGGCGTTGAGGAAGGCCTGGGCCGCCTCCTGCGTGCGCGCGTCGGCGCGCAGCAGCGCCTGGGCGCCGAAGGGCGGCATGCCTGCGGCCTCGCGCTCGGCCAGCTGGGCGGCGGCAAAGCCGGGGAAGTCGTATTTGCGCAGGGATGCGAACAGCGCGTGCTCCGGGTGCCAGGTCTGCAACCACATCTCGCTGGCGCCGGCCTGCGCCGCGTCGCGCCCGGCCCGGCCCGCCGCCTGCATCAGCAGCGCGAACAGGCGCTCGGGCGCGCGGTAGTCGCTGGCGAACAGGGCAGCGTCGGCGTTCACGCTGGCGACCAGGGTGATGCGCCGGAAGTCGTGGCCCTTGGCCACCATCTGCGTGCCCACCAGCACGTCCACCTCGCCGCTGTGCAGAGCGGCCAGCTGCTGCTCCAGGCTGCCCTTGAGCCGCGTGGTGTCGGCGTCCATGCGCGCCACCTTGGCCGTCTGTCCGTCGGGTCGCTTGACGTCCGAAAGCAGGCCGGCCAGCTGTTCCTCGATCTGCTCTGTGCCGCGGCCCACGGGCGCGATGTCCAGGTTGCCGCAGTCCGGGCAGGACCGCGGCACGCGTGAGCTGAAGCCGCAGTGGTGGCAGCGCAGCGTGCGGTCGAGCTTGTGGAACACGCGGAAGGCGCTGCAGTGCGGGCACTGGCTTTTCCAGGCGCAGGCGTCGCACGAGAGCACCGGCGCGTAGCCGCGGCGGTTGAGCAGCACCAGGCACTGCTCGCCACGCGCGATGCGCGCCTCCATCGCCGCCAGCAGCGGCGGCGCAATGCTCGCGCCCTTGGGCTGGTGGTTCATGTCCACCAGCCGCAGCCGGGGCAGGGCGCCGCCGCCGATACGCGCCGGCATCTCCAGCCGCTTGTAACGCCCCTGGTCCGCCGCGTGCCAGCTCTCCAGAGAGGGCGTGGCCGAACCCAGGATCACCTGGCAGCGCTGGCCTTTGGCCGCCAGCGTCTCGCTCTCCACCTTGGCGCGGTACACCGCCAGGTCGCGCGCCGAATAGCGCGCACCGTCCTGGCTCTTGTAGCTGGGGTCGTGTTCTTCGTCGACCACGATCAGGCGTAGCCCGGGCATGGACGCGAACACCGCCATGCGCGTGCCCAGCACGATGCGCGCCTGCCCGCTGTGCGCCGCCAGCCAGCTGCCCAGCCGCTGTGCCGGCGTCATGCCGCTGTGCATGGACACCACCGCGCCCTCGCCGTACAGCGGGGCAAAACGCTCGCGGAAGCGGGCTTCGAGCTGCGGCGTGAGGTTGATCTCCGGCACCATCACCAGCACCTGGGTCGGCGGTTCGCCGTCGGGCGCGGCCTGCGCCAGCGCGTCCTCGGTCGCGCGCAGGTAGACCTCGGTCTTGCCGCTGCCGGTGGCGCCGTAGAGCAGCACCGGCTCGGTCGCCGTCGGCAAGGCGGCCAGCACCGCCGCCTGTTCCTCGCTGGCCGGTGGCACCGCCGCCGCGGCGGCCTCGGCCTGGTCTGCTGGCGCCGCAGCCTTGGCCCGGCGCTTGAGCCGCCGCGCCAGCTGCACCGCGTCCAGCTCGCGCAGCTGCGGCGGCAGCGCCGCCAGCGCCACCTCGCCCAGGCTGCGCTGGTAGTAGCGCGCCGCAAATGTGACCAGTTGTTGCCAGGCGGCGCTCAGCGGCGCCAGCCCTTCCAGTGCCCCGATCACCGACTTCGCCTGCGCCGGGTCCAGCCCCGGCGGCGGTTCGTCCGGCCCGCCCCAGACCACGCCCAGCACCTCGCGCGCGCCCAGCGGCACACGCACCAGCGTTCCCGGCGCGAGCGACAACTCACTTCGGTAGCTCAGCGCTGGCCCCAGACCGCTGTGGGCCGGGGTCGCAACGACCACGCTGGACCAAGTAGGCATATTTGGCGCTTTTTCCTCAGTTGAACTGTCGAAAAGCCGGGTAAGTCATTGATTTGTCATGGCTTCCACAGCTTTCCAGAATTTCTGTGGATAACTTTGTTGATAGGTGTGTTTTTGCGCTCGGGAGCCCTTGTAAATCAAGGGCTTTCTTAAACTGCCCGGAAAAACGGCAAACCACAAAACCCAATGAAATCAATGGCTTGCAAAACTAACCCCTCCGGGGTAGTGGGCGATGGTGATGCAATGTACCTTCCGCACCGCAGCAAAAAATTTGTGCATAACCAAGGCCTGTCAAGCGCTGTTTTTCAGAAAAATTTGCGCCGGGTGGCTTGACACGGGGCCACGGCGGCGCTCCGCTAGGCCCGGCGCGGCTTCCAGGCCGATGGAGTCTTAAGACTGCGCACGCAGGCGCTTCGAATGCGCGTGCACCGCGTCCACCAGCACCTTCACGTTCTCTGGCGGGGTGAACTGGCTGATGCCGTGGCCCAGGTTGAAGATGTGCGTGGGGCCCGTGCCCGCGCCCTGGTGCGGTGTGCCGAAACTCTCCAGCACCGCCGCCACCTCGCGCTCGATCGCCTCCGGCGGCGCGAACAGCACGTTCGGGTCGATGTTGCCCTGCAAGGCCTTGCTGTCGCCCACGGCCGCGCGGGCCTTGGCGAGGTTCACCGTCCAGTCCAGACCCAGCGCCTCGCAGTCCAGACCCTTCATATCCTGAAGCCACAGCCCACCGCCCTTGGTGAACACGATGCTCGGGATCGTCGCGCCCGAGCTGTCCGTGCGCTTGAGCTGCGCCAGCACGCGCTTGGTGTACGCCAGGGAGAACTCCTGGAACTTGCCGTCGGCCAGCACACCGCCCCAGCTGTCAAAAATCATCACCGCCTGTGCGCCGGCGTCGATCTGCGCGTTCAGGTACGCCGCCACCGAATCGGCGTTGATGGCCAGGATGCGGTGCATCAGGTCCGGGCGGCTGTACATCAGGCTCTTGACGGCGCGGTAGTCGTCCGAACCGCCGCCCTCCACCATGTAGCAGGCCAGCGTCCAGGGGCTGCCCGAGAAGCCGATCAGCGGCACCCGGCCGTTCAGCGCCTTGCGGATGCTGGTGACTGCGTCGAACACGTAGCGCAGCTTGTCCATGTCCGGCACGGCCAGCGTCGCCACGTCGGCCTCGGTGCGCACGTTGCGCGCGAACTTCGGGCCCTCGCCCTGCGCGAACGACAGGCCCAGGCCCATCGCGTCCGGCACGGTCAGGATGTCGGAGAACAGGATCGCCGCGTCCAGCGCGTATCGCTCCAGCGGCTGCAGCGTCACCTCGGTCGCGTAGTCCACGTTCGTCGCCAGCCCCATGAACGAACCCGCCTTGGCGCGCGTGGCGCAGTACTCGGGCAGGTAGCGCCCGGCCTGGCGCATCAGCCACACCGGCGTGTGGTCGGTGGCTTGGCGCAGGCAGGCGCGCAGGAAGGTGTCGTTCTGCAGGGGGGCAAAGCTCATGGGGGTGTCCGGGTCGGGCTGCGGGAGGAAGCGGCGATTATCCCGCGTGGACTCTCGCGCCGGGTTTGCGGTGGCGCAGGGGTCAGGCGTGCAGGGCTAGCGTCGACGCCAGAGCATCCAGCGGGCTGACCGTGCCCCCGGCCGCCACCTGCAGCACATGTGTGTAGATCCTGGTGGTTGACACGTCGGCATGCCCCAGCAACTCCTGCACCGTCAGCACCACCGGTATGCGTTTGCGCTCGGGAGGGCGGCCGATCTGCTGCAGCCACGGCAGATCCATACCCAGCACCTGCCGATACAGGAACAACAGCGCATTCAATGCCTGCCGGTGTGTGGCCGGCGCCACCTGCTTTTCGGTCGCCAGCATGATCAGAAAACCCTCCACTTCGGGCTGTCCCATGTCGCGTGGGTGCCGGAATTCGTCGCCGCTGCGGGCGGCCCAGAACACAAACGCCTTGGCCCAGTAGACGTAAACCTTTTCGATCTGTAGGCTGCAATGCAGGTAGCGAACCCGTTCGCGCACCTGATCCAGCAGCCTGGCGGACCTGGGAGGGACCCAGTCGGGTTTGTCGGATCTGTTAAGCCTGTTCATACATCCAGCATGATTCGCTACAGGCTTGATTTCAAACAAATTTTTAGGATGCCATGCGACTTTGTTGAACGACTGCCCGCGGTGTTATCCGCCGTTTCGCCGGTTTAAATCAAAGTTAGGGATGGT
>NZ_BCTF01000038.1 GCF_001571145.1 Hydrogenophaga flava NBRC 102514
AGGCCGCCCGCCGCGGGCGCCAGCGGCTTGATCAGGAGCTGGGTCATCTGCGCCGGCGTCGCAGCGGCGGTCGGCGTGTGGGTGGCCAGCAGCGTGCCACTGACCAGCGGCAAAGGATTGCGGAAACGCCCACCGGCGACCGCGCCATCGTTGCCTGCCGGTGCGGTGACGTCGGTCACCAGCATGGCGTCGGGGTTGGCGCCGTCCCCGCCGTTGAAGCGCACGATCTGGTTCGTGGTGAGTGAGCCGAACTCGCGCGCATTGACCGCCACGAAATGGCCGGGGCGCGCGGGCTCCTCACGGATGTGGAACAGCCCGCCGTCGCCGCGCAGGTTCTTGGTGTTGGCGTGAAAGGCCGAGCTGACGTAGTAGGTGAGCGCCGGGTCGTCCAGGAAAGACTGGCCCAGGTAGCTGAACGAAAGTTCATGGCGGCCCACGTGATTCAGCGTTTCCTCGTCGCTGCCGTCCTCGTTGATCTGCCAGGGGGTGAAGAAGTTGTTGGTGTAACCCGCCACACGGCCGAACGGGCCGGTGTGGGCCTGCCGCTTCTCGGGAAATACCTCGTCCGTCAGACCCAGCGAGGCCGCACCCGGCGCTTCGCTGGCGAGAGTGGTCGCGCCGTACTGGGCCTGACCGGCGCGCTGGGCGTCTGCCTGCTGGTCCTGCTGCAGATGGTCCCAGCGCGTGAAGACGATACGGCCCGCGCTGTCGATCGTGGGCGAGAACACACCGCTGGGAGCGTGGTTGAGCAGGCGCAGATCTCCCGACGCCGGGTCGAGGCTCCACAGGCCGGTCACCGTGGCCGTGCTCTCGTACTCGTCGAGCTGCGGGTAGAGATGGGCCTCCCCCCCGCGCGGCCGGTCCGAGGTGAACAGAATCCGGTCGTCGGTGCCGTAGAACGGGGAAATGTTGTTGTAGGTGGCGGGCTGGTTGGCCACCTTGCGGATGGAGACCGTCTCGCCCCGTCCGAGGCCGTCGACCTCATAGATCTGCCAGTAGTAGGCGCGCACCTGGTAGCGCGTCGCAGGACCGCCGACGATCATGCTGAACAGGGCCTTCTGCCCATTCCAGTGCACCGATGGCTCGCGCACGGCGATGGCCGCCGCCCCCTGCATGCCGTCCGAACCGAAGCCCGCCTCGCGGGTGAGGTTGCGCAGGGTTCCGTCTGGGTAGCGGATGTAAAGATCCCCGCCGCGGGGGACGTGATCGGGCCTGGCCAGGTGGTTGCCGAAGCTGGACATGCGCGCTGCAAAATCGACGGTGTGCGGCACCTGGGTCACGAACAGGATCGGGTTGGACACGCCGGCCACCTGCTCGGGCACGCCAGGCACGTAGTAGCCCACGCCTTCGTCCGCGTACTGGGACATCGTGGTGCGAGCCAGTGCAGCCTCGGAATGAGAGGCGCTGTAGAAGTGAAACCCTCTGGCCGACAGATAGAAGCGGTAGAGGGGAATGAAGCCGGTCGCCGCCACCTTGCTGGCGTAGTAGGCAACGCCCTCGTAGCGGAACTGCGGCAGCCGCGCCTGAATCTGGTTCTTCTCGTCTTCGCTGATGGTGTAGAAGTGCACCCCGGTGACCGTGTTGTAGAAGCGGTGCACCGGACTGAGTCCTTCGGCGGGTCCGGCCACGGCAGAAAACGCCGCCCCCTCGTACTGGAACTGGGGCAGCGTGGCGCGAACCCGGTCGCGCTCGGCCACGCTGGTGGTGTAGAAGTGCGCCCTGGTCTGTCCGTTGAAGAATCGGTACACCAGCACCGAGGATGCAGCCGCCTTGGCGCGCGCGGCGGCGCGCCTGTCCCGCTGCGCGGGATCGGCCGCCTCCTGAGCCTCGGCTGAAGCCAGCTCGTCGCGGTTGAGCCCGGCCCCCTCCTCAACGAGCGCCTGCTCGGCGACCGCGACTCGCTCGGGGTTCGCAACCGTGGTCGAGCCGCCCCCATCCTGGCGACCGCCCCCGCAAGCCGCCAACAGCAGCACCACCGCACACAGCAGCCCCCTGCGCACCGCCGCCGACGGGACGAAACATGTCGTTGTGATCATGGGCCGGCTTATAGCCGACCGTTTGTCGCCCAGGCGTTACAAGAGGTTGAACGGCCAAGGAACCCATGCCAGCGGACACACCACCTCACTCCGGCTTGAATCCTGCCTCCCTGAGCAGCTCGGCACTGCGGGTCACATCGGTGGTCACGTACCTGCGGAACTGCTCGGTGCTCTCCTGCACCGGCTCGATCCCCAGGGTGTCGAGTGCGCCTGATTTCGCCAGCTGGTCCACCGCCTTGTTGATGGCCTTGTTCAGCTGCTGCACCCGGTCCTCCGGCGTGCCCCTGGGCGCCCAGACGCCGTACCAGGACTCGTAGACCATGCCGGGATAGCCGCTTTCGGCCGCGGTGGGCACGTCGGGCGCCACCTTGCTGCGGCGTGCCATGGTGGTGGCGATGGCCTTGACCTTGCCGCTTTTCGCCATGGCCTGTATGGAAATGATGGAATCCATGAGCAGTTGCACATGGCCGCCGGCCACGTCAGCCAGCGCAGGCGCCGTCCCCTTGTACGGCGTCAAGGTGAGCTGAACCCGGCCCTGCTGGGCCAGCAGCAGCGTCGCCAGGTGGCTGGGCGCCCCCAGGGCCGGTACGGCAGCGGTCCACTTGTCGGGCTGCGCGCGCGCGGCGTCCAGCACCTCCTTCAGCGTCTTCTGCGGCGCGCCAGGAGGAATCACCAGCATCAGCGGCGCCTCGCCCACACGCGCCACGGGCGCAAAGTCGGCCTGCGGATCGTAGGGCGGGTTGGCCAGCACCTGTCGGGCCAGCACATGGGTGGCCGCAGAGAACAAGAGGGTCATGCCATCGGGCGCGGCCATCTGCACCGCCTTGCCACCGATGGTGCCGCTGGCGCCCGCCTTGTTCTCGACAATCACGGTCACGCCCAGGTCGGTCTGCAGCCGCCGGCCCAGCAGGCGCGCCGCCTGGTCCACACCACCACCAGCGGCAAAGGGCACCACCAGTTTCAGCGTGCCCTCGGGGAACTTGCCCTGCGCCTGCACCGGCGCCATCAGCGACAGCCCCAGCGCCAGGACGGCCATCCAGATCTTGGTCTTCATGATTCTTGTCTCCACGGGTGGATGGTAGGTGCGCCGGCCTTGTGGACCGGCGCACCGGGAGGGGCCTTACTGCGCCAGGCCCAGGCCGGCGGCACGCATGGCGGCTGCGATCTCGTGCTCGGCGCCTTCGGCCAGCGGCAGCAGCGGGCTGCGCACCGTCGCGTGCTCCAGGATGCCGCGCGCCACCAGCGCCCACTTCAGCGCAACCGAACCCTCCATGTGCGAGCCGCGGTGGTAGACGTTGGCGGTCACCGGCAGCAGGCGGTCGTGCAGTTCGCGCGCCTTCTTGTAGTCCTTGGCCTTGCCGGCCTTGATCATCTCGACCAGCGGCTCGGGGGCGATGCAGCCATAGCCCACCAGCGCACCGTCCACGTCGAACATCGTGTGCAGCAGGTACTCGTCGTGGCAGGTCAGGATCTGCAGGTTCGGGCGTTCCTGGCGGATGACCGGGATCTCACGGTCCCAGCGCTTCATGTTGCGCACGCCGTTCTTCATGGCGAACACGCCGGGCAACGCGGCGATGTCCAGCTGCGTCTGCAGGTCGTAGGTGCACTTGGTCGCGTCGGGATACTGGAACAGGATCAGCGGCAGGCCGCTGGCCTCAAAGATGGCCTTGTACTTGTCCTGCGGCGCGCCCTTCTGGTAGCCGAAGCGCAGCCAGCCGTGCGAGGGATAGACCAGACCGGCCGAAGCACCCGCGTCCACGGCGCGCTTGGCTTCGGCCGCCGCGACCTGCGTGCCTTCGAGCGTGATGCCCGCGATGATGGGCAGCTTGTCGTCCACGGCCTTGCGGAAGGCCTCGATGACCTTGAACTGCTCGTCGCGTTCGAGGAAGGTGCCCTCGCCAGCGTGGCCGAGCACGGTCAGGCTCTTGACGCCGTCCACGCTGGCGAGCCAGCGGCCCAGGCGCTGGATGGCCGCGTAGTCGACGGCACCGTCGCGAGTGAAGGGGGTCACGGGGGCGGGGTTCAGGCCGCGCAGATCAAGGGCGTTCATGTCGGTGTCCTCGGGTGAAAGGGTTCGTTCGGCACAGCCGCCGCGCTTTCTGCCCGGTGACCGCCTGGGCGGCGGGGCCCTGCAGGTCCGCCGCCGTGGAACGGACTGTCGGCCAAGGCCGCCCATAGCGGAACTGTCTGACGGTACATTTCAGACATACGCATTACGCATGTCATATTCATGAATCCCGCGCTCTGGAAGCTGTTCCTCGACGCCGCCGAAACCGGCAGCCTGAGCAAGGTCGCGCTGCTGCACGGCACCAGCCAGCCGCATGTGAGCCGGCAGATCGCCGAGCTGGAGCAGCGGTGCGGCGGGCGCCTGTTCGAGCGCACCGGGCGCGGCGTCGCGCTCACCGCCTTCGGCCAGCGCATCGCGCCCAAGGTGCGGGTCTGGCTCAGCAACACCGAGCAGCTGGAGAATGACGTCCGCGCCACCGCCGGCCAGACCATGGGCCGCGTGCGCCTGGGCACCATCCCCTCGCTGGCCCACCCCTTCGTGAGCACGCTGTTCGCCCGCCTGCGCCAGCAGCACCCGCTGGTGCAGCTGAGCGTGCGAGAGGGCCAAGGCGCGCAGCTGGAGACCTGGCTGGACGACGGCAGCCTGGACCTGGCCCTGCTGTTCCGCCACGGCCAGCCCAACGGCAGCGACGCGCTGTCGCTGGCCGAGGCAGAGACCTTTCTCGTCGGCCCCGAGGGTGACGCGGTGACGGCGAAGCCGACGGTGAAGTTCAAGGCACTGGACGGCCTGCCGCTGGTGGCGTTCTGCCGCCCCAGCAGCTGGCGCGACCAGCTGGAGCAGGTGGCGCGCCAGCGCGGCGTGCAGCTCCATGTGGTGCTGGAAGCCGACTCACTGGCGCTGCAGCTGGGCATCGCCTCGCAGGGCGGCGCCTACGCGCTGCTCGGGTCCTACGCCATCGAGGTGGCGCGTCAGCAGCACCGCTTCCAGGCCGCGCGCCTGGTCGACCCGCCCATCGTTCGCCACATCGCGCTGGCGCTGGCGCGCACCGGTCCGCTCAGCCCGGCCACCCGCGCGGTGATGCAGGAGTCGCTGGCGCTGGCGCAGGAGATGTCGCTGGACTCCGCGCGCGCTGCGCCCGCACTCAAAGCCGCTGGTCGGTCGAAGGCTTCTTCCAGAGGTTGAGGCCGCCGTCCACCGCGTGCTGGTCGATGGCGGCCAGCTCGTCGGCACTGAAGTGCAGGTTCTGCAGCGCGCCGACCAGCTCGGTGATCTGCTCGGGCTTGCTGGCACCAATCAGTGCCGAGCTCATGCCCGGGTGGCGCAGCACCCAGGCCACAGCCATCTGCGCCAGGCTCTGGCCGCGCGCCTGCGCCATGTCGTTGAGCGCGCGCACATGGACCAGGTTCTGTTCGCTCAGGTGGTCGGCCTTGAACGAACCGCCGCCGGGGCGGTTGATGCGCGCATCCTGCGGCACGCCGCCCAGGTACTTGTTCGTCAGCAGGCCCTGCGCCAGCGGGCTGAAGGCGATGCAGCCCATGCCCTCTGCCTGCAGGGTGTCGAGCAGGTCTTCCTCGACCCAGCGGTTGAGCAGGCTGTAGGACGGCTGGTGGATCAGCAGCGGCACGCCCATCTGCCGCAGGATGGCGGCGGCTTCCCGCGTCTTGCCGGCCGAGTAGCTGGAGATGCCCACGTACAGAGCCTTGCCCTGCTGCACCGCCGTGGCCAGCGCCCCCATGGTTTCTTCCAGCGGTGTGTCCGGGTCGAAGCGGTGCGAATAGAAGATGTCCACGTAGTCCAGCCCCATGCGCTTGAGGCTCTGGTCCAGGCTGGCCAGCACGTACTTGCGCGAGCCGCCGCCCTGGCCATACGGCCCGGGCCACATGTCGTAGCCGGCCTTGCTGGAGATGATGAGCTCGTCGCGGTAAGGCCGGAAGTCGCGGCGCAGGTGCTCGCCGAAGTTGGTCTCGGCGCTGCCGTAGGGCGGGCCGTAGTTGTTGGCGAGATCGAAGTGGGTGATGCCGGCGTCGAAGGCGGTGCGCAGCATGGCGCGCTGCGTTTCCATGGGCGTGGCATCGCCGAAGTTGTGCCACAGGCCGAGGGTGATGCTGGGCAGCTTCAGGCCGCTCTTGCCGACGGTGCGGTAGGGCATGCGCTCGTAGCGCTGGGGGTGGGCGGTGTACATGGTGTGTCTCCTGGTGTTCGGTGACCGCACTCTACCCAGTAACCTCTGCGTAACCGGCGCCACCGGCCGAACAACCCTTGTCTCGCTGGGCCGCGGCGCTCAGCGCTGGTACTCGCGCCCCATCTCCAGCACCTTGAAGTTCAGCAGGTGCGTGGCCAGCACGGTTTCCCACAGGAAGCAGCCCAGCGCCACGAGGAAAGAGCCCACACCCAGCAGGAAGCAGCTCACGGCCACCAGCGACCACTGCATTTCCCAGGTCTGTCCCAGGAACAGGGACACGATGGTGACGCCGATGAAAAAGCCGCACAGCGCCAGGCACCCGATGGAGAAGTTGGCGATGCGACCGCGTTTGCGCAACAGCACCAGCTCGTGCAGCAGCCGTGCGATCAGCTCCTGGTCGGAGCAGCTGCGCACCCGCTCTTCGAGCACCCGCGCACGGTCGATGATGCGGGCCAGCCGCGCCGCCACGGCACTGATCATGCCGGCCACGGCGGTCAGGAAAAATACGGGGGCCACAGCCAGCTGCACGCTATGGGTGACCGAGGCGACATCGACGGGCAGGCTCATGGCGGTGCAGGGATGCGGTTCGGCGCTCAGCCCATCAGCCGCGTCAGCGCTTCCTGGTACTTGGCCGAGGTCTTCTCGATCACCTCGCGCGGCAGGCGCGGCGCGGGCGGCGCCTTGTCCCAGGGCTGGCCGTTGACCTTGGCGGTCTCCAGCCAATCGCGCAGGAACTGCTTGTCGTAGCTGGGCGGGTTGCTGCCCACCACATACTGGTCGGCGGGCCAGTAGCGCGAGGAATCGGGCGTGAGCACCTCGTCCATCAGCACCACGGTACCGTTCTTGTCCAGGCCGAACTCGAACTTGGTGTCCGCGATGATGATGCCCTTCTTCAGCGCGATCTCGGCCGCGGCCTTGTACAGCGCGATCGCCTTGTCGCGGATCTGCGCAGCGATGTCGGCGCCGACCATCTCCACCGTCTTCTCGAAGGTGATGTTCTCGTCGTGCTCACCCATCTCGGCCTTGGCCGCCGGGGTGTAGATCGGCTCGGGCAGCTTGGACGCGTTCTGCAGGCCTTCGGGCAGCTTCACACCGCACACCGAACGGCTTTCCTGGTATTCCTTCCAGCCGCTGCCGGCCAGGTAGCCGCGCACCACGGCCTCCACGGGGATCGGCTTGAGGCGCTGCACCAGCATCGAACGGCCCTTGACCAGGTCCGCCTCGTCGGCCGAGACCACGCTTTCGGGCGCCTCGCCGGTCAGGTGGATGGGGCAGATGTTCAGGCCCTTGGGGCCGAGCTGATCGAACCAGAACAGGCTGAGCGTGGTCAGCAGCGCGCCCTTGCCGGGGATGGGCTCGCCCATGATCACGTCGAAGGCGCTGATGCGGTCGGACGCCACCATCAGGATGCGGTCGTCGCCCACGGCGTAGTTGTCGCGCACCTTGCCGCGTGCGAGCAGCGGCAGGGACTTGAGGGCGGAGGTGTGCAGGGCGGTGCTCATGATCGGTCGCGGAGAAAGTGACAGACAAGAAAAAAGCCCGATGACTGAACAGTCAACGGGCTTTGAACCATTCCGGCGAATTATCGCAGGTCGGTCGTCAGATTCAGACCACCTTTTGCGCCAGCTCGCCGCTGGCGTAACGGGCCGCCATCACGCTCAGCGTCTCGCCCTTGATCTTGGCGCCCTGGCCTTCGCAGCCGAATTCCAGGTAACGCTGCTTGCACACCGCCTTGGCGGCTTCGCGGGCAGGCTTGAGCCATTCGCGGGCGTCGAACTTCTCGGGGTTCTCGGCCATGAACTTGCGCACCGCGCCGGTCATGGCCATGCGGATGTCGGTGTCGATGTTGATCTTGCGCACGCCGTGCTTGATGGCTTCCTGGATCTCGGCCACCGGCACGCCGTAGGTTTCCTTCATGGCGCCGCCGTACTGGTTGATGATAGCGCGCAGTTCCTGCGGCACCGACGACGAACCGTGCATCACCAGGTGGGTGTTGGGGATGCGGGCGTGGATTTCCTTGACGCGGGAAATGGCCAGGATGTCGCCGGTGGGCGGGCGGCTGAACTTGTAGGCGCCGTGGCTGGTGCCTATGGCGATCGCCAGCGCGTCCAGCTGGGTGGCCTTGACGAACTGTGCGGCTTCCTCGGGGTCTGTCAGCATCTGGCTGTGGTCCAGCTTGCCTTCGGCGCCGATGCCGTCTTCTTCGCCTGCGTCACCGGTTTCCAGGTTGCCCAGGCAGCCGAGTTCACCTTCCACCGTCACGCCGGTCTTGTGGGCCAGTTCGACCACCTTGCGGGTCACGTCGACGTTGTAGTCGAAGCTGGCCGGCGTCTTGCCGTCTTCCATCAGCGAACCGTCCATCATGACCGAGCCAAAGCCCAGGCCGATGGCGCCTTCGCAGACCTTGAGGCTGGTGCCGTGGTCCTGGTGCATCACCATCGGGATGTGCGGGTACATCTCGGCGGCGGCCTGGATCAGGTGCTTGATGAAGGCTTCCCCGGCGTATTTGCGGGCGCCGGCCGAGGCCTGCAGGATGACGGGTGCGCCGACCTCGTCGGCCGCGGCCATGACGGCCTGCACCTGCTCCAGGTTGTTGACGTTGAACGCCGGAATGCCGTAGCCGTTGGCCGCAGCGTGGTCGAGCAGTTCGCGCATGGAAACGAGCGCCATGAGAATCCCCTAGTCAAAGTTGGTAACCGGTCTGTAACTGGAGGGAATTTTAAAGCCCTCAGGCCAACGGCCCCCTGACGAAATCGCTCACCCGGTCCAGCGTCGGCGCCAGCCCGCGCAACGGAACCGCGAACGAGCCGATCAGCGTGGTGTGGCTGACCCGGTCCAGCAACGCCAGGTCGGCCGGCACCCCCTGGCGTGCCAGGGCCCGCGCCAGTCCCTGGCTGTTGCGCAGCGGATCGACCAGGGTGTCCTCACGTGCCGCCAGCAGGAGAGCGGGTGGGGTTTGCGCCGGCTGCGCCCTCAGTGCATGGAACATGGGCTGGGAATCGAGCGGGGTGTCCGGCCAGTCGAACGCCAGCTGCGCCTCGCGTACATCGATGGGCAGGAAGTCGTAGGGCCCTGCCAGCCCGATCCAGCCCGCCAGTTGCTGCGGCGCCAGACCGACCGCCCCCAGCCAGCGCGGGTCGAGCGCCAGCATGGCAGCGTTGTAGGCCCCTGCGCTGTGCCCCATCACGAACAGGCGCCTGGGGCTGGCGCCCAGCCGCTCCGCCCGGTCCCAGGCCCAGCGCAGCGCGAGCGCGCTGTCCTGCACAAACGAGGGGTAGCTCACCTGCGGGCTGAGGCGGTAGTCGGCCACCAGCGCCACGATGCCGCGCGAGGCCAGCGCTTCGCCGACGAACCGGTAGTCCTGCCGCCGGCCGCTGCTCCAGGTGCCGCCATAGAAGAACAGCACGGCGGGTGCATCGGACACGGGCGACGGGGGCAGGTAGACGTCCAGACGGTGCCGGGGGTCGGGCCCGTAGATCTGGTCGGTGATTGCGCGGTGCGTGTCCGTGGGCACCGTGGCATTGATCAGCGCCAGCGGCGAACAGGCCTGCAGCAGGGGCAGCAGACCGAGGCTGGCCAGCCAGCGACGGCGCGAGAGGTTCGGGAGAAGGCTCATCTCCCGGATACGTGCGCTTCAGCGACCTGGATTCAGGCGGCCCTGCAGATCTTCAGGGTATTCGTACCGCCCGGCGTGCCCATGGGCTCGCCCACCGTGATCGCGTAGACGTCGCCCTTCTGCATCACGCCGCGCGCCTTCAGGTCGGCCTCGGCCTCGGCCAGTGCGGTGTCGCGGTCGGCGCTGGTGTCCACCAGCAGCGGCCGCACATTGCGGTAGAGCGTCATCTTGCGCTGCGAGGACAGCTTGGAGGTCACCGCGTAGATCGGCATGCGCACGCTGTGGCGGCTCATCCAGAGCGCGGTCGAGCCCGACTCGGTCAGCGCCACGATGGCCTTGGCCTTGAGGTGGTGCGCGGTGAACAGCGCGCCCATGGCGATGGCCTGGTCGATGCGGGTGAAGGTCGCGCCCACGAAATCGTCTTCCAGCGGGTCGTGGTCGGTCTTTTCGGCCTCCTGGCAGATGGCGGCCATCTGCTCCACGGTCTCCAACGGGTACTTGCCGGCCGCGGTCTCGGCGCTGAGCATCACGGCGTCGGTGCCGTCGAGCACGGCGTTGGCCACGTCGGACACCTCGGCGCGGGTGGGCACCGGGTTGACGATCATGGATTCCATCATCTGCGTGGCGGTGATGACCACCTTGTCCATTTCGCGGGCCATCTTGATCATGCGCTTCTGCAGGCCCGGCACCGCCGCGTTGCCCACCTCCACCGCCAGGTCGCCGCGCGCGACCATGATGCCGTCGGACACCCGCAGGATGTTGGCCAGCTCGGGGATCGCCTCGGCGCGCTCGATCTTGGCGATCAGGCCGGGCTTGTGGTTGTACTGGGCCGCGGCCATGTTGCACAGCTGGCGCGCCAGCTCCATGTCGGTCGCGTTCTTGGGGAAGCTCACGGCCACGTAGTCGGCCATCAGGCTCATGGCGGTCTTGATGTCCTCCATGTCCTTGGCGGTCAGCGCGGGCGCGGTCAGGCCGCCGCCCTGCTTGTTGATGCCCTTGTTGTTGGACAGCTCGCCACCGAGCTTGACGGTCGTATACACCGCGTCGCCCACCACCTTGTCCACCGTCATGACAATCAGGCCATCGTTGAGCAGCAGGGTGTCGCCGGCTTTCACGTCGCGCGGCAGTTCCTTGTAGTCCAGGCCCACGCCCGAGAGGTCGCCCGGCTCGGTGCGCGAGGCATCCAGCACGAAGGGCTGGCCGGGCTCGAGCATCACCTTGCCTTCGGCGAACTTGCCGACGCGGATCTTGGGGCCCTGCAGGTCGGCCATGATGCCGACCTCGCGACCGGCGCGGCGTGCGGCCTCGCGCACGAGGTTGGCGCGGTCGATGTGGTCCTGCGCCTTGCCATGCGAGAAGTTCAGCCGGACGACGTTGACGCCGGCCCGGATCATGGCCTCCAGCAGGACGGGGTCGCTGGAAGCAGGACCGAGGGTGGCGACGATTTTGGTGGCGCGCTGGGGCATGGGGGTCTCCTGGATGGCGAACGTTTCAGGACGGTCTGGGAACGCCGGCCTGTAATTTGGTTTCAATTATCCAGGAAACCGGTTACCCGTCGGTTACAGACCGCCATCGCGCAGGTTGTCCTGCATGTGCCGCAGCAGGCGCAGCAGCGCCTGCCGTTCCGGGGCATCCAGCCCGCGGGCGGCCCGGGCCGCCACCTGGCGGCGGTGGCGCATGACGGACTCGTGCCGGTGCTGCGCCGCTTCGGTCGGATAGAGGCGGATCACACGGCGGTCGTGCTCGTCCGGCCGCGCCACCAGCAGACCCTTGTCCTTGAGCACCGCGATCAGTCGCGCCAGCTGGCCCTTGTCCCGCGCCGCGTGCTGCACCAGGTCGGTCTGCGTACTGCCCGGGTGGCGCACGAAGAAGCCGAGCGCTCGCCCCTCCATCGGCCCCAGCCCATCGTCTGGCATGTGGCGCAGCAGCTGCGCGCGGGCCAGGTGCATCAGGTCGTGCACCGCCTCCATGAGGTCGTCATCGGAGAGTTTCGTCATATTGGTTGACTCCATCAACTGATTGCGACAGAATGGATGACATTATCAATCAATTCACCCATCCCATGTCCCATCCTGTTCCCACAGAGCGCCCACCCGCCCCGACGCGCCGCGTGCGTCACGAACTGCTGCGCCGCGACGTGCGCGTGCGCCATGTCCAGCCGCTGGGTCCTGGCCTGCTGGCCGTGACCTTCGGGGGGCCGGCGCTGGCCGGCTTTGTCTCGCTGTCCTTCGACGACCATGTCAAGTTCGTCTTCACCGGCGCGGACGGACAGGAGCACCGGCGCGACTACACGCCGCGTCATTTCGACGCGGCCCGCCAGGAACTGACGCTGGTGTTCGCGCTGCACGAAGGCGGTGCGGCCAGCACCTGGGCGCAGCGTGCCCAGGTCGGCGACGCGGCGGTGATCGGCGGCCCCCGCGGCTCCATCATCATTGAGGACGACCTGCCCTGGTACCTGCTGGCCGGCGATGCGACGGCGCTGCCCGCCATCGCGCGGCGGCTCGACGAACTGCCCGCAGGCACCCCCACCACCGTGCTGCTGCACACCCCGCAAGAGCAGGACCAGCACGCGCTGCCCGAGCGCCCCGGCCTGCAGCTGCGCTGGCTGCCCTCCGTCGAGGCGCTGTGCGACGCCATGCGCACGGTGGAACTGCCCGCAGGCGACGGCTTTATCTGGTGTGCGGGCGAAGCCGCGTGCATGGCGCGGCTGCGCGACATCCTGCTGAACGAACGCGGACGGCCGCGCAGCCACGTCAAGGTCTCGGCCTACTGGAAGCCTGGCGCCACCGACTTCCACGAAGACCTCGCCTGACAAGGTCACCAGCGCCTACCGGGCGTCGGCCGGCGCGCGGCTCAGGTCGTTGTTCTGCGTCACCAGCACCTGCAGCAGGCGCATGAACTCGGTGCGCTGGCGCGGGGTCAGCGGCGCCAGGATCTGTTCCTGCGCGCGCAGCATGGCGGGCACGGTGTCGGCCAGCCCCTGCTCGCCCGCCGGTGTCAGGAACAGCTGGCGCGCGCGCCGGTCCTGCGGCGACAGGCGCCGCTCCAGCCAGCCCCGCGCCTCCAGCCGGTCCACCACGCCGCCGGTGGTCGAGGTGTCCAGCGCGATGCTGCGGGCCAGGGTGCGCTGGTCGATGCCGGGCTGGTTGCCCACCACCTGCAGGGCGGCGTACTGCACCGGCGTCACACCCAGCTCGCCCGCCTCCTGCAGAAAGATGCCGACCGAGATCTGGTGCAGACGCCGGATCGCGTAGCCGGGCTGCTGGTCGATCTGAAGTCCGGCGGGTTCGGGGGTGTCCATGGCAAACAGGGCGGGGGTGGTGGGCAGGGGATGGTCGGTGGTTGACCCAGTCTAACCGCCCTCTTATCATCAGCACACTGATCATTAGCATGCGGCCGGACTCGATCCGTCCCAAGGAGACAAGACATGAGCCATGCACTCGGCCGCCTGGAAGACCTGCCGCAGGACTACCGCGATGACCTCAAGCACCTCAACCTGGTGCCGCTGTGGCCCAGCCTGCGCGCCGTGCTGCCGCCGGGTGTGCCCACGCGCGCCACGCAGGCCGTGCACTGGCCCTACGCCACGCTCAAGCCGCTGCTGCTCAAGGCCGGCGAGCTGACCCCCATCGAGAAGGCCGAGCGCCGCGTGCTGGTGCTGGCCAACCCGGGCCACGGGCTGGAGAACATGAAGGCCAGCCCGGCCATCTACCTGGGCATGCAGCTGCTGCTGCCCGGCGAATGGGCACCCAGCCACCGCCACACGCCCAACGCGGTGCGCATGGTGGTCGAGGGCGAAGGCGCCTGGACCACTGTCGATGGCGAGAAGTGCCCGATGAGCCGCGGCGACCTGATCCTCACGCCCACCGGCCTGTGGCACGAACACGGCCACGACGGCAGCGACCCGGTGGTGTGGCTGGACGTGCTGGACCTGCCGCTGGTCTATTACATGGAGGCGAGCTACCACATCAACGGCTCGCGCCAGACCGTGAAACAGGGCAGCGGCGACCGCGCCTGGACCCGTGCCGGCGTGGTGCCGACGCAGGTGTTCAACCGCAGCGACAGGCGCTACCCCATGCTTCGCTACCCCTGGGTGGACACGCGCGCCGCGCTGCTGGCCATGGCCACCAATCAGCCGGACCTCGAATGCGTGCAGGTGACCTACGTGAACCCGGAAACCGGTGACGACGCCGAGAACATCCTGGGCTTCTACGCGCTGATGCTGAAAGCCGGCCAGACGCTCACGCTGCCTGCACGCTCGCCTGCGCAGGTGTTCCACCTGATCGAAGGGGGTGTGGACGTGTCCACCTGCGGCAAGAGCTTCGGTCTGGTCGAAGCCGACACCTGCTGCGCGCCCGGCTACGAGCCCGTGACGCTGAGCAACCGCTCGGCCGACCAGCCCGCCTTCGTCTTCATCGCCGACGAGTCGCCGCTGCATCGCAAGCTCGGTGTGTACGAAACCCGATAACTCCTCAGAGACACCAGATGACCCAGTACCTCTTCGCCCCGCCCATCGTCCAGTCCCTGCCCATCCGCAGCCGCGCCGAGCGCTTCCCGATCAACCGCATCTTCTGCGTCGGCCGCAACTACCACGCGCACGCCGTCGAGATGGGCAGGCCGGTCGACAAGAGCGCCGAGCGGCCGTTCTACTTCACCAAGTCGCCGCAGACCCTGGTACCCAGCGGCGCCACCGTCGCCTACCCGCCCGGCACCAGCAACTACCACTATGAAATGGAGCTGGTGCTGGCCATCGGCAAGGCCGGCTTCCGCGTCAGCGCCGAGCAGGCGCACGAGGTGATCTACGGCTACGGCGCCGGACTGGACATGACGCGCCGCGACCTGCAGCTGGTGGCCCGCGACAAGGGCCGCCCCTGGGACCTGGGCAAGGACATCGAGCAGGGCTCGGTCTGCTCAGAGATCGTGCCGATGGAAGGCGTGGTGATCGAGCGCGGCGCGATTGCGCTGGAGGTCAACGGAGAGACGAAGCAGTCGTCCGACGTCGACAAGCTGATCTGGAACATCCGCGAAATCATCGCGGACCTGTCCCAGTTCTACCACCTGCAAGCCGGCGACCTGATCTACACCGGCACGCCCGAAGGCGTGGGCGCGGTCGTTCCGGGCGACCTGATCACCGGCCGCATTGAAGGCGTGGCCGAGGTCGCACTGACGGTCGGCGCACCGGACTGAGCCACACGGCCGTGGCCCTGCGCGAGGCCGCGGATCAGGGGCACGTCCTGGCGGGCGATGTGGTCGAGCAGCCAGTCGCGCAGGAAGCCCAGCACCGGCTGGATGTGCAGCCGTCCCTCATCCAGGTGCTGCTGCAGCCGGTCGAGCTGCGCCTGGAAACCCGCGTGCAGCCGGGCGTGGGTGGTGTCCTCGGCGCCACCGTGCTGCCGGATCCAGTCTTCCTCATGGCGGAAGTGGTAGTCCGCATACGAACGCAGCTGTGGCAACAGCCCGTCCAGATCGACCAGCAGTCCACGTGCACTCGCCTCCTGGGTGCGCAGCAGCAGATCGAACAGCACCTTGTGCTGCAGGTCGATGGTGGCCACGCCGGTTTCCAGTGCTTCGTTCCAGGTCGGGGGCAGCCGCCCGGGGTTCTCCGTGTGGTCGTTCATTCCGTGGTTCGCTGAAGTGGTCAGGCCAGCAGGCGGCGGTGCTTGCCCACCCGCCTGTTCCTACTTCATATCGGCACGCAGGACCTGAAGTGAAGCCCCGTCCGGCACACCCCGTTGCGCCATCATGTCCGCACTCATCGCCTGCAGCGCATCACCCCGGATGACCGTCCGCGCCGCCGGGTAGACCACACCGTTCTCGTCCAGCAGGTGCCGTTGGTAGAGCGCGTCGTAGGCCTCGAAGCGCTGCTGGTCTTCATCCGAAAAACCGGTCCAGCCTTCGCCCGCCTCGACCAGCGCCGTCAGCGCCGCGCGCACCTGCGCCCACATCACGGCCATCTCCCGGTGGTCCTGCTTGAGGCGGATGACCACCGCCACCACCGCCGGCTCGCGCTGCGCGAGCAGCGCCGGGAACACGTGGCGCTCCTCGTCCTCGTGGTGGTGCGGGCCAGCCTGGTCGAAGTAGCGCATCACGTCGCGCGCGGCGTCGCGGGCCTGGGCATCGGCACCGTGGGTCTTCACATGCGCGCGCAGCTTGCCGAGCAGGCGCAGCATGCGTTCGACGCGCTCGTGGCAGGCGTCGAGCATCTCGAACGGCGCCTCGAAGCCCACCCCCGCCGCGTGCTGGCCAGGCTGACCGATCTGGTGCAGGTGGATGCCCGCCATGGCCGTCAGTCCAGCAGCACCGCGCGGCCCTGCGGGTCGAACGGGATGAAGTTCTGGATGCGGCCCTGGCGGATGGACTCCACCATCTTCTGCAGCGGTGCGTCGGCATCGGCGCTGGTAGGCGGCTTGCCGGCGCTGCCCGACATGGCGGCGGCAAAGACCATGCCCCAGGGCTGGCCGAAGCCGGCGGCCTCCTGCTTGAGCTGCTCGAACGAGGCCAGCTCGTCGGGGCTCTTGTCGACGCACATCTGCGGCACCAGCGCGCCGCCCTGGCCTTTTTCGAAGGCCGCGCGTTCCGCGGGCGAGGCGTCGTCGGGCAGCTCGACAGCGGCGAACACCATCAGCAGGCGCTGGGGCAGGGGCTGGGCGCGCGCGGCGGCGAGCAGGTCGTCAAAGTTGCTGATGTCCATGAAAAATCCGGTTAGGGAAAACGTGTCAGCCGGGGCCGACGGGGTTCAGGGTACTCACGTAGTCGACCACCGCGGGGCGCACGACGGTCTTGCCGTGCGAGAGCGCGGTGCCGATGCTCAGGAAACACACGGCCTGCTCGTGCACGCCCAGGCCGAAGAAGCGGTGCAGCGCGGCCGAACGCACGGACTGCCCGGCCGTGAGCGCCGAGCCGTAGCCTAGGGCGGTGGCCATGAGCAGCACGTTCTGGGCTGCGGCGCCGGCCGAGATCAGACGCTCGGCCAGGCCGATCTCGGCGTCGCCCTTGGTCTCGTCCACCACCAGCAGGGCCAGGAAGGGCGAACGGAACCCTTTCTCTCGCGCCTTGGCGATGTCGTGCGCTTCGGCCGCCGGGTCGCGCTCCAGCAGGGCCTGCACGAAGACCTCGGCCAGCGCCCCGCGCTGGTCGGCGGGCACGGCGATGAAGCGCCAGGGCAGCAGGCTCCGGTGGTCGGGTGCGGAGGCGGCCGCCGACAGGATGGTCTGCAGCTGCGCGGCGTCGGGGCCGGGCTCACCCAGGCGGAACGGCAGCACCGTGCGGCGCGCCGACATCAGCTCGGCCGCCAGTTCGGCCCAGTCGGCGGTGCCGACACCATCGGGTGCGCAGGCGTCCATGGCTCAGCCCGGGCGGCCGTCGGCGCGCGGCCGGCCAAACCAGTTCGCCAGCCGCCCGCCCCAGACCAGCACCACGCCGGCCCAGGTCAGGGCGGCCGCGGCCAGCCAGAGGCCGCTGGCGCCCGGCAGCGTGCCGGCGATGCGCAGCAACACCGCCACCTGCAGCCCCCAGAACAGGGACCACACCGTGGCGTCGGCCACCAGCGCGCGGCCGCTGTGGCCGCAGGCCACGCGCGTGACCATGGCCAGCAGGATGGAGCCTAGGAAACCCATGGTCAGCGCGTGCAGCGCGCCCAGGCCCAGCGTGGGCACGCCATCGGCCGCGAGCAGCCACTGCGACAGGCCCGAGAGCAGCAGCGACAGGCCGAACCAGACAAAGCCCACGTGCAGCATGGCCAGCAGGCGGATCTTCAGGCTCTGCACCAGGCCCCAGACCCAGGCCAGCCAGACCAGCACGCCGCCGATGCCCAGCTCCAGCGCGCCGCGCAGCAGGCGCCAGGCCGTGCCCTCGCCCCAGCCGGCGAGCATCAGCCAGACCGAAACGATCTCCAGCACCACGGTCGCCAGCATCAGCCACAACACCCAGAACGGGCGCCAGGCCTCGATCATGGGCAGCACGCCGGAGGTGAAAAAGGGAATCATGCGGTGGGCCACGGCCACGTAGGTGGCGACGATGAAGCCCCACAGCGCCGTGTGCACCAGGGCCAGCGCCACCGACCACTCACCCAGCAGCAGCGCCACGCCGATGCCGGCGGCGCACAGCGCGCCCAGCGTGCCGCCCAGCGCCACCACGGTGGCGTGCACCCGGTCGGGCACACGGCTGGCGCGCCACAGGCGCCAGAACATCCCGTTCTGCATCCCCAGGCCGGCCGCGGCCAGCAGGACGCCGGCCACCGCCACGTCCTGGTGCAGGTGCGCGCCCGCCAGCCACAGCAGCCAGCCGGCCACCTGCAGGGCCAGGGCGGGCGCGATGGCGCGGGCGTCCGGCGCATCCACCCCCAGCCACTTGGGGCCGGCGGTGAAGAGGAAGCCGGCGAAAAACAGCGGCATGAAGCCCAGGGTCATGACCACGGCGTGGGTCAGCGTGGGCGAGACGGCGTAGGACAGACCGAACAGGCCGCTGGCGCGGTCCACCTGCACCACGGCCCACCAGGCGGCCGAGGCGGCCAGCAGCAGCACGCCCGAAAAAAAGGCCAGCCGGTGTGGCGCGCGCCACAGGCTGGCCCATTGCCAGGGCGTGGCGACCGGCGAACCCTTCGGGCGCACCGGCAACGTCCCACGCCCCCCGACGCTCATCCGCAGCTGCCGAGGTGCCCGCAAGAGGTGCAGTAGTCGCAGCCGTCCTTGCGGATCATGGCGTGCGCGCCGCACTCGGGGCACTTCTTGCCGGCCATGACACCCGAGGACATGCCCACCAGCTCCGGCGCGGCCGGGGCGTGGGGCGTGGCCACTGCGGCGGTGTCGGTCTGCTGGTTGCGGCGGGCGATGATGTTCTGCAGCGCGAAGGCGATGGCGGCCACCTCCGAGTCGTGCCACATCGGCACGTGAGTGCCGTCGGCCTTCTCGTAGGTGCCCAGGCGCACCGGACCGCGGTCCCAGGCGACCTTGCGCATGTCGCTCAGCGCCCGGCCCAGGAAGCCGCCGCGCGCGGCCAGCGACAGCATGCGCATGGTGGAGGTGATCCACTGCTGCGACTCGCCGTTCTGGCCCACGGGCATGAAGAACTCGATCGCGCGTTCGACCGTGCCCTTGCCGTCGGCGGCGGGCACCGGCAGGAAGGAGACCACGATGTACAGCGTCTTGTGGCCTTCCTGCGTCCAGTACTCGATCTTGTCGGCCACGGCCGACAGCGCGCCCTTGGGACGGCTCTCGATCACGGTGCGCATCGGGTCGACCGGCGCCACCACGGGCGCGGGGGCCGGCTTGGCCTCGACCACCGGCGCGCCGGTGTCGAGCACCGAGCCCAGGATGTTGTTGGGCCGGTAAGTGGCCATGCCCTTGAGGCTGGCGCGCCAGGCCTGCAGGTACAGGTTCTTGAAGTCTTCGTAGGGGTAGTCGCCCGGCACGTTGACCGTCTTGGAGATCGCGGTGTCCACGAAGGGCTGCACCGCTTCCATCATGGCGATGTGCTCGCCGGCCGTCATGGCCAGTGCGTTGACGAAGTACTCGGGCAGGTTGTCCACGTCACCGCCGAGGTCGCGGTAGAGGCGCCAGGCGTGGTCTTCCACCGCGTACTCGCGGGTGGATCCGTCGTGCTCGCGCTTCTTGCGGCGGTACATCCAGGAGAACGGCGGCTCGATGCCGTTGGAGGCGTTGTCGGCAAAGGCCAGGCTCACCGTGCCGGTGGGGGCGATGGAGAGCAGGTGGCTGTTGCGGATGCCGTGCTTGCGGATGGCCTGGCGGATGGACTCGGGCAGGCGGCTGGCGAAGGTGCCGCGCTCCAGGTAGCCGTTGGCGTCGAACTTGGGGAAGGCGCCCTTTTCCTTGGCCAGCTCGATCGAGGCGCGGTAGGCCGCGTCGCGCATGTGCTCGGCGATCTTGGCGGCCACCTTGCGGCCGTCCTCGCGGTCGTAGCGCACACACAGCATGGCCAGGGTGTTGCCCATGCCGGTGAAGCCGACGCCGATGCGGCGCTTGTCCTGCGCTTCCTTGCGCTGCTGCTCCAGCGGCCAGAAGGTCACGTCCAGCACGTTGTCCAGCGCGCGCACCTGGGTCGCCACGGCCTGCTCGAAGGCGGCGAAATCGAACGAGGGCACGCCGCCGAAACCGAAGGCGTTGCGCACGAAGTTCGTCAGGATGATCGGGCCGAGGTCGCAGCAGCCGTAGGACGGCAGGGGCTGCTCGCCGCAGGGGTTGGTGGCGGCGATGCCTTCGCAGTAGCGCAGGTTGTTGTCCTGGTTGATCTTGTCCAGGAACAGGATGCCGGGCTCGGCGAAGTCGTAGGCCGACTTCATGATGGTGTCCCACAGTTCGCGCGCGGGCACGCTCTGGTAGACCCACAGGCCGTCGGCGCGCTGGTAGGCGCCCTTGTCCAGCACCTTGCTGCCGGGCTTGGACTTGTGCACCAGTTCCCAGGGCTGGTCGCCGGCCACGGCTTCCATGAAGGCGTCGCTCACGCCGACCGACACGTTGAAGTTGTTCCAGCGGCCGGGCGTGCGCTTGGCGGTGATGAAGTCCAGCACGTCCGGGTGGTCGATGCGCAGCACGCCCATCTGGGCACCGCGGCGCGCGCCGGCGCTCTCGACCGTCGAGCACGACTGGTCGAACACGTTGATGTAGCTGCACGGGCCGGAGGCCATGGAGTGCGTGCCCTTGACCTCGGCGCCGCGCGGGCGGATGCGCGAGAAGTCGTAGCCCACACCACCGCCGCGGCGCATGGTTTCGGCGGCTTCGCGCAGGGCTTCGTAGATGCCCGGGAAGCCTTCGTCGTCGAAGCCCTGGATGCAGTCGCCCACGGGCTGCACGAAGCAGTTGATCAGGGTCGCCTGGATGTCGGTCCCGGCGGCGCTCATGATGCGGCCGGCACCGATGGCGCCCGCGTACAGGTTGTCAAGGAACTTGCGCTCCCATTCGGCACGGATCGGCTCTTTTTCCACCGAGGCCAGGGCGCGGGCCACGCGGCGGTAGAGGTCGTCGATGCCGGTCTCCCCGGGTTTCAGGTATTTTTCTTCCAGCACGTCGAGGCTGATCGGCTGGGGTTCCCGGAGATTCTGGGCTCCGGGTTGAGGGTCACGCTTCATGCAAGGGCTCCGGTTTTGAAGGCGTCGGATGGTACAGGCTCCGCCGGCCGGTTGCCGGCCACCATCCAGGACATCAGATCATGGACCGAACGGATGTCCTTGCCAAACGGCAGGGCACCGGCCCCGCGGAAAAACAGCCCCCGCTGCTGGTCGCCCTCCCAGGCGTGGGCCAGCTGCTGGTCGATGCAGAACTGGCCCATCTCGCCCTTGCCATCCCGCAATCCGCAATGCGCCAGGCAGTCGAAGGCCATGTTGCAGCGGTCCTTGACGTGCGCCACGGCCTTGAGCTTGGGCTCCACGCGCAGGTACTTGTTGAGCCAATGTGTGCGCACACCCCGCGCCGGAAGCCCGGCCACGCTGATGAACTCCACCACGTCTTCCGGCGTCGCGTTGGCCAGCACCTGCTTGAAGGCGGGGTCGGCGTCGCATTCCTGCGTCACCGCGAAGGCCGTGCCCATCTGCACCGCGCTGGCGCCCAGACCCTGCAGGCGGAGGATGTCCTCGCGGCTGGAAATGCCGCCGGCGGCGATCAATGGAATCTTTCCTTCCAGCCCGGCCGATTTGAAAAATTCCAGGGACTGGGGGATGACGTTCTCGAAGTTGAAGCGCGGGTCCTGCAGGTCGGCGACCTTGGCCGCGCCCAGATGCCCCCCCGCCAGCCGGGGGTGTTCGATCACGATGGCGTCCGGCAGGCGGCCTTTTTTCTCCCACTTCTTGACGATCAGCTGCACGCCGCGCGCGTCGGACAGGATGGGGATCAGGGCCGTCCCGGGGTGGTCCTTGGCCAGTTCGGGCAGGTCCAGCGGCAGGCCGGCGCCCACCACCACCGCGTCGGCACCACTTTCCAGCGACTGGCGCACATAGATCTCGTAGGCCGACAGGGCCTTCATGATGTTCACCGCCACCATGCCGCGCCCCTGCGAAATCAGGCGCGCGCGCTGGATCTCGCGGTCCAGCGCCACCAGGTTGGCCGCGTTGATGCGCTCGCGCGCGTCGGGTTCCTTGCCGTTTTCCAGGTGGCTGGTCTGGGCCATCAGGTCCGGATGCAGGCGGCGCAAGTCGACCGATGACACCGTGCCCACCCCGCCCAGCGCCGCCACGGCGCCGGCCAGGCCGCCCGCCGAGACGCCCACGCCCATGCCGCCCTGCACGACCGGCAGCAGCTCGCGGCCCTTGAGCCGCCAGGGGTGCATGCCGTTTTCGCCCGCCTGGCGCAGCAGCGCCCGCGCGCGTTCGGCGGTCTCGCCGTCTCCAGGCGCCACCGCCCCCACCACATCTCGTGCATTCATCGTCTGATTTCCCATAGGACGGCGCAAAAAACCGCTGGTGGAGACTACCGACGACGGCGCCGCGCCGCCTTGTTCTGGGTCAAGAATTGCGAACACAACCTGGGAAAAAACCCAGTCATCAGCAGGGTGATCCGGGCCGACCGGCTTGCGCCAGATCAAGCCATGACGCCCTTGACGCGGGTCAATCGCCGTTCGTCGGCGCGGGGCTAAGGTCGCGCCTTCCTTTCGCCGCCCGCCGGCCACCCACCGGCCCATTGCCCATGGATCTCGTCTGCCCCGCCGGCAGCCTGCCCGCCCTCAAGGCCGCCATCGACCACGGCGCCAGCTGCGTCTACCTCGGTCTGCGCGATGCCACCAACGCGCGCAACTTCGCCGGCCTGAACTTCGACGACGCCGGCATCGCCAGCGGCATCGCCTACGCGCACCAGCGCGGCCGCCAGGTTTTCATGGCCATCAACACCTACCCCCAGGCCGGCCAGCCGCAGCGCTGGCAGCAGGCGCTGGACAAGGCCGTCACCCTGGGCGTGGACGCGGTCATCCTGGCCGACCCCGGGCTGATGGCCTACGCGGTGCAGCGCCACCCGCAGCTGCGCCTGCACCTCTCGGTGCAGGGTTCGGCCACCAACCACGAGGCGATCAACTTCTACCACCGGCAGTTCGGCATTGCGCGCGCCGTGCTGCCGCGCGTGCTCTCGCTCGAACAGGTGCGCCTGCTGGTGCAGAAGACGCCGGTGGAGATCGAGGTGTTCGGCTTCGGCAGCCTGTGCGTGATGGTCGAAGGCCGCTGCGCGCTCTCGTCCTACGTGACCGGCGAATCGCCCAACACGCACGGCGTGTGCTCGCCCGCCAAGGCGGTGCGCTGGCAGGAGACGCCCCAAGGCCTGGAGTCGCGCCTGAACGGGGTGCTGATCGACCGCTACGCGCCCAGCGAGAGCGCCGGCTACCCGACGCTGTGCAAGGGCCGCTTCGATGTGGAGGACGACCACAGCTACTACGCGATCGAAGAACCCACCAGCCTCAACACCCTGTCGCTGCTGCCGCAGCTGGCGCAGATGGGCGTTCGCGCGATCAAGATCGAAGGCCGCCAGCGCAGCCCGGCCTATGTGGCGCAGGTCACCAAGGTCTGGCGCGAGGCCATCGACAGCTGCGCGGCCCAGCCCCAGCACTACACGCCCAAGGGCCAATGGATGGCCGCACTGGACCAGGTGGCCGAAGGCCAGCAACACACCCTCGGCGCCTACCACCGCCCGTGGAAATGACCATGCAACTCTCTCTCGGGCCGCTGCAGTATTACTGGCCGCGCAGCACGGTGTTCGATTTCTACGAGGCCATGGCCGCGACGGCGGTGGACATCGTCTACCTCGGCGAGGTGACCTGCTCGCGCCGGCACGAGCTGCGCCTGTCCGACTGGCTGGACGTGGCGCAGCTGCTGCGCGAGGCGGGCAAGACACCCGTGCTCTCGACCCTGGTGCTGCTGGAGTCGGGCTCGGACGTGGGCGCGATGCAGAAGATCGCCGCGAACGAGGACTTCCCCGTCGAGGCCAACGACATGGGCGCGGTCGGTTCGCTCGCAGGGCACAAGCCCTTCGTGGCCGGGCCGCACCTGAACCTCTACAACGCGCCATCGCTGCGCTGGATGGCCGAACAGGGCGCCACGCGCTGGGTGGTGCCGCTGGAGATGAAGCGCGACGACCTCGCCCTGCTGCAGCGCGAGCGCCCCGCCGGCCTGCAGACCGAGGTGTTCGCGCACGGCCGCCTGCCGCTGGCGTTCTCGGCCCGCTGCTTCACCGCGCGCCACCGCAACCTGCCCAAGGACGACTGCCGCTTCAGCTGCATCGACCACCCCGATGGCCTGATGATGCAGACGCGCGAGCAGGCCGACTTCCTGGTGCTCAACGGCATCCAGACCCAGTCGGCCCGGGTGCACAGCCTGATCGACGCCTGGGACGATCTGGCCGCGCTCGGCGTGGACGTGGCCCGCATCAGCCCGCAGGCGCAGCACACGGCCGAGGTCGTGGCGCTGTACGACGCGCTGCGCCGCGGGGTCATCGATCCCGCCGCCGCGCGCGACGCGCTGCTGCCCCTGCTGCCGGCCTCGGGCGACGGCCAGCCCGACTGCAACGGCTACTGGCATGGCCGCCCGGGTCTCGAACGCGTCAAGGCCTCCACCGGAGTCACCGCATGAACACCTCCACCCCGAACGCCGCGGCGGGCGACCGCCGCTTCACCGTGCCGCCGCCGCTGGCCGGCCTGCTCACCCGTCTGCCGCCCTACCCGGGTTCGCTGCTGCTGGTCACCGGCCTGAACCTGGTGCTGGCGCGCCAGCTGCCGGCCGACGTGGGCGCGCACCTGAACGGACGGCGCATCCGCATCCAGGTGCGCGACGCCGGCCTGCGTTTCGACTTCCGCGGACAGGACGGCCAGTTCCGCGCCTGCGCACCTCAGCAGTCCCCGGACCTCACGCTGAGCGCGAACGCGCACGACTTCCTGCGCCTGGCCCGGCGGCTGGACGACCCCGACACCCTGTTCTTCAACCGCCGCCTCTCGATGGAGGGCGACACCGAGCTGGGCCTGGTGGTGAAGAACGCGCTCGATGCGCTGGAGCTGCCGGTGTTCGAGCCCGCACAGTGGGCGCCGTCGGCCGTGTTCGCGCGGCTGCAGGCCCTGCGACCCGGCGGCTCGCCGCGCCGCCATGGCTGAGCACGAAAGCCGCCGCTTGCTGGTGGCCATCACCGGCGCCAGCGGCGCGGTCTACGGCCTGCGCCTGCTGCAGGCGCTGCAGACCGTGCCCGGCGTGGAAACCCACGCGGTGGTCTCCGACGCCGGTTGGCAGACCCTGCGCCACGAGCTGCACGCCGGCCCGCAGACGCTGCGCCCGCTGGTGCACACGCTGCACGACGCGGCCGACATCGGCGCCGGCCCGGCCAGCGGCTCCTTCCGCTGCGGCGGCATGGTGGTGGCGCCGTGTTCCATGCGCACGCTCGCGGCCATCGCGCACGGTATGAGCGACAACCTGGTCACGCGCGCCGCCGACGTGATGCTCAAGGAGCGCCGCCGCCTGGTGCTGATGGCGCGCGAGACGCCGCTGCACCTGGGCCACCTGCGCAACATGACCGCCGTGACCGAGATGGGCGCGATCGTCTGCCCGCCGGTCCCCGCCTTCTACCTGCGGCCGCAGAGCGTGGACGACATCGTCAACGCCAGCGTGGCGCGCGTGCTGGATCTGCTGGACGTGCCGCACACGCTGAGCGAACGCTGGGCGGGGCTGGAAGCCGAACCCGCATGACCTACCGCGACCTGCGCGATTTCGTGGCGCAACTCGAAGCCGCGGGCGAACTCCGGCGCGTGCGCGAACCGGTGTCGCCGCAGCTGGAGATGACCGCCCTGTGCGACCGCGTGCTGCGCGCCGGCGGCCCGGCCCTGCTGTTTGAACACCCCACGGACCACACCATGCCGGTGCTGGCCAACCTGTTCGGCACCACCGCGCGCGTGGCGCGCGCCATGGGCGTGGCCGACGTGGGCGAGCTGCGCCGCTTCGGCGAGGTGCTGGCGCGGCTGAAGGAGCCCGAGGCGCCGCGCGGCCTGCGCGAAATGGCCGGCCTGGGCGACCTCGTCAAATCGCTCTGGCACATGAGCCCGCGCGAGCTGCGGCACGCGCCCTGCCAGGCGGTGGTGATCGAAGGCGAGGACGTGGACCTGGCGCAGCTGCCGATCCAGCACTGCTGGCCGGGCGACGTGGCGCCGCTGATCACCTGGGGCCTGGTCATCACCCAAGGGTCGCACAAGCCGCGGCAGAACCTGGGCATCTACCGCCAGCAGCTGCTCTCGCGCAACCAGCTCATCATGCGCTGGCTGGCGCACCGCGGCGGCGCGCAGGACTTCCGCGAACACGGCCGCCTGCACCCCGGTCAGCCCTACCCGGTGGCCGTCGCCATCGGCGCCGACCCGGCCACCATCCTGGGCGCGGTCACGCCGGTGCCCGACAGCCTCTCCGAGTACCAGTTCGCCGGCCTGCTGCGCGGCGCGCGCACCGAAGTGGCGCCCGCCATTGGCGTGCCGCTGCGCGTGCCGGCCACGGCCGAGATCGTGCTCGAGGGCCACATCCACCCCGACCCGGCCCACCCCAGCGGGTACCAGCACGCACTCGAAGGGCCCTACGGCGACCACACCGGCTACTACAACGAACGCGCCGAGTTCCCGGTGTTCACGGTCGAGCGCATCACACGCCGGCGCGATGCGATCTACCACTCCACCTACACCGGCAAACCGCCAGACGAACCGGCCGTGCTGGGCTTGGCGATGAACGAACTCTTCATCCCGCTGCTGCAGCGCCAGTTCCCCGAGATCGTGGACTTCCACCTGCCGCCCGAGGCCTGCAGCTACCGCATGGCGGTGGTCAGCATCCGCAAGGCCTACGCCGGCCACGCGCGGCGCGTGATGATGGGCGTCTGGAGCCACCTGCGCCAGTTCATGTACACCAAGTTCATCGTCGTGGTGGACGAGGACATCGACGTGCGCGACTGGAAGGACGTGGTCTGGGCCATGAGCACGCGCATGGACCCGGCGCGCGACAGCTTCACCATCGAACACACGCCCATCGACTACCTGGACTTCGCCTCGCCCGTCAGCGGCCTGGGCAGCAAGATGGGGCTGGACGCGACGAACAAATGGCCCGGCGAGACCAGCCGCGAATGGGGCCGCACGATGGCCATGGACCCAGCCGTCACCGCGCGCATGGACGCGCTGGCCGAGGGCCTGGGGCTCTGACGTTTTCCCACCACCACGCGAACGAACCATGCAACGCCGCCACCTTCTGGCCCTGCTGGGCAGCACGCTGCTCGCACGGACCGGCCACACCCAAAACACCCCGCCCGGCCCGGAGCTGCCGCTGGGCACCGCCATCAACCGCGCCGGCCGCCTGCGCGCGCTGTCGCAGCGCGTGGCCAAGCTGCATGTGCAGACCACCCTGGGCGTGCTGCCCGAGCGCGCCAGCGATGTCATGCGCCAGTGCCGCCAGCTGATCGGGAGCAGCCTGGACGAGCTGGGGCGCCAGCCCCTGAGCGCCGACACCCAGCCCCTGATGCCGCGCCTGCGGGGCCATGCCGAGCGCCTGCTGGCGCTCACAGCCGGCGGTGGCGCGCCGCCCCGCACGGACGACGTGGTGCGCACGGCCGACGACATGCTCAAGTCCGCCGAAGAGCTCACCACCGCGTTCGAGAAACAGAGCAAGCAGAGCGGCGCCCGGGTGGTCAACGTGGCCGGGCGCCAGCGCATGCTGTCCCAGCGCGCCGCCCGCGCCCACTTTTTGCAGGCCGCCGGCGGCGCCGCGGCGGCCGGGCAGGCGCAGCAGCTGGAGGCCGCCCGGCGCGAGTTCGACGAGGGCCTGGCCTACCTGGCGAATGCCTCCCTGTCCACCCCGGCGATCCGCCAGCAGCTGGAACTGGCGCGCGGCCAATGGCTGTTCTTCGGCCAGGCCCTGCGCAAGCCCGGCCAGGGCGATGCCCTGCAGACGGTGGCCACCACCAGCGAACGCATGTACGAGGTCATGGACCAGCTGACCGGCCTGTACGAAACGGCGGTGCAGGAGCTGTACCGCTGATGTCGCGCGTGCGCTGACAGCGTCGCCACCGCCGCCCAGAATCGGTCGCATGGACTTCGAACACAGCCCCCGCACGCAGGCTTTGTTGCGCCAGCTGGACCGGTTCCTGCAGACCTATGTGCTGCCGCACAACGCGGCCTGGCACCAGGCGGTGCAGGACGGGCAATACCCGCCGCCCTTCCTCGAGGACCTGAAGACACTGGCGAAAGAGGAAGGCCTGTGGAACATGTTCCTGCCCGGGCTGCGCGCCGACGAGCCGGGCACGCGCCTGGCCAACCTCGACTATGCGCCGCTGGCCGAGGCCATGGGCAAGCTCAGCTGGGCGGCCGAGGTCTTCAACTGCAGCGCACCCGACACCGGCAACATGGAACTGCTGCACCGCTTCGCCACACCGGCGCAGCGAGAGCGCTGGCTGCTGCCGCTGCTGAATGGCGAGATCCGTTCGGCGTTTGCGATGTCCGAGCCCGACGTGGCCTCGTCCGACCCGACCAATCTGCAGACCACGGTGCGGCGCGAGGGCCATGAGCTGGTGCTCAGCGGCCGCAAGTGGTTCATCACCGGCGTGGCGCACCCGGCCTGCCGAGTGCTGATCGTGATGGCGCGCAACGAGGGTGACGACGGTGAAGATGCCCACCACCAGCACAGCATGGTGCTGGTGCCCATGGGCACGCCGGGGCTGGAGGTGGTGCGCAACATCCCGGTGGTGCACCACCACGCGCCCGAAGGCCATTGCGAAATCGTGCTGCGCGGCGTGCGCGTACCGGCCGACCACCTGCTGGGCGACTGGGGCCATGGCTTCGCGATGGCGCAGGCGCGGCTCGGCCCCGGTCGGGTGCACCACTGCATGCGCACCATCGGCCAGTGCGAACTGGCGCTGGCCCTGGCCACCGAACGCGCGCTGGAGCGGCGCAGCTTCGGCCACCACCTGGCCGACTACGCCAACGTGCAGGAGTGGATCGCGCACTCGCGCATCGAGATCGACCAGGCGCGCCTGATGGTGCTGCGCTGCGCCTGGCTGCTGGACCATCCCGAGCAGGCCGAGCCCGCCGCGGTGCGCGCGCAGGTGGCGGCCATCAAGGTGGTGGCCGCCGGCCTGCAGACTCGCGTGGTGGACCGCGCGATGCAGGTCTTCGGCGCCATGGGCCTCTCGCCCGACACGCCGTTGGCGCAGTTCTGGACCTGGGGCCGCGCCCTGCACCTGCTCGACGGCCCGGACGAGGTGCACCTGCGCAGCGTGGCGCGGCACTAGTTCGCGCTGGCGCGCGAGCGGCTGGGCTCACTGTCCGCCTACTTCACGACGCCGGAGCAGATGTGCACGCCGCCGAGGCTGTAGCCGCGCAGGTGCTCAGCGATCCACCTGCCCCGGCAGCGACAGGTCGCCCGAGGCCACCTTGAACACCTGGGCCACGCACAGCAGCGGCGCGTGCACGCTGGCGTTCACCCGCAGGGCCGCGGTGACACCGTCGAACTTCGTGGCCTGCAGCGCCGACACGTTGTCGAACGGCACGCGCACATTCACGCTACCGCGCGCGAACGACGGGCTCCAACCGGGGCTGTCGATCAGCAGCGGCAGACCCGGCCAGGTCCTGGGCAGGCGCGGCTTGCTGCCTTCGGGGATGTCGACCACCTTCAGCGCGCCCTTGCCGCAGGCCTCGTCCGGCTGCAGCACCACCCAGTGCGAGTGCCACACCCCACCGTCGTTCTTCAGGTGGCCGTCGCCGTTTTCGTCGAACAGCGGCGTGTCGTCGAAATCGGGGTGGGCGGTGACGGCAAAGGCCAGGATGCCGGTCTTGGGTTCGAAGCCCACCTCGGCCGGGTCCAGGCTGGTGGGCCAGACGTAGGAGAACACGCGGCTGCCGGCCAGCTGGCCCGACTTCGTGGGGCGCGTGCGCCCGGCCTTGCCCGAGACCTGCATGTGGAACACCAGGGCGTTGTCCTCGGTGGTGATGCGGGTGTGCACCACGTCGAAGGGCGCGTGGACCGCTTTGACCGGTGCGGTCGCGATGCCGCCAGCGTGATCGTGGCCGCGGTCGGCCAGGGCTGGGCCGGCGGAGGCGAGGGCGGCCACCAGCAGGGAGGTGTTCAGGGGGGCGGGCAGACGGACAGAACGCATGAAGAACTCCTGGGGTGTGGGATGAAAAGCGGACCGCCGGGCGGCGATCCGTGGCACCCAGTGTCGGGTTGCGATCTGTTCAGATGGGATCATTTCGTACAGAATTCATACCTTTTCGTCCAAACCCTGGCATGACCGTCCCGCCCCCGCCCATCGACCGCCTGTCCGGCCTGCTGGAGCGCTTTCCGGTGCGCGCCGAGCTGTCCTTCACCGGCACGCTCTGTGGGGTGCAGAGCTTCACGCCGCCGCCGGGCATGGGCTACCTGCACCTGCTGCGCCGCGGCACGCTCGATGTCACGCACTCGCCGCGGGAGGCCGTGCCGCTGCGCCTGCACCTGAGCGCGCCCGCGCTGCTGTTCTACCCGCGCGCCATCGCCCACCACTTCCACAACCCGCCCATCGAAGGCGCCGACTTCACCTGTGCGCAGCTGTGGTTCGAGGGCGGCCAGGCGCACCCGCTGGTGCGCACCCTGCCCGGCGCCATCGTGCTGTCGCTGAACGAGGTGGAGGGGCTGGGCGCTTCGCTGGAGCTGCTGTTCGCCGAGACCGGCCGCGTGCGCTGCGGCCACCGGCTGCTGGCCGACCGGCTGTTCGAGGTGGTGCTGATCCAGACGCTGCGCTGGCTGCTCGACCACCCGCGCGAAGCCGGCGTGCCGCCCGGGCTGGTCACGGGCCTGTCGGACCCCCGGCTGGCGCGGGCCATCGTGGCCATGCACGACGCGCCCGGCGAGCCCTGGAGCGTGGAGCAGCTGGCGGTGGTGGCCGGCATGTCGCGCACCGGCTTCACCAGCCAGTTCCGGCAGCTGGTGGGCCAGACGCCGGCGGACTACCTGAGCGACTGGCGCATCGGGCTGGCCCAGACGGGTCTGGCGCGGGGCAGCTCCATCAAGCAGCTGGCGAGCGAGCTGGGCTACGCCAACCCCTCGGCCCTGAGCCGCGCCTTCGCCGCCAAGGTCGGGCACTCGCCGCGCGAGTGGCTCAGGGGATCGTTGCCGCCGGCGCCACCGGCGCGCTGACCCGCATCGCCTCGGCCGCGATGTCCAGCGAGCGCAGCCGCAGCGCGGGGTCGAACACGTCGCTCACCAGCATGAACTCGTCGGCCTGGGTCGCGTCGGCCAGTTGCTGCAGACCGGCGCGCACCGTCTGCGGCCCGCCCACCACGGCGCAGGCCAGGAAGTCGGCGATGGCCGCGCGCGCCTGCGTGTCCAGCCGGTCCATGAAGCCCTCGACCGGCGCCGGCAGCTGGCCGCGCCGGCCGGTGAGGATGCCCAGCACGCGCTGGTAGGTGCTGCTGGCCAGGTACTCCGCCTCGTCGTCGGTGGGGGCGGCGATCAGCGGCACGCCGACCACGGCATAGGGCTTGTCCAGCGTCTTCGACGGCTTGAAGTTCTGCCGGTACATCTGCAGCGCCTGCAGCAGGTAGCGCGGTGCGAAGTGCGAGGCGAAGGCGTAGGGCAGGCCGCGCTCGGCCGCGAGCTGGGCCGAGAACAGACTCGAGCCCAGCAGCCAGACCGGCACCTTGGTGCCGGCGCCGGGCATGGCGATCAGGCGCTGGCCGGGCTGCGGGTCGTCCAGCAGGCGCTGCAGCTCGGCCACGTCGCGCGGAAAGTCTTCTTCGGTCTCGACGCGGTCGCGGCGCAGCGCGCGCATGGTCAGCGGGTCGGTGCCGGGCGCGCGGCCCAGGCCCAGGTCGATGCGCCCCGGGTGCAGCTCGGCCAGCGTGCCGAAGGCCTCGGCCACCACCAGCGGCGCGTGGTTGGGCAGCATCACGCCGCCGGAACCGACGCGGATGGTCTGCGTGCCGCCCGCGATGTGGCCCACCAGCACGGCGGTGGCCGAACTGGCGATGCCGCTCATGTTGTGGTGCTCGGCCAGCCAGTAGCGGGTGAAGCCCAGCGCTTCAGCGTGCTGTGCGGTGCGCAGGGCAATCGCCAGCGCGTCGGCCACCGTGCCGCCTTCGCGCACGGCGACCAGGTCGAGCATGGACAGGCGGATGGAATTCAGATCGACGGGCATGCGCATTCGGGACCTCATTCTTTTCCAGCGACGAGTGTCATCGCTGTAGTTTCACGCTCGATGGGCTCTGTTCCGGCTTCGGGAAAGCCGAGGGCAGATCGAAGTAGGCCAAAGCACCATCGACACTCTTTGTGTAGGACTTCCATTCCCCGCCTTCGAGAAAGTTGACCGTCACGGCGCGCTCGGAACAGTGCACCTCGATGCCGTCACCCCTGAACACATAAGTGCCGGGCGCGTAACCGGCAAGGGTCCAGAACCAGCCATTCCTCTCGTTGGCGAGAAACGAGCGCAGCCGCTGGTGCAACCCATCCTGTTCATCCACGGCCGCGGAGCGCACCACGCGCCCGACCCGGTCGTGCTCGGACACCTGCACGGACTTGGGCAGAGACAGGTCCGGTATCCGGAGCACGCAGCCCACCAGATTGATCACCAGGGCGATTGCGAAACACCTCGCCAGGCCGGTCCACGCACGACTCGTGTCGCCTGCCCGTGAAAGTTGCCGCAGGGCTCTTTCATGAAAGCGCGGCAGGGACAGGACGTCGTTCGGCCGGATGACGCCGACGGCGTTGCCAGTCCGCATGAGTTTCAAGGTGTGCATAGGCTATTCTGGAATGAAACCACGCCTTGCGGCGTTCGCCGCTGCTTGATGGACCCGCTCCACATGAGGTCACCGTGCGTCGGTGACTGCACGCACGAACGCCCGGACATAGACTGCCCACCGAACCGTTCCATCACTCTCGACGCATCCATGACCACCCTCTTCGACCCCACCACCGCCGGCGACCTGCAGCTGGCCAACCGCATCGTCATGGCGCCGCTGACGCGCAACCGCGCGCCCGATGCCATCCCCACGCCGCTGATGGGGGAGTACTACGCACAGCGCGCCAGCGCCGGCCTGCTGATCACCGAGGCCACCGCCATCTGCCACGAAGGCCAGGGCTACGCCGATGTGCCGGGCCTGTACGGCATCGAACAGCTCGACGGCTGGAAGCGCGTGACCAAGGCGGTGCACGACCTGGACGGCAAGATCGTCACCCAGCTCTGGCACGTGGGCCGCGTCTCACATGTCGAGCTGCAGCCGCACTACCAGAAGCCGGTCGCGCCGTCGGCCATCCGCGCGAACACCAAGACCGTGCTGATCAAGGATGGCGTGCCGACCTTCGTCGAGACCTCCGAGCCGCGCGCGCTGGACGCCGAAGAGATCCCCGGCATCGTGCAGGCCTACCGCCACGCCGCGCAGAACGCGATCAGCGCCGGCTTTGACGGCGTGGAGATCCACGCCGCGAACGGATACCTGATCGACCAGTTCCTCAAGACCGGCGCCAACCACCGCAAGGACGACTACGGCGGCAGCATCACCAACCGCGCGCGCCTGCTGCTCGAAGTGGTGGCCGCAGTGACCGAGACCATCGGCGGCGGCCGCACCGGCATCCGCCTCTCGCCCGTCACACCCGCCAACGACATCGTCGACGCCGACCCGCAGCCGCTGTTCGACCACGTGGCGCGCGCGCTCGGGCCGATGGGCCTGGCCTATGTGCACGTGATCGAAGGCGCGACCGGCGGCCCGCGCGAGCTGGCCGACCGGCCCTTCGACTACGCCGCGTTCAAAGCCGCCTACCGCGCGGCCGGCGGCACCGGCGCCTGGATGGTCAACAACGGCTACGACCTGCCGCTGGCGCAGCAGGCCCTGGCCGACGGCGCCGACCTGGTGGCCTTCGGCCGCCCCTACATCGCCAACCCCGACCTGGTGGCGCGACTGAAGGCTGGCGGCCCGTTCAACAAGCCCGACAAGATGACCTTCTACGGCGGCGGAGCCGAGGGCTACACCGACTACCCGACGCTCGCGGAGTGATCGCCCCGTGGCCAGCCTGCGGGCGGCCACCGTTCACCTGACTACTGGAACAGACGGAAATATCCATTTTTATCTTCATAAAGATAAAATATCCTTAATCAGGATAAAAAAGGGTAATCCTATGATCGCATACCACCGCACGGCACTGGCGCAACAGCTGGTGCAGGCTTTGCAGGGGAAAGCGCTGCTGGGCGACGCGCACAACGGCCTGTTTCTGGCCGCGCCGCGTCGCACCGGCAAAAGCACGTTTTTGCAGGGCGATCTGGCGCCCGCCCTGCAGCAGGCCGGTGTGGTGGTGGTGTACGTGGACCTGTGGGCCGACACCCGCCGCGACCCCGGCGCTCTGATTGCCGAGGCCATTGCCCAGGCTTTGCAGGAGCACCTGGGGCTGGTGGCGCGCACCGCCAAAAAGGCCGGCGTGAAAAGCGTGAAGGTGGTGGGCGTGATGGACATCGACACAAGCAAGATCGGCCAGATTGATGGCCTGACGCTGGTGGATGCCCTGCGCAGCCTGCAACAGGCGGCGGGCAGGCCGGTGGCGCTGATCATTGACGAAGCCCAGCACGCCCTGACCAGCGAGGCCGGCGAGGTGGCGATGACGGCGCTGAAGTCGGCACGCGACCAGATGAACCAGCCTGGGGTGGTGAACCTGATGCTGGTGATGTCGGGTTCCGACCGCGACAAGCTGTTGCGCCTAGTGGTCAGCGCTGGGGCGCCGTTCTACGGCTCGCAGATCCAGGCGCTGCCGCCGCTGGACACCGATTTCATAGCCCACGTGGCTGGGCTGGTGGAGGCCCAGCGGCCCGATCTGGTGCCAGTGGACCGGGCCGCATTGCAGGCGGCGTTTGCGGCCTTCGGCCATAGACCGCAGTTCTTCATGGCGGCCATGGGGGCGGTGCTCAGCCCGCTGTCGGGCCACAGCGGCCGCTTTGAGCCGGCGCTGCAACAGGCGGCGCAAGACCAGCAGGCGCAAGACGAAGCGCAGATGGAGTCCGACTATCTGGGCCTCAAACCCACCGAGCAGGTGGTGCTATGGCGCATGCTGGACCAGGGGCCACGCTTTCGCCCGTACGACGCCGAGGCGCTGCGCTTCTACCGCGAGAAGCTGGGCCGCCCGGTGAGCGTGCAGCAGGCGCAAAAGGCCTTGGAATCGCTGCGGCAGCGCACGCCCGCCCTGGTGTGGAAATCGGCCCGCGGGGAGTACGCCGTGGAGGACGCGGCTATGCACCGCTGGTACGAGGCCCGCTTGGTCGCGGCGCAGTGGCCGCCCGCGTCGCCACAAGGCGTCCTGGCGCTGGAAGAAGATTAGTCGGGGCAACCTATGATGCGCGGACCATGCCCTCACCCGAACTGGTCGCCGCGATCTACCCCTGGCTTCTGCCGCTGCACATCACCCTGGTGACGCTCAGCGTCTCGCTGTTCGCGCTGCGCGGGGTGGGCGTGCTGGCGGGACAGGCCTGGCCCATGGCCGGCTGGGCGCGCGGGCTGGCGCCGGTCATCGATTCGCTGCTGCTGCTGGCCGGCGGCACGCTGTGGTGGCTGCTGCAGCTCAACCCCACGCAGAACCACTGGCTGCTGGCCAAGCTGGTGCTGCTGATCGTCTACATCGTGCTCGGCACGCTGGCGCTCAAGCGCGCGCCCACGCGCGGCGCCAAGGCGCTCTGTTTTGTCGCTGCGTTGGCCGTGGTGGGCTTCATGGCCAGCATCGCCATGGCGCGCCACCCGCTGGGCCTGTTCGCTTCATGAGCCGAGGCGACCCCGGCGCCGCGCCGGTCCACCACTCGCGCCTGGTGCGCGGCCTGCTCTGGGTCGCAGGCTCGGTGTCGCTGCTGCTGGGCCTGATCGGTGTGGTGCTGCCCGGCCTGCCCACCACCCCTTTCATCCTGCTGGCCGCCGCCTGCTACGCGAAAGCCTCGCCGCGGCTGCACGCCTGGCTGCTCAACCACCGGCTCACCGGCCCGATGCTGCGCGACTGGGAGGCGAACCGCAGCCTCACGCGGCGCACCAAGACCATCGCCGTGGTCTCGATGCTGGTGATGGTGAGCTTCTCGATCTGGAGCTTCCGCCACCGCTGGATCGCGCAGGTGGTGCTGGTGGTGCTGGGCGCCGTGGGCGCCTGGGTGGTGCTGCGCATTCCGACGCGCAAGCCCTGAGCCACCGCCGGCCGCATCAGGCCGCGGCCTTGCGCGCGCGCCGGCGCGGCTTGCCGGTCTGCATCTCGGCGCAGAGGTTGTAGAACTCCTGCGCCGCCGGCGTGAGCACCGTCGAGCGGCGCTTGATCAGGCCCACCATGCGCTTGACCACCGGGTCCACCAGCGGCACGCTGGCCAGCAGCGGGTGGTCCTTGGCCGGCATGGCCATCGAGGGCACCACCGCCACGCCCAGCCCCGCCTCCACCAGACCGATCATGGTCGTGCCGTGCCGCGTCTCGTACAGGCTGTGCGGCTGCTCGGCCATGCCGGCCAGGGCCTGGTCCAGCAGCAGGCGGTTGCCCGAGACCTTGTCGGCCGCGATGTAGTCGTACTGCGCGAGCTCGGCCCAGCGCACCTGGCGCTTCTTCGCCAGCGGGTGGTCGCGCCGGCAGGCCGCCACGAACTGTTCTTCCACCAGCGGTTTGAACTCCACATCGCCCTCCTGCGAGCCGACGAAGTTCAGGCCGAAGTCGGCCTCGCCGCGCGCCACCGCCAGCAGCACCGTGTTGGCGCTCTCGTCGATGATCTTCACGCGCACCCGCGGGTAGCGCTCGTGGTAGCGCGCGATCACACTGGAGAGGAAGTAGTTCACCGCCGAGGGCACGGCCGCGATGGTGACCTCGCCCATGCGCGTGGCGGCCACGCCGCGGATGCCCAGCAGCGTGGTGTCCAGCGCGTCGAGGATCTGGCGCAGCTGGCGGTCGAAGTCGCGCCCCACCACCGTGAGGCTGACACGGCGCGTGCTGCGCTCGAGCAGCCGCACGCCCAGCGCCTGCTCCAGCTTGTCGATGCGGCGGCTGAAGGCCGGCTGCGAGATGTGGACCGATTCGGCCGCCTTGCGGAAGTTGCCGAGTTCGGCCACCGCGCGGAACGCCATGAGGTCGTTGAGGTCGAAATGGGCGGACATGGTGGTGCGGGACAGAGGGTTTTGATTGATGCACATTGTGGATCAATCAATCCCAACTATGCAATTCACAGACATCTTCAGTCCACGGATGATTCGCTCACCTTCCAAACACCGGAGACAAATCCATGAAGTCCACCCTCACCGCGATCGCCCTCGCCCTCACCGCCCTCACCGCCACCGCCCAGGGTTTCCCCACCAAGAACGTCACCATCGTCGTGCCCACCGCCGCCGGCGGCGGCAACGACCTGATGGCCCGCACCATCGCGCAGAAGCTCGGTGGTCTGCTGGGCCAAAGCGTGATCGTGGAGAACAAGGCCGGCGCCAACGGCGCCATCGCCAGCGAGTTCGTGGCCCGCGCCACACCCGATGGCCACACGCTGATGCTGGGCTACATCGCCACCCACGCCATGAACCCCGCGCTGCAGAAGCTGCGCTACGACCCGGTGACCGACTTCGAGCCGGTCGCCATGGTGGGCTACTCGGGCACGCTGATGGTGGCCAACCCCAATGTGGGCGTGAAGGATGTGAAGGACCTGGTGGCGCAGCTCAAGGCCAAGCCCGACCGCTACGTCTACGCCACCGCCGGCAACGGCACCGCGCCGCACTTCGCGGGCGAGCTGTTCAAGCTCAACGCAGGCGTGGAGATGATCGGCGTGCCCTACAAGGGCTCGTCGCCCGCGATCAACGACACCCTGGGCGGCCAGACGCAGTTCATGTTCCCCAGCCTGTTCTCGGCCCTGCCGCACGTCAAGGGCGGCAAGCTCAAGGCGCTGGCCATCGCCGGTCCGAAGCGCTCGCCGCTGCTGCCCGACGTGCCGACCATGAAGGAAGCCGGTGTCGACGGCGTCGAGGTGCAGCAGTGGTACGCAGTCTTCGCGCCGGCCAAGACCCCGAAGGACGTGGTGGCCAAACTCAACAAGACCATCAACGAGGTGCTGAACGACAAGGACGTGATCAAGCGCATGGAGGACCACGGCGCCGACGTCGAGACCAGCACGCCCGAGCAACTCGGCAACATGGTGAAGACCGAACTCGCCAAGTGGAAGAACGTGGTGGTCAAGGCCAAGATCACGACAGACTGAACTCGCCATGTCCCTCTCCATCCCCTGCGTCCTGATGCGCGCCGGCACCTCGCGCGGGCCGTTCTTCCTGCGCGACTGGCTGCCCGAAGGCGACGAGGCGCGCGACCAGGCGCTGATCGGCGCCATCGGTGCCTCCGACCCGCTGCAGCTCGACGGCCTGGGCGGCGGCAGCACGCTCAACAGCAAGGTTGCCATCGTCTCGCGCTCCAGCGTGCCGGGCTGCGACCTGGACTACCTGTTCGCCCAGGTCGGCGTCGGCCACCGCTCGGTGGACACACGGCCCAACTGCGGCAACATGCTCTCGGGCGTGGCGCCGTTCGCCATCGAACAGGGGTTGATCCCGGCACAGGACGGCAGCACCACGGTCCGCATCCACAACGTCAACACTGGCTCGCAGATCGAGGCCACGGTGCGCACGCCGGGCGGCAAGGTGAGTTACGACGGCGACGCACGCATCGACGGCGTGGCCGGCACCGCGGCGCCCATCCTGCTGAACTTCCTCGACGCCTGGGGCGCGGTCACCGGCCAGGTCTTCCCCACCGGCCAGCGCATCGACGTGATCGACGGCCTGGACGTGACCTGCATCGACGCGGCCATGCCGCTGATGATCCTGCGCGCGATCGACCTCGGCCTCACCGGTCGCGAGCGCCCGGCGGAGCTGGACGCCAACAAGGCCTTGCTGGAGCGCATCGAAGCGCTGCGGCTGGAGGCCGGCCGTCGCATGGGACTGGGCGACGTGTCCAACAGCGTGGTGCCCAAGCCGGTACTGGTGAGCGCGGGCGACACGCTGGAGAGCATCACCTCGCGCTACTTCACGCCGCACAAGTGCCACGCCTCGCACGCGGTCACCGGCGCCATAGGCGTGGCCACGGCCTTCGCCCTGCCGGGCACGGTGGCCAGCGGCATCGCGCGCCGCGCAGGCCGCCATGCGCTGGTGGTGCTGCACCCGGCCGGGCAGATCGACGTGGCGGTGGACATCGAAGGTGAAGGCGAGGCCATCGAGGTCAAGAGCGCCGCCCTGGTGCGCACCGCCCGCAAGATCATGCAGGGCATGCTGCACCTGCCGGGCTATGTGTTTCCGCCCGCGGCGCCGGTGCCCGGCAGCGTGGCGCCGTCGGCGTCCAGCGCGGTGCGCAACTTTCCGCAGCACGAGCTGCACATCATCGTGCCGACCAGCGCGGGTGGCGGCAACGACACCATGGCGCGCACGCTCACGCGCAAGCTGGGGCCGCTGCTGGGCCAGCCGCTGGTGGTGGACAACCGGGCGGGCGCCAACGGCAGCATCGCGGCCGAATACGTGGCCGCCGCCGAACCCGACGGCCACACCCTGATGTTCGGCTACATCGCCACCCACGGCATCAACCCCGCGCTGCAGAAGCTGCGCTACGACCCGGTGGCGGACTTCTCGCCAGTGGGCCTGATCGGATATTCACCCACGCTGCTGGTGGTGCCGGCCGCCCTGCCGGTGGACGACGTGGCTTCCCTGGTGCGGCTGCTGCGCGACGCGCCCGCGCCCATGGCCTACGCCTCGGCCGGAGAGGGCACGGTGCCGCACCTGGCGGCCGAGCTGCTCCAGCTGCAGACCGGCACGCGCCTGACCCGCGCCGACTTCTCAGGCGCCGGGCCGGCGATTGCGGATGTGGCCAATGGCCTGGTGCAGCTGATGTTCCCGAGCCTGTTCACGGCCCTGCCGTACCTGCGCAGCAAACGGCTGAAGGCCCTGGCGGTGGCGGGCACGGAACGGCTAGCGGCCTGCCCCGATGTGCCGACGCTGTCGGAAGCGGGGGTGCCAGGTGTGGCGATGACGCAGTGGTACGCGCTGTTCGCGCCGGCCAAGACGCCGCACAGCGTCACGCGCCAGCTCAACACCGCGCTCAACACGGTGCTGCGCGACCCGGAGGTGGCGGCCCGCATGCAGGCAGAAGGCGCCCAGGTGCAGACCTCGACGCCGGGCGAGCTGCACGACCTGCTGCTCGCCGAGGGCGAGCGCTGGCAGGACGTGGTGCGTCAGGCCGGCCTGCGCCTGAACATGGCCGCCGACTGAGGCGGTCAGGCCGCGCGGCGCGCCAGCACTTCAAACGCCGGCAGCGTCTTGCCTTCCAGCACTTCCAGGAAGGCGCCGCCGCCGGTGGAGATGTAGCCCACGTCCTTCTCGATGCCGTACTTGGCAATCGCGGCCAGCGTGTCGCCACCACCGGCGATGCTGAAGGCGCTGCT
>NZ_BCTF01000039.1 GCF_001571145.1 Hydrogenophaga flava NBRC 102514
CACACACACCAGCACCGTGCCGGGAGATGCATCCCGACAGGGTTGAAAAACAGTGAAGTGCAATTACAAGGAAACGGCCGACCCACAAGGGAGCGGGTCGGCGCCTCCGAGCTTCTACAGAACTGACAGGCTTCCGACCTGGCAGCTTTGCTGGTCTGGCGTCGAGGTGTGCATCAGCGAGGCGACCAGTGAGGACAGAAACCCCGGTTCCCGAAGGAGCGTCCACGCTTCAGGGGTTGACGTGGATCATGTGCCAGCAGTGCTGGCTCCGGCTCTTTGAAGCGATGCCGGTGAACGCTCGGAAAGTCTTGAGGATACCGCAACGCATCAATTTTGTGTGTGCCCTGACGCGATGCGGCGCCTGCTCGCCTGACTGGCCAGCGTGGTGCGGGAGCACCAGGCACCCCGCCCTGAAGGCCAGGTGTGCCTGGTGGCAGCTACCCGATGGCGCCGGTCAACCGGTGGGCGCAAGTGCACTCACCGATCCAAACCGGGCCGTGATCCCGAAGACGCTTGAAGCACTCGGCCAGTTCATGAAACAGCGCCCGAAACGGAGCACAGACAACGCCCTGCCCCAACACCTCGTGGGCCCCCGTCGCCGACATCCCACTGATCAGCGTTTCCGGAACGCCTTTGATCCTTGCGTGTTCTGCGGGGGTCAATTTGCGCAACAGCCTCGCATCGGTAGGATGCCGGACATACGGGTCGGTCGAGCCGCCCTTGTTGTACGCCTTGCGAATCGTTGGCACGCTGGTGGAATTCGCGTCGACCAACTGCATGGCAAAGCCCTTGCCTTCGGCCAAGTCCCTGGCCTCTTTGCTTTTGAGGTACTCCATGGACGACCAGCACGGTGCGTCGGCATCCACGTCATCGAGCAATGCCCCGAGGGTGATCCCGGGCTCCGATCCCTGTGGGGAGGCTGACTCGACCACTGGCAATCCGTCGGTGGTGGCCACAAGGGCCCAACGCACCCGGTTTTCCAGCGACCCGAAGTCACGGGCACGCAGGACGTGCTCGCGCACCTGGTAGCCCATGTCCCGGAGCTGGGACCGCAGCATCTGCGCGGAAGCGCTGACCCGGTAGTCTTCGACGTTCTCCAGAACGATGGCTGCAGGTTGGAGCTTTTGGATCAGCGCCAGGGCGGCATAGATCAAATGCCCGACCTCCGGGTGGTCTTCCATCATGGACAGCCCACGCTTGGACTTCCCTGCTCGTGATGCGCCTGAGCAGGGCAAGCCCATCTCCAGCACTTCGACCCGAGGCACCTGGCGCATCAGCCATTCGTCCTGCACCAGCTCCTGGATGGGGGCACAGAAGGGCGTGGCGTTTGCACTGACCGGATTGCAGTTGAGCGACTGCTCGACGTAGGCCGAGTCGATCTCGCAGAGCACCTTCATGTCCAGCTCGATCCCGGCGTCCTTGAATCCGGCATGTGCCATGTAGGACAGCACACCAGCGCCATGGGCGATGCTGGCGCTGGCCAGCTGCTGGCCAGAAGTGAGTTTGGCACGCAGGCGGTCGATCCGCTCGGCCTTGGCCTGCTCCGATGCCACGCGCAGCACGAAGATGCCGTCAAGTCTCACGACCACACGGACCACCTGTTGTTCACCAAGAGGCGCCAGCACCTCCCGACTGTTGATGTCGATGACCGGCAGCTGTCGGCCATTGCGTTCCTTGCTGCTCACCCCGTACTGACCGTGTAAGTTCGGCACCAGTTTGATGCCATGTTCCAGTGCCACCACATCGAATCGACTGCCTGGAAGAAGGCCAGCCGACCCCAGACGATGTGTTTCAAACCAAAGCCGCGGCGAGCCGCGATGCAAACCCAGTTTCTTGAGCCAGTAGCCCAGGTGAGGCGTGAGAGCATTCATGTCAGATGTCCAGAAAAAGAGAAACCCCACGGCCTTGCGGCAGGTGGGGTCGGTTGAAGAAACGTCGTTCAGACGAGAGTGATGATCTGCAGGGCCTCGCGCGCGCCTTGCATGAGCTGCTCGCGCGTTTGCCAGTCCAAGGTGCTGTGGAAGATCACATGGCGCATCGTGTCCTCGATGCGCTCGATGTGCTCCAGGTCAGTCACCCCGGTTGCGTCTTGGATCAACGCCTGATACCCGGTGCGCTTGCTCTTGACTGCTTGGGTCATGGCCAGTTTTTCTGGGTCCAGGTGTCGTTCGTCAAAGCCTCCAGCGCAAGCGCTTCGCTGGGCCAGTATTCCTGGCTTTCACGGGCACACGGCAGACCGTCTTCGTTCACGGTGCCGATGTACCAGCCCGCCCGGGACTTCAGGACCTGCAGCTCGGCGCGGCGTGCACACCCAGCGTAGGTCAGGTAGCCGTAGCGGCGAAAGTCGAGAACACCATCTTCACGTTCAATCTTGCTAGCCATGGGATATCTCCAGAGAAAAAGCGCGTTCGGAGACACCCCGCCCTGCGCGGTATCTCGACACCGCGCGGGTTTGCAATAACAAAAGGCCATGAAAAAACCCTCGACCGCCGAAGCGGTGCGAGGGTTTCAGAGTGCGTTCAGCCTAGGCTGTCGCCGTTTCACGCGCACCCATGCGGGGCCGCGAATAAGAAGGCCGAGGTGCATTCGCGGGAGCAAGTGCCTGGGTGCGTTGAACAGGACGGGCCTGTTCTGCACGCGCTGGCGCTGGTTCATCCTGCGATTGCTCGCCGCCGTCCAGCACGCTGTCATTCGAGCCTTGCGGCGGGATGTCATCGGCATGGTCGTCGGCACCAGGCTCTGCTTGCGCATCGGCCTGACGCTCATACACACGGGTTCCGTCGACGGTGATGGTGTTGATCAGGAGCAGGCGACCTTTGATGAGGCATGCCATTTCCTTCCCACCGGTCTTGCGACCGTCCACCTTCGCATCGCGTTCGTACAAGTGCGGGTAGATGTCCCCGACCTTGAACGAGATCACCACCTTGCGGTTTTGGTCGACGTCTTCCATGCACTTCTCGACGAGTTCGGCCGCTTCCTGGCCGGAAACCCGCAGATCGAAGTAGGTGTAGTCCGGTGCTTCCGCATTGCCACGCAGCGCCGAGACGCTGCAGGCCAGAAACGGTTGAGCACTGCGACCACGTTGCTTCGGGTGCACCCAGCGGACGCGGTTGAGATAACCGATGCCGGAGACATGAAGATTGAAGTGGGAAGCTTGGGTAGAAGTAGAGGCGTTCATTTCGAAGATCTCCAAAAAGTTGAAGACCAGGAGAACGCGCATACCCAAGCCCAGCCGTAAGGCCAAGATCGGGAGCGAGAACATCCCGATCTGGGTTACGAAGGACAGAAACTCCAGGTCAAACCTTGGGGGTCAAACCGTGCACCTTCCAGGAGTTGAGGTGCCGCGTGGTGCCCGAGGGCAGATCACCTAGGAACGTTAACAGCGCATATTTCGGCTGTCAACACCAACGCCTATCGCTCACGCACACGTGGACGCCACACAGCGATCTTGGCTGCGCCGGCACGAGCGGCAAGGTCGTCGCCGAAAAGGGTCCCAGGGAAGATGATCACGCCATCAGGTTCGTAGTCCACGATCATCCTGCGGTTTCGGTCGACCGCAGCCAGCTCCTGATGCTGCACCCAGTCGGCGGCGCAGCAGATCGCTTCTAGACCCAGATCAGCGGCCCACTGTGCCGCGAACAGCTCTGGGCCAGGTGTGCCCCCGTGAATGACTCTGGCGATCCGTTTGTGTTGGTGCGCCTTTTCCAGCACGGCAAGGACCGGCGCACGGCGCACAAAGGTGCGTGGACCTACCACCACCACGGAAAGGTCCCCGACCTTGGATGTACGCGGAGCCATGATGCGAAAGGAATCAAAGAGGGATGCTGTTCAAATAAACAGCCCTGTTTGTACAATCCTCGCAACGACCTGACAAGGAGTTTGAATGCATGAAGTCTATGCGTGGTTGACCAGTCGGTACGACGACTCCCACCACATGCGCGAGTCGGCCCGTAGTTGGATTGCTTTCGGTGGTGGCCTCGCCATCCTGGCCGGTGGCCCACTGCTGATTGCACTGGCGCTCTCCTCTGGCCGAGCCGGCAACTACTACCTCGCCATCCTTCCGGTGGTACCGCCATGGGCCGCACTCCTTGCCTGCGCAGCGCTGATGGTGGGCGTCTACGCGTTGATGTTCGGCGTGGTGCTATCGCGCGCCGCCAAGTGGGCTCGTCGGTGCTATCACTTCTGAAAGCCCGGCAAGCGCCATGACGCTACTTGATCCAGGTCTCCCGGACGACGACGACGACCACGGAAATGATCGAAATCAACACACCCGCCCCGATGATCGCGAACAGCAGCTTGAATGCTCCTACGAAGAGTTTTCCTAGGGACGGTGTTCAAAACCAGCGCAGCGAAGGCCGTTGATCGAATGAATCTCGCGACATGAAAGCGCTGCACCCGTTTTGATCGATTGCCAACGTTCAAAGGTCGATTTGTTCCCCGTTTGTGGCCTCATCAAGGCCCACGTGGGCACTGCAGACGCACTCATCCCTGCATCCTCTGCAAAAGACGGTGTCGCGCCATCCACAGATTGCTCAGCGCAAACAGCGTGTGCAACTGAGCCGTGTTTTTCGCAAGGCCCCGGTAGCGCACCTTCATATGACCGAACTGGCGTTTGATCACCCGAAACGGATGCTCCACCTTGGCCCGGATGCGGGCCTTCACGTGCTCCAGTTCATCGAGCACGCGCCCCGTCAGCGTGGCCTTGTCCAGCACCTTGCGTTTGCCCGGGCGCATGGCAACGCGCCAGTTCACCTCGATGCCTTGCGTCTCTTCGCGCTTGGCCACACCCTGGTAGCCCGCGTCGGCGAACACATCGCTCTCTTCACCGTGCACCAGCGCACCGGCCTGCGTCACATCGTTGACGTTGGCGGCCGTGCCTACCACCGTGTGCACCAGGCCCGAATCGGCATCCACGCCAATGTGTGCCTTCATCCCGAAGTGCCACTGATTCCCCTTCTTGGTCTGGTGCATTTCGGGGTCACGTTCGCCGCTGTTGTTCTTGGTCGAACTGGGCGCGGCGATCAGCGTGGCATCGACCACCGTTCCCGCCTTGAGCATGAGCCCCTTGTCAATGAGCGTGGCGTTGACTGCGGCCAGTATCTGGATGCTCAGCTGGTGCTCTTCGAGCAGATGGCGAAAGCGCAGGATGCTGACCCGATCGGGAATGCGCTCGGTACCCGAGAGACCGGCGAAGTCCCGGTAGAGCGAGACCTCGAACAAGGCCTCTTCCATGGCCAAGTCCGACAGACCGAACCATTGCTGAAGGAAATGAATGCGCAGCATGGTTTCGTGCGCAAACGGCGGGCGTCCGGTGGTCGCCACAGGCGAGGCCGCTGCAATCAGCGCGATGAGTTCGCGCCACGGCACCACCAGCTCCATCTCGTCGAGGAACACCGCTTTGCGCGTGCGCCTGGTGATCAGGTTCAACCCCAGTTCAGCTTGTTTCTTCATGGTGTGATTGTTGCCCTGCCAAGTCCTTCAAACCATCGGGGACTCCATGGGGTTTTGAACACCATCCCTAGCATCACATTTCCCTGAATTTTTGAGTGAGAACCGCGCCTGATCATAGGGCGGCGCACGCGATACACTGTTTCGCGAGGTGTACAAGCCTCCCCGCCTCTCCTCCCTGAGCGGGCCGGACACAGTGCCGGTTGACCGGCCCGGTGGTCTCACGACCATCGGGCGTTTTTTCGGCATGTCCGGGATTCACAGTTGAAAGAGGAACGCCCCGGCGGGAGTCAAAACCTGAGCAACCAAGCCCAAGTCATAGGCGATTGCCCCTTGTCTCATAGCACGACCTGAACATCGGCATCCACCTTGAACCGATGTGCCCCCTCCATTTCGTTGATGTGGCGCTCTCGGTAGATTTCGAAGGGAACATAGTTCAGAGACGTTGGCATCCAACGGCCCTTTTGGGGGTCCACGATGTGCCACCGTGCGTCGATACAGACCTCCGCCCAGTTGTGATAGTCCACGGATCTGAGCAGCGCATCTTGGTCCACGACAAAACCGCCGAGCAAGCGCGCAGGTATTCCGTTGGACCTCAACAGAGCGACCAGGAGCGCGGCGTACTCGGTGCAGTCTCCCGTCCGCGTTCGAGCGGCATAGAGCGCCCCTCGGTCCTGGGCGACAAAGCCTTCGTATTGCAGCTCGCTCATAACCCACTGGTACGCTGCTCGAACAGTCTCAACATCATTGCCGCGATGCAGCTTCCTTGCGAGCAACACAATTTCGGCAGCGTCCGACTCGATAAATTGCTCGGGTCCCAGCCACGGCGCCATCTCCCCTGCGACTGGGCATGACCCAGCGGTCTTCACTACGGTCAATGAAAGGGCCAAGGATCTGCTGCCGTATGGAGCCAGCCTGTCGATCCGCGTCGAGAACACCTGTTGGCCCAATGCATCTTCCCGCAACAGGTAAGGGATCGAGGTTGAGAGCTGAGCAAGCGTCTGGTCTGGCGTGCTCATGGGGACAAAGCACCAGAAGCCGATGTCCACAAGTTCGTTGCCTGACGGGTTGTGCAGGGAAACGTTCATCCTCAAGCGCCTGCGCGCCTCGCCTGCATGTCCAGGCACCTCACATCCGCTCCGAGACACTGTTCCGGCCTGGACCATTGGCGAGGTGGTCGCCAGAGCAAGCGCAGACACCAGTACATGCCGACGCCGCAGCATATTCATCCGAGGCATGGTGTCTTTTTGGGACCTCGTTCCTGAGCTTTCCACATGGCCGCCTGCTTGTTCATCTCGCGAAGATAGCTTTCGTAGGTTTCTGAATACACCAGCAGCGGAGCTGGGGCCACGGCCTTTGACAGCACGGTCAGGGAATCGTCGTCCAATCGCCCGGACAACAGAACCACGGCCTTGATCGATGGACGCGACGCGCCTTTGCCAGAAACCGAAGCCTCCAGCGCCTTGGCCAAACCAGCTTCATTCAAGTCCGGTAACGGCCTGACCAAACGAAACTCCTTGACCTTCAGGAACTCACCCCGTTCCCCGTCAGCCAATGCCAGCGTGGTCGGCTGCCTCATCAGGTACCAAAGTTCTTCAGTGCCGATTTGAGCCATGGCACCGAGCCGCTCTGGCATACCCAGCACCGTCCGCCCATCCCGAACAGCGCCCAGCATGCCACCCTGCATGACCATCACGTTTCGGTAACCGGCCTGCTTCAAGCGCCCGCACACCATCGCCAGGCGAGCATCGTCGCGCCCCTCTCCGACAAGGACAACATGCTTTTCTTTCCAGTAAGGCTTGGACAGCAGTTCGGCCTCGCTGGAGCTCACCGCTCCTTCCAGATGAAAGCGCTCGTACCGGGAACGAGAGCGAAGGTCGAACAAGGCCGATGTGGCAGGTGTCCAGCGCGCCTGCACTTCACCCGGCGAAAGCAAGCAGCCAAGGTCTGCATCACGCGCGACACCCCCACTCAAAGGCGGCCCGACGTCTTCAGCCGAATCTCTCTTGCACATGGCACCCGCTCTGGGGAGCTCTTTCAGCACTTTGGGCAACTCGCTGGGTGAAATGGCCTGCGCACCCGCCACACCCGCCAGCGCCGCCAGGCTTGCCGCGCACCCCAGTCGCACCCAGCGCCAACGCCACCAACGCATCAATGAAAACTGCCGTACCCGCTCTTGCTTCATTTCATTGGTCCTTCTCTGGAGATCCGCCGTTCTTGTCGCCCATGGTGTCGGGTTGTACCGCTGAAGGCGGCGCCTCCGGCTCCATGGAAACTACAAAGTGCCACTCGGAATATTTCTCCTTGCCTGCGAGCGATTCCTGCCCGGGTTCGAATCCGGACTGCTTCAGTACCGCCGCCCCTGACAGGGAGTGCACGCCGATCACACGATTGCCCTTCTTGATGAGGCCCCACTGAGGTTCACCGGTCATGGGATCCACATAGATCTTTCGCAAGTGTCTGAGCGTTCCCGGCGCTCGGGAATCCAGCAGCAATTCGTCCAGGGAGGGCGGGTACTGAGGCGGAGTGCCTCCCGGTCGATGGTCGTGGTATCGACGAATGGCTGTCTGAAACTGCCGACCAATCGCCAGCAATTCCTTCTCCCTTTCGCGCTTGACCAGCGTGACGTGAACATCGCCTACGACCGACAGCCCCAATCCCATCAAAGCAACGAGCATGAGCAGCCACAGGTAGCTGAAACCAGATTGCAGCCGCATGCTTTGAAAGGACACGTGGGGCATGCCGAAAACCGATGTCACCACTGCGTATACGCCGAGCCGTCCATGGCCTGACCCTGTGCCCCGCTCTTCACATCCGAGATGCCTTCGACTTCAGGATCGTCCGAGGGAACCACAATCCAGCTGGCAACGGATTCGGTGACGGGGTCTGGCGGAATGGCTCTGAGATAGCGCTCTTTGACCAGCTCCTCCAAAGACGCCGGATAGCGCCCCTTGTCACCCTGGAAGCGATCAATGCTTGTGCGCATGACCTTGAGGTTTTCCTTCAAGGCAACCTCTTTTGCACGCTCCACCGAGTTCATGTACCTCGGCGTCACGATCGTGAGCAGCAGGGCCACGATGGCCAGTACCACCAGCAGCTCGATCAGGGTAAAGCCGCCCCTTCTCGGGCTTGGCGCTCTACCTGGCTCACGCACCGTGCTTGAAATGGCACTCATCACTTGATCACCAGTTGCGGTACGGGACGCCATTGAGGCCCTGCTTCTCAGAAGTCGAGTACACATCGAACACGTCGTCTCCTTCCTGCGGGTCGTCCGGAGGGGACTGGTAGCTTCGCAGTCCCCAGGTCTTGGCCGGGTCCGCCACAGAGGGGTCGGCCATCGGATCCCTGGGGATGCGCCGCAAGAAGTAGATCTTCTTTTGCATTGAACTGCGCTGGTCGGCAACACCTTCAACCAGCACCTCCAGCGTCTTGGGGTACCCGGACTCGCCCAGGCTGACGGCCACCCGCCCTTGTTCGGTGGCGCGCTTGTACGCATCAAGGGCCTCCCGGATCTCCATCAAGGCCGATCTCAGCTCCTTCTCTTTCTCTCTCTGAGCCGAGACCTGCACCAGTGGCACAGCCACGGTCACCAGGATGGCCATGATCGCCAGGGTGACCATCAGCTCCACGAACGTGAAGCCCGACTCTCGGCGCATCGAACAGCGAAGGTCCATCAGGGCGTCACTCGAACAGCTTGAGGCGCAGGCAGCACAGCCGGATCACCCGCCGGTTCAGGCGTTGCCGACATGACCAGCACCTTGGGTTCGGTCGAGGCCTTGAGGGCCTTGAAGGTGACCACCACCACGCTTGCATTGCCATTGATTCCAGGGTCGGCACCGCCGCCCTGGCGAACCAGGGAAAGGAACAGCTTGCCACTGGCCTGGTCCACACGCTGGCTGAACGTCGTGCGGGCATCGCCTTGCTTGAAGTACTCCCCCTCCCGCACGCTGGCCACCTGCAGCAGCAACGGGTCAAACGCCAGCAGCAACGGCATTCCTTGAAGGGGGCGCTGACTGGTCAGCTGCAGGACCATGCTGAACTGTTCCCCGGCCCTCACCTGAGAGGGGGCCTGCCAGGACAGGCTCGGGGCACCTCCTGTTGCCTTCGCGGCCTGAGGGGCCGGGGACGATGACTTCTCACGCCCTTGCGGCGCAGCCGTTGAGGGCGCCGCGGTAGGCGGAACGACCGCTTTGGTGGGAGCCGCCAGCTCCGCCGCAGCCGCCCCTGTGACATGGCCTCCAGGGGAGGTGTTCTGCTCGCTTGGTCGCGGAGCCGCAGTGGCAGGTGCGGAACCCACGCCCCCTGGCATGGCCGCAGAAGCCGCCGCTTCCTGCGGTTCTGCCCCACTGAGCCGCAGCTCTTTGGCTCCCGCGCTCGCTTCGGTTCCACTGTCGAACTGTGCGTCCAGCAGATCGGGCCTTTGAATCGCACGAACGATTCGTGGCGTGATCGACAGCAGGATTTCACTCCTCTGTGTGTCGTCCTTCTGACTTCCAAAGAGGCGCCCGGCCACCGGAAGCTCACCCAGACCCGGCACCTTGTTGGCTGTGCTTCGGTCCTCATCACTGATCAACCCCGCCAGGACCTGGGTCTCACCATCCTTGAGGCGAAGCACCGTGTTGGCACCTCGCGTGCCGATCTGATACGAAAGAGAGCCTCCCGCACTGGTGATCTCGCGCACCAGATTGGAGACCTCCAGATTCACCTTGATGGCCACGTCGTTGTCCAGATAGATGTTGGGCTCGACCTCCAGCTTCAGTCCCACATCCACATAACTCACCGACTCGGAGGCGAAGCCTGTCGTGGTGGAGGTCGTGGTGATCACCGGCACCCGGTCGCCGATCTGGATCTTGGCCTTCTCCTTGTTGCGGACGCGAATCCTCGGGTTGGCCAGAATGCGGCCATCCTGATCCTCCTTGCGGGCATTGATGAGCCCTTTGCCGAAGGACACCTCCAGGGTCGAAGGCCGAATGCGTGCCAGATCCGTCAACCGAAGCGGTACATCGTCCACCAGCACCGGGGAGAGGGACAACTGACTGGGCCACTGGACACCCAACTCCAGCAGTCGCGAGCGCTTGACCTCCAGGATCTCCACATCCAGAACAACTTCCGGATCGCTCATGTCCTGCAAAGCCACAATCCGCTCGGCCATGCGAATGGCCTCCGGTGTGTCGCGCATGATAATCACGCCCAGGCGCTCATCCACCACCAGGTCCTTGGTCTTGACCAGCGTCTTGATCGAGTTGGAGACCGCCTTGACATCCGCATTGGTCAAAAAGAAGGTTCGCACCGACAGTGACTGGTAGTCCTTGAGCTTCTGGGGAGTGTTGGGGTACACCAGCACCGAGTTTTCATTGAGGACCTTCATCTCCAGCTGATTGGTCAGCAGCACCATGCGAATGGCGTCCTCCACCGACGTGTTCTTCGCGAGGATCGTGGCCTTGATGTCGGGCCGGATGTCCCGGTCGTAGTAGAAGTTCAACCCAGACACTTTGGCCACCACATCGAACACCGCCCGAAGTGGAGCATCCCGAAACTCCAGCGAGATCGCCTTGCGGAACGAGGCGGCCAGCTCGGCATCCGGTCGCTTGAGCTTGGTGAGTTGTTCGTTGATGCGTGCCTTGAGCGCCAAAGCGTCGCGTTGGCCGGGGTTGGCGGCCAGAACGATCCTGATCTTTTCCTGAGCGTCGCTCAAGGAAGCCTGCGTGCCCTGGTTGAGCAAGGCTTGCGCCTCCTGAATCACCTGGCGGTGCTGGCGCTCCTTGATGAGCGCCTCCAGGCCTTGCTTGACGCGGTCGCTGCGTGGGTCCAGGCTTTGCGCCCTGCGCAACAGCTTCTCCGACTCGCTGATCTGTCCGCTCCGGGCGGCCACATCGGCCGCATCCATCAACCGGTTGATCACCGATGTCCGGCTGTTGGCCAGATGAATCCGGAACTCGGCGTTGCGCGGTTCCAGCTCAACCGCTTCTTCCAGCTTCTTCAGGCCCTCCTCGACCCGCCCATCCGTCATCAACGACTGGCCTTCCCTGAAGGCCAGGGTTCCTGCACAACCACCGAGCAGCACTGTCAGGAGCAGCACCGAGCCCATCAAGCGAACGTGCCGGCAGAACCCAGGTCGGGCCGAAGATTCAAAAATGCTTGTCATCTTGTCGAATTTCACAAAGAGCTTCCCAGATCAAGGCTCTGCAACTCGTTCAAAGGCAGGTAGCGCAGCACCAGCTTGTTGCCGTCCACGGCCTCAACCCGGTACTGACTCAATAGGGTGTCTCCCACCTGCGCCACGATGCTTTGGTCGCCATGGCGCAAGAAATACGTCTGCTGTCCACCATCGCTCATTCGGCCCATGAAAACAAAGGGAAGCGGTGGCGCTGTCGGCGGCGAAGTGCTCTCCGGTTCGACCACGGACGACCGGGCGGCCGTCGCGGGCTTGGGTTCGGCGGACGCCCAGGAAGGAGAGGCGAACAGCTCACTCAATGGATCGGCCTCTGCATCCACAGACCGAGCACGAATCGTCAGCACTTCAGGTTCGTCCGGTGCGGTGCGCGCACCTGTTCCCGGCATTGGATCGGACGGGCTTCGGGGCTTCGCCGCGCCGGCCTGGATAGAACGATCACTCAGCTCAAGGCCATCGGCCGCTTGCGGCGGCGGAGCGAACCAGGCGGCCACCACGGTGGCGCCCAGCCCCAAGGCCAGCATCCAGTGGCGACGGTTCATGGCCCCTCTCCTTGCGCACCGCGCACAGGTTGAGCCTCTGGTGCAGGCACTTCAGACAACCGGGTGAACAAGACCCAGTTCAGCTGGGCCTCGACGGTTCCCGTCTGCACGCCCTCACGCTTGAAACGAATCCCCTCCAGTGCCAGTTGGGGTTGCTGCAACAGCGCACTGCGGATGAAGCGGTGAACGGCCTGTGCCGGGCCTTTGACGGGAAGGTTCATCCGCAGTCGCATGAACCCGCCCTGTGCCTCTACCAAGGTGACGTAGTCCCCTCGTTCGATCAACAGCCCTTGGTCTTCCGCACTTCTGAGCAGGTCTTGAATGGCCTGCGGCAGCGACCGATGGGCCAACAGCCGCTCGTCAAAGGCTTTCAGATCGCGGCGGGCGGCAGCGGAACTGGCCACCAACAGCGCATCGCCGACACCATCGCGACGGCCCTGGGCCGCATCCAGCGCGGCCAATTCCCTTTGCTTGTTGGCCAACACGGTGTCGTGCCAGAGCAGCCAAGCCCCACCCGCCAGCAAGGCCGCCATCAACGCGACATTGATCCAGCCCCACACACCGCAGCGACGCCCCAAGCGCCTGACGCCCATCCGAAGCGTCCACACCAGCCACGCGCCAACCCCGCTCATTCGTTCCATGTGGCCTCCAGGGTGAAACGAACCTGCTTCTGCCGGGAGGCGTCCACCCATTCATGTTTGCGCAGGTAGGCGCCTGTGAACGGACGCCGCCCACCGACAAAGGCCACATAGCGGGTCATGTCGGCGCTGTTGGGTGTCTGGGCAACGATGCGCACACTGGAGCTTTGGCCCGACGCAGCGACCTGTCCCACGCTGTCAACACTCAGCACCGCCACCATCAGGTCTTTGGGCGGCTCCAGCGCCTGCAACAAACCTTGCACGGGCAGATTCAGCTGACGGATGGCCTGGTTGACGGCCGGCACACGGGCCGCCTCCTGTTTGGTCAGCGGAGGCTCACGCCTGGTCGGCGCGCTGCGCTGAACCCATCCAGAAATCGACTCATCCAGCACAGCCTCTGCTCGGAGCTGTTGGCCCATGGCCACCACCATCGCGGCCAAACCCAGGCACGAGGCCACCGCCGTCAACACCAGGAAGGGTCTTGGGTTGCGCTTCTTCACAGACCAGGACAAGGCATGGGGAGCCATCGAAGTGCTGAGCAGCACCAGCAGATCCCCTAGAGACTGTCCCTGCACGCCATCGCTATCCGTTGGCCATGCGGCCTCCAAGGCCTGAAAAGGTCCGGGCAGCTCCCCCAACGATTGGCCATGCGTCGCGCAGTTGAGCAGTGCAATGCCATCGACCGCCTCCCACTGGGGATGGCGCACAGTCAGTCGGCGCCAAGCCCGTTCAACCTCTGCCGCTGAAAGTCCTTCAACGTCGCTCTCTCGACGCCCTAAGCCGCCCAGGGCCACCGGGTGAAACTCGGCCAGCCGTCGGGCCCCTGAAGGTGCCCCCATGACCACAAGGTGCTCATCGGTCAGCACCGCCAAGGCCGACGCCGAAGAATGCTCCGCCAATGCGGACCAGCCGGCGACCGCCCCCGCGTGCACACCCGCCAGCGGCACATTCCAAGCCGTAGAACGATCTTCAATCCAGGCCAGGACCTCCGTAGGGTAGGCAATGGCCAGGCGTGGCTGTCCCCACGGCATGTAATCCAGCCGCAGCGAATCCCCCGAATGCAGGTCGTACCCGAGCTCCATCAGAGCGGATCGCGCAGACGCCGACGCCGAGCGGTCGTCCAAGAGCGCGTCGCTCCAGGGCACCATGCCCATGGGCACCCAGACATCGTCCAACCACAGGTGAAGCGGCGTTCCGGCTTCCGCCGAAGAAAACGGCAACGCCGGCAACAAGGCGGTCAGGGTGCTCGCCAGCCCACTCCGTGAGCCTCGCGCCTCGTCGGAAAGCGGCACCGACCCCATTGCCATCCAGTGGGCGCCGACCTCCCCGCGAACCACCTCCCCCCAGTGAATCTCGCGCGAGCCCAGCACGACCCAGCAGGTTCGTTCATGCACCGGTCGTTGCGCAGCAGACCGCTTAGCCCGTGACACGCAGCACCTCCTCCAGGGTCGTTTCGCCGCGTGCGACCCAGTCCAGCGCCGTGTGCAACAAGGGACGCAAGCCTGCAGAGGCCGCATGCGCCTTGAGCGCAGAAATCGGTGCGCGCTCGGCGATGAGCTCCCTCATGGTGTCATCGAGCACGAGCACTTCGGCAGCAGCCTTTCGGCCCTTGTACCCTACCCCACGACAGTGGCCGCATCCCCGTCCGGCCTTGAAGCTCCAGCCTTCGACCTGGTCCTTGCTCAGGCCCAGCTGTGCCAGTGCGTCGTCCTCAACCGTCGCTTCCACCGAACAATGCACACAGTTCATCCGGAGCAAGCGCTGCGCCACGATGCCGTTGAGCGCTGCAGCGAAGCTGTACGCATCCACCCCCATGTGCAGAAACCGCCCCAGCACATCGAACACATTGTTGGCGTGCACCGTGGTGAACACCAGGTGACCGGTCAGCGCCGCCTGCACGGCAATTTGGGCAGTCTCGTCGTCGCGGATCTCCCCCACCATGATCTTGTCCGGGTCGTGCCGAAGAATGGAGCGAAGACCTCGCGCGAACGTCAGTCCTTTTTTCTCATTGACCGGAATCTGCAGCACGCGTGGCAACCGGTACTCCACGGGGTCCTCGATGGTCACGATCTTCTCGCGACCGCTGTGGATCTCGGTGATGGCGGCATAGAGGGTGGTGGTCTTGCCCGATCCCGTCGGCCCGGTGACCAGCAGCATGCCGTGCGGTTTGGAGGCCAGCCGCCGAATCGTGGTCATGGAGGCACCGTCCAGCCCCAGGTTGTCCAGCCTCAGCGATTTGGCCTCTTCGGTCAACGACTGCCGGTCGAGCAAACGCAGGACGGCATCTTCCCCAAAGATGTTGGGCATCACCGAGACACGAAAATCAATGTCCCGCCCCGCAATGCGCACCTTGAAGCGGCCGTCTTGCGGCACACGGCGCTCGGCAATGTCCAGCTCGGCCATCACCTTGATGCGTGAGATCACCTGCTCGGCGGTGTCCTGACCCGACACCTGTGTGATTGGAACCAGCACACCGTCGATCCGGTACTGGACATGCAGACAACCCGCATCGCATTCCAGGTGGATGTCGCTGGCCTGCAATTTCAAGGCGTCGTAAATGGTCGAGTTCACCAGGCGCACCACGGCGCTGTCCTCGCCACTGATGGAGGCCAGCGAGATGTCGGCGGCCACCTCTTCATCCACCGCATGGACCTGGAGCGGATCAAATCCGTCCATGGCCCGCATGCGCTGCTCCTGCTGAGCAAGAAAGGCGGCCAGATCGTCCGGGTGGGCCAGTGCGACCTCGGTGTGGCCGGGCAAGGCCCGGGCTTTTTGAAGGGCCCAGACCTCGGTCGCCTCGTCGAACGGATCGGCCAGCACCAGCACGCGCCGGTTTGCCCCGACACTCCCCAGCACAACCCCTCTTTGCTGGCACTCGGTGAACGCGATGGCGCCGAACTCCGGCGCCAGGTCCTGCAACTGCGGCATGGCCAGTGCGGGATATCCAAAACTCTGCGCCAGCGCAGACATCAAGGACGGCGCATCCCACCCCACAACTTTTTGCAGGGCCTGCACCATGGACAGGTCGTCGCTGGCACATTGCCGCCGCGCCGCAGACAGATGCTCAGCCGTCAACCCGGCTGGCGGCGCCATCGCCCCAGCGGTCGCTAGATCGTTCACTGCAGGCTCCCCGCCAGATCGAAGATGGGCAGATACATCAGAACCACCACCACACCGATCACCACGCCGATCACCGTCATCAGCACCGGCTCCAGCAGGCGCGAGGTCCAGTCCACCCACCGTGCAAAGTCGTCATCAGAAAACTGCGCGGTCCGCTCCAGCATCTGGGCCAGTTGCCCAGACCGCTCCCCCACACGCACCAGGGACTCCGCGACCGGACTGGCCAGCGAAGTGGCCACCAGCGCCACCGACAGGCTCTGCCCCTCCTCCACAGCCTGCCGGCAACGCAGGAGCCGCCGCTGCTGCTCGCCGCTGAGCAAGCCCGTCACCATGCCCATGGCCCTGGACAAGGGAATGCCCGCCGCCAGCAACAGGCTCACCGCCCGGTAGAAGCGGGCCATCCGGAACTCGTCGACGCGCCTGGCCAGCACGGGCAGTTGCAGCACCTTCGACAGCACGGCCTGGCGACCCTGGCCACTGAACACCAACCATCCCGCGGCGGCCAGAACCAGCACCAAGGCGACCAAGGCCATCGCACCATGCTGGTAGATCGCCCGCCCCACAGCCAGCAGGGCGGCCGACATCCAGGGCAGATCGCGGCCCGAGGTTTCGTACACCGCCGCAAACCGCGGCACCACATAGCCCAGCAGAAACAGGGTCACAAAGCCACCGACCACCAGCAGCATGGCCGGATAGATCGCCGCAGACACGAGCTTCTTGCGGATCGCGTCGAACTGCGCCTGGTACGCGATGTACCGCGCCAGCGTCTGGGGCAGATCCCCGGTGCGCTCCGAGGCCCGCACGGTGGCCACGTAGACCTCCGGAAAGTGCTGAGGCATTGAGGCCAACACATCCGAGAAGCTCCGTCCCTCGCGCAGCAGATGCAACACCCGGGTCAAGACATCATGAGCCGCAGCCTGCCGCTCCTTGGCGTGCAAGGTTTCCAGGGCCTCGGTCAGGTTCAGGCCCGCGTCCAGCAAGGCCAGCAGTTCCTGGCTGAACAGCAGCAGCCCGAAGCGTTCACGCCCACGCAGCGGCACTGCCGCCGGCGCGGCCGAGCCAGAATCCACCGCCAGAACCCGAAGCCCGCGAGCCACCAGCTTCCGGACGGCCTCGCTCTCGGAGACGCCATGCATGTCACGCCACTGCTGCGATCCGTCCGGGGTCTGAACCTTCACCCTGACGCTGGCACGCGCAACACCAGCATCCACCACGGGGCTATCGGTAGCTGACATCGGCCGCATCGCCCTCGCCACCCGGCTGCCCGTCCTTGCCCAGTGAGGACAGATCGAAGTCGTCGCTCTGTCCTGGCGAACGGTACACATAGGGCTTGCCCCATGGATCCAGGGGCACCGCCTTCTGCAGGTAGGGCCCCGTCCACTTGGGTTCGTCCTGAGGTCGGACCACCAGCGCATTCAAGCCCTGCTCGGTGCTGGGATAGCGGCCCGTGTCCAGCCGATACGCGTCCAGCGCCTTGCCCAGACCTTCAATCTGGGCCTTGGCAGTGCCGCGCTCGGACTTGCCCAGCTGCGCGAAGTACCGCGGCCCGACGTAGGCGGCCAGCAAGCCAATGATGACGATCACCACCAACAGCTCCAGCAGCGTGAAACCGCGCGATGCCCCAATAACCGGCCCGCCGGCCTCTCTGAAAACCTTCTTCATGGATTGCGCACCCGAACATGCCAACGGAAACCCTCACCCGTCTTGATGACCGAGGGCTTGAGCTTGCGTGACGATTGGATCGTGACCGTGTCGTTGGTGCGGCCCACGCCGTACTGGCTCACGGCTCCAAACTCCATCACCGACTCGATCACCAGCACATCAGGCGGCGTGCCCATCAACGAGACATCGATGCGCCCCGCGTCCGGTCCGATATTGTTCACATCCGCCCGCAGCACATATTCCCAGGTGCGACGGTCCAGCCTCGTCTCGCTGACCAGCGTCATCCCGCACATGTACACATTCGGGTTGTCGGTCGTGCTGCGGGGCGCTTTGCCCGAGTCCCGGTTCTCCATCAGATAGGGCTCACCCGTAATGCCGAAGTAGTTCGGATCCAGGCTGTCCGCCAAGCCCACGTTGATCTGGTACTCCGTGTTACTGTCGGGTACGCAGTCACCAACGCCCGTCACCGTCGCCTCCTGCATGACGTTCCAGTTCTGCGGGGTGAACGTCAGCGAAGCGGGCTCGACCACACCTTCGTTCGGTCGACTGGACGACAGCGGGATCACCACATTCGCGGTGGGAGCGGTGCCCAGGCGCATCGCAATCGTCACGCTCTTGCCCTTCTCCGTCGTGGTCCGCACCTTGTCCGGCCGGCGCTGCACCAGAAAGCCCGACTGCTGCGCAGGACGGACCACCACCGCGCCAGGAGCAAAGGCCTGGGCACTGCCCTTGGCGTCCGTCACCCGCGCAAAGACGTAGTGGACCCCCACCGGCAGACCACTCACGTCCCAGTCAAAGTGTCCGGCCTGCACGCCCGCCCCCATCGTGATGCCTTCCACAATGGGCGTGCCGCTGAAGGCCGTGTTGGAGCTGCTGCGATAGAGCGACACCGTGGGCGGGATGTTCGGGTCGTTGCTCTCCCAGGCCACCCTGACGATGCGCCGACCATCGACCAGATCGCCCACCGTCGCCCGGCTGGGCGAGAGCATCGTGATGGACGGCGACACATAGGGCGCCGTGCTCACGTGCAGCAAGCTCGGCTCGGACCAGTCGCTGCTCTCGTTCTTGGCATCAATCGCCCGCACCCGCCAGTGGTAGATCGTGCGGTCGTTCAGTGAGGGTGTGACGATCCAGCCCGTGTTGGGCGACTCCCCCTGGGTCACCAGCTGTGTCATCGCGGCGTCGCTGAACACCTGGAAGCCATAGCGCACGACATCACCGTCCGGGTCGGTCACCGCATTGGCGATCAAGCTCGGTTGCAGGGTTTCGGTCCAGGCGCCGTAGCCCGGGTTGTTCACCGTGGGCACGGGCGGGCGCTCGTTCACAGCGTTCATCAGGAATTCGCCCTGCACCCAGGGCGAGTCGGCGCGCCCGTCCTGCGCCTTCACACGCCACCAGTAGCGCTTGTTCTCTTGCAGGGTCGGCGTGCTCCAGAGCGTCTGGCCGCTGCCCGAGCCGATCACCTGCCCGGAGCTGCGCTTGTCGGCCGAATCAAAGGTGTTGACCGTGTCCACCTCGAAGACATAGGTCAGCAGGTCGTTGTCTGCATCGCTGCTGTTCTGGACCACCAGGGTGGTGTTGGGCGTGGTGCTCTCGCCGCCCACCGCCGGGCTCACGATCACCGGCGCCGTCGGCGCCGCATTGCCGGTGTTGACCGTGAACGACCGCGCGGCCGTCTGCGTGGTCGCGCCGTTGGCATCTCTGGCCACCACGCGCCAGAAGTACTGGCCGTGGTTCGTGAGGGCCTGCGGCAGCGTCCAGGCCGTGGTCCCGCTGGGGTCGGCCGGCAGATCGCCCACCTCGGTCACCAGCTCCGTCAGGCCGGCATTGCGGTAGACCTGCACGCGGTAGCTGACGGTGTCACCATCGCGGTCGCTGCTGTTGGTCCAGCTCAGCACCGGCGTGAGCGTGGCCACCTCGCTACCTGGCACGGGCGCGGTCAGGTTGAACGCATCGGGCGGGTCGTTGAAGGTGTTGACCGTGAAGCGGCCATTGACCCAGGCGCTGTACACCGTGCCGTCAAAGGCCCGGGCGCGCCACCAGTAGCGGGTGTTGTCGTTCAGGTCGCTGGGCACCTGCCAGGTGGTGGGCTGGGCCACACCACCGATTGCGGGGGGCTTGAGCACGGTGCTCGTGGCCACCTGCTGGGACTCAGCCGCGTCGGCAAACACCTCGAACTGCAGCTGCGTGGTCGGGTCCCGCTCCTGGGTGGAGGGCATCACCGACAGCGTCGGCCGCAAGGACGTGACCTGCGTGCCCGCCAGCGGCGAGACGATGCTGGGCACGCCCGGTCCGGGTGCAGGGGTGTTCTCGGCGTTGACCTGGATACTGGCCGAGCGCGTGGCCGACAGCAGGCCGTCGCTGGCGGTGTAGACGATCACGTAGGTGCCTGCCGACCCTTTGGGCGGCGTCCACTCGAACACCGCAGTCGCCAGCCCGGGGTTGTTCGGGTTGGCTGGCTGCTGCGTCAGCGTGGCGCCCGTGGGCAGCGGCGCCGCCGACAGGGTCACCGGCCGGCCCTGCGGGCTGCTGGCTTCGACCAGGAACGACACGGTCCTGAGTTCATCCGTGACCCGGTTGGCCACGAACTGGATCACCGGCGGCAGCGCCTGCACCGGCGGCGCCTGGAATTCGGTCGTGTACTCGCCCGTGGTGTTCACATCCAGCAGGTTGATCCAGTATTCGATCTGTTTGGTGTCCTTGTTGCGGGTCTTGGACAGCCAGACGTTCTCGCCAAGGATTTCCTTTGCGTCCGAACGCTGCACGCGGCCCAGCGCCTTGGTGCCGCTGTACGGGTCGCGCAGGCGCACATAGGCAAACCCAGCCGTCGGCGGGAAGCTCAGGCGGAAGTTCGCCGTCGTGCCCGAGCCGGACAGCGTGGTCAGCGTTGCCGCAGCGGTCTGGTCGGTCACGATGGTGTCGGGCCCGTCGGACTCGTACAGGCGGACCACATCGCCGTCCTTGGCCAGGAAGTCGCGCACCGTGTCCCGCCCCGGCAAATCCACCCGCACGTCGCGGATCAGGAAGCGCGCATTCGTCGCCTGCATGATGGAGGTCAGCGCCCCGCCCAGCTCGTCCGCGTGCGTGAACTTGGCGTTGAACTCCACGAACTTGCCCGCCAGCGTGGTCTCCATCACCCAGCGGCCCATCTTGGCCGACTGCGCCGCAATATCGCCAAAGTTGATCAGCAGGCTGTTCTGCACCGGCGCGTCGTTCACATAGCTGCCGGTGAGCAGGAAGTTGATCAGCAGGCCCTGGTTGTTTTCCACGATCTTGGGCTGGGCCGAGTCGATCTTGAGGTTGCGGGCCACGGCCAGGCCGGTGTTGTTTACCCGCACGCCCAGGGTGAAGGGCTCCACCGGCTCGATAGGCGCCGTCAATGGGTCGTCCCCCCAAACATCCTCGGGCAGGAAGTAGTCCAACGTCAGCAGCGGCAGCGGCCGCACCGTGATCACGTCGGGTGTCACATCCAGCACCGTGTCTTCGCCACCAAAGCGATAGGTCAGGCGCGCACCCACCAGGTACTTCTTGCCCAGGGGGTTGTTGCCCGCCGCACCCGGCGCCGGGATCAGCAGCCAGTTGATGGTGGCCGTGGTCTGCGCATCGACCGAGCCCGTGCCGTCCACGTCGGAGATGTTCTGTTTGTTCGACTGGCGGATGAAGAATTTGGCCGCGAGGTTGTTCGGGTCGGTGGTGATCGACACCGGCGTGCCGTCTTCCTCCGTCACCTTCACCTCCACGCGCACGTTCTCCACCACCCCGGCGTCGGTGGTGTTGTTGATCTTCATCTCGGCGTCAAAAGCCTGGCGCTCCAGCGTGAGTTCTTGCTTGATCTCGATCTTGACCCGTGCGCACACGGTCTCTTGCGCCAGCGCCGGCAGGGCCACTAGGCCCAGCGCCATCACCGCGACGGCGGCGCGCGCACGCGCCAGCAGCGATCGCGCCCCGACAAAGTGATTCACCGATTTGCCCTCCATGGCAGGCCCTCTCGTTCTTGTGGTTGCTTGTGTTCTTTGGGAATAGCGGTTCAGAGGTAGCTCGCCGTCTTGCTGCCGTTGGGGCCGAGCACGGTCTTGCCCACCACACCGTAACCGGCCTGCACGTTCACATGCAGCCTGGTCTCCAGGTAGCTGCCTTCGTCGGCCACCCAGGTGTAGATCGTGATGTCGTTCTCGTCTGCGCGATTGCCCGCAGGTTCGAAACCGATGACCGTCGTCAGTTGGGTCAACGACATGCCTTCGGTCACCACCTCGTAGGCGGCGTAGAGGTCTTTGGAGCGCGGCTCATCATTGCCTCCACCGCAGGCCGTCAGAAGCACGCCAGTGGCAATCAATGAAAAAAACTGACGCTTGGAGCAATAAGTCATGACAGAAAAGAGAAATACCAAGTTTTCGAAAAAACCAAACTGATCGGATGCTGGCTGGCGCCCACGTTGGCCGTGTCGGGGATGCGCGCGTACAGCGGGCTGTCGCTGTTGCTGCGCTGCGGGTTCCAGCCGTAGCTCACCTGCCCCGCCGCGTTGGCTTCGGCATGGGCTGAATTGCACAGAAGACTGAATAAACACAGCAGACCCGGCAAGACTGAGGAAGCCTTGAACATCAACCGCACACGCGCACTTATCACCAGATGAAATGCTGACTGAGCGCTGGGTGCGTTTGATTGTGGGAGCATGGCCTTGGAGGTCACTTAGATTCGTTTGCGTTTATGTCTTTGCAGAATGCATGCAAAAATGGCTTCTCGGAAATAGCGCGGCGCCATGAAATACAGGAAGAGTTGACCCTATTAAAAGAAAGAGACAAGACCTGACCCTGAAGGCCTCGAGAATCAATGCAATGAATTTAACAAGCAAGGCAGAGGACTATCAGGGTAAAATAAATCGGACAAAGTCAGACTATTACAAGATAGTCACACTGCGCAAAAACCCTCAGCCGCCAAAAGAATCATCTCATTTTTCTAAATCTCTAGCACCCCTTCATCGCGTGAGCAGATTTACAGTAGCGACCGCAGCACATTCCCAGATTAACTAGGAATTTTTCCGCCGAGACACCTCCAACATCAACCCTGCCAAATCCAGGTTGTAATGTTTTTTGCTCGGTCGAACCATGAGATACTCCAACGAGGAAAGCCGCCGCAGTGGAAGCAGATCTCCACCACAAACATCAACATCCATCAGCACCAAATATTTCAATCCCAAAAGTGACACAACCCAATCAATCCGATCTAAGCGAGCAGATTTCGTGATAACCAATTTCTCCAAGCATTGAAGTACATCTGGGATAACGATTTTATGAATATTTTTGGAGCTATCGATTTCGAGTTTTCTGAGAGCCGGCACGAACCCCAAACCACTCAAATCATGTAGTTTCGGGCAATATGCCAACCTCAGCTCACGTAGGGCTGGGAAGCAAATCAAAGACTCCAAATTTTCAAGCCGACGTGGAGAGGTTAGCTCCAGCGAGGTCAGCCCGGAAAAAACCGACAAAGAATTCAAGTCAGCAAAGGGGTAGCCGTCAATATATAAATTAACCACTGACGGCATGCTCTTACTCGGAAAAACTTGCCCCTTAATCACTCCAAATCTCAATTCTTTTAGCTTGATCAAACTCTCCACAACGGAAAAGTCAAAGCATCTACTTGAATATAAGTGCAACTGCTCCAAGTTTGGAAGACATTCAATACCCGCTAAATGAACCTCCGCTCCCTCTTCATCACTAACAAGTAACGCCTTCAATTCAGGAATTTCTTTGAGACACGACAGATCTCTGTCACAGAACCCCGCCCGCCGGGATACCATGACCCCATAAACATGTTCATTGCGGACGAGCCCCATCACCTCGTTAAAATTTGCGTTATTCAAAACCGCAAACCGATTTCCGCCGATCACTTCAATATTCTCACTCATCCTAGTAGTTCCTTCCTGGCGACGCACGTTGGTTGTAGTTATCAGGACTCTTATGACCACCAGGATCAGTCATCATCCTACGGTGCTCATCTTTGAAAGCATCTCTATCATTTTTTGCCGGAGTCCAGTCCACATCAACAAGCGGGTCATTGTTTTTGTCCGCGTGATAATTTCCGGATTTATTAGCTCTATCCCAATCACCTTTCCCGTGGTAGCGCTTGCCGGATTTAAATGTACATGTGTAGGAGCCGAACCCGTTATGCACCAACACCCCATCGTCGCCCACAAAGAAGGTATGCGCATTGGCCACCTCCAGGTTGAACACCGGGACTGTCTTCTTCTCGATGCGAATGTCTTCAATCGTGGCAATCCGTTCAGCTTGGTCGACTGATGCCGCTTCAGGCGGCTCGTCCCCGCTCCCCTTTAGCAGCAGCTGCCCGCCCTTCCTCAGCAGGATCGCGTCCCTCCAGCCCTCGGTCGTCTTGAACGGGTGACCTTCGGTCGCGGTGATGGTCTGCCCGCCCGCCATCGTGATGTGCACCAACGTCTGCTTGCGGTGGCTGGTGACAATGTCGATCACCTTTTCATAGCTCAGGCGCTGGTCCAGCCGCTTGCCTTCGCTGTTCTTGGCGCTGCCCGGCTCTTTCCACTCGGCCAGCGCCAACACCTCGTCTCCGGGTCTCAGGTCCTTGATCGCCTTGCGTTCGGTTCGGCCCAATTGCGCGTCTTGCGAGCTGGCGCCTTTGGGTTTGACATGGACCTCCACGTCGGCCGAAAAGCTGTTGCCGAACTTGCCGCACGGGTTGGGGATCGGCAGCATCTGAAACAGGCAATCGATACCACAGTCGATCGCGTTATCGCCCCAATTGACTGGACCGCAGGCGGCCATGTCTGCAAGGGCAGAAAAGGCATTGCACCCAAGGTTGCACAGCGCAAATGACGCCGGGTTAGGGGGCATTTTTTCCCCGGTCGGATCAGTGAAGCGGTGCGGCGCCGCACCGGCGTAGGCGTACAGGTTGATGCCGCCCTCGAACCCGATGGGGTCGCGGCTGAGGTAGCGCCCGGTGGCCGGGTCGTAGTAGCGCCGGTCGTTGTAGTGCAGCCCGGTCTCCGCGTCGAAGTACTGGCCGGGGAAGCGCAGCTGGTTGACCATGGCCAGGTTCGGGTCTGCGCTGGTGCTCACCGTGGCCTTGCCAAAGGCGTCGTACTCGCCCGCCCAGACCACGTTGCCCGCCTTGTCTGTGATGCGCTGGGGCGTTCCCAGCTGGTCGTTGTGGTAATAAACGTAGCGGCTGGCGCCCGCGTTGGCCGGGTCCGGGATGCGCGCGTACAGCGGGCTGTCGCTGTTGCTGCGCTGGGGGTTCCACCCGTAGCTCACCTGCACCTGCCCGGCCGCATTGGCTTCGGCCAGCAGGCCCCAGTCGCTGTGCAGGTAATGGGTGGTGCCGGCAGGCGTTTCCTTGCGGATGCGGCGGTCGAACGGGTCGTAGATGTAGCGGGCGATCAGCTGGTCTGCGCCGTCTCGCACCTCGCTCAGGCGGTTGAGCGCGTCCCAGGTGAAACGCTTGACGCCGGCCGCGCCGGCGATGGCGCTGTGGGTCTCGCTGCTGAGGTTGCCCGCAGCGTCGTAGGTGTAGGTGATGCTGCCGCCGCCTTCAGCCGGGCGCTGGGTGAGCTGGCCGACGTTGTCGTATTGCCAGGCGAGTGTGCCGGTGCGGCTGTGGGTGACGCGGTTGTTGTTGGCGTCCAGCGTGAAGGCTTCGCCGCGGCCTGAGAGCAGCGGGTGCTCGACCCGGACCAGCCGCCCGGCGTCGTCTTTGGTGTAGTCCCGGCTGGCACCGTCGAAGGTGCTGCGGGTCACGTCGGCGAGTTTGCCAAATTCGTTCTGCAGGTCGAACACGGTGGCCTGCGCGGGATTGAGCACCTGCAGCCGCGTGAGGTTCTGGTAGCCGTTGAAAGTCTTGCGCTGCACGCTGCCGCCGGGCAGCACGATCTTGGTGGGCTCGTACCACTGCCACTCGCTGACGCTGATGATGCCTTCGCCGGGGATGGTGACACTTTCCAGCTCGGCCGCCGCGTCAAAGGTGTAGCTGATGGTCTGGCCATCCGGGCCGGTGTAGGTCTTGGTCTGGCCGTTGCCGTAGTCGGTGTAGCTGTGGGTCAGGCTGAAACCGGCGGTTGCGCCATCCTTGCGGGTGAGGGTTTCGTTCAGCAGCCGGTCGGCGCCGTCGAAGGCGCTGACCGACTTGTATTCGGCGTCTTCCCACTCCAGCAGGTTGCCGGTTTTGTCGTAGCGGAAATCGATGGTGCGCGCGAGCGTGCCCTGGGCGTTGTACTGGCGCTGCTGGGTCACACGCCCGGCGTCGTCGTAACTGTAGACAGTTTTCTGGCCATTGGCCTGCTCGACTTCGGTGGCGCGTTCGGCGGCGTCGTAGCGGTAGTGGGTGGTGTGGCCCAGCGGGTCGATCTTGCTGACCATGAGGTCGCGCCGGTCGTAGGTGAACGTGGTCTTGCCATTGCGTGGGTCGATCACTTCGATCACGTTGCCGCGCACGTCGTGCACCAGACGCAAGGTGTTGCCCAGCGGGTCGCGCATCTGAGTGGCCTGGCCGTGCGGCGAGTACTCGTAGTAGTAGGTCTTGCCTTCGGCATCGGTGAAGGTCTTTCGACGCCCCACCTTGTCGTAGGCATAGCTCTCCACCCGGCCTTCTGGGCCAACATTGTCGCTACTGAGACTAACGAGGCTCCGTTCGTTGTATCGAAGGATCCGTTGAAACGTAGGGTAGCGGATCAGGCTGGCCAAACGGAAGTTCTTGTCGGTTCCATCGGCCTCGGCGTAGCCAAGCTCGTAGCTCTGGCTCTTGCCATCTGTGCCCTTGCTCAAACGGGCCAGCGCGTCGTATCCCAAGGCCATGCTCTTGCCCGCAGCGTCCTTGACTTGCGAGACCTGGCCCAGTGCGTTGTACTGGGTCTCGTAGATCTCGCCCAGCGGGTTGATGCGTTGGCTCAGCTGGTTGAACGGGTTGTAGCGCCACTGGTGGGTGCGCCCTTCTTCGTCCACCGCGCTGAGCATGTTGCCGACTTTGTCGTAGGCGATCTGCACCACGAAGCCCAGGGGGTCGACGGTGCGCACGGTGTTGCCGGCCGCGTCGTACTCATAGCGCCAGGTGTGGCCCAGGGCGTCGGTTTCGCTGATGAGATTGCCGGCCCGGTCGTACTGGAGCTGGTAGGCGTGGCCTTCAGGATCGGTGACGCGCTTGAGCTGGCCTTGCTCGTCGTATTCGCCAAGCCAGATGGCGTCGGGCGTGACCGTGCCATTGGGTTCGGTGCGGCCGACGTACTTGACTTCGGTGACCTGCCCCAGCGCGTTGCGCTTGAGTTCGATCACGCGCTGGTGCACCGTGCCCACGGCGCGGGTGATGGTCAGCAGGTTACCGACATCGTCGTGGGTGTAGGTGGTCCTAAAGCCCTCCTGGTCCACCCGTTCGGTGGGCTCCAGGTGGATGGCCGAGTAGGTGGTGCGGACACTGGCCCCGGTGGCATCGGTGACCCGGATGATTTGTTCGAATTCGTTGCGCTGGACCTTGGTGGTGTGACCGCGCGAGTTGGTGCTGGCCTCGATGCGTGCGCCAGAGTCGTACAGCATTTCATGGTCGGTCTTGCCGCTGGTGACCTGCCGCACCAGCTTGCCGATCCGGTTGTGGGTCAGTTCACGGCTCAGACGACCGGCCGCCGTGACCGGCCCGGTGATCTTGCCGTTGAACTGTTTGTTGACGTCGTCGTAGCTGAAGGCGTAGTCGGTCACGCCGCCGTCGGCCGCGGTGTGGCGGCTGACCACGCCGTCCTTGTAGGCCAGGCGCTCGATGCGGCCTTCGGCGTCCGTGATCTGGATGATGCGGCCCGCGCGGTCGTAGCCGTAGCGCGTGACGTGGCCGCGCACGTCGGTCACTTCGCTCAGGCGGTTGCCCGCGTCGTAGCGGTAGTGCACGCTTCTGGCGGGCAGGTCGCCGGCCAGCCCGCTGACCGGGTAGTCGCGCACTTCGGTGATCAGGTCGCCGGTGTAGTGCAGGGTGAAGAGCACGCGCCCGTTGGCGTCCACCGCCCCGAGCACCGCGCCCGCTTCGTTGCGCACCAGCCAGACGGGGAGCTGGTTGCGTTCTCCGTAGGCCACCACCTGGCCCTGGGTGTTGTAGTCGATCCAGGCGCCGCTTCTGTCACCCCAGCGGTAGCCTTTGGGGTTGTCCACCGGGCTGAGGGTGATGCGCCCGCTGGCCAGCTGGCCCGCCGCGATGATCGGCAGTTCCTTGACCGGGCGTTTCTCCAGCCACGAGCGGTTGCTGAAGGCGTAGCGTCCGCCTTCGCCCAGGTACAGCTCGTTGACGCGGCGGATACCTTCGAGTTCCTGGCCCTGGCTGTACATGGCGCCGCCGCCACCACCGGGGCCTCCTCCGCACAGACTGGGCCAGTCGGCGTTGACCCAGGTACCTGCGCCATAGCTGCTGCTCGACGCTTCGCCGCCGATCACGCGATTGAAGGGGGTGCTGCGGATGGGTTGTGCCGGTTCTGCCTCGAATTCGTAGCTGTCATTCTCGGCCACGCTGCCGTCGGACATGCCACTTCCCGCCGCAATGAACACCCGCTTGCCGCTGGGCTGCCAGTTTTCGTCCACCCAGACGGTGCAGCTGCTGTCGTCCGGCGGCGGGGGATCACGCTCGCAGTCCGGGGCGGTGGCCGGGTCGCATTGGCCCATGCTCGCCACGATGCCGCCGTCGGCCGAGCGTCCCCCGGTGAGGTTGCTCCAGCTCACCGACAGGCTCTCCCAGTGAGGGTTGAATTTCCACTCCCGGCCGTCCCAGTAACGCACCCAGCTCACCCCCCCACCCACGCTGGCAAGACTCAGGTCGGTGTGCGAGACGGTCGCGAAGCCGTTGGGCATCGTGACCTTGATCCCACTGCTTTGCGCAATGCCAGGCCGAATCCCTGGTGGGGCCTGCATCCCTTGAGCCTGCACAAGCGTTGACAGACCGAATGCCGCAACACAGCCGATCAAAGAAATCGTCGATCTGAGCAGTTGACCGATACCTGCGTCACGCATCCGAACAGCCTCCCGTTTGTCCGCCATGAAAGACGAAAGCAAGTTGATCATTGACATACATCCACACCATTTCTTATAGCAGTCACGCAGCGAGGGCCACCAGGCAGAAAGCTGGCGCCGCCACCACCGCCGGTCCCACCAGGACTCCCTCCACCCGAACAGCACTTGTTTCCGCACCAAGAGGTACAGCTCGGCGGTGACCAAGGTACGGGGGTGCTCCTCCCTGGTGGAACTGGGCACGTGCTGTTGCTGAACCGGAAGAAGTTGGTGGAAGTCGCCCCTTCGGAGGTCTCGCCATTGGCACACTCCGACTCGTATCCCACGGCTGTACCGTTGCTGTAATTGAAGCAGCCACCGCCGGAGGCGTTGGCACTGCTGGCCGAGCCTTCCAGCGACTGCAGAGCAATCACACGGTAGGGCAGCGTGACACGCTGCTTGGCACCCAGGGACTCGGGTACCGGCGCCAGGAATTCAAACCGGAAGTACGGATCGACCTTCGGCAGGGTCTGCTTGAGTTTGTCGGCACGAACCAGGCCATGATTGGTCAGGCTTAGCTCTCCGAAGTAGACGTCACCCGCGGCCATCGCTGGCAGGTTCACGCTGGAGGGTTGAAGCACGACTACAGCCGTTGGCACATCGGTCTCGAAGGTGGCCGTCAGTGTGATGTCGTAACGGTCCTCGATGGTGATTTCTCGAACGTTCCACTCCACCGTGATCACGTTGTAGTTAAGGAACACCGGCTGGTTCATCGTGATGCCGGGCTTGACCTGCAGGCGTCCAGAAACTTCCTGGTGGCTGTTGGCCTTGGCCTTGAACTGGTAGCGGCCGGCCGGCACGTTCTGGAACAGGGCTTCGCCCAGGTGGTCGGTCACCATCTCCAAAGAAATGGTCGACACCTCTTCGTTCTGCAACGTGATGGTGGCTCCCCGCAGGCCCTGGATGAGCTGGCCGTCCTTGCCGACCGTGGCGGTGTAGATGTCGCTGGCCTTGAAGAGCACATTGCCTTGGCCGCTCTGGCTGACGCTGGCGTACACCCGGATGGATTGCGCCGGCACGTTGTCGCCCACGACGTTGAGCCAGAACTCGTAGACCCCCTCGGCCACGCTGGCCGCAGGCGCGAACGACAGGTCCACCGTGCGCGTCTCGCCCACCGGCAGGCTGCCATTGGCCTGGCTGGCGATGGCCACCCAGGAGGGCACGGCGCTGCCGTCGGGCCGGCTCAGGCTGAACTGCAGGTTGATGGCTTCCTGTAGACCGCTGTTCTTGATGGCGACCGATTCGATCTGCGAGGCGCCCTGGGCCAGCCCTGTTTCCACGAAACCGGGTGTGCTCACCAGGTACGGCGTGGCTTCGGACAGGGTGTAGTCCACCCGGACGACGCCCAGCGGGGTGTTGGGACTTTCGTCGGCCACCACGTGGAAGATGAGCGCGCCACTGGGCTGGGCCTCATGGGTGGCGCTGAAGATGGCCGGGATATTGACCGTCTGGCGCTCGACCACGTTGACCGGGGCGTTCAGCTCCACCGTGACGCCCGCAGGGATCTGGCCGGTGGGCTGGTTCACGGCGTCCAGCGTCAGGCGCAGGTGAGTGGCCGAGGTGCCCGCACCCGCCGTGACCTTGAACGGGATGCTGAAGGGGTAGTTCTTGGGCAGGTTGAGCCTGGACAAGGCGGGCGACACCGTGACCCGGTTGATGGTGAAGTTGCGCTGCTCCGGCCGGTCGGTGATGTCGGGGTGCACCGCGCTGACCTTGAACAGGCCGGCGTCGGTGACCGTGGGCTTGAAGGTGTAGCTGAACACCCCGGCGCTGTCCGTCAGCACCTGGAAGCTGCGCTCGAAGCCCTGCTGGTTGAGCACCAGCTTGAGGCGGGCATTGGGCATGGGCGCCGCGCTTCTGCGCTCGATGGCGCGGCCCGTGATGACGATGTCCTGGTCGCCGAAGGAGCTGACCGGCGTGACGTTGGTGACCTCGCCGAAGTAGGTGGTTTCCCCCGACGAGACCGTCTTCTCCGAACCGCGGCCGGTGATCTGGATCTCGTCCGTCTGGCCGCTGTGGTAGCGCAGCTTGTCCACTTCCAGCTTGACCCGGATGCTGTTGGGGCTGGCGCCCGGCACGTTCAGCTCGAACACGTCGGACACATAGCTGCTGCCTGCAGGAATGCGGGCCACCGTCTGACCACTGGTCAAGGTCACCACGTTGGCGCCCAAGGACTGTTTGTAGGGCTGTGTGGCCAGCACGTTGCCGTCGGCATCCAGGATCTTGAAGCGCAGTTCGCTGGAGTGGTTGGCGCCGTTGCCGGTGGCGGTCAGCAGCTCAACGTCCACCTCGGTGGTGTTTTCAATGGTGAGCTTGACCTGGCCGGTGGCGCCGCGCGTGAACGATTCGGTGGACATGCCCACCACGAGAGCGCCCTCCCCCACCGCCACGGTCTGGTTGCGGGCCATGGTGACGGCAGGGCCGTCCTCCGGCGCCATGTCGATGCCCACCAGCGCTACTGGCGCACCGGGCAACTCGGCATAGCCGCCCACGACCACCGGCACCAGGCGGGTCTCGTTGGGCGCCAGGCTGAAGGCGCTGGAGCGGTGGTCCCTGAACTGGGTCGACTGCGCATCGACCGGCACACGCACCAGGGCGGTGACGCCAGACAAGGTCTGCGCAGAGGTGTTGGAGACCTGCACCTGGACCTTGTTCATCACACCCCGCAGCAGGGGCAGGCCGGATGCGATCTGGCTGTGCATGCTGGGCAGCACCACGGTGCTGGCCAGCTCGACACCATTGGCGTCCACGGTGGCCACCGTGTAGCGCCGGCCGCCCGAGGTGAACCCGGTGTCTTCAAACCGGGTGGCGGTGATGGGCGCCGGGGTGAGCAGCAGTTGCGCGTTTTCAGGGCCGACATAGACCTTGTAACCGGCGACGTTGCCGTTGGGCGCATTCCAGGACACGACCGGCAGCGCGTTGCCCAGTTGCTCCACCCGCAGGTTGCGCACAGGCAGCAGGCTGGCGTTGAGGTAGGCCGAGTTGGAGAGGGCCGACTCGTTGCCCGCGGCGTCAACAGCCGTCACCACATAGGCTCCCTGCGTGGGCGAGGGGCTGGTGTCGTAGGTCTGGTTCAGCTTGACTAGGTTCTTGATCGGCGTCAGCCCCTCGATGCTGTTGATGGCGGTGCCGCTGGCGCGGTACAGACGGTAGTGGTCGACCTGGCTGGCCAGCGGGGCCTGCCAGGCGGCGTAGATGCCCTGACCTGTGAGCGTGAGCGTGAGGTTCTGTGGCGCGCCCGGTGCGTTGGCGATGGTGGTGACGCTGACCGGCGCGCTCTGGCCCGAGAGGCTTTCCTGCCCGTTGACCTGCCGCACGGTGGCCACCGCGTAGTGGTAGAGGCCGTCGGCGGGCGTGCTGTCCTCGTACTGGGTGCCGGCGTTGCGCGCCAGCGCTTCCAGCGCCGGTTGACCCGGGGCACGGCGGTAGATCTGGTAGCTGCTCGCGCCTTCCACGGCTTGCCAGCTCAGACGGACTTTGCCGCCCGGTTGCGCCCGAGCGGTCAGCCCGATCGGCACGTCCAGCGGTGGCAGATCGCCCTGGTACACCTGGAACTGGTTGAACGCGACCACCTGGCTGGAGACGTTGTCCAGTGCGTCCCTGGCGGTGTGGCGGAAGCTCAGCGTCTCGGGCGCGCCCTGGCCTGCGTCGGCCGGCAGGGTGAAGCTGGCGCTGTAGGTGGTGGCGCTGGTGGCGCTGAGGCTCAGGTCCACCGCGGTGCGGCCGGCACCCGAGAGCAGGTAGCGCAGCTGGGGCGTGGCAGCCGGCGGCTTGCTGAAGGTGAACACCGCTCCCAGCGTCGGCGTGCCCTCATTGCGAATCGGCGCCGCGGGCGTCAGCACGATGGACGAGAGCACCGGCCCCTGGGTGTCGATCCGCAGGGTGGCACCGGCGCGAACCAGCGTGCCCCGGTTGCCCACGGCGTCCCGGGCAGAGAACAGGGCATCGGCCACACCGGAAGGTGTGTTGCCCGAGACCAGGAAGCTGCCCTGGTAGGCGGTGTCGCCCGTCTTGCTCAGGTTGACGGTGATGGGGCTGCCGCCCTGGGGCACCACCGACAGATAGGGTGTGGTCTGCAGCGGCTCGCTGGTGGTGAGCACCAGGTCCACCCTCCCCTGGCCGAAGGCGCCGGTCGCGGGGTCGGTCTTGCCCGAGGTGGTGTAGACGATGGACACCGCTTCGGGCGCCCTGGAGTCGGCGGTGGCACTGGCCGCGTTGGTAGGCTCCGACGGCGTCCCTGCGGCATTGACCGCCACCACACGGTAGGTCCAGGAGCCATCGCTGGGCGGGAGGTCCTCGTAGGTGTTGGCCGTGACCACGCTGCCATTGGCCTTGGTGGCCTCACCGATCAGCGCGAACGCTGCGGCGGAGCGGTAGACGTGGTAACCCACCACATTGGCGTCGGTCGAACGCGTCCAGGTCAGCCGGACCGGACCACCTGTGAGGGCCGCAGCCGCCAGGTTGGTCGGACCCGCGGGAACCGAGGTGTCGCGCGTGACCGTCACGCCCGCGGACAGGGCGCTGGTGCCGTGGGTGTTGCTGGCCTGGGCCTGGATCAGGTTGGCGCCGGGCTGCAGATCGATGGTCGTCGTGAATCGGCCGTTGCTGCCGGCCACCACGGCGGCACCTTGCACCTGACCGCCACGAAGAACCTGCACGCTGGCACCCGCCGGCGCGGTGCCGGACACCGTCAGGGAAGACAGTCGGGTCACGAGGCCGTTGGTGGGCTCCGAGAGCGTCGGAGCAGCGGGCGCCGCGTGGGAGACCGTCACCGAGTAGCTTTGCTCCGTGACATTGCCCAGCGAGTCCACCACCCGCACCGCCAGGGTGTGGCTGCCATTGGCCACTGCAGCAATGTTCAGCGCTGCGCTGAAGCTGCTGGTGCCGGTGGCAGCGGCGGCCACCACGCCATCAAGCAGCAACTCGGCACGGGCAATGCCGCTGCGGTCGCTGGCGGTGAAGGTCACCGAGCTGTTCGCAGAGATCACCGCCCCATTGGCCAGCGCCATCGAGCCCAGGCGAACGTTGCCGACTTCGGGTCCTTGCGTGTCGGGCCCCAGGGGCGTGCGGGCCAGGGTCACGTCAACGCTCTGCTCTGTGGTCCGCCCGACGTTGTCGGTGGCGACGGCGCGCAGGTTGTAGGGTCCATCGGCTTCGCCGTCGACGTTCCACGCGAAGCTGTACGGCGGCGACGCGTCGGTCGACCTGACGGTGCCATTCACATAAAACACCACTTGAGCAATGCCGCCTCCGTCGCTGGCGCTGGCCTCGATGCTGATCGACTGGCTGATCACGCTGCCGGCGGACGGGCTGCTGAGGGCCAGTTGAGGGGCCTCAGCGTCGATGCGAACCCCTCCCACCAAGCTGGCAGAAACGATGGTCCCTGCGGCGTTGCGGCACTGTGCGCTGACGGCCTTGAGTCCATCTCCAGCCGACAGGGTCAGCTCGGTCTGGGCTCGCTCATTGGTGAGCGACTGGAATGCCACGCCGGCAAAAGCGCCACCTTCGGCAACGCGGTACTCGCTGGCGTTGACGCAGACCACATCGAACAGCACATTGCGCTGGGCGTAGTAGGCCGACGGCTGGGCCAGCCGGAGGGAAGGGTTGAGCATGGGCGCCGCCGCGGTGGGCGCCCCATGGTCCACTCCGGTGCTCACCGCATCGCCCTGGCCTTGCGGGTTGCCCACGGTATCTCTGGCGCCGGAAGAGTGCCCCCACCAGTTGTTGCGGGCATTGAGGATCACACTGGGCGTCTGGTTGTTCACCCCCCAGACGCGGTTGCCAACGAACTGCGAACCGGTGATGGAGGCGGTGCCGCTGCCATTGGCCAGCAGACCGGTGCCATTGCGCAGAAAACTTGAGCCCGAGACCGCAGGCTGCGCGCCGTCCAGCAGGAACAGGCCGACATCGCTGTCGCTCACGTGGAGAAACTGAAGACCTGGACTCCATCCGCGAACCGTCACGGCTTCCCCGGCGTAGCGCACAGTCCATCCGTTGAGCGCAAAGCTGCCAAAGCCGCCTGCGGACTTTTCTATGCGCAGGCCACGCCAGTCGCCAGAGGCTGGCGTCTGGGCCGCGTGCGCAGAAGGTCCTGCGACGCTGTCGTCTTTCTGGCTGGTCAGCGTGACGTCTTTGCCGGGTACTAGGCGATCACGCACCACCAGTTGTGCGTCCGCACCGAACTTGATGACCACACCATCGTCGATCGTGAGCGTGCCACCTAGCACATGGGCCGACAGCAGAATGGCCGCCGCTGCAATCGCCGAGCGGCGAATCCAAGGGTTGGACATGGGAGCCATGAAGCGTGAAGTGAATGTGGATGTCATGGTCACGCCCTCAAGGTGCCACCGTCACCACCGCAGAGGTGGCGCTGAGCATGCCGGTACCGCTGGCCGTCACAGTGGTCGTGCCTGGGGCGACACCGGTGAGTTGGAGCGTGGACGTGTTGTTGCTTCCGGAAGCAATCGTTGCAGTCGCCGGAACCGTGGCCACACCGGGTGAGCTGCTGGTGAAGGCCACTGGCATCGGTGCAATCGCTGTCTGATTTGACGGATAGGCGGAGCCCGTCACCGACAGTCTCACGGAGAAGTTGGACTGCCCCCCCACGTTGGTGTTGGATGGCCCGCTGAATACCAGCTGAGGATCCACGGTGCGGATCGACAGGTCGGGCGCGGTGGTGTGTCCCGCGGCGGTGGCCGTGACGGTGGTATCGCCCACACCCACGCCAGTTACCTGGAATGTCACACTTGGACTGCCCGCCGGAATGGTGACGGTCGCAGGAACGGAGCAGACCGACGGTGCGCTGCACGCAA
>NZ_BCTF01000040.1 GCF_001571145.1 Hydrogenophaga flava NBRC 102514
CTGTCGATCACACCGATGATGTCGTTGATCTTTCGGCTGCTCTCGTTGATGTCCTTCATGGTCTCGACCACCTGACTCACCACCTGCCCGCCCTGCTGGGCCACGCCACTCGCACTGGCCGCCAGCTGGCTGGCCTGGTGCGCGCTGTCGGCGTTCTGCTGGGCCGTCGCGCCCAGTGCAGTGGTGTTGGAGTTGGTTTCCTCCAGCGCCGCGGCTTGCTGCTCGGTGCGCCCTGAGAGGTCTTCGTTCCCCTGGGCAATCTGGGTGCTGGTGGTGGCCACGCTCTCGGCACTGCCGCGCACATCGGCCACCACACGAGACAGCGAAGACTGCATCTCGTCCAGAGCGGCCAGCAGCGGCGAGAACTCGTCGCGCCCGTGATCGCGCACCGAGGTGCTCAGGTCTCCGTCCCGCACCCGCTCGGCCGTGGCCTGGGCCAGCGCCACACGACGCCGCAGCTGCCCACCCACCCAGATGGAGAACGCCAGCAGGCCGATGGCGATGAGCGCCACCAGCACGAGCAGCGCGGTGGACGTTGTGTGGACCCGGCTCTCGATGGTGCGGATATCGTCACCCAGCGCCTCCTCCTGGTACTTCACGCCCTCGGAGATCGCCTTGAGCAGCTCGTTGCGCGCCGGGATGGTCTTGTCCACAAGGAAGGCGAACGCCTCGGCCCTCTGCCCGTTCTTGATCAGCGCAATGTTCTCTTCACCGATCCTCCAGAACTTGTCCATCAGCGGTGGCAGTGGGGCGAACTGGGCCTTGCCTCTTTCGGTGAAGAGACTTTTCTCGTAGTCGCCCATGATCTTTGCAATGAGCTGCCGCTTGGCACCGATGTCGGCCATCGTGTCATCCAGCTCCTGTGGCGTGCGCGAGAGCATGGCGTGACGCAATTGCAGTGACACCCGGGTGATGCCCAGCTCCAGATCGGCCATCGCCGTGCGCTGCGGCACACGCACTGTGGCCGTCTGCTCGGCCTTGCTGTAGGCCTCCTGCAGATTGAAATAGGCAAAGCCCGCCAGCGCCACCAGCGCCAGCGATATCACGATGCTGAGCGCGTAGAGGCGGCGTGCAATACCAAACGAAAAGCTCTTGTTCATGGACCGCTTTCATGCAACGAGCCACTGTTGTCAACGGCTCACAGACACGCGCCAGACATCCGGTGCGTCGTCGTCCTGTTCACTATCGGCAATTACCCCGAGGCCTATAGGGCAAAAAAAGCGGCTTTTGCGGCCGCATATGAAGTGAATGCTTTTCGGTCACCCGATGTGTCACCAGGTCCGTCACAAGCGCTACCCCGTGACGCAACAGGCTCTGGTACAAGACGGCCATGGACCTCACCACCGCCCTCGTCCCCACCGCCGCCATCGACAGCGACCACCCCGCCGTGACGGCCTTTGCGCGCGAACACGCCACCGGCCAGACCGAGCGCGAGCGGGCGGTCTCGCTGTACCTGGCGGTGCGCGACCGCCTGCGCTACGACCCCTACCGCATCGACCTGTCGGCACCGGGCATGCGGGCGAGCACGGCGCTGTTGCAGGGGTTTGGCTGGTGCGTGCCCAAGGCGGTGGCATTGGCGGCGGTGGCGCGCGCCGCGGGCATTCCGGCCCGGCTGGGGTTTGCCGACGTGCGCAACCACCTCTCGACCGAGCGGCTGCGCCAGACCATGAAAACCGACGTCTTCGCCTGGCACGGCTACACCGCGCTCTGGCTGGACGGCGCCTGGCGCAAGGCGACGCCGGCCTTCAACCTCTCGCTGTGCGAGAAATTCGGCCTGCTGCCGCTGGAGTTCGACGGCATCGGCGACTCGCTCTACCACCCCTACGACCGCGCGGGGCAGCGGCACATGGAGTATGTGAACGAGCGCGGGCAGTTCGACGACCTGCCGCTGGCCGACATCCGGGCCACGTTTGCCGAGATCTACCCGTTCTGGACACAGGCGCCCGACGTGGGCACGGCCGACTTCGCGCAGGATGCGGCGCGCGAAAGCGCGGCCTGAGCCGGCGCCCGCCGGCCAGTGAACCGGTGACTCAGTTGGAGAACTTGAAGACCGCCGTGCTGGCCAGCAGGTTGGGCGCGAAGCGCACCTCGCGGTCCTCCTGCAGGCCGAAGCTGTCGTCCACCGTCAGGCCGCAGCTGCGCGCCAGCACCTCGAAATCGGCGTAGGTGCCGACGCGGATGTTGGGCGTGTCGTACCACTGGTAGGGCAGCCGACGGGTCACGGGCATGCGGCCCTGCAGCACCGCCAGCCGGTTGGGCCAGTGTGCGAAGTTGGGAAAGGCCACGATGCCGATGCGGCCCACGCGCGCGGTCTCGCGCAACATGGTCTCGGCATTGCGCAGGTGCTGCAGGGTGTCGATCTGCAGCACCACGTCGAAGGCGTCGTCCCCGAACATGGAGAGGCCGTCTTCCAGGTTCAGCTGCAGCACGTTGACCCCCCGGCGGATGCAGGCGTGCACCTTGGCGTCGTCGATCTCGACGCCATAGCCGCTGCACTGGCGGGTGGCCTGCAGATGGGCCAGCAAGGCGCCGTCGCCGCAACCGAGGTCGAGCACGCGCGAGCCCGGCGGCACCAGCCGGGCGATGGATTCGAGCAGGTGGCGTTCGCTCATTGCACACCTCCGGCGATGGTCTGTTCAAAGTAGCCCTTCACGGCCGCGTGGTAGCGCGGGTCGTCGAGCAGGAAGGCGTCGTGCCCGTGCGGCGCGTCGATCTCGGCGTAGCTCACGTCGCGCCGGTTCTCCAGCAGGGCCTTGACGATCTCGCGCGAGCGCGCGGGCGAGAAGCGCCAGTCGGTGGTGAAGCTCACCAGCAGGAACTTGGCCTTCGCACGGGCGAGGGCGGCGCTGAGGTTGCCGTCGAACTCGCGGGCCGGGTCGAAGTAGTCCAGCGCGCGGGTGATGAGCAGGTAGGTGTTGGCGTCGAAGTACTCGCTGAACTTGTCGCCCTGGTAGCGCAGGTAGCTCTCGATCTGGAATTCCACGTCCTGCGTGGAGTAGCGGTAAGCCAGTTCGGCCGCGGCGGTCGGGTCCTCGCCGTCGGCGGCCCGCAGCGTCCGCCCGAACTTCTCGTTCATCACGTCGTCGCTCAGGTAGGTGATGTGGCCGATCATGCGGGCGATGCGCAGGCCGCGGCGCGGCAGCGTGCCGGCGCGCAGGTAATGGCCGCCGTGGAAGTCCGGGTCGGTGACGATGGCGCGGCGCGCCACCTCGTTGAACGCAATGTTCTCGGCCGTGAGGTTGGGCGCGCTGGCCACCACCACCGCGTGGCGCACGCGCTCGGGGTATTGCAGCGTCCAGGACAGCGTCTGCATGCCCCCCAGGCTGCCACCCATGACGGCGGCGAGCTGCCCGATGCCCAGCACGTCCAGCAGCCGGGCCTGGGCGTCGACCCAGTCCTCCACCGTCACCACCGGAAAGTCGGCCCCCCAGGGCTGACCGGTGGCCGGGTTGGTGTGGGTCGGACCGGTGCTGCCGAAGCAGGAACCGATGTTGTTCACGCCGATCACGAACCAGCGGTTGGTGTCCACCGCCTTGCCCGGGCCGATCATGTTGTGCCACCAGCCTTCGCTGCGCGCGATCGGCTGGCCACGCTCGTCGGCATGGAGACCGGCCACGTGGTGGCTGGCGTTCAGGGCGTGGCAGATCAGCACGGCGTTGGACCGATCGGCGTTGAGGGTGCCGTAGGTTTCATAGACCAGCTCATAGGCCGGCAGGACCGCGCCGCTCCGCAGCGGCAGGGGCTCATCGAAGCGCTGGGTTTGTGGTGTGACGATCACGGTGGTTCACCTCGGGGGCTGGCAAAGCCCCAAAAACAGAAATCCCGGTGCCGCAAGGTGCGAGACCGGGAGTCCCCCCTTTAGCGGTATTTGTAAAGCGCCCGCAATCCGGACAAATCGGCGCTGGGAAACAGTATAGAGGGAAGGCCGGCGCCCATGTTCTGTCGCGCTGCGGGGCCCTGGCGGAGGTCTGGTGTTGCAAATGCGCACCAGCGCCGTAGGCGGCTTGACGCACCCCCAAAAAAAGAACTTGCTTTCGGACAAACGGCGCATAATGGCCCGGCGAGCGTCCAAAACGCGCGCAAAACAAGTGATCGGTTGGTTTCGCGTGCTACAGAATTGTTTGCTGCCGGGGCTCCATCGCTATCTTTTTCAGTGTTTCTAGGAGTCCCGACCATGGGCAACAAACTGTACGTGGGCAACCTGCCCTACACCGTGCGCGACGAAGACCTGCAACAGTCCTTCAGCGCCTTTGGCTCTGTCAACAGCGCCAAGGTGATGATGGAACGTGACACCGGTCGCTCCAAGGGTTTTGGCTTTGTCGAGATGGGCAGCGATGCCGAGGCACAGGCCGCCATCCAGGGCATGAACGGCCAGTCGCTGGGTGGTCGTAGCCTCGTGGTCAACGAAGCCCGTCCCATGGAACCGCGCCCCCCCCGCTCCGGTGGCGGTGGTTTCGGCGGAGGCCGTCGTGAAGGCGGCTACGGCGGTGGTGGTGGCGGCGATGGCGGCTTCCGCAGCCCCTACGGCAACGGTGGCCGTCGCGAAGGCGGTGGCGGTCGCGGCGGTTACTGATTCCCCGCAGGCAGGCCGGTGCACCGCACAGGCCTGCGGCCCCAGACAAAAGCCCCTCGACGAGGGGCTTTTTCATGCCGGGTTGCCGCGTGAGTCAACAGCGTCAGGACGCAGGCTTGCCATGGCCCTGCCGATGCTTGCGCGCACGCCCGGCCAGCAGCCGATCGAACCAGGCGTTGGGCAGCAGCCGCAACAGCTTGGCCACCACCCCCATCTGCCAGGGAATGACGCGGTAGCTGCTGCCAGCCTCGATCGCGGCGAAGGCCCGGTCGGCAAACACCTCGGGGCTGAGCAGAAACGGCATCGCATAGCGGTTCTCGCGGGTCAGCGGCGTGTCCACGTAGCCCGGCAGCAGGGTCACCACCCGCACGCCACTGCCCCGCAATTCGCCGCGCAGGCTTTCGCAATAGGCCACCACAGCGGCCTTGCTGGCGCAGTAGGCGCCGTGTCCCGGCAGACCCCGGATCGCCGCCACGCTGGCGATGCCAACCAGCCGCCCGCTGCCTCGCTCGCGCATGAGCGCCACGAAGGGGTGGAAGGTGGCGGCCATACCGGTGTTGTTGGTGGCGAAGGTGCGCTCCATCACCGCCAGGTCGTCGTGCTCGGCCGTGTCCATGCCGATGCTGATGCCGGCGTTGGCCACGACCACCTCGGGCACGCCCTGCTGCTCCAGGCAACTCTGGCCCGCCTGCACGATGCTGTCAATGTCGGCCACATCGGCGCGGTAGACGCGGCAGCGCTGGGCATCCCAGCCCTGCGCATCCACCCAGGCCTGCAGCTCCTCACTGCGCCGGGCCACCAGGGCCAGCCGGTAGCCGGCGCGGGCACAGCGCAAGGCAAGCGCCTGACCGATGCCACTGGAAGCGCCGGTGATGAAGGCCAGCGGCGCGCTGGTGGCCGGCGTACCGCTCATGGGCGGGGGGCGAACAGGGCGCGCACGTGGCCGGTGAGCACCGCCACACGGGCGTCGCCCGAATAGTCGAGGTTGTCGGCCGTGATCTGGTCCTGATCGCGCACCAGCAGCACGGGCTGGTCGGACATGATGTGCTCCGGCTCGGTGCTCACCCGCAGGTACTCGCCGTGGAACTCCAGCCGCGGCAGCGGTTGCCCGTCGGCGCCTTTGCCAGCCTGACGGACCACGGCGGCATTGCCCTCCAGCACAAACACCGTGCCTTCGTCGTTGCTGGTGATCTGCCGGGCCGTGGCGGTGGAGAGCTGGCGCTGCTGCCCGAAGGAGCGCACGCGGGCGGCATCCACCACCAGGGTTCCGACGTCAGGGTGGTGCCGCGCCGCCGTGCCGTACAGCTCGGTCTTCAGCGCCCCGTTCGGCTCGAACACCTTGACCGAGAAGCGCTGCATGAAGTAATCGGGCTCGTGGGTCACCTCGGGCTTGGGACCGGGCTCTTCCGGAATCGGCGTTGCCCGCAACAGCCAGTACGAGGCAAGCGCCAGCAGCATCATGAGCAGCACGGGCAGGTAGATGGACATGCGGTCCCACCAGCGCGAGAAGCTGTGGCGGCCAGAAGAGGTCGCCGGCAGGGTTGCGGTGTTCATCGCGCCGCCGCCTCCAGCTCCGCCGCATAGGCGCCCCGCGCCACCAGCAGCAGGTCGCACAGCTCGCGCACCGCGCCGGCACCCGGCAGGCGCTGCGTCACATGGTGGGCCAGCGCCAGCACCTCGGGATGGGCGGTCGGTGGAACGCAGGCGAAGGCCACGCGGCGCAGCATGGGCAGATCCGGCCAGTCGTCACCCATGGCGGCTGCGGCCGACCAGTCCAGGCCCAGCTCGGCCAGGATGGCTTCGGCGGCCGGGCGCTTGTCCTCGGTGCCAAAGCGCGTGTGGCGCACACCCAGCGCGGACAGGCGGGCCCGCAGCGCCAGGGAGTCGCGGCCGCTGACGACGGCCGGCGTGATGCCCGCGCGCTGCAGCAGCTTGATGCCATGGCCATCGAGGGTGTGAAAGCGCTTGAGCGCTTCGCCCGACTCGCCAAAATACAGGCCGCCGTCGGTGAGCACCCCGTCGACATCGAAAAACACCACGCGCACCGGCTGCGCCCGCAGCAGCAGCTCGGGATCAAAGTTCAGCACAGGGCGCAGGGGCGGCAGGTTCACGGACATCCGGCAATGCTAACGGGTGGCCGGCTCAGATGACCTTGGCCCGCATGAGGTCGTTGCTGTTGAGGGCACCCACCAGCGCACCGATGTCGTCGACGACCAGCACGCTGGTGATGCGGCTGGCTTCCATCAGGTCGGCGGCCTCCACGGCCAGCGCGTCGGCGCGCACGGTGCGCGGGTTCGGATGCATCACGTCCCCGGCGCTCAGCGCCCGCAGGTCGGTGCTGTTGCCGGTGCGCTCGATGACCCGCCGCAGGTCGCCGTCGGTGAAGATACCCAGCACCTGCCCGGCGGCGTCGACCACCGCGCTCATGCCCAGCCCCTTGGCGCTCATCTCGCGCATCAGGCCCATCAGGGGCACGTCGGCGGTCACGCGCGGCACGTCGTCGCCGCTGCGCATCACGTCGCTGACATGGGTCAGCAGCTTGCGCCCCAGCGACCCGCCCGGGTGGGAGCGGGCGAAGTCGTCGGCCTTGAAGCCCCGGGCGTCCAGCAGCGCCACGGCCAGCGCGTCGCCCAGCGCCAGCTGCGCGGTCGTGCTGGCCGTGGGCGCGAGGTTGTGCGGGCAGGCCTCGCGGGCGACCGCGGTGTCCAGCACCACATCGGCATGGCGCGCCAGGGTGGAGTCCAGCCGACCGGTGAAGGCGATCAGGGGCACGCCCATGCGCTTGATCAGCGGCAGGATGGCCGACAGCTCGTCGCTCTCGCCGCTGTTGCTGATGCCCAGCACCACGTCGACGGGCGTGATCATGCCCAGGTCGCCATGGCTGGCTTCGGCGGGGTGCACGAACATGGCCGGTGTGCCGGTCGAGGCCAGGGTGGCGGCGAGCTTGCGGCCGATGTGGCCGCTCTTGCCCATGCCGGTGACCACGACCCGGCCGGTGCAGGACAGCAGGCAGCGCACCGCATCGGCAAAGCGCTCGTCCAGCCGGCCGGCCAGCGCCGTCACCGCCTCGGCCTCGATCTGAAGGGTCTCGCGCGCCATCGCCAGCAGGCGCGTGGCATCTGTGGAAAGGGCCGTGCTCATGGGCGGATTATCGCGTGGGGCACCCATTACCATCGGAGAGCATGAATTCACTGGACATCACCCTGCTGTACCTGCTGGCGGCCGTGCTGGGAGTGGTCGGCTGTCGCATGCTGCGGCTGCCGCCCATGCTGGGCTACCTGGTGGTCGGCGTGGTGATCGGTCCGAACGCACTGGCGCTGGCCCAGAACTCTCAGGGCCTGCGCTATCTGGCGGAGTTCGGCGTGGTGTTCCTGATGTTCGTGATCGGGCTGGAGTTCAGCCTGCCCAAGTTGCGCGCCATGAAGCGCCACGTGTTCGGGCTGGGCCTGTCCCAGGTGGTGCTGACCGTGCTGCTCACCACCCTGGCCTCACTGGCGCTGGGCTGGTTCCTGCCGACCTGGTGGAAGATGGAGTGGCAGATGGCGCTGGCCCTGGGCGGCGTGATGGCCATGAGCAGCACCGCCATCGTGATCAAGATGGTGGCCGAGCGGCTGGAGCTGGAGTCCGAGCATGGCAAACGGGTGGTCGGCATCCTGCTGTTCCAGGATCTGGCCGTGGTGCCGCTGCTGGTGCTGATCCCGGCGCTTGGCTCACCGCCCGACGAGCTGTTCAAGGCGCTGGGCATCGCCCTGCTCAAGGCCACAGTGCTGCTGGGCATCCTGCTGACCGGCGGGCAGAAGCTGATGCGCTGGTGGCTGACCCTGGTGGCGCGGCGCAAGAGCGACGAGCTGTTCATGCTCAACCTGCTGCTCATCACCCTGGGTCTGGCCTGGATGACCGAACACGCCGGCCTGTCGCTGGCGCTGGGCGCCTTCGTCGCCGGCATGCTGATCTCGGAGACCGAATACAAGCACCAGGTGGAGACCGACATCCGGCCGTTCCACGATGTGCTGCTGGGCCTGTTCTTCATCACCATCGGCATGTTGCTGGACTGGCGCCTGGTGCTGGAACGCTGGCCCCTCGTGCTGCTGCTGCTGTCGCTGTCGCTGGCGTTCAAGATCACCATGATCACCAGCCTGACGCGGCTGTTCGGCGCACCGATGGGCACTGCCCTGCGCACCGGCCTCTACCTGTGCCAGGCCGGCGAGTTCGGCCTGGTGCTGCTCTCGCTGGCCGGGCGGCACCAGCTGGTGCCGCCGGCGCTGTTCAACCCCATCCTCGCGAGCATGGTGATCTCCATGCTCGCCACGCCCTTCATCATCCAGTACACCAACGACATCGTCACCCGCGTGGTGGGCAGCGACTGGCTGATGCAGTCGGTGCAGATGACCAGCATCGCGCGCCGCTCCATCAACGCCGACAAGCACGTGATCATTTGCGGCTACGGTCGCTGCGGCCAGAACCTGGCCCGGCTGCTGGAGGCCGAAGGCATTCCCTACATGGCGCTGGACCTGGACCCCGACCGCGTGCGCCAGGCCGCGGCTGCCGGCCACTCGGTGGTGTTCGGGGACGCTGCGCGCCTGCAGGCGCTCATGGCCGCCGGCCTGCACCGCGCCAGCGCAGTGGTCATCACCTACATCGAGACCGCCAGCGCGCTCAAGGTGCTGCACCATGCGCACGAGCACGCGCCCCAGGTGCCGGTGGTGGTGCGCACCATCGACGACGTCGACGACGGCCGGCTGCGCGCGGCGGGCGCCACCGAGGTGGTGCCCGAGGCCATCGAGGCCAGCCTGATGCTGGCCAGCCACGCGCTGGCACTGGTGGGCGTGCCGATGCGGCGCGTGATCCGGGTGGTGCAGGACCAGCGCGACGCCCGCTACAACCTGCTCAAGGGCTACTTCCACGGCGCCGACGACGACAGCGTGGAGGAGGTCGAACACGAGCGGCTGTCGACGGTGACGATCCCGCCGGGAGGTCGCAAGGTGGGCCGCACGCTGGGCAGCGTGGCGCTGGAAGCCATGGGCGTGCGCGTGGCCAGCCTGCGGCGCGCCGGGGGCCAGAACACACCGTTCGACGACGGCACAGTGCTCGACGGCGGTGACACCCTGGTGCTCAGCGGCAAGGCACCCGCACTGGCCCTGGCCGAAGAAAAGCTGCTGGGCGGCGGCTGAGCCTCCGGGTTTCCCCCAATCCGTCCACCGGGAACCCTCTGGCGGCGCTGACATCGCATCTTCTTTCAACCCACCAGAGGATTTGCAGATGGATCGACGCGCTTTCCTGGGTGCCGGCATGGCCGGCGCCACCGCCCTGACCTTTTCATCCGTGTGGTCGCAGCAGGCCACGCCGAACTTTGGCCCGCCCACACTGCCGGCCAACGGCGTCAAGCGCATGAAACTGGGCGCGATGGAGGTGGTCGCGCTCAATGACGGTGCGCTGCGCCGCCCGCTGGGCGAGGAGTTCGTGCGCAACGTGCCGCTGGAGCAGGTCAAGTCGCTGCTGGCCTCGCAGAACCTGCCCACCGACTATGTGGACATCCCGTTCACACCCTTCCTGGTGGTCAGCCCGGCGGGGCGCTTCCTGCTGGACACCGGCTTTGCCGACAACGGGCCGCCGACCACCGGCAAGCTCGCGGCGCAGCTGGCGGCCGCGGGATTCAAGCCCGAAGACATCGACCACGTGGTCATCAGCCACTACCACGGCGACCACATCAACGGTCTGCGCAAGAAGGACGGCTCGCTGGCATTCCCCAAGGCCAAGGTGCACGTGCCGGCACCTGAACACGCCTTCTGGTTCGACGACGCCAAGATGAACGCGGCCCCTCCGGCCGCCAAAGGCGCCTTCGAGAACGCTCGCAAGGTCATCGGCAGCCTGCCGGCCGACATCCTGGTGAAGTACGAGCCCGGCCAGGAGCTCGCGCCTGGCATCAAGGCCGAGGCGGCGTTCGGCCACACACCGGGCATGAGCATGGTGTCGGTGCAGTCCGAGGGGCAGAGGTTCATGTACGTGGCCGACCTCACCAACGTGCCCTCACTGTTCGCGCGCAGCCCGGACTGGGCGGTGCAGTTCGACATGGACGCCGAGATGGCCCGCCAGACCCGCCGCCGCGTGTTCGACATGCTGGTCAAGGACAAGGTGATGGCCGGCGGCTACCACTTCCCGTTCCCGGCCTTCGGCACCATCGAGACCGCGGGCAGCGGCTACCAGTTCAAGCCCGTCGCCTGAGCGCCGCGGTGGTGTCTTCATAATGGCTTCCATGGACACCACCGCCTTCCTCAAGAGCCACATCCGCACCGTGCCCGACTGGCCCGCGCCGGGCGTGCAGTTCCGCGACATCACGCCGCTGCTGCAGGACCCGCGGGTCTTCCGGGTGCTGATCGACACCTTCGTGCACCGCTACATGGACCCGTCGCTGCGGCCGTCGGTGGTGGCCGGGCTCGATGCCCGCGGTTTCATCATCGGTTCGGTGCTGGCCTACGAGCTGGGTGTCGGCTTCGTGCCGATCCGCAAGAAAGGCAAGCTGCCCTTCACCACGGTCGAAGAGACCTACGAGCTCGAATACGGCAGCGCCACGGTCGAACTGCACACCGACGCGGTGAAGACCGGTGACCGTGTACTGCTGATCGACGACCTCATCGCCACCGGCGGCACCATGATGGCTGGCCGCCGCCTGCTGGAGAAACTGGGGGCCGAGGTGATCGAAGGAGCCGCCATCGTGGACCTGCCGGAACTCGGCGGTTCACGCAAACTGCTCGACACCGGCCTGCCCCTCTTCACGCTGGTGCATTTCGAAGGCCACTGAGCGTGGCCCGGCTGGCCTGGTCAGAGCCTGCCGTACTGGGTTTCGCTCAGTCCGGCGAAATCGCTGTGGACTTCCGGCGGTTGCTCCATCTGGGCCACGGCCGGAGCCTCCATGCGGTGTGCAGGCAACGCCGGGGTCTCCAGGGCTGAGCGGAATGCCGCCACCTGTTCGGGGGCCAGCGGGCGCGCAGAACCGGATGCCGCCGCGCTCTCGCGCCGGGTCTGCGCCGCCACCGATGCCTTGAGTGCCACCCCCCGCAGATCGTGCACGGGCTGGCGGCGCCAGTACACCGCCTGCACCTGCATGGAATGGCGCGAGCGGGCACTGCCCTGGATCCAGCGCTCGATCTCCAGCAGGTACTCGTCCGGCATCACGTCGGCCGGCAGCGTGAGATTGATCAGTACCAGGAAGCCATCGCCCGTGGAGTCCAGGGCCAGCACCTTGAACTCGTAGCTGGTGGACAGCACGCCCGCGCGGATCAGGGACTCGCGCACGACCGAAAACAGCTGCTCCCTGCGCAGGATGCGCCGTCCCCGCCGAGGGGAGATCAGGGGCAGCGTGGTCTGGCCAAAGGAGCGGCGGGGCTTGCGCACGCCAGCGGCTCCGGCGTCGGACTTTTTGGCTTGCAGCCAGCGTAGGAGGGACATGGGCGGAGTATGCCTTCAGGAACGTTGACTTGTGACAGGGGCGGCGGGGCAGACGCTCATCACCGGACGCCGGATGTCGTGCATCCGCATCAGGTGACGGCCACGCGCTTGGGCTTGTTGTACATGCGCCGGGCCAGCACCGCGGCCATGGCCACGGTCAGTTCCAGCGCGATGACGGGGAAACGGGTGGACAACTCGCGGAACCGCAGCGGGGTCAGGCACCACAGCCGACTGTGGCCACCGGCGTTCACCGTCGCGCTGCGGGGCAGGTGGCTGAAAAACGCCCCCTCGCCCAGCACCGAACCCGCGCCGACCATGGCGATGCGCACCCGGTCCTTGTCGTCTTCGTAATGCACGGTGAGGCTGCCGCTCTCGACAAAGTAGACCGTGCGGTCCTTGACGCCCTGCTCGATGAGCACCTGCCCCTGGCTGAGGGTCACTGGCTGCAGGTAGTCGCCCAGCAATTGCCATTGCGCGTCCGAGAGGTTCGCCGGCACGGCGTCCAGCGCGCTGCTGGCACGCATGGCCTGCGCCAGTGCCAGCACATCGAACCGCGCATCGGTGGGAACTCGGGCGTTCATCCTCGCACCATAACGGCGGGTGCCATGGCCGTACAAGCCATGGTTACGGTTGCTTACGCTTTGGCTCCCAATGGCTACCCAAAGGAGGCCAGCGGTGGGTCTGTTAACGCCCCGTCACACTTTGGCGCGCGCCAGCCAGCGCCGAAACACGCGGCCGGCCCGGCGGTACGGCGCCATCAGCCGCCACGACCGGCTGGCCAGGAGCTCGGCCATCCCTCGCTGGCTGTCGGCCAATGCGACCTGCGTCTGTTCAAGAGCCCGCTCGACCTGCTGAAGGTGGTCTTGCTGTTGGGCCAATAGCGCGTCCCGGTGCGTCAGTTCCGAAGCCCTGGCTTCTGCCAGGGCCGTCTGCGCCCGCAACTGCTCTTCCATGAGCCGTTGGGCTCGCGCGAGCCCCTGCACCTGGCGCCGCCAGACCTGGGTGTCCTGCACGGGCTGGTCAACGGCCCGACCCGGGCCTGCCCGCCCGCTGTCGTGCAGGCGGTCGAGCAGCGGTCGCAAGTCAAAAAAGGCCAGCGGAACCATCTCGTTGGTGATCACCATCAGACGCCCCTGCAGGTCGGTGTCCAGCCCCTTGGGACCACCCTCCTGAGGGTTGGAACGCCCCTGCAGAAAGGTGTCTTCGTCCAGCACTCTCAGTCTGTGGTTGTGCCAGAGATCGCCTTGCCACCGACCGCCGGGACAGGTGTAGACGTGCACAAACGGTGCGCCAGCATCGGCCACCAGGATGCGCCGCGAGCTCTCCACGAAGCGCAGGCCATGGGGATAGTCGACGCCCAGCAGGCGGGCCACCGGTTCGGCGTCCGGCCCGAGCGCTCGGCTGGCGTCGTACAGGCGCACGCAATGTTCGTTGTGGTTGCTGACGGCGATCCATCGTCCATCGGGGCTGTGGGCCACCCCGTCGGGGATGTCCAGGCCCCGGGCCAGCAGGGGTGAACCAGCAACAGCACCTGGTCGGACACCGTCCAGATCCACCAGGTGCTGGGTCACCTGGTGCGTGTAGTTGTTGCAGACCAGCACATCCAGGCAGCCGCACCCCAGGGGACGGGCACTGACGGACCCGGGCGTCTCCACCAGCCCCGGGTGCGCAGTTTCAAGGCGCAGCAGGGGCTGCAGCTCGCAGGGCGTCGCGTCTCCCGCAGGCGGCGGGATGCGGAACACCGGCACACCCCCCTGGCGGTTGGCCACCAGCAGGGTGTCGTCGCTGCCCCAGAACAGGCCATGCGGGTAGGAAAACTCGTGCGAGACGAACGGCTGGGGACTGTGCAGGCGCACATGGGGCACCTCTCCACCCCAATCGACGCTGATGCCCAGAACCAGCACCCGGTTGCTCAGATGGCCCGCAATGGCCAGCCGCCGGTTGTCGGGCGACAGGTGTACGTCCTCGGTGCGGCCCAGCTCAGCCAGGGCGGCTGCCACGCCGGGTCCGCACACTACGGGCAGGCGCTCGGCCTCCAGCGTGGGGACTGTGGTCGTCGCGGCGGTATCGAACTCGGCAACACGCATCGGGGCCTGCCGGTGGGGGGGGTGCAAATGTGAGATTTTGTACCCAAGCCAGCAGTCCGCCGGTGCTCACTTCCCGATGCAGAACCGGGAAAAGATCTCGCCCAGCAGGTCGTCGGCGCTGAACTCGCCGGTGATTTCGCCCAGCGCCCCCTGCGCCAACCGCAGCTCTTCGGCCAGCAGGTCCAGGTGCTCGGCCTGCGCCGCCAGGTGCTCGTGTGCCAGCGCCAGGTGTTCGCCCACGCGGCGCAGCGCCTGCAGGTGCCGCTCGCGGGCCATGAACAGGCCGTCGCCCGCGTGCTGCCAGCCGGCCAGGTCGAGCAGGCGCTGGCGCAGCGCCTCCAGGCCCTCGCCCTGCTTGGCCGAAATGACCAGTTCACCGGCCGCCTCGGCGCGCGCCTTCAAAGGCATCGCGCCCGCGCTGCACTGGTCCCGCTTGTTCCACACAGGCAGCAGCGTGACGCCCGATGGCAGGTCGGCGGCAATCGCCGCGTCGGCCGCCTGGTAGTCGGCCTGGTCGGCGCGGCTGAGGTCGTGCAGGAACAGCACCGCGTCGGCCTGTTCGATCTGGCCCCAGGCCCGCTCAATGCCGATCTGCTCCACCTCGTCCACATCGGCGCCGTGGCGCAGGCCGGCGGTGTCGATCACGTGCAGCGGCACGCCTTCGATCTGGATGGTCTGCTGCACCAGGTCGCGCGTGGTGCCGGCGATGGGGGTCACGATGGCCAGCTCGGCCCCCGCCAGCGCATTGAGCAGCGAGCTCTTGCCGGCGTTGGGCTGGCCGGCGATCACCACCTTGAGGCCGTCGCGCAGCAGCGCGCCCTGGCGCGCCTCGGCCAGCACCGCGTCCAGCCCGGCGCGCAGCCGGTCCAGCTGGCCGGTGGCGTCGGCCTTCTGCAGAAAATCGATTTCTTCCTCAGGGAAGTCCAGCGTCGCCTCGACCAGCATGCGCAGGTTCACCAGCGCGTCGCGCAGCGCGTGGATGCGCTCGGAAAACACCCCCGCCAGCGAGCGGCTGGCGCTGCGCGCCGCAGCCTCGGTGCTGGCGTCGATCAGGTCGGCCACCGCCTCGGCCTGCGCCAGATCGAGCTTGTCGTTCAGGAACGCGCGCTCGGTGAACTCACCCGCACGCGCTGGCCGCAGACTGCGCAACAGCGGCTGGCCGTCCTCTCCTACGGTCTGCGCCACCTGCAGGCAGCGCGCCAGCAGCAGCTGCAGCACCACCGGCCCGCCGTGGCCCTGCAGCTCCAGCACGTCCTCGCCGGTATAGGAATGCGGGCCAGGAAACCACAGCGCCAGCCCGTGGTCGATGGGCTGGCCGGCGGCATCAGGGAAGGGCAGGTAGCTCGCCTCGCGGGCCTTGGGCAGTCGCCCCAGCAAAGCCGCCACAAACGGCGCCAGCCCCTGGCCCGACACCCGCACGATGCCCACCGCCCCGCGACCGGGTGCGGTGGCGATGGCGGCGATGGGGTCACGGGACGCAGCGAGCATGGGCGAAAGAATACGGTGGAAAAACAATGGGCCTGCATTGCAGGCCCATCGGATGGTTCAACCCGTCGGTCAGCTCTTGAACAGGGTGATCGGGTTGGTGATCTTCAGCGGCACGCCCATCTTGCTGTTGATGTACGCCTGCTGTGCGATGGTCAGCAGGTTGTTCGTGATCCAGTACAGCACCAGACCGGCCGGGAAGAAGAAGAACATGACCGAGAACATCAGCGGCATCAGCCACATCATCTTGGCCTGCAGCGGATCGGGCGGCAGCGGGTTCAGCGCGGTCTGCACGATCGTGGTCAGCGTCATCACGAACGGCAGCACGTAGAACGGATCCTTGGTCGAGAGGTCGGTGATCCAGCCCATCCAGGGCGCATTGCGCATCTCCACCGACGACAGCAGCACCCAGTACAGCGCGATGAACACCGGAATCTGGATCAGGATCGGGAAGCAGCCACCCAGCGGGTTGACCTTCTCCTCCCGGTAGATCTTCATCATCTCCTGCTGCATCAGCTGCGGGTTGCTCTTCAGGCGCTCACGCATCTCCATGATGCGCGGGTTGATGGCCTTCATCTTGGCCATTGAGCGGTAGGCGCTGGCGTTGAGCCAGTAGAACGCGGCCTTGAGCAGCACCACCAGCAGCACGATCGCCCAGCCCCAGTTGCCCACGAAGCCGTGAATCTTCTCCAGCAGCCAGTACAGCGGCTTGGCAATGATGGTCAGCCAGCCGTAGTCCTTGACCAGCTCCAGGCCGGGGGCTGTGGTTTCCAGCACCTTCTCCAGCTGCGGGCCGACGAACAGGCGCGCGTCCAGCTTCTGGCTCTGGCCGGGGGCGATGGCAGGCAGGGTGCTGATCGCGCCGATGGAGAACAGGTTGTTGTCGATGCGGCGGGCGAAGTTCTCGCGCGCCGTGCCGTCTGGCAGCAGCCAGGCCGAAGTGAAATAGTGCTGCACCATGGCCACGTAACCGTCCGTGGCGCTCTTCTCGAAGGTGGCCTTGTTGTCGGTGATCTTCGCGAACTCGATCTTCTGGTACTTCTGGGCCGAGGTGTAGACCGCCGGGCCGGTGAAGGTCGAATAGAACGGGGTTTCGCTGTCGGTCTTGTTGCCGTCGCGCACCAGCTGCACGTACAGCTGCGGCGTCACGGGTGCAGCGCCGGTGTTGACGACTTCGTGCGACACATCGATGGTGTAGCTGCCGCGCTTGAGGGTGTAGGTCTTGACCAGCTTCACGCCACCGACATCGGCCGATTCGAACTTCACAGCCAGCGTGTCCTGGCCGTCAGTCAGCGAAGCGGGCCCGGGCACCAGCGTCATCGGCGTCTTGTGCGTCGGGAGGCTGCCTCCGATCAGACCGGTCTGCGCGATGTAGGTGTGCTGGTCGTTCTGCGCCAGCAGCTGGAACGGCTCGGAACCCAGCTGCTTGCTGGCGTGCTGCAGCAGCGTGGCGCCGATCAGCGAACCACCTTCGCTGTTGAAAGTCAGCTTGAACACATCGGTGGTCACCTCGTGGCGCACGGCCGCCGGAGCAGGCGCACCCGCGTCGGGCGCGGCTGCCGCCCCAGGAGCGGCAGGAGCACCGGCGGACGTGGCGGCCGGCACGCTGGCATCGGCCGCCGGTGCCGCTTTCTGCTCAGCCGGCGCAGTCACAGCCGACGACGGGAAGAAGGTCGGCGCCTTGCCGTTGTGGATCTGCCACTTGTCCCAGATCAGGACCATCGAAAAACCAAAGACCACCCAGAGGATGGAACGGCGGATGTCGTTCATGAAGGGTTCTTCTTTTCTGAGGAAACAGGAATCAGGTGAGAGAACAGCGCAGGCGCCTTGTCGGGCACCGGGTCGCAACCGCCCTCACACCAAGGACCACAGCGGCCGATGCGCCTGAGCATCAGGTAACCACCGGCCAGCGCACCGTGGCGCTGCAAGGCCCCCAGCGCGTAGACCGAACAGGTCGGCTCGAAACGGCAGCTGCTGCCCAGCCAGGGACTGAGCAACAGGCGATAACCCTTGACCAGTCCGATCAGGGCCAGGCGCGGCCAGTCGCGCATCATGCCGCAACCTCCGGCCGTGCGGCGACGCGCCCCAGCAACTGGGTCAGTTCGGCGCGCACCGCCCGTTTGAGCACATCGGAAGTGGCGCTCAAGAACTGCTCGCGGCTGAACCCGCTTCGCAGCCGCACCACCAGCGCCGCCTGGGGCAGCTGGTCCGCTGCTAGGCGGGTCGCCTCGTACACCTGGCGCCGGATGGCGTTGCGGGTGACCGCCCTCTTGGCCCAGCGCTTGGGCAATACGACGCCCACCCAGGTGTCGGACACCGGAAACAGCAAACGCCCGTGCTCCGGGACTGGCAGTGCCAACCGGTGCAGGGCGAAATGAGGGGTTTTGGCCACGATGGCACCCGCCATGGCAGCCTGAAACTGAGGCCGGGTCCGGATGCGCTGCATCAGACGACCGGTGTCACAGGCGCGCTGGAGAGCGTGGGCCCGGCCGACCAAAGACTGATCGATTCGGCAGGGCGGATCAGGCTCAGACGGCCAGACGCTTGCGGCCCTTGGCGCGGCGTGCGTTGATGACGGCGCGGCCACCGCGGGTCTTCATGCGCACGAGAAAGCCGTGGGTACGGGCGCGCTTGATTTTCGAAGGCTGGTAGGTGCGTTTCATTGCCATGGCAGTGCGGCCCGGACAAAGCCAGGGCTGTTCAAGTTAGAGGGAAACCCGCAATTATCGCTGAGAAAGACCGAAAGCAGCAAGCATGACCGTCGCAACCCCAGACAGGCGGTCGATCCGCCAGCCAGGCCGATGAACTTGTAACAGTCACCCGCGGGGTGTGGATAACTTTTCGACAGGCCTACAATGCCGGTCCAGCCCCGAGCCGTTTGTCCACAAGAACAACCTTTCCCCGCCGTTTCATGATCGAGGGCCACTCCCCCCTTCCTGCTGCCAGCGACGCCTCGTCGCTCTGGCTGTCCTGCGTCGACCGCCTCGCCCAGGAAATCCCCGAGCAGCAGTTCAACACCTGGATCCGTCCGCTTTCGGCCACGGTCGCACCCGACGGTTCGCGCGTGACCGTTGCGGTCGCCAACCGCTTCAAGATGGACTGGATCCGGGCGCAGTACGCGGCCCGGATCACCGCCTTGCTGGAAGGCATCCAGGGTGCGCCAGTGGTATTGGAGTTAGCGCTTGCTCCTCGCGAATCCACCATGCGAAGCACACCTTCGTCGCGAACCGTGCAAGAACAGGTGCTGGCCGAGCTGCCCGACATCGCGCCCGCCGAGCCCACCGCAGCCACCGGTCCGCGCAGCCGCCTGAACCCGGCACTGACCTTTGCCACACTGGTGGAAGGCTCGGCCAACCGCATGGCGCGCGCCGCCGCGATGCACGTGGCGGGCAGCCTGGGCCAGCTCTACAACCCGCTGTTCATCTATGGCGGCGTCGGTCTGGGCAAGACCCACCTGGTGCACGCCATCGGCAACCAGTTGCTGGCCGACAAGCCACAAGCCAAGGTTCTGTACATCCACGCCGAACAGTTCGTCTCGGATGTGGTCAAGTCCTACCAGCGCAAGACGTTTGACGAGTTCAAGGAGCGTTACCACTCGCTCGATCTGCTGCTGATCGACGACGTGCAGTTCTTCGCCAACAAGGAACGCACGCAGGAAGAGTTCTTCAACGCCTTCGAGGCGCTGCTGGCCCGCAAGAGCCACATCGTGCTGACCAGCGACACCTATCCCAAGGGCCTGGCCGACATCCACGAGCGTCTGGTTTCGCGTTTCGATTCCGGCCTGACGGTGGCCATCGAGCCGCCCGAACTGGAAATGCGCGTGGCGATCCTGATCAACAAGGCCGCGGCCGAGAACGCCGTGATGCCCGAGGAAGTCGCCTTCTTCGTTGCCAAGAACGTGCGTTCGAACGTGCGCGAGCTTGAAGGCGCGCTGCGCAAGATCCTGGCCTACAGCCGCTTCAACCAGAAAGAGATCTCGATCCAGCTGGCGCGCGACGCCCTGAAGGACCTGCTGTCGATCCAGAACCGCCAGATCTCGGTCGAGAACATCCAGAAGACGGTGGCCGACTACTACAAGATCAAGGTCGCGGACATGTACAGCAAGAAGCGGCCGGCCAGCATCGCACGCCCGCGCCAGATTGCGATGTTCCTGGCCAAGGAGCTGACCCAGAAGAGCCTGCCCGAGATCGGCGAGCTGTTCGGCGGCCGGGACCACACCACCGTGCTGCACGCGGTGCGCAAGATCGCGGCCGAGCGCCAGACCAACACCGAGCTGAACCAGCAACTGCACGTGCTGGAGCAGACCCTGAAAGGCTGACCGGGGGCGCCCGGGGTGGTCTGTAAAAACAGGTGAAAATAGCTACGTTTTGGGTTTCGAGGGGGCTGCGAGGAACGCCCGAGGAGAGCGCCACGACAGAGCGCCAGTCAACCAGTGACGAAAGAGTCTGACATGATCGTTTTGAAGTCTTCCCAGGCCCAGGTGCTGGCCGCGCTGCAGTCGGTCGCCGGCATCGTCGAGCGGCGCCACACGCTGCCCATCCTGGCCAACGTGCTGCTGCGCAAGACCGGCGGCCAGGTGCAGCTGACCACCAGCGACCTGGAAATCCAGATCCGCACCACGGCCGAGCTGGGCGGCGACGACGGCAGCTTCGCCACCACGATCGGCGCGCGCAAACTGATCGACATCCTGCGCACCATGCCGGCCGACCAGGCCGTCAGCCTCGAACACACCGGCGGCAAGACCATCCTCAAGGGCGGCAAGAGCCGCTTCACGCTGCAGAGCATGCCGCCCGAAGACTTCCCGCTGGTGCAGGAATCGGCCAGCTTTGGCCCGGTGTTCTCCGTGCCGCAGAAGACGCTCAAGAGCCTGCTGGGCCAGGTGTCGTTCGCGATGGCCGTGCACGACATCCGCTACTACCTCAACGGCATCCTGTTCGTGGCTGAGGGGACGAAGCTCTCGCTGGTCGCCACCGACGGCCACCGCCTGGCCTTTGCCAGCGCCGAGCTGGACGTGGAAGTGCCCAAGCAGGAAGTCATCCTGCCGCGCAAGACCGTGCTGGAACTGCAGCGCCTGCTGTCCGACAAGGAAGGCGCGATCGAGATGCAGTTCGCGGCCAACCAGGCCAAGTTCAGCTTCGACGGCATGGAGTTCGTCACCAAGCTGGTCGAGGGCAAGTTCCCCGACTACAACCGCGTCATTCCCAAGAACCACAAGAACATCGTCACGCTGGGGCGCCAGCCGTTGCTGGCCAGCCTGCAGCGCACCGCGATCATGACCAGCGAGAAGTTCAAGGGCGTGCGCCTGAACGTCGAGCCGGGCACGCTGCGTGTCGCGTCCAGCAACGCCGAGCAGGAAGAGGCGGTCGACGAGCTCGACATCGACTACGGCGGCGACGCCATCGAGATCGGCTTCAACGTCACCTACCTGATCGACGCGCTGCAGAACATGGGCCAGGAAATGGTCCGCATCGAACTGCAGGACGGCAACAGCTCCGCGCTGATCACCAACCCCGAAGACAACGCGTTCAAGTACGTGGTCATGCCGATGCGGATCTGATCCGCAACACCCGCAGCCACCTTGCATGCCAACCCGCTGATCAGCGGGTTTGGCGTTTCTAGAAGTCAGAGAAATTCACCATGTCCGAAGCCAACAAGCCCGCCGATTCCGGAAAAGACGCCGTCCACACCGGTGAAGCAGGCGCCGACAGCTCCAATTTCCAGCCCAAGATTGACGCCCACCAGGCCGGCGCGAGCGAGGGGTATGGCGAGGGCGCGATCCAGATCCTGGAAGGCCTGGAGGCCGTTCGCAAGCGCCCGGGCATGTACATCGGCGACACGTCCGACGGCACCGGCTTGCACCACCTCGTCTTCGAAGTCGTGGACAACTCCATCGACGAAGCCCTGGCCGGCCACTGCGACGACATCGTCGTCACTATCCACACCGACAACTCGATCAGCGTGACCGACAACGGCCGCGGCATCCCGACCGGCGTGAAGATGGACGACAAGCACGAGCCCAAGCGCTCGGCCGCCGAAATCGCGCTGACCGAGCTGCACGCGGGCGGCAAGTTCAACCAGAACAGCTACAAGGTCTCGGGCGGCCTGCACGGTGTGGGCGTGTCCTGCGTGAACGCGCTGTCCGTGTGGCTGCGCCTGACCGTGCGCCGTGAGGGCCAGGTGCACCAGATCGAGTTCGCGCGCGGTTTCGTGCAGAACCGCCTTGTCGAGCAGCGCGACGGCGTCGAGGTCTCGCCGATGAAGGTGATCGGCGCGACCGAGAAGCGCGGCACTGAGGTGCACTTCCTGCCCGACACCGAGATCTTCAAAGAGAACAACGACTTCCACTACGACATCCTGGCCAAACGCCTGCGCGAACTCTCGTTCCTGAACAACGGCGTGCGCATCCGCCTCAAAGACGAGCGCAGCGGCAAGGAAGACGACTTCTCGGGCGCCGGCGGCGTCAAGGGCTTCGTGGAGTTCATCAACAAGGGCAAGCAGGTCCTGCACCCCAACTGCTTCCACGCCATCGGCGACCGCCAGAGCGACCAGGGCACCAACATCGGTGTCGAAGTGGCCATGCAGTGGAACAGCGGCTACAACGAGCAGGTGCTCTGCTTCACCAACAACATCCCGCAGCGCGACGGCGGCACCCACCTGACGGGCCTGCGCGCCGCGATGACCCGCGTCATCAACAAGTACATCGAAGAAAACGACTTCGCGAAGAAGGCCAAGGTCGAAGTGACTGGTGACGACATGCGCGAAGGCCTGTGCTGCGTGCTGTCGGTCAAGGTGCCCGAACCCAAGTTCTCCAGCCAGACCAAGGACAAGCTGGTGTCCAGCGAAGTGCGCGGTCCGGTGGAAGACGTGGTGGCCCGCCTGCTGACCGACTACCTTCAGGAGAAGCCCAACGACGCCAAGATCATCTGCGGCAAGATCGTCGAAGCCGCTCGCGCCCGTGAAGCCGCGCGCAAGGCGCGCGAGATGACGCGCCGCAAGGGCGTGCTCGACGGCATGGGCCTGCCTGGCAAGCTGGCCGACTGCCAGGAGAAGGACCCCGCCCTGTGCGAGATCTATATCGTGGAGGGCGACTCCGCCGGGGGCTCGGCCAAACAGGGCCGCGACCGCAAGTTCCAGGCGATCCTGCCGCTGCGCGGCAAGATCCTGAACGTGGAGAAGGCGCGCTACGAGAAGCTGCTGAGTTCCAACGAAATCCTGACCCTCATCACCGCGCTGGGCACCGGCATCGGCAAGGCTGGCGGCGAGGGTTCGGGCGGTGAAGGCAAGGACGACTTCGACGTCGCCAAGCTGCGCTACCACCGCATCATCATCATGACCGACGCCGACGTCGACGGCGCCCACATCCGCACCCTGCTGCTGACCTTCTTCTACCGCCAGATGCCCGAACTGGTCGAGCGCGGCCACATCTACATCGCGCAACCGCCGCTGTACAAGGTCAAGAACGGCAAGGAAGAGCTGTACCTGAAGGACGCACCCGCGCTGGACCAGTACCTGCTGCGCATCGCCCTGAACGGCGCCAAGGTGCAAACCGGTGGCGCCGCCAACACCGTGCTCGAAGGCGACACGCTGGCCGAGCTGGCGCGCAAGCACCAGGCCGCCGAGCGTGTGATCGAGCGCCTCTCCAACTTCATGGATGCCGAAGCCCTGCGCGCGATCGCCGACGGCGTGAGCGTCAAGCTCGACACCGTCGAAGAAGCCGAAGCCAGCGCGGTCGCGATGCAGGCCAAGCTGGCCGAGCTGAGCACCACCGGCGTGCCGCCCGAGGTGGCCGGCGAGTTCGATGTGCGCACCGACAAGCCCATCCTGCGCATCAGCCGCCGCCACCACGGCAACGTCAAGAGCAGCATCCTCACGCAGGACTTCGTGCACGGCGCCGACTACGCCGCCCTGGCCACCGCGGCCGACACCTTCCGCGGCCTGCTGGGCGAAGGCGCCAAGGCGCAACGCGGCGAAGGCGACAAGCAGAAGGAAGAAAAGGTCGGCGACTTCCGCCAGGCCATGCAATGGCTGATCAGCGAAGCCGAACGCACCACCAGCCGCCAGCGCTACAAAGGCCTGGGCGAAATGAACCCCGAGCAGCTGTGGGAAACCACCATGGACCCGCAGGTGCGCCGCCTGCTGCGCGTGCAGATCGACGACGCGATCGAAGCCGACCGCGTGTTCACGATGCTGATGGGGGATGAGGTAGAGCCGCGTCGGGATTTCATCGAGACGAACGCGTTGCGGGCTGGCAACATCGACGTGTGATGATGTCGGGTGACAGGGAAAGTGAAAACTTTGCCAGGTTAGTGAAAAACTACTGACACTGTTACTGCAAAAATCCGACGCCCCCCGCTGCTCCCATGTGGACATGCATGGGGTAGTGTTTCCGCGGAAAGTACTGTGATGGGCGGTTTGGACTGACCTGCCGCTACCTGAAGCAGTACATAGGGCGTGCTCTATAGCTAGTCTATTTTGTCGACGGGCTAAACGACTTGATGTCGCCCAGCGATTGAGTGGCTGCGTCAGGATGGGAGCGGAAGTCCACCAAGGGCTGCTTTCTCAACTAGACAACTCCTCCAGCGGCAACCCGGGCATGCTTCTGAGAACGAACTGGCCAGACGTAGCGCGTATCGCCGATGGAAGCGACTTCGACACTTGAGCTTGTTCTTACCGGCAACAGTATCGGCGCAGGTCACCTCGTCGACACAACCCACAGCGATAGGTTCGGGCATCGCCATGGCCATCAGTCGCCGGTATGCAAGCGATGGACATCTGCACTG
>NZ_BCTF01000041.1 GCF_001571145.1 Hydrogenophaga flava NBRC 102514
CCACAACGAACAGTTCCCGCGGCTGGAAATACTGACTCGGAGCCAGCGTGTGGTGTTCAACAACATATTGCAGCGCACTGGCCAGATTGATCTGAGCCACCACAAACTCTCCTGTCGGCACTTCAAAAGTATTGCGGTAGAGCAGCAGACGAGACATCGTCACGAACTGCTCAAAGCGCTGAAGGATGTTCAGGTCCATAAAAGTGATGTCACGCGGAAATGCGGACGAAGATGGGCCAATGGCACCTACCAGGATGTTCGCGACCCGTGGCTTCGCCCCGGTTCCGAACGCCCCCACCTGCACGTTCTGACTGCCATGCGCAATCTCGATAGAGCTGAACGTCTCGCCTCGGCGGAGCAGCACCCGGCGATTGCTGAAGCTTGCCGATGAAGGCATTGCAGTCGTCTGGGAGGCGCCTGCCGGACAGCCTGCGAAGTTGCTCGCCGCCGACACGCAGATCGTTCCCGCCCCCGTATAGACCGCATTGGGGTCGAGCACCTCCACGCTGACTGAACGTTCTGAGTACCCCCCCGCCAGATCGGTGGCTCGAACACGCACCTGGTAGGTGCCTGGCTGATCAAACACGTGAGCAGCTAGCGGACCGCCCGTCTGCGCGTTCTTTGGCAGACCGGAGACCGGCCAGACCTGCCCTCGCTCGTCGCCGAAATTGAACGAATAACGCACCTGGTGGAACGGGTGCTGTCCCGCCAGACTGGAGGTGCTGCCCGTGGCGTCAAACTGCACCGCCAACGGCGCTGGACCACTCAGGCGCGTAGCTTCCAGCCGAGCCGAAACCGACTGAGAAGTTTGACCAAGATCTGGAGCGGGCGCTTGAGAACCGCTGCCGAGTACGTAGTAACCAATCCCCTCATAGCGATAGGTGGCATTGAGGTTGGCCTGGATGTTGGCCCGTTCACTCTCACTAGTGGTGTAGAAGTGGAATCCCTTGCTCGGGACGAAGAAGCGGTACAACGGCACAAGACCCTCACCAGCCACCTGGCTGGCGTAGTATGCCACGCCTTCGTATCTGTATTGCGACGATGCAGCTTGCAGGCTGGCTCGTTCTGCTTCACTAATGGTGTAAAAGTGAACCCCACTTCGGATACCAAAAAAACGGTGCACCGGCGAAAGACCAGATGACATGGCACCAGCCACCCAAAAAGCGGCACCTTCCAGCCTGTATGCGGATGAGAAGCTGGCGAGGAGACTGTCTGCCTCGTTAGTGTTTGTGGTGTAGAAGTGAGCACCCGTATTCTGATTGTAAAACCGGTAGGCCGGAATGCCGGCCGCGGCGGCCTTTCGGGCGATCGCACCTGACGCGTAGGACTGCTTACTTGCAATGCTCCCAGTGGGCAAAGTTTCAAGTGGCACAGAAGGATCAACCCGAAGGGCCTCTGCTTCTGCCTTGGCCAAGGCATCTGCCGTCAACTGTGCGTCCGGAACTGCGTTGGAAGACGACGAGCCCCCCCCATCACTCAGGTATGTACCCGTTTGAGTCGAGGTGGACTGAGTGTTGCTCGCAGCGGTGCTTGGGCGCTCGTTGCCACCGCATGCCACCAGCAACACGGCCGAAGAACAGGCAACGCTGGCCTTCACCAATCCGTTGAAAAGTGTATTCATGTATTGATTCATGGAGGGCATGACCGAAGCCGACGGCGACCATGCAGGGCACGGCTGTTGCGCCTCAAGTTCGACATCGAAAAAGTAGTGGCGTCGGACGCGGGGTCAGACCACAAAGGTCTTCGCATCGCAAAGAGCAGGCACTGACGCTGGAGACGCGAACAAAAACCGCGGAAAAAGTGACATGGTGATCATGAGGATGCCCAAGACTGATTTTGGAATTCGTCGATTTAGTATCCGTCGCTCAATCCTTGTGGCTATCCGAATGAGGCGCGCGGTTAGGGGCAGTGTCACTCAGACCCCGCCTCCCTGAGCGATGGTAGAGGACAGGCGGCATCAAGCAGTGATCCAGCGGAGTATCAATGCGTAAGCGACCGCGCGCGGCCAGGCACCACATCTCAACAGGTAAATGCATGTAACATCATGTAATTCATCGATGGCTTGCTTGGTGCGAGTCCGTACGAGCAAGCCGGTGATTCAAAAAGGCCCCCTCACCCTGTAAATAGCCGGCTCTGGAACGCCCAGGCGCTTGAACACATATCCTCCAGCGACCTCGTAGCCCGCCAATTCAGCTCCTGTGCAGCGGAACGGATATCCGCATACGAGCAGGCCACATCCCCTGGTCGACGTTCCGTGATTTCGAAGGGAATGGATCGACCGGATTGCGCCTCGAAAGCACGAACCATTTCCAGGACGCTGTATCCTCGACCGGTTCCCAGATTGAATGCGTGCCAACCGCTGCGCGACGACAGGTAATTCAGGGCAGCCACATGACCTTCGGCCAGGTCTAGGACGTGGATATAGTCCCGAACGCCCGTTCCGTCGGGTGTCGGATAGTCACCACCAAAAACCCTCAACCGTTCCAACTCACCCGACGCCACTTGAACCACATAGGGCATCAGGTTGTTTGGAATCCCTCTTGGTCGGTCACCGATGAGTCCGCTTGAGTGGGCGCCAACGGGATTGAAATAGCGGAGACAGACGACTCCCACAGAGGGGCGGGATGCACTGACATCCCGCAGCATATCCTCTATGTGCAACTTGCTGCGTCCGTACGCATTGACCACGTGCTGCGGATGTGCCTCATCTACAGGAAGATACTGCGGATCACCATAGATGGTGGCGCTGCTGCTGAACACCAGATGGGAAACTGATTCAGCCTCCATGGCCTGAAGCAAGCCCAAAGCTCCGCAGATGTTGTTCTGATAGTACTTCAGAGGCTCCTGAACCGATTCACCAACGGACTTGAAACCTGCAAGATGAATGACCGAGTCAATTGAATTTTCTCGAATGATGCTTCGCACCAGCTCCACATCACCCACATCTCCGCAATAGAAAACTGGAGATTCACCGGCAATCTCAGAAACCCTGTCCACCACACCCCGGTGGCTATTGGAAAGATTATCGAGAATGGCGACACGATGACCTGCGGACATCAACACAACAGCCACATGGCTGCCAATGTACCCACACCCACCTGTTAACAAGACATTCATGATGATTAAAACCCATCCAATACACGCAAACAAACGAGCCAGACAAGCACGCCCCCTCAAATGGGAGCCAGACGGCCTACCCTACAACCGTGGACATCATGTCAGATGACGGGTTGCGGAGAAATGCATCCAGCGTCTCGATAGGGAGGGCGGGCGCAAACAGGTGTCCCTGGAACTGATCGCACCCGAGGTAGGCAAGAAAATCCCGCGCCTCCTGCGTTTCCACCCCTTCGGCCACCACCTGCAGACTCAGACTCTGTGCCAGCGCAATGATGGCGCGGGAGATCGCCGCGTCGTTGGGATCGGTGAGCACATCGGCTACAAAGCCCTTGTCGATTTTCAGCTGATCCAGCGGCAGCCTCTTCAGGCAGGACAGAGATGAGTAGCCCACACCGAAATCATCCAGCGACAGGGTGACCCCCAGCTCTTTGAGCATGCCCATTTTCTGGATGGTGATTTCCATGCGGTCGGCGAGCAGACTTTCGGTCAGTTCCAGCTTCAACCGGTGCGGACGAATGCCTGTGCGCTGGATGGCAGCCATGACCATGTCCACAAAATTCGGATGGCGGAACTGATAGACACTGACGTTCACGGCAATGCTGAGATGGGCCGTTTGTGCTCGTGACGCCCAGGCCGCGAGTTGCTCGCAGGCGGTTTCCAGCACCCACATGCCCAGCGGCAGGATGAGCCCTGTGTCCTCAGCGACCGGAATGAAGTCGGCAGGCCTGATCAGTCCTTTTTCTGGATGTTGCCAGCGCACCAGCGCCTCCACCCCTGTGATGACACCCTGCCGATCCACCTGCGGCTGGTAGTGCACTACAAATTGCTTTTCACGCAGCCCCACGCGCAGGGCGGCTCCAACCGCTGCATTGGCGCTCACCGAGGCCTGCATGTCCGGGTCGAAATAACAAAGGGTGTTGCGACCCAGCCCCTTGGCCTGGTACATGGCGAGGTCGGCCTGCTTCAGCAGCTCGCTCACGTCGCTCTGTTCGCCGTTGAACGAGGTGGCCCCGATGCTGGGCGTCGCAAAGTGCTGGTGCCCGGCAATCTGGAACGGCTCCCGCAATACATTCAGCACCTTTTCCGCCAAGGTGCGCAGCTTGCTGGCGGCGGCGGCAGCGTCCGTGCTCAGGTCATCGACCATCACCACGAACTCATCACCCCCCAGGCGCGCCACGGTGTCGGTCTTGCGAACGCTCTTGGTCAGGCGCTGGGCGACCTGCTGCAGCAACTGGTCCCCGACATGGTGCCCAAGCGTGTCATTGAGGATCTTGAAGTTGTCGAGATCTATGAACATCAGCGCACCGTACTGACCCGAGCGCGCACTCTGCGACAGCGCCTTCTGCAGCCGGTCCAGCAACAGCTGGCGATTGGGCAGGTCCGTCAGAGGGTCGTAAAACGCCAGGTGGCGGATCATGTCCTCCGCGTTCTTGCGCTGTGTGATGTCCCGCCCTACCGCCACCCAGTGCGTCACCTCTTCGGCGCTGGCCTGCACCGACACGACCTCCAGTTCAATCCAGAACGACGCTCCGTTCTTGCGGCGGATCATCAGCTCGGTGCGCGCCTGGCGGGTTTCCCTCAGCCCGCGCGCTTTCTCCAGAAGCTTGTACATCGCCGGGTCGAGCTCAAGCAGGATGCGCGGGGTCTGCCCCAGCACCTCGTCTCGGCTGTAGCCCGTTTGCTTCTCGAACGCATCGTTGACAAACACGATCCGCGGCTCGTCATCGGGGCCAGAGCCGGCCTCGGCGATCGCGACGATGTCGTTCAAGCGGGCCACACTGGTCTCCAGCAGCATCAGCTGCTCCTGCGAACGCCTGCGCTCCGTGACGTCGCGGAAGTACACAGCCAGCCCTTCAGCAAACGGATACGCCCGCACCTCCAGCCATTTTCCCAATGTCGGGAAAAAATCCTCCAGCTCAACACGCCGGTTGGTTTTGAGCGCCACGCCCAGCTGTGTCCGGAACCGCTGCGCCAGCCCCTCGCTGAAGTCGTGCCACACCTCCCGGCCCAGAAGCTCGGCTGTGGTCTTCTGAAGCAGTCGCTCGCTCTCCTGGTTCAGATAGGTGAAGCAGCACTGGCGATCCAGTGTCACAAAGGCCTCTGTGATGCTGGCCAGCGTGGTGGTCAGCCGCATGGCCAGACGCAGTGTTTCCTGCTGAGCCTGCTTCTGAGCGGAGATGTCCTGAACAGCCCCCTGTATTCGAACGATACGTCCCTGCGCGTCGCGCACGGCATTGCCGACTGTGCGAACCCATTTAGGACTCGCTCCGGGTACCTGCACCTGGATTTCTTCATCGAAGGCTTCACCCGTCTGGGCGCAGCGCTCCAGCCGTTGGCGAATGCCGGTGCGCCATTCGGGCGTGTAACGCAGCACCATCGCGGCCAGATCCTCGACCGCCTCGCCGGGACCCAACCCCAAGATGCTGCCGTACTCGTCAGAGTGTTGAATGTGCCCGGTGTTGATGTCCACCGACCAGCTGCCCACACCTGCCGTGTGCTCGGTCAGGTTCAACCGGCTCTCGCTCTCATGCAGCGCCTTGCCCAGCCGCTCTTCCCTGCCCTGGGTCAGGTGTGCAGACTGCTGCTGCTGATAGACCAGCTCCTGCAACTGCCCCACATGACTCGCCAGGGCTTGCAAGGCCGGAAGCATGGTTTTCACCTGCTCGGCGTTCCGTGGTTCGTCGTCCAGCAACGCCAGCCAGATGTCGTTGTAAGCCTCGCTCGCCGGGAGCGGGAGGACGAGACAGAAGCGAATTCGCAGCGAAGCAACCAGTGGGTGCTGTGCCCAAACCTCGAGCGCCGTCAGATCGTGGCATGTCCCAGCCAGTTCGGGGTCGGCCATCACCTTGGCACACAGTTCAGTGGCCATGGCCAGGCCGTTTGCAGGCAACCCGCTGGCAGCCACCAAGAGCGGATCATCCGGTTGGGACCTCACCAGCAGCGCCATAGACGCCTGACCGATGTGGGTCGCCAGTTGGGTGATCTGAGTCCATTCCACACCAGACGCCACCGGGCTTGGGAGTGCTGTCAAGGGAGTTGCTTCATCGTGTGGATCTGCACGGTGTCCTTGTTGCATGGGGCGCCCACTTTCATCGATTGGTGGACCGAGCATACCGCCTCACACACCGTCGTCCCGGCTCTGCAAACGGCCTGAAAGGCGGGGCAGTTGTGGACTAGTTGGCAAGCCCCCTGTTTTGGGGAAGGAAAGACGTAACAGGACAGTTGCAACTTGTAGCTTCCGTATTAACATTGCCCCACGTCAGAAACCCGTACCGAATGATTCAGCATTGGGATCGGGCCCGACGACAGAAAGGGTAAACGTGAGCGCACTGGCAGAACTCCGGCAACACCGTGATGTGAACAGCCTGAGGTCCGCACTGCATGAGCTGTGCGGCCAGTTCGGCCGCATCACGCGACTGGACATCCTTACAGCCATGCATGAAGGCACCAAACAAGCCATTTGCTTCATGCGAATGGAGCGACCCGAGCAGGAGCAAACGCTCATGAAGACGCTGGGAGTCGGCCGTTTTGGTGGTGAGGTGGTGTTTGTGCTCGACCTCAACGTCCCCGTGACAGCGGAAGACGACGGCCCGTCGTCTCAGTGGGCAGAGTCGAATTTCTTCTGAGCACGGCGCTCGCTGCCCTGCTTTAGCGCTCACTGCGCCGCGCACGCAGTTCTAGCGCTTAGGTTCTCCTTTTGCAGAAATACGGACCTAAGGGGCATGCCACCCTTGGTGAGTCGTATTGATCCCCGGCTCAGACTCCTTCAGGCTAGCGAATCATCATTCGCACTCGCCGGTGATCCGGCCCTGCCGGCAAGGGTTTTCACCTGTGCCCACGCCCGAAGACATGCAAGATACTGCATGTGACAGCAATATTTTGCACCGACTGTGGGTTTTGGCTGATCCACACGATTCATTCCTCGATATTTCATGCCTAAAGTACGGGTAACTCTGGATCGTCAGCAGAAAAGCCCGCACCTACAGTGAGTTCGTTCGACATCCAAGGAGACATTTCATGACCACCCGCCGCCTCGTCCTCACCCGCTCCGCTGCCGTGATCGGCGCCGCCTCGTCCGGCTTGCTGCTGCCATCCATCGTGCGTGCACAGTCCGACAAGGTCCGGGTGGGCTTCATGCTGCCCTACACCGGCACCTTTGCGCAGTTGGGCGTGGCGATCGAGAACGGTTTCCGCATGGCCATCAACGAGCAGGGTGGCAAGCTGGGCGGCCGCGAAATCGAATTCTTCAAGGTGGACGACGAGTCCAACCCCGCCAAGGGCATCGAGAATGCTCAGCGCCTCGTGCAGCGCGACAAGGTTGATGTGCTGGTCGGTACAGTGCACTCCGGTGTGCAAATGGGTATCCACAAGGTGGCTCGCGAATCGGGTGTTCTCAACCTGATCCCCAACGCCGGCGTGCACATCGCGACCCGCGCGCAATGCGCTCCCAACGTCTTCCGCACCTCGTTCAGCAACTCCCAGCCCACACTGGCGCTGGGCAAAGCCATGGTCGACCGCGGCCACAAGAAGGCTGTCTGGATCACCTGGAACTACGCCGCCGGCGACGAGGCCTTCGAAGGCTTCGAGCAAAGCTACACCGCTGCGGGCGGCACCATCGTCAAGAAGCTCGGCCTGCCGTTCCCCAACGTCGAGTTCCAGGCCCTGCTGACCGAAATCGCCTCGATCAAGCCCGACGCCGTGGCCTGCTTCTTCGCGGGCGGCGGCGCGGCCAAGTTCCTCAAGGACTACGCCGCTGCCGGCCTGAACAAGAGTATCCAGCTCTACGGTTCGGGCTTCCTGACCGAGGGCGTGCTGGACGCCGCCGGTGACGCCGCCAACGGCGTGCTGACCACCATGCACTACAGCGACTCGCTGGACACCCCGGCCAACAAGAAATTCCGCCTGGAGTACGCCAAGACCTTCAAGCTGCAGCCCGACGTGTACGCCGTGCAGGGCTATGACACCGGTCTGCTGATGGTCAAGGGTGCCAATGCGGTCAAGGGCGACCTGGCCAACAAGAAGGCGCTGTACGCCGCCATGGAAGGCGCGACCATCGACAGCCCGCGCGGCAAGTGGACCATGAGCAAGTCCCACAACCCGGTGCAGGACATGTACCTGCGCAAGGTCGAGAACAAGGAAAACAAGGTCATCGGCATCGCGCAGAAGGCGGTGGCAGATTCCGGCGCCGGCTGCAAATTGAGCTGACCGCGCTCTTTTAGCCCAGCGAATGCCTTGGGCCAGCGCCTGCGCAAGGTGTTGGCCTGAGACTTGCACGCCCACACACCCATGGACTTTGCCAATTTCCTGATCCAGTTGCTCAACAGCCTGCAGTACGGGCTGCTGCTGTTCATGCTGGCCGCCGGCCTGACGCTGATCTTCGGCATCATGGGCGTGGTCAACCTGGCGCACGGCAGCTTCTACATGCTCGGCGCCTACCTGGCGTGGGCGCTGACGGCACAGTTTGAAAGCCTGACCCTGGCCATCATCGTGGGCTGCCTGCTGGCGGTGGCCTTCGGCTGGCTGCTGGAGTGGCTTCTGTTCCGCCACTTCTACCACCGCGACCACCTGGACCAGGTGCTGCTGACTTTCGGCCTGATCTACATCTTCGAAGAGCTGCGCTCCATCCTCTGGGGCGACGACGTGCACTCGGTGGCCGTGCCCGAAGCGGTGAGCCAGTCGATCCAGCTGACCGAGAACCTGTCTTACCCGGTCTACCGGCTGGTGGTGTCTGCGGTGTGCATCGTGCTGGCCCTGGGTCTGTACGGACTGATCAGCAAGACGCGCCTGGGCATGAAGATCCGCGCCGGCGCCTTCAACCGCGAGATGGCCGAGGCCCTGGGCATCAACATCCGGCTGATCCACGGCGTGGTGTTCGCGCTCGGCGTGGCACTGGCCGCCATTGCAGGCATGGTGGCCGCCCCGATCTCCAGCGTCTACCCCGGCATGGGCAGCTCGGTGCTGATCATGTGCTTCGTGGTGGTGGTCATCGGCGGCATCGGCTCGGTGCGCGGCGCCATGGTCGCAGCCCTGCTGGTCGGCCTGGTCGACACCTTCGGCAAGGTGCTGCTGCCACAGATCGCTGGCATGGCCGTCTACATGCTCATGGCCGCCGTGCTGCTCTACAAACCTGAAGGCTTGTTTAAACAATGAGCACGGCCAAAGCCCAACTCGAACGCCTGCCCAAGTCTGTGCAGGTGGTGCTGATCGTCGGCGTGCTCGCGCTGGCGGCCTTCCCGCTGGTGCCGATGGAAAGCACCGACTTCTACCTGCAAATGCTCACGCAGATGATGATCCTGGCCATCTTCGCGATGAGCCTGGACCTGCTGCAGGGTGTGACCGGCCTCGTCTCGCTTGGCCACGCAGCCTACTTCGGCCTGGCCGGCTACGCACTGGCCTTCATCACGCCGGCCGACACTCCCATCGCGCTGTGGTGGAGCCTGCCGCTGGCGGCTGCCGGCGCCGGCCTGGCCGCGCTGATGATCGGTTTCTTCGTGGTCCGCACCCACGGCATCTACTTCATCATGGTCACCATGGCGTTTGCGCAGATGGTGTTCTTCCTGTTCTTCGACAACAAGTCGCTGGGGGGGTCGGACGGCATCTACGTCAACTTCCGGCCCGATGCCACCGCTGTCGGCCTCGACCTGGACAACAAGACCCACTTCTATTACTTCACCCTGGTGGTGCTGATCGCGGTCTACCTGTTCCTGCGCCGCGTGCTGTTCTCGCCCTTCGGCCGCGTGCTGGCCGGCATCCGTGTCAACGAACACCGGCTGCGCGCCGTCGGCTACGGCAGCTTCGGCTACAAGCTCGCGGCCTTCACGCTGGCCGGCACGCTGGCTGGCGTGGCGGGCTATCTCTGGGCCGCGCAGACCGGCTTCGTGAACCCCGAGCTGATGGGTTTCCACATGAGCGCGCACGCGATCATGATGGTCATCCTGGGCGGCATGGGCAACTTCGCAGGTGCCATTGTCGGCGCCTTCACCTTCGAGTACGTGCTGCACCTGGTGAAAGATCTGCCCGCCATCGGCGACTTCGACACCGGCAAGCACTGGCAACTCTGGATGGGCCTGTTCATCGTTTTCATCGTGATCGTGGCTCCGCGAGGACTGCTCGGACTGGCCGAGAAATTCCTGAACCGCAAGGGAGCGTCCAAATGAGCGATGTCGCCCTGCTCGCCGCGGACAAACTCACCAAGCGCTTCGGTGGACTGGCTGCCGTCAACGAGGTATCGGTCAAGCTCTACCGCGACCACCTGCACGCCGTCATCGGACCCAACGGCGCCGGCAAGTCCACGCTGACCAACCTGCTCTCGGGCGACCTGCAACCGACTTCGGGAAAGATCCTGTTCGGCGGCAAGGAAACCGCCGGGAACACGCCCGAATCCATCTCGCGCCTGGGCCTGGGCCGCAGCTACCAGAAAACCAACATCTTCCTGCCCTTCACCGTGTGGGACAACGTGCGCCTGGCCGCGCAGTCGCGCGAGCGGCACGCGCCCTGGAACCCGCTGCACTGGCTGCAGTCCGCCACCAAGATGTCGTCGGTGAACCAGCGCTGTGAGCGCGCCATCGAGCTTGCCGGCCTGACCCACCGGGCACAGACCGTCGCCGCCACCATCAGCCACGGCGAACAGCGGCAGCTGGAAATCGCGATGACCCTGGCCACCGAGCCCACCGTGCTGCTGCTGGACGAACCGCTGGCCGGCATGGGCCAGGCCGAGGCCGAGCGCATGGTGGAGCTGCTGCTCAAGCTCAAGAAGGACCACGCCATGATGCTGGTCGAACACGACATGGACGCTGTCTTCGCGCTGGCCGACCAGCTCACCGTGATGGTCAACGGCCAGGTGATCGCCAGCGGCACGCCAGCCCAGGTCCGCGCCGACCCGCAGGTGCAGGCCGCCTACCTGGGGGATGAACACTGATGACCTCCCCGCTCATCCAGGCCATCGGCCTGAACACCCACTACGGCCAGAGCCACATCCTTCGCGGCATCGACTTCACCGTCGGCCAGGGCCAGACCATCGGCCTGATGGGCCGCAACGGCATGGGCAAGACCACCCTGCTCAAGTCGCTCATGGGCATCGTCAAGCCCAGCGGCGGCACGGTGCAGATCAAGGGCCAGACCATGACCGGCGCCAACCCCTACGAGGTGGCGCGGCAGGGCATCGCCTACGTGCCCGAAGGCCGCGGCATCTTCGGCAACCTGAGCGTGAAAGAGAACCTGGTCATGGCCGCGCGGCCCGGCACCCGTGGGCAGCGCGACTGGACCTACGAACGCGTGCTGGAGACCTTCCCGCGCCTGGCCGAGCGCCTGGGCCACGGTGGGCAACAGCTCAGCGGCGGCGAGCAGCAGATGCTGACCATCGGCCGGGCACTGATGACCAACCCCGATGTGCTGATCCTCGACGAGGCCACCGAAGGCCTGGCGCCGCTGATCGCGCGCGAGATCTGGCGCATCTGCGGCCTGATCCGCGAGAGCGGCATCAGCAGCATCATCGTGGACAAGGCTTGGAAGCAGGTCACCCAGATCACCGACCGCAACGTCATCCTCGTCAAGGGCGAAGTGGTGTTCGAGGGCTCGTCGGACGACCTGCTCTCCAAGCCCGAACTGCTGGAACAGTACCTGGGCGTCTGAGCCCGCTCACAGCAGCGGCCGCAGCTCCCGCGCCGCGTCCAGCAGCAGCGGCAGCAGGTCCTTACGCATCACCTCGGGCGCCAGGCGCTCCGGCGAAGCCACCACGTTCAGCGCCGCCACGGTTTGTCCCTTCATGTTGCGCAGCGGCACGGCCAGCGCGTGCACGCCCAGCTCGTGCTCCTCGCTGGCCAAGGCGTAGTCGTCGGCCTTCACTTGCGCCACGATCGCGCGCAGGGCCTTGTGGTCCACCGTGGTCTTCGGCGTCAGTCGCGGCAGTTCACGGCCCTTGAGCCAGGCGCTGAACTCGGTCTTGTTCATGGCCGCCAGCAACACACGGCCGGTCGACGTCGCATGCACCGGCAGCCGCGCGCCCAGGTGCAGGCCATAGGCCATCAGCCGCTGCCCGCCCACCGACGCGCTGCGCGCCACGATCACCACCTCCTCGCCGTCCAGCACCACGGCCGAGAAGGATTCGCGCGTCTGCGCCGCCAGCCGGTTGAGCGTGGGCTGCAGCAGCCGCGGCAGCCGGGCCGAGGCAAGGTAGCTGCCCGAGAAGCGCAGCACCTTGGCAGATAGCCAGTAGTGCGTGCCGTCCGTGTCCAGGTAACCGAGGTGGGCCAGCGCGAGCAAGTGGCGCCGGGCGGCTGCCCGCGTCAGGCCAGCACGTTCGGCCGCCTGGGTGGCGTTCAGGCGCTGGCGCTCGGTGTCGAAGCTCTCCAGCACCGCCATGCCCTTGGCCATGCCTTCAATGAAATCCGCCTTGGCGATTTCCATGTGTTGTCTCCTACGAAGTGTTGCGCGATCATCGCACATCGAATCCGGTGACCGCGCAAGGATGACGCAGGACCGTTGAGGAATGACGGGGGCCTGCCTACAGTCGCTCCTGTTCAATTTCCAAGGAGACACCCCATGCGCACCCAGGTCGCCATCATCGGTGCAGGCCCCTCCGGTCTGCTGCTCGGTCAGTTGCTGCACAAGGCCGGCATCGACGCCATCATCCTGGAGCGCCAGAGCCCGGACTACGTGCTCGGCCGCATCCGCGCCGGCGTGCTGGAACAGGTGGCCACCGATCTGCTGGACGAAGCCGGCGTGGGCCAGCGCATGCACGCCGAAGGCTTGGTGCACACCGGCTTTGACATGCTGTTCAACGGCGAGCGCCACCGCATCGACCTGGAAAAGCTCACCGGCGGCAAGAAGGTCATGATCTACGGCCAGACCGAGGTCACCCGCGACCTGATGGACGCCCGCAGCGCCGCCGGCCTGCCCACGGTGTACGAGGCCTCCAACGTGCAGGTGCACGATTTCGACACCAAGAACCCCCGCGTGACCTACGAGAAGGACGGCCAGAGCCACACCATCGAGTGCGACTTCATCGCAGGTTGCGATGGCTTCCATGGCGTGTGTCGCGCCAGCGTGCCGCGCGGTGCGATCAAGGAGTTTGAAAAGGTCTACCCCTTCGGCTGGCTGGGCCTGCTGTCTGACACACCGCCGGTGCACCACGAACTGATCTACGTGAACCACCCGCGCGGCTTTGCGCTGTGTTCGCAGCGCAGCGAAACGCGCAGCCGCTACTACCTGCAGGTACCGCTGACCGACAAGATCGAACAGTGGAGCGACGATGCCTTCTGGAACGAACTCAAGCTGCGTCTCGACCCGGAAGCTGCCGAGAAGCTGGTGACCGGCCCGAGCCTGGAGAAGAGCATTGCGCCGCTGCGCAGCTTTGTGACCGAGCCGCTGCGTTTTGGCCGCATGTTCCTGGCCGGTGACGCCGGCCACATCGTGCCGCCCACCGGAGCCAAGGGTCTGAACCTGGCCGCCACCGACGTGAAGTACCTGAGCAACGCGCTGGTCGAGTTCTACAGCGAGAAGAGCGAGGCCGGCATTGACGGGTATTCCGAGCGCTGTCTCAAGCGCATCTGGCGCGCCGAACGTTTCAGCTGGTGGTTCACGTCCATCATGCACAACTTCGAGGGCGAAGGCGCCATCAACGGCAAGCTGCAGCAGGCCGAACTCGACTACCTAATGCACTCGGAAGCGGGTCTGAAGACCATCGCCGAGAACTACGTCGGACTTCCGCTCGATTTCGGTCAGTGATCCTGGGTGACACGCCCGGTGTCGCCTGCGCGCGGAGCAGGAGCAGACTTGGCGGTACATTGACGTTAACGTCAATCCGAGCTGCCATGTCCACCTCCTCCGCTGCCACCCACAAGCCCCTCAAGCCCCTGCGCGGGGTCCGCATCCTCAGCCTCGCACTGAACCTGCCCGGTCCGGCCGCGCTCATGCGCCTCCAGGCCATGGGCGCCACCTGCCTCAAAGCCGAACCGCCCGGCCCCAAGGGCGCCAGCGGCGACCCGATGGGCCAGTACAACCCCACGGCCTACGCCACGATGCACGGTGGCATCAAGGTCCTCACCATCGACCTCAAGACCGACAAGGGGCAGCAACGGCTGCACAAGGCACTGGCGCGCACCGACGTGCTGCTGACTTCGTTCCGCCCATCGGCGCTGCTCAAGCTCGGCCTGGGCTGGAAGGCGCTGCACAAGGCCTATCCGGCGTTGTCGGTGGTTGCCATCGTGGGCGCGCCCGGCGCACGCGCCGAAGAGCCGGGTCACGACCTCACCTACCTGGCCGACGCGGGCCTCGTCACCGGCCTGGACCTGCCCGCCACGCTGTTCGCCGACATGGGCGGCGCGCTCATGGCCAGTGAGGCGACGCTCAAGGCCGTGCTGGCGCAGAAAGCCGGCGGCAAGGGCGTGTTCCAGGAAGTCGCGCTGAGCGATGCCGCGGCCTGGCTCGCCCTGCCCCGCCACTGGGGCCTCACCCAGCCCAAAGGAGCTGTCGGCGGCGCCCACGCGGGCTACCGCGTCTACCCCTGCAAGGACGGCCGGGTCGCCGTGGCCGCGCTGGAGCCGCATTTCGCCGCGTCGCTGTGCGCTGCGGCCGGCGTGACCATGGACGGTATGGCCACGCTGTTCCTGCCCACCACCCACAAAGCCATCGCCGCCTTTCTGGCCAGCCAGACCCGCAAGCAGCTCGACGCGCTCGCCACCGCGCGCGACATTCCGCTGCACACACTCGGCACCTGAACCTTGCGTGCCGACCGCCGCCTCAGGCGGCTTCGGGCACCATCATCTTCGCCGCCTCACCCGGGACCGGGAAACGGCGCGTGCGCGCGCAATGGTGCGCCCACACCTGCCGACCGCCCACGAACACCCGCGTGTCGCCGGTGTCCAGCCGCTCCCAGGTTTCGTCCAAGGTCAGCGGTTCGGTCGCGATGATCACCATGCGGTCGTCGGGCCCATTGAGTTCGCCCAGGTCCATGCTCAGGTCGCAGTCCACCAGCCGCGCGCGCGGGAACGGGTGTGCGCGCTGCAGGGTCGCCAGCTGGCTGGAGCAGTGCACAAACAGCGCCTCTCCGTTGGTGAGCAGGCAGTTGAAATTGCCGTGGCGCGCGATCTCGGCGTTGCACTTGGCCAGTTCGGGTGCGATGGCGTCCCAGGTGGGCGGGCGCTGCCAGCTGGCAAAGACCGAGCGAAGCCACTGCATCACATAGCAGAAAGCCTTCTCGCTGTCGGTGCTGCCGGCCGGCAGATAGCTGCCGTCCAGCGGCGGGTGGAAGTTCTGCAGGTCGCCGTTGTGCGCAAAGAACCAGTGCCGCCCGAGCCACTCGCGGCTGAACGGGTGGGTGTTGGCCAGGCCTACCGAGCCCTGAGTCGCCTTGCGGATGTGCGCAATGACGTTGTGCGAGCGGATCGGATGCTCCCGGACGAAGGCCGCCAGCCGCGATTCGCTGGCAGGTCGGTCGTCGAGAAACGACCGGGCGCCGGTGGGCTCGTAGAACGCGATGCCCCAGCCGTCGACGTGGTCCGCCGTGCAGCCGCCGCGCTGCGCGAAGCCGGTGAAGGAAAAGCGGATCGAGGCCGCGGCGCTGCTGTTCATGCCCAGAAGCTGGCACATCGGCAGGCCCTCAGTTCGCCAGCGAAAATTCCACCGCCGCCAGCGCATGCAGGGCCGTGGTGTCGAAGGTCGGGATCGGGCTGTCTTCGGGCCGGATGATCAGAGGCAGCTCGGTGCAACCCAGCACCACGCCCTGCGCGCCACGCGACTGCAGGTCGGTGATGCAGTCGGTGAACCACTGGCGCGAGAGCTCGTGCAGCTCGCCGCGGCACAGCTCCTCGAAGATGATGCGGTGGATCTCCTGGCGCTGCACCTCGTCCGGCAGCACGCAGCGGATGCCGCGCTGCGCCAGCTGCTCCACGTAGAACGCTCGCTCCATGGTGAAGCGCGTGCCCATCAGGCCCACGGTGTCCAGGCCCTGCGCCAGGATGGCGTCGGCGGTGACGTCGGCGATGTGGATCAGCGGCACGTCGGTGGCGGCCTGCACCTGCGGCGCCAGCTGGTGCATGGTGTTGGTGCCGATCAGCAGGCACTCGGCGCCGGTGTCACTGAGGCGCCGCGCCGCGTCGCAGAGGATGCCGGCCATGCCGTCCCAGTCGCCCGCGCGCTGGCGCTGGGCGATGTCCTGGAAGTCCAGGCTGACCAGGTTCATGCGCGCGCTGCTCAGGCCGCCGAGCCGGCGCGACACCTCGCGGTTGATGATCTGGTAGTAGAGGGTGGTCGATTCCCAGCTCATGCCGCCGATCAGGCCAATGGTTTTCATGGGTTCTCCTTGGTTCGTGGAATGGAGAAAGTTTCCCACCAGCCTCGAAGAAATGGCTTGCCAAATTCGGCGTCAGGACGGCACTATTGAGCATTGATTTGCTCAAATAGACCATGAAAAGAAAACTGGATGCCACGGACCGGCAAATTCTCTCCATCCTGCAACGCAACGCCGAAACCCCGCTGGCCGAGGTGGCGGCCGCCGTGCACCTGTCGTCCACGCCCTGCTGGCGGCGCATCCAGCGCCTGCGCGAACAGGGTTTCATCACGCGCCAGGTCGCGCTGGTCGACGCCGCGAAGATCAACCTGGGTGTGACGGTCTTTGTCTCGGTGCGCACCAGCCAGCACAACCAGGCCTGGTTCGAACGCTTTCGCGACGCGGTGCGCGACATCCCCGAGGTGATGGAGCTCTACCGCATGAGCGGCGATGTCGACTACCTGATGAAGATCGTAGTGCCCGACATCGCCGCCTACGACCGGGTCTACCAGCGCCTGATCCGCTCGGTCGACCTGTCAGACGTCAGCAGCAGCTTTGCGATGGAGGAACTGAAGAACACCACCGCGCTGCCGCTGGACTACGCCGACTGAGGGCGCTCGGGCTTGTCGTCCAGCCCGCGCACCCACTCACGCCAGATCGCCACCAGCAGCGCCATCAGCACAGGGCCCACAAACAGGCCCACCATGCCCAGGGTCGAGACCCCGCCGACCAGCCCGAAAAAGGTCGGCAGGAAGGGCAGCTTCACCGGACCACCGACCAGGCGCGGGCGCAGCGTCTTGTCGACGATGAACAGCTCGACCGAGCCCCAGGCGAACAGCGCCAGCCCGGCCACCGCATCGCCCGAGCCGACGAGATAGAGCGACACCAGGGTGAACGAGAGCGGCGCACCGCCCGGGATCATGGCCATGAACCCGGTGATCACGCCCAGCAGAACGGGCGACGGCACCCCCGCGATCCAGTAGGCCACGCCCAGCACCACGCCTTCGCCAATGGCGATCAGGCCCATGCCGGTGACGGTGGCGCTCACCGTGGCCGGCACCACGCGCGAGAAGCGCTGCCAGCGCTCGGGCAGCAGGTGCTCGCCCACGCGGTCCAGCTGGCCGGCAATGTGCGAACCGTCCTTGTAGACAAAGAACAGCGTGATCAGCATGAACAGCACCAGCAGCAGCAGGCCCGCCAGGTTGCCGGCCGCCGCCAGCACGGTGCGCGAGATGTTGCCCACATGCTGTCCCGACAGCATCTGGATCCAGGCGCCCAGCGCATGGGGCTCGCCCAGGTGTTCGCGCCACAACGCCGCCAGCTGGGCGCCGACCAGTGGCAGCGCCTCGATCCAGGCCGGTACGGCGGCGCCATGGCGGTTGGCCTCGATGGCCCAGCGCACGAACTCGCTCGCTTCGCGAATCGCAAAGTGAATCGCCACAGACAGCGGCACCACCAGCACCACGAGCACCACCAGGATTGCGAGGCTGGCGGCCAGCGTGGTCCGGCCAGAGCAGCGGACGACCAGCCGGCGGTAGAGCGGCCAGGTGGCGAACCCGATGATCAGGGCAGCCAGACCGGGAACCAGGAAGCCGTGGAAGAAATAGATGCCGGCGGCAAGGATCAGCAGCAGCAGACCACGGGTGATGAGGGAGGCACTGAAAACGGGGGGCATCCGGGGATTCTGTCACGGGGGCATGACCACACAGGCGCGGTCAGGCACCCGTTCGGCCGCCGGGCCGTGCAAGCCGCTGAATCGGACACAGACGCCTTCGGGCCAGCGAAACGCCGCACCGGATATGCACACGCGTAAGCTGTTTGGATCCGTACGACGCCCCATGCCCCTCCAGTGCCGCGCCATGCCTGAAGCCCCGCCCCCGCTCGCCACCGCAGCGCCATCCTGGCGCCTGGTGGTGCTGTCCTCGTTGCCCGGCATACGGAGCGCCGAGGGTCACTGGCTGCTACCGGCAAAGTTCGTCAACGGCATGAAGCAGTACGTGGAACGCTGGAACGGACCCGTGGTGGTGGGACTGCAGGCAGGGCACGAGCCCAGCGGGGATCTGGACAACCGCCACTGGATCCCCAGCGAGTTGCCGTTTGAAATCCGGATCGTGGATTTCCGCGAGCTGGCCGGCAGCGGCGGACCGCTGCTGCAACGGTCCATCCTGCTGGTCACGCTCAACCACCTGCTGTATGGCCTGGGCCAGCGCTGCCGGGAACAGGGCGGCATTCTGGTCGCGAACACCGAACTGACGCTGACCACCCAGTTGCAGATTGCACGGTCGGTCCACGGCTGGGGACCCTCTCTTCTCAAGACTGGGCTCTGGCTGCTTCTCAACCACCGCCGTGCCCTGGCGGAAATCCGGTCAGCCCACGGCCTGCAGTGCAACGGAACGCCCACATTCGAGGCATTCGCCAGGCACAACCCTGACCCCCTGCTCTACTTCGACAACCGGGTGGCCTCTGAGCTTTGTGCGACCCCCGAAGAGATCGGGGCTCGTTGCGAAGCCCTGTCCCGGCAGCGGCGTCTGCGATTGATCTACTCCGGACGCTTGCATCCCATCAAAGGGGTGCACCACCTGGTGCCCCTGGCCCGCAGGCTCCGGGACCGGAACATCGAGTTCGAGCTCCGCATCGCGGGGGACGGGCCGCTGCGGGCCGCGCTGGAGGCGCAAATCGCCCACCACGGGCTGCATGGACAAGTCCGGTTGCTGGGGACGCTGGATTTTCACGCCCAGCTGATGCCCATGTTGCGGCGCGAAATCGATCTGTTTGTCTGCCCCCACCTGCAGGGGGACCCTTCGTGCACGTACCTGGAAACGCTGTGCGCCGGGGTGCCCATCGTCGGCTATGCCAACGAAGCCTGGCGTGGCCTTCAACGGCTGAGCTCCGGCGGTCGGGTGTGCGCCCTGGGGCGCCCCGGAGCACTGGCCGACGAAATCGAGACGCTGTCCAACGACCTGAACGCACTGAAGGCGCTGGCCATGAGCGCGCGTGCGTTCGCCGTCCAGCATGTCTTCGAGATCGAGTTCGAACGGCGCATCGTTCACCTCCAGCGACTCTGCGAGGCAGCGGAGCAACGGACATGACCAAGCTGTCCAATGCAACGGAGGTGCGGTCCTGGCTGGAGCAGCTCGGGGTCGAGAGGGTGATCGTGATTTCGCCTCATCTCGACGACGCGGTGTTCTCGGTCGCCGGCATCTTGAGCGCATGCCGCGACCGGGCCGAGGTGATCACGGTGTTCACCGAAAGATCGGCGGGACAGAACGACACCTGGGCCCGGACGACAGGCTTTCCAGACAGCGCCGCCGAACACCTGGCTCGGCGCCAGGAAGATGCGCTGGCGATGAGCCGGATCGGATGCGGATTCCAGCACCTTGGATGTCATCAAGAGCATCTCGACGAACGCACGGTCGCCCAGGCGGTGGACGCAATGACCCAGAGCCGGACTGAAGGCCTTTCTCGCACGCTGGTGCTGCTTCCCGCAGGCGCTGGTGGACCGACGCCCTCAACGCCTCTTGCGCAACTGGCGTGGCGCCTGCTCCGCCGTCCTTGGGGCTGCATGCCGCATGGGGAGCACGAGTTGGCCCGTGATCTTTTCTGGCAAGCCTTGTCGGGGACCCAAGCGCGGCTGGGCTTCTATGCAGAACTACCGTATGCCTGGGCACACAGCAACAAGGCGCTGCGAGAGCGTCTGCACCAGATGCTGGGTTGCCACACCGAACTGGTGGAACACCGCCACGACACCGCGGAAAAGATCCGCCTGGTCGAGCTCTACGCGTCGCAGCTGATCCCCATCTTCGGCCCCAACCCGGCCTATCGGCGGCGGGTTCTCGAACGAGCGGAATGCCTTCTCATGGCCTGAACAGCCCTGAAGCACTCACTCGTCGTTGCCGAACAGTCGGGCGAAGAAGCCGCGCTTCTTCTTCAGGTGCAGCTCACGGATCAACTCCTCCTTGATCTGCGCCTTCATGTCGGTGTCGCCATGCCCGACGTTCTTCAAGTACACCTTCACAGAATCCGTGTAGCTGCGGTCGTCGTTGCGGATGTGGTTGAACAGCCAGCGCGAGAGCATGGCATGCAGGTCAGAAGCCACGTCCTCACCCGCCTCGAAGCGCATGCGGTACTCGCCCACCTTGCGGGTGAACAACTCATGGATCTTCTTGTGCGGGCCGGCGAACATGTAGCCCGCATCGGTCATCAGCGATTCCTCGAACGCAAAATGCGACAGGGTGTAGTCGACCATCTCATCGATGACGGCGCCCACCGCCTCCCGATCATGGTGATCGCGGGCGTCGTAAAGCTGGTTGATGTAGTCGACGATGCGCCTGTGCTGCCCGTCGATTTCACGGATGCCGGTTTCGAGGTCCGGCGTCCAGTTCAGATGTGCCATGTCAGATGTCCTCAGGCAGGTGACAGGGAGTCACCCGAGAAGTGACAAATTGTGTACAGATTCCCTCTGCGCTGTGAGGGAAAACGGCCGCTTGCTGACCTATCTCAATCTCTCGCCCGCCAACTGAGTCCACAGCACTAGAACACCCGCTGGACTTTGAAACCTTTGGCCTGCAAAAGCGCTGGCAAGCCCTGCTTGCCCACCATGTGCAGAGCACCCACCGCGGCGAATACACTGGCGCCAGCATGCAGCTTGTCGATCGCATCGGCCAGCCCCGGGTTGCGACCATCCACCAGCCGGTCATATGTCTCCCGCTCGGTTGCCGTGTTCAGGCAGTCGCACCATTCGGGATACTTCTCCAGGTCCCTCAGATCGTTGCTGGCCCAGGCATGGGCCAGTCGTTCGAGACTGCGCGCAGCCTGCGGCCGCTGTAATTCGGCCAGCATCTCGCGCACCATCGCTGCGGCCTCCTCATCATTGCGAGCCAGCAGGGCCGAAAGCTGAGTGTCCACCGACTCCAGTCCAACCACCGGCCGCTCAGCACGCAAGCTGTACAGCAGCAGAACTGCTTCGGCACCGTACATCGGAAACAACCCTGCTCGCTGGGCCTGAGCCACTGCCAAACGGGTCGCATGGTACTCAGCTGCGCCCAGATCAAGATCGGCAGGCGGCAGACACTCGGCCACCCATGCCTTGCGCAGCGAATGCATCAGGTCGGCCGGCAGTGGTCGTGCAGCCCCAGACGACACGCGGCGAAGTTCTGTCAGCACCGCTGGATCCGTTGCATCGATCTCCAATGCCAGCACGCCTGATCGAAACAGCGAAGACTCAAGCTTGGGGCCGAGGGCAAACCACTCGGGTCGACCAGCATGGATCGTTCCATAGAGATAGGAATCGCGCCCATCGCGACTGATCAGCCAAAGGAAACCACGGTCGGTGGCCTGCCGCTGCGCATTGAGCCTCAACTCACGGTCAGGAAACGGAGGCTGTGGCGGGCAAGAAGGGAGATCTGCAGTCGCAACGATCAACGAGGCGTGTACACCCGAGCACATGAATGCGGCTACGAGACACAACCCACGCTGTTGCAGCCAGTTGAAGAGCGACATGCGTCTATTGTCGACTCACGTACCCTGGATCTGAATTGGCCAGCCTGCGATCACAGGCGAGGCGACCGGCACAGCTCAATGCACTCTTTTTTTAGTACGACCGAGTCGATCACGGCGCATGCGAGCTCGCAACAAGCTCGCGACAGAAGGCTCTCGTTGCAGTCTCAACGACAAAGAGGCCACAAAAACATGAGACCAAGGAGCAACAGGCTGGTAACTCGTTGGAAGCGCACGTAACTCTGTGAAACGGTGCACCAGTTGCGCATTCAGTTTCCGGAAACTCGGACGACAAAAAACGTGAGAGACGGGAAATCCCGGGCTCTCCGAGCACAGATCCAGCCATGGGTCCCGAGGGACAAGCTCGCAACGTGCACAACCGCCACAGGCTCTCTTGTGGCTGTTATGTCGTCGCGAACTTATGAAGTGATCACCGGGTTTCTCGGAGATCACCGGGCAATGTCAACCGAGGCGACTGGGCAATCAGTTCACTGTAGGTCAGGAGATGACGTCCTCTACAGAACAGCTGATCGCTGGGAGTCAAAACTGTTTAAGGAATCTTATGTCTTCGCGCTCTTTTTCGCTACTGCCAGTATTGCCAGTGTCTCCGGCAAAGTCAACCCTCCATGTTCTGATGGGCAGCGCCATGCTGCTCGCATTTGGTGAGGCACCTGCCCAGACTTCGAACACCCCTCCCCAGGGCTATGTGCTGTGCGCCTCCGAATGGAATCAATGCCGATTCAGCAGCACCGCCAATGTGGTGTACGGCGCCCGCACGACGTGGACTGCTCCCCGCAGTTTCACCGGGGGGGTGGCTTGTTCCAACACCACTTTTGGGGATCCTTTGCCGGGTGTAGCCAAGGCTTGCTATCTGCAAACAGCCACTGCTCCTGCTCCTGCTCCTGCTCCTGCTCCTGCTCCTGCTCCTGCTCCTGCTCCTGCTCCTGCTCCTGCTCCTGCTCCTGCTCCTGCTC
>NZ_BCTF01000042.1 GCF_001571145.1 Hydrogenophaga flava NBRC 102514
AAAAATTTTAGGGTTAACCCGAAATTTTTCAAACTAATCGATGCAACCACTGGCACATCCTCTTTACCAACCTTGCTGTCTGCGTCGTGCAGTTCAGTTATCAGCGGAGCCTTGCAGTATACGACAGTTTTTTAGACGTTGTCAAAGCTGCGAAAAAATTCTTGCAGATGAGGTTGGCCAGCAACTTGAGCCAAGGCCTGTCCTGGGCACCTAGGCAGCCCGGCCTACAGGCGCTGACGATAATCCCCTGTTCAGCCCCCACTGACCCCCCTATATACATGGCGCTCATTACTCTGCAGGATGCCCAGCTGGCCTACGGCCATGTGGCCCTGCTCGATCACACCGACTTTGCACTGGAAAGCCAGGAGCGGGTCGGACTCATCGGCCGCAATGGCACAGGCAAGTCATCCCTGTTAAAAATACTGGCGGGACTGGAGAGGCCCGACGACGGCACGCTGCAGGTGCAAACGGGGCTGAGAGTCGCCTATGTCCCGCAGGAGCCGGATCTGGACCCGTCGGCGTCGGTGTTCGAGGCAGCCAGCCTGGGGCTGGCTGAAGCCCGCCAAGCCAGGGACCTCTACCTCAGCGGCGCGGAAGGACTGGACCTCGACTTGCTCCAGGGCAGGATTGAAGCACTGGACGCATGGAACTGGGAACAGCGGGTCGAGGAGACGTTACAAAGGCTCCATCTTGATGGCAGCCACACGGTGGGCCAGCTCTCCGGCGGCAACCGCAAGCGGGTGGCACTGGCCCAGGCACTGGTGAGCCGCCCCGATGTGCTGCTGCTGGACGAACCGACCAACCACCTGGACATGGACAGCATTGCCTGGCTGGAAGACCTGCTGCTGGAATACCGAGGCAGCGTGGTCACCATCAGCCACGACCGCGCCTTTCTTGACCGGGTGGTCACCCGCATGGTCGAGCTGGACCGGGGGCGGCTGCTGAGCTACCCGGGCAACTTCGCCCAGTACCAGACCCTCAAGGAAGAACAGCTGGCCCAGGAGGCCGTGATCAACGCCCGGGCCGACAAGCTGCTGGCCCAGGAGGAGGTGTGGATCCGCAAGGGCGTGGAGGCCCGTCGCACCCGTGCACAGGGGCGCATCACGCGGCTGGAGCGTCTGCGCGAACAGCGGACCCAGCGGCGCGACGCCGTGGGTCAGGTTCGGCTGGAGGTGGCCAGCGGGGGCGCCAGCGGCAAGATCGTCGCGGAGCTGGACCGGGTGTCCAAGTCGTTCCCCTCCGCCGATGGCGGCTCCCGCACCGTGGTGCGCGACTTCAGCGCCACCATCCTGCGCGGCGACAAGGTCGGTCTGATCGGCCCCAATGGCGCCGGGAAGACCACGCTGCTCAAGCTGATCCTGGGCGAACTGCCCCCCGACAGCGGCACCGTGCGGCAGGGCAGCCAGATCAGCGTGGCCTATTTCGACCAGTTGCGCGACCAGGTGAACCTGGACGCCACGCTGGAGGACTTCATCAGCCCGGGCAGTGAGTGGATCGAGATCGGCAACCGACGCACCCACGTCAAGAGCTACCTGAACGACTTCCTGTTTTCACCGGCCCGGGCCAACGCACCGGTGCGCACACTCTCCGGCGGCGAGCGCAACCGCCTATTGCTGGCGCGCCTGTTCGCGAGGCCGGCCAACGTGCTGGTGCTGGACGAACCGACCAACGACCTGGACATCGACACCCTGGAGCTGCTGGAAGACCTGTTGCAGCAGTACGAAGGCACGGTGTTCCTGGTCAGCCACGACCGGCGCTTTCTGGACAACGTGGTCACCAGCACCATCGTCAGCGAGGTCGATGGTGTCTGGCGCGAGTATGTGGGCGACGTGGAGGACTGGCTGACCCAGTCGGCGCGTGCGCAGGAGCTGCAGCGCCAGCGCGCGCCCGAACCGGCCGCCAAACCATCGGAAACGGCCATGGCAGCCACGGCTTCGGCCAGCGCCCCGGCAACGAGCAAACGCAAGCTCAGCTACAAGGAACAACGCGAGTTCGACGCCCTGCCCGCGAAGATCAAGGCGCTGGAGGAAGAGCAGGCAGCGATCGACAGCGCCCTGGCCGATGGCCAGCTGTTTGCCACCGATGCCGCCCGCGCGACTCAACTCAGCGCCCGACATGCCGAAATAGAGGAAGAATGGATGCAGGCCCTGGAGCGCTGGCAGGCGCTGGGCGGCACCTGAACCCCGGGCGACCGGCCGTCGCCCAGCACCGCCATGCCCGACATTCCCCAACGCCTCGCCCTGGATCTGCAACGCGCGCAGCAGGATCTCCAGCGCGAACGCGAGCGCACGCAAAAGCTGCTGGCGGAGCTGGACCGCCAGAACGCCGAGCTCGACCGCCTGCGCAGCTCGGTGCACCGCGAGTCGAACAGCCGCCTGCTGGCCGAAGAGGCGCTGGATGAAACGCGCGACCGGCTGCAGCTGGCCGTCGAGGCGGCCCGGCTGGCACTCTGGGACTGGCAACTGCCCACGCCCCAGGTGTTCCTCACAGCGCGCTGGGGCGAGATGCTCGGCGATATCGCCATGGAAGGCTGCTGGAGCATGGCCGACCTGCAGGCGCGCATCCACCCCGACGACCGCCAGGCGTTCGACGACGTGCACCGGCGGCTGCTGGCCAACGAGCTGCGGCACGCGGTGTCGCAGTACCGCGTCCGCACCAGCGACGGCTGGCTGTGGGTCGAGAACCACGCGATGGTGGCCGAGCACGACGCCCGTGGCCGTCCGCTGCGCCTGATGGGCACGCTGGCCGACATCGGCGGGCGCAAGCGCGCCGAGGCCGAGGGCGAACGGGCCCGCCAGCTGGCCGAGCAGGCGAGCCGGGCCAAGAGCGAGTTCCTGGCCAACATCAGCCACGAGGTGCGCACGCCGCTGAACGCCCTGATGGGCCTGACCCGGCTGCTGATGGACTCGCCGCTGAACCCGGAACAGAAGAACTGGCTGGAGCTGATGGACAGCTCGGCCCACGCCCTGCTGGGCCTGCTCAACGATGTGCTCGATCTCTCGCGCATCGAGGCCGGCAAGCTCAGCATCGAGCGGACGCGCTTTGACCTGCACGAGGTGCTGCAGGACGTGGGTGCGCTCTATGCCGAACAGGCCCGAGCCAAGCCGCTGAACTGGTCGCTGGACATGGCGCCCGGGCTGCCCCGGCACATGCAGGGCGACCCGGGGCGGCTGCGCCAGGTGCTGTCCAACCTGCTGTCCAACGCCCTGAAGTTCACCCCGCGTGGCGGGCGCATCTGCGTCACCGCCGATGTCGTCCACAACGGCACCGCCTCCCGGCTGCGCCTGCAGGTGCAGGACAGCGGCGTCGGCATCTCGCCCAAGCAGCAGGCCACCATCTTCGACGCCTTCACGCAGGCCGACGCCTCGACCGCGCGCCGCTTCGGTGGCAGTGGCCTGGGTCTGGCGATCTGTTCGCGCCTGGTGCGTCTGATGGGCGGTGAAATCGCCCTGGAGAGCGCGCTGGGCCAGGGCAGCACCTTCACGGTGACCCTGCCCCTGGAAGACGCGCCGGCCACCGACCACACGCCCCCGACCGCCCCCTCCGAGCTGGACGGGACGGCGCAGGCGGGCGACCGCTTCGCGGGACTGCGTGTGCTGGTGGCCGAAGACCACCCGGTCAACGAGTTGCTGATGCGCCAGCTGCTGCAGCGCCTGGGCTGCACCGTGCTGCTGGCGCGCGATGGCGAGCAGGCGGTGGCGCAATGGTCCCTGGGTGGCGTGGACCTGGTGCTGATGGACGTGCAAATGCCAGGCACCAATGGCCTCCAGGCCACGCAGCGCATCCGCGAGCTGGAAGCCGCACGCGGCCAGCCGCACACCCCCATCGTGGCGGTGACGGCCAACGCCATGAGCGGTGACCGCGACACCTGCCTGGCCGCAGGCATGGACAGCTACACACCCAAGCCCGTGGAGCCGCAGACTCTGATGCGGGCCATGGACGAGGCGCTGCGGCGTGCCTCGGGGCAGCCGGCGCCGGCAACCCCGCCGGCAGAGCCCCCGCCCGAACCCCACACACCCGCTGCTGCGGGCGCCCTGGATGTGGCCAAGCTGCGCCGCCGGCTGGACGGCGACGAAGACACCCTGCGCCAGCTGGCCCAGGCCATGCGGACCGACTTGGCCGAACGGCTGCGGCAGCTGGCCCGGGCCCTGCAGGCGCAGGACGCCGACCAGGCGGTCGCCCACGCCCACGGGCTCAAGGGCTCGCTGGGCAGCATGACGGCCGAGCGCGGTGCGCGGCTGGCCAAGGGCCTGGAGCTGGCGGCGCTGTCGCGCGACTGGCGCCTGTTCGAGCGCGCCCTGCCACTGATGCAGACCGAGGCACAGGCGCTGGACCAGGCCCTCGCCGCGCTGCTCAGCTCGCCACCAGGCGCCTGAACACCTTCCAGAACGCCGCATCCTGCGTGGTCGCGAAGTTGATGCGCATCAGCGTGGTGGGCGCGCGCGCCGCGTGGAACAGCGCCCCGGGCGCAATCAGGTAGTCCTCGTCCAGCATGCGCTGCGCCAGCGCCTCGGTGTCCACGCCCGTGTCCACCCAGCCGAACAGGCCCGAAGGCTCGGCCACGAAGCGGCAGCCCGCCGCCTGCGCCAGCTTCACGCTGCGGGTGCGGGCTGCGTCCAGCCGGGTGCGGATGCGCTCGGCGTGGCGGCGCAGCTGGCCGCTCTCGATGCAGTGCGCCAGCGCCCGCTCCAGCAGACTGGGCGTGGTCAGCGTGGCCAGCAGCTTGGTGTCCAGCAGACGCTCGGTCAGATCCGGCGGCGCCACCAGATAGCCCACGCGCCAGTTGGGCGCCAGGATCTTGGCGAAACCGCTGACGTAGATGGTGCGCCGCAGGCCGTCGAGCACGCTCATGCGGGTGGCGTGTTCGGGCGCGATGTGGCTGTAAGTGTCGTCCTCGACGATGTGGAAGTCGTGCTGCTGCGCCAGCTGCAGCACACGGTGCGCGCTGGCGGGCGAGAGACAGTAGCCCGTGGGGTTGTGCAGCACGCTCACGCTGACGAAGAGCTTGGGCGCGTGCGCCTCGCAGTAGCGCGCCATCACCGCCAGGTCGGGGCCGGCGGGTCCGCGCGGCACCGGCAGGATGCGCATGCCCAGCGCATCGAGCCGCGCGAACTCCACAGCCCAGCCCGGCTCTTCCACCATCACCGCGTCGCCCGGCTTGAGCAGGGTGCGGCTGACGATGTCCAGCGCGTGCGTGGCCCCCACGGTGGTGATGATCTGCGTCGGGTCGGCCGGCAGGCCGATGCCCTGCAGCCGCGCCGCCAGCACGCGGCGCAGGTGGCTGTCGCCCAGCGGTTCGCCGTAGCGCAGCGAGCTCTCGGCCAGCGCCTTCTGGCCGCTGACCTTGCGCACCGCCGCGGGCATGAAGGTCGACTCGAGCCACTCGGGCGGCAGCACCCCCATGCCGGGCTGGGGCTGGCTGCCACTGGGATGGAACATGCCGCGGATCAGCGTGGCGGCCGACAGCGGCGCGGCCATGCGCGGCGCAGCGGGTGCGACCGGGGCCGCGGCATCCGCATCGCGCAGAGGCGCCCGCTCGCGCACGAAGAAGCCCCGGTGGGGCCGGGCCTCCACCAGGCCCTGGGCCAGCAGCAGGTCGTAGGCCGCCACCACGGTGGACGGGTTCAGACCGTGCTGGGCTGCGCACTGGCGCACGCTGGGCAGGCGCGCGCCCGGGGCCAGCAGGCGGTCGCGGATGCGGGCGGCAAAGCGCTCGGCCAGCTGCTCGGTGAGTGTCTGGGCAGCGGTCCGGGTCAGCGCCGCGACCGCCGGGACGTCCGGCGCGGCGTCTCTGGAATCCTTGCTATGGAACATGCGGTGTATGGCCTTCATGAACCACACAGATTCGCTCCGTGACCCGGCCATCTGTATGGTTTGTGTATGGCCCGCAAGGATAAAGTGCATCGCATGTCCCCACAAGCCCCCACGGTGCAGCCATGACCGCCAGCGAGTTCAGTGCCCTGCTGGTGCTGGCCACGGCCACCAGCTTCACGCCCGGCCCCAACACCACACTGTCCACCGCACTGGCGGCCAACGGCGGCCTGCCGCGCGCGCTGCGCTTCATCGCCGCAGTGCCGGTGGGCTGGGGCCTGCTGTTCACGCTGTGCGCTGCGGGCGTGGGTTCGCTGGTGGTGGCGGTGCCGGCGCTGCGCTGGGCCATCCTGCTCGGCGGCACCGGCTACCTGCTGTGGCTGGCACGGCGGCTGTGGGGCAGCCGCTCGCTCAGTTCGGTGGACAGCTCGCGGCTGAACGTGGGCTTCTGGCAGGGCGTGGGCCTGCAGTTCCTCAACATCAAGGCCTGGATGCTGGCGCTGTCCATCGTCGCCGGCTGGATCGCCGGCCAGGCCGACGCGCCGCAGCGCTTCGTCTCGGTGCTGCCGGTGCTGCTGGCTTTCGCGTTTTTCAGCAACCTAAGCTACGCGCTGGTCGGCTCGCTGCTGCGCCACTGGCTGGCCGGGCCGGTGGTGAACGGGCAACCCACGGGGGCACGGCTGCTGGTGTTCAACCGGCTGATGGCGCTGGCCCTGGTGCTCACCGCGGCCTGGATGCTGCTGGGTGGCGCGGGACTTCAAGGCAACGCAGCATGAACCACAGCACGGCACTGCCTTCTGCCCGCATGAGCGACGCCACCCTCGGTCTCTGGCTGGGTCTGGTCGGCGTGGTGGTGTTTGGCCTCACCCTGCCCATGACGCGGCTGGCCACCGGCACCGCCGACGCGCCCCAGCTCTCCCCCTGGTTCGTGACCTGGGCGCGCGCCGCGCTGGCGGGTGGCCTGTCGGCCATCTACCTGCTGGCCACGCGCTCGCGCCTGCCCACCACCGCCGAACGCGGGCCCTTGCTGCTCTCGCTGGCGGGCAACGCCATCGGCTACCCGCTGCTGCTGGGCTGGGCGCTGCGGCACGTGACGGCCAGCCACGCCGCCGTCATCACCGCCCTGCTGCCGCTGGCCACCGCCGCCGTCGCCGCCTGGCTGATGCACCAGCGCGCGCGGCTGGGTTTCTGGCTGTTCGCGGTACTGGGCAGTGCCCTGGTGGTGATCTACAGCCTGGTCCGCGCGGCGCAGGCGGGCCACGGCTTCGGTTTCGAATGGGCCGACGCGCTGCTGGTCGGCGCGGTGCTGGCTGCGGCGCTGGGCTATGTGGGCGGCGCACGGGTCACGCCCACGCTGGGCGCCGAGCGCGTGATCAGCTGGGTCTGCGTCATGGCCCTGCCGCTGACCATCCCCGGCGCATTGCTGACCTGGCCCGAACAGCCCATCGCGTTGTCGGCCTGGCTGGCGCTGGTCTACGTGGGGGTGTTTTCCATGTGGGCCGGCTTCTTCGCCTGGTTCCGCGGGCTGGCCCTGGGCGGCGCACTGCGCGTGAGCCAGACGCAGCTGCTGCAACCCTTCGTCAGCATCCTGGCCGCCGTGCCGCTGCTGGGCGAATCGCTGGACCTGATCACGCTGGGCTTTGCCCTGGCCGTGGTCACCACCGTCTTCATGGGCCGGCGCATGTCCGCACCACCACAAGGCCCGCGATGAACAGCGCACCGCTCAAAGCAGACTTTCAGGCGCTGCTGGCCGCGCTGCCGCAGCCCGCGAGCGGCCACTACCCGCAGGGCACGCCCTTCGTGCAGGCCCTGGCCCACGGCAGCCTGAACGTGGAGCTGTTCGCGCCCGCCACCTCGCAGCTCGGTCGCGACATCCAGCAGCCCCACACGCAGGACGAGCTGTACGTGGTGCAGCGCGGCCGCTCGGGGCTCTGGCGCGACGGCCAGACCGAGACCGTGGGGGCCGGCGATATCCTGTTCGTCCCCGCGGGCGTTGCGCACCGCTTCGAAAACTTCAGCCCCGACTTTGTCACCTGGGTCGTGTTCTACGGCCCCATCCACGGAGAAAAACCTTGACCTGGACCCTCGCAAAACGCGCCCACAAGATGAACCCTTCGGTGATCCGCGAGATCCTCAAGGTTACCGAGAAGCCCGGCATCATCAGCTTCGCTGGCGGCCTGCCGTCACCCAAGACCTTCCCTATCGAGGCCTTTGCCGCCGCCTGCGCAGCCGTGCTCCAGAACGACGGCCAGGCCGCGCTGCAGTACGCCGCCAGCGAGGGCCTGCTGGCTCTGCGCGAGTGGATCGCAAACCAGCTGCCCTGGGATGTGAGCCCGGACCAGGTGCTCATCACCACCGGCAGCCAGCAGGGCCTGGACCTGGTGGCCAAGGTGCTGATCGACGAGGGCAGCACGGTGCTGGTGGAAACGCCCACCTACCTGGGCGCGCTGCAGGCCTTCACGCCGATGGAGCCGACCATCGTGAGCGTGAACAGCGACGACGAAGGCATCGACGTGGCCGACCTGGCCAGGAAGGCGCCGGGCGCGCGCTTCCTCTACGTGCTGCCCAACTTCCAGAACCCCACAGGCCGCACCATGAGCGAGGCGCGCCGCCAGGCCCTGGTGGACGCCGCACAGGCCGCCGGCCTGCCGATCATCGAAGACAACCCGTATGGCGACCTGTGGTTCGACCAGCCGCCGCCCCAGCCGCTGACCGCACGCAACCCCGAAGGCGGCATCTACCTGGGCTCGTTCTCCAAGGTGCTGGCCCCCGGCCTGCGCCTGGGCTACATGGTGGCGCCCAAGGCCATCATGCCCAAGCTCCTGCAGGCCAAGCAGGCGGCCGACCTGCACAGCCCGACGTTCAACCAGCGCATGGTGGCCGAAGTGCTCAAGGATGGCTTCATCGACCGCCACGTGCCCACCATCCGCGCGCTCTACAAGCACCAGTGCGAGGTGATGCTGGCGGCGCTGAAGACGGAGATGGCCGATCTGGACGTGCAGTGGAACTCGCCCGTGGGCGGCATGTTCCTGTGGGCGCGACTGCCCGAGGGCGTGCATGCGGTGGACCTGCTGCCCAAGGCCGTGGACAAGGGCGTGGCCTTCGTGCCCGGCGCCGCGTTCTACGCCGACCAGGGCGACCCGCGCACCATGCGCCTGTCGTTCGTGACGGCGAGCGAAGAGCAGATCCGCATCGGCATCAAGGCGCTGGCCGACGCCATCCGCGAAGCTGTGAAAGGCTGAAGCCATGCTGCGCATCTGGGGCCGGCTGAGTTCGATCAATGTGCGCAAGGTGGTGCTGTGCGCCCAGGTGCTGGGCGTGCCGTTCGAGCGCATCGACGCCGGCCTGAGCCACGGCGTGGTGAACACGCCGGACTACCGCGCCAAGAACCCCAACGGCCTGGTGCCGCTGCTGGAAGACGGCGACTTCACGCTCTGGGAGTCGAACGCCATCGTGCGTTATCTGTGTGCACGAGAAGCGTCACCGCTGTACCCGCAAGACCTGCAGTGCCGCGCCGACGCCGAGCGCTGGATGGACTGGCAGCAGACCACACTCAACCCGGCCGGCAGCCCCGGCTTCAAGCAGCTGATCCGCACGCCCGAGGCGCAGCGCGCCCCGGCCGTGATCGCGGCGTCGGTGGCGGCCACCGAGCCGCTGTTCGCACAGCTCGACGAGCACCTGGCGCGCCAGCCCTTCATGGCCGGCGAGGCGCTGACCATGGCCGATATCCCCATCGCCTGCGAGGTCCACCGCTGGTGGGGCCTGCCGCAGCCGCGCCCCGCCTGGCCGCATCTGGAGCGCTGGTACGCGCAGTGGCTGGCCCTGCCCGCCAGCCGCGGCGTGCTCGACCTGCCCCTGTCCTGACCCCACGGAGAGCCTTCATGCAGCAACGCCCCTTCAAACAGGTGGACGTGTTCACCACCACACCCTACCGCGGTAACCCGCTGGCGGTGGTGCTGGACGGCAGCGGCCTCTCGACCGAGGCGATGCAGCACTTCACGAACTGGACCAACCTGTCGGAGTGCACCTTCCTGCTGCCACCCACGGACGAAGGCCGCGCGAACGGCGCCGACTACCGCGTGCGCATCTTCTGTCCGGGGCGCGAGCTGCCGTTTGCCGGCCATCCCACGCTGGGCAGTTGCCACGCCTGGCTCGAAGCCGGTGGCGTGCCGCGCGGTGAACACGTGGTGCAGGAATGTGGCGTGGGCCTGGTGAAACTGCGCCGCGACGGCGACCGCTTGGCCTTTGCCGCGCCCCCGCTGATCAAGAGCGGCCAGCTGGAAGAAGCCGATGTTCAGCTCATCGCCCGCGGCCTGGGTGTGGCGCGCGATGACATCACCGCGCACGCCTGGTGCGACAACGGCCCCAACTGGCGCGGCGTGATGCTGCGCAGCGCGGAGCAGGTGCTGGCTTTGAAGCCCGATGCAGCGGTGCTGGCCGGGCTGGACATCGGTGTGGTGGGTCCGCGCGGCAAGGTCGGCGTGGTCGGGCCGCAAGACACGGGCGACACGCAGTTCGAGGTGCGAGCCTTCTTCCCCGGCAACAACGGCCTGACCGAGGACCCGGTCACCGGCAGCCTGAATGCGGCGCTGGCGCAGTGGCTGATCGGCGCCGGCCTGGCGCCCGAGCGCTACGTGGCCGCGCAAGGTACGGCCCTGGCGCGCGAGGGCCGGGTGCACATTCAACGCGACGCCGACGGCACGATCTGGGTCGGCGGCGCATCGGTGACCTGCGTGGAAGGTCGCGTGCGCCTCTGATCCCCACGTGGTGGCGCAATCCCGAAGGAGGTGGTTCATGAGCGACACAAAGAACCCCGGCACCCCGGCGGCCGTGGCCGCCCGCGAGGTTCCGGTGCGCAGCAAGCCCTCGGTCTACCCCGAGCCCTTCGCCTCGCGCATGGCAGGCCGCGAGAAGCGCGCCCTGGGTGAGCGGTTCGGCCTGACGAACTTCGGCGTCAACCTCACCACACTGCGACCCGGCGCCGCGTCCAGCCTGCGGCATGCACACACCCGGCAGGACGAATTCATCTACGTGCTGGCCGGCACCCCCACCCTGCACACGAACGCTGGGTCCCAGGTGCTGCAACCGGGCGACTGCGCCGGTTTCAAGGCCGGCACGGGCGATGCCCATCGACTGACCAACGACAGCGACGAAGACGTGCTCTATCTGGAGGTCGGTGACAGGACGCCCGGCGACGAGGGGCACTACCCGGACGACGACCTGAAGGCCGAGCAGCACGATGGACAGTGGAGATTTCTGCACAAGGACGGCACCCCCTATGCCTGAGCCCGCCATGACGACGACCCTGCCCACCCTTGCCGACATCGAAGCCGCCGCCCAGGTCGTCTACCGCAGCTTCCCGCCCACGCCGCAGTACCGCTGGGGCCTGCTGAGCGAACGGCTGGGCACCGGCTGCTGGCTCAAGCACGAGAACCACACGCCAGTGGGCGCCTTCAAGATCCGGGGCGGGCTGACCTATTTCGACCAGCTGCAACAGCGCGGCGAGTGGCCGCGCGAGGTGATCAGCGCCACGCGCGGCAACCACGGCCAGAGCATCGGCTGGGCGGCGCGCGAACACGGCGTGCGCTGCACCATCGTCGTGCCGCGCGGCAACTCGGTGGAGAAGAACGCGGCCATGCGCGCGCTCGGCGTCGACCTGATCGAACACGGCGACGACTTCCAGGAAAGCCGCGAGCACGCGATGCGGCTGGCGGCCGAACGCGGTGCCCACATGGTGCCCAGCTTCCACCGCGACCTGCTGCGCGGCGTGAGCACCTACTGGTGGGAATTCTTCAAGGCGGCGCCGCAGGTCGACGTGGTCTATGTGCCCATTGGTCAGGGTTCGGGCGCGTGTTCGGCCATCGCCGCGAAACAGGCCCTGGGCCACCGCGCGCGCATCGTCGGCGTGGTCAGCGCGCACGCCACCACCTACGCCGACTCCGTCGCGGCTGGGCAGGTGGTGGAAGCGCCGGTGACCACGCAGCTGGCCGACGGCATGGCCTGCCGCGTGGCCGACGCCGAGGCGCTGACGATCCTCGCACCGGCGCTGGACCACATCGTGAAGGTGACGGACGACGAGGTCGCCCAGGCCATGCGCGCCCTATTCGCCGATACCCACAACGTCGCCGAAGGCGCCGGCGCCGCCGCTTTCGCAGCCGCGATGCAGGAAAAAGAAACGCTGAGAGGCCTGAACGTCGGCCTCAGCCTCAGCGGTGGCAACGTGGACAGCGAACAGTTCGCCAAGGTTCTGTCCGGCGCACGTGCCTGATGCAAGGATGCGGTAGAACCGGCTTCGCCGGGCCACTCGCAACGCCCCCTGGGGGGTGACCCGCCGTCAGGCGGGGCGCGGGGGGGACACCAACCGTGCCACGACCTCGCAGAACGCCTCCACCGCGTCGGTCTTGAACACCACCTCGGTGACGCCCACCGCGGCCGCTTCGGCCTGCAGCTCATCGCTGATGTAGCCCGAGGCCACCGCCACCGGCAGGGCGGGGTTGATAGACAGCACCTCGCGCGCCACGTCGATGCCCGACATGCCGGGCATGTTGTAGTCCGTCATCAGCAGCTGGAAGCCCTGCGGCTGGGCGCGCACCGCATCGATCGCCTCCTGCTGGTCGCAGACCGCCGTGACCTTGTAGCCGCGGCGCTCCAGCAGCCGGCGCACCAGGAACACCAGGGTGTCGTCATCGTCCAGATACAGGATGTGGGCGGGGGCGGCGCTGGATTCTTCGGACATGGCTGGGGACTCCACTGAAATGGTGGCGGCGGGCGGCGACGGCTCGTCGCTGGGAATGGGGGCCATTGTGCCGCCATCAGAGAAGACCACTTCCGGTGCCGTTTCGGGTGCCGGCGGTTTGTCGGTGATGGCCGGGAAATACAGGGTGAAGGTGGTGCCTTCGCCCAGGCGGCTGTCGACCGTGATCGCGCCACCGTGGGCCTCGACAATGCCGAGCACCATCGGCAGCCCCAACCCCGTGCCCTGGCCCACGCCCTTGGTGGTGAAGAAGGGCTCGAAGATGCGCGCGCGCGTGGCGTCGTTCATGCCGCAACCGTCGTCGCTCACGGCGATGCGGACCGCGCCCGCGCCGCCGCGCCGGCAAGGCTCCTGCAGCGCCGGCGGCAGCGCCGGGTCGTCCAGCCCGACGGCATCGATCCGGAAACCGATCCGGCCCGCCCGCCCCTGCAGCGCGTGCACGGCGTTGGTCCCCAGGTTGAGCAGCACCTGCCCCAGCCGGGTCGGGTCGGCCAGGATGGCGTGGCCGTTCGGCGCCACCTCCTTGACCAGCTGGACGTTGGAGCCGATGGCGGTCCGCAGCAGACTGCAGGTTTCGGTGACGATGGTGTCGGGGCAGACCGGCGTGCGCGCCAGCGGCTGCTGGCGACTGAAAGCCAGGATCTGGCGCACCAGCTCGCGCCCGCGCCGCGCCGCACTGCTGATCTCGTGCAGGCTCTGGCGCGCCGGATTGCTTGGCGCCAGGTCCTGGCGCGCCAGGTCGGCATTGCCCAGGATCGCGGCCAGGATGTTGTTGAAGTCGTGCGCCACGCCACCGGCCAGCGTGCCCAGCGCCTCCATCTTCTGCGACTGCGCCAGCTGTTGCTCCAGAGCACGCTGCTGCTGCTGAATCTGGCGCAGCGCCGTGATGTCGACAAAGGTGAACACCACATGGCGCAGGCCGCCGATGGCGTCGTTCTCCGGATAGGCGTTGCACAGCGCCCAGCGCAGCTCGCCCGTGTCACCGGTGCGGATGCCGGCCACCACGTCGCTGACCGGCTGGCCGCTGGCCAGCACGCGCTCGAACGGTATTTCATGGCGCGGCATGCGCGCCCCGTTCTCGCCGAGCAGCTGCCAGTCCGGTATCTGCGGAAGGGAACCGGGGTCGTCGCTGTCACCGGGCCAGCCGAAGAAGCGCCGCGCCGCACGGTTGGCTGAGACGATGTGCTGATCGGCCTCGAACACCACCACGCCTGCCCCCAGATTGCTCACCAGCGCGCGCGAATCGGCAGCCCGCTCTGCCATGGCCAGACGGGCCTGGTCGGCCTCCTGCCGCAAGCGCAGCGAGACCAGTGCGCTGAACAGCAGCACGCGCAGGAACTTGGTCATCAGGAACACAAGGATGAAACCGGCCGCGACACTGTCCAGCGCCCGGCTGGCGAACACCACCCAGCCCGAGACCGCGAGCAGCAGCACCAGCTCGAACGCGGTGAGCAGGGCCAGCGCCCGGTACTCCGGCGCGAGGCCCGGGGTGCGCTCGCGCAACAGGTCGTGCAGCACCAGCGCCGCCAGCACGACCATGGTCAGGGCATAGACCATCTGGTGGCCCGAGGGGTCATCCCCGCGCATCGCCAGGCCCACCTGCAGCACCAGTTGCAGCGCCAGCAAAGCAGTCAGCGTCCGCCAAGGCATGGTCCGCCGGAGGTAGGCTCGCAGGCCGATCCATGCGCAGGCGTGGGAGCCAAACAGCATGACGCCGGCCAGTCCGGCCGCGAACGCATTGCCGCCACCAATGCGCGCCATCATCAACAGCGAACCGACAATGCTCAGCACCGCACCGAGCGACCACCATCCCGGACCTCCGATGCCGGGATAGCGGCGCATCTGGCCCCAGAAGGCCACGGCGATGAGGGCGTCCACGCCCAGCCGCACGAGCAGAAGCGTGGGCAGGTCAGGCAACATGAGCCATTGGCGGGACAGACATAGCGCTCATTGAAGCACGACCGGAGGCCCAAGGTTCGTGTCAAAACGAACGGAAATGGCCGCCATTTCCGGCTTGAGCCAACCAGCGTGGCGCCTGCGCGACCCGCAGTCGCTGCGGGGACAAAGTCCGGACGCGGGCTGCGCCCAGAATTCCGGCCCATGGGAACCCTCTATCTCGTGCGCCACGGCCAGGCCTCTTTCGGCGCCGCCGACTACGACCAGCTCAGCGACCTGGGCCAGCGCCAGAGCGAGCGCCTGGGCCGCTACTGGGCCGAGCGCGGACTGCGCTTCGACGCGGTCATCACCGGCACGCTGCGCCGCCACGCCCAGACCTGGGCCGGCATCGCGCGCGGCGCCGGGCTGGACCTGCCGCCCACCGAATGGCCGGGGCTCAACGAGTACGACAGCGGCGCGGTGATCCGCGCCATCCTGCCGCGGGGACAGGAGGTCGCGCTGGGCGACCCGCACAGCCCCGAGGGCTACAAGGCGCATTTCCGGCTGCTGCGCGACGGCCTGCGGCAGTGGATGGCCGGCACCATCAGCCCCGAGGGTATGCCCGCCTACACCGACTTCGTGCACGGCGTGACCAGCGCGCTGGAGCATGTGCGCGCGCACCACGCGGGGCAGCACGTGCTGCTGGTTTCCAGCGGTGGCCCGATTGCCACCGCCGTGGGCCATGTGCTGGGACTGAGCCCGGACGCCACCATCGACCTGAACATGCGCATCCGCAACAGCGCGGTGACCGAGTTCCAGTTCAACCCCAAGCGCCACCACCTGCTGACCTACAACACGCTGCCGCACCTGGACAGCGCTGCACATCGGGATTGGGTGACGTATGCGTAACCCCCCTGCGCCGCTTCGCGTCTTCCCCCCAGGGGGACCGCACCAGTGGCCCGGCAAAGCCGGTTCCACGGTGCGCGCTGGACTCTAGGAAAAGGCTGTCTGCTCGCGCAGCGTGTCGGGCGGCAGCCGGTCGATCTCCGCCAGCGCCTGGGCCAGCGCCCGGCCGGCCGCATCCAGCAGCGCGCGGCCTTTCTCGGCCGTGGCCGCCGCGGCGTTGCCCACCGCGCCCTGCGGGTTGTAGTCCTGCATCATCCAGCCGAGCTTGGCGCTGCTGCCGTTGCCCAGCGTGGCAAACCGTTCGGCCCGGTCTTGCGAGGTCGAACGGAAATACTCGGCCTTGTCCATGCGCACGCGCTGCGGGTGCAGCGCCAGCATCATCGAGGTCTCGATCTCGCCGGCGTGGATGCCGAAGCGGTGTTCGTCGGCGCTGAACAGCGCGTTCACGTCGTTCCCGGCCGCGTCGCGCAGCGGCAGGTTGAACCAGTTGATGCTGTAGACCAACATGCCCAGCCGGGCCCGCAGGTCGCGCGCCACCAGGTCCAGCGCCCCCACCTGGCCGCCGTGGCTGTTGAGCAGCACCAGCTTCTTCACGCCGCTGGCCGCCACGGCCTCGCCGATCTCGGTCCAGACGCGGATCAGGGTCTCGGCCTTGAGCGTGAGCGTGCCGGCAAAGCGGGTGTGCTCGGGGGAAAAGCCGATCGCCTGGGTCGGCAGGAACAGCGCCGGCAGGTCGGCCGGCAGGTGCGGCAGCGCCGCCGCCACCACGCCGTTGACGATGTCGGTGTCCACCGACAGCGGCAGGTGCGGACCGTGCTGTTCGGTCGCGGCCACCGGCAGCACCGCGATGGCGCGCTCGCGGTTCAGCGTGGCGAAGTCGGCGGTGGACAGGTCGGACCAGTGGCGGATCGGGGCGTTCATGTGCCGGAGTGTAGGCCCGCGGGTGTCAGGGGTACATCCAGCGCCGGGACCAGGGCAGGCCCTGCGCCGACTGGCCCGCCGGCCGGCACAGCACCTGGTAGAGCGCCACCTCGTCGTGCTCGAAGGCCCAGGCGCAGCCGGCCAGGTAGATGCGCCAGATGCGCCAGCGCGTCTCGTCCACCAGCGGCCGGACCTGCGCCGCGTGCGCCTCGAAACCCTCGCTCCACAGCTGGGTGGTGCGCTGGTAGTGGCGGCGCAGGTTCTCCACGTCCAGCGCCTCCAGCCCGCCCTCCTGCAGGGTGCGCAGCACGGTGCCGATGTGCGGCAGCTCGCCGCGCGGGAACACGTAGCGGTGGATGAACTGGCCGCCGCCGTGGCTCGTCTCGCCGTCGTGCGCGTCGGTGCTGGTGATGCCGTGGTTCAGGGCCCAGCCGTCGGGTTTGAGCAGTTCGCGGATGCGGCCGAAGTACGCCGCCAGGTGGTCCAGCCCCACGTGTTCGAACATGCCCACGCTGGTGATGCGGTCGAACGGGCCGTCGGCCACGTCCCGGTAGTCCTGCAGCCGGATCTCGACCCGGTCCTGCAGCCCAGCGGCGCGCACCCGCTCGGTCGCCAGATCGAACTGGTTCTGCGACAGCGTCACGCCCACGCAGCGCGCACCGAACCGCTGCGCCGCCCGCAGCACCAGCGCGCCCCAGCCGCAGCCGATGTCCAGCAGGCGCTGGCCCGGCGCCAGCCGGATCTTGCGCAGGATGTGGTCGATCTTTTTCTCCTGCGCCTGGTCCAGCGTCTCGTCGCCCTGCTCGAAATAGGCGCACGAATAGACCATGCCCTCGCCCAGCCAGGGGCGGTAGAAGTCGTTCGACACGTCGTAGTGGTACTGGATCGCCTCGCTGTCGCTCTCGCGCGTGTGGCCGAAGCGCCGGCGGATGCGGCCGAGCAGGCCGCTGGTCGGCTGGGCGCTGGCCGCCAGCCCATGGGCCACCTCGACGATGTCGGACAGCAGCCCGTCCACATCGACCAGGCCCTCGACATAGGCCTGGCCCAGGGTGTCCAGCCCGGGTTCGATCAGCAGCGGCCAGGCCGCCGCCCCGTGCACCCGGACCTCGACGGTCGGCGCCTCGCCCAGCGCAACCGTGGACGCACCGTCCGCCCCCCAGCGCAGGCGCACCGGCACGTTGGCCTCGCGCCGCACCCGCTCGGCCCAGCGCTGCAGTGCCCGCTCTGTCATCGAACCCATGGCGTGTCTCCCCGTGAGGACAACGCCCGGGTTGTAACATTTGCCGGCCGCTGCCGCACCCCTTGAGGAACTTGGCGCGCCCGGCGCCCTCCTACCTCGGCGCCTTTCCTCCCCTTCCCCCATGCGTTCACTGCCTGCTGTCCTCGCCCTCCTGTTGCTGCCCCTGGCGGGCTTCGCCCAGAACCTGCTCGGCGGCGATGCCACCGTGGTCAAGACCGACCAGGTGCGCGCCGAGCTGCTGGCCCACGCGCCCGAAGGCGCCGCGCCGGGCGCCAAGGTCTGGGTCGGCCTGCAGCTGACCCACGCGCCCGAGTGGCACACCTACTGGAAGAACTCCGGCGACTCGGGCCTGCCGACCGATCTGCAGTGGACCCTGCCGCCCGGCGTGACAGCGGGCGAGATCGCCTGGCCGACGCCGCGCAAGTTCCCCATCGGCCCGCTGGCCAACTACGGCTACAACGGCACGGTGCTGCTGCCGGTGCCGCTGACAGTCTCGCCCGAATTCCAGGGCCAGCAGCTCGACGTGAAGCTGCAGGCGGCGTGGCTGGTCTGCCGCAAGGAGTGCATCCCCGAGGAAGGCTCGTTTTCGCTGCGCATCCCGGCCATGGGCTCAACCGGGCTGAACGGCGCCGCTTTCGACGCCGCCTTCAACGCCGCGCCCAAAGACCAGGCCGCCGCCGACAGCGCGCTGGCGCCCGAGACCGGTTTCCTGAACGTCTCGCTCGACGCCCTGCCCGCCGCCTGGAAAGGGCAGAAGCTGGAGTTTTACCCCGAGCCCACCGGCCTGATCGACCCCGGTGCACCCTGGACCCAGGCCTGGGACGGCGCGCGCTGGACTGCGAAGCTGCCGCTCTCGGCCCAGCGCGGCGACAGCCCGTCCGAAGTGGCCCTGGTGGTGGCGCAGGCCGACGCGCCCGGCGAAGGCCCGGGCCTGGCCGGCGTGCGCATGAAGGTGCCGGTGCAAGGCGCCTGGCCGCCAGCGGCGGCCCTGCCCGCCGCGGCCGGCGTCTCGCCCGCGCTGCAGGCGGCGCTGGACGCCAACGCCGCCCGCGCCGCCGTCGCACCGGCGACCGGGGCCTCGCCGCTGATGCTGGGCGCTGCGCTGCTGGGCGCACTGATCGGCGGCCTGATCCTCAACCTCATGCCCTGCGTGTTCCCGGTGCTGGCGATCAAGGTGCTGGCCTTCGCCAAACATGCGGATGACCGCGCCGCCCACCGCCGCTCGGGTCTGGCCTACACAGCCGGTGTGGTGGTGTCCTTCCTGGCGCTGGGCGGCCTGTTGCTGGCGCTGCGCGCGGCCGGTGAACAGCTGGGCTGGGGCTTCCAGCTGCAGAGCCCGGCCGTGGTGGCCGGGCTGGCGGTGCTGTTCACGCTGATCGGCCTGAACCTGGCGGGGCTGTTCGAATTCGGCAGCGTGCTGCCGTCCGGCCTGGCCAGCCTGCAGGCGAAGAACCCGACCGCCGACTCGTTTCTGACCGGGGTGCTGGCCGTCGCCGTGGCCTCGCCCTGCACCGCGCCGTTCATGGGCGCCTCGCTCGGCCTGGCCGCCACGCTGCCCGCCGCGCAGGCGCTGGCGGTGTTCGGCGTGCTCGGCCTGGGCATGGCCCTGCCCTACCTGGCCGCCAGCTGGTGGCCGGCGATTGCGCGCGCGCTGCCGCGCCCAGGCGCCTGGATGGCGCGTTTCCGCCAGTTCATGGCCTTCCCGATGTTCGCCACCGTGGTCTGGCTGCTGTGGGTGCTGGGCCAGCAAAGCGGCATCGACGGCGCGGCCGCGCTACTGATGCTGCTGCTGGCGCTGGCGCTGCTGGTCTGGTCGCTCGGGCTGTCGGGCAGGGGACGCGTGGTGCTGGGTGGCCTGTCGGCCGCGGCCCTGGTGTGGCTGGGCGCGGCCGTCGGCCCGAACGTGACGCGGCTGCAGGACAGTGGCCCAGCCGCCGCCGAAACAGGCGTGCAGGGCGTGAGCTGGCAACCCTGGAGCGCCGACAAGGTGGCCGCGCTGCAGGCCGAGGGCCGGCCGGTGTTCGTCGACTTCACCGCCGCCTGGTGCGTCACCTGCCAGTTCAACAAACGCAACGCGTTGGCCGACGAGGGCCTGCTGCAGGACATGGCGGCAAAGAACGTCGCCCTGCTGCGCGCCGACTGGACGCGCCGCGACCCGGCCGTGACCACGGCGCTGGCGCAGCTCGGCCGCAACGGCGTGCCGGTGTATGCGATCTACAAGAGCGGCCAGCCGCCGGTGGTGCTGACCGAGGTGCTGAGCGTGGGGGAGGTCAAGTCCGTGCTGCAGGGGCTCTGACCCCGCAGCGTCGCCGTTTCAATCACCGACCGGAGATTCACGATGCAACGACGCCCCTTCCTCACCAGCCTCGCCGCCCTGGGCTCCGCCGCCCTGCTACCCCGCCTGGCCCAGGCCGCCGCCGCGGTGGGCCAGCCGGCGCCCGATTTCCGCCTCACCGACACCGCCGGCCAGGCCGTCAGCCTCTCGCAGTTCAAGGGCAAGACAGTGGTGCTCGAATGGAACAACCCGGGCTGCCCCTTCGTGCGCAAGCACTACAACGGCAACATGCAGTCGCTGCAGAAGGACTTCACGCAGAAGGGCGTGGTCTGGCTGGCGGTCAACTCGACCGAAACCCAGAGCGCCGACTACCTCGAACCCGAGAAGCTGGCGCGCTGGATGCGCGACAAGGGCGCCAGCCCGACCGCGACGCTGATGGACGTCGACGGCAAGGCCGGCACCGCCTTCGGCGCCCGCGTCACGCCGCACATTTACATCGTCAATGCGCAGGGCCTGCTGGTCTACGCGGGCGGTATCGACAGCATCCCGTCGGCGCGCGAGTCCGACATCCAGAAGGCCACCAACTACGTGCGCCAGGGCCTGACCGAGCTGCTCGCGGGCAAGCCGGTCAGCGTCGCCACCAGCCAGGCCTACGGCTGCAGCATCAAGTACAAGAGCGCGGCCTGAAGAGCACGGCCTGAGCCCCGCCCGCGGCGCTCACTTCTTCCCGCGGGTGCCGCGCTCGTATTTGCGCCAGTAGGCGAATTCGTCCTCGTGGACCTCCAGGTCCAGTTCCGACACGCGCTGCTGCAGCCGCTCCTGCACGTCGGCCACGGCCTTGTTGTAGACCACCGGGCCGATCTCTTCGAGGAAGAAGCCGAGCAAGCCGCCCGCGGCGATGTTGCCGATGGGCTCGTCCATGTGTTCGCGGAAGTAGCGCTCGATGGACTGGATGGCCTGGGCGCGCTGGTCCTTGGGCAGTTCGATGGGCATCGGTCTCTTTCAGTCGCTGGCGCCTGCCGCACCGCGCCATTGGCTGAACGGGTGGGTGGCCAGGTTGGAGTTGAAGTAGCGGTGATCATGCGTCACCTCCCCGCCCACCCAGGGCGGCAGGTCGACGGCCTGGTCCTCGCTCGCCAGCTCCACCTCGGCCACCACCAGTCCCGCGTTGTCGCCCAGGAACTCGTCCACCTCCCACAGCAGACCGCCAAAGGCCACGCGGTGGCGGACCTTGTCGATCAGCGGCCCGTCGCACAGGCCCAGCAGGGCCTCGGCGTCGGCCAGCGGGACCGGGTATTCGAACTCCGCGCGGCTGGCCCCGGTCGTCGCGCCCTTGATGGTCAGGAAGGCCCGCGGCCCGGCGATGCGCACCCGCACCGTGCGCGCCTTGTCGCGGTTGAGGTAACCCTGCACGATGCGCTGGCCGTCGGGGCTGCGCCAGGCGGTGCCGGTGACGAGGAATTTGCGTTCGATTTCGGTGGGCATGGGTATGGTCGGGGGCTACTTCTTCTGGGCCAGGTGCCAGGCCACCAGCGCGTTGGCGTGCCCATGACCCATGGCGTGATCGGCCTTGAGCAGCGCCACCAGTTCCATGTGCTTGCGCTCACCCGCCTGGGCGAGGATTTTCATCCAGTGTTCGATGGGCTGGCCGTACTTCTTCTCGATGGAAGGGAAGTACGAGGCCGGGCCCTTGACGCTTGTTTCTGTGGCCATCGCTTGCTCCTGTGGGTGGTTGTCAGACACGACGAACGGCGCCGCGCCTTTTCGACACCGGCCCGGAGGACGAACCCGTACGCGGCACGCCCCGTCAGGGCTGCTGTTCCGCAGCAGAGACTGTGGCCTCGCGCGACAAAAGAGACGGAAACCCGATTTTTGAACGCCATTTCACCCTTTTCAGTGGCGCAGATGCGCCGAAGATTCAGGTGTGCCTTTGCAGGGCGACCGAAGGCATATGGGCCAGATCAGAGCCGTTCTGGTTCAGCGACTGGACATCGTCGCCCGGAATTGGGGTTCGTCATGATGACTCAACTCAACACACCGGCGCATCAGCTGAGGTTTGCCTCGCTGTTCGACCCCGGCCGCGGAATCGCCATTCCGTGCGACGCCAGCGGCGAAGTGCAGATGGACGAACTGACCGAGCGCCTGCGGAACGCCTACCTTGGCGCACGCGCGCTGGTCGGCCGGGAGTACGCGTATCCCGTGGTCGAGACGCTGCACTGACCAGGTTTTTGCCGATGACAGCGTGGGCAGGCCCACCGGGCTCCTCCTACACCGCGCTGCGCCGATAGCGCTTCCGGTAGCTTGCCTGCCGCTTGCGGCGATGCGGTGACACAGATTCTTGTGGCGCCACGGACCACCAACGAGTCCACAACGGACGCTGGATGACGACTGCGGGTGTGCTTTACCCCAAGGCCTCCAGTGTCAGGCTCTTGCTGTTGAGGGGGAGTCCATATAGGAACGGCTA
>NZ_BCTF01000043.1 GCF_001571145.1 Hydrogenophaga flava NBRC 102514
CACACGATCCCACCATGAACAAGCTCTTGTCGAGAACCGCCTTCTGGGTGGCCATGACCCTGGTGGGCACACTGTCGCTAGCACCCGTGACGGAGCTGCCTGCGCAGGTGTTCAACATTTGGGACAAAGCCCAGCACACTGCTGGCTTTGTGGTGCTGACCCTGCTAGGCGGACGCGCCTACTCGAGATCGTGCGGAAAGATGTTGCTCGGTCTTTTGCTCTACGGAGCCTTGATCGAGATGGCCCAATCCGCAACAGGCTGGAGAAATGGCGATTTGCTTGACCTGCTGGCCGATGCGTTAGGTGTTTGGCTGGGTGCTTTGGTCCTCGCAATTCCCCGGCCTTGGTCGCAGCGATCCCGCCCACAATAGGCGCATGTCCTCCACCCCCACGTTCACCCCGGAACTTCCCTGGCTGGAACCGGGAGACCCGTTCCCTGCCGTGGAACGCGCCTGGGGCAAGGCCGCCCCTGCGCCGGGCTTGCTCGCGGCAGGAGGGACACTGGATGTTGACACGCTTCTGCGCGCGTACAGCGAAGGCATTTTTCCCTGGTACAGCGCGGGGCAGCCGATCCTCTGGTGGTCGACCGACCCGCGAATGGTGCTTCGCACGCACCAGTTCAGATTGCATCGCTCACTTCGCAAGACACTGACCAAGCTCCTGCTGGAGCAGCGACTGGTCATCCGGTTCGATCACGACTTCGAGCGGGTGATTAGAGCCTGCGCCCATACGCCTCGCAAGGGCCAGGCGGGCACCTGGATTCTGCCGCCCATGATCCAGGCCTATCTGAGGCTGCATTCCGCAGGTCATGCGCACAGCGTGGAGGCCTGGATCGATGGAGAACTTTCTGGCGGACTCTACTGTGTCAATCTCGGTGCCATGGTTTTCGGAGAGTCCATGTTCAGCCGCCGCAGCAACGCCTCCAAACTGGCCATGTGTGGATTGGTGGCGTTCTGTTTGGCCAATGGAATCCCCCTCATCGACTGTCAGCAGGAGACGGCTCATCTGGCCTCCCTAGGAGCGGCCCCGATGCCACGGACCGAGTTCACCCTGCACCTGCAGAAAACCACGGCCCACCGCGCACCGGGATGGCGATTCGAGCCCGTATACTGGAATCAACTCATCACAGGCCCTGACGCAACAGCGTGACGCACCTGAAAGAACTCCCGCTGCAGGCGTTGCAGTTCTACGCCACGACGCCCTACCCCTGCAGCTACCTGGCCGGCCGTCAGGCGCGTTCGCAGGTGGCCACCCCAAGTCACCTGATCCACAACGATGCATATTCGAACCTCGTGACCTTGGGGTTTCGGCGCAGCGGTGTGTTCACCTACCGCCCGCACTGTGATGGTTGCCATGCCTGCATCCCGCTGCGAATTCCGGTGAATGAGTTTCGCGCCAGCCGCAGCCAGAGGCGCTCCATGGTCCGACACGCCAACTTGGAGACGCGGGTTCTCGGACTGTGCTTCGAACCCGAGCACTACCAACTGTACCTGCGCTATCAGAACAGTCGCCATGCCGGGGGTGGCATGGATCAGGACAGCATTGACCAGTACAGTCAGTTCCTGCTGCAAAGCCGCGTCAACTCACGGTTGGTGGAGTTTCGTGAACCCGGTCACTCAGGTCGTCCGAACCGTCTGGTCATGGTGTCCATCGTCGATGTGCTGAACGACGGCCTATCGGCCGTCTACACCTTTTACGAGCCAACGGACGAGGGAGCCAGTTATGGCACTTACAGCATCCTCTGGCAGATCGAACAGGCCCGTGAGCTGGGTCTCTCGCACATGTATTTGGGCTACTGGATCGAGCAGAGCTCAAAGATGAACTACAAGGCAACCTTCCGACCGCATGAACTGCTCAGAGATGGGCAGTGGGTAATGGCGTGTTGATTTCATCTCGTAAAATATCCGCAAATCTATTGCGGCCATGACAAAACGAAACGACTCCCTGCCCAGCACCCCCACGGTCCAGGTCATAGAACGGATGTTCAATCTTCTGGAGGTTCTTGCCTCCCGCGAAGAGCCGGTGTCCCTCAAGGAAATCAGCGAGAAGACGGGCTTGCACCCCTCAACCGCGCACCGGATTCTCAACGACCTAACCATCGGCCGCTTCGTGGACCGCCCTGAGGCGGGGAGCTACAGGCTCGGCATGCGCCTTCTTGAGCTTGGCAACCTGGTGAAGGCGCGTCTCAGTGTCAGGGATGCCGCGCTCGCTCCGATGCGGGAACTTCACAAGCTGATCCAGCAACCGGTCAACCTCAGCGTTCGACAGGGCGATGAAATCGTCTATGTGGAGCGGGCCTACAGCGAACGGTCCGGAATGCAAGTCGTACGCGCCATTGGCGGGCGCGCCCCTCTGCATCTGACTTCTGTGGGAAAACTGTTTCTGGCGGCGGACGAACCTCAGCGGGTACGTGCATACGCAACCCGTACCGGGCTGGCCGGCAACACGCGCAACAGCCTGACTCAACTGCCTAGCCTGGAACGAGAGCTGCAGCAGTGCCGCATGGCAGGCCTGGCCCGTGACAATGAGGAGCTGGAACTGGGCGTGCGCTGCATGGCCGCCGGCATCTACGACGACCAGTGCCGCCTGGTCGCTGGCCTGTCGATTTCAGCGCCCGCCGATCGTATCGACGAAAACTGGGTTCCCAAACTTCGCTCCACTGCAGCGGAGATTTCGATTGCCTTGGGATGTCCCAAAGGATTCGCCGCGCAGCCAGTCGCACGTTAGCCAAACGCAAAAAACGGCCTGAAGCGGGCCGTCTTTTGCGTTGGAACCTGAAGAAACTCACCCTTGCGGACGCACTGCCTGGTGCATGGGTTGTGCCTCGACCCAGCGACGCACCCGTTCTGCATCCTGAGCCCTTCCCAGCTTGCCCGTGGCATCCAGGAACACCATGATCAATTGGCGCCCAGCCACACGCGCCTGCATCACAAGGCATCGACCCGCCTCCGAGATGTACCCAGTCTTCTGGAGACCGATGTCCCAGTCGGGATCACGAATCAACCGGTTGGAGTTGCGATACTCCAATGTCCGATGACCTAGCTCCAGCTGGTGGCTCGGTGAGGTCGACAGGCTACGGAGCAGCGGCCGTTGATACGCAACAGACACCAAAGTCGCGAGATCACGCGCGCTGGACTGGTTCAGACTGGACAAGCCAGTCGGCTCGACATAACGCGTATCGAGCATGCCAAGTTCGCGAGCCTTAGCATTCATGAGGCGCACAAACTGGTCCAGCCCCCCCGGAAAGGTTCGCCCCAAAGCGTGAGCGGCTCGGTTCTCACTGGACATGAGCGCCAGGTGCATCAACTCCAGGCGCGTCAGGGTGGTCCCCACCGCCAACCGAGAGCGACTGCCTTTGACCGTATCTACATCGTCGGTCGTGATGGTCACCATCTCATCAAGGGGCAGGTTCGCATCGGTCACCACAAGCCCGGTCATCAGCTTCGTAAGGGAGGCGATTGGGAGAACCGCGGAATCGTTCTTGCTGAACAACACCTCGTTGGTTTGCTGATCTACCACCAGGGCAACGCTTGAATTGAGATCCAGTGGATCCCCCGCTGCCCGAAGCCCCATCCGTTCACCAATGGACGCGCGGGGTTCCATCGCAATCGGGCGTATCGTGCTGCTGCGCTGGTGAGCAACCAGTTGAACTGGCTGGCGAGCGGCACGAGCATGCCTCGCTTCACTGGCCTTGCGGGCCTTCGCCAAACGAAGGCTTCTCTCAGATTTGCGCTTGCTCGCCCGGGAGTCAGACTGGGCCAGACGAGTGGCTTTTGCTCCTTGCTTTCTCTTGGCAGAGAGCTCCCTCTTACCCGCCCGCGTACCTTGTTTGGTAACACTGGATCGCTTGCTGCGTTCAGCAGACTGGACACCAGTTTTGCGATCAGTCTTTACCGCTTTGCTGGAGGCAGCCTCCGCTGTCACCGGCAACGCCAGGGACGCCGACATCACAGCAACCGCAACCAAATGCAGCAACGTGACAAATCGTACGCGGGACAAATTCATGAACTCCACTCCGGCTGCCTCAAAACGATATACCCGAGTATAGGAGCATGAAAAAAAACTAGCAATATCAAACGCTTGTAACGCACTCCTCAGTGAACGCCGAAACAACCGCCAAGAAGCCTGCTTGTTCGGAGCTTCATCCGAGGATTTCGTTACAAGTCGTTGATTTGTAAAGCCTTATCCCTGCGCAGCAACTCTCTCAGCCTGGCTTTCCAGCTTGTTAAGAGCACTCAGATAGGCCTTGGCAGAGGCTACAACTATGTCGGGATCAGCACCCACGCCGTTCACCACCCGGCCACCGTGTTGCAATCGAACGGTTACCTCTCCCTGACTTTCGGTAGAACCACTGGTGATGGCATTGACCGAGTACAACACAAGTTCCGCACCGCTCTTGACATGGCTCTCGATGGCCTTGAGCGAGGCATCGACAGGGCCATTACCATCGGAGGATCCACGGATCTCCTTGCCTTCGACCGTGAACACCACCTCTGCATGGGGGCGCTCCCCGGTCTCGCTGCGCTGGGACAAAGACACCAGGCCATACCGCTCCTTGTCCGCAGTGACACTCTCGTCGCTGCACAGCGCAAGGATGTCTTCATCGAAGATCTCGCTCTTGCGGTCGGCCAACTCTTTGAACGCGGCGAACGCCGTGTTGATCTCGCTCTCGGAGGCCATCTCGATGCCCAGATCCTGCAAGCGCTGCTTGAAAGCATTGCGACCACTGAGCTTGCCCAGAACGATCTTGTTGGCGCTCCAGCCCACATCCTCTGCACGCATGATTTCGTAGGTGTCGCGTGCCTTGAGCACCCCATCTTGGTGGATGCCCGAGGCGTGTGCAAACGCGTTGGCCCCTACGACAGCCTTGTTAGGCTGAACCACAAAACCGGTGGTCTGACTGACCATACGGCTGGCTGACACGATCTGGGTGGTGTCGATGCCAATGTCCAGATTGAAATAGTCGCGACGGGTCTTCACCGCCATCACGATCTCTTCGAGCGAGCAGTTGCCTGCACGTTCGCCCAGTCCATTGATGGTGCATTCGACCTGGCGGGCTCCACCAATCTTCACACCGGCCAGCGAGTTGGCAACCGCCATGCCCAGATCGTTGTGGCAATGCACAGACCAGATGGCCTTGTCGGAGTTGGGAATTCTCTCCCTCAGCGTGCGGATGAAGTCGCCGTAAAGCTCTGGCACCGCGTATCCCACCGTGTCAGGAATATTCAGCGTTGTGGCCCCTTCGTTGATCACGGCTTCAAGCACCCGACAGAGGAAGTCGATGTCGCTGCGATAGCCGTCCTCCGGGCTGAACTCGATGTCATCGACAAGGTTCCGCGCAAAGCGCACCGACTGCTTCGCCTGCTCGAACACCTGGTCCGGCGTCATGCGCAGCTTCTTCTCCATGTGAAGAGGACTGGTCGCGATGAAGGTATGAATCCGCGCCCGGCTGGCCCCTTTGAGGGCTTCTGCGGCGCGAGAGATGTCGCGATCATTGGCACGGGCCAGCGAGCAGACCGTCGAGTCCTTGATGGTGTTGGCAATCGCCTGGACGCAGTCGAAGTCCCCGTTGGAACTGGCGGCAAAACCCGCCTCGATCACATCGACCTTCAGCCGCTCCAACTGACGTGCAATGCGCAGCTTTTCGTCCTTGGTCATGGAAGCACCTGGCGACTGCTCGCCATCGCGCAAGGTGGTGTCGAAAATGATCAGTTTGTCGCTCATCTCTGTTCTCCGGTGTGTGGCCTCGTGGACCACTCTTGAAAAAACCCGCAGTTCCAAAAACAAAACGGCCCGCTGCGGGTGCAAACGGGCCGTTGTTGGATATCACTCGCGCGTTACCAGACTTGCCCGTGCCGGACACCCAGTAGTAGCGAGAGGGAAATGAATTTCATGCAGTGCAATGTAGCACAACGAACCTGACATCCCTATTGAGAATGTCCATGATCGCAATTGCCTACGACATCACTCGTGCAGACCACGCTCATCCGGTTCGTCGGTCGACGTGCTGATCACGCTGGTCGGCCGCCCCTTGGCCTTGCGCCAGAAATACATGGCATAGCCAGAAAGACCATACAGAACGAACAACCCGAACAACACCGTGGGCGGATGGATGTTGATCACCGCAATACCCAGCGCCACCAGCACGATGGCAGCAAACGGGACGCTCTTCTTCAGACTCAGATCCTTGAAGCTGTAGAACGGCACATTGGTCACCATGGTCAGGCCCGAGTACAGCGTGATCGCAAACATCGCCCACACGAGATCGGCCTTGACCAGCTCCAGCTCGTTGGCCAACCAGATGAATCCGGACACCAGCGCCGCAGCAGCAGGCGATGGCAGCCCCTGAAAGTAACGCTTGTCGACCACTCCCGTGTTGACGTTGAAACGCGCCAGCCGCAGCGCCGCGCATGCGCAGTAAACGAAGGCAGCAATCCAGCCCCAGCGGCCGATGTCCCTGAGGACCCAGACATAGGCCACCAGCGCGGGTGCTGCACCGAACGACACCATGTCGGACAACGAGTCCATCTGCTCACCGAAGGCACTTTGCGTGTTGGTCATGCGGGCCACACGTCCGTCGAGGCTGTCCAGAACCATGGCAGCGAAGATGCCCACGGTCGCAAGGTCAAAGCGGCCATTCATGGCCATCACGATCGCGTAGAACCCGCCGAACAGAGCCGCGAGGGTGATCATGTTGGGCAGCATGTAGATGCCCTTGGGGCGGCGCGGGCTCTCCGTCATAGGCTCGTGAAGGGGGTCGGATCCGTCGTGCATGAGGAATGGGCTTCAAGCCGAAAAGCGTCAAAAAAGCAGTGTAAGCCAGTGGCAAGCCTGCACAAACGACAAAGGCCACCGAAGTGGCCTTTGTATCGGACGCCGAGGCAATCAGTTGCGGGTCTGGTCGACCAGCTTGTTTTTGGCGATCCAGGGCATCATGGCGCGCAGCTGGGCACCCACCACTTCGATCTGGTGATCGGCGGTGTTGCGGCGGCGGGCGGTCATGCTCGGATAGTTCAGACGGCCTTCCTGAATGAACATCTTGGCGTAGTCGCCATTCTGGATGCGCTTCAGAGCATTGCGCATGGCCTTGCGCGACTCTTCGTTGATGACTTCCGGGCCGGTCACGTACTCACCAAACTCCGCGTTATTGGAGATCGAGTAGTTCATGTTGGCGATACCGCCTTCGTAGATCAGGTCGACGATCAGCTTGAGTTCGTGCAGGCACTCGAAGTAAGCCATTTCAGGGGCGTAGCCGGCTTCGACCAGGGTCTCGTAACCCATCTTGATCAGCTCGACAGCGCCACCGCACAGCACGGCTTGTTCGCCGAACAGGTCGGTCTCGGTCTCTTCCTTGAAGTTGGTCTCGATGATGCCCGCCTTGCCACCACCGTTGGCCATGGCGTAGGACAGGGCCAGGTCACGGGCCTTGCCGGACTTGTCCTGGTGCACTGCCACCAGGTGGGGCACGCCGCCACCCTGGGTATAGGTATTGCGAACGGTGTGGCCGGGGGCCTTGGGGGCGACCATCCACACGTCCAGATCGGCGCGCGGCACGACTTGGTTGTAGTGCACGTTGAAGCCGTGGGCGAACACCAGCGAAGCGCCTTGCTTGATGTTGGGAGCCACGTTGTTGTTGTAAACCTCGGCGATCTGCTCATCGGGCAGCAGGATCATGACCACGTCCGCGGCTTTCACGGCGTCATTGACTTCCATCACGGTCAGGCCAGCCTTGCCGACCTTGTCCCAGGAGGCCCCGCCCTTGCGCAGGCCGACCACGACCTTGACGCCGCTGTCGTTCAGGTTCTGTGCGTGGGCATGGCCTTGGGAGCCGTAGCCGATGATCGCGACGGTCTTGCCCTTGATCAGGCTCAGGTCACAGTCTTTGTCGTAGAAAACTTTCATGGTCATTCCTCTTTGGAGTGTTGGTTTGCCGTTCGCATGCGAGCCCGTCGAAGGCCCTCGACAGGCCCAGCCCGAACGGCGGTTCGGCTGAGCCCGAAAAACCCGAGATCTTAAACGCGCAGAATGCGCTCGCCACGCCCGATGCCGCACGAGCCCGTGCGCACCGTTTCAAGAATGGCGGAGCGATCGATGGCCTCCAGAAACGCGTCATTCTTGCCTTGGTCGCCCGTCAGCTCGATGGTGTAGCTCTTCTCAGTCACGTCGATGATGCGACCGCGGAAGATGTCCGCCATGCGCTTCATCTCTTCGCGTTCCTTGCCCACCGCACGCACTTTCACCAGCATGAGTTCGCGCTCGGTGTAGGCACCCTCGGTCAGATCTACCACCTTCACAACCTCAATCAGGCGGTTCAGGTGCTTTGTGATCTGCTCGATGACATCGTCCGACCCGGTGGTCTGGATGGTCATGCGCGAAAGCGACGGATCTTCCGTCGGCGCCACCGTGAGCGATTCGATGTTGTAGCCACGGGCCGAAAACAGCCCCACGACGCGTGACAGGGCCCCGGCTTCGTTTTCGAGCAGGACAGCGATGATGTGTTTCATGATGAAGATTCCTCTTTTCTGAGCCCTCCCCTGCGCACGGTAATGCTCAGGCTTGGCTGCAAATAGATTCGTCGGATGGATGCGGCCGGAGCCACTGGCGCCTGTGCACCAATGTCCCGGCACGCGCGGGTCAGGGTTCAGAGCTCCTCGGAACCCAGCAACATTTCGGTGATGCCCTTGCCGGCTTCCACCATGGGCCAGACGTTCTCCGTCGGGTCGGTGCGCACGTCGATGAAAACGCAGCGGTCCTTGATGGAGCGCGCTTCACGCAAAGCGGCCTCCACGTCCTGTGGGCGCTCGACCAGCATGCCAACGTGGCCGTAAGCCTCGGCCAGCTTGACGAAGTTCGGCAACGCGTCCATGTAGCTGTGGCTGTAGCGACCCTGGTAGATCAGCTCCTGCCACTGGCGCACCATGCCCAGATAGCGGTTGTTCAGCGCGAGGATCTTGACCGGCGTGCCGTACTGCTGGCAGGTGGACAGTTCCTGGATGTTCATCTGGATCGAGCCTTCGCCGGTGATGCACCAGCAGTCGGCGTCGGGTTTGGCCAGCTTGATGCCCATGGCGTATGGCAGACCCACACCCATGGTGCCCAGACCACCCGAGTTGATCCAGCGGCGCGGCTCGTTGAACTTGTAGAACTGCGCCGCAAACATCTGGTGCTGCCCCACGTCGGACGTGATGTAGCAGTCGTCGTCCTTGGTCAGGTTCCAGAGCTGCTCCACCACAGCCTGTGGTTTGATCACCTGGGTGTTGGAACGGTCAAAGCGCAAACAGTCGCGCGAGCGCCAACCTTCGATCGTTTCCCACCAGGACGACAGCGCCTTCTCGTCGGGTTTTATCTGCCCTTCCTTGATCATGTTGATCAGTTCGGTCAGAACGTCCTTGACATCACCGACGATGGGCACATCGACCTTGACACGCTTGGCAATGCTCGATGGATCAATGTCGATGTGGATGATCTTGCGTTCTACCGAGGCGAAGTGCTTGGGGTTGCCAATCACACGGTCGTCAAACCGCGCGCCTACCGCCAGCAACACGTCGCAGTTCTGCATGGTGTGGTTGGCCTCGACCGTGCCGTGCATGCCCAGCATGCCCAGGAACTTGCGGTCGGTCGCCGGGTAAGCGCCCAGGCCCATCAGGGTGTGGGTGACCGGATAGCCCAGCAGGTCCACCAATGTGCGCAGCTCGGGCACGGCGTTGCCCAGCAACACACCGCCACCGGTGTAGATGTAGGGGCGTTTGGCCGCCAGCAGCAGCTGCAGCGCCTTGCGAATCTGGCCACCGTGGCCCTTGCGCACCGGATTGTAGGAGCGCATTTCGACCGTCTCGGGATACCCCGTCCAGGCGGTCTTGTTGAAAGAAATGTCCTTGGGAATGTCCACCACCACCGGGCCCGGACGGCCAGTGCGGGCGATGTGGAAAGCTTTCTTCATCACCATGGCCATGTCGCGCACATCCTTCACCAGGAAGTTGTGTTTGACGACAGGTCGAGTGATGCCGACGGTGTCGCACTCCTGGAAGGCATCCGAGCCGATGGCGGCCGAGGGCACCTGGCCGGTGATGATGACCATGGGAATGCTGTCGGTGTAGGCGGTGGCGATGCCGGTGATGGCATTGGTCACGCCGGGACCCGAGGTGACCAGCGCCACGCCCACGTCACCGGTGGCACGGGCGTAGCCGTCTGCGGCATGCACGGCGGCCTGCTCGTGGCGCACCAGCACGTGTTGCATGGTGTCCTGTTTGTACAGGGCGTCGTAGATGTAGAGCACCGCGCCACCCGGGTAACCCCAGATGTACTTCACGCCTTCGGCTTGCAGGGCGCGCACCATGATCTCGGCGCCGTTGAGCTGTTCGGGTGAGGGGGATTGGCCGGCAGCAGCAGCTGCCGAGGCCATTTCGGCCTTGGAGATTTCCATGATCAACCTTTCGAGAATTTCTCTGACGAAATACCTTGGGTGCTCCTTCACCTACTCTCGTGAAGCGGTGTCGGAACTTGAGGCCAGTGGACATGAGCGGACACATACCCCGCCGGACCATGACCCGTTTGCTTTTTGAATTGCAGCCCAGCATTATCGCACTGCAACAGGAACCTTCGCGCATGACCCGCCAAGATGTTCAGAAACGTTGCGCAAAGCACCCGTCACGGGGTGCGACAATCGCCCGCTGTCCCCCAGCCCCATGATGCAAGCCTCTCCTGTCTCTGCCACTCCCCCCTCTCTCATTGCGCCCCCGCTGATGCGCCGCATGGCCTGCTGGCTGTACGAGGGCACACTGCTTTTTGGCGTGGTATTCATCGCCGGCTACCTTTTTTCCGCACTCACCCAGACTCGAAATGCCCTGGACAACCGCCACTGGCAGCAGGCGTTTCTGTTCATCGTGTTCGGTATCTACTTCGTCTGGTTCTGGGCCAAGGGGCAGACGCTGGCCATGAAGACCTGGCACATCCGTGTCGTCGACGCCAACGGGCATGCCCTGACCCAGACCAGGGCGCTGGTTCGCTATCTGCTGAGCTGGCTGTGGTTCCTGCCGCCGCTGGCCGCTGGAGGGGTCTTCAGGCTGCCCGCGGGAGAACTGTCGGTCATCGTGATCGGATGGGTGCTGGTCTGGGCCCTGCTGTCCCGGTTCCACGCGCAGGGTCAGTTTGTCCACGACGCGCTGGCTGGCACACGCCTGGTGCATTTCAAGCCCGACCTGCCTCCTCGTCCGCGCAAGTTCTGGCATCTGTGAAAACCGCGTCCGATACACCCACCGAGCCCACCGACGCCCAGAAGCGCCGGCATGGACTCAGCCGGATGTGGCACGCCTTCGGTTACTCCATGGCGGGGCTTCGCGCAGGCTGGCAGGAAACGGCGCTGCGACAGGAGATGCTGGCTGCGGCGCTGCTGCTGCCTTCTTCCTTGTGGCTGGGTCGCAGCTGGGTGGAAGTCGTTCTGCTGGCGGGCTCGGTGCTGCTCGTTCTGATCGTCGAACTGCTCAACACCGGCGTGGAGTCGGCCATCGATCGCATCGGACCCGAATGGCACGAACTGTCCAAGCGCGCCAAAGACATGGGCAGCGCCGCGGTGCTGCTCAGCCTGTTGCTGTGCGCCGGCACCTGGGTTGCAGCCATCCTTCATCGAATCTCATGAAATCACCTGCCTTCTCTCTCTGCGTCTACTGCGGCTCTCGACCCGGTGCCAATCCTGCGTACGCGCAGGTTGCGAGGTCTGTGGGCGAGTGGATCGGACGCCACGGCGGCCAGCTGGTCTATGGCGGTGGACACAACGGATTGATGGGACTGCTGGCCGACGCGACGCTGGCGGCCGGCGGCCGGGTGGTCGGCATCATTCCCAAGGCACTGGTCGAGCGGGAATGGGCCCACAAGGGCTGCAGCGAACTGCATGTGGTCGACACCATGCACGAGCGCAAGCGAATGATGGCCGAACGGGCCGATGCCTTCCTCGCCCTCCCCGGCGGCATCGGGACGTTCGAGGAGTTCTTCGAGGTCTGGACCTGGCGCCAACTGGGCTACCACGACAAGCCGGTCGGCCTGCTCAATGTAGATGGCTACTACGACGGCCTACTGGGCTTCATGCACAACGGCGTCGAGCAGCAGTTCATGGGGCCCTGGCAGATGGAGTTGATCCGCGTGGGATCCGACTGGCCGCAGTTGCTGCCGGAACTGGTGCAGGCCGGGGGCGTCACGCCCGCCGACCAGCTGCACCGGGTTTAGACCGCGGTTTCGTCCTCTTCACCGGTGCGGATGCGCACCACACGCTCAACCGGCGTCACGAAGATCTTGCCGTCACCGATCTTGCCAGTGCGCGCGGCGCGCACGATGGCGTCGACACAACGGTCCACGTCGTCGGACTTCACCACCACTTCCAGTTTGACCTTGGGCAGGAAATCCACCACATATTCGGCACCGCGGTAGAGCTCGGTATGCCCCTTCTGGCGACCAAAACCCTTGACCTCGGTCACGGTCAGACCGGTCACGCCCTGTTCGGCGAGTGCCTCACGAACCTCCTCCAGCTTGAACGGTTTGATGACGGCGGTGATCTGCTTCATGCCGGGGTCTCCAGTCAGGCGGGCAAAGTTGCCGCGCGATTATGCCCAAGGGTGTCTGTCCCCATGGGGCAATCGGGCGTGTCAGGCGCGGTACCGGCTGGTGATCGGGTAGCGCCAGTCCTTGCCGAAACTGCGGTGAGTGACGCGAATGCCGATGGGCGCCTGACGCCGCTTGTACTCGTTGATGCGGATCAGCCGGACCACCTTGTCCACATCGGCCTGCGGATACCCCTCCGCAACGATCTGGTCCGGGCTGCGGTCGTTCTCCATGTAGCGCTCGATGATGGCATCCAGGACCTCGTACTCCGGAAGACTGTCCTGGTCCTTCTGGTCCGGCCGCAGTTCGGCGCTGGGCGGCCGCGTGATGATGCGCTCGGGAATCGGATTCGCTCCGGTGCCATAGGGGTCGTGCGCGTTGCGCCAGCGCGCCAGGCGAAACACCATGGTCTTGGCAACGTCTTTGATGACCGCAAAACCGCCGGCCATGTCGCCGTAAAGCGTGCAGTACCCGGTGGCCATCTCGCTCTTATTGCCAGTGGTCAGCACGATGGACCCGAACTTGTTGGACAGCGCCATCAGCAACGTGCCGCGGATGCGCGCCTGCAGGTTCTCCTCCGTGGTGTCCTCGGGACGCCCCTCGAACAGCGGCTTGAGCGACGCCCGGAACGACTCGAACTCTGGCGCGATGGCGATCTCGTCGTAACGCACCCCCAGACGCGCTGCCATGTCTCGCGCGTCGATCCAGGAAATGTCTGCCGTGTAGGGAGACGGCATCATCACCGCCCGCACCCGGTCCTTGCCCAGCGCATCGACCGCGATCGCCAGCACGAGGGCCGAGTCGATACCACCCGACAAGCCAAGCAGCGCCTCGGGAAAGCCGTTCTTGCCCAGGTAGTCGCGCACCCCCAGCACCAGCGCGTGCCAGAGATCGGCCTCCAGGCTGTGGGGCCGGTCCACGGTCGCCTCGATCTGCCAGCCACCGCCGGCACGGGTCATGGCAATGTCAAATAGCGTTTCTTCAAAGCTGACGGCACGGCCCGCCAGCGCCCCATCGGAGCCCAGGACGAAGCTGCGCCCTTCGAACACGATTTCGTCCTGCCCGCCCACCAGATGGGCATACACCAGCGGAAGACCAACCGCCCGTGCGCGATCGCGCATGGTGGCCTCCCGCTCGCCGCCTTTGCCGGCATGAAACGGCGAGGCGTTGATGACCACCAGCACCTCGGCACCGGCGTTGCGGGCATCGGCCGCCGGCTCGTCGAACCAGGCGTCCTCACAGATCAGCAGCCCCACCTTCGCAGACTGGCCCGTGCTGTCCAGAACATCGAATACACAGGTGTCGTTCCCTGGAACGAAGTAACGACGCTCGTCAAAAACCTGGTAGTTGGGCAGCTCGCGCTTGGCGTATGTGTGGGTGATGCGTCCCTCGCAGACCACGCTAGCAGCGTTGTAGAGCCCGGCCACCGACACGCTTCGGCTGCGCATCCCTGCGCCGCGTTCTTTGCTGGCCGGATGTCCCACCACGATGTGCAGGCCTTTGAGGTCGGCCGTGCCGCTGGCGATCACTTTGAGCGCATCATCGCAGGCGTCGATGAACGCGGGCCGCAGGAACAGGTCCTCCGCGGCGTAGCCGCACAGCGCCAGTTCAGGTGTCACGAGCAGCTGCGCACCGCCTGCATGGGCACTGCGCGCCGCCTCCACAATGCGCCTGGCGTTGCCAGTCATGTCCCCCACCACGAAGTTGAGCTGGGCCACACAAATCTTGAGCGTCATGGAATCGGAACCAAGGGGAACAACACAGGGAACTGGCACAGGAGCGGAGGGCTCCGGCAGAGGGGTGAAAGATTATGTCACCCGGGTTTTCCACGTGCCGGCGGACATCCCGCTCGCCGAGTGGAATGCCCTGCTGGCAATGGAGGTCGATCCCAGCCCCTTCATGCGGCTGGAGTATCTGGCGGCGCTGGATGCCAGCGGCAGTGCCACCCATCGCACCGGGTGGCAGCCGGCCTTCACGACCTTGTGGGACGGTGGACACATGGTCGCGGCCTGCCCGCTGTACCTGAAGCGGCATTCCTATGGCGAATACGTGTTCGACTGGGCATGGGCCAACGCCTATGAACAGCATGGGCTCTCTTACTACCCCAAGGCTCTGGTGGCGGTGCCCTTCACCCCGGTGCCCGGCGCCCGGCTGCTGGCGCGCGACGATGCTTCGCGTGCCGCATTGCTGAAGGCGCTGCTCCACTACTGTCAAGAGCAGCAACTCTCGTCGCTGCACCTGCTGTTTGCCCAGCCACGCGACCAGCAGGCCTGCGTCGACGCCGGGCTGATGCTGCGCCACACGGTCCAGTTTCACTGGCACAACCAGAACCATCTGGACTTCGATCAGTTTCTGGCCAGCCTGCAGCAGGACAAGCGCAAGAAGATCCGGCAGGAGCGGCGCAAGGTCGCCGACGCCGGCGTGCAGTTTCGCCATGCTCAGGGGCGGGACATCCGCCCCGCAGACTGGCAGTTCTTCTACCGCTGCTACGAAAGAACCTACCTGGAGCACGGCAATGCGCCCTACCTGCAGCCGGATTTTTTCGCCCGCATGGCCCACGACATGCCCGAGCACTGGCTGTTGTTCGTCGCAGAACGAGATGGTCGTCCGATTGCGAGCAGCCTGGTGGGCATCGACGCATCTCGACGGGTGGCGTACGGCCGCTACTGGGGCGCTCTGGAGCGTGTGGACTGCCTGCATTTCGAGGCGTGCTACTACCAGCCCCTGAACTGGTGCATCCGGAACGGGTTCGAGAGGCTCGAAGGCGGGGCCCAGGGCGAGCACAAGATGGCCCGCGCGCTGCTGCCAACGCGCACCAGCAGCGCCCACTGGCTGGCCCATCCGGCATTTGCCGATGCTGTGGCGCGTTTCCTGGAGCGCGAAGAAAGCGGTGTGGACAGCTATCTCTCGCATCTGGCGGAGCGGAACCCGGTCCGGACATCTGCAGGGACACCTACCGCACCCATCCCCGACAATCTGTCGTAGTCCCGCTGCACCCGGTGTACTGCCCACGCAATGCTTGACGACATTCGCCGTGAGCACACGCTCGTAGCGACTTGTTACATTCTCCCTACAATCGCGAACCATGGACCCGACAGACGCCTTCTTCACCCAGACCGTTGTGGGCGCACCGTTCACCGTCCTGCTTGGCCGGCGGCGCCAGCCCGGTGGCACGGACGCGGAAGGCCTGCGCATCGACATGGCCACCGGCGAAAGCCGTCTGAGCCGGCTCTGGCAGGACTGGGCGGTGCTCAGCCATGCCACGGCACCCGGTACCGCGAGGGCCCGGCCGGGTCGTGTGCGCCGTCTGATGGAGCGCCATGCGCTGTGGGTGGCGGTTCTGGGCTTGCTGTGTCTGACCGGATCGGCCGTTTCCTGGGGGCTGCTGCTGTGGAAATGAAGCTACCGCAGGACACACTGACGATCGACCCGATCGCCATGAACGTGGTCAACCGGGTGGCCGCCGGGAGCCGGCTGCAGGGAGACCTGCTGTTCGAAGGAGGCCTTCTGGTCCAGGGGGAGATTTCCGGGCAGATTCGGGTCAACGGCCGGCTCATCATCTGGAAGGGTGGCGTGGTGCGGGGCACGGTTCGCGTGCAAGGCGACCTGTACCTGTTCGGCCAGCTCGGCGTGGCCGAAGGCTCGGCGCTGGACACTCAGCTCGAATGCCATGGCATGGCCTACGTCGCCCAGACCGGTGTGTCCACGGGCACGCTGATGGCCAAACGTCTGCAGCTGTACGAGGGCGCGGATCTTCGCGGGCCTTTCAAGACGCTAAAGTTGGGAAGCACCGTGCCCGTGTTGCATGATGTCCAGTCCCAGCAGCCCTTGAGAGCACCCGGAAGCCGATCATGAAAGCACGCCGCTACATCCCGCCCGAACGCCATCTCGAACAGCAAGGACCCCAGACCATGATGAACGACCAGAACAGCTTCCCCGCCATGCCCAGTCCGGAGCAGCAAGCTGCTTCCGACATGCCACAGGCGCTTGAAGTGGATGTCGGCCGCGCCATGCCGCCGGCCATGGCAGAACCGATTCCCATGCTGCAGGCGCAAGACAGCACAGTTCCAGTGATCGACGCGACCGAGGTAGCCACTGCCCGAAGCATGCTGGCCGATGGCATGCACTTCGTGGGCAATGCCCTGCTCAAGGGGCCGTTCAGCGTGGCGGGCCAGATCGACGGCAACCTCACCCAGGCCGAAGGCATTCAGGTGTCGGTGGTGGTCACCGAGACCGGGCGCGTCAAAGGGGACATCACCGCCCACAAGATCTCCGTCATGGGACACACCGACGGTGTGCTCGACTCGGGCCAGGGCGAGGTGTCCCTGCACGATTCCGCCAGTGTTCACGGGCTGGTGCGCTACGGGCGCATCCAGGTCAACGGGGCCGACCTCAACGCCACGCTCGAACGCGTGGCACCCGCCCGGAAAGTGACCTGACGGCCTCATGCAGTGGCAGCGGAGCGCACACCAGCAACCGCCTTCCCCCCGCCATCCGTCGGTCCCCGACTCCGAGGCGGTGCGTCGGGCCGCGCTCCAGGCCAGCTGGCGTCGGGACCGGCGTGTGGCCCAGCGCAGGATCGTCTGGCGCTGGATCGTCTGGTTCACCCTGAGGTACCTGCCCTGGCTGGTCGCCGCACTGGCACTACTGATCGCCATGGGCTACCTGGCGGGCTGGCTCCCGACAATGCCCGCAGCAGCCGAACCACGCATGATCGAAGCAGAAGCCGCGGTATACGCGCCCTCGCCGGCTGCTGTGGAGCCTGTGGAACCCAACACCGAAACAGACTTAACACCGCTGACTCTGCGAGCCAGCGCACGGCTTGGTCTCATCGCCATAGTCACGACCACAGCCGTTGAAGCGCCGACATCTCCCGATACACTCACCCTCACCCCTGAAAACTGGTTGCACAGCAAGGAGCCCTGATCTCATGAGCCACAACCCCGCGTCCACGCGCCTCGTTCCGGCCGAGCGCCTCTCCGCCATCACCAGCCTGATCGCCGAAGGCGCCGTGTTCGACGGCAACTTCCACACCACGCGCGACCAGGGCATCAAGGTCGACGGCCAGCTCAAAGGCAACATCACCTTCGAAACCGGCGGCACGCTGCACGTGGGCGCCACTGGCGTGATCGAGAACACCCGGCTCGAGGCCGACTACGTGTTCATCGAGGGCAAGGTGATCGGTGCCGTGATTGCGCGCAAGGCGCTGGAAATCACCGGCTCGGCCACTTTGATCGGCGACGCGAGCTACGACGAGCTGATCGACATGCATCCACGTGCCCGTGTGCGCGGCAAGATCGAGTACCGAGGTGACATCGACGCAGCGCAGAACTGACCCTGTCCGCTGCGCCCATAAAAAAGCCTGCCACTCGGCAGGCTTTTTTGCGTCCGCCACCTCGAAGGTGACGGGGAGAGCTCAGCCCTGCACCTTGTTGTAGGCAGCGATGCCGTCCATGATTTCCTTGTGTGCAGCCTCGGGGCCTTCCCAGCCACCGACTTTGACCCACTTGCCCTGCTCCAGGTCCTTGTAGTGCTCGAAGAAGTGCTCGATGGCTTTCAAGCGCATCGGGTTCAGGTCTTCGGGTTTGGTCCAGCGGCTGTAGAGCGACAGGATCTTGTTGGTCGGCACGGCCAGCACCTTGCCGTCTTCGCCGGCTTCGTCGGTCATCTTCAGGATGCCGATGGCACGGCAAGGCACCACGACGCCGGGCATCAGCGGCACAGGGGTGACCACCAGCACGTCGACCGGGTCGCCGTCGCCGGCGATGGTCTTGGGCACGTAACCGTAGTTGGTCGGGTAGTGCATGGCGGTGTTCATGAAACGGTCCACGAAGATCGCGCCCGATTCCTTGTCCACCTCGTACTTGATCGGATCACCGTTCATGGGGATCTCGATGATGACGTTGAACGCTTCGGGGATCTTGTCGCCAGGGGTGACGTTGTCGAGAGACATGGGTTGTTTTGAAAGTTGAGGAAAACGCTAGTGATTAACCCTGATTTTACTGATTCCAACCTGACTTCCTGATCCATATCAGTTCGTGTCTGTAGCAATTCCCGCTACATTCACTTCGTTGGCCAATCGCCCTGCCCCACCCGCCCGGGTGCGCGACGGACGCGAGGAAGCAACGCAGCGGGGGTAGTCCTCTCAGCGTTGCCCCCTCCAAGTCAAACGTTACGGAGCAGGAGAAATCTATGGTTGGACAAACTGCGCTGATCTTTGCGCTGGTATGCGGGCTGGTGGCCGTGGTCTACGGTTTCTGGTCCCGAAGCTGGATTCTTTCCCAGGACGCGGGCAACGCCCGCATGCAGGAAATCGCCGGAGCCATCCAGGCCGGCGCCGCCGCCTATCTCGCCAAGCAATACACCACCATCGGCATCGTCGGTGTGGTGCTGGCCGTTCTGATCGGCGTGTTCCTTGACGGCCCCACCGCCATCGGTTTCGTGCTGGGTGCGGTGCTCTCGGGCGCCTGCGGCTTCATCGGCATGAACATCTCGGTGCGGGCCAACGTACGCACCGCACAGGCCGCCACCAAGGGCATAGGCCCTGCGCTGGACGTGGCCTTCCGGGGCGGAGCTATCACCGGCATGCTGGTGGTGGGCCTGGGCCTGCTCGGTGTGGCGGGCTTCTTCTGGTTCCTGGTGGGCAACGGCAACTTCACGCCCGACAAGAACCTGGCCAAGCTGCTCAACCCGCTGATCGGTTTTGCCTTCGGCTCGTCGCTGATCTCGATCTTTGCGCGACTGGGCGGTGGCATCTTCACCAAGGGTGCCGACGTCGGCGCCGACCTGGTGGGTAAGGTGGAAGCTGGCATTCCAGAGGATGACCCCCGCAACCCGGCCGTGATCGCCGACAACGTGGGCGACAACGTCGGCGACTGCGCCGGCATGGCGGCCGACCTGTTCGAGACCTATGCGGTCACGCTGATCGCCACCATGGTGCTGGGCGCCCTGATGGTGGCCGCAGCACCAATGCAGGCAGTGCTGTACCCGCTGGTGCTGGGCGGCGTGTCCATCATCGCTTCCATCATCGGCTGCTTCTTCGTCAAGGCCAGCCCGGGCATGAAGAACGTGATGCCCGCGCTCTACAAAGGCCTGGCCATCGCGGGCGTGCTCTCGCTGATCGCCTTTTACTTCGTGACCACCGCCATCATTCCGGACAATGCCATCGCGGCGTCCGGCAGCCAGATGAAGCTCTTCGGCGCCTGCGCCGTGGGCCTGGTGCTGACCGCTGCGCTGGTCTGGATCACCGAGTTCTACACCGGAACACAGTACTCGCCGGTGCGCCACATCGCCCAGGCATCCACCACCGGCCACGGCACCAACATCATCGCTGGCCTGGGCGTGTCGATGCGCTCGACCGCCTGGCCGGTGCTGTTCGTCTGCGTGGCCATCATGGCCGCCTACTCGCTGGCGGGCCTGTACGGCATCGCGGTCGCTGCCACCTCCATGCTCAGCATGGCCGGCATCGTGGTCGCGCTGGACGCCTACGGCCCCATCACCGACAACGCCGGCGGCATCGCCGAGATGGCCGAACTGCCCAGCAGCGTGCGCGACATCACCGACCCGCTGGACGCAGTGGGCAACACCACCAAGGCCGTGACCAAGGGCTACGCCATCGGTTCGGCAGGACTGGCTTCGCTGGTGCTGTTCGCCGACTACACCCACAAGCTCGAAACCTACGGTCACGCGGTCAGCTTCGACCTGTCCGACCCGATGGTGATCATCGGCCTGTTCATCGGCGGCCTGATCCCCTACCTGTTCGGGGCCATGGCCATGGAAGCCGTGGGCCGCGCAGCCGGCGCCGTGGTGGTCGAGGTTCGCCGCCAGTTCAAGGAGATCCCCGGCATCATGGAAGGAACGGCCAAGCCCGAATACGGCAAGGCTGTGGGCATGCTGACGGGCGCGGCCATCAAGGAAATGATCGTGCCCAGCCTGCTGCCGGTGGCGGTGCCGATCCTGGTGGGTGTGTTCCTCGGTCCCAAGGCGCTGGGTGGCCTGCTCATGGGCACCATCGTGACAGGCCTGTTCGTCGCCATTTCGATGTGCACCGGCGGCGGTGCCTGGGACAACGCCAAGAAGTACATCGAGGACGGTCACCACGGCGGCAAGGGCAGCGAAGCCCACAAGGCGGCCGTGACCGGTGACACCGTGGGTGACCCCTACAAGGACACCGCCGGCCCGGCTGTGAACCCGCTGATCAAGATCATCAACATCGTGGCGCTGCTCATCGTGCCGCTGCTGCCGATGGTCTGATCGCCGTCGGCGCCTGCTCCCTCCGGTGGCCACAGCGCATGGCCCCGGAGCAGAGCCCGTTCACGCCACAGGCGAACGCGACAGGCGGCGCACCACTTCACTGGCCACAGGTGTCATGGCGGGCAGTTCCGCCGCCCGCCCATGTTCGATGGCCTGCAGGATCAGTTCGTTGATGCCACCCACCGCGGCCAGTGCCAGTCCCTCGTCGATGGCGCTCTCCCCAGGCCCGCGGCGCAGGGTATCCACCATGAAGGCTGCCAAGGCGTCCATGACGTCGCGGCGGGCCCGTTCACCC
>NZ_BCTF01000044.1 GCF_001571145.1 Hydrogenophaga flava NBRC 102514
ACTATTTCTGATCAATGCAGCACTTCTTGAACTTTTTGCCTGACCCGCACGGGCATTGATCGTTTCGGCCAATATGTCGGTTAGTGGCAAGGGCTCTGTGCAGCCTAGCATCGCGCAGAGACTCGCCTCGCGCCTGCAGGGCAGGCAACTCAAAGATCGAAATGTCAGACCGGCGAAGGAACTGCCATTCCGCGTCCACCAGAGAGCCAAGCTCATCGTACGAGAGTTCCAGCAGCACCCTGTTGGGCTCGTCATTCATGACCATCATCGCCTTGACATGGTCGCGCGACTCGTGAGCTGGGAGGCGCCCCCATTTCGGAGTCCTCGGAATCGTCGTCAGTCGAATTTCACCGAAGGTTGAGTATGGGCGGGGCTGATTCGCATCGGCGCGCACCCGTTCCTGTTCTAAGGTGGCAAACATCTTGTCGCGCCAGTCACCGCTCATATCGAGCAAGTAGGCTGCGATCGCCGACCGCCCACTCTTTTTGCTCAGGCGAAGAAAATCGAGCAATTCCGCCAAGCCCGGATGCATCTTCTGGCGTAGCGGTGATGGCAACTTGTCGTCCAGTAGCCGCGCACTGAAGAACTTGTCGATCTCTTGCCGATACCCGATGAGCTGCAGATGCACCCCTGGCCCTTTGACGAGTTCGGCGGCGTGCATGGGGTAGTCGTTGTGACGGAGATACAGGCCCAGGTGATCCAATTCGTCGTCGAGCTGGAGAAGCTGTGAATTGAATGCGGCCTTACGCATCTGCACGAAATGAAGGAACTCAAGCGGGTTCGTGAAGATGTCGGCGTAAACGCGCAGATCGTCCAACGACAGAGACCACACTGGCTCATTGCCGACCTCGATTCCAATAGCCGGCAGGTATTGAACCTGCGCCGCAATCTCTGTGAATGGATCAAGCGTGATGGTGCATATACAAACGTGGCGATACTTGCTTAGCCGGATGCGGGTTACCTCATTTCCAGCCTCATCTAGCAGTGGAACCTCATCTGCGGTCTTGAGGTACCGCAAGAACCGATTGCCTTGCTTGGCTGGCGCGGCGACCAGGTTTTTCAGCGACTGGACGTGCGCATCTACGTCGTCGGCTGGTGAGGTGTAGGTGAATGCGCCAGCTTTCACCTCGACGATGAACAAGTGGTCATCGAACTCAAGAATGCCGTCTGTCTCATAGCGGGCCGCTGCCTTACCGGCCTCCCCCATCCAGTAGTAGATCTCCTTGAAGCACACAGCACCTGGCAGCAAGCGCTGTAGATACTCGAATGGCAATGTCTCCGTGATCTCTTTTCTCGAATCAATCCAGCGCTGCTTCAAGTCCTTGTCCGCTGCAAAAACGCGCCGTTCAAGCTGGCGAAAGAAGTGATCGAACAAGCCAGAAATGTCAAAGCAGTAGTAGCGGCCATCCAAATGGATGAAGGGGCGCTTAAAGATCGGCCAAATACGCAGCGGCCAGCCCTTGAAGTCGCCTTCCGCGAAGAACTCAACGTCTTGCCCAGGCGCCCATGAAAAATCCTCGAGGAACGCGCGCGGCAAGGTGGTTACCTTCTGCAGATCAAAGAGGTCGTATCCAAGAAAAAGTCCAAACGCCCGATCCCTCTGTGCCTCAAGTCCGTGCCTGGCAATGGATGCGCGCAGACGTTCGCCCTCATCGCCATCAACTTCCACCGCGATGCCGGACTGAGTGTCTTCGGCTAGGGCGGCCAACGACTTCTCTTTGAACTCGAACATCGCGGCAGCAGCATCAGCAATGCCTTTAGTCAACGAATGCCAGATCTTGGCCAGCTCATCACACAACTGTTCGCTGCTCAGGCCATACAGTTCTTGAATGACTCTGCTCTGTGGTGCGAGGAGTTCACGAAGCGTCTGAATATGATGAAACTGATACTGCCTCCCGGTAACGTTGCACCAGTAGAGCTGCGCCTTGAAGTGAAACTCCTCGAACGCTCGGTCGCTAACCACGGCGTCCTTCCGTCGCTTTGCCGTCGCGCACATGAAGTACTGCGAGTTCAGCTTCTGGAAGACTGCTTCAATCAGCCGACGCAATTTTCCCCAGTCTTCTTCGCTGTGTGAATCCGCAGACTGTGCGGCAGGCGGTGTGCTAGCGATGAGGCTTTGCACATAGTCAATCATGCGCGCAGAGTGAACGTGTTCTGGGCCGAGGTCGGCCTCGTTATCAATCCTCAAGTGCGAAGCACTGCGCTCCCACCAAGCCCGATGCAGGACGGCAAGTGGGTCCATCGTGGCGACCAAGGCTGCGGCTTCGGCAACGAAGCGATCAATTTCCTTCACGATCTCGTCGTAGCTAGCGCACAGATGCTCCTGAAGCTTGTCGAACTCCCCTCTCGACCAGTTGACCTCTGAAACCATGTGACGGCCGAATCGGGCCATTCGAAGCGGGCCTGCAACAAACTCCTCGTCTGGGCGCTGGTTCACACTGCGGGGACCAGCACTTTTGCCTTTCTTGTGTTTCATGCGTTTATCGTGCCACAGCAAATCCAATTCGAGTTGTTATGCACATTCGGCACTAGTTCCAAGTCCAGAGGGATGCGCGCCGACCACCTGCGCACGCGGACTCAACGCTAGGTGCCCTATGCCGCACCTATGAAGGTTGAATCCTGAATCCCGCAAGCGCTGCAAAGCACCCCCTGTTCGGGTCTGTTCAGTAGCTTGTTGGCAACTCGGTTCCACCGCTTCATGCACGAATGACCCAAGCCCGCCCTGCGCAGTGGCAGTGCTGTTGCCCACCAAGCGGCTGATCATCTGCGACACACCGGCAACCGCCACGGGTCGCACAATGGCCGCTCTGTTTGCCGGAGCCCTGCCATGAACATCCACACCCCCAACCCCTACCCCAGCACCCGCCTGCCGCTGTTCGCGCGCAACGTCGTCAGCACCTCGCACCCGCTGGCCGCGCAGGCCGGGCTGCGCATGCTGCTGGCCGGCGGCAACGCGGTGGACGCGGCCATTGCCGCGGCGGCAGCGTTGACTATCACCGAGCCGGTGAGCAACGGCCTGGGCTCGGACGCGTTCTGCATCCTCTGGGACGGGCAGCGGCTGCACGGCCTGAACGCCAGCGGCACCGCGCCCATGGCCTGGACGCCCGGCTACTTCCACGGCAAGTACGGCGCCGATGCGCTGACGCCGCCCAAGCGCGGGCTCGATTCGGTGACGGTGCCCGGCGCGGTGGCGGGCTGGGTGGCGCTGAGCGAGCGCTTCGGCCAGCTGCCCTTTGCCGACCTGATGGCGCCCGCCATCGAGCTGGCCGAGCGCGGTTATGCAGTGCCGGTGGTGGTGCAGCAGAAGTGGGCGGCGGCCACGCCCGAGCTGCAGTCGCTGCCGGGCTTCGCGCAGGCCTTCCTGCCTTGGGGCCGCGCGCCGCAGGTGGGCGAGCTGTTCCGTTTTCCGGCTGCGGCCCAGGGTCTGCGCGCCATCGCCGAAACCAAGGGCGAAGCCTTCTACCGCGGCCCCATCGCGCAGGCGCTCGCGCGCTTTGCGGCGCAGCACGGCGGCACGCTGACCGAGGCCGACCTGGCGACCTACCGACCCGAATGGGTGACGCCCATTGCGCAGGACTACCGCGGCCACACGCTGCACGAGATACCGCCCAACAGCCAGGGCATCGCGGCGCTGATCGCGCTGGGCATCCTCTCGAACTTCGACCTCGCATCGATGAAGGTCGACAGCGTGGCCGCGCAGCACCTGCAGATCGAGGCCATGAAGCTCGCCTTTGCCGACGTGTACCGCTTCGTCGCCGAACCCGGCACGATGGACGTGACGCCCGCGCAGATGCTGGACCCGGCCTACCTGAAGCAGCGCTCCGCACTGATCGACATGAAGCAGGCGCAGGACTTCGGTGCCGGCAACCCGGCCAAGGGCGGCACGGTGTACCTGACCGCCGCCGACGAGCGCGGGATGATGGTCAGCTTCATCCAGAGCAACTACATGGGCTTCGGTTCGGGCGCGGTCGAGCCGACCTTCGGCATCAGCCTGCAGAACCGCGGCCACGGCTTCAACCTGAACACCGGCCCGGGCCGCAACACGGCCAATCTGGTGGCGCCGGGCAAGCGGCCCTTCCACACCATCATCCCGGCCTTCCTCACCAAGGACGGCCAGCCGGTGATGAGCTACGGCGTGATGGGCGCCAACATGCAGCCGCAGGGCCACATGCAGACCCTGGTGCGCCTGCTGGACCACGGCCAGGGCCTGCAGGCCGCGTGCGACGCGCCGCGCTGGCGCTTCGACGCGGGGCTGCACATCAACGTCGAATCGGCCATGGACCGGGCCACCGTGCAGGGCCTGCACGACCTGGGTCACCAGACCCGGCTGATCGACGACCCCTACCAGGACTTCGGCGCGGGCCAGTTCATCTGGCGAATGGGCGACCCGGGCAGCGAAGGCTACGTGGCCGCCAGCGACCCGCGGCGGGATGGCGCGGCCGTGGGGTTCTGAGGCGACAGACGGCTTCGGCGCTTCTCTACAATCGCGCCCTTTTGCCCGAGGGAGCGCGCACCGTGAACATCGTCGTCCTGGAAGAACTCAAGGCCTACATCGAACCGCTGACGCCCGACGAGCACGACGCGCTGGAGCGCAGCCTGCTGGCCGAGGGTTGCCGCGACGCGCTGGTGCTGTGGGGCGACGTCCTGGTGGACGGCCACAACCGCTACGGCATCTGCCAGAAGCACGGCCTGCCGTTCCAGACCGTGCAGAACCCGCGCTTCCAGTCGATGGAAGACGTGCACCTGTGGATGATCGACCAGCACCTGGGGCGGCGCAGCCTGTCGGACTTCCAGCGCGGCGTGCTGGCGCTGCGCAAGCGCGAGATCGTGGCCGAGCGGCGCTCGCGCGCCAAGGCCGAGGCGGACAAGTCCGCCGCGCCGGTGCCCGAAGCGCCAACCGGCGACGCCCCCTGGGAAGGCGAGGCGCCCGCCGCCGCGCTGGCCGCCGTGCTCGAACCCAAGCCCCTGCAGAGCCGCGAGGACATCGCGCGCGCCGCGCGCCTGAGCGCCAGCCAGGTCGGCATGATCGAGAAGATCCAGAAGCAGGCCGCGCCCGAGGTGGTGGCCGCTGTGCGGGCCGGCGACATTTCGCTCAACGCCGCGGCCGTGGTCGCCACCCTGCCCGAAGAAGAACAGCGCGCCGCCGCCCTGGCCGGCAAGGACGAACTGAAGCAGGCCGCCAAGCGCGTGCGCGAGTCGCGCCGCAAGCCCAAGGACGAGAACATCGAGGCCGCCGAGCGCGCCGAGCGCGCCGACCCGGCGCCCGCAGCCGCCAGCGACGAGGTGAGCACGCTGCGCCAGCGCATCGCGCAGCTCGAAGCCGAGAACGCCGATCTGCGCCAGCAGGTGCAGATGCTCAGCGCGCAGCTGGTCTGAGGCGGCCGACGCGCGGGCCGCGTGCGGGACAATCACGGCACCGCCCGCACGACCGCGCCATGAACACCCCGCACCCGCAGACCGCCGCCCTTCCCCACTGCTCGCACGGCCACGCCTTCGACAGCGGCAACCCCGCCGCCGAACGCGGCACGCGCCTGGTGATGTGGCTGACGCTGGGCACCATGGTGGTGGAGATCGCCGCGGGCTGGTGGTTCAACTCCATGGCGCTGCTGGCCGACGGCTGGCACATGAGTTCGCACGCGGTGGCCATCGGCCTCTCGGCCCTCGCCTACGCCATGGCGCGGCGCCTGGCCGCCGACCCGCGCTTTGCCTTCGGCACCTGGAAGATCGAGGTGCTGGCAGGCTTCGCGAGCGCGCTCTTCCTGCTCGGCGTCGCGGCCCTGATGGTGGTGGGTTCGGTCGAGCGCCTGCTGGACCCGCAACCGATCCGCTACGTCGAGGCGATGGCGGTCGGCGTGCTCGGGCTGGTGGTGAATCTGGCGAGCGCCTTCATCCTCGGTGGTGCGCACCACGGTCATGACCATGGCCACGGTCACTCGCACGGACACCACGACCACCACGAGGACCACGACGGCCCCGGCCACCACGAAGACCTGAACCTGCGCGCCGCCTACCTGCACGTGATCGCCGACGCCGCCACCTCGGTGCTGGCCATCCTGGCGCTGGCGGGCGGCTGGTGGCTGGGATGGAGCTGGCTGGACCCGGTGATGGGCGTGGTGGGCGCGGTGTTGGTGGCCGTCTGGGCCAAGGGCCTGATCGCCGAGACAGGCAAGGTGCTGCTGGACCGCGAGATGGACCACCCGGTGGTCGGCGAGATCCGCGAGGTGATCGCCGAAAACGCAGCCGCCCACGGCCTGCGCCTGACCGACCTGCACGTCTGGCGCGTGGGCCGCGGGGCCTGGGCCTGCGCGCTGACCCTGGTCACCAGCGACCCGGCGCTAACCGCCGACGCCGTGCGGCAGTGGCTGGCGGTGCACGAGGAGATCGTGCACGTCACCGTCGAGCTGCAAGGGGCCTGAAGCCCCGCGCTATCAGGCCGTCGGCTGCAGGAACACGCGCGCCTTGCGCGGCGACACCACCAGGGTCTCGCCTTCCTGGAAGCCGAGTTCGCGGAACTGCTGCGCCGGGATCTGCGCCTCGATCAGCGGGTCGTGGCCTTCGCGCGGCGCGGCGTCCACCGGCATGAGTTCCAGCCGCGCGATGGGGCCGACCACGATGGCGCGGTCCAGCCGCGCGACGATGCCCTGCGGGCGACCGGCGGCGTCGACCTCGCCACCGGCCTGGTAGCGGTGCACGTCCAGGTCGTGCGGGCGCACGTAGGCAAAGGCCTGGGCGTTCTGGGCGCTGGCGTGTTCGGGCGTCTGGATGGCCACGCCGTCCAGATGCAGCAGGCCTTCGTGCGCGCGGCCGTGGAACAGGTTCACGTCGCCCAGGAAGCCGTAGACAAACGGGCTGGCCGGGTGGTCCCACACGTCCTGCGGCGAACCCACCTGCTCCACCACGCCCTGGTTCATCAGCACCACGCGGTCGGCCACTTCCAGCGCTTCTTCCTGGTCGTGCGTGACGAAGATGCTGGTGACGTGCAGCTCGTCGTGCAGGCGGCGCAGCCAGCGGCGCAGTTCCTTCCGCACCTTGGCGTCGAGCGCGCCGAAGGGTTCGTCCAGCAGCAGCACCTTGGGCTCCACCGCCAGCGCGCGGGCGAGCGCGATGCGCTGGCGCTGGCCGCCCGAGAGTTGCGAGGGGTAGCGGTCGGCGATCCAGTCCAGCTGCACCAGCTTGAGCAGGTCGGTCACCTTCTGCTTGATCTGCGCCTCGCTGGGGCGCTCGCCGCGCGGTTTGACCCGCAGGCCGAAGGCCACGTTCTCGAACACCGTCATGTGGCGGAACAGCGCGTAGTGCTGGAACACAAAGCCCACGTTGCGGTCGCGCACGTGCACGTCGGTGGTGTCTTCGCCGCTGAAGTGGATGCTGCCGGTGTCCGGCGTTTCCAGGCCGGCAATGATGCGCAGCAGTGTGGTCTTGCCGCAGCCCGAGGGGCCCAGCAGGGCCAGCAGCTCGCCGGAATCGATGTCGAGGTTGACGTTCTTCAGCGCGTGGAAGTTGCCGAAGTGCTTGTTGACGTCGCGGATCTGGATGCTCATGGTTTCGTCCTCGTTCGGGTCAGGCGGCGGAGGCCACAGGGGCCGGCGCGGCGCGTGCGTGCGGGTTCTCGGGCGGCAGTTCGGCAATCGCCTTCATCTCGCGTTCGTGGCGCCACTCCACCACGCTCTTGATCACCAGCGTGACCAGGGCCAGCAGGGCCAGCAGCGAGGCCACGGCAAACGCGGCCACCGACTGGTACTCGTTGTAGAGCACCTCGATGTGCAGCGGCATGGTGTTGGTCTGGCCGCGGATGTGGCCCGAGACCACCGACACCGCGCCGAACTCGCCCATGGCGCGCGCGTTGCACAGGATCACGCCGTAGATCAGGCCCCACTTGATATTGGGCAGGGTCACGCGCCAGAAGGTCTGCCAGCCGGTGGCGCCCAGCACGATGGCGGCCTGCTCCTCGTCGTTGCCCTGCGCCTGCATCAGCGGGATCAGCTCGCGCGCGATGAAGGGGAAGGTGACGAAGATGGTGGCCAGGATGATGCCGGGCACGGCGAACACGATCTTGATGTCGTGCTCCATCAGCCAGGGGCCCAGCCAGCCCTGCGCGCCGAACACCAGCGCGTAGATCAGGCCGGCCACCACGGGCGAGACCGAGAACGGCAGGTCGATCAGCGTGGTGAGGAAGGACTTGCCACGGAACTCGTACTTGGCAATCGCCCAGGCGGCCGCGATGCCGAAGGCCAGGTTCAGCGGCACGGCCACGGCGGCGGTCAGCAGCGTCAGGCGGATGGCCGCCCAGGCGTCGGGCTCCTTGAGCGCTTCCCAGTAGGCGTCCCAGCCCTTGCGCAGGGCCTCGGTGAACACCGCCGCCAGCGGCAGCACCAGGAAGAGGAACATGAAGACCAGCGCGATGCCGGTCAGCGTCCAGCGGATCCAGGGCGCTTCGGTGGTGCCGCGCTGGGCACTTCTAACGTTGTTCTGGCTCATTGGGAGTTACCTGCTGAACGCTTGCGCTGCCAGCCTTGCAGGCCGTTGATGACCAGCAGCAGGATGAAGGAGATCACCAGCATCACGGTGGCCACCGCGGTGGCACCGGCGTAGTCGTACTGCTCCAGCTTGCCGATGATGATCAGCGGCGTGATCTCGGAGACCATGGGCATGTTGCCGGCGATGAAGATCACTGAACCGTATTCACCCACGGCGCGCGCAAAGGCCATCGCGAAACCGGTCAGCAGCGCGGGCGCGATGCTGGGGAAGATCACGCGGCTGAAGGTCTGCCAGCGCGTGGCGCCCAGACAGGTCGCGGCTTCTTCCAGTTCCTTCTCGGCGTCTTCCAGCACCGGCTGCACCGTGCGCACCACGAAGGGCAGGCCGATGAAGATCAGCGCGATCACCACGCCATTGGGGTTGAAGGCGAGCTGGATGCCGTGCGGCTCCAGCAGCGAGCCGATCCAGCCGTTGCCGGCCAGCAGCGCGGTGAGCGAAATGCCAGCCACGGCGGTGGGCAGCGCAAACGGCAGGTCCACCAGCGCGTCCACGATCTTCTTGCCCGGGAAGGGGTAGCGCACCAGCACCCAGGCCACCAGCAAGCCGAACACCACGTTCACACAGGCCGCGATGAACGAGGCGCCGAAGGTCAGGCGATACGACGCCAGCACGCGCGGCGAGGTGACCGCCTCCCAGAACTGCGGCCAGGTCAGGGTGAAGGTCTTGAACACCAGGGCCGAGAGCGGGATCAGCACGATCAGGCTCAGGTACAGCACCGTGATGCCCAGCGTGAGGTTGAAGCCCGGCAGCACGCGCGCGCCGCTGCGGCGCGCACCGCCCCCGGCCGCCGGCGCGGTGCCCGGCAGCGAAACAGCGTGTCCGGTCATGGCTTACTTACCGGCCGTATACAGCTTGTCGAACTGGCCGCCGTCGTTGAAGTGCACCTTCTGCGCTTCACCCAGCGAACCGAAGTACTGCTCGACGGTGAAGAACTTGATCGGCTTGAACGCGCTGGCGTACTTCGTCAGGATGGCCTCGTTGCGCGGGCGGATGTTGTGCTTCGCTGCAATCTCCTGCCCTTCGGGCGAGTACAGGAAGTCGAGGTAGGCCTTCGCGTCGGCGGCCGTGCCCTTCTTGGCGACCGTGCGCTCGACGATCGCCACCGGGTTCTCGGCCACGATGGACGCGCTGGGGTGGATGGCGTCGACCTTGCCCTTGCCGAACTCGTTGTCCACCGACACGACCTCGGATTCAAAGGTCACCAGCACGTCGCCGATGTTGCGTTGCAGGAATATGCCGGTGGCATCGCGGCCGCCACGGGCCAGCACCGGCACGTTCTTGTAGATCTTGCTCACGAACTCGGCGGCCTGCGCGTCGGTGCCGCCCTTGGCGCGCACCTGGCCCCAGGCGGCCAGGTAGGCCATGCGGCCGTTGCCACCGGTCTTGGGGTTGACCACCACCACCTGCACGCCGGGCTTGATCAGGTCGTCCCAGTCCTTGATGCCCTTGGGGTTGCCCTGGCGCACCAGGAACAGCATCGTCGAGGTGGTCGGCGCGGCATTGTTCGGGAATTTCTGGCGCCAGTCCTTGGCGACCACGCCCTTCTCGGCCAGGAAGTCCACGTCGGTGGTGGTGTTCATGGTCACCACGTCGGCCTCCAGGCCGTCGGCCACGGCGCGCGCCTGGGCGCTGGAACCGGCGTGCGACTGGTCGACCTTGATGTCCTTGCCGGTGGTCTTCTTGTAGTTCGCCACGAAGGCGGTGTTCAGGTCCTTGTAGAACTCGCGCGCCACGTCGTAGGAGACGTTGAGCAGCGTGGTCTGGGCGGAAGCGGCGGAGGCTGCGGCGAAAGCGATGGCGCCGAGGGCGAGCTTGAAGGTGTTTTTCATGGGAATCGGACTCCGATAGAAGGAATGCATGGCATTCTGAAACCGTGTCGTTCTAAATCAAACGACTTTGTTTTTGTTTTCTTATTCGAATATCGAATAAAGATCAGGCCGCCAGCGGGAGCGGCTGCGACGGCGTGATCTCCGCGCCCAGCGCCTGCAGCAGGGCCAGGCCCAGCGGCCACGCCCCGTGCCCGGACTCCACATTGATGTGACCGGCGTCGTTCAGGCGCATGAACTCGCTGCCCCAGGCGCGGGCATAGGCGCCCGCCAGCCGGACCGGGCAATAGGGGTCGTTGCTGCTGGCCACGACGATGCTGGGGAACGGCAGCCGCTGGTAGGGCACGGGCGCGAAATCGGCCAGCACGCCGCGGCGCTCGGGGTCGGCCGGCGCCACCAGCAGGGCCGCGCGGATGCGCGCCTTGATGGCGTCGGGCAGGTGGGTGGTGGCGATGCAGCCCAGGCTGTGCGCGGCGATGACCACCTCGCCCGGCGCCTGCTCGATGGTGCGCGCGATCTGCTGCACCCAGGGCCGCTTGAGCGGGCTGAGCCAGTCATCCTGCTCGACGCGCAGCACCTGGGACAGCCGGCTGGCCCACAGGCTCTGCCAGTGGCCGGGGCCGGAGTTGCGCCAGCCGGGAACGATGACAACGGTGGGAGAAGACATGCGGCGATTCTGGTCAGCACGCTTCAAAACACAAACGACTGAGTCGTAGTTTGTTTATTAGCTTTTCGTCTAAGCCTAGGCTTTCTCGCCCCAAAGTCGCCCGATCAGACGGCGAACTGCCAGCTTGCCGGCCTGTCGGTTCGCAGCGGCGGCTCGGCCAGGTCGGCGGCGCTGTGCTCGCCGAACTCGCGCAGCACGCTGTCCTTGACGGTGGTGAAGGCGTAGGACGAGCGGTCGCGCGGGTGGGCCAGCGGCACGGGCACGGTGCGGCGGATGCGGCCGGGACGCGGCTCCATGACGACTACCCTGTCGCCCAGGTACACCGCCTCTTCCACGTCGTGCGTCACGAGGATCATGGTGATGCCCTCGGTCTGCCAGATGCGGTGCAGCTCCTGCTGCAGGTGGGCGCGGGTCATGGCGTCAAGCGCGCCAAACGGTTCGTCCAGCAGCAGGATGTCGGGCCGGTTCACCAGCGCCCGGGCGATGGCCACGCGCTGCGACATGCCGCCCGACAGCTGGTGCGGGTAGGCCTTCTCGAAGCCGGTGAGGCCCACCAGTTCGATGTGCTCGCGGATGGTGGCGCGCTGCTGGCCTTCGGTCAGATCAGAATTGAGCAGGCCCAGCGCGATGTTCTTTTCCACCGTCAGCCAGGGGAACAGGCGGTGCTCCTGGAACACGATGCCGCGGTTGAGGTTCGTGCCCTTGATGCGCGTGCCGTCCAGCAGGATTTCGCCCTGGTAACCCTCTTCGAGGCCGATGACCAGGCGCAGCAGCGTGGACTTGCCGCAGCCGCTGGTGCCCACGATGCTGACGAACTCGCCCGGGGCGATGGTGAGGTGGATGTCGTGCAGCACGGGCAGGGGCTGGCCCTTCACCTCGTACTGCTTGTTCAGGCCCCGGATGTCCAGGGTGCCGGCGTGTGCCATGGTGTTGTCCTCTTCAAAAAAAAAATCAGTAACGGGCCACGGTGCGGTCGCGCCAGGCCAGCAGGCGGCGCTCCAGCGCGGACGTGAAGGCGTTGAGGGCGTAGCCCACCAGGCCGATCACCGCCACACCGAACAGCACCAGGTCCATCTGGAAGTGCTCGCGGCCGTCGATCAGGGTGTTGCCGATGCCGGCGCCGGACGCCATCAGGTATTCGCTGCCCAGCGTGGCGAGCCAGCTGTAGATCAGCGCCAGCTGCACCCCGGTGAACACCGAGGGCGCGGCCGACGGCGCGATCACGCGGGTCAGCTGCTGCCAGAGGCCAAAGCCGTAGACCCGCCCCACCTCGATGAACTCGCGCGGCACGCTGCGCAGGCCTTCGAAGGTGTTGAGCACCATCGGGAAGAAGGCCGCCATGGCGATGAAGGCCTCCTTGGCGCCATCGCCCAGGCCGAACCACATCGACAACATCGGGATCCAGGCGAACAGCGAGATCTGCTTGAGTGTGTGGAAGGACGGGCCGACCAGGCGATCGGCCCAGCGCGACCAGCCCAGCAGCACACCCACCGCCAGCCCGGCGCTGGCGCCCAGCAGGAAGCCCCGCGCGTTGCGCCACAGGCTGGCCGAGAGCGCGGCCCACAGCTCGCCGCTGGTGACCTGTTGCACGGCGCGTTCCCACACCGCGGCGGGCGAGACCAGCAGGGGCGAGGTGGACCAGCCCGAGGCCACGGCCCACCACCAGGACAGCAGGATCAGCGCGGGCAGCACCCAGCCGCGCAAGGCGGGCGGCACAACGACCAAAGAACGTGTTCGTGACATGTTGGCTTCCTTGTTCAAAGACCAGGCTTGCGCCAGCGCAGCAGCCAGGCCTCGGCCAGCGACAGCAGCTTGTCGATGGCCAAACCCACGATGCCCACCGCCAGCACCGAAGCCAGCACGACGTCCAGCTGAAACAGCTGGCGCCCGTAGACGATGAGAAATCCGATGCCTTCGGACGAGGCCAGCAGCTCCACCACCACCAGCGCCAGCCAGGCGTGGGTCAGGCCGTAGCGCACGCCGTTCCAGATGGGCGCGGTGGCGGCCGGGAACACCACGCGGGTCAGCATCTGCCAGCGGCTGAAGCCGTAGACCTTGGCCACCTCGATGAAGCGGTTGGGCACGCCCTGGATGCCCTGGCAGGTGTTGAGCGTGACCGGCACCAGGGTGGCCTTGGCGATGAGCAGGAACTTGAGCGCCTCGTCAATGCCGACCAGCAGCATCAGCAGCGGCAGCCAGCCGATCACCGGCACCTGCGCGAAGGCCTTGAACAGCGGGTACAGATAGTCGCGCGCCGTGGGCGAAAGCCCCATGACCGAGCCCAGCACCAGCCCGCCCAGCAGGCCGATGCCGAAGCCGGTGAAGACGCGCACCAGGCTGATCTGCAGGTTGCTCCAGATCTCGCCGCTGACCACCATGTCGGCGAAGGTGCGGAACACCTGGGCCGGCGGCGGCAGCACCTGCTCGGGCGCCCAGCCCAGCACCGACGACAGCTGCCACAGCAGCAACACCGCCAGCGGGAAGAGCCAGGCCCAGAACCATTGCAGCGACGGTCGCCAGCGCCGCACCACGGCGATCGGCACGGTGGCCGCGGGCCCGGCCGGTGACAGCGGCACGGTCACACCAAGCGATGAAGACATGTCGATCTCTCCAACCACTCGGTGCTCAGTTGGCCAGCTGGCCGTCGGGTCCGTAGACCGGCCAGTAGGTTTCGAGCTTCAGTTCCTTGAGTGCCACGTTCAGGTAGCGCCGGTCGAACCAGCTGTCGATCTCGGGCACCGAGCGCGTCAGCTTGAGCGCGTGGGCGTCCCTGGCCGCTTCCTTGTAGCGCGAGACCAGGAAGGGGTCGAGCAGCGGCGACAGGCGCACGCGCAGCGGCTGGCCGATGAAGTCCTCGCGCCAGATCTTCTCGGGGTACTCGGTCTTGCCCCAGCGCTCGAACAGGTCGGCGCGGTTCGCTTCGTTCGAGTAGCGGTGCGCCACCTTGACCAGCGTGGTCACCACGCGCTGCACGGCCTGCGGGTGCTTCGCGGCGAAGTCCTCGGTCACCAGCAGGTGGGTCTGGCGGGTGAACTTGTAGTTGTCGGCCGCGGCGGACCAGACGATCTTGGCCTGCCCCTTGTCGCGCAGGTCGAAGGCGCCGACGTAGTCGAAGATGGCGTCCACGTCCTTGTTGACCAGCGCGGTGCGGCCACCGGCCAGGTCCAGGTTGATGAGCTTGAGGTCGCTCTCTTTCAGACCGTGCGCCGCCAGCGCGGCGGACGCGGCCAGGTGCAGGTTGGTGCCCTTGAACAGCGCCACGCGCTTGCCCTTGAGGTTTTCGAGCCGGGTGATGCCCGAGTCCGGCTGCACCGCCAGGTAGAGCCCGGTGCGCACGCCGCTGCCGGCGATCAGCTTGGTCTTCACGCCGTTGGCGCGCGCCACGATGGCCGGCAGGTCACCCTGCCAGGCGAAGTCCAGCTGCTTGTTGACCAGCGCTTCGTTGACGGCCGGGCCGGCGCCCTTGAAGAACACCCACTTGATCTCGACACCGTCCTTGCGGAACTCGTCTTCAAACGCGCCGTCGGTGTAGGCCAGCGCGGTGGTGGTGCCGCCGTGGCGGATCGGGTTGCTGCCCACGCCGCCGGTGGCCACCCCGATGCGGATGACTTTCAACGGTTCGGGCGTGGACTGGGCCTGCGCGAGGCCAGTGGTGGACAGGGTGAAGGCCAGCGCGAGCAGGCCGAGGCGGTGACGTGGATTCATGGTTCCTCCGGTTGAATCGATGGCTGTGGACCGGACGGAATCTACGGACGAAGCCTTGCTCGCGGAACGAATGAAAACGGATATCCAAACGCAGCGCTGTTGTGGTCATGAGCTCATGCCGCACAGCGCATGAGACCCCCCTGTTGGCCGCGTTTGCATATGCAAAACGCTTCGTTCACGCGGCGTGCGGGCGCACCCAGACTGAAAAAAGACGGCGCCCTTCGTGCCCTCCACTGCAACCACCCAGTCAAGGAGTTCCCCATGTCCCAGCTCAACGACCTGCCCGGCACCTACTCGCGCTTCAAGGTCGAGCCCTACACCCCGAACATCGGCGCTGTCATCCACGGCCTGGACCTGCGCCAGCCGCTGGACGAAGCCACCCAGGCCGAACTGCGCGACGCACTCGCGCGCCACGAGGTCATCTTCTTCCGCGACCAGGACCTGACGCCCGAACAGCACGTGCGCTTCACCCGCACCTTCGGCGGCGTGGCCGAGGTCAAGGCCTTCTTCCCGCGGCTCGAAGCGCACCCCGAGATCGAGATCGTCGAGAGCACGTCCGAGAAGCCGAAGGCCGCCAGCAACTGGCACGCCGACATCACCTGGCGCGAGCAACCGCCGCTGGGCACCAGCCTGTATGCGCAGGTGATTCCCGCCACCGGTGGCGACACGCTGTGGGCCAGCCTGACGGCGGCCTACGACAGCCTGCCGCCCGCCTTCCAGGCCTACCTGGAAACGCTCACCGCGGTGCACACCTGGGAGATCAGCGGCTGGACCGAGTACCTGCTGGCCAAGGACGCCAGCGGTGACGAGCTCAAGGCCGCACGCGCCAAGTACCCGCCGGTGGAGCACCCGGTGGTGCGCGTGCACCCGGTCACGGGCAAGAAGATCCTGTACGTCAACAGCACCTTCACCAGCCACATCAAGGGCCTGTCGCGCTCGGACAGCGCCGCGCTGCTGACCCAGCTGTTCGAACTGGCCCGTGTGCCCGAATTCCAGGCCCGCCTGCGCTGGGCGCAAGGCACCCTGGCGGTGTGGGACAACCGCTCGACCCAGCACTACGCGGTGGGCGATTTCTTCCCGCAGCACCGCAAGCTGCACCGCATCACGATCACGACCGACCAGACCTTCTGACCCGGCCCCCAGGAGGAAACCAACATGACCCAAGAGCAACTGCCACCCCAACGCAAGCTGCGCCTCGGCGCGTTCATCATGGCCACCGGCCACCACATCGCCGCCTGGCGCCACCCCGGCGCACAGGCCGATGCGGGCGTGAACATCGACCACTACATCGAACTGGCGCAGACCGCGGAGCGCGGCCTGTTCGACCAGGTCTTCGTGGCCGACAGCCCCGGCATCTGGCACCAGGGCGACCGCGAGTCCTTCAGCCGCCAAGGCCGGCTCTCGCACTTCGAGCCGGTCACGCTGTGGGCCGCGCTGTCGGCGGTGACGAAACACATCGGCTTCGTCGCCACCGCATCCACCACCTACGAAGACCCCTACCTGCTGGCGCGCAAGTTCGCCTCGCTGGACCACATCAGCAAGGGCCGCGCGGCCTGGAACGTGGTGACCACCAGCGCCGAGAACGTGTACGGCAACTTCGGCCTGGACGCGCACCCGGACCCGGCCCTGCGCTATGAGCGCGCCCACGAATTCGTGGACGTGGTCAAGGGCCTGTGGGACAGCTTCGAGGACGACGCCTTCACCCGCGACAAGGCCTCGGGCGTGTACTTCGACCCCGACAAGCTGCACGCGCTCAACCACATCGGCAAGCACCTCAAGGTGAAAGGGCCGCTGAACATCGAGCGCCCGCCGCAAGGCCACCCGGTGATCGTGCAGGCCGGCTCGTCCGAGGACGGCAAGGAACTGGCCGCCGCCACGGCCGAAGCCATCTTCACCGCCTGGACCAGCCTGGCCGAAGCGCAGGCTTTTTACAAGGACGTGAAGGGGCGCATGGCCAAATACGGCCGCCGGCCCGACCAGCTGCTGGTGCTGCCCGGCATCTCGCCGGTGATCGGCCGCACGGAGGCAGAAGCGCAGGCCAAATGGGCCGAGCTGCAGGCGCTCATCCACCCCTCGGTCGGCCTGGCCACGCTGGCGCCGTTCTGGCCCGGTGAAGACCTGTCGAAATGGGACCTGGACGCGCGACCGCCCTACATTCCCGAACCACCCAAGGGCATCAACAGCCGCGCCCACGTGGTGCTCGAACTCGCGCGGCGCGAGCAGTACACCGTGCGCCAGCTCTACGAATACCTGGCCGGCGCGCGCGGCCACTGGGTGGTGGTGGGCACGCCGGTGCAGATCGCCGACCGCATCCAGGAATGGTTCGAGAACGGCGCTGCCGACGGCTTCAACGTGATGCCGCCGGTGCTGCCTCAGAGCCTGAACGAGTTCGTCGATCTGGTCGTGCCCGAACTGCAGCGCCGCGGCCTGTTCCGCACCGCCTACGAAGGCACGATGCTGCGCGAGAACCTGGGGCTGGAGCGGCCGGCGAGCCGCTGGGCCGCACCGCAGGCCAAGGCGGCCTGATCAGAAGATGTTCGTGGGGTTGAAGCGGGGTTCCGCCAGCTGGCGAGCCCCGCTTTTTTTTGGACGTTCAGGCGCCGTCCTGCGCCGCCATCACCGCCTCGCGCGTCAGCGTCGGCACAAAGGCTTCGATGAATCCGTAGGCGAAGCCGGGCAGCCAGTGGTTGCGGCGCAGACCAAGACGGGTCAGGTTGATCTGGAACAGATGCCCCGCATCGATGGCGTGCAGATGCGTGTCGCGCTCTTCGTCGAAGGCGATGGAAGCCACGATGCCCACGCCCATCTCCAGTTCGACATAGGTTTTGATCACGTCCGCGTCCATGGCGGTGAGCACCACGTCGGGCCGCAGGCCCGCGGCCGCAAACGCGTCGTCGATGTGCGAACGGCCGGTGTAGCCCACCTCGTAGGTGATCACCGGGTAGGCCACCAGGTCCAGCAGCGTCACCTGGCGGTCCAGTGACAGCAGCGGGTGCCCCGGCGGCACCACGATGCTGTGGCTCCAGCGGTAGCAGGGCAGCGTCACGAGCTGCCCGTAACCGGCCAGCGCCTCGGTGGCCACGCCGATATCGGCGTCGCCCGCCAGCAGCATCTCGGCCACCTGCCGGGGCGACCCCTGGTGCAGGTGCAGCGTGACGCGCGGGTAGCGCTGGCGGAAGTCGCGCACCACGTGCGGCAGCGCGTAACGCGCCTGCGAGTGGGTGGCCGCAATCGACAGGCGCCCCTCGTCGCGGCCCTGCAGTTCCTGGCCGGCGCGGCGCAGGCTCTCGGCGTCCAGCAGCACGCGCTGGATGATGGGCAGCAGGGTCTTGCCGGCCGACGTGAGACCGAGCAGGCGCTTGCCCGAACGCACGAACAGTTCGACGCCCAGTTCCTCCTCCAGCTCGCGCACCTGCCGGCTCACGCCGGGTTGCGAGGTGTGCAGCACCGCAGCGACTTCGGTGAGGTTGAAGCCACAGCGCTCGGCCTCCCGGACCGAGCGCAGCTGTTGGAAGTTCACCCTCAGAGCTTCGCGATGGACACCTCGGTGGACTTGACGAGCGCGACCACGTCGGACCCCATGGCCAGCCCGAGGTCGACCACCGATCGGGTGGTGATGACAGAGATCACGACGCCCCAGGGCGTTTCGACATCGACCTCGGACACGACGTCGCCCTTGATGATTTCCTTGACCTTGCCGCGGAACTGGTTGCGGACGTTGATGGCTTGAATGGACATGACAGAAGCTCCTTTGAAAAAAATGGTCAGACGCTGTAGAGCGCCTGTGAAAAAGGCACGGGTCGGGACACGGGCACCGCAGACAGTCGCAGCCCCTCCTGCAACAGGGTGTGCGTGGCGTCGTCCAGTCGCTGGGCGATCTCGCCGCCGATCTGGTAGTCGCCCGTCGTCTCATCCTTCGGAATCTGCGCGTCGGAGGCGTACACCCCCGGCAGGATGTGGCGCGCGCCGAGCGACTGCAGCACCGGCCGCAACGCGTAGTCCAGCGCCAGCATGTGGTGCGGGCTGCCGCCGGTGGCCAGCGGCAGCACCGCCTTGCCTTTCAGCGCGGTCTGCGGCAGCAGGTCCAGGAAGACCTTGAGCACGCCGCTGTAGGCGGCCTTGTAGACCGGCGTGGCGATCACCAGCGCGCGGGCGTTGGCCACCTGCTCGATGGCGCGCACCACGCTGGGGTGCCCCCAGTCCGCCAGCAGCAGTGCCTGCGGCGAGAGGTCGCGGATGCGCAGACGGTCCACATGCAGGCGGCGGTCGTCGACCGCAGCGTGCAGGCGCTGTTCCACGCTGTCCAGCAAGGTTGCCGAGCGGGAGTGCTCGGTGGGACTGCCGGCGATCAGAAGTACGGACATGAAGAAGCCTCCCTGGCACGGAACACGGTTTATTTCTTCACGAAGATCTGGTCGAAGATCGCGCCGTCGGCGAAGTGGTCGCGGCTGGCCTTCTCCCAGCCCCCGAAGGCCTGGTCGATGTCGAACAGGTTGAGCTTGGGCAGCTGCTT
>NZ_BCTF01000045.1 GCF_001571145.1 Hydrogenophaga flava NBRC 102514
ACGATGTATATTGTTGTCAGTAGATAGCATTACATAGCACAACTTTAACACCAAATAAGGTACTACGTACCTCATTTGTTTACGTTCAATCGCAGGCAAAAAGTGTTGGTTTTCTCTGGACAGGTTCAACCCCGTTCAGCGAGGATCAAATGCTCACTCTCTCGGTTGTCGCCACCAAAGGCGGCGTAGGCAAAACCACCCTCTGCGCCAACATCGGTGGCTTTCTGGCAGACATGGGATACCGTGTGCTGCTCATTGACGCGGACATTCAGCCCGCGCTGACCCGGCACTTCCAACTCTCCCACGTAGCAGAACATGGCCTGACGACCATGATTCAGAGAGGAGTGCTGGCCGATGACTGCATCAGTCATGTGTGTCTCCCTCCTGAGAACTTCCGTGGGGACGCCTCGGTCCTGAACGTTCGGGGTGGGTTCCTGCACCTGGTGCGCTCAGACACCCAGCGTTTTGACGAAGAACGGGGTGTCTTTACCTATGACAGTGCGTTGCAGGACTGGCTGTCCAACCGGCTGGATCGCCTGGTGCGTATCCGCCTGGCGATCAGAAACGAAGCCGTTTCCTCGAAATACGACGTAGTGATCATCGACACCCAGGGTGCCGTAGGTCACCTACAGGATGCAGCAGTCAACGCAGCCGACATGCTGCTGATTCCGGCCAAGCCCGACATTGTTTCCGCCAGGGAGTTCATCAGCGGATCGTTGCTGCTGATCGACCGCCACGAATCGGCCGGCAACATGGGATACACGATTCCCCCGATGCGGGCGGTGATCAACCACTACCAGAACACCGTCGACTCCAAGACCATCACCCAGCACATCCGCGATCAGTTCATTCAGCTCAGCGGCAAGGTCACGGTGATGGACGCCATGATTCCGGCTATCGCGGCGTTCCCAAAGGCGGCGACCGCCCAGGTGCCTGTTCACTGGATCGACCCTGGGAAGTCAAGCGACATCATGCATCGCTTGATGTGGGAGCTGATCGTTTCGCTGGAGGGCAAGTTCACGCCCAATCACAAGGGCGAACTGCAGGTGCCCACCAAGCCTAGCGCGCTCGAACCGGATACAGATCTAGCTCGGGAGGCTTGAGCATGGCCACCCGGAGAACTCCAGAGACGCTGACTGCGGTTGAGCGGGCTGCAGCATTGGCCCGTCATGGTACGCAGTTGCCGGCGTTGAACATGGCCCCCAACAAGCCGCCGACTTCGCGCACCGGTGCCAAAAACGCAGCGTACAACGCTCTGGTCAGTGCGAACCTGAACCAGGTTGCTCGGCCATCTCGTCCGGCGGTACCGACACCATCGCTTGATCCGAAGGCAGACCCGGACGACTCGTTCTCGATGCTGCCCATCAATGAGCTGGAAGCCTACGCTCACAACCCCCGCACTGGCAGGAATCCTCGATACGACGACCTGCGGGCCAGCATCATTGCCGATGGCATCACCAATCCAATCACGGTTACCAGGCAGAACCATGGGGCCAAGTTCCACCCTTACGGCGGGGGTAACACGCGCCTGACGATCGCCAAGGAGTTGTACGAAGCCGGTGACAGCCGGTTCAGTCACCTCAAGGTGATCGTCAAGGCGTGGCCTGGGCACGCAAACGTGATATCGGCGCACCTTGCCGAGAACGAGAACCGAGGAGAGATCTCATTCTGGGAACGCGCACAGGGCGTGGCCGATTTCAAGTCCCAGTTCGAGGCAGAGCACCGTGTGGCGCTGAGCACGGGAGAACTTGCCCGCGAACTCAAGTCTCACGGCATCAACTTCGGAGTCAAGGTCATTCAGAACTTTGCCTTCGCCGTGGAGCACCTCAAGCCGCTAGGCCAATGGCTCAAGGCGAAGGAAGTCAATGAAGTCATCCGTCCCGGCATGACGGGCGTGATGGCGGTCGCAGGAAAGTTCGATGTGGAAACCGCAGTGTTTGAGCCTGTTCTGCACAAACACCGCGATCAAATGCTCACCAGACTCGCTGCTGGTGACGGGAAGGGCGGCGTCGACAAGGAGACCTCCGAACCAGATACGAAGCCGGTAGAGCTCGATGCGGCCGAGTTGGTGGCCGACTTGCACCAAGCCCTGGCTACCGCCGTCGGTGTGTCACCAGAGGTTATTCCTCTGATGATCAGCGCTGTCGAGTCCAACAGCCGGATCACGGCTGAAGAACTGCGGGCGATCCAGATCCGCAAGCCCATTCACCCAACCTCCGACGTGGGTTCCACGGCACGCCTACCGGCTCCGGCACCGCAACAGCGAGCCCTGGGGGGCATGCTCGCCGAAGTGCCACCAGCAGCGGCACCACCTCTCGCAGCGAACCCTACAGCTGCACCAGCGCCTGCAACCAACATTCACGGTTCCGCTGCGGGTGCATCGCTTCAGGCCAGTACGACCTCGCCAGATCGGCCAGCGACGGCGCCTATGGATACCAGTGGACCGCAGGCAAAACGCAATCCTCGTCTGCCTGACCAGGTCAAAGAGGGCGACCCCACAGCCCATGTGCTCAGCCTGGTGCTGGACATCAGCGATCTGGTCGTGTTGCACGACTGCATCCTCCACGTCCCTGAAATGCCATTCGGCTATTTCATGGACCTTCCTGTGTCGCTGGAGAACGTGGGCGACAAGACCTTGACATACCCGCAGCTGCGCGCGGCCGCATGGAAGTTCCTCGCCTCGCTGAGTGGTCAGGTGGATCCGCAATGGTTCACCTTTGCTGACCGTGAGCAGTCGCGCTGGGCGAGCGCTGCGCTGCAGGGCCCAGACGTGTTCAGGCAGAGCTATTCCGACGCGTTGCGTGCCTTCACTGCAGAGACCGGTGACCCAGCGATGCTGCTGGCCGAGGTCTATCTGATGTTCAACCAGCCCGAACTGGGCTACCTCACCGTGCAGTTGCTGCGTGCCATGGAGCAACTGCGTCTGGATCACCCCGAGCGCTTCGTTCGGACTGTCACAACCGATCCAGACCTGCCCGACTGAGGCGCTTTCTTCAACCAACCCCAGGGAAATAACACATGAACATGATGATCAACATCAGCGATCCGACGCTCACCAAGATGCTGCTTGAGCACGTGGTCGAGCAGGCCGAGGCCGGCGGCCTGGATCAATTGCTGGCCAGCGGCTTTCGGCCGGAACTTGTCGACGATCTGCGACAACGTCCGTTGCGCGACTTCTTCTACGCCGCTCGCAACGGCGGCCTGGCCATGTCGGTGCAGTTCGACATCAAGAACCTCGAAGCTTGTCTGTGGCGCCGCGACATCGCCAAGCACACCGAGACTCTCAAGGAATATTTCGTTCGACACGGGGCGTCCATCGAGATGCTGCGCAGTCTGTTCACCCTGTCAAAGCAGGAGCTGCAGCGGCTGCGCACGGAGCTTGATCTGAGCAAGGTGGGCCCCAATGGCCGTCCACGCATGCCCCCGGCGTCTATACGCGACAAGATTCACCAGAGGTGGCATGCCATCGGGCAGTCGCAACCAAACAGTCATCAACGTGACCGCCTCTGTTCGCTGCACCAGGAATTCAGTTCTTTTTCCATCGCAGCACTGCATCGCGTCATCACCGAGTTCGACGAAGCGAGCACAACGGCTTCAGCACATCTGCCGGAGCCCGCACAACCAGCGGCGCCCGCCGAGGCGCAGTACCTCTCCTAACCCGTCCCCACTCCTCCAGGAGCCGACCATGCCACAACCCTTGAACATTCCCGTTCCCGAGTCTGCATACCGCCAAACCAGGCCGGTACTCAAAAACCGCAGCGCTCGGCGCCGAAGCATGGTCAGACCTGAACTGACCCTGGTGACCAATGAAGCCTGCTCTCTGGAACTTCCTCCAGTTTCAACAGAACAAGGTGCGGCCGCCCTGGTGACGACAAGCTTGACCAATCACTACCTCAGTCAAGCGGTGTTGCTCGACTGGCTGGGAAGCCAGCCCGTTGCTTTCCACCGCATCTATGTCGACGTCTGTGGCAGCGTCACGGCCGCCGTGTGGCTTTCCCTGGTGCTGTCGCTGCTGGACGGGCAAGGCAAGAAGAGGGTGGATGCGCAGGGAATCTTTCGTTTCGGACTGTCTACAAGCCAGTGCGAGGCGCAAACAGGACTGACCTACGCAGAGCAGCGCAAGGCCCAGCGGCGTTTGGTCGAAAGCCAGTTGCTCGCACTTGAGAGAAAGCAGGCGAGCCATGCCACGCCGAGTTTTGCGCTGGACATGAATGCACTGACACGGCTGCTTCTATCGCGAAGCTCTGGCTTGGCGGATCTGATCCAGCAGAACGTTCCCAGCAGCTCCGTGGACGTGGTCACTCTGGAGCGCCGCGCTCAGGCACGAGCTTCGAGCCGCTGCGCCTGAAGCAGTCCAGGTCAACCAACAGAACCGGGCAAGAGTCTTGTTCCCATCTACTGCTTCACTGCGAAAGCAACCGAATCTAGAGCTGGCGCAGTCTGATGCTCAGAGTTCGGACGCGCGAGCGGGTACTCCAGTGGATATGGGAGACATCCGCGCTCATGACGTGGCGCTTAGTCATCTCAACGCACGCGGGTTCATCCAGTTCAACCCTTTGCTGGCGCAACGGTTGGACAGTTTCAAGGCAGCGATATTCCTGGGTCACGCCCTGTACTGGTCGCGCTACCTGGCGCACGCTCAACCCCACAGGCGCGGCTGGTTCTTCATGAGCGCTGCGCAGTGGCGCGAAGCCACAGGACTTAGTACGCATGAGCAAGCCTCGGCCCGTGGCGAACTCACCCGTCGCGGATTGCTCGAAGAAGCCCTGGCCGGGCGCCCTGCCATCCTCCACTACCGGGTCAACTTGCACGCTACAGCAAGCTTCTTGGACCTGGACCAGCTCAACTGGGAAACCATGAGCGAGCTGTTTCACTCGTGCATCCGCTTCTACAAGCCGCTGTCGGATATCTGTGGTGGCGTTTCTGCCGGGCTGTATCTGTCCTACCTCCTGCAGCGCCAATCTTTCGCTCTTCGCAATCCTCAGGTCGATACCGCCGCGGTTGAACTGTTTCCTGGCGAGTTCTGCTATCGGCCCGAACATGCACGCATCGCCCTGTGTCTCGGAATCAAGGCACAGCGCAACGCGCGCGAGAAGCTCAAGGCCGCCGGGTTCATCCGCGAGGGCCGTTCTTCTCAAGAGGTCGTGGCGACTCGGGTGAATCTTGCGGCAATTGCCTCGTGCCTTCAGGCCCAGGAACAACCGGTTCGCATGCGGTCAGCTCGCAAAGTGGCTGTCGCTGTTCCATTGGCCTTGGTGCCGGCTCGCAAGCCCGTCAAGTCAGTCAAAGAAGACGTCGTCAGGCTAAGTCGAACGACCCTGCCGCAACGGCAACAGAGCCTCTTTGCACCGATGAGCCTGGCGCACCCGATGTCGCCCGGTGGAAGGGACACCACAACTGAGCGCGTACCAGTCGTCGAGCATTCGTCTGCTGCGGCAATCGCTGGTGCCGCACAGCTTGTCAGGTCGCTCTTTGCGCCGTCTTTGTTCGGCCGCCACTTCGATGCGAACAAAGTTGCGCCAATCTCTTCAACGTCCATGACGGTGCCGAAGTTGTCCACAACGTCGGCACCGGCAGACCCCAAATTTGCCCTTTCTGAGAACCCAATTCGCCCTTTTTTGGATGTGAATTTGCCCTTTTTCAAAAACTATAAAGAACAAGGTATTTCAAGGTATTCACAAACAACTACGACACCGCCTGCGGATGACGCCGCAAGCGAATTCCCTGGTCGTCGTCGGGTTGCACGTCCTGGAGTTCAGAAGAGGGACACCGCTGTCTCACCAAAAATCGGTGGAAGTTCGACAGGACAGATCGCTGAGGGCGCTTCGAGCGATCACCGTGGGGGAATGGGCCAAGGGGGGGCCAGGAAAACGCCTGCAGATCCGGAAAGCGGGTTGGCACCACAGCAGGACCATGCTGCTCCGAAACCTGTTGATCTTCACCTGCCAGACAGGCTGGAGCCCAGCCTGCGTGCTGGCGTACTAGCCACGGTCGCACAGGCGAAACCCGAGCTTCAGCAGGACCTTCTGGATGAGCTGGCTGGGCACCTGGCCATGCCCAACAAGACCATCCACAACCCCATCGGGTGGCTGCACACCTTGATTCGCAAGCAGGCTGACGGCTTTGTTGCCTTGGCCCTGGCGCCACAGGTGGCCGAGCAGCGACGGAGTCACCAGCGTCATCTGGAGCGGCTGGCCAAAGCAGTGACGTCTGCATCACAGGAACCTGCAGCGGCGTCCGCAACAGGACAGCCGCTGTCCGACTCCGAGATCAAACGCACCCACCGTCAAAAGCTTCAAGAGCTGCGGGCCACCTTCGAGGCAAAGCGCGGAGGCCTTGCATGAGTCGTGCGTTCGATGAGTGGCCCGAAATGGGCAACCTGGTAACCGTTACCAAGTGGCCCAAAACGGGCCACAGAGACAACAACTTTCAAAGGTGAACTATGAACACGGACAGCAAAGCGCTCTTCAACGAGCTTCTTCACCGGCTATGCAAGTATGAAGATTGCAAGTACAGCGACGCCATGCTGTTGCACTACTTACTGCGCCAAGGTGCAGACGGCACGGAGTTCAAGACTACTGCAGTAAAGGTCGCACTGGACGCATTGCATGGGTGCATCAATCGTCGAGATGTGCAGCGATCCGTTGAGCGTTTGACCAAGCTAGAACTGATTTCGACACGTGTGCACGCGAACACCCGCACGCACTTCTCCGTCAATCGGCAAGCGGTTCTGGCGCTCCTCGAAAAGCCACTTCCACGCAATCTGCCCGGCATAGACGAGCGTCATTTCCCGTTCCTGGACGAATGGGAGTCTCTGCATTCAGACGCGCCCTCGGCCCATGCAGCCAACGAATCGACTGTTGGCCAGGAAGGCAATCCAGTTCCACAAACACCCAACGCTTGAAAAGGAGGAAGCACCCATGGCCACGACTGTCGCAACCACACCAAACGTTGGAAAGAAGGCCAGCAAAGCCAATGCCGCTTCGCCATCGTTGAACAACCCGATCCTCATACCCGCGGCTAAAAGCATGATGTTCGAGACCGAGCCGAACTCGCCGTTTCAGGACGGCTACAGCATCGCCGGTGAGCGAGCAGTCTTGGCTGAGTTCCTGGCCGACCCGCAGCGCAAGTTCGACGAGAACGACCCTCTATACGACCGACACATCGAGCTGATCGACCGCGAGGATCAGCTCGACCGGATGAAGGCGAAGTACCAATCCTCCAAGGGAGCAGACCCCGTGGTCGAGCACAAGGAGGCGGTGGCCATGAACTTCCTGGGTTCTTTGGTGGATGACGGTGTGGACCAAATGTCCCTGCACACCAAGGAAGCGTTCCGCATGTTCATGGGCCGCTCACGCGATCCAGAGAAGCAGCTCCAGCCGATCATCGGCGGCAAGCGTGTCGCTGCGGCATTGCGGGCCTTGTGGGTGCTGACCGGCAACGACAACCCCTACGCCGATTGGGGACTGCTGCGGCATGAACAGACCATCAAGGAGCTGGGCAGGCTGCTCAGCAAGCACATTTCCGACGCTCAGGCGGCATTGGACCAGCAGAAGTCCAGGGGTCTGACGTTCTCGGTGCTCCAGTCATCCAGCCCGCAGGTCTTGAACCTCGGTTTCAAGTCCCCCTACGGCTACGCGGTGGCTCAACTGGTCTCCGACTTCGACTATTTCGTGCGTCTGCAGAAGACCCTTGAGCGCAAGAACCTGCGCTCGGACCAGCAGGTGCGGCAGATCATCACCGAGACGACCCGAGTCATCCGGCGCGTCTTCAACGAGACGGCACGGTTCGACCGTTGGCTCGTGCGTGACGAGATGAAAGGGCTGTGTCGGGCCGACTTCGTGCCTGATGGTGACCCAGAAGGCGCCAAGCGCGTGCAGTTCGCCACCGAGGTGTTCGGGCCGTGCCCGGCCGAGGTCTATGCCGGCAAGCTCCAGCCCCGCCATTCGCGCCGTCGCATCCAGATCTCACCGGCCGAACGCAAGCTGCTGCAAGTCGTCAGTGATGAGATGCTGCGCCGCGAGCGGGAGGCCGATGCGGGCGCACTGGATGAGGCAGCCGAACAAGAGATTGCCGCAAAGCTGGTCTGAAGCAATGTTCATGAACCTGCCGCAATCGAATCCCATGGTCGAAAGGGATGGTGTTGAAAGGGCTGTGGTGGAAAGGGCCGCGGTGATCAACAGGACCCGGCTGGAGCCAGTTGTCAACCCGGCCCAATGGGCAAGGCAGGCTGTGTCGGATCAAGCCTGTCAAAAGCAGGCTGACGCAAAGGCCTTTACGGGTAGGGGCAGATTGCTGGAGCTGCGCCAACTGTTGACGGAGCTGGACCGAACCGTCGAGTCAATGAGGCAGCTGGCGGAAGCCACCAAACAGGTGCCGGGTGGGCAGATGCACCTGGTGTTGCACATCAAGAGTTCGAGTGGATTGACCTTCCTGCGCTGGCGCGAGCGCAGCGGTGCATGCCGCCACGTGCCCTGGCCGGAGGCTCAAGAGCGCTTCGCGGAACTTGCCCCAAAGACACGGGACTGGTATGGGCTGGCTTCCAGTCAGGCGGTGCTTCTCAACGAGCGACACAAGGAGCTTCGCAGGGCCATTGCCACGGCTCGCAAGGTGGTGCTCAAGGGTGCACCAAAGGTCTTTGCGCGTCCGATTCCATTGGGTTGATCGGAGAGTGAACGTGACTCAAGCACTTCCAGCACGTCAGTGTCACAACGCGCCGGGCATCCCGTCTCGAAGCGGTAACTTGTTGAATTCAATGGGGAAAGCTTCGACCTACAGACCTCGCCCTATTGAGTGGTCCGACTTCGGGTATTTTTTCCGCCATCAAGATAATGAGAGGTTATCTTGAGCGCGCAAGTCGCCGAAAAATCCACACGGCGCGGCCGGCCCTCTGGCAAGGCCCAGGTCGGGCAAGAGGCCGGCCTTCGGCTGCACGATCTGTCGTTCGTCCGGGCCGTGGTCCAGGGCTTGGCACCGGCCGCGGCCGCGCAGCGCTACCTGCCCGAGTTGTTGGTGGATGAGAGGGTGGCCAGGACCCACCTGCGCCACCTCGTGCGGTCGGCTGCAGCGGTGCTGGAAGGGATGTGCGAGCCTGTGGCCGCTCAAACCGTGCTCGCGTGGCTAGACGTTCAGATTGCTGGATCGACCCGTCCTGACGTCACCACCGCCGGCGCTGTGGGCGAGACCTTACCCAGTTTGGACGAGTTCGCCGAGGAGATCGGCGCCGAGGACTTCAACGAGCGAGAAATCCAGGAGCTGTACCAGGAACGCTATGGGGCGCTGATGGCGGTGATGCCGGCACCAGCTGCCACAGCTGCAGCCGCGGTCAAGCTTGACACAGTGCTCCGGGCCTTGAGCATCGTCCAGTCTCGTGGGGTGGTGTTGCCCAAGGCCTCCGATCCGGTGCGTCTGTGGTTCAGTCAGACCGTGACCACCAGGCTGGTGGATGCCCAGATCGTGCTTCTGCAGGATCTGGTGCAGTACGTGAACCGCCACGGACGGCACTGGTACAAGCACGTCCCCGGCGTCGGCCAAGACCGCGCCAGGCGGCTGGTCGGGTGGCTGGTGCAGCATGAGCCATTCCTCGACCTGAAGCTCGCTCCGCGCAGCCGCTGGGACCGCGATACCGGACGTGTTCAGGATGCTACGGAAAGCCACACGGTATGTTGTTCCATTCCATGCTCTGACGCCGCTCAGGGCTTGGTGGCGCGGTTCAGCGCAGCAGCCCTGGCCGACGGTCCGGTCTCGACCAGAGAAGGAGAGTCTCTCCGCTCACTGGGCCCCAACGCCCTGGGGGTGCAGTCCGACCTGGACGCCGTCAAGGCTTGGCTGGAGACGCTGAGTTTCAAATCCAAGCACACCCGCACCGCCTACGCTCGGGACGTGCAGCGTCTGCTGATCTGGGCTCATGAGCGCGGCAAGACGCTGTCGACGCTGACCGTGACCGATGCGGCCGATCACGCACGCTTTCTGGTCGATCCACCGGCGCACTGGCTGTGCGAGCTGCCAACGCGCAGGGCCGACCCAGGATGGCGACCGATGCGCGGACCGCTCTCAGATGCCAGCGCTGCGCGAGCCCTCGCAGCCATCGGGCACCTGTACGGGTTCCTGGTGGAAACGGGGTTTCTGGTGGCCAACCCGTTTTCTCGCATCCGACGTTCTTCGGTTCGTGGAAAGACGCCGCAGATCGACACAACTCGGGCGTTTGGCTCTCATCACCTGCAGATGCTTGTCGATGTGGTGCAGGCCATGCCGGCTGGGCCGGCGCGCCGCCGCGCGCAGGCGCTGCTGATGCTCATGACGTCCACGGGAGTGCGCATCGGCGAACTGGGCGGGACCTGGGGTGATGTCGTGTCCACCCAGACCGAATGGGGGGAGGATGGTGAGGGCGTGGAGGCGCAGTGTCTGCGTGTCATCGGCAAGGGGAGCAAAGCAAGGTTCTTGCCCATGAAACCGGCGGTGCTGAAGGTGCTGCAGGCGCATCTGGACGACCGCAGGGCCTTGGAACAGCAAGGGGTGCTGCCTCGGTTGGAGCTGAGCTTGACACCCCTGATTTCCGTGGTGGCCAAGCCGGTAGGGCTGGACCGGTCCAAGGACAACGGAGGCTTGTCGGCCGCGGGCATTCACCGGGTGATCAAGGCCTTGTGTGAAAGGGCAGCGCGTGAATGCACGAACGCACAGCTCGCTGCTGAGTTTCGAGCGGCCAGCGCGCACTGGATGCGGCACACCTTTGCCCATGCGGTGCTGCGAGCCACCGGTGGCGATCTTCCTGTGACCCAGCAGCTGCTCGGGCACGCGTCCATTGCCACCACCGGCATCTACGTCAAGGCGGACATGAGCCAGCGCCTGAAGGCCGTGATGGCACTGCCAGTCATGTTCGATTCAGGCGGACCAGCCCAACGGTGATTTCAACGACTGGGCAGGACTGGTGCACCTGCACGGCCGATCTTCACGCACCACGGAGAACTGCAATGCAGAACGTGTTCATCGGCAAGGGCAATCTGGGAGGCCCGGTCGAACTCAAGCGCCTGGATGGCCGCAATGGCGAGTTTGTCGTCGCGTCCATGAGGGTGATGTTTGCCCGTTGGGGTCAGAACGAACAGGGCGACCTGGAACAGGTGGGCGGCTTCTGGCGAGAGGTGGAAATCTATGGCGAGAAGGCCGAGGCCTGCGCACGTCATCTGAAGAAGGGCGCCCGCGTCCTGGTGATGGGCGAAGAACGTGACTTCATGGCCACCGACAAGGAAACGGGCGAGCAGGTGCAGGTGATCAAGATCGTTGCGGACGATGTGGCCCTGCAGCTCTCGCGCATCGAGTCGATTGTGTTTCAGCCCTCTCGCGCCAAGGAAGAAGTTCCTGCCTGAAATACGCAGGCACCGCCGTCGTGACGATCCCAACAAAGAGAAGCGTCGCCAGTACCTTTCATCACGACACGGAGGCCCAACATGTCAGTCAAGCCAAACACAACAACACAGACACAGGGAACCAGGGCAGAACCACCGGTGAGCCAGGAGCGCAAAGACGCCCTGCTCAAACTGATCCGGGTGGAACCCGATCACCTCAGCGGCCTGGTGCACGCCACCGGCTGGGGGGAAGACCAGACGCGCATGGCGCTGTTGCAGTTGACGGTTGATGGCCTGGTACGCCGGCACAACCGATCTGGACGGCAGTATTTTGAAGCCGTTCACCGAATCGAATCCCAGTCAGTGAGCCACACTTGAGCGAGGCGATCCTGCCAGCGCCTGTGGCGCTGCGGCCACCGGAGCTGTTGGTCAAGGCGGTGTTCGATGGCAAGCGCCTGGGCTTGCAGTTGCACTACATCAAAGGCATGGGCAAAGAGCTGTCCAGGGCTCGCGCTTGCTGGTTTGCGCCGGGGCGCCTGTGGGTGAGCGAACAAACCACTGACGCGGTGGCGCTGGCCTGGCTCAAACGTCTCTACCGTGGCGAGCACGTCGACGTGGATTCGGGCTTGGCCATCATCACTGCGGCCATCCGGTCGCCGCAGCCCGACTACTTCACGCAACGCCTGGATGTGCAGGTGTTCCCGCTGGCCAAGGTCGATCCGGGCAAAGGACGCTACGCGGTCAGCTTCTACTTCGATTCGCTGTGCGTCAAGGCCATGCACGCCTTGCGCGGGCAGTTCCATCCTGCGGCCAAGGCCTGGCACGTGCACGGTGACGTCGAGGACATCCTGGACACGCTCAAAGAGGTGGCGTTGGTCGAGGATGTCCACGTCTTCGTCCATGAGAACCCCGTGGTTCTGGAGGACCTGGTGGCCTCTGCCAGCGCCGAGTCGCCGATCTCGGTGCCGGCGGCGACCCCGGAGCGCGGCATGGGCGCGGGGGGCGATGACGAGGAAGGCTCAGGGTTCCTCTCGGCCGATCTGGAAGAGTCCAGCCGGTTCGAGGTTGACGGGGTGCTCATGAGCCAGGTATGCGCCACCGCAGGCCTGCGCGACTACCAGGAGTTGGGGGTTCACCACCAGGTGTCTCAATCGGGCGCTTGCCTCGGGGATGACATGGGCCTCGGCAAGAGCCGCCAGACCGTCGTGGCCACGCGGTTGATTGCAGGGGAGGGCAGGGTGCTGATCCTTTGCCCGGCCAGTCTGCGCATCAACTGGGAGCGCGAGATCCACGCCGTCTACCCGCAGGCGGTGGTGGGCATCGTCGGCGAGGACCGGCATGCCACCCTGTACGGTTGCGACTGGGTGATCGCCAACTATGAGCGGCTGGGGGGCCTGGTGCGTGATCCCGAGCTGGCTTTCGAGGTGATGGCCATTGACGAAGCGCACTATCTCAAGGAACACCAGGCCGGGCGCACGCGCAACGCTTTCGTTCTGGCCACACGTATCCCGAGACGCTACGTGGTGACGGGAACACCGCTTCTCAACCGCGAAGTTGAGCTGCACACCCTGCTGCGCATGACCGGGCACCGCCTGGGCAGCATGTCGCTGCGCGATTTCCGCAAAGCCTACTCCGGCTCGAAAGAGCGGCGCGCGGAACTGGCCGCAGCGCTCAAGGGCTGGATGTTGCGTCGGCGCAAGGACGTGCTCAAGGACCTGGGCACCAAGTCGCGCCAGGTGCGCTACATCTCGCCGCCGGAGGGCCTGGGTGCCTACAACGAGATCTACGCGGACATGTCGCTCTACGTCATGCCCAAGATCGTCAAGCTGCGTCAGGCGCTGGAGGCCTTGAAGACACAGTTCCTGATCGAGACGGTCGAGGGATTGGGGGAGGGCGACAAGATCATCATCTTCTGCGAGTACATGGCCACCGTGCAGGCCATGAAAGCCTCCTTCAGCGCAGCCGGCATCCAGTGCGTGACCCTTGTGGGCTCCGACTCGGCAAAACGCCGCCAGGCGGCCATTGACGCCTTCCAGAACGATCCGGCAGTGACGGTGTTCATTGGCACCACCTCGGCCGCTGGCGTTGGCATCACGCTCACGGCCGCGAACTATGTGGCGTTCGCCTCATTGCCGTGGACCCCAGCGTTGATGCGTCAGGCGGAAGACCGGGCTTATCGGCTGGGACAACTGCGGAACGTGATGGTGATCGTGCCGCTCATCGAGAACACGCTTGATGACGGCGTTTGGAGGCTGCTGCAGAGCAAGCAGGAGACCGAAGACGACGTGGTTGAGTCGGTCAGAGCTGCACTGCCTGGTGACCTGGCCAGCGCGGTCGACGCGGCCAATGCTGCACTGCTGTTGGAGGCTGCTTGAGGGGGCGGCTGGTCAACCGAGATTTTCTGACCTGTGCGCGGCCTGGCCAGCGCGTACAGGTTCATTCAAACGGCCGTTCAGGAGGATTTCATGAAAACTCAATCTGTCACAAGGGCTGCGCTCGCGGCCGTATCCGCATTGGTGCTGGCCGGATGTGCGGCCACACAGACGACAAAGCAGGGTGCCGATGTCGAGATCGTCACTCAGAAGCCCGCAGGATTCCGCCTGCTTGGTGAGGTGGTCGGCAGTCAGGGCAACGTCTTCAGTGGTGACTTCACCACCGACGAGAACCTGCTGATTGGCGCCCGAAACGATCTGCGCAACAAGGCCGCGGCCATGGGTGGCAACCTGGTCCACGCACAGGACGCAATGCACTCAACCCACCCCAACAGCAGAGGGGCGGTCAAGAGCACGGTGGTGGGCAGCGTGTTCGCTTGCCCTCGCAAATAGAGCGCAACCTGTAGCTGAACACATCATGAACCACTTGAGCCAAATTCGTTGGTCTGCCATGGTCCCACTGATCATCTTCATTGAGGGCTTTTGCTCGCTGGGTGCCGAGATCGTGGCCCTGCGGCGCCTGGTGCCTCATGTGGGCAGCGCCATCGTGGTCACGGCGCCCACTATCGGCTTTTTCCTGCTTGCGCTGGCGCTCGGGTACGCAGCAGGAGGCAAGGTCGCGAAGGGACATCTGGCCCGCGTGACCCGCAACTTCCTGCTCTCCGGCGTCATCATTGGCGTGGGCCTGGCCGGACCGGTGGTCAATGCCCTCTTTGCGCAACTACAGCCGGTGTGGTTGGCCTACTTGGTGTTCATTGGCGGCGTGCTGTGTCCCATCGCCTGGTTGCTCGGGCAGACCGTGCCGATCCTGAGCAACTTGATGAAGCACGACCATGTGGGTCAGGCCAGTGGCACGGCGCTGTACTGGTCCACGCTGGGCTCGTTCCTCGGGTCGGTTTCCCTGTCGGTGATCGTGATGCAGTTCTTCGGGGTGTCGACGGCGGTGCTGGCCTGCACGTTTGGGCTGCTCGCAGGCGCCCTGCTGCTGCAGCCTCGGCCGCTTGGCCGGACGATGCTGCCTGTGGCGGTCGGGGTGGGGGTGATCGTGGTGAACCTGACGCCCATCGCCGCGGCCGACACGGCCTATGCCGACTACCAGGTCATGCCTCTGGATTCGGTCGGGCATGTTCGCGCCCGCATGTTCATGTCCAACAACTCGCTGTCGTCCCAGATCGACGACAGCACACCGCCCAAGGTCCATCCCTACATCAGCCACATCCGTCGGACGCTGCTGGAGGACCTAGGGTTTCGGGAGCGGGAGGTCCTGGTCTTGGGCGCTGGTGGCTTCACGCTGTCACAGCAGGAGTCCTTGAACCGTTACACCTACGTGGACATCGACCCTGCGATCCGTCAGATTGCTGAGGATCACTTCCTGCGCGGTCCGGTTCAAGGCGAATTCGTTGCACAGGATGCGCGGCAGTATGTGCTTGAGACCTCGCGTCGGTTCGATGCGGTTGTTGTGGACGTGTTCAGTGATCGTGCGGCCATCCCCAGCCACTTGGTCACGCGGGAGTTCTGGCAGGCCACACAGCGGACGCTGAAGGCCGATGGCGTCTTGCTGGCCAACCTGATTCTTGACTCGCGTCTGACCTCACCCTACGCGCGCCACTTGTTGGACACCATGGAGAGTGTCTATGGCCGGTGCAGTACCGAGGTTCTGAGCAAGGGACAGGCCTTGTCGAACGTCGTCGCAGTCTGTCATGCCGGCGGGCGACCATTCCCCAGAGGCATCTACTCGGACGAGCGCAACAGGGTTGACTTTGAGAAGTACGCCACCGGCATTCGATGAATGCCGTGGGTCATGCACACTGGTACAACTCTGGTCTCAAGCCTCGATCACCAGTGGCGCACCACCCGGGCACGCGTTGATTGTCTCGGAGTCGAACTTGCCGCCCCTCCGGTCGCTGGAGAACTTCGATGGCAACCACGGAGTTTTCACGTTCTCGCCCAACAGGCGCAACTCCGTCTCGGTGGGAACGGTGTATCGGTTGGCATAGCCTCCACCCGAGAACTTCTGAGCAATTCCTTGTGCGACCAAGTCTTCAAACCACCGCAGTCCGAAGATTCGGGTTACCCAACTTGCCAACTGGTGCGCATCGCTGTTTTGCAGGACACGACTGCTATGTAAAGCCGCACGGTGAACCACCAACCTAGCAAGCGTGAGTTCACCCTGCCTGAAGAAAAACCGCCCGATGGCCGTGAGAGCAGGTCCTGTGAACGTTTTGCAACAAAACAGCTGAATTGTGACTTTTTTGACAGTGTAATCAGCCCCGAAAAGCTACGCTTGCGCGCTCCAAGGTATCGAATTGGGCATCGCGGGTGGCCGAAGTCAACGGTTGCTGGCGCCTGCGGGACACATGTTTGTATCAATTTGTGATCCCGGTGTTTGAGAACGTGCCGAACAAAAGTGAAAAAAGTTTGGAGGGGTTTGTGGTTGGTCCAGAAGTACAGAAATTGTTCAGGCCCGGGGATGGGGAGCCTGAAGACGCGTCCGTCGACACCTGAGCGTGTGACGGTCTTGCTCGCTGCCTGGTTTGAAGCCGCCCGATAGGGTCGGCAGCGACATCAATCAATAGTTTTTCGCAGAACTCTGAGCTTTCGCGCTGAGGCGAAGGCGCAGCCACAACCCGCGTTGGCGGCTTGTGTTGCCAGGGCTTTTGCGGCTGCGGTTTTGTCGTGTCACGCCTCCTTCGTGGTGAGGCTGTGCATCACTCGTTGCCTGTCGGCAGCTGAATGCATGTGCATTCCGGCCAGGTAGCGACCAATGGTCTACGCGCAAATGGGCACACCCAATATGCATATCAGGCGACTGGTTTCGATGGTTCCAGGTTCACTCGAAGTGCTTCAGGCCTTGGCAAGGGCAAGGCGGTTGCTTTCCCTGACGCTCTGGTGGGCGCTGATGGTGTCGGCTTTGCTGGGGGCGACGCAGGCTAGTGCACAGACCTCCGTTGGCGGCGTGCTGTCCTCTGATACGCGATGGACCGCCGCCCAGAGTCCTTATGTGGTTCAGAGCGACGTGGTGGTCCAGAGCGGCGCTGTCCTGTCCATCGAACCTGGCGTGACGGTGTACATGGCACTCAATACCGGGCTCAGCGTCCAGGCTGGTGCGATTCGGGCGCTCGGACGGCCAGAGTTGCCCATCCGCGTGTTGTCTGACCGTGTGCGTTCAGGGCTGACCGCAGCCCCCGGAGACTGGGGGCAATGGCTGTTTTCATCGGGCACCGTCAACACCCAGCTGGAACATGTCTTGTTTGAACATGGTCGTGGCCTGGTGGTGCACGGCTCGGCACCCGTCTTCAACAACCTGACCATCAGGAACCAGCAAGGTGCGGCCATTTCAGTGGACCTCACCGCCTCACCTTCCGGCAGCGGCAACCGCGCGGAAGGAAACTCGATCAATGGCATCGTGGTGCCCGCCGGGGAGATTGTCGGAAGCACCCGGTGGGGTTTGCGGGGCATTCCTTACATCGTTCAGAGCGGGACGGTTTCCGTCGGTGTGGCGCCGGTACTGAGCTCGATCAGCCCCAACGAAATCCAGGTTGGAGACAGCGGTGTCTTCAGCCTCACGGGAACGAGGCTCACCGGGCTCAGCGCTGCATCGTTTGACCGCGAGGGCCTGTCGGTGCAGGTCCAGCCGGGAGCGACGGACTCCAGTGCGCAGATCGCTGTGACGGTGGACGCCGCCGCTGCGCAAGGTGTTGCCAACCTGAGCGTGACGACGGATGCCGGGGTGGCGCGGCTGGCCAATGCGATCTCCGTTACGGCCTCACAGCCCCTGATCAAGTCCCTGCTGCCCACCACGCTGTACACCGGCCAGGGCGAACTAGCATTGGCGGTGAACGGCCTTGCGTTCAGAAACGACACGCAGGTGCTGGTCGACGGCAGTCCCGTCGCGACCCAGTTTGTCTCGGCGAGCCGCTTGACAGCGACGGTGACCGCTCCACTGATGCCTGCTGTGCTGCGGGTCTCATTGCGCAGTCCTGATGTGGCCCATCCGGGTCAGTACATCACCTCACCCAGCATGGATCTGCCGGTGCTGTCCGCGGCTTTGACGCTGACGCCGTCATCCACCACGGTCTACAACGGGTCGGCCACTTCATTGACCGTTGGTGTTCCGTATCCCGCGCCGACGGGCGGGCTCGATCTCGCCATCGTCTCCAGCGTGCCATCGGTGGCGACCGTGCCGTCGACAGCACGGGTCCCTGAAGGGCAGACCAGTGTCGTGGTGCCGGTCAATGCCGTGGGTTTGGGCAACTCCGTGGTGACCGTCAGTCGCGTTGGCTTTGCCAGTGGTCAAGCCACGGTTCAGGTGGTCTCGCCGCCCAGTCTGACCCTGACACCCGCTGTGGTGACGCTGGGTGCTGGACGCTCGGTGGACATGACGTTGCAAGCCTCCGTGACCGCCCCTGCCTCGGGTCTGGTGGTCTCGCTGGTCAGCAGCAATCCTGCCGTTGCCACGGTGCCTGCCGCCGTGACGATTCCCGCAGGAGCGCAATCCGCGACCGTCCAGTTGAGCACGGTCTCTGAAGGCGCAACAACGATCAGCGCCAGCGCTCAAAACCACCTGCCTTCGCAGGCGACGGTCAATGTCAGGCCCATGACCATCCTGATGCCCTCTGGCGCCCTGGTGGCCCCCGGTTTGAGTCGGTCGATTCCGCTGACCCTTTCGGACCCGGCTCCTGCGGGTGGCTTGGAGGTGGCGCTCAGCAGTGCAAACACCGCTGTGGCAGCTGTGCCCGCAAGCGTACTGGTCCCCGCTGGCCAAACCAGCTTCAACTTCCAGTTGACTGGCGTGGCCGCTGGTGCGACGTCGGTGACCGCCGCGGCCGCCGGACACCAGTCGGCCAGCATGCCTGTGACGGTGGAGTCCATCTCGATCGGGCTCGGGTCGCCCAATGTATCGAGCGTTTCGCTGCCCAAAGGCTTGTCTCGCAGCTATGCGGTGACGCTCTCTCGGCCTGCCCCGGTGGGCGGCGTGACGATCAACCTGGGGATGGGCAATGCGTCGGTCGCCACCGTGACCCCAGCCACCGTGTCGATCGCACAGGGCGAGACTTCTGGCGGTGTGGTGCAGGTTGAAGTCGTCGGTTTGGAAAAAGGCAGCACCACCTTGACCGCTGCTGGTGATGGCCTGACGAGCCTGTCGATGCCTGTCACAGTGACAGATCCAGTGGTATTGAAGTTCGACAGAACGACGGAGGTGGTGGGCAAGGGGATGCGTACGTACGGCAGTTCGCTGTCGGTGCAGCGCACGGTCAACGGCTT
>NZ_BCTF01000046.1 GCF_001571145.1 Hydrogenophaga flava NBRC 102514
CGAGCTCTGCGAGATGTCTTCCATGGTTTGCACCACCTGGCCCACCACATCGCCGCCGCGCGAGGCGGACTCGCTGGCGGTGACCGCCAGCTGCGTGGCCTGGCGCGCCGTCTCGGCGTTGCCCTGCACACGCTCGTTCATCTGCGTCATGGAGGTCGCGGTCTGCTGCAGGTGGCTGGCCTGCTGTTCGGTGCGGAGCGACAGGTCGGCGTTGCCCGAGGCGATTTCGGCCGTTCCAGTGGCGATCGAATCGGACGCATCGCGCACCTGCCCCACCACATGGGCCAGACTGGCCTGCATGGCACCCAGCGACGCCAGCACGCTGCCCGACGGCGCCTGGGCAGCGCCGTTCACCGGGTTCAGGTCGCCCGCAGCCACCCGCTGGGCGACGGCGCCCAGGTCGGCCGGCTCGGCACCCAGCTGGCGCACGATGCTGCGCGGAATCGCCCAGGCCAGCCAGGCGCCGCACACAAGGGCCACCGCCAGGGCCGCCAGCATCACGGTCAGAAAACCTTCCGCCTCCTCCATCGCCACCTTGTTCCTGGCCTGCAGGCGCGATTCCTCGAAATCGATGAGCTTGTTGATGGCCGCCAGCCAGGCCACGTACTGGGGCTTGGCCTCGTTCCACAGCAGCGCCTGGGCACCCTCGCGGTCCCCCGCCTCCACCTTTTCCACGATGGTGCGCGTGGTGGCCACGGCCCGGGCATCGATGTCGCGGATGGCGGCGTACAGCGAACGAAGCTCGTCCGCATCCGACGAGGTCTGCATGAGCTGCTCCAGCGGGCCGGCGGAGTCGGCGTAGAAACGGGCCAGATCGGCGATGGCGGCGACCTCGCGTGCGCGCTCGGACGGGTTGCCACTGAGCACGACATCGCGCACGGCAATGGCCCGGTCGTGTGCGGACCCGCGGAAATTGATGGCGTAGCGCTGCAGCGCGGCGTGCTCGCGGTTGTTGGACTGCAGCGCGGCACTGATGGCCTGCACCTTGGTGATGCCGACCACGGTCACGGCCACCAGGATGGCCAGAATGAGACCAAAACCAAGATGCAGCCGCCTGCCGACTGTCATGGAACCGAATTGCATGTGTGTGCTCCTGTCCCTGGAGGGACGATGTGTTGTGGGGTGACGTTCAACCGATGCACGATGCTCTTCGACAATAGATATTGCTTCTTGAACTATTCGATTAATAGTCAATTGCTATGAATTCGGCCACCTGACGCTGACGGGACAAGGCCGTTGAATTTCCTGTGAAGACAATCAGGGCCCTTTCACCCTGCTGGCGCGCCCCACCATGAGTCCATCCCCGTCCCCGACCTGTTTCTCTCTCAGCCAGACGCCCGATGGTGTGGCCCACCTGGTGCTCAGCCGCCCCGAGGCGATGAACACCATGCACCCGGCCTTCTGGCGCGAGCTGGACGACATCGTCACGCAGCTGCACCGCGAGGGCACGGCGCGGGCGCTGGTGATCAGTTCCACCGGCAAACATTTCAGCGCCGGCATGGCGCTGGAGACCTTTGCCGGCGCCATCCAGATGGACGACCAGAGCCCCGAGGGCCGCGCCGCCATCTTCGACCTGCTGACCGACATGCAGGCCACGTTCACGAAGATCGAGGCGCTGCGCTGCCCGGTGATCTTCGCCATCCAGGGCGGCTGCATCGGCGGCGCGGTGGACATGGTCACCACCGGCTGCATCCGCTACGCGACACAGGACGCCTTCTTCTGCATCCAGGAAATCAACATCGGCATGGTGGCGGATGTGGGCACGCTGCAGCGGCTGCCGAAGCTGGTGCCGTTCGCCGTGGTCAAGGAGCTCGCCTACACCGGCCGCCGCCTGCCGGCCGCCAAGGCGCTGGCCTACGGCCTGGTCAACGCGGTGTTCGACACACCCGAGGCCCTGCTGGCGGCCGCGCTGCAGTGCGCCAAGGAAATCGCCAGCAAACCGCCGATTGCCATCTGGGGCACCAAGCAGGCCGTGACCTACGCACGTGACCACAGCGTGGAGGACAGCCTGCGCCAGATGGGCTGGCTGCAGGGCGCGATCTGGAGCAATGCGCACGTGCGCGAGTCCATCGCCGCGATGAAGGACAAGCGCGCCGGGCAGTTCACGCCGCTGTCGGCGCTGCAATCCTTCAAGGAACTGGGCTGAGCGCGCGGCGGGCGCCGCTCAGGGTTTGCAGCTGGCGTTGCCGCGCACCACGGTGCCGTCGCGGCACTCGGTGATGATGTCCGCGTCGTCCGTGCGCGAGGCCACGGTGGCGGCCGGCCGGGCCGGACGCCCCGCCGCAGGCGGCGTGCTGGCCCGCACGTAGACCAGCTTGCGTGCGCCGCGGGCGCAGGTGCCGACCACCTTGCCCGCCACCTCGGCGTCAGCGTCCACCACGATCACCGCAAAGCCGGTGGCACCGGTGCCAGCGATCTGGAACTCGATGTGCTCGCGCAGCGGTTCGCAGATGTCGGCGGCGAAAGCACCGCCGCTCACCAGACCCAGGGCCAGCGCGGTCCAGCGGTTGGATCTCATCGCCCGCACCTTCAGGACGCCAGCAGGCCGTCGAGCCGGCGTAGCCCGGCCACCGTCTGCAGGCAGGCGTCGGCCGCTTCGGTCCCCTTGACCGCAAAGTGGCGCAGGAAGTACTTGCGGTGCTCGGCGTGTTCGCGGAAGTGGTGCGGCGTGTGCACGGCCAGGATGGTCGGCACGCCGGTGTCCAGCTGCACGTTCATCATGGCCTGGACCACGGTCTGCATGAGCGAATCGAAACGGTAGATGCCGTCGTCCACCACCAGCGCGCTGCCCACCACGGCGGCGTAGCGGCCCGAACGCGCCAGGCGCTGGGCGTGCAGCGGAATCTCGAACGCACCGGGCACGTCGAACAGATCGATGCGCTCCGGGCCGATGCCGGCTTCGGCCATGCGTGCAAGGAAGGCGTCGCGCGCCTGCTGGACGATGTCGGCGTGCCAGACGGCTTCGACGAAGGCAAACCGCAGACCGGCAGGCAGGTCGGTGGGAAAGGTGGCGGGGGTGGTGGTGCTCATGGGTGCCGGTATTGTCCGGGATGTCAGGCCCCGGCGATCCAGCCTTCGAGCGGGTCGAACGGTGGCAGACCGTAACAAGGGTGACCCGAGGTGTGCTGCTGCAGCGCCCAGGCCGCCTGCAGCAGGCAGAGCACCGCGTCGAGTGCATCGCCGCTGGCGTCGTCGGCCAGAGTGTCGCGCTGGGCGTGGCTGAGCTTGAGGCGCAGGCCGGCGCCGCGCAGCAGCGGCGCGTCGCCCAGCTCCAGCGCGTGGATCAGCGTCTTGCGCGCGATCAGGCGCTCGGGCGTCTGCTTGGCCCGGTCGTCGCTCTTGTACGAGGTGCTGCCGAGCACGCTGCGCGCCAGCAGGCCGGGGTAGGACTCCAGCGCCACGCGCCGCGGGTCGCCCTCGTGCAGGCCGGGCAGGCTCGCACCGGCGGCGATCAGGCGTGGCACGCCCGCGTGCAGCATGAAGGCCACCGGCGGGTTGACCCACTTCATGCTCGGGCTCGACCCGGCCGGGCCGTCGGTGGCGCGGTGGGCGAATTTGCCACCGGCCGGGCGCGCGTCGCAGAAGGCCGCGAAGGTCTCGCGGATCTGCTCGCGCGAGAGCGCCGCGTAGTGGGCCATGCACTCGCGCCAGCCGGTGGGCCAGCCCAGGGTTTCGACCAGTTCGCGCGGCAGGCCGAACGGCAGGTCGAAGCCGCCGACCCAGCCACCGCCCGGCGTTTCGGCCAGACGCGTCTGCCAGGCGTCCAGCGTCTCGAAGGTTTCGATGCGCTCCAGCAGCACGCGGCCCCGGTCGCTGCGGCCCACAGCGAGCGTCACCGGCTTGCGTTTCGAGGGCGCGCTGGTGAAGTCGCAGCCCAGCAGGGTGACGGGGTGCCTGTCCATTGCCGTCACCCGAGTCCCAGCGCCGCCACGCCCGCCGCGATGCAGCAGGCCCCCAGGATGCGCAGGCCGCGCTCGCCCTCGCCCAGCAGCTGGCCGCCGATCAGCGCCGCGAACAGCATCGACACCTCGCGCGCGGGGGCCACGTGCGACAGCGGCGCCTGCTGCATCGCGTAGAGCACCAGCACGTAGGCGATGGGGCTGACCGCCGCGACGGCCAGGGCGTAGCGCCACTGCTTCTGCCACAGCATCCAGGCGGTGGCGCGGTCGCGCAGCACGGCCGGCGCCAGCAGGGCCACGCGCACGAAGTTGCCCATGTAGTCCACCAGGATGGGCGACATCAGCAGCCAGCGCACCGCATAGCCGTCGACCAGGGTGTAGGACGCGATGAAGGCGCCGGTCAGCACGCCGTAGAACATGCCCTTGCGCACCCGCTTGCGGGCCACCGGGTCGTGCGCCGCGCGCCACAGGCCCGGACCGCCGGCGATCAGGAACACGCCCAGCACCACGCCCGCGATGCCCGCCGCGCCCAGCGCCGAGATGCGCTCGCCCAGGAACACGATGGCCACCAGCGACGACAGCAGCGGGCCGCTGCCGCGCGCCAGCGGGTAGACCACCGTGAGGTCGGCCTTGCGGTAGCCGCGCAGCAGGATCACGTAATAGAAGACGTGCAGCACGCCGCTGGCCACCACCAGCGCCCACTCTGTGCGGCCCCAGGTCGGCACCACGTCGCGCCCCAGCCACCAGCCCAGCGGCGCCCAGAGCAGCATCATGATGAAGGCGGTGAAGAAGGCGAAGCGCGCATCGCCCGCCGCTTTTTTGGCGACGATGTTCCAGCCGGCGTGGATCAGGCCGGCGAGCACGATCAGCGCGAAGGCAGTGGCTGTCACGACACGAAAAGAAAAACCGCAGGCCCGGTCCGGGTCACTGCGGTCGCGGGGCGTCGGGGCTCAGGCGCGGCCAATGATGCTGGCAGTGGCCATGAGCTCTTCCAGCAGGGCCAGCGAGACCTTGCCCGAGACCTGGTACGGATCGAACTCGGGCCGCTCGGAGTACTTGAGCACGATGGAGGTGTTGAGCTTGGCCAGGTTGACCGTGCCCATGGTCCAGCCACCGAAGCGGCGCTCACTGATCTCTTCGTAGTGCAGCAGCGCCACGTCGGTGTGGCGCTTGTCGAGCACGATGTGGTTGTAGAGCTTGTTGACCGTGTCGCGCCCGCCTTCGATGGCTTGCAGGAAGATGCCGCCGCCGTAACACAGCACACCGGTGATGCCGTGGTTCAGGTTGTGGGCGCGGGAGGTCTCAAGGATCGACTCCATGGACTTGGTGCAGTCCTTGTCGATCGCGCGGCTGACGTAGAGCAGGCGTACCAGCATGGTGGCTTTCCTCAGGATTTGCGGGGGATGAGGGAGAGGAATTCGCGGCGCAGGTTGGGGTCCTTGAGGAACACGCCGCGCATGACCGAGTTGATCATCTTGCTGTCCATGTCCTTCACGCCGCGCCAGGCCATGCAGTAGTGGCTGGCCTCCATGACGATGGCCAGGCCGTCGGGCTGGGTCTTTTCCTGGATCAGGTCGGCCAGCTGCACCACGGCCTCTTCCTGAATCTGCGGACGGCCCATGATCCATTCGGCCAGACGCGCGTACTTGGACAGGCCGATCACGTTGGTGTGTTCGTTGGGCATGACGCCGATCCAGATCTTGCCGATGACCGGGCAGAAGTGGTGGCTGCAGGCGCTGCGCACCGTAATCGGGCCGACGATCATCAGCTCGTTGAGGTGCTCGGCGTTGGGGAATTCGGTGACGCTCGGACCCTTGACGTAGCGACCGTTGAAGACCTCCTTGAGGTACATCTTGGCCACACGGCGCGCGGTGTCGCCGGTGTTGTGGTCGTTCTCGGTGTCGATGACCATGGCGTCGAGCACGCCCTGCATCTTGACCGTCACCTCGTCCAGCAGCTTCTCCAGCTCACCGGGCTCGATGAAGTCGGCGATGTTGTCGTTGGAGTGGAAGCGGTGTCGCGCGGCCTTGATGCGCTCGCGTATCTTGACCGATACGGGTGTGCCTTCGGAGTCGTCCAGCTGTTCAGGGTTGCTCATGGGTGTTCCGGATTGCATCAGCATCGGGCCATGCTAACACCGCCCCCCTGGCCCGCGGCACCCAGGGGTTTCAGTACCGGTGGCCGGTCAGGAACAGCAGGGTCCGCATGGCCATGAAAGCGATCCGGTCCAGCAGGCGCTGGTGCCAGGGGCGGCTGCCCAGCACCCGGGCGTCCAGCTTCTGGCCAGCGTGTTCCAGCAGCACGTCCAGCCGCTGGTGCAGCAGTTCGGCGAACCGCCGGTCGGTGGTCATCACATTGGCCTCGCGCGCCAGCAGCAGCGACAGCGGGTCCAGATTGGTCGAACCGACCGTGGCCCAGGCGCGGTCGACCACCGCCACCTTGGCGTGCAGGGCGCTGGGCGCGTACTCGCGGATGTCGATGCCGGCGTCCACCAGACGCTGGTAGACCGGGCGCGCGGCGCGGTACTGGAAGAAATTCTCGTAGCGGCCCTGCATCATCAGCCGCACCCGCACCCCGCGGGCCGCCGCCATGGTCAGGGCCTTGCGCAGCTTGCGGCCCGGGATGAAGTAGGCGTTGGCGATCACGATGTCGTGCCGGGCCGTGCCCAGGGCCCTGAGGTAGGCGCGCTCGATGTCGTGCCGGTGCCCCACGTTGTCGCGCAGCAGCAGGGTGGCCCGCGCATCGTTGACGCCCAGCGGGCCCTCGCTGACCAGCACCGAGCCGCCGGCTTCCGCGTCGGCGTTGACCCGCGACCCGAGGCCGGTGTAGAGCTCGACCTTTCGCAGCAAGCGCGTGAAGTCGCCCACCGGCTGGGCCTCCTTGAACGCCTCCCAGGCGGCCCGGAACTCGCGTTCGCGCGCCTTGCGCACGGCCTGCAGCCGCCACCACAGGGTTTCCATGGTGTCGACCATGTCGTCCACCAGCGGCCCGGCCACGCGCAGCGCGAAATCGAGACGCGGCACCTCCAGCCGGCCCAGTGCCACATCGTCGCGGTCGTCGATCAGGTTGATGCCGCCGCAGAAGCCGACCAGGCCGTCGACCACACACAGCTTGCGGTGCAGCCGGCGCCAGCTGCTGGGAATCAGCAGACCCAAACCGCCCAGCGGCGCATACACGCGCCAGCGCACACCCGCGGCGGCGAAGCGGCGCTGCCACTCCTCGGGCACCCGCGGCGTGCCCACGCCGTCGACCACCAGGCGCACCAGCACGCCGCGGCGGGCGGCGCGCTCCAGGGCCTCGGCCACGCTGAGCGCCGAGCCGGCGAACTCGAAGATGTAGGTTTCCAGGTGCACCACGCGCCGGGCCGCGTCCATCGCCTCGACCAGCGCGGGGAACAGCGCGTCGCCGCCTTCGAGCAGCAGCAACTGGTGGCCGGGCCGAGGTGGCGCCATGGGTCTGTCGCCGGCCAGGGGGTCGACAGGTCCGCCGCTTTTCACAGTTCCAGCTCGGCGATCAGCGGCAGGTGGTCGGACATGCGCGTCCAGGCCTTGCCGTGCGGCACGTGCGCACTCAGCGGCCTGAGCCCGCGCATGTAGATGCGGTCCAGGTGCAGCATGGGCAGGCGCGAGGGGTAGGTCGGCAGCCGGATGCCGTCGAAGGTGCGCAGGTCCAGCGCCGCCATCGGCTTGAGCAGCTGGGCGCCCCAGTCGTTGAAGTCGCCGGCCACGATCAGCGGCGCGTCGGCCGGCACCTCGTGGGCCACGTAGCGCCCCAGGCGCTGCACCTGGCGCTCGCGGCTGGCGTGGATGAGGCCGAAGTGCACCACCACCACATGCACCTCGCGCCCGTCGATCAGCAGGTGCACGTGCAGCAGGCCGCGCTGCTCGAAGCGGTGGTCGGACACGTCCGAGTGGCGGGTGTCCAGCACCGGCCAGCGCGACAGCAGCGCATTGCCGTGTTCGCCGTGGCGCGTCACCGCGTTGGTGCGGTAGACCGACTCACAGCCCTCGGGCGAGAGGTAGTCGGCCTGCTCCAGGTCGGGCCAGCGGGTGAAGTGCTTTTCCAGCTTGCGGTGGTGTCGGCGCACCTCCTGCAGGCAGACGATGTCGGCATCGAACTGCTCCACCGCATGCGCCAGGTTGTGGATTTCCAGCCGGCGCACCGGGCCCAGGCCCTGAACGCCCTTGTGGATGTTGTAGGTCGCGACTCGCAGGATGCTCATGCGCGAATGATCGCATGGCAGCGAACCGCGAAGCGGCGCAGCGTGGGGGCCTAGAACCCGCTCTCCCGAACCAGCACCGATGCCACCTTGCGGAACACCCCGGTGGCCAGCGACTCGGCCTCGCCCTCGATGCGCACCCGCACGGTGGCCATCTGCTGCGTCGGCAGGGGTTCGTCCAGCACGATGCGCACCCGGAACAGCGCGTCGCGCACCACGTGGCCCCGCTCCTGCCCTTCCTTCGGCGGCTCGACCACGGTGGCGATCGGCCCGCCGCTGCTGGCGTCCAGCATGGGGTTGGGCAGTGCCAGGGTGCGCGAGACGTCGATGGCCTCGATGCGCCCGTCCACCCAGGCGCGCGGATCGGCCAGCAGCCCGGCCCGCACCGGCTGGCCGACCTGCAGGCGGCCCAGCTGCGCCTCTTCGATGAAGGCATCCACCACCCAGCTGCGCTGGTCCACCAGCAGCGCCAGCGGCTCGCGCGGCTTGACCCAGACGCCGGGCGCCAGCGCCGGGTCGATGTCGCGCAGCTCGCCGTCGAAGGCGGCGCGCAGGGTCAGGCGCTCACGCTCGTCTTCGCTGAGCTTTTCCTCGGCCTCAAAAAAGGCCTTCTGCGAGTTGAGCGACTGCCGCTGGGCCTCGCCGTCGGGCAGGCCCAGCAGGCCGGCGATCTGCGATTCGCGGGCCTGGGCCAGCTGGCGCGACTTGTCCTGCGCGATGCCCAGGATCGACGAGTCGAGCACAAACAGCACGTCGCCGGCCTTGAAGGTGCGCTGCGCCGGCATGGACACGATCTGCGCAGCGAACGGCGCGTGGATCGGCTGCTGTTCCTGCGCGTGGTACCAGCCGTAGCCGGCGACGCGGCTGCTGAACGGGGTCAGCAGCAGGACCAGACCGGCCAGCACGATGCCCGCCAGCCAGCGCTTGCGATGGCCGGTGATCTCCGCGCGGCGCTTTTTCCAGACTTCAAGTTCTTTCATCACGGGGCGTCCGATGAACCACACCAGCTCCAGCAGCATGAGCAGGATGCCCAGCAGTTTGAAGAAGAAGACATACACCAGCAAGGCGATGCCGATGAACACCGTCAGCCGGTACACCCAGGTGATCAGGGCGAACACGATCAGCGCACGGCGCTTGCCGTCGGGGAAACCTTCGGGCCAGCGGTCCTGGAAGCCCAGCAGAGTGCGGCGCATCCAGGTGCGGGCCAGCGCGCTGGAGCGTTCGTGCAGGTTCGGCAGGTCGAGCACGTCGCTGGCGATGAAGTAGCCATCGAAGCGCATGAACGGGCTGGCGTTGATCGCCACCGTCAGCACCCAGCTGGTGGTGGCCAGGAAGAACATGCCGTTGCGGAACGCGCCATCCGGCGCCAGGCTCCACACCAGGGTGGCGATGCCGGCCAGCGCCAGTTCCACCGCGATGCCGGCGCTGGCAATGGCCAGGCGCTGGCGCGAGTCCTTAAGCCGCCAGCTCTCGCCGGTGTCGGTGTAGAGCATGGGGAACATCACCAGGAAGGCCACGCCCATGTGGGCCACCCGCACGCCGTAGCGGGTGGCGGCAAACGCGTGGCCCAGCTCGTGCAGCGCCTTGGCGAACAGCAGGGCCACGCCGTAACCCAGCAGGCCGTTCCAGGTCATGTTGTCGACCAGGGTGTGGGTGAACTGGTCCCACTGGCGCGACACCAGGAACACCCCCAGCAGCGTGATCGCCAGCACCACGGTGGCGATCAGCGGCATATTCAGCCGCGCCAGGAAGGGCTGCAGCGCCGCCAGCCAGGCCTGGGGCCGCACCAGCGGCAGGCGGAAGAACAGGTAGTTGTGCAGCAGCGATTCCAGCAGCGAGCGCTGCATGGACTGCGCGCGGGCGATGGCTTTGACGACGTCGGCCTTGCCGGTCATGCGCAGCAGCTGGTTGTCCGAGAGGAATTTCTCCAGCGCGCGCACGTCGTCAGCGGTCACGTTCAGCGGCGTCTGCTGGTTGACGGTGCGCACCAGCGAGGCCAGGTCGTTGTCGGCCCAGTGCACCAGCAGCTCGAAGTCGAGCCAGCCGATGCGGAAGAACCGGTTGGTCACCGGGTCCTGGATCATCCAGGCCGGCGTGCCGTCCTCGTTGGGCGCGGCCGGGAACAGGATCAGCTCGTCGCGGATCGGCGGCAGCGGCTGCTTGCGCGGCGGCGCCTGGACCCGGACCTGCCCGGCCGCCGGCACCGCGGCGCCGGTGCTCACAGCCCGCTCCATTCCCTCAGGTGGGCCAGCGGGCGGCGGAACAGGTAGTAGCCCAGCAGCACCCAGTCGCCAGAGATGCGCGCCGTGCCGCGCAGGCCGATGCGGGGCAGCTCGGTGCCGTCATCGAATTTCGCGCGCAGCTTGTACGAGGCCACGCTGTCGGGGCTCAGGGTGGCCTGGTAGCTCGCCTCGACCAGCCGGCCGGAACGCGGGCTGAGCGGCTCGGTGTGCAGGAACAGGCGCACCGGCGCGTCCAGCTCCAGGTTGATCGCGTCGGCCACCGCCAGCCAGACCTGGATGCCGCCGTCTTCGGGCTGCGCCAGCTGCATCACGCGCTCGCCGGTCATCACCGGGCGGCCGATCCAGTCGTTGGTGTCCGAGAAGATCGCAATGCCGTCGCGGTCGGCGCGCACCTCGACGCGCTGCGCCTGCGTTTCCACCGCGGCCAGCTCGGCCTCCTTCTCGCGCACGCGGCCCAGGGCGACGGCCACATCGGCCTTGCTCTTGAGGTCGTCGAACGCGCGCTGCTGGGCGATGTGGGCGTCGGCCTGGGCGATCTCCAGCGCCTTGCGGGCCACGGCGAGCCGGTTCAGCAGCGACGAGTCGTCCAGCGAGAACAGCAGGTCCCCCGCCTTGACCTTGGCGTTGGGCGCCACAGCGAAGGAGCCGACCACCCCGTCCTGCGGCGCGGCGACGGCGGTGGCGTTCAGCGCCACCACCTCGGCCGGTGCCAGCACCGACAGGCGCACCGGGACGAACAGACTGAGCACCAGCAGGCCCGCCAGGATCCAGCGGTTGCGCTTTTTGGCCATGGGCCGCAGCCAGCGCCAGCGGTCCTGCGAGGTCTGGCGCATGCCCGCCAGGCAGTAGCCGTAGGTGGCGTGCAGGCGGCCCAGCAGCTCGCAGGCGCGGTCGGACCAGGGCTGTTCGGCCGCGTAGAGCACCACGCCCTTGAACGCTCCCTGCCGGTCGCGCAGGGGCACCAGGGCCAGGTGCTCGGGCAGCCACTCGCCCCAGCCTTCGGCGTCGTCGGGCGAGGCGTCGGCGATGTCCAGGCGGTGGATCGCACCGTCGCGCGGGAAGCGCTGGGCAAAGCTGCTGAGCCAGACCGCGAACGGCGAGTCGTTGGCCACGCTGACCAGACCGGACGCGGCGACCAGCCGCAGCCGCTCGCCCTCCAGCTCGAACATCGCGGCCTGCCGGTAGGGCGTGAGCGCGTGGGTCTCGTTGACGATGGTGAAGCGCAGCGCGGCGACCGCCTCGGCCTCCAGCGCCCGGGCTTCGATCTGCAGCAGGACGCCCAGATCCGATGCGTCGCTCATGTCGGACTCAGCGCATGCCGGAGAACGTGGCGACGCCGCTCATGCCGGGCAGCAGGTCCGGATGGGACTTGGTCATGGTCGCTTCCAGCTCGATGGTCTGGCTCACCGGGTCGACCCGGCCGTTGATGCGGTGCACCTTGGCCTGGTAGGTCTGGCCGGTTTCGTCGATGGTCACGTCGAACACATGGCCCATCTTCAGCGTCGAGATCCAGCTGGACGGCACGTTCAGCTTCATCAGCAGCAGGCCGGAGCGCACCAGGTCCAGCAGCGGCTGACCGGCCGCCACCGTCATGAAGCTGCGCACGTGCAGCTTGGCGGTGCGGCCGTCCCAGGGCGCACGGATCGTGCACTGGGAGATCTGGAAGTTGTAGAGGTCGACCTGCGCCTTGGACTTGGCCACGGCACTGGCCGCCAGCGCGACCTCGACGTCGCTGGCCTGCTCCAGGCCCTGCATGCGCAGCTTGGCCCCGTACTGTTCGGTGGCGGCGGCCTGGTCGGCCTTGGCCATCGCCAGGCGGGCGCGGGGCTCGTCGCAGTCCATGGACACCAGCACCGCCCCCTGTTTGAAGGGAACGCCCAGGCCGACATGCAGTTGAGCGATGCGGCCCGGCACCGGGCTGGCCAGCACCGTCTCGCCCGCCGGCAGCACCAGCACGCGGACGGAGGCCGGCGCAGGCGCTGCCGCCGGCGCTGCGGCAGCCGCTGCTGGCTTGGCAGGAGCGGTGGGTGCGGCCGGTGGCTTGGCGGCACCAGCGGTCTGGGCCGACGCGGCCAGAGAGGCAGCGCCAAGGAGAAGGGCTGCGCCAGCGGCGCGCCAGGGGTTCAGAGCAGTCAGATCAGTCGACATGGAGCCATGATTTGATGTCGCCAAGATTGGCATTGAGCGCCGCCACCAGGCTGGACTCGTAGACCGAGGCCCGGGCGTTGGCCGGAATGGTAGTTGCAAAGCGCGCCTTCTGGGACTGGCCCGACCCGTCGGTCAGCTCCAGCGTCCAGGCGGCTTTCTCCACCCCGTTGTTTTCGGCCGCAGTGAACGCCAGCTTGAGCGGAATGCCGTCCTTGGCGTCGGTGGCGATCTGGTGGCGACCCAGCAGCTCGGTCACCAGCGCCTTCATGCGCACCTGCTGCACCGGGTCCTGGATGCCCGCCAGGTTCACGTTCACCGTGGCCGCGCGCCCGAACAGGTTGGAGGACAGCGCAAACGCGTCCTTCTCGGTGGCCTTGAGGTGGCCCTTGATGCGGTCGGTGAGCTGGGCCAGGTCGTTGCCCTCGAAGTCGTCGGCAATCGGGTCGAAGCCCAGGGTGTTGTACAGGCGGCCGAAGGCGATGTGGGCGTTCGCATACGCGTTGGCGCGCTGGTACTGGCCCAGCACGGCGCGGGCCTGGGTGCGGATGACCTCCAGCTCGCTTTCCAGCTTGGCGCTCATCGAGGCCTTGGTGAAGGCGGCCAGGCGGGTGTCCACCTGCGCGGCCTGGTCGGCCAGCCGGAAGTCCTCCAGCGCCATCTTGTAACGCTCGGCGCTCACGCGGGTCTGCGTCAGGATGGCCATGGACAGGGCCATGCGGCGGGCCTCGTCGGTCGCTTCCTGGTACTTCTGGGCGTCCTTCATGGCCGGAATCGCCACCAGGCGCATCAGGTTCCAGGCCAGGCTCACGCCGCCTTCGGACCAGCTGTTGTTGTAGCTGTAGACGTTGGAGTCGTGGCGGCGGCCGTAGTTGAAGGAGATGCCGGGCAGCATGCCCAGGATCTGCTTGCGCGCCTCGTCGGAGGTGATGCGCTTGCGGAAGTCCTCCTCGCGCAGCTCCGGGCGCTGCAGCAGGGCCATGTCTTCGAGCTTGGCGATCTCGCGCGGCGGGGTGGGCAGCGCGGTCTCGTTGGCTTCGGCCACCTGGAAGTCCACGCCCGGGGGCACGTTCATCAGGGCGGCCAGCTCACGTTTGGCGAACTCCAGGTCCTGGCGGCGCTGGTTCAGCAGCGTGGTCGCGTCCAGCAGCGCGCGCTGGTAGGCCAGCGCCAGGCCCGGCGGGATGATCTTCTGTGTCTCGGCCTCGCGCGAGCGGGTCAGCGCGAGCGAGGCGCGCTGCAGGATGTCGTCGGCCTGGGCGTTCAGTCGCTGGGCGCCCAGGGCGCGCCAGTAGGCCGCGCGCACGTCCTGCAGCAGGTTCTGCACCACCTTGCGGCGGCGCTCTTCGGCGATCAGGAACTGGTCGCCCTGCTGGCGGGCACGGTAGTAGGAGACACCGAAGTCCAGCACGTTCCAGGAGAACTCGATGCCGCGCAGCGAGCGGCTGCGTTCGTCGGAGGTGGTCGGGCGGTCGGCGATCTCGCCGTCCAGGATGCCCACGCTCACGCCGCCGGAGTCGTTGCTGCGGCGGGTGTAGCCGGCCGAAGCCACCATGTGGGGCAGCATGTCGTGGCTGGCGAAATCGGTCAGGCCCATGGCCAGGGCCGACTCCATCTTCTTGAGGCGGTAGTCCAGGTTGTACTTGAGGGCGCGGGCCACGGCCTCTTCCATCGCGATCGGGGCCGTGATGGGCGCCTGGTCGACGTACATGCGGGCGGTGTCGGTCTTGACGCGCTCGCGCACTTCATCGGCCGTGATGGCCTTGGGCGCGACCGAGCAACCGGCCACCAGGGCGGCGATCGCCACCGCCACCAGCGTCTGCGGCAGGCGCCGCACGGCGCCCGAGATGCTCTGTTGTTGTTGGTTCATGGGGATGTCCTTGTTCATGGTCGGTATCGGGTTCAGCCGGAAACGGCGGCACGGGTGATCGGGCGGGCGCTGAGCGCACGGTCCTTGGCAAATCGCTGCAGCTGGTGGCGCAGGCCGGTGGCCGCCTGGGGCTTGTCCACCGTCTTTTCGACCGCCTTGACCGGCTCCTTGACCGGTTCCTGAGCGGGCTTCTCGGACACGGCGGGCTCGGCCGCGGCCTTGGTCACAGCCTCGGGGCCCTGCTCGCGCAGCACCGTCTGGGCCAGCTGGGTGGAGGAACCGTCGGCCTGCGGGGCGCCCAGCGCAAACTGATCGGCCAGCGTGCCAAAGCCGGGGGTGGCCGAGTTGTTGGCATCCAGCGTGGCCGAGCGCAACCTCGACTCCAGCTGCGAGGCGCGCACCGCGTGCTGCACCCACAGGCTCGGGTCGGTCGAAATCGGCTGGTGGCGCACCGCGAGCTGCACGTACAGCGCCGGGGCGGGCGCCTGCAGCGCGCCGTACACGGGCTCACGCACCAGGCCGATGTGATCGCCCCGCTCGTTGTCCGCGAACAGCAGACTGTCGGGCAGCTGCGCCATGGCCTCGCCCAGCAGCGGGGCACCTGTCGGCACCGCGCCCAGCGACGATGAGTACAGGCCCTGCTCTCCGCTGGCATCGGCCACCGCGTACAGCACGTGCAGCTTGCCGTCCTCGGGCGGCGGCGACACGGGCGAACGTGGGGCATCGGGCGCAGGCGCCGGAGCGGGCGCTGGCGCCGGGGCGGGTGCTGGAGCCGGGGCAGGCGCCGGGGCCGGAGCGGGCGCTGGCGGGGGGGCCGGCGGCGCGGGAGGCTGCACCGTCGGTTCGCCCGCAATCGCGGCGAACGACAGCGTGGCAGACGACGTGGCACTGCCGTCGCTGATGGTGTAGGTGGCGCTGGGGATCGGCCCCGTGTAGCCCGGCAGCGGGGTGAAGGTGAACGAACCGTCCTGGTTGATCACCAGGGTGCCCACGCCCGGGATGGAGGCCGTGTCGCCCGGCGGGAAACTGCCCGGCACACCGGTGATGGTGAAGCCGGTGACGGTCAGCGGGTCGCCGTTCGGGTCGGTGTCGTTGGGCAGCACGTTGCCGGTGACCGGTGTGTCCACCGTGGTCGGCAGCGGGCCGTCGTTGGTTGCCACCGGTGCGCCGTTGGGCACGTCGGCAAAGCTCAGCACCGCGCTGTCCGTGCCACCCTGGCCATCGCTGATGGTGTAGGTGACCGGCGGCACCGGGCCGGCGTAGCCGGTGGCCGGGGTGAAGGTGTAGCCGCCGTTGGCGCCGATCACCAGCGTGCCGATGGGGTCGCCGGTGTTGTCGCGGATCGTGGCGGTCTGGCCGGCACCGAAGCTCTCGGGCGTGCCGTCGCCGTTGGTGTCCACGGTGAAACCGGACACCACCAGCGGATCGCCGTCGACGTCGCTGTCGACGCCCGAGCCGCTGTTGTCGGTGATGACGTTGCCCGACACCGGCGTGCCCGGTGTGGTCGGCACCGGTCCGTTGTCGGTCGCCACCGGCGCGTCGTTCACCGGGTCGACCAGCAGGCGGATGGTGGCCGTGGCGGTCAGGCCATCGGGGTCCGCGACGGTGTAGCTGATCGGCACCGGGGTGCCGGTGTTGTAGTAGTTGGGCTCAGGCGTGAAGGTGAGCGTGCCGTCCGGGTTGAGCACCAGCTCGCCGATCGGATCGCCGCTGACCGGGTCGTTGATCACCACCGGCGTGCCGGGGGTCACGTTGACGCCGTTGATCTGCGTGATCTCCAGCGGCTGGCCTTCCGGATCGCTGTCGTTGGTCAGCGGGTTGAAGGTGACCGGCTGGTCTTCCTGGCCGCGCACGTTGTCGTTCTGGGCGATGGGCGGGTCGTTGGAGGCGTCCACCACGATGCTCAGGGTGGCGGTGTCGGTGCCGCCATTGCTGTCGGAAACGGTGTAGACCACCGGCGGCACGGCGCCCTCGAAGCCGGGCTCGGGGTCGAAGGTGTAGCTGCCATTGGCATTGACCGTCAGCTGGCCCACGTTGAGGATGGTCAGCGGAGTGCCCAGCACGCCCGGCACACCGTTGACGGTGAAGCCCGACACGGTGAGCGCATCGCCATCGGGGTCGCTGTCGACGCCACCCGCCAGCGGGCCGTTGCCGTCATCGGTGAGCAGGTTGCCGATCACGTTCGTGTCCGGCGCCGTGATGGCGCTGTTGTCGGCGGCCACCGGCGCGTCGTTCAGTCCGTTGACGGTGATGGTCAGCGTGGCCGTCGCGGTCTGGCCGGCCGGGTCGGTGACGGTGTAGGTGAACACGTCCTGCACCGCCGCACCGGCCGGCAGGTCCTGCGCCGCGGCGGTGGGGGTGTAGCTGTAACTGCCGTCGGCGTTCAGCACCAGGGTGCCGTAGCTGCCCACCACCGGCGAACCCACGCCACCCGCGGCGCCGTTCACGGCACTCACCGAGAGGCTGTCGCCGTTGGGGTCGCTGTCCACACCGCCCGGTGCCGCGCCGCTCTGGATCACGCCGTTGGCGGCCGAGACCGTCAGCGCCGCGTCTTCCGTGGTGCTGTTGGTGTCCGGCTGGGCCACGGGGGCCAGGTTGTCCACGCCCACTTCGATGGTGACCGTCGCGCCCGAGGTCTCGCCCGCCGGGTCGGCCACCGTGTAGCCGAAGCTGGCCGTGCCGGTGTAGCCGGTGGCCGGTGTGAACACCAGCTGGCCACCGACCAGCGCCACCGTGCCGTTGGCCACCGGAACGGCCGCGCCGCCCTCGGTGATGGCTTGGCCGTTCACCGCCGTCACCACCAGGGTGTCGCCATCGGGGTCGCTGTCGTTGGCCGTCACATCGACGGTCACCGGCGTGTCGACCTGGGTCACCGTGGCGTCGTCGCTGGCGGCCGGCGGGTCGTTCACCGGCGTCACGGTCACCGTCACCTGGGCATTGAGTTCGTTGCCCAGACGGTCTTCCACCGTGTAGTTGAAGGCCACCGGGCCGTTGTAGCCGGGCGCCGGCGTGAAGACCAGCTGGTCGTCGGTCGGATCGCTCGGGTCGCCCCCGCTGAGGCTGACCACGCCGATGGTCAGCCCGGTGCCGCTGTCCACCAGCGTCACCGGAGAGCCCGACGAAATGGGGCTGCCGTTGATCTCGGTGATGGTCAGAGGCCCTTCGCTGCCCGGGTCGTCGTTGTCCAGCACGTCGATGGTCACCGGCGTGTCTTCCGGCGTGGTGGCGTTGTCGCCCACCACCGACGGCGTTTCGCTCAGCGGCGTCACGGTGATGTTCAGCGTGGCGGTGTCGGTGCCGCCGTTGCCGTCGCTCAGGGTGTAGACCACCTGGGGCGCGTTGCCCACGAAGGCGGGCAGCGGGTCGAAGGTGTAGCTGCCGTTGCTGTTGATGGTCAGGTCGCCAACGCCAGGGATGGTCAGCGGGCTGCCGACCACGCCGGACACACCACCGACGGTGAAGGCGCTCACGCTCAGCGTGCCGCTGTCGATGTCGCTGTCCACGCCGTCGCCGGTGTTGTCGGTGATGACGTTGCCGCTGACGTTGGTGTCCTGGATGGTCGTGGCCACGTTGTCGGTGGCCACCGGCGCGTCGTTGACCGGGCTCATCGTGAGAGTCAGCGTGGAGGTGTCGGTGCCGCCGTTGCCGTCTGTCACCGTGTACGTGGCCA
>NZ_BCTF01000047.1 GCF_001571145.1 Hydrogenophaga flava NBRC 102514
AGTCCGCGGCGAAGGCCTTGGCGCAGACCACGTCCTCGGGGATCGGCACCTCGGCGCCACGCGCCTTCATCGCCGCGATCACGGCCGTGGCTTCACCGAGCAGGTCCGGCTCGGCCAGGCTCTTGCCGATCTTGAGACCCGCGGCCAGCATGAAGGTGTTGGCGATGCCACCGCCGACGATCAGACCATCGACGTTTTTCGCGAGCGATTGCAGGATGGTCAGCTTGGTCGAGACCTTGGAGCCGGCGACGATGGCCACGAGTGGGCGCTTCGGCGCGGCCAGGGCCTTGCCAATCGCATCCATCTCGGCCGCCAGCAGCGGGCCGGCGCAGGCAATGGGTGCGGTCTCGGCGATGCCGTAGGTCGTGCCTTCGGCGCGGTGCGCGGTGCCGAAGGCGTCGTGCACGAAGATGTCGCAGAGCTTGCCCAGCTTGGCGGCCAGCTCGGGCTTGTTCTTCTTCTCGCCCACGTTCAGGCGGCAGTTCTCCAGCAGCACCACCTCGCCGGGGCCGACGGCAAAGCCGCCGTCCACCCAGCCGGACACCAGCCGCACCTCGATGCCGAGCAGGTCGGACAGCCGCCGAGCCACGGGAGAGAGCGAGTCTTCGATCTTGAACGCGCCTTCGGTCGGGCGGCCCAGGTGGGAGGTGACCATCACAGCGGCACCGGCGTCCAGCGCCATCCGTATCGCAGGAATCGAGGCGCGCACGCGCGTGTCCTCGGTGATGTTGCCGTCGTCGTCCATGGGCACATTGAGATCGGCCCGGATGAAGACGCGCTTGCCGCGGGCAAAGCCGCTGCGGCACACGTCGCTGAATCGGAGGAACTTCATGTCGGCTCCCTGGTTCAGTTCGCACCCACGTGCTGCACGAAGCGCATCATGTTGCAGGTGTAGCCGTACTCGTTGTCGTACCAGCTCACCACCTTCACGAAGCTCTTGTCCAGCGCGATGCCGGCGTCCGCGTCGAAGATCGACGGCATGGAACAGCCGCGGAAGTCGGTGGAGACCACCTTGTCGCTGGTGTAGCCCAGCACACCCTTGAGCGGCCCTTCGCTGGCGGCCTTCATCGCGGTACAGATGTCGTCGTAGCTGGCCTCGCTGTTCAGCTCCACCGTCAGGTCCACCACCGACACATCGGAAGTCGGCACGCGAAACGCCATGCCGGTGAGCTTCCTGTTCAGCTCGGGCAGCACCACGCCCACGGCCTTGGCGGCGCCGGTGCTGCTGGGGATGATGTTCTCCAGGATGCCGCGGCCACCGCGCCAGTCCTTGCTGGACGGGCCGTCCACGGTCTTCTGCGTGGCGGTCGCCGCGTGCACCGTGGTCATCAGGCCGCGCTTGATGCCGAAGCGGTCGTTGAGCACCTTGGCCACCGGGGCCAGGCAGTTGGTGGTGCAGGACGCGGCGGAGACGATGGCCTCGCCGGCGTATTTCGCGTGGTTCACGCCGAACACGAACATGGGCGTGTCGTCCTTGGACGGGGCCGACTGCACGACCCTCTTCGCGCCGGCATCGACGTGCTTCTGGCAGCTGTCCTTGGTGAGGAAGAAGCCGGTGGATTCGATCACCACGTCGGCGCCCACCTCGTTCCACTTCAGGTTGGCGGGGTCCTTCTCGGCCGTCAGGCGGATCTTGCGGCCGTTGACCACCAGACTGTTGCCGTCCACGGCCACGGTGCCCTTGAAGCGGCCGTGCACGCTGTCGTATTGCAGCATGTAGGCCAGGTAGTCGGGCTCCAGCAGGTCGTTGATCGCGACCACTTCGATGTCCTTGAACTCCGCTTCCTGCGCCACTGCGCGGAACACCATGCGGCCGATGCGGCCGAATCCGTTGATACCAATCTTGAGGGTCATGTCGTTTGTCTCTGAACGGGGGAGGAAAAAGTGGCGTCAGGCCGAAGCGGCGTTGGCACGCAGGCTCAGCGAGGTGGTCAACGCCGAAAGGTCGGGGATCACGCGGTCGGGCCCGCAGGCCTCGATCGGTTCACCCATGTTGTAGCCATAGGGCAGCGCCCAGACGGCGATACCGGCGTTGCGCGCGGTGGCCACGTCGATGGACGAATCGCCCACGAACAGGGCCCGCTCGCGCGCCACGCCGAAGCGCTGCAGGCAGTCGTCGACGGCGGCCGGATTGGGCTTCTTCACCGGCAGCGTGTCGCCGCTGATGACGCTGTGAAACAGCGGCGTGAGGCCATGCACGTCCAGCACCGTCTGCGTGTAGCGCCCTTCCTTGTTGGTCACCACCGCCAGCTTCACGCCCGCGGCGCGCAGCGCCTCCAGGCTCTCGCGCACCTTCGGATAGAGGTGGCTGCGGGTGCCGCAGCGCGCCTGGTAGTGCCGCCCGAACTCGGCCTCGATGGGGCCGAAGGCGTCGGACGCACGCACCTCGGCCGGTGGAATGTCCACGGCCTGGGCCAGGGCCTTGATCAGCAGCTCGCGCGTGCCGTGCCCGATCCAGTCGTTCACCTGCTGCTGCGCCACGGGCGCATGGCCCAGACCGGTGAGCGTGTCGTTGACCGCATCGGCAATCTCGGGCGCGGTCTCCACCAGGGTGCCGTCCAGGTCGAACAGCACCAGGTCATAGGGGCGGGCATCCATCAGTGGGTCCCCACCACGATGTGCTCGGGCAGTGCTTCTTCGCGGCGGTGGGACGCACGGTGCACCAGGGTGCGCACCGACTCGGCCACGCGCTCGGCCGTGATGCCGAAGTGCTGGTACAGCTCTTTGGCCGGCGCCGATTCGCCGAAGCTCGCGATGCCCACCGCCACGCCGGTGCGGCCCACGTACTTGCGCCAGAAGTCCGGGTGCGCGGCCTCCACCGCCACCGTGGGCAGCGACAGCGGCAGCACCTTGTCCTGGTAGGCCTCGGGCTGGCGGTCGAACACGTTGGTGCTGGGCATGGACACCACGCGGGTGCGCACGCCGTCGGCGACCAGCGCCCTCTGGGCCGCCAGCGCGATCTCGATCTCCGAGCCTGTGGCCACGATCACGGCCTGCGGCTGCTCCATGTCGGACAGGATGTAGCCACCGCGGCGGATCTGCCCTGCGGTGATCTGGCCCGTCACACACGGCAGGTTCTGGCGCGAGAGGCACAGGGCGCTCGGGCCGTCGCGGCGTTCGATCGCGCAGGCCCAGGCGACCGCCGTCTCCAGCCCGTCGGCGGGGCGCCACACGTCCAGGCCGGGAATGAGGCGCAGGCTGGGCACATGCTCCACGCTCTGGTGCGTCGGGCCGTCTTCGCCCAGGCCGATGGAGTCGTGCGTGAACACATGGATCACACGCTGCTTCATCAGTGCCGCCATGCGGATGGCGTTGCGGCTGTAGTCGGAGAACGTGAGGAAGGTGCCACCGTAGGGGATGTAGCCCCCGTGCAGGGCGATGCCGTTCATGATGGCCGCCATGCCGAACTCGCGCACACCGTAGCTCAGGTGGTTGCCCCAGGTGTCGCGGCCCGCCTTCACACAAGCCTTGAAGTTGGTGAGGTTCGAGCCCGTGAGGTCGGCCGATCCTCCGAAGAACTCGGGCACCAGCGGCGCCAGCACATCCAGCGCGTTCTGGCTGGCCTTGCGGGTGGCCACCGGGTCGGTCTTGGCCGCGATGCTCTCGAACAGCGCGGGCAGGCGGGCTTCAAAGTCGGCCGGCAGCTCGCCCGCCACGCGGCGCTCGAACTCGGCCGCCTCGGTGGGGAACTCGGTGCGGTAGGCCTCGAAGCGCTGGCGCCAGGCGCGCTCGGTCTGTGCGCCACGCTCGCGGGCGTTCCAGGCAGCAGCGATGTCGGCCGGGATCTCAAACGGTGCCGTCGTCCAGCCCAGCGCCTCGCGCGTGGCCTGCACCTCGGCCACGCCGAGGGCCGCACCGTGCACGTCGTGCGTGCCGGCCTTGTTGGGCGAACCCATGCCGATCACGGTCTTGCAACAGATCAGCGTGGGCTTGCCATCGGCGCGCGCCCCCTGCTTCCTGGCTGCGACCAGCGCCGCCTCGATGGCCGCCGGGTCGTGCCCGTCCACATTCGGGATCACGTGCCAGCCGTAGGCCTCGAAGCGCCTGGGGGTGTCGTCGGTGAACCAGCCTTCGACGTGTCCGTCGATGGAGATGCCGTTGTCGTCGTAGAAGGCCACCAGCTTCGAGAGGCGCAGCGTGCCTGCGAGCGCGCAGGCCTCGTGGCTGATGCCTTCCATCATGCAGCCGTCGCCCAGGAAGACGTAGGTGAAGTGGTCGACGATGGTGTGGTCTGGCCGGTTGAACTCCTGCGCCAGCAGCTTCTCGGCCAGCGCCATGCCGACGCCGTTGCTGATGCCCTGGCCCAGCGGGCCGGTGGTGGTTTCCACGCCGGGGGTGACGCCCACCTCGGGGTGGCCCGCGGTCTTGCTGTGCAGCTGGCGGAACTTCTTCAGTTCGTCCATCGGCAGGTCGTAGCCGGTGAGGTGCAGCAGCGCGTAGATCAGCATGGAGCCGTGGCCATTGGAGAGCACGAAGCGGTCGCGGTCGGGCCAGTGCGGGTTGGCCGGGTTGTGGCGCAGATGCCGGTTCCACAGCACCTCGGCGATGTCGGCCATGCCCATGGGCGCGCCGGGGTGGCCGGATTTGGCTTTTTCGACAGCGTCCACGGCGAGCATGCGGATGGCGTTGGCCATCTGGCGGGCGAGTTCGGGGGTCGGGTTGTTCATGGTGTGTCTCCTTGTTCTTTTCAACCCAGACCAAGCGCCCGTTTTTTCCGTTCCATCATCCGCCAGATGAAGGGCGTGAAGATGAGCTGCATCGCAATCTCCATCTTGCCGCCAGGCACCACGATGGTGTTGGCGCGGCTCATCCACGAGCCGTTGATCATGGACAGCAGGTACTGGAAGTCGATGCCCTTGGGCTTGGCGAAGCGGATCACCACCATGCTCTCGTCGGCGCTGGGAATGTCGCGCGCGATGAAAGGGTTGGAGGTGTCCACCACCGGCACGCGCTGGAAGTTCACGTGCGTCAGGCCGAACTGCGGAACGATGTAGTTCACGTAGTCGGGCATGCGGCGCAGGATGGTGTCGACCACCGCTTCCTGGCTGTAGCCGCGCTGGGTCTTGTCGCGGATCAGCTTCTGCGTCCATTCGAGGTTGATCGAGGGCACCACGCCGATCAGCAGGTCGGGGTAGCGCGCGATGTCCACGGTGTCGGTCTTCACCGCGCCGTGCAGGCCCTCGTAGAACAGCAGGTCGGTATCGGCCGGAATCTCTTCCCAGGGCGTGAAGGTGCCCGGGTCCTGTTTGTAGGGCGCGGCTTCTTCTGCGTTGTGCAGGTACCTGCGGCACTTGCCGGTGCCGTCGGTGGCGTACTGGCGGAACAGGCCTTCGATCTCCTCGAACAGGTTGCCCTCGGCGCCGAAGTGGCTGAAGTGCTGGTTGCCCTTGGCCTCCTCGTCGGCCATGCGGACCTTCATGGCCTTGCGGTCGTATCGGTGGAAGCTGTCGCCCTCGATGACGGCGGCCGTCAGCTCTTCGCGACGAAAGATGTTCTGGAAGGTGCGCGTCACCGTCGAGGTGCCTGCGCCGCTGGAGCCGGTGATGGCGATGATGGGGTGTCGTTCCGACATGGCTTGTCTCCGAGATGAAAAATGCGGTGCGGGCTCAGGCCCTGAAGAGGCTTCGCTCGGCGAACAGCGGGTTGTCGTCCTTGTAGGCAACCGGTTCGCGGTGGTAGCGCTCGATGCGCTCGACCTCGTGTTTGCTGCCGAAGACCAGGCCGATGCGCTGGTGCAGCGCCGTGGGCTGGACGGTGAGCATGGGCTCGCGGCCGGTGCTGGCCCGGCCGCCGGCCTGTTCCATGATCATGGCGATGGGGTTGGCTTCGTACAGCAGGCGCAGGCGGCCCGGCTTGCTGGTGTCCTTGGTGTCGCGCGGGTACATGAAGACGCCGCCGCGCATCAGGATGCGGTGCGCCTCGGCCACCATGCTGGCAATCCAGCGCATGTTGAAGTCTTTGCCGCGCGGCCCGGTCTTGCCGGCCAGGCACTCGTCCACATAGCGCTTCACCGGCGCTTCCCAGAAGCGCGCGTTGGACGCGTTGATGGCGAACTCCTGTGTGTCTTCCGGCACCTTGAGGTTGGGGTGGGTCAGCATGAACTGGCCCAGGTTCGGGTCCAGCGTGAAACCGGCCACGCCGTTGCCCACCGTCAGCACCAGCATGGTGGTGGGGCCGTAGAGCGCGTAGCCCGCGGCCAGCTGCTGTGTGCCGGGCTGCAGGAAGTCGGCCTCCACCACATCGCGGCCGGAATCGATCACGTCCTGCGGCGCGCGCAGGATGGAGAAGATCGAACCCACCGTGACGTTCACATCGATGTTGCTGGAGCCGTCCAGCGGGTCGAACACCATCAGGTACTTGCCGCGCTGCTGCGCCGCCGGAATCTGGTAGGGCTCATCCATCTCCTCGGAGGCCATGCCCGCGAGGTGCCCGCCCCACTCCGTCATCTCGGTGAAGTAGGCGTTGCTGATCACGTCCAGGCGCTTCTGCTCCTCGCCCTGCACGTTGACACCAGTCGCGACGTCCACCGCCGGGTTGCCCAGCACGGCGCCGAGTTCACCGAAGGCGACCGATCGCGCAATGGCCTTGCAAGCCAGGGCCACGTCCAGCAGCAGGGCGTTGAAGTCGCCGCTGGCGCTGGGGAAGCGGCGGCGTTGTTCGATCAGGTATTGCGTGAGCGTGAAGCGGCGGCGCGTGGTCATGGCAGGCTTTCGGGGGTTTCAGGAATTCGAGGCTTGGGCAGGGGTTCTCAGCGCCGGGCCGCCCCAAGCTGAGAACGCGCCCCCTCGGGGGGCAGCGACTCGCGAAGCGACGGAGCGTGGGGGCTTGCGTTTTGGCGAAGGGTCTGCATCACGTTGCGGTAGCCGCCGTCGTTGTCGGGTGCGCCGAACACGGCGCTGCCGGCCACCAGGGTGTCGGCCCCGGCGGCGACGATCTCGGCGATGTTGTCGACCTTCACGCCGCCGTCCACTTCGAGCCAGATGTCGCGGCCGGTCTCGGCCTTCACCGCGTCGATGCGGCGGCGCGCGGCGCGCAGCTTGTCCAGCGTGGACGGGATGAACTTCTGGCCGCCGAAGCCCGGGTTCACGCTCATCAGCAGCACCAGGTCCAGCTTGTCCATGACGTGGTCCATGAAGGACAGCGGCGTGGCCGGGTTGAACACCAGGCCGGCCTTGCAGCCGTGGTCGCGGATGAGCTGCAGCGTGCGGTCCACATGGCGGCTGGCCTCGGGGTGGAAGCTGATGAGGTTGGCCCCCGCCTTGGCGAACAGCGGGATCAGCGCGTCCACCGGCTCCACCATCAGATGCACGTCGATGCCAATCTGCACGTGCGGGCGGATCGCCTCGCACACCAGCGGCCCGATGGTGAGGTTGGGCACGTAGTGGTTGTCCATCACGTCGAAGTGCACCAGATCGGCCCCGGCGGCTTCGATGGCGCGCACCTCCTCGCCCAGGCGGGCGAAGTCGGCGGACAGGATGGAGGGGGCGATGCGGATGGCGGGCATGGTGGGCAGGTCGGTGGCTGGAAGGGACATCACTGGGCGTGCCATTCGCGCAGCCGCGGCACGCTGACCTGGGTCAGGTCGGCCACGGTGCGCAGCGCACCCTTGAAGTCGTGGTGGGCGGTGAAGCGGTTGGGCGTGACCACGGTCTTCAGACCGGCGGCCGCGGCGGCGCGCAGGCCGTTGGACGAGTCCTCGAAGGCCACGCAGTCGGCGGCGCGGAAGCCCAGGTCGGCCAGCACCTTCATGTAGACCTGTGGGTGCGGCTTCTTGATGGGCGCGTTGCTGGCGTCGCCCACGGCCAGGAAGTGCCCGCGCCAGTCGGGGCCGATGGCGGTGCGCAGCAGGGCCGCGATGTTCACCGGCGAGGTGGTGGTGGCAATGGCCAGCTGCAGGCCCTGGGCGCGGGCCTCGCTCATCAGCGCCAGCACGCCGGGCCGCAGGGTCACGGCGCCCTGCAGGACCGCGTTTTCGTAATAGGCGGTCTTGGTCTCGTGCAGCCGGGCCACCAGGTCCTTCACCGCACCGGCCTCGACCTCCTTGTGATCGGGATTCACGCTGTGCCAGTAGTGCATCAGCCGCTCGCGCCCGCCGGAGATGTCCAGCAGGCGGATGTACTCGTCCACCCCCCAGTGCCAGTCCAACCCCTCCTGGCGGAAGGCGTGGTTGAAGGCTTCGAGGTGCAGGCCCTCGGTGTCGGCCAGCGTGCCGTCAACGTCAAAGATCAGAGCCTTGAGCATGTCCGTTCACCTTTTCATGCAATGGGATTCGAGGGGGTGAAGGGACTGTAGGGCGCATGTCAAATAAGGTAAATTCACATATCGTTGACTTTCACTTAAGCGATCACTTAATGAAGAACGCCACCTTCCGGCAGCTGCGGGTGTTCAACGAGGTGGCCCGCCACCTCAGCTTCGCGCGCGCGGCCGAGGCCCTGCACCTCACGCCGCCGGCGGTCACTATGCAGATCAAGGAGCTGGAGGGCCACGTCGGCCTGCCGCTGTTCGAGCGCTCGGGGCGGCAGGTGGCGCTGACCACGGCCGGCGAGTACATGCTGGTCTACGCACGCAAGGTGCTGGCCACACTCAAGGACGCCGAGGACACCGCCGCGCGCCTCAAGCAGGTGGAGGCGGGGCAGCTGACCATCGGCATGGTCAGCACCGCCAAATACTTCCTGCCGCCGCTGCTGGGCCAGTTCCAGCACGAGCACCCGGGCGTGGAAATCCGGCTGGAGGTGGGCAACCGCGAGCAGTTGGTGAAGATGCTGCAGGGCAACGAGGTGGACATCGCCATCATGGGCCGACCGCCCCGCGAACTGGCCACCCGCGTCGAGCCTTTTGCGGCCCACCCGCACGTGTTTGTGGCGCCGGTGGACCACCCGCTGCTCAAGATCGGCCACCCCACGGTGGAGAGCCTGCAGCCCTACGGCTTCATCCTGCGCGAGCGGGGTTCGGGCACGCGGGCGGCGATGGAGAAGTTCCTGGAAAAGTCGCGCATGGAACCGCGCGTGGTGATGGAGATGGGCAGCAACGAGACCATCAAGCAGGCGGTGATGGCCGGCATGGGCATCAGCTTCCTCTCGCTGCACACCATCGGGCTCGAACTCGAGCACGGCCTGATCGCCATCCTCGACGTGGAGGGCACGCCCATCGTGCGCGCCTGGAACGTGGTGCACACGCTCTCCAAGCTGCTCTCACCCTCGGCCGAGGCCTTCCGCTACTTCATGCTTGAACACGCCGAGCGCCACCTGGCCGACAAATACGGCCGCCATCTGCGACTGCTGCCGGCGGGCTGAGCGCAGCGCCTCAGAGCGGTTCGACGCGCGAGAGGTCGGGCCGTTCCAGCCACTGGGCGAACTCGTCGGCCAGTTGTTCGGCCGCCGCGGTCGCGCCGTTCCACACCTTCATGCGGCCCGCCAGGTCCTGGCCGTAGCGGGTGAAGTCGTTGCGGTCGGGCAGCTTGCCCTCGGGCAGGGTGCGCACCCAGGCGGGGTCGGGCGCGATCACCAGCATGCGGTCCAGCGCGTGGCTGGCCACATGCCGCCGCTTCCAGGCCTTGTCCAGCCAGCCCGGCACCACCGCTTTCTGGAAGTGCGGGTAAAGCACGATGGGCGACGCATCCGGCGTGCGGTAGTGCAGGTGCAGGTGGTAGTCGGTGATGCCACCGTCCCAGTAGGCGCCGGCTGGTGCGCCCGGGATGTGCTGCACCGGCCGCAGCACGAAGGGAATGGAGCAGCTGGCCTGCAGCGCCGGCATGAAGTTCTCGGCGCTGAGCGGAATCTGGCGGGTGCGGAAGTCGTCGGTGGCGAACGGCAGCGCCACCGAGTGGCCCGAGCGCGCCGAGGAGAACACCACCCGCTCCAGCCAAGCTCCGAGCGCCTTGCGGCCCACCGCGTTGCTGACGAAGGCGCCCAGGTAACCCAGCGGCGTGCGCAGGGCACCGTCGCGCGCGAGCACATGGCGTCCGCGCGAGGCCACCAGATGCAGGCGGTAGCGCGGGTGCGCCAGCACCTCGTTCACACGGCCGCCATAGAAGCGCTGTAAGTTGTTCGCGAACTGCCCGCTGATCTGGTCGGGCGTGGCGCGCTTCTTTCCGGGTGGCAGCTCGAAGTGCTGGGCGATGTAGGCGCGCTGCAACGCCAGCAGCGCCGCCGCGGGGTCGTCCAGGCAGGCGGTGGCCATGCGCCACGCGCCGATGGACGCGCCCACCAGGTCGACAGGCTGCGCGCTGCGCGGCAGCCACTGGCCGAAAATGAAGCGGTCCAGCGGACCGAGGATCAGCCCCTTGGGGCCGCCCGCCGCGGCGGGAATGGCGCCGATGTCCTGCGGGCGCAGGCCCTGCTCGCGCAGGTGGCGCAATGCCGCGGGCCCGGCGTAGAAGCGCAATGAGGGTGTGGACACAGATTCGGGCGGCACCGGGTTAACCCGGACGCCGTTGACAGCAGAGTGACAGACGAGGGAACTGAAATGCCGATTGGAACCGAAACCCGAGGAGACACGCGCATGCATAGACGACAGCTCTTGCTCGCCGGGGCGGCCAGCGCCGCCGCTTTCCATCCGGTGCTGCGCGCGCAGGCACCCGCGGGCGCGGCCCCAAAGCCGCTGGCGTCCATGCGCATCTACATCCCCGGTGGCGAGGGCGGCGGCTGGGACCAGACCGGCCGCGCACTCGGCGCCTCCATCCAGGCCGCCGGCCTGGCCAGCAAGATCAGCTACGAGAACAAGGGCGGCAAGGGCGGCACCATCGGCCTGGCCGACTTCGTGGCCCGCTACAACAGCGACCCCGGCGCCCTGCTGGTCGGCGGCATGGTGATGCTGGGCGCGATCGCGGTCGGCCGCCCCGAGGTGACGCTGGCCCAGGTCAGCCCGGTGGCCCGGCTCACCAACGACTACATGGTGCTGGTGGCCAAGACCGGCTCACAGCCGGCCACCATGGCCGCGCTGGTGGAAGCCATGCGCAAGGACCTCGGCAAGGTCGCCTTCACCGGCGGCTCGGCCGGTGGCGTCGACCACATGCTCGCGGGCATGATCGCCCGCCAGCTTCGCGTGGACGTGACCAAGCTGAAGTACCTGCCCACCGCCAGCGGCCGCGAAGCCACGGCACTGCTGGACAAGGGCGAGGCCCAGGTGGCGATTTCCAGCTACAGCGAGTTCCAGGCCGACATCGAGAGCAAGGCGCTCACGCCGCTGGCGATTTCTTCGCGCCGCACGCTCTACGGCGTGCCCTCGCTCACCGAACAGGGCGTCAACACCGAGCTGGGCAACTGGCGCGCGGTGTTCGGCCCCGGCCAGGTGTCCGAGGCCGACCGCGAGAACCTGCGGCGCATCGTGGTCACGGCCACGCAGCACCCCTCGTGGATCCAGTCGCTTCAGGAGAAGAAGTGGCTCGGCGCGCTGCAACACGGCAAGGACTTTGCCGACCAGCTCACCATCGAGCAGGCCATCGCCAGCGCGGTGACCATGATGCTGCGCCTCAAGAGCTGAGGCAGCGCGCGCGCGGCCTCAGTCGCCGTGCGCGACGGCTTCCTCGCGCGTCAGCGAGGGAATCTCCTCGCCGATCACGATGTCCGGGTCGATGCCCAGCACCAGCCCCACCGGGTCGGGGTAGGTGTTGATCAGTGCCTCGCTGCCCAGCGACAGCTCGGCCGCCCGCGCGCGCCACGACGCGATGTGGATCACGCCGGCGATGGGCTCGTAGACGTCGTTGTCGAACGGCGCCACCTGGTGCTCGATCGAGTCGATCATCTTCTTGGGAAACTTCCACTCGCGCGCCAGCGCCGCGCCCACCTCGGCGTAGCTGTAGCCGAACAGACCGCGCTCGGCGCGCGCCCGCTTGAGGTCGAGCATGGGAATGCTGCGGTCCAGGTCGATCATGGCCTCGGGCATGCCAGCGTGCATCACCAGCTCGCCGATGCAGTGGATCAGGCCGGCGGTGAACGCCGTGCTCTCGTCCATGCGCAGCGGCAGCGCGATGTAGCGCGAGAGGTTGGCGCTGTTGAGGCTGTAGCGCCAGAACTGGTTGAGGTTCATGCCGCCGACGGCGTGAAAGCCGTCGCCCAGAGCCGCGCCGATCACCAGCGCGCGCACCTTGATGAGCCCCATCACGTTGATGGCGTCGCGCGCCGTGGTCACCGAACGGTGCAGGCCGAAAAAGGCCGAGTTCGCCATCTTCAGCAGCTTGGCCGTGAGAACCGGGTCGTCCTCGATCAGGGACGCAGCCTTGAGAAGGTCCACATCATCCTGCTCGAAGGTTTCCATCAGCTTGCGGACCACCTTGGGGGCAGAAGGCAGGGCGTTGGGCTGCTTCAGGAGTTTTTCGAGCTGCATGGCAGACATCCTTTTTGAACAAACCGCCGTTGGTTTTCAGTAATTTCGACGGCACCAGCCAGGACTTGAGTCAGCAGCCGGTCAGGAGATAAAAGCGCCCAGCGCCTGTGAGAAAGACCACTCGGACGGGTCCTTGCCCAGCACGCTGTCCAGGTCCAGGCCCAGGGTCAGGCCGACCATGTCGGGGAAAGTGGCAGCCAGCCCGTTGTCGTCCAGCTGCAGCTCCTGGGCGCGCGCGCGCCAGGACGCCAGGTGCAGCAGACCGGCCAGCGGGTCGTAGGACTCGCCCTCGAACGGGGTGAACTGGTTGGACAGGGCAGACACCATCTCTTCCGGGAACTGCCACCTCTCGGCCATGCCGGCGCCCACTTCGGCGTAGGTGTAGCCCAGCATCGCGCGTTCGGCGGCGGCGCGGTTGAGGTCCAGCGGCGGGGTGCTGAAGTCCAGCGGTTGCATGCGGTCGGGCATGGCGATGTGCATCACCAGGATGCCGATGGCGTGGATCAGGCCCGCCGTGAAGGCGTTGCCCTGGTTCTGATGCAGCAGCCCGGCCAGCGACTTGGCGATGTCCGCCGCCTGCAGGCTGTAGCGCCAGAACTGTGTGAGGTCGATGCCGGGCACGCTCTTGAAGCTGCCGCCCAGCGCCGCTGCCATGACCAGCGAGCGCACATGCGTCATGCCCAGCAGGGACACCGCCTCGTCGGCACTGCCGATCTTGCGGCTGACCCGGAAAAACGCGGAATTGGACAGGCGCAGCACGCGGGTGGTGAGCGCCGGGTCGCGGCTGATCAGTTCCCCGACCCGCTTGGGGCTCGGGTCTTCCTTGTTCATCTCGGCCAGCAGGTCCGAGACGGCGCGCGGCATCGCCGGCAGGGCGCGGGGGTAATTGAGAAGGGCCTCGAGTTCCATGGTCTGAAGTCCAAGGTCTTGGTGGATCGGTCTGATCTCTGTATCGACCAACCCGCCCCCGACTTGAGGCCCGCCCGCCCTCTCCCGCCCACCCCTCAGCGGCGGATCAGCGCTTGTTCAGGCCCTGCAGTTTGGCGAACGCCGAAGCCATGGCGCCGCCGGCTTCGGGCTGGCGCTGGCCACCGCCCTGCCCGCCCGTGTAGCCGCCCGCATGCCCGCCACGCGGGCCGCCCCGCGAGGGCTCAAACCGGTTGTCGCGCTGGCCGTCCTTGCGGGCCGGCGCGGCGTCCAGCTTCATGGTCAGGCTGATGCGCTTGCGCGCCACATCCACTTCCAGCACCTTGACCTTGACGATGTCGCCGGTCTTGACCACCTCACGCGCGTCGTTGACGAACTTGTGGCTCAGCTGGCTGACGTGGATCAGCCCGTCCTGGTGCACGCCCAGATCGACAAAAGCGCCGAATTGCGCGACGTTGGACACCGTTCCTTCCAGGATCATGCCTTCCTTGAGGTCGGCGATGTCGTCCACGCCCTCGTTGAAGCGCGCCACCTGGAAGTCCGGGCGCGGGTCGCGGCCCGGCTTTTCCAGCTCGCCCAGGATGTCCTTGACCGTGATGACGCCGAACTTCTCGTTGGCGAACAGTTCGGGCCGCAGGGTCTTGAGCATGTCGGCCCGACCCATCAGGTTGGCCACCGGCTGGCCGGTCTTTTCAATGATCTGCTCGACGACAGGATAGGTTTCCGGGTGCACGCCGGTCATGTCCAGCGGGTTGTCGCCGTCGCGGATGCGCAAAAAGCCCGCCGCCAGCTCAAAGGTCTTGGCGCCCAGGCCGCTGACTTCCAGCAGCTGCTGGCGGCTCTTGAACGCGCCGTGCGTCTCACGCCAGCGCACCACCGCCTTGGCCACCGAGCCCGACAGGCCCGACACGCGGGTCAGCAGCGGCACGCTGGCCGTGTTCAGGTCCACGCCCACACCGTTCACGCAGTCTTCCACCACCGCGTCCAGCGTGCGCGCCAGCTCGCTCTGGTTCACGTCGTGCTGGTACTGGCCCACGCCAATGCTCTTGGGGTCGATCTTCACCAGCTCGGCCAGCGGGTCCTGCAGGCGGCGGGCAATCGACGCCGCGCCGCGCAGGCTCACGTCCACGTCCGGCATCTCCAGCGCCGCAAACTCGCTGGCGGAATAGACCGAGGCGCCCGCCTCGCTCACCACCACCTTCTGCACGCCCTCGATGCCCGCCTTGGCCAGCATCTTGATCAGGTCGCCCGCCAGCTTGTCGGTCTCGCGGCTGGCGGTGCCGTTGCCAATCGCGATCAGCTGCACGCCGTGCTGGCGGCACAGCAGCGCCAGCGTGTGCAGCGCGCCGTCCCAGTCGCGGCGCGGCTCGTGCGGGTACACCGTGTTCGTCGCCACCAGCTTGCCGGTAGCGTCCACCACCGCCACCTTCACCCCCGTGCGGATGCCCGGGTCCAGGCCCATCACCGCCTTCTGGCCGGCGGGCGCGGCCAGCAGCAGGTCGCGCAGGTTGTCGGCAAACACCTTGATCGCCACCGCCTCGGCGCTCTCGCGCAGGCGGGTGAACAGGTCGCGCTCGGTGGAGAGGCTCAGCTTCACGCGCCAGGTCCAGGCCACGCACTTGCGGATCAGGTCGTCCGCCTTGCGGCCCTGGTGGCTCCAGCCCAGGTGCAGCGCGATCTTGCCTTCGGCCAAGGACGGTTTCCCCGGCTCCGGCATCTCGGGCAACACCAGCTTGGCGTCCAGGATCTCCAGCGCCCGGCCGCGGAACACCGCCAGCGCCCGGTGCGACGGCACCCGGCCGATCGGCTCGTCGTATTCAAAATAGTCGCGGAACTTGGCCACGTCGGCGTTGTTCTCGTCCTTGCCGGCCACCAGCTTGCTCTGCAGCAGGCCCTCGGTCCACAGCCACTCGCGCAGGCTTTGCACCAGCGCCGGGTCTTCGGCCCAGCGTTCGCTCAGGATGTCGCGCACCCCGTCCAGCACCGCCTGCGGCGTCGAGAAGTCCGCGCCCGGCTTGCCGTCGTCCAGCACCTCGGGCGGCTTGGTGAAGGCGGCCGCTTCGGCCAGCGGATCCAGCGTCGGGTCGGCAAACAGCTTGTCGGCCAGCGGCTCGATGCCGAATTCGCGGGCGATCTGCCCCTTGGTGCGGCGCTTGAGCTTGAACGGCAGGTAGATGTCTTCCAGCTCCTGCTTGGTCGGCGCGTTGGCAATCGCCACGCGCAGCGCGTCGGTCAGCTTGCCCTGCTCGTCAATGGCCTTTAGCACCGCACCACGGCGGTCTTCCAGCTCGCGCAGGTAACCCAGGCGGTACTCCAGCTCGCGCAGCTGGGTGTCGTCCAGCCCGCCGGTCACTTCCTTGCGGTAGCGAGCGATGAAGGGCACCGTCGCCCCCCCGTCCAGCAACTCCACCGCAGCCAGCACCTGCCGCGGCTCAACCCGGATCTCCTGCGCGATCTGCGCGATGATTTTCTGCATGTCCCAAGGGGCGCCAGCGGCCCGGTTTCAAACGAAGCGGGCGAGTTTGCCACAGGGGTGGGAGGCGCCTTGCTCCCCCAGAAGCACCATCAGGAACCAAACAAGCGGTCTGCCAGCGCCTTGGCTCGCGCCTGACCTTCAGGTGTCAATCGGGCCGACTCCGCACGTCCCCTCGGGTCGGAAATCCAGCCTTGGTCCGCCTGCGACTGCATCACGTCGAAATCAAACCGTTTCCATGCCCGATCGTCTTCGAATTCGAATGCGCCAAACAACGCAAGCACCGTCTCTTCGATTTTTTTGGGTCGTGCATGGCCATTTCGAGGCATATTAATTATCGTCTTCTCGATGGAAGAACAAGAACTCGAGGCACCTATCTTGATGCCAAGCCGTAATTGATTGCGTACTCCTTGAGTTTCTCAAGAACATAGATTGCCAACTTGTTATTTGTGGACTCGGAAGCGGCCTTGTGGTGAAACTCAAGGGCAATGGTAGGCCTACCGGGCTCCTTAAAGGTGGCATCAGTTTGCAGCCCTGGAACCAGGGAGTTTTCGAGCATCAGCGATGGCAGCACCGCTCCCGACTCAGCAGCAAGTTTGAGGACAGCATCGTTTAATGCGCGATGCTTTCGTTCGGACTGCGCCTGAATTCTTGAGAACGATAGGAAAGTCTCATCTTTCACACTCGACCCGTACTCTCGGTTGTCCAGCGCATCCCCGGCTAGATACTTAAATAGTTCGGACGACTCCATAACCCGCTTAGCGTTTCCACGGTCGGCCCGAACCCCTTCAACCAGCGCCTTCAGATCGGAATCACCGTGTTGAAGCACAGCGTGCACAACCGTGGAGGCGGAAACGGAAACAAGCTGTGCGTTAAATAGCGCGATTACGTGCGGTAAGGCTGAGCGCAAGCTTGTTGATCGATTTCCCCACCACTCAGCAACATTCGATTGCTTTGTGTACATCAAGAGGCGCGATGCCTCGATGTAGTAGCTGTCTGCGCGCCTGATCGATCGCGTGACCTCTCGAATCTTCGGTTCGCCCGAACTGATGGCTATCACAACGGTAGGAAATTCAACACCCATCTCACCTACATCGAAACGGGTAGCAATTAGAGTCTGAAGATCATCAAGAAAAACTCCAATTCGTTCTGCCTTATCGACAAGCGCAGTTACTTCCGTGTCTGAAATTGCTGCATCTTCAAGTCGCCAGTTCGCGACTTGAAGAAGCTTTTCTAAGACAAGTATGAATCGCTGCTTGGAGATGCCGTTCAGTTGAATTTGCGGCGCGATTCCAAAAGCGCTTCTACCACCAACTCGCTCCAAGAGTTGAATGAGCTTTCCCGAGAAAGTTGTGTCGGTTACCGGCCATATGATGAGAAGGTCTTTCCGTGCTCGCAGTAGACCGTTAAGTGCGCCCAAAAAGGTTTGGTACTCG
>NZ_BCTF01000048.1 GCF_001571145.1 Hydrogenophaga flava NBRC 102514
CGGGTGCCTGCCACGCCTGCTGCACCGGATCGATCGCCAGGATGGCGCCACTTACACCCAGCACCACGGCCAGGGTGCCCACGGTCAGTCCTAACCAGCGGTGGATGCCTTTCCAGCTCATGCGAAAGCCTTCACTTGAGCTGCAAGGTCACCGCCTGGATGTACTGCTTGCCGGCCTGCGGCTTGCCGACATTGGCGGTGGACAGGGGCACACGAACCTCCGACGGGCTGTCACGCATGTCTTCTGCGGCGGCATCGAGGCGAATTTCATAGCCCGCGTCGATGAGTGCATCCGCCAGATCGGCCGTGACCTTGAGGGTGCGCCCCGCGCCCACGCTGGCGCCAGTGACGCCGTCCAGGCGCTTGGCGTCGCCAGCGGAGAGGCGGTTCCAGTCGGACAGGTGCTTGTGGTACTTGGCTTTGCCTCCAGCCACCCACAGCGTGCGCACGTAGGCGCCCTTGGCATCGGTCAGGTACGCCGCCACGTAGGCGCCATTGCCTCCGTAGTCTTTGAGCTGGGCGGTCAGCGTGACCTGGCGGCTGTGTGCCAGAGCGGGAAGGGCCAATGCGCTGGCGGTGGCCAGAATGGTCAGAAGCGGTTTGGACATGGTGATGTTCCTGTGAAGTTGGGGAATGAGAGGTGGTTACTCGATCTGGCCGCGCGGCGCGCTACCGGGGGGGCGGCAATGGCGATGAAGGGGTGGCGCCATCGGCTTGTGCGGGGCGGTCTGGCTGCGAGGCCTTTTCCTCGCGATCGCGGTCACGCTGGTGGTCGTCTTGCTTGAGCTTCAACACCTTCAGGGTTTCCGGGTCGATCTTGGCTTTGAAGCTGCGGCCTTGGGCGTCTGTGCCGCGAACTTCGTAGCAACCGTCGTCGATCTTCAGCCGCTGGATCTGCCAGCCCTGTGCAGCGGCCATCTGCCGCACGGCGTCGCGTGACTGCCAGCGATTGAGCGGCGCATCGCAATCGTCTGTGGCAGCTGCAGGCAAGGCGGCCAGGCCCAGAGACAGCACCAGCAGGCCCTGGCGCAGATGGTCGGTGGATTTCATAGGGGCTCCTTTCGAGCGGGTTCGCGGGTGACCACGGTTAGGCCGTGGTGTTGGGGGCATTGTGGAAAGACCACCGTGTACGCATGCTGAATGGAGCATTCAACTTGTGTTCATCGATCCAGCATCTAAATCGCTGTCCGACGATAGCTGGAGCCAGCATGGATGGGCCTGCGGTAGATCAATGGCCAGTTAAGGTCTGGCGCGTATGCTGAAAACGCGAAGCGAGCCATGTCCGGCTCTTCCCACCCGCATTGAACATGCCATGCCATTCTTGAATCCCACCGACGACACCGAAGACCCCGACCACAGCCCCACCGAAAGGGCGGCCGCTGCGTCGCGCAGCACCTGGGTCAGCGTCGCCGTCAACCTGGTCCTGACCACCACCCAGCTGGCGGCGGGCGTCCTGGCGAAGTCGCAAGGCCTGATCGCTGACGGCATCCATTCGCTGTCCGACCTGATCGCCGACTTCGTCGTGCTGTTTGCCAACCACCACAGCCAGAAGGACGCCGACGAGGGCCATCCGTATGGTCACCATCGGTTCGAGACAGCGGCCAGTCTCGTCCTGGGTGCGATCCTGCTGGCCGTTGGGCTGGGCATGTTGTGGTCAGCGTTCCTCAAGCTGGAACAACCCGAAACGGTCCAGAAGGTGCATGTGGCGGCGCTCTGGGTGGCTGGCGGCGCGCTGGTCGCCAAGGAACTGTTGTTCCGCTACATGCTCTCGGTGGCCAAACGGGTCAAGTCGAGCATGCTGGTGGCCAATGCCTGGCATGCGAGGTCCGATGCAGCTTCTTCGCTGGTGGTGGGCATCGGTATCGCCGGCAACCTCGCCGGCTACCCGATCCTCGACCCCATCGCCGCCGCCATCGTCGGTTTCATGGTGGCCAAGATGGGTTGGGCATTCGGCTGGGACGCCCTGCACGACCTGATGGACCGCTCCATCGACGACGCCGAGGTTGCCGCCATCCGAACCACGCTGGAAGGAACCCCCGGCATCCAGGGCGTGCACGACATCCGCACCCGCAAGATGGGCGACATGATCGTGGTCGATGCACACATCGAGGTCGATGCGTCGCTGAGTGTCGAAGCTGGCCACGACATTGCCGTGGAAGCCCGCAGCCGGGTGATGCAGCGACACCGCGTCCTCAACCTCATGACCCACGTGGACCCCTGGCAACGGCCCGACCTGGACCATTCGGTGGCCATGCAATAGCCCGCAGGCCAGGACGACAGTATGGAGACCGTTCCTGCCCGTGGTCTAACGTCGATCGAGGCACGCCAGCGCCTGTCGCAACAAGGCCCCAACGAGCTGCCCGCCACGGCGCAGCGCGGCGCGTGGGGCTTGCTTCGGGATGTGGTGCTGGAGCCGATGTTCCTACTGCTGGTGGCCTGCGGGGCCATTTACCTGGCGCTGGGCGACCGGCATGAAGCCCTGATGTTGCTCGGGTTCGTGCTGGTCGTCATCGGCATCACTTACGTCCAGAAGCGCCGCAGCGAACAGTCACTGGAGGCGTTGCGAGACCTGTCCAGCCCGCGTGCGCTGGCGATCCGCGATGGGCAGGCTGTCAGGATAGCTGGCCGCGAACTGGTCGTCGGCGATACCGTCCTGCTCGCCGAAGGCGATCGGGTGCCTGCCGACCTCCAGTTGATCGAAGCGTCGAACCTGACGATCGACGAATCGCTGCTGACCGGCGAATCGGTCCCTGTGCTGAAGCAGGCAAACGAAGTTGTCGCCGCCGGCGACCCAGATCCTCGCAGCCAGGCTCTCTCGGGCACGCTGGTCACGCAGGGCATAGGCAAGGGCATCGTGCTGGCCACCGGCGCGCGCAGCGCCCTGGGACGCATCGGCGCCTCCCTGAAGTCGATTGCCACCGAGACCACGCCGGTCCAGCGCGAGACACAGCGGATCGTCACTTGGGTGGCTGCGTCCGGTCTCAGCCTCGCCGCGGTGCTCGCCTTGGCCTGGGGCATGTCGCGCGGCGACTGGCTGCATGGGTTGCTGGCAGGCCTGACGCTCGCGATGGCCATCCTTCCGGAAGAGCTGCCGGTCGTGTTGACGATCTTCCTCGGTCTCGGTGCCTGGCGACTCGCGCGCGAGAAGGTGCTCACACGCAGCATGCCGGCTGTCGAACTGCTCGGGGCGACGACGGTGTTGTGTGTCGACAAGACAGGCACGCTGACGATGAACCGCATGGCGGTGCGCAAGCTGTGGTCCGCTGGACGGCAGCAGTATCTGGGTACAACAGACGCTCCAGACTTGCAGGAGGCGCTTCACCCGGTGCTGGAGTACGCCGTGCTCGCAAGTCACCGCCGCGCGTTCGATCCGATGGAGTCCGCCATCGCCGAAGCGGGTCAGTGTCGCCTTTCGGGTACAGAACATCTGCACGTGGACTGGGATCTGATCGACGACTATCCGCTGTCGCCGCAGATGCTCGCCATGTCCCGCGTCTGGCAGTCACCGGATCAACAGGACCGCCTGGTTGCTGCCAAGGGTGCGCCAGAGGCGATCATGGACCTCTGTCACCTCGATCCATCGCAGCAGGAGCCTATTTCGCAGCAGGTTGAGGCGATGGCTGCCGAAGGGTTGCGGGTCCTGGCGGTCGCACGGGCCTTCTTCCCCTCAGGTGAGTTGCCCAGCGGCCAGCACGACTTCGAGTTCGAGTTCGTGGGACTGGTTGCACTGGAGGATCCGGTGAGACCGGATGTGCCGGCTGCCATCGCCGAGTGCCGATCTGCAGGTATCCGGGTCGTGATGATCACGGGCGACCATCCCCACACCGCCCTGGCCATCGCACGACAAGCAGGCTTGGTCGCCGACGGGCGGGCCGTGACAGGCCCAGAGTTGGACCGACTGGATGACGCAGCACTGGCAGCGCGCCTGGCCGACACCCATGTGTTTTGTCGTGTGCAGCCCGAACAGAAGCTTCGGCTGGTGCAGGCTTTTCGCAAACGAGGCGATGTGGTCGCGATGACCGGGGACGGCGTCAACGACGCACCCGCCCTCAAGGCTGCCCATATCGGCGTCGCGATGGGTGCTCGCGGTACCGACGTCGCCCGCGAGGCCGCGGCCTTGGTGCTGCTGGGCGACGATTTCGCGTCCCTGGTGACGGCCGTGCGTTACGGACGTCGCGTTTTTGCCAACCTGCGAAAGGCCATAGCCTTCGTCTTGGCGGTGCATCTGCCGATTATCGGACTGTCGATCGTGCCGCTGATTCTGGGCTGGCCGATGGTGCTGATGCCGGTGCACATCCTGTTCCTGCAGCTGATCATTGACCCGGCATGCTCCATCGTCTTCGAAGCCGAGCCGTTGGAGGCAGAAGCTATGCGGGTTCCACCAAGGCGACCGGATGCACGACTCTTCGACAAGCAAGTCCTGTTGCGCGGAGCGCTTCAAGGCGGCGGACTTTTCGGCATCGTGCTGATGGCCTACCTGCTTGCCCGATCGGCATCCGGCTCCGACGAGATGGCACGTGCGCTCGCGTTCACAGTCCTGGTGGTCAGCAATCTGGTGCTCATCCATGTCAACCGGACATGGACAACTCGAAGCGAATCAGCGCGAACCTGGAATGCCGCTTTCGGCTGGATCGTATTGGGTACGTCTGTGCTGCTGGCGCTCGTTCTGGGAGTGCCAGCCATCAGCGACCTGTTTCTGTTCGCGACACCATCCACTGCGCTCTTGCTGAGTGGTGCGGCATTTTGCCTGGGGGCGTTGGTATGGTTCGAGAGCACCAAGCGGCTCGCGAACCGATGGAGCAACTGAATTTTCCACGAATGCATCAAGTCATGTAGTTCGGCAAGGTATCCAGTGGGGCCAATTCACCTACGCGACGGCTTAGCCTAGGCGGCCTATTGCCGACGTCGGCTTTGAAGGCGAAACCAGCCTTCGAGCTGCGAGGTTCTCTGGCACTCTGGCGTCCGCTGCCGGCAAACATCCGTGAGGTCACGGCCTGCTCCCTGCAGACCGCTTCCGCTGCCCAACGGACTTTCAAGTTCTTCGTCCGTCGGGCAACGCGTTCTGGCTTTCTGGATTCCTTTCGCCTTCAACCCTCAGCCCATCCCCAACACCCTGCGCTGCTCCGCCCAGTCCAGCGGCAAGGGCAGTTCCTGCATCAACCGAGTAGGAGTCACGTCCACAGGATGTTCTCCTGCCGCAATGGACTGGGTGATGTCCGGTGCCAGCAAGGCCAGGTGCAGCAAGCGCGTGACGTAGCCAGGGCTCACGTTCTCGTCCTTGGCGATGTCTCCGATTGACGTTCCCCCGGAGAACCCCGACAGGTCAAAACGAGAGGTACGGTTGCTTCCCAAGGCCCCGAGTGGGGCAAGGAGAAGCGATGAAGAAGTCCCGATTCAGCGAAGAGCAGATCGCGTATGCGCTGCGAATGGTCGACGGCGGCACGCCGGTGGTGGACGTGTGCCGCCAGATCGGCATCTCGGAGGCCACGTTCTACACGTGGAAGAAGAAGTATGGCGCGCTGGGCGTGAGCGAGCTGCGCAAGCTCAGGTAGCTTGAAGACGAGAACGCGCGCTTGCGACGCATCGTGGCCGATCTGACGCTGGACAAACAGATCCTGCAGGAGGTCGTCAAAATAAGCTCTGAGGGCTGTCAAGCGCAGCGAGCTGGCAGCCTGGATGCAGGAGCATTTCAAGGTCAGAGTGCACCGCTCGCGCCGACTGGCGCTGTTGCAGTGATCGAGCTGGTACGCCAAGAGTGAGGCACGGGACCAGAGTGCGCTGCGCCAGCGCATCCGGGACATTGCGTTGAGCCGGCCGCGGTTTGGGTACCTGAGGGTGCTGGTGATGCTCAAACGCGAAGGCTGGTCGGTGGGCAAAACGCGGGTGTATCGCCTGTACCGTCTCGAAGGCCTGCAACTGCGCATGAAGGTCAAGCGGCGCAAACGCGTTGCCCTGCTGCGTGGCAAGCCCCAGAAACCCACAGGCCCAAATCAGCACTGGAGCATGGATTTTGTGCACGACCAGACACACGATGGCCGCGCGTTTCGCATCCTCACGGTCATCGATCAGTGGAGTCGCGAGAGTGTGTGCCTGGAGGCCAACTTCTGGCTGTCGGGCCGGTGCGTTGCTCAGGCGCTGGACGAGGTTGCCAGGCACCGCGGTTGGCCCAAGGCAATCACCGTGGACAACGGGACGGAATTCACCTCGAAAGCGCTGAACGAATGGGCGTATCGGCGAGGGATCAAACTCGACTACATCCGTCGCGGAAAGCCCACGGATAATGGCCTGATCGAGTCGTTCAACGGGCGGCTGCGCGACGAGTTCCTCAATGTCAACGAGTACGTCACGCTGCACGATGCCCGGGAGAAATTGAAGGCTTGGCAGGACGACTACAACCACCACCGTCCACACAGCTCGCTCGGTAACCTGACCCCGAGCGAGTTCGTCAACAGCAGGTCAGTTCAAGCCAGCGAAGCAGCCAGCCTGTAGTTCAGAACTGTCCGGTTTCCGGGGGAACGTCAGTCTGGGGGAATTCTCTACTTCCGCCTGGTTCAGGTTTTCAAGGGGACTTCAAAGACGGGAAAAAGGGCTCATGACAGAAGGCTTCTGTCATGAGCCCTTTCTTCTGGCCGCTGGATCAGTCGATGCGGATGTTGTTGCGGGCAATGATGTCCCTGTAGGTGACCGTGTCCTTCTGAATTCGTTCGCGCAGCGACTTGGCGCTGGGGTCGTCCACCCGCCAGCCCTGAACCAGCAGCTTCTGGCGAATCTCGCGGGACGCCAGGATCTTGGCTAGTTCGGTGCCCAGACGGGTTTGCGCAGCGGCCGGCAGTCGCGCGGGGGCCACCACGGCGTTCCACACTTCGATGTTCACACCCTTGACGCCGATGTCTTCCAGCGCGGGCAGCGTCGGCGCCAGGGGAGAGCGCTTGGCGGACGACACGGCGATGGCGTCCAGCTTTCCCGACTGGATCAGCGGCGCGACGGTGGACGCGGGCAGCAGCGTCATGCCCACGTGCCCGCCCATGATGGCGTTGAGGATGGCTGGCCCACCGTTGAAGGGCACATGCAGCGGTTTGATGCCCAGGGCCTGCTTGAGCAGTTCCATGCCCAGGTGCCCACCCGAACCTGGCCCGATGGAACCATAGGTATGTTTGTCGCCTTCCAGGCGCAACTGCTGGACGTAGCTCGCCGGTGTGCGCTCGGTGGTGGCTTTCGCGGTCACCCACACCAGCGGCGCCGCACCGATCAGGGCAATGGGTGCGAAGTCCTTTGCCGGGTCGTATGGCAGCTTGGCATAGAGGAACTGAGAACTGGTCAGCGGCCCGTTACCGACCACGCCGATGGTGTGGCTGTCGGTGGATTTGGCAATGAGGTCGGCGCCGATGTTCCCGCTGGCGCCTGGTCGGTTTTCGACCACAACCGGCTGACCCAGTGCCTGGGCCAGCGGCTCCGCCAGCAGGCGCGCTTGCATGTCCGGCGATGAGCCAGCAGGGTAGCCGACCACCATGCGGATCGGCTTGCTGGGCCAGGCTTCGCCAGACTGGCTGAAGGCGGGGAGACAGACCAGTCCGGAGCCAATGGCTGCGGCCAGCTGGGTAAAGAAGCGTCGTTTCATGTGGGACATGTTGTCATCCTCTGGAGTGGTGGCGGAACAGAATGGTGTTGGGTGGTCGTCGGCCGGTTACCAGCTTGTCGACATCGGTATTGCGGATGCTCGACTGGAGCGAGAAGCGCTGGCGCTCACCCAGCCGGGAGGCGTGCGGCTTCAACCAGTTCGACAGGCTATCGAGCGCCTCACGCAGACCATCAGGGTCGTGGTGCTGCAGCAGGGCCACATGCTCGACTCCGCGGTCGGCGGTCTCCGAGGACGTGTTGGCCAGCCAGTAGCTGTCCATCGAAGGCGCCCAGCCCCATTGGGCATGCAGCAGGTGACCTGCGTCGATGGCTTCGCTCAGCCAGTCATCGAGCGGGCCCGTTGGCAGGGCTGCGTCGGCGCTCCAGCGCAGCGTGCCCAGGTGGGGCGCGCGACTCGATCCCGCAGAACCCGAGCGGACGCAGGGCAGTCGGTAAAAGTCGCTGAGCAGCGGCCGCATACTCGCCGACCAAGGGGTGGGATGGGTGAAAACGTCGCGGTAGGGTTCGGTGCTCAATGCTGCCAGGCTTTCGAGGTGGTACACCGTGAAGTAGCTGGGCTCGGCATCCACCGACCGGTATCGGTCGGCCCCCAGAAAACCGGGCAGGACCACCCGCTCGGGCACATGCTCGTAGATGTGCCACTGCTCGTATTCGTGGCGTCGGCCGGTGTCGCGGATGTTGTTCCACAGTGCCAGGAAAGCCGGCCCTTCGGGCAACTGGGTCATGGCGACACCGCCTCCGAGGCCTCATCGGGAATCACCATCACCTTGGTGGCGGTCTTGTTGCGGGCCAGTTCGAACCCTTGCACCGCCTGGGACAAGGGGACGGTGTGGGTGACCATGTGTCGCAACAACGCCTCGTTGCGGCCCATGAACTCGACCACCTGAGGCCAGGCCGATTCGGGTGCACGGTACGACCCCCGCACTTGCTGGTGTTTTCTGACCAGCGATGTCAGGTCCAGCGGTACCGGGTTGGCATGAATGCCGGCAATGACCAGCACCCCGCGCACCTTCAGTGCCTGCAAGGCGGGTTTGATGACGGTGCCGGCCCCCGTGGCTTCGATGACCACATCGAAGGCGCCGTCCTCGCATTCCCGGGCCAGTGCCTCTTCAATGGGCTGTTCGGCAAAGTCCAGCACATTATCGAAACCCAGTTGCCTGAGAACCTGGAGGCGGGGCTGATCGTTGTGGCCAGCCACGCAGATGTATCGAGCGCCCCGTTCGCGCGCAAACAGTGCAATGCCCTGGCCGATGTTGCCGGGACCCAGCACCAGCACACGGTCACCGGGCCGGATGTCGCCGATGCGCACGGCCTCCCAGCTGACGGTCAGCGGTTCGGCCAGCGCGGCCACGGCTGGGTCCAGGTGCTGAGGAACCGGCACGCAGTTTCTGGCCGGCACACAGACGTGACTGGCGAACGCGCCGTCTCTGCCCACGCCGACCCCGCGGCGGGACAGGCAGTCGTCGTGGCGCCCGCTCTGGCACGCCTCACAAATGCCACAGGTGACAGACGGACGAACGGTGACCCGTTGCCCCACGTCCAGCGACTCGACGCCTTCTCCCTTGGCCGCCACAACACCAGAAAACTCATGGCCGATGGTGACCGGTAGCGTGGGTGCCATGAAGTGGTAGCTCGGGGTCCACTGGTCAATGTGCAGGTCGGTGCCGCAGACGCCGGTCGCCTGAACAGCGATCAGGACCTCCCCCTTTTCAGGGGTAGGGGTGAGGGCTTCCTGCAATTCAAGCCCCGTTTGAGGGCTGACTTTTCGAAGTGATTTCATGGTGTCTCGGTGGATCAACTGGCCGCCAGTGTGGGTGCTTCCATGGCATACGTAAAATACCTGTTTCGTATCTTTTGCATACGTCGAAAATATGTGAAAGGGTGGCTCAGCCATGGAACTCAGGCACCTCCGGTACTTCGTCACCACGGCTGAACTGGGCAGCATCAGCCGCGCTGCTATCAAGCTGTTCATTGCACAGCCGCCCCTGTCCGCACAGATCCGGCAGCTGGAAGAGGAGGTGGGCACGGCGCTGCTGGTCCGCCTGCCGCGGGGGGTTCGGCTGACCCCGGCTGGCCAGTCGTTTCTCCAGGACGCTCGCGCCATCCTGGCTCGGGCCGAGCAGGCCAAAGTCCGAGCGCGCGAGCTGCGCGACGGTCAGCGTGCCACCGTGCGGGTGGGGCTGGTGCCGACCGTCACACAGTCGCTACTGCCGGGTCTGATCCAGCTGTTTCAAGATGCCGGATTGGCCACACGAGTTGAGGGTCAGGAGCTGGTGCCATCGTCCCGTCAGTTGCAGGCCATTCGCAACGCCGAGCTGGATATAGGCTTCATCCGTCCGGGCAGTACCTCCCATCGGGATGAACAGGTCTGTGCCATCGACGATCCCTACTGTGTGGCCTTCCCTCGAGGTCATGGCCTGGCCCGCTCCAGCGGTGCATTGCGGGTAGGCGCTCTGGAGAAGGAAGTCTTTGTCGCTTTTTCTCGGTACACCGAGAGCGACTACTTTGATCAGACGGCAGCGGTGTGCGAGGCATCCGGATTCAAGGCCGATGTGCGGCACACAGCAACCCAGTTCATGAGCGTGCTGGCAATGGTCGCCCACGGGCTCGGGGTGGCCATTGTCCCTGCGTCCTGCGCCCTCATGATCGGAGAAGGTGTAGTGCTGCGTCGCCTCAAAAGTGTGGAGCGCAAGAGTGAACTGGTGCTCGTCGCGGGGACGGACTTCCGGTCTGATCTCTGGGGTGAGCGGGTTACCAAACTGGCGGGGCAGGCACTGATGGATTTCGGCGCGCGCTTGAAACAGCTGAACGTGTGGCGTTGAACACGACCCCCTTGCGCTCGAGCAGCGAAACCAGTTCGGCCCACGGCACCATCAGGTTCATCTCATCCAAGAACTCGCGCTTGCGCGTCCTCAAGGCCCAAGCGCTCGAATCCGTTCTCGCCCAGGCTCATCCGCTTCATGCCGTCAATGTCTCACATCGGGCCATGGGCGGCGGGGTTCTGCAGACCCTACTTAATTGGTGCGCAGCTTCACGTGGATGCTGCGATTCGCCAGCTTGGCACGCTCGGTACATCCAGGCGCAGCGGATGGCGGGGCACAGCTCGAAGGTGGCCCATTGCCTTGCCAGCACCTCTTTCATTTTTTT
>NZ_BCTF01000049.1:0-2500 GCF_001571145.1 Hydrogenophaga flava NBRC 102514
TTTTGACCTCTAGCACCCCAAGCCTTGCTCTTGCGATTAGCTCCAGAAAAGCAAAAGCCCCAAGTATTTCTACTTGGGGCTTTTTCAATAATAGCCTGACGATGACCTACTTTCACACGGGAATCCGCACTATCATCGGCGCAAAGTCGTTTCACTGTCCTGTTCGGGATGGGAAGGAGTGGGACCAACTCGCTATGGTCGTCAGGCATAACTTGTTGCCTGGCTGAACGATTTGTTCAACCAGACGAATTCATAGAGTTTCGAATCAGCTCATTTTGATTGCTGCCAACGTCATGATTTTAATCATGATGGCATAAGACATTTGCACGAACCGTCTTTTCAGACATGTGGTTTCGTCAAAGTTATAGGGTCAAGCCTCACGGGCAATTAGTATCGGTTAGCTTAACGCATTGCTGCGCTTCCACACCCGACCTATCAACGTCGTGGTCTTCAACGACCCTTCAGGGGGCTCAAGGCCCCGGCAGATCTCATCTTGGAACGAGTTTCCCGCTTAGATGCTTTCAGCGGTTATCTCTTCCGCACTTAGCTACCCGGCAATGCCACTGGCGTGACAACCGGTACACCAGAGGTGCGTCCACTCCGGTCCTCTCGTACTAGGAGCAGGCTTCCTCAAATCTGCAGCGCCCACGGAAGATAGGGACCAAACTGTCTCACGACGTTTTAAACCCAGCTCACGTACCTCTTTAAATGGCGAACAGCCATACCCTTGGGACCGGCTACAGCCCCAGGATGAGATGAGCCGACATCGAGGTGCCAAACACCGCCGTCGATATGAACTCTTGGGCGGTATCAGCCTGTTATCCCCAGAGTACCTTTTATCCGTTGAGCGATGGCCCTTCCATACAGAACCACCGGATCACTATGTCCTGCTTTCGCATCTGCTCGACTTGTCAGTCTCGCAGTTAAGCACGCTTATGCCATTGCACTATTAGCACGATGTCCGACCGTACCTAGCGTACCTTCGAACTCCTCCGTTACACTTTGGGAGGAGACCGCCCCAGTCAAACTGCCTACCATGCACTGTCCCCGATCCAGATAATGGACCTAGGTTAGAACCTCAAACACACCAGGGTGGTATTTCAACGTTGGCTCCACAAGATCTAGCGACCCTGCTTCAAAGCCTCCCACCTATCCTACACAGATCTGTTCAAAATTCAATACAAAGCTACAGTAAAGGTTCATGGGGTCTTTCCGTCTTTCCGCGGGGAGATTGCATCATCACAAACATTTCAACTTCGCTGAGTCTCAGGAGGAGACAGTGTGGCCATCGTTACGCCATTCGTGCAGGTCGGAACTTACCCGACAAGGAATTTCGCTACCTTAGGACCGTTATAGTTACGGCCGCCGTTTACTGGGACTTCGATCAAGAGCTTGCACCCCATCAATTAATCTTCCAGCACCGGGCAGGCGTCACACCCTATACGTCCACTTTCGTGTTTGCAGAGTGCTGTGTTTTTAATAAACAGTCGCAGCCACCTATTTTTTGCAACCCATTCGTGCTCAGATGTTCTCATCACACTACTAGGGCACACCTTCTTCCGAAGTTACGGTGTCAATTTGCCGAGTTCCTTCTCCTGAGTTCTCTCAAGCGCCTTAGAATACTCATCTCGCGCACCAGTGTCGGTTTGCGGTACGGTCAATTACAAGCTGAAGCTTAGTGGCTTTTCCTGGGACCTCGTTCAGTTACTTCGCGAGCAAGCTCGCTCGATCGGCAGCCTCGGTATATGACGGGCGGATTTGCCTACCCATCGCCTACTTCTGCCTAAACCGGGACATCCAACACCCGGATAACCTATTAAGATCCGTCCCCACATCGCACTTGTAATCGGTACAGGAATATTGACCTGTTTCCCATCAGCTACGCATCTCTGCCTCGCCTTAGGGGCCGACTCACCCTACGCCGATGAACGTTGCGTAGGAAACCTTGCGCTTACGGCGAGGGGGCTTTTCACCCCCTTTAACGCTACTCGTGTCAGCATTCGCACTTCTGATACCTCCAGCAGCCTTTACAAGCCACCTTCACAGGCTTACAGAACGCTCTCCTACCACTTGCAATAAATTGCAAATCCGCAGCTTCGGTAACTGGCTTAGCCCCGTTACATCTTCCGCGCAGGACGACTCGATCAGTGAGCTATTACGCTTTCTTTAAATGATGGCTGCTTCTAAGCCAACATCCTGACTGTTTTAGCCTTCCCACTTCGTTTCCCACTTAGCCAATTTTAGGGACCTTAGCTGGCGGTCTGGGTTGTTTCCCTCTTGAGTCCGGACGTTAGCACCCGGTGCTCTGTCTCCCAAGCTGTACTCTGCGGTATTCGGAGTTTGCCTTGGTTTGGTAAGTCGCCATGACCCCCTAGCCAAAACAGTGCTCTACCCCCGCAGGTAATACTTGAGGCACTACCTAAATAGTTTTCGGAGAGAACCAGCTATTTCCAAGTTTGTTTAGCCTTTCACCCCTATCCACAGCTCATCCGCTGGTTTT
>NZ_BCTF01000050.1 GCF_001571145.1 Hydrogenophaga flava NBRC 102514
GTCCACGGAATCGGGTCAACTCCACCCCTGCAACGTGCAGCGCCAATAGAAGGTCACAAGCCCGTTTGCCAGCTTGCGAGCCTGAAGGGTCCCCGAGGGGTGGACCTTCTCCAGGGTGATGAACTTGCCGGGCTCGATGTTGCTCAGTGATTTGGTGTTGGTAGCCATCCGATCCTTTCGTTACCAGTTGATTACCAGTCTAGGAACGGATGATATGGGACCTCATGAGACTTGCATAGACAGATATCTGTATCAAATCAACGAGTTAGAGAAAGTCGCTTGTCTCAGGAAGTCTAAGGAAGTATCAGATATCGGACTTTTAATCCGTTGGTCGGCAGTTCGAGCCTGCCACGTCCTACCAAAATCCCCTTGTGGGACAAGAAAAGCCTGCTACTTAAATGGTAGCGGGCTTTTTTGTTTGCTGTGGCAATTGCAGCGCCTTGGTCATCTTTCCATCAAACGATCCGGCGGCGGTTCATTGGTCGCGAGCCAGTAGACACCCAGCCGGGCCACGGTTTCGGCAAAGGCGGTGAAGTCCACCGGCTTCTGTACAAAACTGTTGCAGCCGTTCTCGTAGCTCTTCAAACGGTCCTTCTGTTCGTCGGACGAGGTGAGGATCACCACGGGGAGCATCTCGGTGCGAGGGTCCTTGCGCAGGCGTTCAAGCACCTCCAGGCCCGACAGTCGCGGCAAGCTGATGTCCAGCAGCACCACCGTGGGCAGATCGGGGCCATCGCGGTCGGCGAACTCACCGGTGCGGAACAGGTAGTCCAGTGCCTGCTGGCCGTCGCGAGCCACGTCGATGCGGTTGGCAAGATGGGCTTTTTTCAGTGCGCGAAGGGTGAGCATCTCGTCCTGCGGGTTGTCTTCGACAAGCAGGATGGTTTTGGTGTTCATGTCGTGGACTCCTGTTCTCGTTGATCCGGCTTGTTCGGCAACAGCACCGAAAACCTCGCACCCTGGCCGGGCACGCCCTGCGCCCGAATCTGACCTCCATGGCGCTGCACGATGCGCTGCACGGTGGCCAGGCCGATCCCGATGCCTGGAAATTCGTCCTGGCGGTGCAGGCGCTGAAAGGCCTTGAACAGGCGAGCGGAGTGGGCCATGTCGAATCCCGCTCCGTTGTCCGACACGCAGAAGCCGCTCAAGCCATCGACAGCGCAGGCCTGCACCCGGATCTCTGGCAGCACCGTTGCTCCCGTGTACTTCCATGCGTTGTCGAGCAGGTTGTCCAGCACGCTGGAGATCATGCGCTCGTCACCCTGCACCGTCAGGTCCTGCTCGACCTCGACCGACACGCGGCGCGCAGGCTCTGCCGCTGCCAACTCGGCAAGGTGTCGGCGGGCCAGCGCAGACACGTCGACACGGTCCATCCGCAAGTCGCCCCGCGTGCTGCGCGCGAGTGTCAGCAAACCTTCGACCAGATCGGTCATCTTTCGACCGGCCAGAACGATCTGCTCCAGATAGGTCTTGGCCTCGCTGGAAAGGGAGGCAGCGTGGTCTTCCTGCAGCGCGTTGGAAAAACCGCTCATCGCTCGCAGTGGCGCCCGCAGGTCGTGCGAAACCGCGTAGGCGAACGACTCCAGTTCCTGGTTGGCTGCGGTCAACTCGGCGGTGCGCTCGGCAACACGGACTTCGAGGGTGGCATTGAGTTCGCGCAGAGCGGCCTCTGCAGACTTGATCGCGTCGATATCGGTGTGTGTGCCCAGCATGCGCAGCGGGCGACCGTCGGCTGCGCGTGCCTGAATCCTGCCCAGCGAGAGGACCCACTTCCAGCCCCCATCGCGTGTTCGCTGGCGGAATTCGACCCGGTACTCTGACAGCCGGCCTGCCACGTAGTCATCAAAGACCCGAAGGGTCGTGGGCTGGTCGTCCGGGTGCATGCGCTCGCGCCAGGAGCTACCGCTTTCCTCGAAGGTGGCCGGGTCGTAGCCCAGCATGGTGGCGTACTCGGGGCTCACCTTCGCGATGCCCGTGGTCAGGTCCAGGTCGTACAGCCCCTGGCTGGCAGCGGCCAGGGCCAGACGCAGGCGCTCCTCGCTCTCGCGCAGCGCCAGCTCGGCCTCTCGGCTGGCGCGGACGTCGCGCACGATGGTGGACAGGAACAGCAGCTTTCCCTGTGCGTCCTTGTGACTGAGGATGAGCTGCGAAACCGGGATCTCCGCTCCGTCCGGCCCCAGCACCGCGGTCTCCCCCGACCAGCGGCCATCGCGGATGGCTGTCTGCAGTCCTTCGTTCAGAACGATGTCGCTGGCCCACCGCGGATGGACGTTCGCGATCATCGCGGGCAAGGGTGTCCCCGGACCGATGCCCAGCAGCGCGCGCCCCGCCCCGTTCAGGTAGGTGAGATGGCCTTCGGGATCGGCCATGCCGACGAGGTCGCTGGTGGCCTCCAGAATCGCAGCCAGTCGCTGGCGCTCCTGTTCGGCCAGCACGCGCGCGGTGATGTCTCGGTCGACTCCCTGAAACCCCTGCAGCTCGCCCTTGGCGTCCAGAACCGGTTGCGCGTTGGATTCCAGCACCCGGTAGTTTCCGTCCTGGTGGCGCCAGCGGATGACGATGTTGCGCCAGCCGATCCGGCGCGCACGCGACTTCTGATGGGTGGCTTCGAACAGGGCGAGGTCATCGGGATGGACCAGGGTCGCCGCATCGATCGCCAGAAACGCCTCGACCCGATAGCCCAGGATCGCTGTGACCCCCGGATTGCTGTAGGTGTGGCGGCCGCGCAGGTCGTGCTCCCAGATCCAGTCGGCGGAGTTCTCGGACAGGTTGCGGAACCGTTGTTCGCTGCCGCGCAGGGCCAGCGTTTGCCGCGCCACTTCGCTTCGCAGCAAGGCCAGGAAACCCAGCGCCAGTGCGAGCAAGCCCAGCACCAAGGCCAGGCCCCACCAGAAGGCCTGCGGCACTCGGGGGCCTGTGGTCTGCTGGCCCCACCGGGCCAGCATCTGGAAGTAGAACGAGTTGGCGTCGTTCTGCCAGACATCGAGCAGTGCGTCGATGTCGGCCAGCAGGTCGGCGTTGCGGCCCTTGTCGGTGGCGAAGTACAGCTTGCTGGGCAGAAACACCAGGCTGGATGCGGTCAGTCCGTAGCGACTGGCGGCCGCATCGCCCGAGTAGCGGTTCGCGGCCACCGCATCGGCGGAGCCGGTGGCCACCATGCTGAACGCTTGGTCAAACGACTTCACCGGTACCAGTTCGGCGCGCAGCCCGAAGCTGTTGAGCAGGCCCGCCAGGTGTTCCTGCTGAACCGAACCCTCCAGCACCACCACGCGCTTGCCTTCCAAATCGAGCACCGACTGCAGTGTGGCGCCTGGTCGCCGGTACACCTGCGACCAGCTGGGCAGGGCGGGAGTGCTGTGAAAGTCAAAACGCTGCGCGCGCGCATCGCTGTAGGCCACATCTGGCATCAGGTCGATCTGGCCTTCGTCCAGAAGCCGCAGACAGCGGTCCCAGTCGCACGGCACCGGTTCCAGCTTCCAGCCCTCCAGTCGGGCCATTTCGGTCAGCAGGTCGCCCAGAATGCCGCTGGGCTGTCCCTGCTGCCCGGCCTGCAACTTGGGCGGGTTCTCGTAGATGCCCACGCGAACCACCCGAGGTGCAGCCTGCGCCACGCCCGTGACCACCGCGGCCAGCAAGGACATGGCGATGACGCCGCGGCGCATTGCGTGCGCGCGACCTCCACCCGCAGACCAGGGCAGAAGCACGGGTCGGCCCCGTGAGAGCAGTGCCAGGTCAAACCCACCGGACTTCGACGTCAACATGCGCCCTCGAAGGTGTTGGGGTTGCATTCCACGCACAGCAGGTCATGCCTCGCACAGGTCTGCGCACCTCCACAGTGCGCAAGACCTGCCCCCCAGTTGTTGAACAACGTTTCACGATGTCAATCCGCAGCCGACGTTGTGACGTGGTTCGAATGCGGAACGAGCGATTCAGTATAGGGTGCTCCGGGCGGCGTCCTCATCGGCCGGTCGCAGACCTGTTGTGATGGGTCTGGCTGTGTTTTGCGGCGCTCATTCGGCCTTCAGTCTGCGCCTCAATGTCCGATAGTCCAAGGATTCATCGCTTTGTTTCCGGACGACTCCACCCCGTGGAGCCATGGTCAGCGTGGGACAGGAGGGGGCTGGTCCTCAGGCAGGTCTCCAGCTTCTGGTCGGGCAGACATTGAATCGAAACGGGGGCGCTACGTGGAACTGATCATCAAAGCCTTGCGCCAATGGCGAATCCGCACGCGCATGATTGCCCTGCTGGTGATCGCGCTGACCCTGGTTTGCGTGGTGGCCGCAGCCGGGGTGTTTTCCTTGCAGCAGCAAAATCAGCGCACCGACGAGTTCATCAACCGCTCGCTGCATCTGTCGCACTAGCTCAGCGAGATCAACCGGACGGTCGGAGACATCAACCGGGCTGAGAAGGACATGGTCATCTACTACGACGACCGCATCACGCTCAACCAGCACCGGGATCGCTGGACCGCTGCCGTAGCGGGTGTGCAGAAACAGCTGGGTGACCTGCTGGGCAACGCCAGCGAGAAGGAGATGCCCCTCCTCAAGGAGGCGGTGAGCAGGCTGGATGCCTACGAGAAGGCAACCAAACAGATCGTGCTGCAGGTGGAGGACGGTGCCTACGACAACGGCACTACCGCCGACAAGATGCTGGGTCAGGCCAAGGAGCAGATGCGCTCGATGGAGGCTTCGCTGCTCGCGCTGGCGAAGGTGTTGGATGAGGACGTGGCCGAGGCGCGCACGGCGCGGGAGCAGGGGGTCCAGCAGGCCATGATGATCAGCCTGGGCGTGCTGGTCGCCGTGGCGGCGCTGCTGGTGCCGTTCGTCTGGCTCAACATGCGCAGCATCTGCGCCCCTCTGGATCGGGCGCGCGAACTGGCCAGCGCGATCGCCCAAGGCGATCTGACCCGCCATGTGGACACCCAAGGGTGCGACGAAACAGCGGCCATGCTGGCCTCGTTGCAGTCCATGCAGGCGTCGCTGCAGGCTGCGGTGAAGCAGGTGCGCACAGCCAGCGACAGCATCGACACGGCCAGCGCGGAGATCGCCTCGGGCAACCAGGATCTTTCCAACCGTACAGAGCAGGCGGCCAGCAACCTGCAGCAGACAGCGGCCTCCATGGAGCAGCTGGCCAGCACGGTCAAGAACAGCGCCGACGCGGCGCGCCAGGCCAACCAGCTGGCCGCCAGTGCCTCGGAGATCGCCGTGCTAGGCGGTCAGGTGGTCG
>NZ_BCTF01000051.1 GCF_001571145.1 Hydrogenophaga flava NBRC 102514
GTCCGGTCATCTTCACGTTGAGTGACTGCTTTTCCTTGGCCATCCTGCCGCTCCTGGCCGGGACGACCTATTCGCGGTCGGTGCAGACAGGTGCCGTTCAATTCAGCGCTGACTGAGCGGCCGGTCTTCATGGCGGCGGGTTCAACATGCCGACCTGAGGCGGTCATTCAGGGTTCTCATTGATTTCCATTCTCCTCATCCACTCAGCTGCTGCTTCGCCCATCGTCTTCCCAGGGTTATCTTTCATCCACTGCATGAACCCACGGTCGAATCTGAAGTGATCGCCACACGTTGCTTTGAAAAACCGCCGTACGTTTTGAGTATTCTTGTACGAGGTATCGATACGGGTCGTTGCGGAAATTGAGTCGGAATGCCAGTCAAGTTCGTTCATAGTCAATCTCATTGGCATTCGATGAATGCGAAAAAAATCATGTATCAGGGTTTCACTCTGCATGTTAGGGATTGAGCATAAGATGTTCACGAACGTGGTTTTTTTGCGCAAGCGACTGGTTGTGGCCGAAAGCACCGCTCCTGACAGTCCCCACAGAGCTGCCATTGAAGGCGGCCGCCCCGGTGCCGGAGCAAAGGCCGCCTCCGATGACCTTCTCAGATTTCCGTCTGCTCGGAGATTTCAAGGGCGTCGTCGACCTCGATACCCAGGTACCTCACGGTAGATTCCAGTTTGGAGTGCCCGAGCAGCAACTGCACAGCTCGGAGGTTCTTGGTACGTCGATAGATCAACGTCGCCTTGGTCCTTCGCATCGAATGGGTCCCGTATTCGGAACGATCCAGACCAAGTTCATCCACACAGTGCCCAAGAATCCGGGCGTACTGCCGAGTGCCCAAGTGGGGCGAATCGTGGAGCCTGCTGGGGAACAGAAAGTCATCTGATTTCAGGGCGGCTTGCTTGATCCAGGCCTGGAGGGCCTCTCGGGTAACTCCCGTAATTTCGAACTGGACTGGGCGCTTGGTCTTGTGCTGCATGACGATGGCTCGCGTGGCCACATTGTCACCATGGGACACGTCACGGACCTTGAGTGCAACGAGGTCACATCCGCGAAGCTTGCTGTCGATGCCGAGGTTGAAGAGTGCGAGCTCGCGGACCCGACCTTCCATCTGAAGACGTACTCGCAAGGCCCAAATGTCCTTCACCTTGAAGGGAGCCTTTTGCCCAACGATCTTGCCTTTGTTCCACGGCTCGTGATGAACAGTAATGCCCGAGGTTTCCATGATGGTCTCCCATCGAGTTGAGGGTCCCAGAGCATGCGCTTGCGCGGCACCTGAATATTGCGCTGCGTCAAGTCAGAAGAGCGCACTCCACCAGAACGGGTGACTGCAAACGAATGGGGCAGCCAACCTGCGCTTTCGGCCAGGAGCAGCCGGATGGCCAAGTGGAAAGCAGTCGCTCAACAACCAGATTCACCAGCGCCGCGCGGTCAATGTGAAACAACAGACTGAACCGCTGCTCGGCGTTCGGTGAAATCGCTTGTTGGGCTGCGTCTTGGCTACAGCGGTATTCTCAGTTCGGTCACTGCCGTCGCTTCGATCTCGATGAGCAGTTCATCGATGGCGAGTGTCTCGACGCCGAGCCAGGTACTTGCCGGCATATTCTCCTTTGGGAACACGCGGTGCAGTGCTTCGGCGACCACGGCGCTTTGCTCTCGGCGGTAGTTCTTGATGTAGATGCCGAGGCGCACGACGTCTGCCGCTCTTGCACCAACGCTCGCGAGCGCACGTTCGAGGTTGGCGAGCGCGAACCCGGTCTGCACAGACAAGTCGCCTTCACCGACAACGCAGTTCTTTGAGTCGACCGACACCTGCCCGGAGAGATAGATCGTCCGCGTTGAACCAGATGTGACTGTGACGACCTGCGAGAAGGAGGTGCTCCAATCAGGCAGATCCGACGGATTAAAGTGTTCCTTCTTCATGTGAAGCCGATCCTCGCGGTGAATGGTTAACTACAGTAAAACATGAACATGCTCAACAAACTCAACGGCGTCGACGATTTCATTCACAAGACCCTCTCCGACTGGAACGTCCCGGGCATCGGCATTGCTGTCGTACATGAAGACGAAATGGTCTTCGCAAAGGGCTACGGATATCGCGACTACGGGGCCAAGCTGCCCTTCACCCCGCAAACGATCTTCCCAGTCGCCTCCAACACCAAACTCTTCACCGCAATTGCGGCCGGACTGCTGGTGGAGGAGGGCCTGCTCAGCTGGGACAGGCCAATCCGCGAGGCCGTTCCGTCCATCCGCTTTTCCACCGACGCGCTGAACAACACGGTGACACTGCGCGACATGCTGGCGCATCGCACGGGCATCAACCGTCACGACTCGATGTGGTTTCGCTCGGATTTCTCGCGCAAGGATCTGTACGACCGGCTGCGCCACATGGAGCCCAGCGATCCGTTGCGCCAGAACTTTGTCTACAACAACGTCATGTACGCCGCGGTTGGCCATGCCATCGAATTGCTGACGGGCCAGAGCTGGGAGGCTTTGGTGCAGCAGCGGCTGCTGGACCCCGCAGGTATGCGCGATACGGTTTTTTCGATGCCCGAGGTGTATCGCAAAGACGATTTTGCTGTGCCCTATACAGAGCGGCGCGATTCCACCGAGTTGTTCAGGCTGCCCAGCTACGAGCACATGAATGGTGCGGGGCCCGCCGGCGGGCTGAACTCGAATCTGCAGGACATGTCGCGCTGGCTGATCACCCTGCTCAGCGACGGCACGCTGCAAGATCGTCAGATCATTCCGCAAGTCGTGCTGAAGGCGACAATGGCGCCGTCCATGGCTGTACCCAATCACATGCTCAACATCCGAGGCTTCAAGGAGATGCTTAACCAGGCTTACGGGATGGGGCTACACACGGGTGTTTATCGCGGTCATTTGATGGCGTTTCATGGCGGTTCGTTGGGCGGCTTTTATTCGCAGGTTTCGTATCTGCCCAATGAACGCGTCGGCGTAGTGGTGTTCGTTATCGGCCATCACTGCGCAGTGTTGTCGGACTTGTTGACTTGGAACCTGTACGAGCGGTTGCTGGACCTGGATCACACGCCATGGACCGGGCGCTACCTGCCCATTTTGCAGACGTTAAAGGAGGAGCGTCTCACTGCACGATCCAAAGCGGCGAACGAACAGGTCGCTGGCACTATGCCCTCCCACGCGCTGATGGACTATTGCGGCACGTTCGAGCACCCTCTGTACCCGCAGTTGAAGATCGACGCACACGAGGGCCGGCTGCGGCTCGCGTTTCAGGCCTTTGTGCTTGCGCTGGCGCATGTGCACTACGACCGCTTCGACACGGATGACGATGAGGTTTACGGCAAGTGGTCTGTGAATTTCAGCATTGATCCACAGGGCCAGATAAGCGCGCTCACCCTGGCGCTGGACGAGGCCGAGGTTGTGTTCAAGCGATGCGCAGAGCCGCTTGACCCTGCCATTGCGGCGCAGCTGCCCGGCACGTACGAGACCGCGAACGGCTACAAGTGCCACGTGGTCGAGAAGGACGACGGCCGATTGTATTTTGCAGACCCAGTGCAGATTGACCGGCCGCTGTTTTTATATCGCGCGCTAGACTTCCGCTCTCCGAACGCGTCCAATGTCATCTACCGCTTCACGACGAAGAATGGGGCAATATCTGAACTAACGCTCAAGACACCGAGCAGCGAGCGTGTTTTGTCGAAGATCCGTGTTCGTGGAGAACGAAATTGCAGCGAGAAGAAGTGATTTCTGACCTTTCGTTCTAGCAATGGGCAACCCAGTCTACTCGGGCATGCACATTTAACTTGGCATATCCTGCCGAACAACGCAGCCCCAGTGGCGGCTTTGTGCCACTTGGCCAGATGACACCTTCGGGTCGGGAGTGCCACTTCGCCCCATGCGAAACCGGTCCTTCACACAGAACTTGGTGCCATCCATTTGCGAGTACCCGGTTTGGGTAGTGATGCGGTCGCCTGCATGGTCGATCACTGAATGACCGCTGTTGACGATCTCGACTGTTCTTCTCCGCCGTTCCCGAGTGACGCTGATCAGCCTTTAGCCGCCGGCCAGTGTGCGGTATGGGGTGCAGGCACATGCCGAAAACCGAGTTTTGTGCTCCTCGGGTACATCAGCTACACAGTTGACCTGCCTCGATCAGTGTCAAGGTCCCTGTCCCGTCGCGAGCTTCAGCACCATCCCGATCACGAACAGCGAGGCGGCAATCCGCCCCCAGCGCCAGGTGGTGAACCAGTAGCGATGGTTGACCCACACTGCGCGGTAGATCCGCTCTGCAGAGAACAGGAACGCAATCGCAACGACCATGGGGCCGACGATTCCGACGGGCGCATCGAACTGGCTCAAGAGGAATACCCAGAACAGCGGCCAGGCCACCGCATCGATGGCCGCGAGCCATCGTCGACCGGTCCAGTGCGGTGCATTGGCTCGCGGTTCACGCGCAACGAGCAACCACATACCAACCTCCAGTCACTTCATACTTCACAGATCCAATCCACTGTTCTTCTCGTCCATTCGGACCACGGCACTGCCCAGAATTGAAAGGCAACCGACAAACGTTAAAAGATTGCCAGATCGCGCCCGGTGATTGAATCCACACGGCAACCAACCGAAAAAGATGTTTCATCCCTCGCGGGTCCACGCCCCGCCCAGTGATCCAAGAAATCGCGTCGTCTGATCCCCAAGAAACACTGCCCCAATTTCTGAGGGAGCTGGATTGGGAATCCTCCCCTCGGTCATCGAGTCTGCTCAGGTGAGCACCCTGCCCCGCATTCGTCGGTCGCCGTGCGACATCCAAAGCGCTGCGTCAAGGCGCGAGCGCCTGGGCACCGTGGAATAAATGGAAGGGGCCCACCAGAGTGAAACGGCGGTGGGAAGGCGGCCGTTTATGCCGCGAAAGGCCTTGGCGTCTGCGCCGGCAGCGCTATGGTTCGCAAGTCGGCGAGCGGCGAAGTTTCAGGGGAAGCACCTTTGGGAGATCGCTGGTGGGACCGTTCACACAGCAAGCGCTCGGCTCCATGGATCACGATCCGGGCAATGCCGCGCGCCATCATTTCGTTTCAACAGGCTCCGAGGGACGGATACGACTGGAAACCATTGAGACGCGCACGATACCCGCGCCATCTAGACAGGTTTTCGCAGCGCCCCACTAAATGGATGCAGTCAGCAATCTGTCGTCGCTGGCC
>NZ_BCTF01000052.1 GCF_001571145.1 Hydrogenophaga flava NBRC 102514
GGCGATCGATCCGGTGCAGCAGGCGTGGCAGGCACCCGCCGCACCTGGCGACTTGCCCGTGGCCACGCTGGTGGAGCGCGTGACGCGCACCGTTCCGGGCGCGGAAGAGATTCGCCATCTGCCATCGGGTGCCATCGTGGTGTTCAGCTTTGCCGGCGACCAGCCGCAGGCGCAGTACGTGGACCCGGCTGATGGACGGGTACTGGGCGACTGGCAAGCCTCGGCGTTGCCGCGCTGGGTGAAGAACCTGCACCGCTCGCTACTGTTGGGCGATGCCGGGCGCTGGGGCGCAGCGGGCATTGCGCTGGCCATGGCCTTGTTGTGCGTCTCTGCCCTGGTGCTCTTGCTACGGCGCATGGGCGGCTGGCGACAGCTGGCGGCGCGGGTGCGTGGATCGCTGGCGCAGCGCATCCACGTGGTCGCGGGCCGTGTGGTGCTGCTTGTCCTGTGCCTGAGCTCGATCACGGCGCTGACCATGAGCGCATCCACGCTGGGGCTGGTGACTCTGGACGCCGGGACCGAGCCGGATGTGGTTTCGGTGGTTGTCAGCCAACCGGCCTTGCCCGGCGCGCAACTGGCTGCGCTGCAAACCCTGGTGGTGCAGGATCTGCGCAAGCTGAATTTCCCGGGCGCAACCGATCCCGAGGACACCTGGAAGGTCGCCACCTCACAGGGTCAAGGCTGGATCGACCGGTATTCGGGCCAGATGCTGGCCTGGCAGGACGCCACCCTGGCTCAGCGCGTCTACGACTGGGCCGTGGTGCTGCACACCGGCGAAGCGGCCTGGCCCTGGGCCGTGGTGCTCGGGCTCGTGGGCGCCAGCGTGCTGCTGTTCTGGCTGTCGGGTGTTGTCATCTGGTGGCAAGCCCGCCGAGAGGCACCGCACATCACGGGCAACGCACCGATGGCACAGGCCGATGTGCTCATCTTCGTGGCCAGCGAAGGCGGCAGCACCTGGGGTTTTGCGCAAACGCTGCAAGACGCGCTGAGCCAGGGCGGCCACCGCGTACACACCCGCGCGCTGGAGAACTTTCAGACCATGGCCGCCACACGGCAGGTGTTTGTGCTGGCCGCCACCTATGGCGAAGGCCAGGCTCCGGCCCACGCCAGCCGGGCTCTGTCCCACATAGCCACGCTGAAAGCCAGCGATGTGCCTGTGACCGTGCTGGGCTTTGGCGACCGGCAATACCCGACCTTCTGCGCCTTTGCCGTGGCGCTGGATCAGACGCTGCGGGCACAGGGCTGGCCCCTGTTGCTGCCGCTGGAGTGCATCCACCAGCAATCGGGCCAGCAGTTCGCGCGCTGGGGCGCTGACCTGGCCAAAGCACTCGGCGAACCGCTGGTGCTGGAGCATGTACCGCGCGTGCCAGCCACCACTGCGCTCACGCTGATCTCGCGCCAAGACTTCGTCGGTGCCACTGGACAGTCCACAGCGATCCTGCGCTTTGCATGGCCTGCACAAAGTCTGGGCGCCCGCCTGCTAGGGCAGGGCCTGGCCCAGTTTGCCGCAGGCGATCTCGTGGGTATCGTGCCACCGGGTTCGGCCGTGCCGCGGTACTACTCGCTGGCCTCGGGCTGGCAGGACGGGTTCCTGGAAATCTGCGTGCGTCAAATGCCTGGGGGTCTGTGTTCCACGCACCTGCTGGACCTGCAAACGGGGGACTTCATCACCGCCTTCATCCGGCCCAACCCCGGATTTGCATTGCCACATAAGCGCAAGCCGGTGTTGCTGATCGGGGCGGGCACAGGGGTGGCACCGCTGGCGGGCTTCATCCGTCGCAACGACAGACGGACGCCCATGCACCTGTTTTTTGGAGGGCGCGACCCGGCGCAGGACTTCTACTTCGGTTCCGACATTCAGCGCTGGCTTGGCGAAGGGCGCCTGGCAACGCTGCACACCGTCTTCTCACGCGTACCCGACGGCGGCGGCTATGTTCAGGACGCCCTGGGCAGAGACGCCGAGTCCGTGCGAAGCCTGGTTGCAGAGGGCGCCATCGTGCGTGTGTGTGGCAGCCGGGCCATGGCGCAGGGTGTGGCCGAAACGCTCGACGCGGTGCTGGCGCCACTGCAGCTCAGCGTTGCGAACCTGAAATCAAGGGAGCGGTATGCCGAAGATGTCTTCTGAGTTGGCTGTGGCGTACAAACGCACCACCCTGCACGGCCCGACCATGGGCACACGCTGGTCGGCCACAGTCGACGCCGACCACACCTTGGACGTGACCGCCTTGCGCCAGGACCTCGCCGTTGAGGTGGAGCAGGTGGATGCGCAGATGTCACCCTGGAAACCGGACAGCGACCTCATGCGCCTCAACCGCGCGCCCGTGGGCGACTGGGTGGACCTGCCCGACGAAATCATGGAGGTGCTGGCCTGTGCGCTCGATGTCCACCGGCTGAGCGCTGGAGCATTCGACCCGTGCGTGGGCGCGCTGGTCGATGCCTGGGGGTTTGGCGCGGTGCGCGATGTGCCCGATTCGGAAGCGATCCGCGCCGCACGCCAGACCACACCACGTCATGCGGACGGCTGCCTGGAGCTGGACAAACCCGCAGGCCGTGTGCGCAAGCGCGAGCCCTTGCAGCTCGATCTGTGCGGCATTGCCAAAGGCTATGCGGTAGATCGCATGGTCAGCGTGCTGCAAAAGCATGGTGTGCGGCATGCGCTGGCGGCGCTGGATGGTGAGCTATGCGCATTAGGCAGCCAGGCAAGCGGTGTGCCCTGGGCTGTGGCGCTCGAACGCCCCGAGGCGGGGCTCCGCGCGGTGCACGGTGTCATAGAACTTGATGGTGTGGCGGTGGCCACCTCGGGCGACTATCGACGCTTCTTGCAAGTGGGCGATGCGCGCCTGGCCCACACCATGGACGCCCGCCGCTGTGCGCCCGTGAACAACGCCGTGGCATCCGTCACCGTGCTGGCACGCAGCTGTATGCACGCGGATGCCTGGGCCACGGCCTTGCTGGTGGCAGGCCCCGATGAAGGTTTGGCCATGGCTCAGCGCATGGGGTTGGATGTGCTTTTTCTGCTTCGCCGCGCTGAAGGTTTGATCGAGGTGGGACTGGGCCGGTTTAGCAAATAGCGCTATTCAACATCGCTGCGACGGGCATGGCGACCAAAGCATCTTCCCGTGCTTTATGGCTTGATCGTCAACTCGTTGTGGATGGTGTGGGCACCCTCGGAGGTCCGCGCGGCGCTGATGGCAGCGTCGATCTGAGCCTGACTTGACACCGCGCCCGTGAGCCGAACGTCGCCTTTGGTCGTGACGACTGCGATGTCCAGACCTGCCAAACCGGGTGCGTTGTTCAGAGCAGATTTGACATGAGTCGTGATGTCGGCGTCTGCAACGTTGACCGCTGGACTGGCGGTCATCTCTTGTTGCGGATTCGAGCGATCTGCTTTGTTGCATGCGGTCAGCAGCACCGTGCAGCAGGCGACCAACAGGAAAACCCGGTTGATGGATTTCATGGGATTCTTTCGTGGGACACAGGGTAGAAAACCGCTTTTGTCAGCGGCTTTTCTCGGCATGAATGAAGACACAGGGGCAGAACGCTTCAGGTCATATGCCGCGGGGCGGTCTGCTGCGATGGACTTTGAGGATCACCTGGGTGCTGCTGGAGCACGTAGGGCAGAGAAAAGAACGCCACGGTAAACACGACAAACACGGTGATGGCAATCACCTGTGCGATGGGTTGAAGGAAGTTCTTGAGGTCGGAGTTCATGGAGGATCCTGTGAGGGCGGGAATTTTGAGAGGTTGAGGGCAAGGGGTCTGTTCTGGACCTTGGAGCCATGTTGCAACCATGCAGCTGAACCTTGGCTGAATGGCCTTGACCGAATACGTTCACATTGGAGTCCCAGGTTGGTCGTACAACTCGCACAGCGCCACGCCATTGGCTTTCGATTCGCGCACAACCGCCCACTTTGGGTTCGAGCGATCATTTTTAAGGCGATACCAGGCGGGCCTTTCCTGGATGACCGATGACGGAGGTGCTGCGGTCGTTAAGCCCTTCCATCCTCGAATGACAGGTGACCGACGTAGCCGACATTCAGGCGTGCTGGACCACCGCCAGCATCCAGCCTTGAGCTGCCGCTCGACTTCAAGGTTGCCGTCGTGCAAGCGCGGGGATAAGCACTCGATACTTGAACGGAATATGGTCAGGCCGGAAACACTGAAAGGGCTCATCCACGTACGCCCTGGCCTCCATTCACGTACTCCTGCAACTGCCGTACATCGACGTCGGTCTCGATCTCGATCCACAACTGCAGGTGATCCGAGAGCTGGTGGGTGAAGTCTGGACTGCTCCCGGTCTAATAGACAACCCCCAGCCTCAAGCCGAAGCGCGTTCAGACGCTTCGGGGCTGACGCCGCCCAGATGGCTGTGGCGGCGGGTACGGTTGTGTAGAACGCTTCGATGTAGTCGAAGACATCGGAGCGTGCCAAGTCCCGGGTCTTGTAGTTGCGCTTTTGGATGCGCTCCTTTTTCAGACCGCTGAAGAAGGACTCGGCAACGGCATTGTCCCAGCAGTTTCCTCGCCGGCTCATGCTGGGTTCGAGGTTGTGGGCCGAACAAAAGCGCTTGAAGTCGTCACTTCCGTATTGGCTGCCCTGGTCGCTGTG
>NZ_BCTF01000053.1 GCF_001571145.1 Hydrogenophaga flava NBRC 102514
GGGCAGCTGCCCGCTACCTTCCGAGATGGGATTTGCGGGTGTTTGCCCGTGTTGTTTCCGGCTAAAGCCAGCGGGACTTGGGTCGATAGTTCTGGCACGACCAACGTCGCAGTGAGGCCGCGTTGTGAGCGAGCCCACAACTTTTTTACCAATTTCGGAGCTTACAAATGATTCGTCGTCATGCTTTGTCCGCCGTGTTCACCACCGTTGCTCTCTTCGCAATGGGTTCCCCTGCTTTGGCCGAAGATCGCGGCAGCAAAGATGAAGCCATGCAGATGGTCAACGCGGCTTTTGACCACATGAAAAAGGCCGGGGACACCAAAGCATTGGACGACTTCACCAAAGACAAGGCCACTTGGGTCAAGAAGGACCTGTATGTGTTCGTCTTTGATACCAAGGGCACCTTCATCGCCCATGGGGCCAACGACAAGCTGGTGGGTCGCGACATGAGCAACATGAAGGACGCCAACGGCAAGGCCATCTTCCCTGCCATGAAGGAGGTCGTGGCCAAGGGAACGGGCTGGGTGGACTACGACTGGGCCCATCCGCAAACCAAGAAGGTTGAAGGAAAGAGCTCGTACGTTCGCCAGACCCCGGATGGAAAAGGTCTGATTGGCGTCGGCATCTATCGCTGAGCTGCTTGTTTTAAGCGCGCACCGCGTGCAGCACACGCTGCTGCGGTGCTCGCGGCGCATCGCAAGATTCCAATGCTGTCGTTCGGAAAGATGTCATGAAACTGCTCAACCGGCTCTCTTTGGGTGCCAAGCTATCACTTGCGCCTTTGGTGGCGATCACCTCCCTGGTCATCGTGGCCTTGCTGACCACCTGGCTCGGTATGCGCCTGCTGGAGGCGCAGCGCGCCATGAATGAGGTCAACATGCCCAGAATGGAGCGCATCCAGGCATTGGATGGCGCGATCAAGGGGCTTCAGGGGCAGGTCATGCAGACGCTGTCCTGGGAGTCCATTGGGCAGAAGGCCGAACGCATTGCGGAACTGGACAGCCGCATCTTGAAAGAGCTGGACCAGTACCGCAAAGAGCTCCAGAGTGTCGCGGACGACCCGGGCATATCGACCGAGCAGCGCACCCAGGTGGCGGAGCTGTCAAAGGTGTTCGATGTCTATGACAAGACCGTCCGCGAGACGCTGGACATCAAGAGCGCTGGGGTGGCCACGGCGGCCAGCTTCGTGTTTACTCTGGACGCCGAGTATGCGAATGCCTCCAAGCTCTTGCGCGACATGGTCACGGCCGAGAAGGCAGGTGTGGCGAACCTGGTGAGTTCCAACCAGGAATCCGCTCTGGGCGGTGCCATGTTCCTGCTGGTCGTCATGGTGGTGGCGGTTTCCGTGTCCGTGCTGTTGTCGTGGGCGACCCACCGTGCAATCGTGCAACCCCTGCGCAGGGCATCCGACTTTGCCCGCACGGTCGCCGAAGGCGATCTCACGAAATCGATGGAGGTGCCCTCTCGTGATGTGGTGGGTGATCTGGTGCAATCCATGAACGACATGCGCAAGCGGTTGCTTGAGCTTGTGTCCGGCGTTCGCGAGTCGGCTGAAAACGTGGCGACCGCATCGGCAGAGATCGCCAGCGGCAACGCAGACCTTTCAACTCGCACAGAGTCGCAGGCCGCGTCTCTGGAGGAGACCTCGGCATCCATGCAGCAAATGGTGGATGCCATCGCACGCAGCGCTGAAACGGCCAGCAGTGCCGCCCAGTTGTCTGGTTCGGCTCTGAATGTGGCAAACGACGGTGGATCTGTGGTGGCTCAGGTGGTGGAGACCATGCAGAGAATCACCGACAGCAGCCGGAAGATGGCCGAGATCATCGCTGTGATCGATGGCATCGCCTTTCAGACCAACATCCTTGCGCTCAATGCCGCAGTCGAGGCCGCACGGGCCGGAGAGCAGGGGCGCGGGTTTGCTGTTGTGGCAGGGGAGGTGCGCTCGTTGGCACAACGTTCCGCACAGGCTGCGAAAGAGATCAAGACCCTTATCGACGTTTCGGTCGAACGTGTGGACGAAGGACAGTCGCTGGTTCAGGTGGCTGGCAAGACCATGAGTGAAATCGTGGGACAGGTGAACCAGGTCAGTCAGCTGATTGCAGAGATCAACACGTCCAGCACCGCGCAAGCCATGAGTGCTCGTGAAATCAACCAGGCCGTGGTGTCCCTGGACCAGGGTACGCAGCAGAACGCCGCACTGGTGGAGGAAAGCGCAGCAGCCTCTGAAAGCCTCAAGAGACAGTCCGCCGATCTCATTTCGCTGATGGCGGTTTTTCGTACCTGATTCTTTGCAGGTACCCTGCCCGCCCAGGGCATCGGTGCCAGATGGCTTCTTCGTTGCTCAGACCATCGAGTTGAGCAGCATCATGAAGATGAAACCCGCCATCAGCGTGACCGATGCCATGCCCTCGAAGCCGTTGCGGTGCGTCTCGGGAATGATTTCGTGGCTGACCACGAACAGCATGGCGCCGGCCGCGACCGCCAGGCCCACCGGGTAGAGGGCCGGCACGCTGCCGAGCACTGCCAGGCCGACGATGGCGCCGAAGGGTTCGGCCAGACCCGACAGCGCCGCCACCGCCCACGAGCGGCCGGTGCTCTGGCCCAGGGTGCGCAGGGCCATGGCCACGATCAAGCCCTCGGGCATGTTCTGCAGGCCGATCGCCAGCGCCACCGGGGCACCTGCATTCACCGCCACCCCACCATCGATACCCAGCGCGCTGCCCGCATAGGCCGCGCCTACGGCCAGGCCTTCGGGTACGTTGTGGATCAGGATCGCCAGCACCATCAGCCATGCGCGCTGGCCGGCGGTGTGATCGTTCGCCAGATGCATCGCGTGGCCAGCAGCGGCGGGTGGTAGCACCGCGTGTTCGTGCGGGGTGACGCGGTCGATGGCGAGCATCAGCGCCATGCCCAGGACCAGGCCCAGAGCAGTGAGGCCGGCTGCGCCGGCACCCGTGGTGGCCATGAGCGCGCGGCCTGCGTCCAGCGAGGGCAGCAGCAGCGCGAAGAAGGCCGCGGCCAGCATCACGCCCGCGGCGAAGGCCATGAAGGCCGCTTCCTGCCGCTTGCCCAGGCGCTCCACCAGAAAGACGGGCAGGGCGCCCACCGCGGTGGCCATGGCCGCCAGGAACGAGGCCTGCACGCCGGCCGTCATGCCGCTGCTGGCGCCGGTGGCGTCCCACCAGAGGCGGGTGGGGGTCCAGAAGGTGCTGCCTGCGGCCAGCCCAGCCATGACGAGCAGGCCCGCGCCCAGGGCCAGCAGGGCGTTGCGCAGCGCATGCGGTGGCACCGGCAGTTCCAGCTGCTGCATCTGCAACCAGACGGGGCGGACTTGGCGGATCAGGGCGGTCATGACAGGTCTCCAGCGAGGCAATCGGTAGTGGCTGGTAGTTTGTCAAAAACTATCATTTAAGGCCATTTGATTGTCCGAATGAAAGTGATAGACGGCTGTGGTGAGGTTGTTCAGTTGATTTGGTAATAAACAACTGAAAACGTATTCATTCCAGTTTTGATGACCTGCTTTCATGATCCGCTCCCTTGATCACCCCATCCGGAGCAACACCATGAACACCCGCCGCCACTTCACCACTTCGCTCATCGCAGCCGCCGCGCTGGCGAGCGCCGCCGGTACCGCCTGGGCCCAGCCCGCCCCAGTGACCCTGCTCAACGTGTCCTACGACCCGACCCGCGAGCTGTACGTCGAGGTCAATGCCGCGTTCACCAAGTACTGGAAGGGCAAGACCGGCCAGGACGTGACCATCAAGCAAAGCCACGGCGGCTCGGGCAAGCAGGCCCGTTCCATCATCGACGGCCTGGACGCCGACGTCGCCACCCTGGCCCTGGCCGGCGACACCGACGCGCTGCACACCAACGGCAGCTACATCCCCAGGGACTGGCAGAAGCGCCTGCCGCACAACAGCTCGCCATACACCTCCACCATCGTGCTGGTGACCCGTGCCGGCAACCCCAAGAACATCAAGGACTGGGACGATCTGGTCCGCCCCGACGTCAAGGTCATCACGCCCAACCCCAAGACCTCCGGCGGCGCCCGCTGGAACTACCTGGCGGCCTGGGAATTCGCCAAGCGAAAGTACGGCGGCGACGCGAAGGCCAAGGAGTTCATCTCCCGGCTGTACGCCAACGTGCCGGTGCTCGACACGGGCGCGCGCGGTTCTTCGGTGACCTTCGCGCAGCGCAACCAGGGCGACGTGTTCATCAGCAGGGAGAACGAGGCCTACCTGCTGGAGAAGGAGTTCGGCAGCAAGGTGGATTTCGTCTACCCCTCGCTGTCCATCCTGGCCGAGCCGGCCGTGACCGTGGTCGACAAGAACGTGGACAAGAAGGGCACGCGCGCCGT
>NZ_BCTF01000054.1 GCF_001571145.1 Hydrogenophaga flava NBRC 102514
AGTGGCCCGGCGGAGCCGGTTCCACCGCATCCTCGAACCGAACACCTCGCGCGTACTTCGTCGCGCTTGGTTCAGCGCGTTTTTGATCTCACCCGCCGGTACAGCCAGCCGGCGATGGCGAGGTTCAGCAGGTTCCAGGCGATGCCGTTGATGAACGCGGCGTCGTAGCTGCCGGTCATGTCGAAGATCCAGCCCGAGAGCCAGCCGCCGAGCGCCATGCCGATCAGCGTGGCCATGATGACGGCGCCGACCCGCGCGCCCACCTCCTGCAGCGCGAAGTGCTCGCGGATGATGATGGCGTAGGACGGCACGATGCCGCCCTGGAACAGGCCGAACAGGGCCGAGACCACGTACAGCGGCACCATGCCGTCGAAGGGCAGGAACAGCAGCAGCGCCACCCCCTGCAGCGCCGAGCCCAGCAGCAGGGTGCGGATGCCGCCGATGCGGTCGCAGATGAAACCCGAGACGAGGCGGCTGACGATGCCGCTGGCCAGCATCAGCGACAGCATCTCGGCGCCACGCGCCGCGCCATAACCGAGGTCGGTGCAGTAGGCCACGATGTGCACCTGCGGCATCGACATCGCCACACAGCAGCCCACGCCCGCCACGCACAGCAGCCACTGCGCGCTGGACGGGCTCAGGCCAAAGGGACGGCTGCGGTCGGTCGCTGGCGCGGCGCCCGCAGCCGCCACGGGCTGCGGCGGCGCCAGCGGTGGCCGCTGCCGCATCAGGCCCGAGAGTGCCAACATGCCCAGGCCGCAGACCACGCCCATGATCGTGTACGTGGGTCGCCAGCCGATGGTCTCGATGCCGTGCTGCACCAGCGGCGGCCAGAGCGCGCCGGCGATGTAGTTGCCGCTGGCGCAGATGGCCACCGCGATGCCGCGGCGCCGGTTCCACCACTGCGAGGTGTCGGCCAGCAGCGGCGCGAAGGTGGAGGCACCACCCAGCAGGCCGAGCAGGCCGTGCGCGAGACCGAAGGTCCAGATGCTGCCCGAGTGCGCAGCCCAGAGAAAGCCGCCCGCCACCGCCAGCGCGCCCACCCAGAGCACCTTCATCAGGCCATGCCGGTCGGCCATGCGGCCGGTCCAGATGCCGCCAATGCCGAGGCACACCATCATGAAGGTGTAGGGCAGCGAGGCGCTGGCGCGGTCGATGCCGAACTCGGTCTGCACCGTGGGCAGCACCACCGACACCACGTACATGCTGCTGTTGCCCAGCACCACCAGGCCCAGGGCCACCAGCAGCCGCCAGGCGGCCTGGCGCGAATCGATGACGGAGGGATCGGCGTGCAGAGGGCGGTTCATCCCCGCAATCTACCGCAGGGCACCCTGGGCGCTGGTGTCACCAGGGGGTCAGAGCCCGTACCCGGGTGGACCGATCTCCACCTCGGCAGGTGCACGCTTGCCGAACCCGTACTGCACGGCCTTGATGGAGACCTGGGCACCGACCAGCCCGAGCGCCAGCAAAAAGCGCTTGCGCCTGAAAAAGCCGCTGTAGCGCCTTGCATGCAGGACCACCGCTGAGGTCGTGTCGCGCGGCAGGTCCAGATACCAGAAGTTGACCGCCAGGCTGGGCCCAGGACCGGAGAACACCTGGTGCCACATGCCCGCGGGCACGTACAGCAACTGTCCGGGGTGCGTGACGCACTCGTACCCGCGGGCGGTGGCCCTTGATCCTTCAAACCGGTTTTCGGCTTTCGCATGGAAGCCAGGCGCAATCGTCTGGCGGACATCCTGGCCGTTCAGCAACACCGCCGCCTGGTCGTGCGGAAAAAGAATCCAGCGTTTGCTCCCCACAACCACTCCATTGAGGTTGTCGAACTCGTCGTAGTGCAGACCGCTGATCTGGTCGCCAGGCCCCAGCCACAGGTTGCACTGGGCCAGGTCTTTCTCGGACCAGTAAGGCGGCAGTGTCAGGTCCTGCGCCAACTCAGGCAGCACAGCGGGCCAGGTGCGGCGGGCGAGCATGGCACTGAAGCCACTGCCTCGCATGATCAGGCCCTGGGTCAGGTACCAGGCAGGCGGTTGTTCCCCGAAGAGGCGCTCCACCAGCTCACCGAACACCACTTCGCGGTATTCCTCGTGGTAGCTGCCCGCTTCCACGTTGCTCGCCTCCAGGTCGCGGACAAACGCGTTCCGGTGCCCCGCGACAGACACCAGGTGATCGGGTGTCGACCAACGTTGCAGTGCCCTCCACTGCCGCGCCCCGTCGTTGATGATCACCGGGCGGCGGGGTCGCCGGTAGCGCTCTTCAAAGTCCCGAGCCGACAGCCCATCCACGACATCAACAGACTGCAGTGGCGGGCTGAAGCAGGAAGCGAGTTCGGTTGAAAAATCGCTGGCGTCCGGTGTCTGCATGCGTGTTCCCGTGTTCGGCGTGGTCGGCGCGTTCTCCGGGGCCATCATGCACCACAACGTCGTTCGGCAACGACCTGGGTGATGCGCAGAAAGGGCCGATCAGGCCACCCGCGCCGCCAGCTCGCCCTTGTCGTAGCGCTTCTGCATGGCTTCGAGGCTGTGGACCTTGGTGATCTTCGACGCCATGCCCGCGGCACCGAAGGCCTCGTAGCGCGCGGCGCAGATCGCCTGCATCGCCTTGGTGGCTTCCTTGTAGAACTTGCGCGGGTCGAAGTTCTTGCGGTCTTCGGCCAGGTGCTTGCGAATGGCCCCGGTGCTGGCCATGCGCAGGTCGGTGTCGATGTTGACCTTGCGTACGCCGTTGCGGATGCCCTCCACGATCTCTTCCACCGGCACGCCGTAGGTCTGACCCATGTCGCCGCCGTGCTGGTTGATGATGGCCAGCCAGTCCTCAGGCACGCTGGACGAGCCGTGCATCACCAGGTGGACGTTGGGGATGCGCTGGTGGATTTCCTTCACGCGGTCGATGCGCAGCACCTTGCCGCTGGGCTTGCTGGTGAACTTGTAGGCGCCGTGGCTGGTGCCAATGGCAATAGCCAGCGCGTCGACCTGGGTCTTGCGCACGAAGTCGGCAGCCTCGTCGGGGTCGGTCAGCAGCATGGAATGGTCCAGCTCGCCTTCGGCGCCATGGCCGTCTTCCTCGCCGGCCTTGCCGGTTTCGAGCGAGCCCAGGCAACCCAGCTCACCTTCCACCGACACGCCGCAGGCGTGGGCCAGATCGACCACCTGCTTCGTCGTGGACACGTTGTATTCGTAGCTCGCGGGCGTCTTGCCGTCGGCCAGCAGGCTGCCGTCCATCATCACCGAGCTGAAACCCGACTGGATGGAGCGGAAGCACACGCCCGGCGTGGCGCCGTGGTCCTGGTGCATGCAGACGGGGATGTGCGGGTACATCTCGATGGCCGCGGCGATCAGGTGGCGCAGGAAAGGCTCGCCCGCGTAGGAACGCGCTCCCGCCGAGCCCTGCAGGATCACCGGGCTGTCCACCTGTGCCGCGGCCTGCATGATGGCCTGCACCTGCTCCATGTTGTTGACGTTGAAGGCCGGCAGGCCGTAGCTGTTGTCGGCCGCGTGGTCGAGCAGCTGGCGAAGGGAAATCAGGGCCATGGGGTTGTCTCCGTGAGGTTCAGATATGGGAATCAGGGTTCGGCGCGCTTGGCCAGAATTTCGAAAGCGGGCAGCGTCCTGCCTTCCAGCACTTCCAGGAAGGCGCCGCCGCCGGTGGAGATGTAGCCCACGTCCTTCTCGATGCCGTACTTGGCGATGGCCGCCAGCGTGTCGCCACCACCGGCGATGCTGAAGGCGCTGGA
>NZ_BCTF01000055.1 GCF_001571145.1 Hydrogenophaga flava NBRC 102514
CTCCGGTTCGGCTGCCGGCCAATGAGATCGAGCAACTGGTGGTCCAAGCGCTGAGGAACTGGGCGTCGGATGCCAAACGGGTGGTGGATGCGGTGGGCTGGAGCGATGCCAAGGCGGCAGAAGACGCCATAGAAGCCGGGCAGAAGCTGGCGCTAGCGCTGGCCAAGAGTGATCAGGAACAGAACGCCCGGGAAACGCTGGGGCGCTGCGTTGAATCGGTGGAAGTCGGACCGACGGCGGTGGGGATCACCATCGACCTGGTGGGTGCCGGCATGGTCAAGGCAGGGGCTGGTCCCGAGACGGCTCAGATCGAAGTCGAAGCAGAGAGGAAACGCTGCGGCATGGCGGTGCGGCTGGTCATCGGTGGAGCCAATGCCAACCGGCCACCTGAGCCTGATCAGACCATGATCCAGCTGATCAACAAGGCACGTGACTGGCTGGAGCGTCTGACCAGGCTCGGACACGGCATCGGCGACATCGCCAAGAGCGAGAACGTCAGCCCAGGTTACGTGACCAGGTTGCTTCACCTGGCGCTGCTGGCGCCCGACATCACGCAGTCGATTGTGGTGGGAGATCACCCGATCGAAGTGACGGCCACCCGGTTGATGCAGGCCCTGCCCTTGCCGCTGGACTGGGCGGAGCAGCGCAAGGTGCTGGGGATGGGTTGAGGGGTTGAGGGGTTGAAGCCCCGGACACTCAGGACATGGGCCCTATGGCGGGATGCCAGAAGGGCTGTTGGGCAGCGAACCGTTCATCGGCTCAAGTCTGGCCGCTGACTACAAACGCCTCCTGAAGCTGTCGTTCCCCCGTGTCTGACAAAGTGTCCCTAGGTCATTGACTGAACACCTTCGATCGAGCGCCCAGCAGCGCATCGGCGAGCGCGCAAACGCTTGGCAGTTCGCTACCCGCTGTGGTCATGCACACCAGCAGCTTTCTGCGAGACCATGCATCTGAAAGTGCAACGATGCGGGTGCCTGCCTTGCCAAAGCGCACGGCAGCGCTCTCGGGCATGACCGCCGCCCCCACGCCCGCAACCACTAGTTCTGCGACAGCGTCAAACCCGCCCAGACGCACCCGATGGCGCGGGACGCGGCCGCTGCGGCTGGCCTGGGCTGCCAGAAAGCGGCTGAGACCACTGTCCCGGGCCAGGCCAACAAAGGGGTGCTCCAACAACTCGCCATAGGCCATCGAGCGGCGGCGGCCCAGGGGCCAGCGCGCAGGCAACAGCGCCACCAACCGGTCATCGACCCACGGCTGCACCAGCAGCCCTGAGGTGTCGACGTAGTCCGCGACGATGCCCAGGTCAGCGGTGCCACGGCGCAATGCGTCAATGACCGCCTCGCTCGGCAGCTCTTGCACGTCCACATCAAGATCAGGTGTCTTCACCAAGAATTGTCCGATCGTGCGCGGAAGGATCTCGGACATGGCGGCGGTGTTGCAAAGCAGTCGAACCGTACCGCGCAATCCATGGCCAAAGCTCGCCATCTCGACATGCAGCGATTCGAGTTCAGCAAGCACACGGTTGGCGTGACGCATCAGCGCGCGCCCCGCATCGGTGGGCACCGCACCTGACTTGAAGCGCTCCAGCAGGCGCGAACCGGTCGCGTCTTCAAGATGCTTGAGGCGTGCACTGGCCGCGGCGAGCGACAGGTTCACCGCTGATGCGGCGCCAGTGATGGTTCCATGCGTCATCACTGCGGCAAAGAGGTGCAGATCGAACGGATCGATGCGGTAATCGGTGGTGCGGCGCTTGGGGGTGGTGCTCATGACCTTCATCCTACGGAATCCACGAAGGACATGTTCGCAGCAATCCGTTGGACAGCGCTTGCCCTGCGCAGACACCATTGGGCATGGACACATTGCAGCTCTCGATGGTGGTCGTTGTCTTCGTTCTCGCGGGCGGCGTGAAGGGCGTCACTGGCATGGGACTGCCCACGGTGGCCATGAGCTTGCTGGGCCTGTGGATGCCACCGGTGCAAGCGGCCGCGCTGCTGGTCATCCCTTCGCTGGCGACCAACTTGGCGCAGTGCTGTGGCCCTCACCTGAGCTCGCTTGCATCCCGGCTTTGGCCTGGCTGGTTGGCGATCGCCATCGTGACTGTCGGTGCGCCAGGCCTGGGAGGAGCCGTCCACATGCCATCGGCCAAGGCCTGGTTGGGCGGAATTCTCATTGCCTATGGCATCTGGGGTCTGTGGCGACCTTATCTGCCCGATCTTTCATGCTCCAGCAAATGGCTCAGCGTGCTTGCAGGCACGGCCACCGGGGTTGTCACGGCGCTCACGGCCGTCTTCGTGTTGCCCTGGGTTCCCTACTTGCAGACGCTGCGGCTGAACAAGGATGAGATGGTGCAAGCACTGGGCCTGTCATTCACCGTCGCCACGCTGTCTCTGGCGGTGAGGGTGCAAATGTCAGCCCCATTCGAGTCGGGGTTGGCCTACCTTGCCATTGCAGTGGGCGGGGCATTGATCGGAGCATTTGGCGGGCTCAAGCTCGGTGAGGTGCTGCGGTGCCGCCTTGCTGGCCCCGCCTTCCAGAAGGCGCTTTTCGTGACTTTTGTGGTCTTGGGCGTGGCCAACCTGATCCAGGCCCAATAACATGCCATGAATAAGCCGATGGACTTGCTGGCTGCCGCTGCATTGTTGGAGCGGGCTTACAGACTGGCACATGTGCTGCTAAGCGAAGGCTTGCTCGAAGTCGAGAGTCGTCAGTTCGTTGCAAACGAGCTTGTCGAGGTACTCGACGAGGCTCGTGTTGCGCTGCTTGCGGCAAGTGACTTGCCCAGGCTGACCTGAGCTGCGCCTATCAGTGGTGAGTTGCCACCGCTGCATGCACGCCATCTGTGCGTGCCAGTAAAAAGGTTGGAATGAGGGCGGGCTGTTGACGCCGACCGAAAAT
>NZ_BCTF01000056.1 GCF_001571145.1 Hydrogenophaga flava NBRC 102514
TGACCATCTGAAGGCGGGAGTGCCGCTTCAAAACTGACCAGGGTGTATCACGCGACTGCTGAATTTTTTGGCAGGAGCAAAAGAGGTGATCACCATGGACATGATTGGCAAGGTCAGGCGCATGAAGATGCGCGACGGGGTCTCGATCAGCGAGATCTCGAGGAAGACGGGTTTGTCGAGGAACACCGTCAAGAAGTGGCTGAAGGCGCCGGCGGCGACCCAGCCGCGGTATGAGCGGGCACAGAAGGTGGGCAAGCTCTCGGCGTTCGAGGCGACGCTGGTGGCGGCGCTCAAGACGGATGCCCACCGAGCTCGGGATCAGCGGCGCACGGCGCGGGCGCTGTTTGTGCAGATCCAGGCCCAAGGCTACCGTGGCGGCTACAGCGCGGTGACGGACTTCATCCGGACGTGGCGACAGGACTCGGGCAAGGACACCACGAAGGCGTTTGTGCCGCTGAGCTTCGAGCTGGGCGAGGCGTTCCAGTTTGACTGGAGCGAAGAAGGCATCGTTGTGGGCGGGGTATACCACCAGGCGCAGGTGGCGCACCTGAAGCTGTGCGCCTCGCGCGCGTTCTGGCTGGTGGCGTACCCCAGCCAGGGGCACGAGATGCTGTTTGACGCGCACACGAGGTCGTTTGCGGCGCTCGGCGGCGTGGCTCGTCGGGGCATCTACGACAACATGAAGACGGCGGTGGACAAGGTCAAGAAGGGCAAGGGCCGGGTGGTCAATGCCCGGTTTGCGGCCATGTGCAGCCACTACCTGTTCGATGCGGACTTCTGCAACGTGGCCTCGGGCTGGGAGAAGGGGGTGGTGGAGAAGAACGTGCAGGACAGCCGGCGACGGGTGTGGCTGGAAGCGCGAGAGCGCAAGTTCACCAGCTTTGCCGAACTCAACGCGTGGCTGGCCGAGCGCTGCAAGGCGGTGTGGGCGGACACACCGCACCCGCAGCACCGGGAGCTGAGCATCGCCGAGGTGCTGCAGCTCGAGCGCGAGCACCTCATGGGCATGCCGGCGCCGTTTGACGGCTACGTGGAGCGCCCCGCGCGGGTCAGCAGCACCTGCCTGGTGACGGTGGCGCGCAACCGCTACTCGGTGCCCTGCGAGTGGGCCGGGCACATGGTGAGCACGCGGCTGTATCCCGGCCGCGTGGACGTGGTCGCTGGGGACGCGCTGGTGGCCAGCCACGAGCGGGTGCTCAACCGGGGGCAGACGGTGTTCGACTGGCAGCACTACATCGAGCTGGTGCAGCGCAAGCCCGGGGCACTGAGGAACGGAGCACCGTTTGCCGATATGCCTCGGCCGCTGGCGCAACTGCGTCATGCCCTGATGCGCCTCACCGGTGGTGACCGGGTGCTCTCGGAGGTGCTGGCCCTGGTGCCTACGGCAGGGCTGGACACGCTGCTGGTGGCGGTGGAACTGGTGCTCGAACACGCCACACCCAGCGGACACATCAGCGTGGAGCACGTGCGCAACGTGCTGGCGCGCCTGAGTGATCCGCAGCGTCCGCCACCGGCGGACACGGCCCTGGCGCTGCGCGAGGCGCCACGAGCTGACACCCACCGCTACGACCGGCTGCGCGCCGCCGACGCTCAGGAGGCTGGCCATGCGAACTGAGATTGCCAGCGAACTCAAGAGCTTGCGGCTGTACGGCATGGCCAGCGCCTGGGATGATCTGCTGGGGCAAGGGGAGACGGCGGCGCTGCAGAGTGCACGCTGGCTGCTGGAGCACCTGCTGCAGGCCGAAGGGGTGGACCGGGCGATGCGTTCGGTGTCCTACCAGATGAAGGCGGCACGATTCCCCATGCACCGGGATCTGGCCGGCTTCGACTTCGAGGCCTCGGCGGTGGAGCGGGTGCTGGTCAGTCAGCTGGCCAGCCTCGCGTTCACCGACCAAGCCCACAACGTGGTGCTGATCGGTGGCCCTGGCACGGGCAAGACGCACCTGGCCAGCGCGCTGGGCATTGCGGCCATCACCCAGCACGGCAAACGGGTGCGCTTCTACTCCACGGTCGATCTGGTCAATGCGCTGGAGCAGGAGAAAGCCCAGGGGCGTGCGGGTCGCATCGCCGCCAGCCTGCTGCACGTGGACCTACTCATCCTCGATGAGCTGGGTTATCTGCCGTTCAGCCAGGCCGGCGGGGCGCTGCTGTTCCACCTGCTCAGCCGGCTGTACGAGCACACCAGCGTGATGATCACGACCAACCTGGCGTTTGCCGAGTGGTCCAGTGTGTTCGGCGACGCGAAGATGACCACGGCACTGCTGGACAGGCTGACGCACCACTGCCACATCGTGGAGACGGGCAACGAGTCCTACCGGTTCCGCCACAGCTCAGCGCAGGTCAAGGCCAAGGGCAAAGCACGTGAGCAGGCCAAAGACAAAGGCAAGACGGTCGTTCAGACACCAGCGCCCGAGCCATTCTGAGTTGACGGGCCGCCAGCAGGCCGCTGCGGGCTGCGCCCTTCGCAGCTGGCTTGCGGCCATGCACAACGCAGCAAGAAGGAGATTCAAGAAGCAGCGATGACCGTATAGTTATCCACAACCGGGCATCAAAAAACCCGGTGCAGGCCCCTGGTCAAAATTCAATCGGCACGCCTGGTCAGATTTGAATCGGCGCCAA
>NZ_BCTF01000057.1 GCF_001571145.1 Hydrogenophaga flava NBRC 102514
GGTAAGCGCACGGTCATCCCACCCTTGAGGGCGGCGGCGTAAGCGGCAACGATGGTGTCCACCCAACGAGATAGGTGGACACCATGACCGAAGCCAAGAACAAGACCCGTCGGCGCCACAGTGCCGAGCTCAAGCAGCAGATCCTGGCTGAGTGCGCCCAGCCCGGTGCCTCGGTGGCCAGCGTGGCGCTCTCGCACGGCATCAACGCCAACGTCGTGCACAAGTGGCGCCGCCTGGCCCATGCCCCGAGTTTGGATCTGCAAGTCCCCACCTTCGTGCCGGTGGCGCTGCCTGCGCCCAGCTGCGTACCGGCCCCAGACATCCGCATCGAGTTGCGCCGTGGCGCCACCAACGTCTCGCTGACCTGGCCTGTCTCGGCGGCCGACCACTGTGCGATCTGGATGCGCGAGTTGCTCAAGTGATCCGCATCGATGCCCTGTGGCTGGCCACCGAGCCGCTGGACATGCGTGCCGGAACGGACACCGCTCTGGCCCGCGTGGTGGCCGTCTTCGGTGCTGCGCGCCCGCACCACGCCTACCTGTTTGCCAACCGGCGAGCCAACCGCATGAAGGTGCTGGTGCACGACGGCATCGGGGTGTGGCTGGCAGCGCGGCGCCTGAACAGTGGCAAGTTCGTCTGGCCTCGTGAGGGGGCATTGACCGCCACGCTCAGCCGCCCGCAGTTCGATGCACTGGTGCTGGGCCTGCCCTGGCAGCGCCTGGGCGATGGTGGCGTCATCACCGTGCTCTGAATCTGATCGCAGGCCTGCTGCCTGCCAATCGGTGCATGCGCCAATGGCGTAGCGTGGCTGGCGCTGGCACAGTCATGCCCATGGTGGTCGAGCCGCAATCGCTGGAGAGTCTGAGTGCCGAGCAACTGCGCTCGACTCTACTGTCCATGCTGCAGGCCGCTGCCGCCAAGGACCAGGAACTGGCCTTCAAGCAGACCCTCATCGACAAGCTCACCCACGAGAACGCGCTCTTGAAGCGCATGAAGTTCGCGGCCCAGTCCGAACGATTCAACCCTGAACAGAAGAGCCTGCTCGAAGACGAGATCGAAGCGGACCTGGCGGCTGTGGCCAGCGAGATCGATGCGCTGGCGCAGACGCAAGCACCGACCACCCCCGAGAAGAAGCAGGCCAAGCGGCTGCCCCTGCCGGCGTACCTGCCGCGCCGTGAGGTCCACCACGAACCTGCCTCCACCACATGCGCGTGTGGGTGCCAGATGAAGCGCGTGGGCGAGGACGTGGCCGAGAAGCTGGACTATGTGCCCGGTGTCTTCAGCGTCGAGCGCCACATCCGCGGCAAGTGGGCCTGCGCCCAGTGCGAGACCATTCAACAGGCGCCGGTCGAGGCCCACGTCATCGACAAGGGCATCCCCACCACCGGCCTGCTGGCCCAGGTGCTCGTGGGCAAGTACGCCGATCACCTGCCGCTGTACCGGCAGGAAGCGATCTTCGGCCGCGCCGGCCTGGCCATCCCGCGCTCGACCCTGGCGCAGTGGGTAGGCACCTGTGGGGTGCGGCTGCAACCGCTGGTCGATGCGCTGAAGACCGAGATCCTGGGCCACCGGGTGCTGCACGCCGATGAGACACCTGTGGCCATGCTCAAGCCCGGCGATGGCAAGACGCATCGCGCCTACCTCTGGGCCTATGCGCCGGGGGCGTTTGAAGACATCAAGGCCGTGGTCTACGACTTCTGCGAGTCGCGCTCGGGCGAGCACGCCCGGCGCTTCCTGGGCCACGGCACCGACAAGGCCTGGAAGGGCAGCCTGACCTGTGACGACTTCAGCGGCTACAAGGCGCTGATCGCCAGCGGCGTGACCGAGGTGGGCTGCCTGGCCCACGCACGACGCAAGTTCTTCGACCTGCACGCGGCCAACCAGAGCCAGATCGCCGAGTTTGCTCTGGCGCAGTTCGCACGGGTCTATGACATCGAGCGCGAGGTCAAGGAACTGGGCGCCGAGCAACGGCAAGCCGTTCGGCAGCAGCAGACCCGGCCGATCCTGGACGCCTTGCACGGATGGATGACGCTGCAACGGCGCCAGGTACCCGACGGATCGGCCACCGCCAAGGCGCTGGACTACAGCCTGCGGCGCTGGGATGCGCTGACCCGATTCGTGGAGGACGGACAACTGCCGGTGGACAACAACTGGATCGAGAACCAGATCCGACCCATTGCCATCGGGCGCAACAACTGGCTGTTTGCCGGTAGCCTGCGTGCGGGCCAGCGAGCGGCCGCCGTCATGAGCCTGATCCAGTCGGCCCGCATGAACGGGCACGACCCGTATGCCTACCTCAAGGCCGTGCTCACGCGACTGCCCACGCACAAGGCCAACCGCATTGACGAGCTCTTGCCGCACCGCTGGAAACCCGCCGACGCCTGATCACCGGCCTCGGTGGGCCTGGGTTTGCCGGACGCTTA
>NZ_BCTF01000058.1 GCF_001571145.1 Hydrogenophaga flava NBRC 102514
CCTGCCGTGTAGCTGGTCCCGTCACCGGCCACCGTGAAGCCGCTGATGCTCAGCGGGTTGCCGTCCACGTCGCTGGCGTTGTTCAGCAGGTCGCCCACAGCGTTGTCGGCCACCGTCAGCGTTGTGTCTTCCGTGACCGTGTTCGTCTCGTCGCCGTCCACCGGCAAGTCGTTGACCGGCGCGATGTTCATCGTCACCGTCGCCGTGTCCGTGCCGCCACGACCGTCATCGACCGTGTACTGGAACGTCACCCCGTTGCCGTTGAAGTTCGCATTGGGCGTGAAGGTCAGCGTGCCGTTCGTGTTCAGGCTCAGCACGCCCTGGGGCAGCGTCACCGGCGTGCCCGTCGTGATCGGGTTGCCGTTGATCTCGGTGATCGACAGCGGGTCGCCGTCCGGATCCGTGTCGTTGGACCTCGGGTCGAAGCTCACCGGGCTGTCCTCGCTGCCCGCCACCACGTTGTCCTGCGCCACCGGCGGGTCGTTCACGTCGTCGATCACCACGTGCACGTTGGCCGTGTCCGTGGCCGTGCCGTCGCTGATCGTGTAGCCGAAGTCCGCCACCCCGTTGAAGCCCGCATCGGGCGTGAACGTGATCGTGCCGTCGCCGTTGAGCGTGGCCGTGCCGTTGGCCACCGCAATGGGCACCCCCACGGTCGCTGCCTGGCCGTCGATCTGCGTCACGGTCAGCGTCTCGCCGTCCACGTCCGTGTCGTTGCCCAGCACCGAGATGGTCACCGGCGTGTCTTCGGCCGTCGTGCGGCTGTCGTCCACCGCCACCGGCGCGTCGTTCAGGCCGTTGACCGTGATGGTCAGCGTGGTCGTGGCCGTCAGGCCCCCCGGGTCCCTGACCGTGTAGGTGAACACGTCGCTCTGGCTCTCGCCGGCATCCAGCGCCTGCGCCGCCGCGTTGGGCACATACGTGTAGCTGCCGTTGGCGTTGAGCGTGAGGTTGCCCCAGTTGCCAGAGAGCACCGCGCCCACCGTGCCGGGCGTGCCGCCGAAGGCGACCGCGCTGACCGAGAGCGTGTCCCCGTCGATGTCCGTGTCCGCACCGACCGTGCCCAGGATCACACCGTTGGCCGCGTTCACGTTCAGCGTCGCGTCTTCGGTCGTGCTGTTGGTGTTCGGGTTGGCTTCGGGCGCGTCGTTGATGCCGCCCACGTTGAGCGTCACCGTCGCCGTGTCGGTGCCGCCGTTGCCGTCGCTGATGACGTAGGTGAAGGTGTCGGTGCCCGTGAAGTCCAGGTCCGGCGTGTACACCAGGTTGCCGCTGCCATCGATCGTCACCGTGCCGTTGGCCGGGGCGGTGAAGCTGGTGACCGTCAGCGGGTCGTTGTCCACGTCGCTGTCGTTGGAGCGCACCAGGATCGTCACCGGCGTGTCCTCCGGCGTGGTCGTGCTGTCGTCCACCGCCACCGGCGCGTCGTTGACCGGCGTGACCGTCACGTTCACGTCCGCCGTCACCGGCGTGGTGCCGTCCGTGGCGGTGTAGGTGAAGCTCACCGGGCCGCTGTAGTCCGGTGCCGGCGTGAAGGTGATGGTGCCGTCGCCGTTGAGCGTGGCCGTGCCGTTGGAGACCGTGACGGGCACACCCACCGTTGCCGCCTGGCCGTCGATCTGCGTCACGGTCAGCGTGTCGCCATCGGAGTCGCTGTCGTTGGCCAGCACGTCGATGACCACCGGCGTGTCTTCGGGTGTGGTCGCCACGTCGTCCGAGATCGAGGGCGTGTCGTCCAGCGGCGTGACCGTGATGTCCAGCGTGCTGCTGCTGCCCGTGTTGGTGGTGTAGCTCACCTGCGGCACGCTGCCGTTCCAGTCGGTCTCGGGCGTGAAGGTGTAGGCGCCGTTGCTGCCCAGGGTCAGCGTGCCGATGCCGGCGATCACCGCCGTCTGGCCTGCTGTATAGGCCGTCGCATCGCCCGCCACCGTGAAGCCGCTGACGCTCAGTGCGTCGTCCACGTCCACGTCGTTGGTGAGCACGTTGCCCGTGGCCGGGATGTCTTCGGGCGTGGTGATGGTGTCCGGCGTGAGCACGCTCGCGTCGTTGACCGGGCTCATGGTCAGCGTGAGCGTGGAGGTGTCGGTGCCGCCGGCTCCGTCGGTGACGGTGTAGGTCGCCACGGGGATGGCACCCGTGTAGTT
>NZ_BCTF01000059.1 GCF_001571145.1 Hydrogenophaga flava NBRC 102514
GGCCGAACAGCTGCAGCAGGCGGTCTCGTTCTTCGGATCGGGCGAACAGGATGTGGTGGTGCGCAAGGTGGCCAACGGCGAGCCGGTGAAGCGCCGCGCGCCAATGGCCAGCGGCCTGCGCATGGCTGCGGTGGCGGGCGCGCCCGTGCCGCGCGCAGCGCCCTCCGGCAATTTCCGCCCCTACTGAGTCTCTCGTCCCCTCCGCCCTTTTTGAAGGCCACTTCCATGAACCCGAACCAACCCTCCTGGGCCGCCCGCGTCTTTGCCGGCAGCGAGCTCTCGCAACTGAACGCCGCTCTGGAAGAACAGTCGCGAGCGCGCGCCGAGGCCGAATCCTCGCTGGCCGAGCTCAAGGCGCGGCTGGACGCGGTCGAGAGCGAACTCAAGGTGCGCACGGACATCATGAACGAGACCAGCATCGTCTCGGAGGCCGACAAGAAGGGCGACATCCTGTCGATCAACGAGAAGTTCATCGAGGTCTCGAAGTACTCGCGCGAAGAGCTGATCGGCCAGCCGCACAACACCACGCGGCACCCCGACATGTCCAAGGAGGTGTTCAAGCAGATGTGGTCCACCATCGGCCGCGGCCAGATGTTCCGCGGCATGATCAAGAACCGCGCCAAGGACGGCACCCCGTACTACGTCGACGCGGTGATCGCGCCGATCCTGGGCGAGAACGGTAAGCCCATCAAGTACCTGGGCGTGCGCTACGACATCACCGAATCGGAGATCGAGCGCCAGAACGCCAAGGGCATCGTCGATGCACTGGACAACTCTTCGGCCTTCGTGGAGTTCTCTCCCGCTGGCGAGATCACCAGCGCCAACCAGAACTTCCTCGCCCTGATGGGCTATGCCCGCGACGAGGTGATCGGCCACCACCACCGCATGTTCGTGGACTCGGCCGAGGCGCTGCAGCCGGCCTACACCGGTTTCTGGCGCGACCTCAGGGACGGCAAGTCCCTGTCCAGCACCTACCGCCGCCTGGCCAAGGGCGGCCGCGAGGTCTGGATCCAGGGCGTGTACGCCCCGGTGAAGGACGAGATGGGGCGCGTGTTCAAGGTGGTCAAGATCGCCACCGACGTGACCGCCGAGGTGACGGCGCAGCGGGTGCTGCGCGAGGCGGTGGAGCAGGCGCAGCGCGTGACGGCGGCGGCCATGGCCGGCGACCTCTCGCAACGCATTCCGATGGAAGACAAGAGCGGCCCCATCGCCGAGCTGTGCGCCGGCGTCAACGCCCTGATGGAGACCACATCGGTCATCTTCGAGGATGTGGGCCGCGTGTTCGGCGCGCTGGCCTCGGGCGACCTGACCCAGCGCATCACGCGCGAGTACGCGGGCACCTTCGGCCAGGTGCGGCAAGACGCCAACGCCACCAGCGAGGCGCTGGCCGGCATCGTCGAGGACGTGGGCCGTGTGTTCGGCGCACTGGCCAGCGGCGACCTGACGCAGCGGATCGAACGCGCCACCACCGGCACCTTCGAGCAGGTCAAGCTGGACGCCAACGCCAGCTGCGAGAAGCTGGCATCCATCATCGAAGAGGTGCGCTCGGCCGCCAACTCGCTCAGCGGCGCCGCCAACCAGGTCAGCGCCACCGCGCAGAGCCTGTCGCAGGCCGCCAGCGAGCAGGCGTCGTCGGTCGAGGAGACCACGTCGCAGATCGACATGATGTCGGCCTCGATCTCGCAGAACAGCGACAACGCCCGCGTCACCGACGGCATGGCCACCAAGGCCAGCAAGGAAGCGGGTGACGGCGGCCAGGCGGTGACGCAGACCGTGCAGGCCATGAAGCAGATTGCGGCCAAGATCAGCATCGTCGACGACATCGCCTACCAGACCAACCTGCTGGCGCTCAATGCGGCCATCGAGGCGGCGCGCGCCGGCGAACACGGCAAGGGCTTCGCGGTGGTCGCGGCCGAGGTGCGCAAGCTGGCCGAGCGCAGCCAGGAGGCGGCCCGCGAAATCGGTGACCTGGCCGGCCACAGCGTGTCGACCGCCGAGCGGGCCGGGCAGCTGCTGGGCCAGATCGTGCCCTCGATCCAGCGCACCTCGGAGCTGGTGCAGGAAATCTCGGCGGCGTCCA
>NZ_BCTF01000060.1 GCF_001571145.1 Hydrogenophaga flava NBRC 102514
GAACGCCAACCTCACCGCGGCAGAAACACCAGCCCCTACACCAGCAGCAGGTTCAGCAGCACGCTGAACCCCAGCAGCAGCTTCCACAGCATGGTCGGGTCGCGCTGGATCAGGGGGGGTGGCGGGCGGAGCGGTGAGCAGCAGGTAGAGCGTGACGCCGAGCGCGTACAGGTCGCTGCGCACGTCGGCGGGCTCGGCGTCGGTGTCCACGCCGCTGCCGTGCAGGCGGAAGCCCCACTGTTCGGAGTTGATGAAGCTGGCCGTGCCGGCGTGACCGACGCCGCCAGCGCGCACCGTATTGGTGCTTCACGCCAGTTTAGTCAAGAGGCCCTTTGTCGAGTGGTCCGACAGCGCCATCGCGGTTGGTTTCTCTGCCAAAGGCTGGTCGAAGAGGTCATGAAAGAGGCCAGGATGCCGAGCACGGGATCTGCTTGACCATCCATACAATTAAAAGACTCATCGCTGAAGGGAGTTTTCATGCCCAAACCAACATTTGGCTGGTTTTCACTTGTCACTACTCTCATGCTGGCCGCCTGCGGAGGCTCAAGCGCACCCCCATCGGCGGACGCAGCCAAATCATCCGTTGCGTCGATTCAGCCTGAGACGGACCACCAGGAAACAGCGCGCATTAACCGTGTGGATGCACTCGTACGGGAGACCGATCCCCACAAAGACGGGGCCGGCGCCGAAGACCCTGTGGTCCAGGTGGCGGTGGATGAAAAGGCAGGACTCAGCCCAACGACCGCAGTCGACCTGGGCACTCCGGACACGACCCAGCGGGAGCAACTGATCCGCAACAACCGAAAATCCGGACCGCAATGGGTGCCCAAGGCATACCAGACGGGATTCGCCAGACACGCAGCACCAACGGGAACAGTCAAGCGCACCCGCACGACACTGAAGTGGTCTACCACGGAATCGGGCCTACAACGAGCGCGTCTTCGCTTCACATCCAGTGGAGCCAAAGCGGTTCGACTGGGAATCCAGGTCGAGAGCATTCCTGATACGGCCGTTTTCCGCGTGTATGCCGAAGGCAGCAAGACTGCCCAGCAGACCACTGGCGAGCATATCAATCGTCTGATTCGTGCAAACAAACAGAGGGATGGTGATTCGCAAGCATCACGAACCTACTGGACTCCGGCCATCACGGAAGAAAATTCAGTACTCGAAATAGAAGTGCCGGGCGGCTCTGATACAGAGAGCCTGTTGTTTGCAATACCAACCATCAATCATCAAGTAGAAACAGCCCTCGAAGTCAACAATGCATTGATTGGTGCCAAAGCCACCTGCTTTTTGACACCAGATGCCACATGTACCACGCCACTCCCCCCTGCCGCCAATGCTGTTGCCGCAATGGATTTCGTCGATGGCGGCAACAGCTACACATGCACCGGAACCCTGATCGCCAATCGGGGAGACACGCAGCAAAATTACTTTCTCACAGCCAATCACTGCATCAACACCCAGAATGCTGCGAGCTCACTTGCAACCTTGTGGCTCTGGAGGTCCAATGAATGTAATGGCTCCACACCCTACACGGGCACGCTCACACAATCAACAGGAAGCATTTTCCTTCTTGGCAGGCCAACATTTTCCGGCACTACCCGTAACCCCATAGGCACCGACACCACACTGCTGAAGCTCAACGCGCAGCCGCCGACCGGGGTTATCTATGCCGGGTGGCAACACCTTCGTCGCCCTGCAGACTCCTCTACGCCCTATATGGGCCTGCACCACCCTTTTGATGCAGCTCTGGATCGTCAACACAGCGACTACTTGCGCCGCAGCGACAGCCGACTGGTCAATTACGGCATTCTTTTAGGTGTAGATCAGCAAGGCTATTGGCTGGATGCGAAAAATGACGACCACTACCCGATGTACGAGGTCAGCCACTTCTCTGGCGTAACGGAACCTGGAAGCAGCGGATCGGCATTGTTTGCCGATGGCTCAAGCAACAATCCGCAAATTGTTGGTCAACTATGGGGAGGAGCGAGCAGTTGCGAAAACCCAAGCGGCAAAGATTATTACGGCCGGTTCGATATTGCCTATGAAGATGGCTTGGTG
>NZ_BCTF01000061.1 GCF_001571145.1 Hydrogenophaga flava NBRC 102514
GAATCTCCTGCATGGTGTGCACCACCTGGTCCACCACCTGACCGCCTCGCACGGCGATCTCGGACGCGCTGGCGGCCAGCTGGTTGGCCTGGCGCGCCGCGTCGGCGCTGTTCTTGACCGTGCTGGTCAGTTGCTCCATGGAGGCCGCGGTCTGCTGCAGGTTGCTGGCCGCCTGCTCGGTGCGGGCGCTCAGGTCCTGGTTGCCCGAGGCGATTTCTGCGCTGGCCGTGCCGATGCTGTCGCTGGCCGTGCGCACCTGCACCACGGTGTTCAGCAACGAGTCCTTCATGCTCGCCAGGGCTTTGAGCAGGTCGCCCAGCTCGTCCTTGCGGCTGGTGTCCACCGTCTGGGTCAGGTCACCACCAGCCACAGCGCGGGCGATGCGCGAGGCCTGCTCCAGCGACCGCGCCACCTTGCGCAGAACCCCCCAGAACAGGGCCACCACCGCCGCCGCCGCCACCAGGGACACCAGGCTCAGCAGCCAGTGCATGCGGTCGGCTTCTTCGGCCTTGGCGTGTGCGTCGCCCGTCGCGTGTTCCACCAGGCTCGCCTGGGTGGACGTGAGTGCCTTGGTCAGGGCGCTGTAGGCCTCATCGGCACCCTGCATCGCAGCGACCCCCGTGTTGGGATCGACCGACGCGAGATCGATCGCCGCATCGGTCTTCTTGAAGTAATCGGCCAGCTGTCGGCGCGCCTCGTCCATGCCCTGGCGCTGGGGTGTGCCCTCGGGCTCGGCGGCGATGTGCCGGTCCAGCTGCGCCAGGGTGCTGGTGCTGCGCGCGGCCAGATCCTTGCGCCGGGCCTGGATCGTGGCCTCGTCGAGGGAACCGATGATGGTCATCATCCGGTAGACCTCGACGTGCGCCAGGTTCACATCGGACTGCAGGCCACCCAGCGAACGCACCTCGCCGATGTGCTCCTCGAAGGAAGCGACCGCAGCGTTGCCAGAGCGACCGAGCAGCCACGAATCAATCTGACCTGTGGCCAGCACGACGACGGCAGTGACCACGGGCGCCAGCAGGAGTTTCTGACCGAGCTTCATGAGATGTCCTTGCCGGAGAGGCCGGCGTTCAAGGCCCTGGTGCGGGCCGCTGGAATTACTTGTAGACCCCGCCGCAGACCACGGTCTCGTCCAGCTTCTCGCAGTACATCTGCTTGGGCTCGATCTTCTTGGTCTCGGGGTTGGTGAACTTGTAGTCCTGCCAGAAGGTGCCCTTGCTCTTGGCCAGCTCGACGCGCTCCTTCACGAAAGGCTTGCCGTCGATGTCCTTGAGCTCGATCAGGTTCTTGCCAATCATCTTTTCGTTGGCGCCGTGGGCGTGCACCGTGCCGTCCAGGCCGTAGACCACGAGATAGAGGTCTTCCTTCTTGAACTGGCTGGTCTTGCTGCTGATCTCGGCATAGCCCTTGTCTTTGCCGTTGGTCTTGATGAAGGTGATGCCCTTCTTGACCATGGCGGTGGCGTCGTCGGGCGTGGCCGCGGAGTGGGCAGACAGGGAGGCCGCAGCCAGGGTGGCGGTGGCTGCGACGGCGAAAAGGGTTCGGGTAAAGCTCATGATGAATCTCCTGTGGGGTGGGTGGGGAAACCTGGGTTGGTTGGAAGACCGTCAGACCTTGAATACCTGGACGACCTGTGCCAGCCGGGCGGCCTGGTCCTTCAGGCTCTCGGCGGCGGCTGCGCTCTCTTCCACGAGCGCCGCGTTCTGTTGTGTCATCTGGTCGAGCTGGTTGACCGCGGTGTTGACCTGGCCGATGCCGTCGCTCTGCTCGCCTGCGGCCGCGCTGATCTCG
>NZ_BCTF01000062.1 GCF_001571145.1 Hydrogenophaga flava NBRC 102514
AGCCTGGCGCAGCGCAGCGCCGAGGCGGCCAAGGAAATCAAGAGCCTCATCAACGCCAGCGTCGAACGTGTCGAGCAGGGCACCGCCCTGGTGGACCAGGCTGGCAGCACCATGCAGGAGATCGTGCAGTCCATCCAGCGCGTGACCGACATCGTGGGCGAGATCAGCAGCGCCAGCAGCGAACAGAGCGCCGGTGTGGCGCGCGTGAGCGATGCGGTGCGGCAGATGGATCAGGCCACGCAGCAGAACGCGGCGCTGGTCGAAGAAAGCGCTGCGGCGGCCGCGGGGCTCAAGCAGCAGGCCGAGCAGATGGTGCGGGCGGTGTCGGTGTTCAAGCTGTCACCGGCGTGAGTCAGGGGTTGTTGCGGGCCCGCCCCGATGCCTCGGGCATGGCGCTGTTCACACCCGCGACGTTTATTTGAATTGCGCCGGGATTCGGACTCAAGTTCCGGATTTGCATGGCGAAAAAGCAATCAGCATTGCGTGGCGGCTTGAAGTTCCTGGGCCGAGCCTCTGTTGAGCGGAGCAAACGGTGTGCAGGCGCGAGCGCTTGGCCCGTCAGGCGGACGGTTGTTGTCAGATCAATTTGACTTAGAAAGGTCGATCATGTTGTCGAATTTGAAGGTGGGCATCAAGCTCTCACTGGGTTTTGGTTTTGTGGGGCTGTTGATCGCACTGATCGCAGGCATTTCGTGGGTGAAGCTGGACGGCGCGATTGCGTTGCAGAACGACGCGCTGGAAGACCGGTACCCCAAGACGGTGATGGTCGCCGACCTGGAGACCGACGTGGTGAGACAGGGCGTGCTGCTTCGCAACATCCTGCTGGCTTCCAACCGGGGCGACACCGCCGGCGTGAACGCCGCACTGGCGCAGCTGCAAGAGAGTTCTGCCCGTGTTGGCAAGGTCTTCGAAACACTCGACGGCCTCATCAACAACCCCAAGGCGAGGGAGCTGATGAAGCGCGTGTCGGACACCCGAGACGCCTACCGCAAGGAGCGGGAGACCATGCTGGGCCTTGTGCGGGACGGCAAGAACACCGAGGCCGAACAGCTGCTGAATGGCAGCATGCAGGCCGCTCGCAATGCCTACGGCGATGCACTTGAAGAGTTTCTGGACTTCCAGCGCGACCTGATGACCGCCTCCGGCAACGCTGCGCGCAGCAGCCTGCAGACCACCACCTGGACCGTGGTGGGCCTGTCGGTGGCGGCGGTGGTGCTGGCGGCCCTGGCCGCGCTGCTGATCACCCGCGCCATCGTGCGCCCGCTCAACGAGGCGGTGGGCATTGCCGACCACATCGCCGCCGGGGACCTGACCCAGAAGATCAACGTGCAAGGCCGCGATGAAACGGCCCAGCTGCTGGCCGCCATGGGCAAGATGCAGCAGGCGCTGCGCGACCTCGTCACCGACGTGCGCCAGAACGCCGAAGGCGTGGCCACGGCCAGCGCGCAGATCGCCCAGGGCAACCAGGACCTCTCCAGCCGCACCGAGCAGCAGGCCTCGGCGCTGGAGGAAACCTCGGCGTCCATGGAAGAGATGGGTTCGACCGCACAGCAGAACGCCGACAACGCCCGCGCCGCCAGCCAGCTGGCCGCCAGCGCCAGCAACGTGGCGGTGCAAGGGGGCGAGGTGGTCAGCCAGGTGGTCTCGACCATGCGCGACATCCAGCACAGCAGCCAGAAGATCAG
>NZ_BCTF01000063.1 GCF_001571145.1 Hydrogenophaga flava NBRC 102514
CCTGGCAAAGGCTTTCACTTCTACACGGCCAGCGAGGTGGAGAAGAACAGCATCATCGCCAACCTCGCGGCGACCTACAGCTTTGAAGGCATTGGCTACTACGTGCTGGACACCGACTGGCGGGCCGAGAAGCTGCCGCACAGTGGGGTGACCGCCAGTCGGTGCTACAGGTTCGGCGACGACCAGCTCACGGCCTGCAGCGCTGCGGAAGCCGCCGACCTAAATCCCCAGCAAGACGGGCACCGCTCGGCCATCAACCGGATGTCGTTCGACGCGGTAGGCGGCAGGCCCCTGACCAGTTGCGTCAGGGACAACATCACCGGCCTGATCTGGGAGGGCAAGACCGACGACGGCGGCCAGCGCGACAAGGACAACACCTACACCAACCAGGGCGGAGGAGCCGCCACAGACACCAGCGGCTATGTGGCGGCGGTCAACGCCTTGAACCTGTGTGGCTTCAGCGACTGGCGCATGCCCACCCGCAACGAACTGATCAACCTGGTCGACTACGGCAAGACCGGTGTGGCGCCTATCAACGGCACCTCGTTTGGCAATACCGCACTGGCGCACTATTGGAGTGCTGATGTGGTGAGCGACAGCATCGGCGGTGCGCGGGCTTGGTATGTGAGTTGGATCGGTGACGGAGGGTATTCGGGCAACGCCGTCCGTACACAGACCAACGCTGTCCGACTGGTGCGTGGCAACGCCCCCAGCGGTCCCCGCTTCACCTTCAGCACGATCCCCAACGAAAGCGACGCGGCCAACAACGTGGTCAACGACGCCTGGACGGGCCTGCAGTGGCGCCGTTGCGAAGAGGGTCGCATCTGGACGGGCAGCACCTGCACAGGCTCTTCCGCTTTTGACCACCAAGGGGCCTTGGCGCGCGCACGGACCCAGAGCGGCTGGCGATTGCCCAACGTCAAGGAGTTGGCAAGCCTGGTCGATTTGAGCGTGAGCGCCGGCGTGAAGATCAATCCGGCAGCATTTCCAAGCGCCATAGGGGGCGACCTCTGGTCGTCGTCTCCCCATGTGGGCGCGAGCTACGAAGCTTGGTATGTCTATTTCGGTAGCGGCTCCATCGGCACTTTTTTTCGTTTCGACAGCACTGCCGCCAAACCGGTTCGCCTGGTTCGGATCAACGAGTGACAGCCGGCGCAGCCGTTTCCCTTTGGTCTTCGCTGCGAAAGAGAACTCCCATGTACACCTCCACCAACTTCCAACCGCTGCGCGTCCGCTGGCTCTGCGCCGTGGCGCTGCTGGGCCTGCTGACCGCCTGTGGCGGCAGTAGCCAGTCCGGTGGCGCAGATGACAAGAGCGCTGACGGCATGGCAGAAGCCTCCAGCGCCGACAGCTCAGCGCCCGCCGCACTCGCCCGGGGCGCAGCCCTGAACACGGCAGAGCTGGCCGCCGCTGAGAAGAGGGCTGTCGCAGCCGATGCCTCGGGCTCACCGACCCCGCTGGACGAGCTGTCCGCCGGCGAGATCGCCGCCAAGAGCGCCTACACCTCGGGTGCAGTGGCGCGCAAGGCGCTGGCCACGCGCATCCCGGTTTACCGCTTCTACAACAGCAGCACCGGCGCGCACTTCTTCACCACCAACACCACCGAGCGCGACAACATCGTCGCCACGCTCTCACCTCCGTTCAGTCTTGAAGGCTCGGCTTTC
>NZ_BCTF01000064.1 GCF_001571145.1 Hydrogenophaga flava NBRC 102514
CAGGGCCGCGGCTTTGCCGTAGTGGCTGGCGAGGTGCGCAGCCTGGCGCAGCGCAGTGCCGAGGCCGCCCGGGAAATCAAGGGCCTGATCGGCGCCAGCGTCGAGAAGGTCGAGGCCGGTACGCGCCAGGTGACCGAGGCCGGCGCCACCATCGGCGAGATCGTGGCGAACGCACAGAAGATTTCCGATCTGATCGGCCACATCACCACGGCGGCCAACGAGCAGAGCCAGGGCATCGGCCAGGTCAACGGCGCGGTGGGGCAGCTCGACCAGATGACGCAGCAGAACGCAGCGCTGGTGGAAGAGAGCGCCGCCGCGGCCCAGAGCCTGCAGGACCAGGCGCAGAAGCTGGCCGGCGTGGTGGCGACGTTCCGGCTGAGTGCGGTTTGAACCAAGAATTCAAGGGAGTGTGAAATGTTGAACCAGATGAGTCTTCGCAGCCGCATCGTGCTGCTGGTGGTGGTGGCGGTGCTGGGCATCGCGGTCATGGGGGCGCTGTCGGTGGCGCAGGCCAAGCGGCAGCTGACCGATGCCCGGCACGGGCAGCTCGTGACGGCGGTCGAATCGGCCCACTCCATCGTCGAGGGTTTCCGCGCCATGGAGGCGTCCGGCAAGCTCGACACCGCGGCCGCGCAGGCGGCGGCCAAGGCCGCGGTCGCGCATGCGCGCTACGGCAAGGACGGCAAGGAGTACCTCTACATCTGGTCGCTCGACGGCGTCGGCGTGATGCACCCGATCAAGCCGGAGTGGCAAGGCCAGAACATGATCGGCAAGGTCAAGGACGGGGGGGGCACCGACGTGATCGCATCCCTGGTCGATGGCATGCGCCAGAGCACCGACGGCCGGGCCTTCGTGCCCACCAACTTCCCGCGCCCGGGCGACACGAAGCCGGTGCCCAAGCTGCAGTACGTCATGAAGGTCGACGGCTGGAACTGGATGGTGGGTTCGGGCCTGTACACCGACGATCTGGACGCCATGGTTTGGAGCATCCTGGCGGCGGATGGCGTGCTGGTGGCGGCGGGGCTGCTGCTGATTGGCGGCATCGGCTGGCTGACGCTGCGCAGCGTGATGCGCCAGATCGGTGGCGAGCCGGCACAGGCGGTGTCGGCAATGCGCTCGGTGGCCGGCGGCGACCTGACCGTCACCCTGCCCGGTGTGCCCGCGGGCAGCCTGCTCGCGGCACTGGCCGACATGATCGCCTCGCTGCGGGGCACCGTGGGTCAGGTGCGCACGGCGACCGACAGCATCAGCACCGCCAGCACCGAGATCGCCTCGGGCAACCAGGATCTGTCCAGCCGCACCGAACACACGGCCAGCAACCTGCAGGAAACCGCGGCCAGCATGGAAGAGCTGACAGGCACCGTGCGGCAGAGCGCCGAATCGGCGCGCGCGGCGACCCAGCTGGCCGAGGCCGCGGCGGGCACCGCGCGCCGCGGCGGCACCGTGGTCGGCGAGGTGGTGCACACCATGCGCGAGATCAACGAGAGCAG
>NZ_BCTF01000065.1 GCF_001571145.1 Hydrogenophaga flava NBRC 102514
CCGATCTTCTGGCTGCGGTGGTTGATCTCCTGCATGGTCGCCACCACCTCGCCCACCACTTCGCCGCCGCGCGCTGCCACCGCCGCGTTGGCCTGGGCCATCTCGCTGGCCTGGCGCGCCGACTCGGCGCTCTGCTGCACGGTGCTGGTGATCTGGTCGATGCTGCTGGCGGTCTGCTGCAGGCTGGAAGCGGCCTGCTCGGTGCGGCTGGACAGGTCCTGGTTGCCCGAGGCGATCTCGGCGCTGGCCACGCCGATGCTGTCGGTGGTCAGGCGCACCTGGCTGACGATGCGAGCGAGCGAGGCCTGCATCTCGCCCAGCGCCGACATCAGCCGCGTGAGCTCGTCCTTGCCTTCCACCCTGACCGGCTGGGTGAGGTCGCCGCGCGTGATGGCCACGGCCAGCTGCTGCGCCTGGTCCAGCGGACGGCAGATGCTCTGCATGTTGGCCAGCGTGGTCGGCACCACCACCAGCACCGCCACCGCCACCGCGATGCCGAACAGCAGCATGGTCTGCTGACCGGTGCTGACCTGCTCGGCCTGCACCGCGGCCGCTTCCGCCGAAATGATGGCCTCGATCTTCTTCATGTCGGCCTGCAGGTCGGCGTAGCGGTCGTGGGCGCGCGCCAGCATGCGGTTGGCCACGGTGGCGCTGTCGTAACCACCGGCCTTGATGTTGGCCACCGTGGGTTCGACCGCCGCCGAGTAGTCCTTGAGCTTGACGCTCATCTGCTGCAGCACCGCGTTGTCCTCGTCGGCCTCGCCTTGCTGCAGGGCCTCCATCAGCTTGGCGATCTCGTCGCGGGTCTTCTCCCACTTCATGTTCGCCAGCGACAGCTGCTCGGGTGATTCGTAGTGGATCACCATGTCCTTCTCGTGGCGGCTGAGGTCCGCCATGGCCAGCCGCAGCTTCGACAGCTCGACGGTTTCATGGAAGGCGTGATCGACGAACTCCTGGCTCAGGGCCTGCATGCGCTGCATGCCCCACAGGCCGGCGCTGCCCACCACGAACAGCAGGGCCAGCACGACGCCGATGGCGCCGATCATTCGGAAACGGATGGAAAAGTGACGCATGAAAGACCGGATCCACATGATGAGACTCGCCTTGTTTTTTTATGATTCAGAAGCTTTCCCAGTCGCCTTCGGTGCTGGCGCTGGCCACCACCCTGGCAGGGGGTACGGACGGGGATGAGGCAGCCGCAGGCGCCTTGGGCGTCTGCCTGACGGGCTGTTCACGCTGCACCCGCTGGGCGGCCGTCTGGGCCGGTGCCTTTTCCGCTGTTTTTGCCGGCACCGAAACCGCTGCCTGGGGCGCCTGCACCGCTTTGGTGGTGGCCGGTACCGCCGGGGCGGCCGGGGTTGCTGCGGGCAGCGCAGACGACACCATCGCGCGGGCAGCGCTGTCGACCTTGAAGGTGGCCACCACCTGGGCCAGTCGAGCGGCCTGGTCCTTCAGGCTCTCGGCGGCAGCCGCGCTCTCTTCCACG
>NZ_BCTF01000066.1 GCF_001571145.1 Hydrogenophaga flava NBRC 102514
CCACCACCTGACCGCCGCGCACGGCGATTTCGGACGCGTTGGCGGCCAGCTGGTTGGCCTGGCGCGCCGCGTCGGCGCTGTTCTTGACGGTGCCCGTCAGTTGCTCCATGGAGGCCGCGGTCTGCTGCAGGTTGCTGGCCGCCTGCTCGGTGCGGCTGGAGAGGTCCTGGTTGCCCGAGGCGATCTCTGCGCTGGCCGTGCCGATGCTGTCGCTGGCCGTGCGCAGCGCGCCGATCATGCCGACAAAGCGCTGGCGCATGTCTTCAACCTCGCGCACCAGGCGTCCGATCTCGTCATTGCGGTCCGTGGCGAAGCGCTGGCTCAGGTCGCCCTGGGCCACGGCCGTGACCGCGACGGTCAGGTCCCCCAGGGGACGGGTGACATTGCGCCGGACCAGCCAGTACAGGCCCAGCCCCAGCAGGGCGGTGGCCGCAGCCAGCAGGCCCCAGAAGGCGTACATGGTGGCCCAGTGCGCCGCCATGGCCTCGTCGTCCGACACCTCGGCCACCACCCACCAGCCACCGGCCTTGGTGGAGCGTTTGACCACCCAGGGGCTGGACAGCTCGTTCGAGACCAGCGGCGTGGTGTCCGCCACGAAGGCGTCGGGCGTGGCCCGCAGGCTCGCCAGCAGCGGCCCGGCCGAGGGATAGACCTCCAGCACCTTCTTGCCCGCCGCCGTGGGGTGCACGACGAACACCGCGTCCGCATCGCTCTTGCGCGGATCGATGATCACGGTGGAGCCGTTGTCGAAGAAGCGGGCTTCGCTCACCAGCTTCTGCAGCGCGGTCTGGAAGTCCGAGAGATCGAAGCCGATGAACAGGATGCCCACCACCTTGCCGGTGTGGTCCTTCAGCGCCTCGTAGTGCGTCATGTAGGGCTTGCCGAACAGCACGGCGCGGCCGGTGTAGTTCTGGCCCTGCAGCATCAGCGGGTAGGCCGGGTGGTCGCGCGCCAGCAGGGTGCCGACGGCGCGCTCGCCGTTTTCCTTCTTGAGCGAGGTGGTCACCCGCTCGAAGTCCTCGCCCTTGCGCATGAACACGGTGGCCACACCGCCGGTCATCTTGTTGAAGTCGTCCACGTCGCCCGTTTCGCCGTTGAGGCGGAACGACCAGCTCTTGATCAGTCCGCTGGCCTCGTCCAGTTCAAAAAACTGGGAGAACTTGGCCCGGAATGGCCGGTAGGCGCGGTCGGTCATCAGGCGCGCGGTGGCGTCGAAGGCGTCCACCGAATCGGCCACCGACTGGGTCTTGTCACCCACCCACTGGACGATCCGCTCGCGCGAGCGGTCCTCGGCCACCATGCTCATGACGACACTGATCGTCACGAGCACACCGGAGAGCATGGCCACCGCCAGCAGCGCGACGCGACGTGCCAGCGAGCGGTTGTTGATGGTTGGTGTCTTCATGGCTTACTGCAGGCTCTGCGAACCGCTGTCCATCAGCCCCATGTCGGGGCTGCTCATCAGC
>NZ_BCTF01000067.1 GCF_001571145.1 Hydrogenophaga flava NBRC 102514
GGGTGGATTCAACCGGTCGTCGCAACACCGGGTTAAGCGACGGATTTTAGGTAGTCATTCAGTGCTTCCGCTGGTGTCTTCCAGTCCAACGTCTTGCGTGGCCTGTTGTTCAGTGTCAATGCCACGGCTTCAATCTCTTGCTCGCTCCACCGAGACAGGTCGGTGCCCTTGGGGAAGTACTGGCGCAGCAGGCCGTTCGTGTTCTCGTTGGTGCCGCGCTGCCATGGACTGCGCGGATCGGCAAAGAAGACCTTCATCCCTGACTCGATGGTCAGCCGTGCATGGTCGGACAGCTCTTTGCCGCGATCCCAGGTCAATGATTGCCAGAGCTGGGTAGGCAGCTTCGTCACCGTTCTCTTGAGGGCATTGGCCATGGTGATGGCACCGTAACCTGCCAACGCGGGACCGTTCTTCGTGCGGGGCTTCAGTCCATATCCCGACTCACGCGGCAGGTGCACGAGCATCGTGAAGCGGCTCGCCCGTTCCACCAGCGTACCAATGGCCGACCTGTCCAAGCCGATGATCAAGTCTCCCTCCCAGTGTCCAGGGACTGCACGGTCTTCTACCTCTGCAGGACGGCTGGAGATCATGACCTCCTCACTGACATGTGCCCACGCTTTGGCCTGGGCTCTGGCCCGGGGCACGCGCAAAGCGCGCCCTGTGCGCAGGTAGCTCACCAGCTCGCGCTTCAGGGCGCCTCGGCCCTGGATGTACAGGGCCTGGTAGATGGCTTCGTGCGAGATGCGCATAGACAGATCATCCGGGAAGTCGAGCAGCAGCCGGTTTGAAATCTGCTCTGGCGACCAGCCATTGACCCACTTGCGGTCCCCGCGATGGGGCTTGTTGCGCCCGATGAACGCAGCCTGCCGAGGCCCTTCAATCTCTCTTCCCTTGGCATCGTGGATCTTGCCTTCCAGCCGTTCTTGGACGTATTGGCGCAGACGCGGGTTCTTCACGAGCTTGGCCGGCTTGTTCCGTCTGGCCGCCAACTCGGACTTCCACTGCGCGACTGATGCCCGGTAATCGAGCTTCCCGCCTCGCGTGGCAGCGTTGCGCGTCAGCTCCCGTGAGACGGTCGATGGACTACGTCCCAGACGACGAGCGATCTCCCTCACGCCAACGTCTTGAGCTCGCAAGAGTGCGATCTCCTCTCGCTCCGAGAATGACAGATACCTCGTAGACACGGGCTTGGACAGAAACAATGGCATGCCGCCACGATGACGGAACCAGCGAGTGCCCACCGGCTGCGACACGCCCACGGCTTCTGCCGCCTTCTCGCTCGTGATTCCGGTCGCGATCTGCTTCCAGAACTGCCGCTCAGTCTCACGCCGAAGCGACGGCGCACCAGGAGAGCGCATTGCGTCCCTCCCCGTCAACTGCGTCATCCATCCTGCGGGTCGTCCCATAAACACCTCCTGGTTGAAGGTGTTGCAACGACCAGTTGAATCCACCC
>NZ_BCTF01000068.1 GCF_001571145.1 Hydrogenophaga flava NBRC 102514
TGAACCGCCCCGGGTTTTGAGGAGGCTCTTTTCTCTGAGAGGATTGAGCCATGAGCAAGAAGTCGAACCAGTTTTCACCCGAAGTCCGCGAACGCGCTGTTCGCATGGTGCGCGAGCACCGCAGCGAGTACCCCTCCCTGTGGGCGGCCATTGAATCCATCGCCCCCAAGATCGGCTGCGTGCCACAGACCCTCCACGAATGGGTCAAGCGAGACCAGATCGATACCGGCGTACGTGACGGCATCACGACCTCCGAGCGTGAACAGATGAAGGCGCTGGAGCGCGAGGTCAAAGAGCTGCGCAAGGCCAACGAGATCCTCAAACTGGCCAGCGCGTTTTTCGCCCAGGCGGAGCTCGACCGCCGTCTGAAGTCCTGAACAACTTCGTCGACCAGCATCGACTGTCCTACGGGGTCGAGTCGATCTGCAAGGTGCTGCAGATCGCCCCGTCAGGCTATTGGCGTCACGCCGCTCACCAACGCAACCCCCAACTGCGCTGTCAGCGAACTCAGCGTGACGACACCTTGGTGCCGCACATTGAACGCGTCTGGCAGACCAACATGCGGGTCTACGGCGCAGACAAGGTCTGGAAGCAGATGAACCGAGAGGGAGTCGCCATTGCTCGCTGCACGGTCGAGCGCTTGATGAAGCGCCTGGGCTTGCAGGGTGTGCGCCGCGGCAAGGTGGTGCGCACCACGATCAGCGACATGAAGGCCCCGTGCCCACTGGACCGGGTCAACCGACAGTTCAAGGCCGAGCGACCCAACCAGCTTTGGGTGTCGGACTTCACGTACGTCTCGACCTGGCAAGGATGGCTGTACGTGGCCTTCGTGATCGACGTGTACGCCCGGCGCATTGTGGGTTGGCGGGTCAGCAGTTCCATGCACACGGAATTCGTTCTGGATGCCCTGGAGCAGGCGCTGTATGCCCGACAACCCGAGCGTGATGGCGCATTGATTCATCATTCCGACAGGGGGTCGCAATACGTTTCTATCCGCTACAGCGAACGGCTCGCAGAAGCTGGCATCGAGCCCTCGGTGGGCAGCAAGGGCGACAGCTACGACAACGCCCTGGCCGAGACGATCAACGGGCTGTACAAGGCCGAGGTGATCCATCGAAGGTCCTGGCCAACCCGTGAATCGGTGGAACTGGCCACGCTGGGATGGGTGTCCTGGTTCAACCATCACAGGCTGCTCGGACCCATCGGATACATACCGCCTGCAGAGGCTGAGGCAAACTACTACCGGCAACTCGCCAGTCAGTCCTCCATGGTGGCGGCCTGACTTAAACCAACCGGCCTCCACGAAACCCGGGGCGGTTC
>NZ_BCTF01000069.1 GCF_001571145.1 Hydrogenophaga flava NBRC 102514
TGTGCGGATTGGCCGTGCTGCCACGCAGCTGGTTCTCCACAATGAACAGTTCGCGGGGCTGGATGTAATCACTCGGCGCCAGTGTGTGGTTCTGAACGATGTAGGCCAGCGCGCTGGCGATGTTGATCTGTGCTGCAACGAACTCACCCGTCGGAACTTCGAAGGTGTTGCGGTAGAGCAGCAGACGCGACATCGTCACGTACTGTTCAAAGCGCTGAAGGATGTTCAGGTCCATGACGGTGATGTCACGCGGGAACGCCGAGGAAGTTGGCCCCAACGCGCCCACTTCAACACTGCTGATCCGGGGTTTCGCGCCAGTGCCGAATGCTCCGATCTGAACGTTCTGGCTACCGTGGGGAACGCCGATGGAAGAGAACGTCTCACCACGGCGAAGCAGCACGCGGCGATTGTTGAAGCTCGCCGATGAAGGCATTGCAGTCACCTGGGAGGCGCCTGCGGGGCAACCAGCGAAGTTGGCCACCGCGGACACACAGATGGTCTGGGTGCCGGCAAACACGGCATTGGGGTCCTGAACCTCGATCGTTACCGTCCTGTCCGAGTAACCGCCGGTGGGGTCGGTGGCGCGGACACGCACCTGGTAGGTGCCGGGCTGGTCGAACACGTGAGCAGCCAGCGGACCACCGGTCTGCACATTTTTCGGAAGACCAGAGATGGCCCAGGTTTGACCCCGGTCATCCCCGAAGTTGAATGCATATCGCACGTGGTGGAACGGGTGTTGGCCAACTGCGCTGTAGGTTGTGCCTGTCGCATCGAATTGAACCGCCAGCGGCGCCGGGCCGGTCAACCGGGTGGCTTCCAGTCGGGCAACCACCGACGTCGAGGGCTGTCCTGCAGGAGCAGGAGCAGGAGCAGGAGCAGGAGCAGGAGCAGGAGCAGGAGCAGGAGCAGGAGCAGGAGCAGGAGCAGGTGCCGGAGCAGGTGCCGGAGCAGGTGCAGGTGCAGGTGCCGTGGCCGTTCTCACATAGCAGGCTTTGGCCACACCTGACAGAGGATCACCGAAAGTGGTGTTGTTGCAAGCCACTCCGCCGGTGAATGTGCGGGGAGCAGTCCACGTCGTGCGGGCGCCGTACACCACATTGGCAGAGCCGCTGAACCCACAATGATTCCATTCTGTCGCGCACAAGGTATAGCCTGTCGGCGCACCCGAGGGAGCAGGAGCAGGAGCAGGAGCAGGAGCAGGAGCAGGAGCAGGAGCAGGAGCAGGAGCAGGAGCAGGAGCAGGAGCAGGAGCAGGAGCAG
>NZ_BCTF01000070.1 GCF_001571145.1 Hydrogenophaga flava NBRC 102514
CTACAACAAACAGTTCCCTGGGCTGGTGGTACTGGCTGGGGGCGAGCTTGTGGTTCTGAACGATGTAGGCCAGCGCACTGGCCAAATTGATCTGGGCCGTGGTGAGCTCACCCGTTGGCACGTCGAAGGTGTTGCGGTAGACCAGCAGACGAGACATGGTCACGAACTGCTCCAGGCTCTGAAGGATGTTGAGATCCATGACGGTGATGTCGCGCGGGAATGCCGACGAAGTAGGACCTATGCCACCCACCAGCACGCGATTCACCCGAGGCTTCGCACCGGTTCCGAACGCCCCCACCTGCACGTTCTGGCTGCCATGTCCGATCTCGATGGAGCCGAACGTCTCACCTCGGCGCAACAACACCCGACGACTGTTGAGCGCCGCTGAACTGGGAACCATCGCCACGCGCGACGCCCCGTCCGGGCAGTCCGAGAAGTTGCCCGCCGCCGACACGCAGATCGTTCCCGTCCCCGCATAGACCACGTTGGGATCGAGTACCTCCACGCTGACCGAGCGCTCCGAGTACCCCCCCGCCAGATCGGTTGCGCGGACACGCACCTGATAGGTGCCGGGCTCGTCAAATACGTGTGCCGCCAGAGGACCGCCCGACTGCACATTCTTGGGCAGACCCGATATCGGCCATGTCTGGCCCCGCTCGTCACCGAAATTGAAGGAGTAGCGGACCTGGTGGAACGGGTGCTGACCCGCCAGACTGGAAGTGGTACCGGTAGCGTCAAACTGCACCGCCAGCGGCGCCGGACCACTCAAACGCGTGGCTTCCAGACTTGCCACGATCGTGCGGGAGGACTGAGCGCTGCCCGGCGTTTCGCCGCGCTGGTCAGTAACTCGATGGGACTTGCCAGCGAGCGCTTCAACTTGGCCAGGAGAGTTCACTTCCGAATGCGCCAGGCCGGAAGCAGTCAAGATCGACACACTGGCCAGCGCCACCAGCAACATGGAGAAACATGACTTGGCATGGATCTGCATTCGTTCCTTCCCACGGGGCTGTGTCACCCCGGTGTCGTTTGGCGCAAAAGAGCTGGGTGAGGCTTGCTGGGAGCCCGCACATCATCAGATGACTGGGCTCCATTCTATGGAGAACAACCGCAGCCCTCCGTCACGACGGGACCAAAAAAATGCAGGAGCGGCGCCCTCACTTACTGGAGGTAGAACGGTCCTACCCATTCAGCCGGGAGCAGTTGGTAAGAGTTGCCGTACTGGTTGATGTTGGGCGCGCCACCATCGGCG
>NZ_BCTF01000071.1 GCF_001571145.1 Hydrogenophaga flava NBRC 102514
GGGATGGTGTTCAAAACAAGTTTGGCGCCGGCCGATAGCGACCTGCTTGCCGCGACATGAAACAGGGTGACTCTGAAGCAGTGAATCTGACGCAGCTTCTGCGTTTTCCCCGCCCACTTTCGCCCTCGTGGCGGCCACCTGGCCGTTTGCAGACGCACTCATGCCTGCGCGCCCTGCAAGAGTCGGCGCCGCGCCATCCACAGATTGGAGAGCGCAAACAGCGTATGCAACTGCGCTGTGTTCTTGGCCAGTCCGCGATAGCGAACTTTCACGTGCCCGAATTGGCGCTTGATGACCCGGAACGGATGTTCCACCTTGGCGCGGATGCTGGCCTTGACGTGCTCAAGCTGGTCGAGCACCGCGCCCATGGGGTTGTCCTTGTTCAGCGCTCGGCGTTTGCCGGGGCGCATGGCCACGTGCCAGTTGACTCGGATGCCTTGAACCTCTTCTCGCTTGGCCACACCCTGATAGCCCGCATCGGCGAACACGTCTGCTTCTTCGCCGTGGACCAACGCGCTGGCCTGCGTCACATCATTGACGTTGGCCGCTGTGCCGACCACGGTGTGCACCAACCCGGAATCGGCATCCACGCCGATATGGCACTTCATGCCGAAATGCCACTGATTGCCCTTCTTGGTCTGATGCATCTCGGGGTCACGCTCGCCGCCCTGGTTCTTGGTCGAACTGGACGCGGCTATCAAGGTGGCGTCCACCACCGTGCCCTGCTTGAGCATCAAGCCTTTGTCGGCCAGCGTGGCGTTGACCACGGCCAGCATCTGGGGCGCCAACTGGTGCTCTTCGAGCAGATGGCGAAAGCGCAGGATGCTGACCCGGTCGGGGATGCGTTCGACACTGGAGAGCCCAGCAAACTCGCGATACAGCGTCGTCTCGAACAAGGCCTCTTCCATCGCCAGGTCGCTCAACCCAAACCATTGTTGAAGGAAGTGAATGCGCAGCATGGTCACCAGTTCAAAAGGCGGGCGTCCAGTCTTGGCCCGTGGTGCATGCGGCTCAATCAGCGACAGCAAGTCGGTCCACGGAACCACCAGATTCATCTCGTCCAGAAACACCGCTTTGCGCGTGCGCCGCGTACTCAGATTCAGGCCAAGGTCTTGCTGCTTCATGCCGCCATTGTTCCTTCCATCCTCCGCTCACGCCATC
>NZ_BCTF01000072.1 GCF_001571145.1 Hydrogenophaga flava NBRC 102514
TGGCAAAAGAGAAATTTGAGCGGACCAAGCCGCACGTGAACGTGGGCACGATTGGTCACGTGGACCACGGCAAGACGACGCTGACGGCTGCCATCACCACGGTGCTGGCTGCCAAGTTCGGTGGCGCCGCCAAGGCCTACGACCAGATCGACGCGGCTCCCGAAGAAAAGGCCCGCGGCATCACCATCAACACCGCGCACGTGGAATACGAGACGGCCAACCGCCACTACGCCCACGTGGACTGCCCCGGCCACGCCGACTACGTCAAGAACATGATCACCGGTGCCGCTCAGATGGACGGCGCCATCTTGGTGTGCTCGGCCGCTGACGGCCCGATGCCCCAGACCCGTGAGCACATCCTGCTGGCCCGTCAGGTGGGCGTTCCTTACATCATCGTGTTCCTGAACAAGTGCGACATGGTGGACGACGCCGAGCTGCTGGAACTGGTCGAAATGGAAGTGCGCGAGCTGCTCTCCAAGTACGACTTCCCTGGCGACGACACCCCCATCGTCAAGGGCTCGGCCAAGCTGGCACTCGAAGGCGACAAGGGCGATCTGGGCGAACAGGCCATCATGCGCCTGGCCGACGCGCTGGACAGCTACATCCCCACCCCGGAACGTGCCGTTGATGGCGCCTTCCTGATGCCCGTGGAAGACGTGTTCTCCATCTCCGGTCGCGGCACCGTGGTGACCGGCCGTATCGAGCGTGGTGTGGTCAAGGTTGGCGAAGAAATCGAAATCGTCGGTATCGCGGCCACTCAGAAGACCACCTGCACCGGCGTGGAAATGTTCCGCAAGCTGCTGGACCAAGGCCAGGCTGGCGACAACGTCGGTATCCTGCTGCGCGGCACCAAGCGCGAAGAAGTGCAGCGCGGCCAAGTGCTGTGCAAGCCCGGCTCCATCAAGCCGCACACGCACTTCACCGGTGAGGTGTACGTGCTGTCCAAGGACGAAGGTGGCCGTCACACGCCGTTCTTCAACAACTACCGCCCGCAGTTCTACTTCCGCACGACGGACGTGACCGGCGCCATCGAGCTGCCCGAAGGCAAGGAAATGGTGATGCCTGGTGACAACGTGTCGATCACCGTCAAGCT
>NZ_BCTF01000073.1 GCF_001571145.1 Hydrogenophaga flava NBRC 102514
TTGCTGGCCGCCTGTTCGGTGCGGGCGCTCAGGTCGTGGTTGCCCGAGACGATCTCGCGCGAGGCCACGTTGATGCTGTCGCTGGCGTCGCGCACCTGCGACACGGTGGACACCAGCGAGGTCTTCATGTCGGCCAGGGCCTGTTGCAGCTGGCCGAGCTCGTCGCCCCGGTCCACGACCAGCGGCTGGGTCAGGTCGCCATCGGCCACCGCCCGCGCGGCGCGCACCGCGCCGGCCACCGGCACCGACACCGAGCGGGCCGCTCGCCAGGCCACCAGCACGCCCACCGCCAGGGCAGCGCAGGAGAGGACGACGATGAAGCCCATCTGGCTGGACAGCGCAGCGCTGGACTGCTCCACTTCCTGGGCCAGCAGCGCGTGCTCGTGCTTCTGCAGCTCCTGCATGGTGCCGATGTAACGCTGCGCCGCGGGCAGCAGCTTCTCGGTCAGCATGGCCGCGGCGGCCGGGTCCGCCGCCTTGAGCGCGTCGAAGTAGGTCTTGCGCACCTCGATGTACTCCTTGCGCCGCGCGCCGATGTCGGCCAGCAGGGCCTTGCCCTGCTCGGACCCGATCGCCGTTTCCAGTTCCTTCTGCAGCTCGTTGATGCGTTCGGTGGTCTGGGCCATCAGCGGCTTGAAGTAGCTCTCCACCTCGGGGTGGTTGGCCGACTTGGCCATCGACATCACGCGGGTGACGTTCAGCTGCGTGCTGGCCACCCAATCGTCGGCCAGCTTCACCAGCCGGTTCATTTCGAGCAGGCGCTTCTGTCCCGCGGTCGCGGAGGTCACGGCGTTGAACGCCACCGCCGTCAGCAGCAACAGCAGCAGCAGAACGGCGCCAAAGCCCAGGCCCAATCGCTGGCCAATCTTGAGGTTGTTGAATTTCATTTGTCGTTTCGTGGGTTGTGGTCGGTGGCGCGGTTACGCGTGGGTCGTACCCTCTGTGCGGAACGTCGCCACCACCTGGGCCAGTCGAGTGGCCTGCTCCCTGAGGCTTTGCGCGGCGGCTGCGCTCTCTTCCACGAGCGCCGCGTTCTGTTGTGTCATCTGGTCGAGCTGGTTGACCGCGGTGTTGACCTGGCCGATGCCAT
>NZ_BCTF01000074.1 GCF_001571145.1 Hydrogenophaga flava NBRC 102514
ACGATGTATATCGGGACGATGAATTAATCATAGCGAAAGAATTGCACTCTAAGGTTAATTAATTGCCAATCAGGCCGCGAACGACCGTGATTGGCTGTACCTGAGTTACTTCCGCGAACTGGTCAATTCGCCGTCGACCACCTCGGTCCCCATGGGGGCCACGGCCCCCATCCCCCCATTGACCACCCCGGCGCCATCCCCCGCATCCTCGGCAGGTTCATAGGAGGTGAGGGGACTCAGACCGTCCAGGGTGTAGGCCCGGCTCAGCACGTCCGCAGCATCCGAGAACCGCTGAAGCACGCCGCGAGCGAGGTAGGACCACGACTCAGCATCAAGGCTGTCAGATTTGAAGAGCTCGCACAGAGAGAGCGCCTCGCACTGGTGACCCCACATTTCCTTCCACGCAGCTTTGATCGGATGCTCAGCTGCAATACCATCGGCTTTAGCCATTTCGAACTCCTACTCAGTTTGAGATTGGTCAGAGAAGCCCGGGCAGGCAGGCCCGGGCTTTCTCGCTTGTGGACGCCTACAGGAGGACTTCGCGTGCAGCCCTCCCGATCGCAAGAGCCAGGAGCGCCAGCGCCCCCAGCGCCGCCAGGGCTTCAGTCGTCACCAGGGACCTCGCGGCCATTGGCCAACGTCACGCCGCGCCCCTTAGTGACCTCAGACCAAACCTCGGAGGCCACAGAAGCCACAGGCGAGGGCGAGGGCTCAGGCCCCCTCATGAATGCTTCGTAGTTCTCCTTCAGCACCGCCTCTGCGCGCTCAGGATCAACCAGCACAGATGGAGCCGGAACGTCCAACCGAGCTACAAGGCGACCCAAGAGACCAAAGGCGTTCGGCCCGACATAGCCCGCCTTGACAGCAGGACTAATCGAGGAAAGAGCCATTCCGCGAGGCGAGCGCCTCAGTTCACGCTGACGACTACCGGGACGCTTGCCCATGTGACACCTCTTTTTTCATGATGTAAAACCCCGCAGGGGACGGCAACACGGCTGGAAGCCGCATGTTTCCTAGGTTCTCGTCCTTCTCGGTCGAGATATGCCCTATAAATAAATTAGGGCCGGCCGGCTGCGCCGGCCG
>NZ_BCTF01000075.1 GCF_001571145.1 Hydrogenophaga flava NBRC 102514
AAGGCATCGGCCAGGTGAATGTGGCGGTGACTCAGCTGGACCAGATGACGCAGCAGAACGCGGCGCTGGTCGAGGAAAGCGCGGCCGCCGCCGAGAGCCTGAAGGACCAGGCCGCCCGTCTGGCCCAGGTCGTGGCCACGTTCCGTACCGAATCCTGAACCCACTTTCACAGGCTGAACAGACATGACACTCAACAACCTCAAGATCGGTCAGCGACTGGGCCTGGGCTTCAGCCTGCTGGTGGGCTTGCTGGTCGCGATCACCGTCACTGCCTTGTTGCGGCTCCAGGACTCGGCGGCGCAGACGCGCGCGATGATGGATGTGCCACTGACCAAGGAGCGCGCGGTCAGCGACTGGTACGCCAACGTCAACGCAGGCGTGCGCCGCACGGGGGCGATCGCGCGCAGCGCCGACCCTTCCCTGGTGGAGTTCTTTGCCGACGACGTGAAGGAGGCCAGCAAGATCTCCAGCACGCTGCAGAAGCAGATCGAAGGACTGCTGTCCAACGACCGCGAGCGCGAGGTGTTTGCCAAGCTCGCGCAGTCGCGGGCCACGTTCATCCGCGTGCGCGACGACATCACCGCTTTGAAGAAAGAGGGTCAGGCCGACCAGGCGCTGGCCAAGCTGAATGGCGAATTCCGTCCGGCCGCGGATGCGTATCTGGCGGGCATGCTGTCCCTGCAGGCGCTGCAGCGCGAAGAGATCGATCGCCTGTCGGCCGAGCTGCGTGAAAAGAACGACAGCAGCGCCTTCTGGCTCACGGTGCTGGGCGTGCTGGCCGGTCTGGTGGGCGTGGCGGCGGCGTGGGTGATCTCGCGCAGCATCACCACGCCCCTCGCCATGGCGGTGGGCGTGGCCCAGCGCATCGCCGACAACGACCTCACCCAGCGCATCGAGACCCATCGCAAGGACGAGCTGGGCGACCTGCTCAATGCCCTGGGCACCATGACCCATTCGCTGGCCCGGACAGTGGGGCAGGTGCGCAGCGCGACCGATTCCATCAACACCGCATCCAGTGAAATCGCCGCCGGCAACCAGGACCTGAGCGCCCGCACCGAGCACGCGGCCTCGAA
>NZ_BCTF01000076.1 GCF_001571145.1 Hydrogenophaga flava NBRC 102514
TAACGGCTGGGGTAGAGCTCGTTGAGCTTCTTGCCGCTTTCGCCGTCGGCAATGATGTCGCCCGTGCGCTGGGCTTCGGCCAGTTCGGCCTTGACCTGCTCACGCGTCTTGGCCTGGGCCACGACATCCTTGGGGTAGCGGTTCGGGTAGACCTCACGCAGCGTGCGGCCGGACTCGTTGTCGGCGATCACGTTGCCGCTTTCCTGCGCAGCACGCAGCTCGGCGCGCACTTCCTCGCGGGTCAGGGCCTGGCCCTTGGGCGCGGCGGCGTAGGCCGTGGGGTTGATCTCGCGGGCGGTGCGGCCGGACTCGTTGTCGGCGATCACGTTGCCATCGCGCTGGGCGGCGGCCAGCTCGGCCTTGACCTCGGCGCGGGTCTTGGCCTGGGCGGTGGCAGCGGCCGGGTAGCGGTTGGGGTACATCTCGCGCAGGGTCAGACCGGACTCGCTGTCACCGATCACGTCGCCGGCCTGCTGGGCCTGGATCAGTTCGGCGCGGACCTGCTCGCGGGTCAGGGGTGCGTCGGCGTCGGCGGCGAAGGCCTGACCGGCCGAGAGGGCGGCCACGGCGAGGGCGATGCTGGAGAGGTAAGAGGCTTTCATGGTGCTTCCTTTCAAGGAGAGGTGAAACGGTGAAGTGATGGTGCCGGCCCGGGGGTCGGGTGTCTTTTCGCGGTGGTTTCGCTTCTTTGCGTTGTGTTTCGGAAGAAATTCTTTCGCGATGGGTGAACTTTAAAATTTCATCCAAAGAAGAAAAACAACCAGATC
>NZ_BCTF01000077.1 GCF_001571145.1 Hydrogenophaga flava NBRC 102514
GTCGGCCACCCACAGCTGGTTCGGGCCAGTGGCGTGGAAGCGGCGATTGACCAGATCATGGGCCGGGGTCTGCCGTTTGTCGCGGCGGGTGGTGACGGTGAAGCCGCGGCGCTTGCTGATGCCGTGGATAGCGGCTTGCCGCATGAGACGGGCCACACGCTGGCGGCTGATGCACACGCCTTGCTCGATGAGCTCGGCTCGCACCCGGGGCATGCCGTAGGACTCGTAAGAGTCCTGGTGAATCTGGCGGATGCGCTCGGTCATCACCGCGTTGGCAATGCTGCGCGGTGAAGGGGCGCGGTCTCGCCAGGCATAGAAGCCGCTGGCTGAGACCCCGAGGACGCGGCACATGGTGCGCACAGGAAGCTCGGCCTGGTTTGCCATCACGAGTCCGAAGACTTCGTTGAAGTCGCATCGCTGCGACCGGCAAACCAGGCCGTAGCCTTTGCCAGGATGTCGCGCTCCATCTGGACCTGGCGCAACTGCCGGCGCAGACGAACGAGCTCTTCCCGCTCGGCTGTGGTCAGGACCTCCTTGCCCGGCAAAGGCTTGCCATCGTCAATGGCTGCCTGGCCAACCCAGTTGGTGATGGACTGGGCGGTGACACCGAACTCACGCGAGAGCTGCGCTGGTGAGCGACCCGCTCGAACCAGCTCGACCATCTGCTGGCGGAATTCCGCCGGGTACGGCGGTCGTACTTTGGACATTTGCGACTCCTTGAACACAAAGAATGATGTGTCCACGGAATCGGGTCAACTCCA
>NZ_BCTF01000078.1 GCF_001571145.1 Hydrogenophaga flava NBRC 102514
ACGCTGGCGCAGCGCAGCGCCGAAGCGGCCAAGGAGATCAAGCAGCTGATCAACGCCAGTGTGGAGCGCGTCGAGCAGGGCACCACCCTGGTGGACCAGGCCGGTTCGACCATGCAGGAGGTGGTGCAGTCGATCCAGCGCGTGACGGACATCGTGGGCGAGATCAGCAGCGCCAGCCAGGAGCAGAACGCTGGCGTGAACCAGGTCAGCGAAGCGGTCAGCAACATGGACCAGACCACGCAGCAGAACGCGGCGCTGGTGGAAGAGAGTGCGTCCGCCGCTGCCAGCCTGCGCCAGCAGGCCGACCAGCTGGTCAAGGCGGTCAGTGTGTTCCGCGTGCATGGTGGCGAGTCGTCTTCGGCACCCAAGGCCACCCCGGTGGCGGTGCACAAGCCGGTCGCCGCGCACAAGCCCGTTGCCGCCGCGCCAGCCAAGGCGCCGGCGCCCCGCCCCGCCCTGCAGACCCCTGCCAAGGCCCAGCGCCCGGCCCCGGCCGCCGAGCCGACCCCTGCACCCAAGTCCGTGACCGCCAGCGCTGGCGCCAGCGACGACTGGGAAAGCTTCTGACCCCACCTTCGAGGACCCGACCATGGACATGCACAAAGACACCAGCCCCACCCAGGGCCGTTCGGTGGCCGGCCAGCCGGCCGTCACCAGCGAATTCCTGACCTTCCGCCTGGGCGCGGAGGAATACGGGATCGACATCCTGCGGGTGCAGGAGATCCGCTCCTACGAGGAGCCCACGCGGATT
>NZ_BCTF01000079.1 GCF_001571145.1 Hydrogenophaga flava NBRC 102514
TGAAGTCCCCTCGAATTCCTGAGCCAGTCAGAAATAGAGGTTTGGGAACAGTTTGACACGGTACTCGACCGGTGGGATTCGGCCGAGGGCTTCATGGGGCCGATGGTGGTTGTAGCGGTGCAGCCAATCAGCCGTCATGTCACGTACTTCCTGCAGTGACTCGAAGACATAGCAATCGAGGACTTCTGTGCGGTAGGTCTTGTTGAATCGCTCGACATAGGCGTTCTGCGTGGGCTTGCCTGGTTGGATGTACTGCAGGGCGATGCCCTTGCTCTGAGCCCACTGGGCCAGTGTGTGGGCGATGAACTCCGGGCCGTTATCCAGGCGAATCGACAGCGGTGCACCGCGCACCTCCACCAGTTCGTTCAAGGCCCGGATGACACGCGCAGCCGGCAGGCTGGTGTCGACCTCAATGCGCAGGCCCTCGCGGTTGAACTCATCGATGACGTTGAAGGTCCTGAAGCGACGACCTGACCACAGCGCATCGGCCATGAAGTCGCAGCTCCAGCCGCGGTTGGGTTGACCAGCAGCCTCCAGGGGTTGCTTGATACGCGCAGGCAGCCGCTTCTTGCCGCGCCGTGGCAGGTTCAACCGCAGCTCGCAGTAGACGCGCCAGAGCACCGTCTTGCCCCAGGGCTTGCCTTGGTGG
>NZ_BCTF01000080.1 GCF_001571145.1 Hydrogenophaga flava NBRC 102514
GAGCCGTTGACCGTGCGCTGCACCGACAACGAACTGCCATACGTACGCATCCCCTTGCCCACCACCTCCGTCGCCCGGCTGAACGTCAACTCCGGCGCACTGACCGTCACCACCGATGAGGTCACCGTCGCCATCCCCGTCGCCGAAGCACTGACCCTGTAGCTTCCAGGCATCGTCGGCGTGCCGACATAGCCGTAGTTCGAGTCGTTGGAGCCTGCAGCCACCACCACCTGGGTGATCGCCGTCCCGCCCGTGCTCGCGCTGTAGATCCCGTCAACCAGCCCCGCCGGGTTCGCATCCACCACAGCCACGCTCACAGGCGTGCTGGTCGCCATGGTCTGGTTGGCGGCATAAGGACTTGCCGCCGGTCCGCGAACCCTCACATAGATGCCATTGCGCGCCTGTCCCACGCTCCGATCCGTGTTCACCGATGCCAACGACAGCACCGGCTCAGCCACCTGCACCTGTACCTTGGTCGCAGGCGCGGTGTACCCGGCCGCCGTCGCATCAATGGTCACCGCCGCACCACCCGTCAGGTCCACACCTGTGACCTGGAAAGTCACCGACGATTGGCCCGCCGGAATCGTCACGCTCGCCGGCACGCTGGCTTTGCTCGGATCGCTGCTGCTGA
>NZ_BCTF01000081.1 GCF_001571145.1 Hydrogenophaga flava NBRC 102514
CGGGCGCTGTCGTACAGCAGGCCAAAGCCGTGGCGTGGGTTGAGCGCCATGTGCGCCTGGATGAAGGTGATGACCCCGGAGTCGTCGCGTGCAGCCGGCCGGTAGCGCAACGTGGAACGGGCGATGCCGCTGGCCTGGCAGGCCCTGCGCTGGCTCATACCGTGCTCGGCCATGAGGCTTTGAACAACCACCTCGCGACGCTCCGGGGTCAGAGCTTTCGGTCAACGACGTCCTTCAGAGCGTGGTGCATCAGCGCCAGGTCGGCGTACATGCGTTTGAGCTTGGCGTTCTCGTCCTGCAGCTGGCGAAGCTGCGACAGGTGCGAGACCGTCATGCCCGAGAACTGGCTCTTCCACTTGTAGTACGTCGGCTCGCTGATGCCGTGCTTCCTGCACGTCTCGCCGACCTTCGCGCCCATCTCGACTTCCTTGAGGATGCCGACTATCTGCGCTTCGCTGAATCTGGATTTCTTCATGTAGAGACTCCGTCTGGGGGAATTCTCTACTTCCGGGTGGCTCAGGTTTTCAAGGGGACTTCA
>NZ_BCTF01000082.1 GCF_001571145.1 Hydrogenophaga flava NBRC 102514
CCTGTACAAGCTGGCGAACTTGTCGGCGCGCAAACGCCGCAAGGTCAAGCGCCCTATGAGCGAGCTTCAGCCCTTGAAAAGCAGCCGCCATGTCAATGGCACCTGGAGTGCGGACTTCGTGATGGACGCATTGGTCAACGGCCGGTGCCTCAAGTGCCTGACGGTGGTAGATGACTTCAGCCGAGAGTGCGTGGACATCGGCGGTGGACCACGGCATTGGTGGCGAGTAGGTCGTGCGCTTGCTTGAGCGGGCAGCACAGTTCCGCGGCTACCCGATCGCCATCCTCACCGACCAAGGGCCGGAGTTCACCAGTCGGGCCTTCATTGCGTGGGCGGCAGCTCGCGGTGTACGGCATCTGCTCAACGATGCGTGCTGCCCGACCCAGAACGCCTACATCGAGAGCTTCAACGGCAAGTTCAGGGACGAGTGCCTGAACGAGCAGTGGTTCGAGTCACTGACACAGGCCAGGCAGGAAATCTTGCGCTGGCAGCGCGATTACAACGAGGTACGCCACA